>NZ_JAGSNF010000003.1 GCF_018139485.1 Phycicoccus avicenniae
GATCAGCATCCTGCAGGTTGCTGTCACCGAGGAGTCGTCCTGACCGTGTCCGAGGACCAGCCCACGCCCCGTCCCCCCCGGCCCCCCCCCCCCCCCCCCGCACGGGGGCGGCCCCCCCCCCCCGCCGGCCCCCCCCCCCCCCCCCGGACCCCCACCCCCCCCCCGCGGCGCCCGGGGGCGGGGGGCGCCGGCCCCCCCCCCTGGGGGGGGGGGCCCCCCCCCCCCCCCCCGCTTCGTCGTCGAGGGACCCCAGGGTGTCCGGGAGGCGGTGCGGCACGCCGCGCACCGCGTCCGCGACGTCTACGTCACCGAGGAGGCCGCGGGTCGCTACGCCGCGGACATCCTGGAGCCTGCCCGCGACGCGGACCTGCGGGTGCAGCCGGTGTCCGCCGAGGTCCTCGCGGCGATGGCCGACGCCGAGGCACCCCAGGGCGTGCTGGCCGTCGTCGACGACGACCCCGCGTCGCTCGACGACGTCCTCGCCCGAGGGCCGCGGCTGCTCGTCCTGCTCACCCACGTGCGCGACCCCGGCAACGCGGGGACGGTCGTGCGCGGGGCCGACGCCGCGGGTGCCGACGCCGTCCTCGTGAGCGCGGCGTCCGTCGACGTCCGCTCGCCGAAGGTCGTCCGCTCCAGCGCCGGCTCGATCTTCCACCTGCCGGTCGTCACCGGTCTCGACGTCGCCGCGAGCCTGGACCGGCTGCGCTCGGCGGGGGTGCGCACCCTCGCGGCGGACGGGGCCGGGACGACCCTGCTGCCGCACGCCGACCTGTCCGGGCCGCACTGCTGGGTCATGGGCAACGAGGCGTGGGGCCTGCCCGAGGAGACCCGCGCGGCCTGCGACGACGTCGTCCGGGTCCCGATCCACGGGCTCGCCGAGTCGCTCAACCTCGCGATGGCCGCGACGGTCTGCCTGTACACGTCGGCGGGCTTCCCCCGGACCGGTGGACCCGGCCGGTAACGTCGCCGCCATGGCCGAGGCGTTCAAGATCCCCGAGGACCTCGCGGCGCACGGCTTGGAGTTCCTCCCGGACGGTCTCGTCGCGGCCATCGGCTCCTCCCGCACGGTGCGGTACATGAACTCCCGGGCCGAGCAGGTCACCGGGCTCGCCGCCGCGGACGTCGTCGGACGTGACATCCGCGAGGCGCTACCGCTCCAGGACCTCACCGGCGACGACTGGTGGGACGTGAGCGACCCGTGGACGGGCCTCGAGACCCGCAGCGGGCACCGCGAGCGGCTCCTCGTGCTGCCCTCGGGCCGCGAGCTGCTCGTCACCGCGCACTACGTGCGCGACGGGCACCTCGGTCCGGTCCGGGCCGTCGTCGTGGGCCTCCGCGACGCCGAGGCCCGGCGGCGGGCCGAGAAGGAGAGCGCCGCCCTGCTGTCGTCGGTCGCCCACGAGCTGCGCTCGCCGCTCACCGGTGTCAAGGGGTTCTCCTCGACGCTGCTGCGCAACTGGGACCGGTTCACCGACGACCAGAAGCGCCTCATGCTCGAGACGATCGAGGCCGACGCCGACCGGGTGACCCGCCTCATCACCGAGCTGCTCGACACCTCGCGCATCCAGGCCGGACGCCTCACCGTGCACGCCCAGCCCGTCGACGTCGTGCCGCGCCTCGAGGCCCAGGTCGAGCGCCGGGTGGCCTCCGGGGCCGACCGCGACCAGTTCGACGTCGAGGTCGAGGAGTCCGCCCGCACGATGTGGGTCGACCCCGACCGGTTCGAGCAGGTGCTCGCCAACCTCGTCGAGAACGCGCTGCGGCACGGACGCGGCCGGGTGCACGTGGGCGTGCGCCGGGCGACGTGGGACGGGCCGGCGGCGACCGACCTCGTCGTCGCCGACGACGGCGACGGCATCGCCCCCCAGCACCGCGAGCTCGTCTTCAACCGCTTCTGGCAGGCCGGGGCGCGGCACGGGACGGGTCTCGGTCTCTACCTCGTCCGGGGCATGGTCGAGGCCCACGGCGGGGAGGTCGTCGCCGAGGAGTCGCCGTCGGGAGGGGCCCTGCTGCGGGCCACCTTCCCCGACGGCGACTGACCCGGCCGCCGTCAGGCGCGGTGCCCGGCCGGCTCCGGCAGGGGCTCGGTGACCTGCGCCTTGTCCTCGTCGGGCGCGCCCGGGATCGGGTCACCCTGACCGGCCCGGACGCGCTCCTCGATCCGGGCGCCGACGGTGGCGTCGACGTTCCTCCAGTAGACGAACGCCCGCTCGAGCACGTCCTCGCGCACCCCGCCGAGAGCGCCGGCGACCGTCTCGACGAAGCGGTCGCGCTGGGCGTCGTCGAACACCTCGCGCACGAGCGCGCCGGCCTGGCCCCAGTCGTCGTCCTCCGGGTGCTTCGTGTACGCCTGACGGACGATCTCGCCGTCGGCCTCCCAGCCCTCGGCGACGGCACCCTGGAACTCGGAGTGCCCGCGGCCGTCGCTGTTCGGCACGTACGTCGGACCCCCCTTGACCTCGTAGTTCATCGGGCCGTCCCACACGTGATGGTTCGCCCGCTCCTCGACGGCCGGGACCGGACGGTTCACCGGGAGCATGTGGTGGTTGGTGCCCACCCGGGCCCGGTGGGCGTCGGCGTAGGAGAAGACCCGCGCGAGCAGCATCTTGTCGGGCGAGAAGCCGATGCCCGGCACGATGTTGCTCGGTGCGAAGGCCGCCTGCTCGATCTGCGCGAAGTGGTTGACGGGGTTCTCGTCGAGGGTGAACGTCCCGACCTTCACGAGCGGGTAGTCCTCGTGCGGCCACACCTTCGTGAGGTCGAAGGGGTTGAACCGGTAGGTCTTGGCGTCCTCGTACGGCATCGCCTGGAGGTACATCGTCCAGGACGGGTGGTCCCCGCTCTCGATGGCCTCGAAGAGGTCCCTGCGGTGGAAGTCCGCGTCCGCCCCGGACAGCCGCTCGGCCTCCTCGTTCGTGAGGTTCTCGACGCCCTGGTCGCTGTGGAAGTGGAACTTCACCCAGAACCGCTCGCCGGCGGCGTTGCTCGTCATGTAGGTGTGCGAGCCGTAGCCGTTCATGAACCGCCAGGAGCGCGGCAGGCCCCGGTCGCCCATGAGGTAGGTGACCTGGTGGGCCGACTCGGGGGAGTTCGTCCAGAAGTCCCACTGCATCGTCCCGTCCCGCAGGCCCGACGCGGCGAGCCGCTTCTGGCTGCGGATGAAGTGCGGGAACTTCATCGGGTCGCGGACGAAGAAGACCGGCGTGTTGTTGCCGACCATGTCCCAGTTGCCCTCGTCGGTGTAGAAGCGCAGCGCGAAGCCGCGCACGTCGCGCCACGTGTCCGGGGAGCCGAGCTCACCGGCGACGGTCGAGAACCGGGCGGCCGTGCGCACGCTGGCTCCCTGCTGGAGCACCGAGGCCTTCGTGTACCGCGACACGTCCTCGGTGCACTCGAAGCGTCCGAAGGCGCCCGAGCCCTTGGCGTGCGGCTTGCGCTCCGGGATGTTCTCGCGGTTGAAGTGCGCGAGCGTGTCGAGGAGGTGGACGTCGTGCAGCAGCAGCGGGCCGTCGGGGGACAGGCTCAGGCTGTGCTCGTCGCTCTCGGCAGGGGCGCCGTTGGCCATGGTGGAGCCGGTCGGGGTGCCCAGGGTGCTCGGGTCGGCGTAGGGGTCCTGCGGGGTCATCGACTCTCCTTCACTCGGTGCGGTCCCTCCTGCTCGACGGTACCCGTGCCGGTCGCGGCCGAAACCGGGCCGGTCGGCGTTCCGGTGCCGACGAATTCGGCTCGTCGGATGGCAGGGCCGCGCGTGCAGTGTCAGAGTGTCCCGGTGTCCGCCCTGAGCCTCGAGCCGTACCGCCACGTGCTGGCGCGTCCGGCGCTGCGCCGGGCGCTCGTGCTCGGCGTCGTCGTGCGGCTGCCGGTCTTCGCGACGGGGGTCATCGTGACGATCCACGTCGTCACGGAACTCGGCCGCTCCTACGCCGAGGCGGGCGTCGTCGGGGCGGCGGCCACGCTGTCGATGGCGGTGAGCGCCCCGTGGCGCGGACGGCTCCTGGACCGGTACGGGCTGCGCCGGGTCGTCGGTCCCTCGATCGTCGTCTCCGGCGTGTGCTGGGCGGTCGCCCCGTGGGCGCCCTACTGGGCGTTGCTCGTCCTCGTCACCGTCGCGGGTCTCTTCCTCGTGCCGATCTTCTCCCTCGTCCGGCAGGCGATCATCGCCGCCTCCGCCCCCGAGCAGCGACGGACCGCGATCTCCCTCGACACCTCGCTGCTCGAGGTCTCGTTCATGATCGCCCCGGCCGTCGCCGTCGCCGCGGCCACCCAGTGGGGGACGACATGGGTGATCTTCGTCAACCAGATGCTCGGCGTCGCCGCGGGCCTCGCCGTGTGGGTGCTCGACCCGCCGCTCCGTGGCGAGCAGGAGGCGGGTCACGGCCGCTCGTCGTTGCCGTGGCAGGCCTGGGTCCGGGGGCCGTTCGTCGTCGCCTGCTCGGTCGCCGCCGTCGCGACGGTCGTCCTCGCGGGGTCGGACATCTCCTTCATCGCGACGATGCGCGACCTCGACAGCCTCGCGTCGGTCGGCATCGTGCTCGCCGTGTGGGGCCTGGGCTCCCTCGTCGGGGGCCTCGTCTACGGGGCGGCCTCGCACGAGGTCCCCTCACGCTGGCTGCTCGTCGGCCTCGCGGTGACGGCGGCCCCGATGGCCCTCGCGACCTCGGTGTGGACGCTCTGCGCGCTCGCGTTCGTCGCCGGGCTGCTGTGCGCGCCCACGATCGCCGCGACCGTCGACGAGATCTCCCGGATGGTCCCGGCCGAACGCCGCGGCGAGGCGATGGGCTGGCACGGCGGCTCGATGACCGTCGGCGGTGCGCTCGGTGCGCCGTTCGCGGGGGCCGCGCTCGACCGGTTCGGGGTGGGCAGCGGCTTCCTCGCCGTCGCCGCCGTCGGGCTGGTCATCGGGCTCGCCGCGCAGCTCGCGCCGCGGGTCAGGGCCGAGGCCGTCGAGGAGACCGCGGACGCCGCGCCGGGCGCCCACCGAGGAGCGCCGTGACCTCCGCTATCGTGGACGGCGTGAGCTGCTGCGACCGCCGATTTACCGGGCCCTCGGGCCCGACGTGTCGCGCGCACTGAGCGCAGCACCTCGTGAGCCCGGCCGCGTGCCGGGCTCACCGTCGTCCGGGGGCCGATCCCCGTCCGTCCCGCGGGCGGTGCCCACCTAGACTCGGGCCCGCCCAGCGCCGAACCCGAAGTGGGAGCGATGTCCGGACCCAACACCAGCTACGACCCCGTCGAGGTCGCCGTGCTCGACCCGGAGGCCGTCGAGCAGGCCGTCGCCGAAGCCCTCGCCGCGGCCGCGTCGGCGGGCACCCTCGCCGAGCTCAAGGCCGTCCGCGGGGCGCACCAGGGCGACAAGAGCCCGCTCGCCCTCGCCAACCGCGAGATCGGGGCGCTGCCGCCGAGCGCGAAGGCCGAGGCCGGCAAGCGCGTCGGTCAGGCGCGCGGGCGGGTGGCCCAGGCCTTCTCCGCCCGCCAGGCCGAGCTCGAGGCCGAGCGGGACGAGCGGATCCTCGTCGAGGAGGCGCTCGACGTCACGCTGCCGCCGGGCCGCCGCCCGATGGGCCGCCGGCACCCCATCGAGCTGATGTCCCAGCGGATCGCCGATCTCTTCGTCGGAATGGGCTGGGAGATCGCCGAGGGCCCGGAGATCGAGGCCGAGTGGTTCAACTTCGACGCCCTGAACTTCGACGTCGACCACCCGGCCCGCCAGATGCAGGACACCTTCTACGTCGACCCGCCCGACGGCGGGCTCGTCCTGCGGACGCACACCTCACCGGTCCAGGCGCGCACGCTGCTCGAGCGCGGCGTGCCGGTGTACGTCGCGGCGATCGGCCGGGTGTTCCGCACCGACGAGCTCGACGCGACGCACATGCCGGCCTTCCACCAGGTCGAGGGGCTCGCCGTCGACGAGGGCATCACGATGGCCCACCTCAAGGGCACGCTGGACCGGCTCGCCGCCGAGCTGTTCGGCGAGGGCATCACGACCCGGCTGCGCCCGTCCTTCTTCCCCTTCACCGAGCCGAGCGCCGAGATGGACCTGCGCTGCTTCGTGTGCCGCGGTGAGGACCCGGACTGCCGGACCTGCAAGGGGATGGGCTGGATCGAGTGGGGCGGCTGCGGGATGGTCAACCGCAACGTCCTGACCGCCTGCGGCGTCGACCCCGACCGCTACACCGGGTTCGCGTTCGGCATGGGGGTCGACCGGGCGCTGATGTTCCGCACCGGGGTCAGCGACATGCGGGACATGATCGAGGGCGACGTGCGCTTCGACGCGCAGTTCGGGATGGAGATCTGATGCGGGCACCCATCGACTGGCTCCGCGACCACGTCGCCGTCCCCGAGGGCGCCGGCGCGGCCGAGGTCGCCGCGGCCCTGGTGTCCGTCGGGCTCGAGGAGGAGGCGCTGCACACCGGGGGAGTCAGCGGCCCCCTCGTCGTCGGCCGCGTCCTCTCCCTCGAGAAGGAGCCGCAGAAGAACGGGAAGACCGTGAACTGGTGCCAGGTCGACGTCGGCGACGTGAACGGCACCGGTGAGCCCCAGGGCATCGTCTGCGGGGCCCACAACTTCCACGAGGGCGACCTCGTCGTCGCGATCCTCCCGGGCGGGTCGGTCACGACGCCGCAGGGTCCGATGGAGGTCTCGGCCCGCAAGACCTACGGCCACGTCTCGGCCGGGATGATCTGCTCCGCCCGCGAGCTCGGGATCGGTGAGGACCACGACGGCATCCTCGTCCTCACCGACTGGTTCGCCGGCGACGCGGCGATGCTCGACCGGCTCGTCCCGGGCGCCGACGCGATCCCGCTGCTCGGACTGGACCGCGAGACCGTCGAGGTCAACGTCACCCCCGACCGCGGCTACTGCTTCTCCGTCCGGGGCGTCGCCCGGGAGTACGGGCACGCCACGGGGGCGGCCTTCACGGACCCCGCGACGGCGCTCGCGGCCGCGGCCCCGGCCGCCACCGACGACGGCGTCCCGGTCGAGCTCACCGACGACGCCCCGATCCGTGGGCGGGCCGGTTGCGACCGCTACGTCGCCCGGGTCGTCCGCGGCATCGACGTCACCGCTCCCACCCCGTCGTGGATGAAGGTGCGGCTCACCGAGGCCGGGATGCGGCCGATCTCGCTCGCCGTCGACGTGACGAACTACGTCATGCTCGACCTCGGCCAGCCCTTGCACGCCTTCGACCTCGACCGGCTCGGCGAGCGGGTCGTCGTGCGCCGCGCCCGGGCGGGGGAGCGGCTCACGACCCTCGACGACGTCGAGCGCACCCTCGACCCCGAGGACCTGCTCGTCACCGACGGCGGTGAGACCCCGCTCGCCATCGCCGGCGTCATGGGCGGGGCCTCGAGCGAGGTCGGCCCCGGGACGACGGACGTGCTCCTCGAGGCGGCGCACTTCGACCCCGTGACCGTCGCCCGGTCGGCCCGCCGGCACCGGCTGCCGTCGGAGGCCTCCCGCCGCTTCGAGCGCGGCGTCGACCCGCTCCTCGCGCCCGCCGCGGCCCAGCTGGCCGTCGACCTGCTCGTCCGGCTCGGCGGGGGCACGGCCGACCCGGCCGTCACCGACGTCGGCACGCCGGCCCCGGCGCCCGTCGTCACGATGGACCCCGGCTTCCCCGCCCGGATCGTCGGGGTCGAGTACCCGGCGCAGGAGGTCGTCGCCGTCCTCGAGCAGATCGGCTGCACCGTCGACGCGGGCGAGGGCCCCCTCGCGGTGACCCCGCCGTCGTGGCGTCCGGACCTGCGCACGGCCGAGGACCTCGTCGAGGAGGTCGCCCGGATCCACGGCTACGACCGCATCCCGTCGGTCCTGCCGGTCCCGCCGGGCGGGTCGGGCCTCACGCACGGCCAGCGGGTGCGGCGCACCGTCGCCGACCTCCTCGCCGCCCAGGGTCTCTCCGAGGTCTGGGAGGCACCGTTCGTCGGCCCGGACCGGCTCGCCGACCTCGGTCTCGACGTCGCGGCCGAGACCGCGCGCACCGTGCGGATCGCGAACCCGCTCTCGGACGAGGCGCCGCTCATGCGCACGAGCCTGCTCTCGACGATGGTCGACGCGGTCCGCCGCAACGTCTCCCGCGGGGCGAAGGACGTCGCCCTCTTCGAGGTCGGCCTCGTCACCGACCTCGCGGGGGAGCAGCGCCCCGCCCCGACGGTCGACGTCGGGGTGCTCCCGGACGACGACGTCCTCGCCGCTATCCGTGCCGCCGTGCCCGACCAGCCGCGACACGTCGCGCTGCTCCTCGCCGGCGACCGGGACCGGGCCGGCTGGTGGGGCCCGGGCCGTCGGGCCGACCTCACCGACGTCCTCGAGCTCGTCCGTGCCCTCGGTGAGGCGCTCGCGGTCGACCTCGTGACGTCGGCCGACGCGGTCGCCCCGTGGCACCCCGGCCGCTGCGCCCGGGTCTCCCTCGCCGACGGCACGCCCGTCGGTCACGTCGGCGAGCTGCACCCGAAGGTCGTGCAGCGGCTCGGCCTGCCCGAGCGCACCGTCGGTGGCGAGCTCGACCTCGACGTCCTCACTCGGGCCGCCGAGGCCACCGTCCGAGCCCACACCCTCGCGACGTACCCGATGGCCCAGAGCGACGTCGCCCTCGTCGTCGACCGCTCCGTCCCGGCCGCGACGCTGGAGGAGGTCCTGCGCTCCGGCGGCGGTGACCTGCTCGAGGACGTCCGTCTCTTCGACGTCTACGAGGGGGACCAGGTGGGACCGGGCAAGCGCTCGCTCGCCTACCGGCTCACCTTCCGCTCCGCGGACCGGACGATGACGACGGAGGAGGTCTCGGGCCTGCGGGACGCCGCCGTCGCCGCGGCGGCGTCGGCACACGGCGCGGTGCAGCGGTGAGCGACGGCATCGACGAGCCCGTCGACGACGACGGCGACGTGACGCCCCCGCCGGACACCGACGCGCGGGCCGGTCGCGGCGGTCATCTCGTCGCCGTCGTCACCGGCGCCTCCCGGGGGATCGGGCGGCACGTGGCCCACGCCCTCGAGGACGCCGGATGGGTCGTCGAGCGCGGCTCCTCGACCGTCGCCCCGGTGAGCGACCGGGCCGCGGTCACGGCGTGGGTCGAGGAGGTCGTCGAGCGGCAGGGCCGGATCGACCTGCTCGTCAACAACGCCGGGGTCATGGACGCCGAGGTCGACCTCCTCGCCTCCGACCCCGACGCGTGGTGGCACCAGCAGGAGGTCAACGTGCTCGGCCCGTACCTCATGACGTGGCTCGTCGCGCCGCACATGGCCGCCGCGGGCGGCGGGCGCGTCGTCAACGTCAACTCCGGCGTCGCGCGCCGGGCCGGGGAGGTCTCGACCGGGTACCACGTGAGCAAGACGGCGCTGGCCCGGATCACCGGCTCGACCCACCTCGCGGGCCTGGACCGCGGCATCCGTGCCTTCGACCTCATGCCCGGCGTCGTCCGCACGGACATGACCGAGGCGATGGAGGCGCACGCCGACCGGACCGAGTGGACCTCCCCGGAGGAGGTGACGACGCTCGTGCTCGCCCTCGCGTCGGGCGAGCTCGACGCGTTCTCCGGCCGCTTCCTGCGGGCCGGCGTCGACACCGTCGACTCGCTCCGGGCGATGGCGGCGCGAGGGCTGGAGTCCGGGGAGCGCACCCTCGACCTCGTCCTGCGCGACGACGACCCGCTCGCCTGACGGGGACCACGGGCCGCCGACGGTGCCGGGGCCGGACCCGTGGACCCCGGTACGATGGGATTCCGGGGTCGGGACGCGGGGCCGCGTGCATGAAGATGAATACTTCTGTATAGTCATGCGCCATGCAGAGAGTCGCCGTCGCCGGAGCCAGCGGGTACGCCGGGGGAGAGGTGCTCCGCCTCCTCCTCGCCCACCCCGACCTCGAGGTCGGAGCGGTCACCGCCGGGGGCAACGCCGGCCAGCCGCTCGGCTCGATCCACCCCCACCTCACCCCGCTCGCGGACCGCGTCCTCGAGGAGACGACCGTCGAGGTCCTCTCCGACCACGACGCCGTCGTCCTCGCCCTCCCGCACGGTCACTCCGCGGCGATCGCCGAGCAGCTCGGTGACGACGTCGTCGTCGTCGACTGCGGCGCCGACTTCCGGCTGCGCGACGCGCAGGCGTGGACGACCTTCTACGACACCCCGCACGCCGGGTCCTGGCCGTACGGGATGCCCGAGCTGCCGACCGACGGCGGCAAGCAGCGCGACGCCCTCGTCGGGGCCACCCGCATCGCCGTGCCGGGCTGCTACCCGACGGCCGTGTCCCTCGCCCTGGCCCCCGGCCTCGCCGGCGGGGTCGTCGACCCGGGCGACATCACCGTCGTCGCCGCGTCCGGCACGTCCGGCGCCGGCAAGTCGCTCAAGCCGCACCTCCTCGGCTCCGAGGTCATGGGATCGATGAGCCCGTACGGCGTCGGTGGCGTCCATCGGCACACCCCGGAGATCGAGCAGAACCTCTCCGCGTGCGGCGCGGGCCCGGTCGTCGTCTCGTTCACCCCCACCCTCGCCCCGATGCCCCGCGGCATCCTCGCGACCGGCACGGCGACCGTCGCCGAAGGCGCGACCGCCGCGGAGGTCCGCGCCGCGTGGGAGACCGCCTACCAGGACGAGCCGTTCGTCCACCTCCTCCCCGAGGGCCGGTGGCCGAGCACGAGCAGCGTCGTCGGGAGCAACTGCGTCCACCTCCAGGTCACCCTCGACGACCGGGTCGGCCGGGTCGTCGTCGTCGCGGCCGTCGACAACCTCACGAAGGGCACCGGCGGCGCGGCCGTCCAGTGCCTCAACCTCGCCCTCGGCCTCCCCGAGACCACCGGGCTGCCGCTCGCCGGGATCGCGCCGTGAGCGTGATGCCGCGCCACCTCATGGAGCACCCGGAGGACGTCTCCGTCGTCCGGCTCGGGCCTGGGGAGGAGCCGACGTTCGACTGGCAGCGTGGCCCCCTCGCCTCCGTGACCCGCACCCCGGACGAGACCTCGGTCGTCACGACGAGCGACGTCGTCCCCGCCGGGGCACGCACCGAGGGTCCGTTCCGTGCCGTCGAGGTCGCGGGTCCGCTGGACTTCAGCGCCGTCGGTGTCTTCGTCGAGATCCTCTCCCCGCTCGCCGACGCCGGGATCTCCGTCCTGGGCCTGTCGACCTTCGACACCGACTGGGTCCTCGTCCCGAGCGAGCGCTCCGGCGACGCCGCGCAGGCCTGGCGCCGCGCCGGCTTCGTCGTCACCCCCACCACCCTCACCGGAGGAAGCACCGCATGAGCGTCACCCATCCCCGCGGGTTCCGGGCCTCCGGCGTCGTCGCCGGGCTCAAGGCGTCCGGCACGGCAGACCTCGCCCTCGTCGTCAACGACGGGCCGGACCACCACGCCGCCGCCGTCTTCACGAGCAACCGCGTCGAGGCCGCGCCCGTCACGTGGTCGCGCACCGTCGTCGCCGACGGCCGCGCCGACGCCGTCGTCCTCAACAGCGGCGGCGCGAACGCGTGCACGGGGGCGCCCGGGTTCCAGGACACCCACACGACCGCCGAGCACGTCGCGGGCCTCCTCGACGTCGCCGCCGGCGACGTCGTCGTGTGCTCGACCGGTCTCATCGGCGAACGCCTCGCGATGGACAAGCTCCTCCCCGGGGTCGACGCCGCCGCGTCCGCCCTCGCCGCCGACGCCGGACGAGCCGCGGCCGAGGCGATCATGACGACCGACACGGTGCCGAAGCTCGCGGTCGCCGACCGTGACGGCTGGTCCGTCGGCGGGATGGCCAAGGGCGCGGGCATGCTCGCTCCGGCGCTCGCGACGATGCTCGTCGTCGTCACGACCGACGCCGTCGTCGCCCCGGACCGGCTCGACGCCGTCCTGCGCGAGGCGACGCGGCTCACCTTCGACCGCATCGACTCCGACGGCTGCCAGTCGACGAACGACACCGTCCTGCTCCTCGCCTCGGGAGCCTCCGGCGTCGAGGCCGACGAGGCCGCGCTCACCGAGGCCGTCACGGCCGTCTGCGCCGAGCTCGCCCGCGGTCTCATCGCCGACGCCGAGGGGGCCCACCACGACATCGCGATCGAGGTCGTCTCCGCCGCGTCCGAGGACGACGCCCTCGAGGTCGCCCGCTCCGTCGCCCGGAACAACCTCTTCAAGTGCGCCGTGTTCGGCGGCGACCCGAACTGGGGCCGCGTGCTCGCCGCCGTCGGCACGACCGCGGCGGCGTTCGACCCCGCGAGCCTCGACGTGTCGATGAACGGGGTGCAGGTGTGCCGGGCCGGCGGGGTCGGCGACGACCGCGGCCTCGTCGACCTCTCGCAGCGCGAGGTGCGGGTCCTCGTCGACCTCCACGCCGGTGATGCGGCGGCGACGGTCTGGACGAACGACCTCACCCACGACTACGTCCACGAGAACTCCGCCTACTCCACGTGAGCCCCGAAGGGACCGAGACCCCGATGACCCAACCCCAGCAGCAGACCCTCCGCGGTGCGATCGACGCCGCCTCGCTGCGCGTCGCCCAGCAGAAGGCGTCGACCCTCGTCAAGGCGCTGCCCTGGCTCGAGCACTTCCGCGGCGCCCTCGTCGTCGTGAAGTACGGCGGCAACGCGATGACCGACGACACCCTCAAGGCGGCGTTCGCCGAGGACATCGCCTTCCTCCGGTACGCGGGGCTGCGCCCGGTCGTCGTCCACGGCGGCGGCCCGCAGATCAAGTCGATGCTCGACCGGCTCGGGCTGGAGTCCGAGTTCCGCGGCGGCCTGCGGGTCACGACCCCGGAGGTCATGGACGTCGTCCGGATGGTCCTCACGGGCCAGGTCGGCCGCGAGCTCGTCGGCCTGCTCAACCAGCACGGCCCCGTCGCCGTCGGCCTCTCCGGCGAGGACGCCGGGCTCTTCGGCGCGACGCGCAAGGGCGTGACCGTCGACGGCGAGGACCACGACCTCGGCCTCGTCGGCGACGTCACCGAGGTGACCCCCGGGGCGGTCCTCGACCTCCTCGACGCGGGACGCATCCCCGTCGTGTCGACGGTCGCGCCGGACCTGGACCACGAGGGCCAGGTGCTCAACGTCAACGCCGACACGGCCGCGGCCGCGCTCGCGGCGGCCCTCGGGGCCCGCAAGCTCGTCGTCCTCACCGACGTCGAGGGCATCTACGCCGACTGGCCCGACCGCGACTCGCTGCTCTCGCAGATCCGGGTGTCGGCGGCCAAGGAGCTGCTCACCCGCGTCGAGTCGGGGATGATCCCCAAGCTCGAGGCGTGCATCCGCGCCGTCGAGTCCGGCGTCCCCCAGGCCCACGTCGTCGACGGACGGCAGCCGCACAGCGTGATCCTCGAGATCTTCACCTCCGAGGGCATCGGAACGATGGTCCTGCCGGACCAGGACGGAGACGACGATGAGTGAGACGACCGCACCCGCGAGCCCGCACACCGACGAGTTGCTCGGCCGCTACGAGTCCTCCCTCCTCGGGGTCTTCGGACGTCCGACGCTCGTCCTCGAGCACGGAGACGGCGCCTGGGTCTGGGACGTCGACGGGCGGCGCTACCTCGACCTCGTCGGCGGCCTCGCCGTCAACGCGCTCGGCCACAACCACCCGGCCCTCGTCGCCGCGGTGTCGAAGCAGGCCGGCCAGCTCGTCCACGTCTCGAACTTCTTCACCTCGGTCCCGCAGGTCGAGCTCGCCGAGCGCATCCTCGGCATCACCGGCGCCCCCGAGGGGTCCGCGGTGTTCTTCTGCAACAGCGGCACCGAGGCGATCGAGGCGGCCGTCAAGCTCGCCCGCCGCACCGGCCGGACCGGGATCATCGCCGCCGAGGGCGCCTTCCACGGCCGGACGACGGGGGCGCTCGCTCTGACCCACAAGCCGGTCTTCCGCGAGCCGTTCGAGCCGCTCATGCCGGGCGTCGTCCACGTCCCGTGGGGCGACGTCGCGGCGCTCGAGCACGCCGTCGGCCCGGACACCTCGGCGCTCGTCCTCGAGCCGATCCAGGGCGAGGGCGGGGTCGTCCCCGCGGAGCCGGAGTTCCTCCAGGCCGCGCGGCGGCTCACCGCCGAGGCAGGCGCCCTCCTGGTCGTCGACGAGATCCAGACCGGCGTCGGACGCACGGGCACGTGGTTCGCGTGCGAGCAGGCGGGCGTCGTCCCGGACGCGATGACGCTCGCGAAGGGCCTCGGCGGCGGCGTGCCGATCGGCGCCCTCGTGACGTTCGGGCCGGAGGCCACGGCCCTGCTCGCCGCGGGGCAGCACGGCACGACGTTCGGCGGCAACCCGCTGTCCTGCGCCGCGGCGCTCGCGGTCCTCGACACGATCGAGCAGCAGGACCTCATGGCGCACGTCCGGGAGGTCGGCGACCACCTGCAGCGGCGGATCGAGGCCCTCGACGACCCGCGGGTCACGGGCATCCGCGGCTCCGGCCTGCTGCGGGCCGTGACCCTCGCGGGCGACTGGTCGGCGGCGGTCACCGCCCACGGCCGGGACGCCGGGCTCATCCTCAACCCCGTCGCGCCCGACGCCGTCCGGCTCGCCCCGCCGCTCGTCGTCACCGCCGAGCAGCTGGACCTCTTCGTCGACGCCCTGCCCGGGCTGCTCGACCTCGCCGAGCGGGACGCGACGTGACCCTGCGGCACCTCCTGCGCGACGACGACCTCACGGCCGGCGAGCAGCGCGAGGTGCTCGACCGGGCGCTGGCGCTCAAGGCGGACCCCTTCTCGGACCGGCGGCTCGAGGGGCCGCGGACCGTCGTCATCATCTTCGACAAGCCGACGCTGCGGACCCAGGTCTCCTTCGTCGGGGCCGTCGCGCAGCTCGGCGGCTTCCCGATGGTCGTCGACGGCCACCTCGCCGGGGTCGGGGTGCGGGAGTCGGTCGCGGACGTGGCGCGGGTCATCGGCCCGCAGTCGGCCGCCGTCGTGTGGCGGACCTTCCACCAGGCCGACCTCGAGGAGGTCGCGCGGTACGCCGACGTCCCCGTCGTCAACGCGCTCACCGACGACTTCCACCCCTGTCAGATCCTCGCCGACCTCATGACGGTCCGCGAGCGGCTCGGCGACCTCCCCGGCCGCACGATGGCCTACCTCGGGGACTGTGCGAACAACATGGCGAGCTCCTACCTCCTCGGTGGCGCGCTCGCCGGCCTCCACGTCCGGCTCGCCGGCCCGGCGAGCCACCACCCGCCGTCGGCGGTCGTCGCCCGGGCCGAGGAGATCGCCGCCGACCAGGGCGGCTCCGTCCTCGTCACCGACGACGAGGCCCCTGCGCTCGACGGCGCCGACGTCGTGGTCACCGACACGTGGATGTCGATGGGCCAGGAGGCCGAGGAGGAGGCGCGCAAGGGGGAGGGCAACCCGTTCGCGCGCTACCGGGTCGACGAGGCCGCGATGGCCCGGGCCGCCGGGCACGCCGTCTTCCTCCACTGCCTGCCCGCCTACCGCGGCGCCGAGGTCACCGCCGAGGTCATCGACGGTCCCCGCTCCGCGGTGTGGCAGGAGGCCGAGAACCGGCTGCACGTGCAGAAGGCGCTGCTGTCGTGGCTCGTCGAGCAGTCGGACGGCCCGCGATGAGCGTCTCCACGAGCCGCACGGCCCGCCAGCAGCGGATCGTCGAGATCCTGCGCTCGAACCCCGTCCGCAGCCAGACCGAGCTGCTCGACCTCCTCGCCGACGACGGCATCGAGGTCACCCAGGCCACGCTCTCCCGCGACCTCGTCGACGTCCGCGCCGAGCGGGTGCGGGTCGGCAAGGGTCTCGTCTACGCCGTCCCGGGCGAAGGCGGGGACCGGACGGTCCGGGCCGCGCAGGACGAGGGCGCCCACACCTCGCGGCTCGCCGCCCGGTGCCAGGAGCTGCTCGTCTCCGCGGAGCGCTCCGCGAACCTCGTCGTCCTGCGGACGCCCCCCGGCGCCGCCAACTACCTCGCCTCGGCGATCGACCACACGACGGTCTCCGGCGTGCTCGGGACGATCGCCGGGGACGACACGATCATGGTCATCACGGCGGGGGAGCGCCGCAGCACCGAGATCGTCGACCTCCTCATGTCGTACGCCCGGAAGGACCCGCAGTGACCCACGACGACGCCCCCGGCGCGCCCGCCCCCACGAGCCTCTGGGGCGGCCGCTTCGCCGGCGGACCGGCGGACGCGCTCGCCGCGCTCAGCAAGTCGACGCACTTCGACTGGCGGCTCGCCCCGCACGACATCGCGGGGTCCCGCGCGCACGCCCGAGTGCTGCACCGCGCCGGGCTGCTCGACGACGCGACGCTCGCCGCGATGCTCGACGCGCTCGAGCGGCTGCGCGCCGACGTCGAGTCGGGCGTCTTCCTGCCGGCCGCGGACGACGAGGACGTCCACACCGCCCTCGAGCGCGGTCTCATCGAGCGCGCCGGGCCGGAGGTCGGCGGCCGGCTGCGGGCGGGCCGCTCCCGCAACGACCAGATCGCCACCCTCTTCCGGATGTACCTGCGCGAGCACGCCCGGCTCGTCGCCGGACTCGTCCTCGACGTCGTCGACGCCCTCGTCGCGCAGGCGCGCCGGCACCCCGAGGTCCCGATGCCGGGCCGGACCCATCTCCAGCACGCCCAGCCGGTCCTGCTGTCGCACCACATGCTCGCCCACGCGTGGGCGCTGCTGCGCGACGTCGACCGGCTGCGGGACTGGGACGCCCGCACCGCGCTCTCGCCGTACGGGTCGGGGGCGCTCGCGGGGTCATCCCTCGGCCTCGACCCCGAGGCGGTCGCCGCCGACCTCGGCTTCTCCGGGTCGGTCGAGAACTCGATCGACGGGACGGCCTCGCGGGACTTCGCGGCCGAGCTGTCCTTCGTGGCGGCGATGACCGCGGTCGACGTCTCCCGCCTCGCCGAGGAGGTCGTCCTGTGGGCGACGAAGGAGTTCTCCTTCGTCACGCTCGACGACGCCTACTCGACGGGGTCGAGCATCATGCCCCAGAAGAAGAACCCCGACGTCGCCGAGCTCGCGCGCGGCAAGGCCGGACGGCTCGTCGGCGACCTCGCGGGGCTCCTCACGACGCTGAAGTCCCTGCCGCTGGCGTACAACCGCGACCTCCAGGAGGACAAGGAGCCGGTCTTCGACGCCCTCGACACCCTCGAGGTCCTGCTCCCGGCGTTCTCCGGGATGGTCGGCACGCTCGTCTTCGACACCGAGCGACTCGCCTCGCTCGCGCCCCAGGGGTTCTCGCTCGCGACCGACGTCGCCGAGTGGCTCGTCCGGCAGGGGGTCCCGTTCCGGGTGGCCCACGAGGTGGCGGGCGCCTGCGTCCGGGTGTGCGAGGAGCGCGGCATCGAGCTGTGGGACCTCACCGACGCCGACCTCGCCGGGATCTCCGAGCACCTGACCCCGGGGGTGCGCGAGGTGCTCACCGTGCCGGGGTCGCTCGCCTCGCGCTCGGGCAAGGGCGGGACCGCGCCGGCGCGGGTCGCCGAGCAGCTCGACCGGGTCGTCGCCGTCGCGACGGAGGCCCGCACGTGGGCCGCCGACGTCCCGACCGCGCGCTGAGCGACCCCCTCGCGGGGCTGCTCGCGCGGCCGGTGCTCGAGGTCGCGCCGCGGCTGCTCGGCGCGACGGTCACCCACGACGGGGTCACGGTCCGGCTCACCGAGGTCGAGGCGTACGCCGGCGCCGACGACCCGGGCTCGCACGCCCACCGGGGTCGGACGCCCCGGAACGCCGCGATGTTCGGCCCGGCCGGCCGGCTCTACGTGTACTTCACGTACGGCATGCACTTCTGCGCCAACGTCGTCACCGGAGCCGAGGGCGAGGCGGCCGCCGTCCTGCTCCGCGCGGGTGAGGTCGTCGACGGGCAGGAGCGGGCGCGACGCGGGCGGGACCGGCTCGCCGCCCGGGACCTCGCCCGCGGCCCGGCGCGGCTCACCGTCGCGCTCGGGCTCGGGCGCGGCCACGACGGACTCGACCTCCTGGCGCCGGGGGCCGGAGTCACGCTCACGCCACCGGCGGTCCCCGTCGACACCACTGCCGTGCGGGCCGGGCCGCGGGTCGGTGTCCGCGGACCCGGCGGCGACGGGGACCGCTTCCCCTGGCGGTTCCACGTCGCCGGCGATGCGACCGTCAGCGCCTACCGCCCCGCCGCACCGCGCCGACGGTCCTGAGGGCTCGGTCGCGTGCGCCGCTCCCGCGGTCGAGCAGGGCGAGCCGCATGAGCGCACCGGACGCGACCCGCGCGGCCTGGGTCGGGGGCAGCCGTCGGGCCTCGTACCCGGCGGTCCCGCGGCCGCTGCGCAGGGCCGACGCGAGACGCACCGCGTCGAGGACGGCGTCGCAGGCTCCCCGGCCGAGGTTCGGGGTCATCGCGTGGGCTGCGTCGCCGACGACGACGTAACGACCGGAGGCGTAGCGCCGCAGCGGCGGGGCCGTCCAGAGGCGGGTGGCGGAGGTCGTCGCCGGGTCGGCGGAGGCGAGGACGTCCCGTGCCCGGCCCCCGGCCCCCGAGAACACCTCCCGGGCCTGGCGGAGGGCCGTGTCCACGTCGAGAGGCTCGACGCCCTCGTCGTCGCAGTGGGTCGCGAACCAGTAGCCGCCGGCGGGAGAGGGCACGAGCCCCAGGAGGCGCCCGGGCCCCCAGTACTCGCCGACGTCGGCAGGGGCGGGCCGCGTCGCGAGGGCACCGCGCAGGGCTACCCACGGGGTGCCCCGCCGTCCGGCACGGCGCGGGTCCACGAGGCCGCGCACCCGGCTGCGCACTCCGTCCGCGCCCACGACGAGGTCGGCGTCCAGCTCCTCGGGGTCGTCGACCTCGGCCTCGACGAGGCGGGCGCGACGGGGGAGCGAGGCCGTGAGGGCCGCGAGGAGGTCGGGGCGCTCGACGACGTGGAGCGGCATCCGGTGCGGGCGGGTGAGGGGACGGCCCTCGGCGTCGAAGACCCGCCCGCTGCCGGCCGCCGTCATCCGCTCGCCGAGGAGGGGCCGCACGCCGAGACGGTCGAGGGCCCGCAGGGCGCTCGGCCAGAGGACGAGGGACGCCCCGAGCCCGGCCCGCTCCGGCCGGGCCTCGTGGAGGGTCACCTCGACGTCGTCACCCAGCGCGGCGGCGAGGGTCAGCCCGGCGATGCCGGCGCCGACGACGGCGACGCGGCGGGCGGGGGAGCGGGGCACCGCGTCAGGCTGCCACACCGGGTGGGCGGAGGGTCAGCGGGCGAGGCCGTCCCGGGTCGGCAGCACGACCCCCTGCGCGGCGGCGCGCGTCGCCACGCGCTCGGCGTGGCGGTCCCACAGCTCCTGGAGGACGACGTGGTCGGTCGACCACGGCTTCGCGGGACCGGCCCAGTGGACGATCCGCGGGTCGCGCACGGTCTCCTGCTGGGGGACGGCGTTCCACCGCGGGTCCAGCACCGTCCGGTGCGGACCGACGTAGGTGTTGAGGATCTCCTGGTCGTTCATCCCGTAGTGCTCCGCGAAGGGCAGGTAGCGGCGGCAGAAGTCGTCCGCACGCATCCGCTGCAGGTCCAGGACCAGGACGCCCGCGTTGAAGGCGACGAAGTCGTAGGGCAGCTCGCGGAACATCCGGCGTCGCATCTCGAAGGCGGCGGCGTGCGGCAGCCGCGCGGAGGCGCGGTACACCGTCGCGAAGCCGCTCTCGGCCCAGGAGGCCCGGGCCGACCGGGCGGCGAGGGCATGGCCGCCGAGGTCGGTGTCGTACAGCTCGCCGATGTCGCCCGTCGTCAGCGCGTCGACGTCGTGGTAGACGACGCGGTCGAGGTCCGGGAGCAGCAGCGGCAGCAGGAGCCGGTCCATCGTCGAGACCGTGATGTGTCGCAGCATCCCCGCGACCTCGCCGACGTCGACCCGGTCGCAGGGCAGGACGGTGAACGTCGTCCCGGGGAAGGTCCGTGCGAGCGCCGCGTGGTCGGCCTCGACCCACCCACGGGTCAGCAGGCTCACGTGGAGCGGCCGGGCGGTGCCCCCGACGAGCGACTCGACGACGACCGGGACCTCGGCGACCAGGTTGCGGTCGGCCGCGAGGGCGACGTGGACGACGTCCGCCGCGCCCGCCGTCGCCTCCGCGCCGTGGACCCGTCGGTCCGCGAGCACGAGAGCCGCGGCGGCGTCGACGTCGACGGCCGAGGTGAGGGACGTGACGGGGGCCGAGAGCCGGGCCCGCGCGGCGGCGACCCGGTCCGCCGTGAGCCGTCGCCACAGCGTCCGCACCGTCTCCGGCTCGGCGCCGGAGAGGATCGAGCGGTAGAGGGGCTCGAGGAGGTCGCGGAGCCCGTCCTGCATCGCACGCAGCTCGGGGGAGCCCGGTCGCAGGCCGAGCAGCCCGTCGAAGCGGACGTCCGACAGCCGCCGCGGGGTGAAGTCGACGGAGCACCCGACCGCGGTCGCGGGCAGGTAGCAGTGCAGTCGCGACGTCGTCACCGCGGAGAAGCCGCGGTACTCGTCGACCCGCCGGACGGCCTCCCGCAGGTTCGTCGCGAGCGAGGCACGGGAGACGCCGGCGTCGGCGTGCGTGAAGGGGTGACCGCCGGGGTCCGCGGCCGGCACCGGGACGTCGACGTACGCCCGGCGCCCGTGGGCCGGAGCCTCGGCCCGGTCGGGGAAGAAGGCGTCCACCGTCGTCGTGAGGCACCCGGAGAAGAACGCGTCGACCCCGAGCGCCAGCAGGAGGTAGGTCGTCGTCCAGTCCCGGCACCCGACGGGCCCGTGCTCCTTGAGGTGCTCGACCGCCTCGGGGGTGAGCATGGCGCGCCGCTGGACATGGAAGGAGACGTAGACCGGACGGATCCGGTCGTCGGGCGGGAAGGCGTACGGCCCGCCGAACGTCGAGTGCATGAACCACCCGAAGGCGACGAGCCACGTCCCGGCGGGCAGCGCGTCGTCGTGGGTCGCGTCCCGGTTCGCGACGACGACGCGCGCGCCCCGCAGGTCCTCGGTCCCGGTGTGGCGACGCTCCGGCCGCAGGCGGGCCCGCAGCTCCTCGAGCACCTCGACGAGCTCCGGGTCGCCCTCGAGCGGGACCGGGAAGGCGAGGAGGTGCCCGAGCGACCCGAGGGTCTGGACGTGGTCGCCGAGGTTGCTCGACTGGCGCAGCAGGTCCGGCTGCTCGTAGCCCATGACGGCCACCGTGACGGGGGCCCGTGGGGCGCGGGCCTCGGCGGCCCGCGCGGTGTCGCGCCGGGACCGCCACGCGAGGAGCCAGTCGTGCTCGTCGCGGTCGCGCTCCTCGAGCCGGTCCCGGGTCCCGTCGGCGACGGTCCGCTCGAGCAGCGTGCCGGCGCGGTCGTCGTCCCCGGACCGTACGGTGAACCGGACGACCGCCATCCGGGCGCCCGGGGACAGCCCGTCCCACCACGCGTCGGCGAGCGCAGCGCCCCGGTCCGGGTCCCCGCGGTGGACGACGTCGAGGTACTCCACCGCCGCCGCGCGCCGGGCCAGGTCCTCCGGGACCTCGGCGAAGCGGTCCCGCGCGAGGTCCCACAGCGACTGGAAACGGGCGACGAGAGCGACCCCGGCGAGGCCGGCCGCCCGCGTCGCGGGCTGCTCGAGCAGGGACTGCGCGAAGGACCGGGCGCGCACGTGCTCGTCCGCCGCGAGAAGGGCGCGGACGGTGTCCAGGCAGGCCTCGTCGACGGGCCGGCCGGCCCGCACCGCCCGCACGAGGGTGGCGTCCGCCTCGAGCAGCCGGAGCGCCGCGAGGGTCTCGCGACGGTGCTGCGGCGGGTCCGCCACCGACGCCGTGGTCCCGAGCCGGGTGGCGACGAGGTCCCGCCAGACGCGCAGCGTCCGAAGGGCCGAGCGCGCCTCGTCCCGCTGCCGTCGCAACGCGGCCGTCCCGGCCGGCGCCGGACCGTGGCCGGCGACGCCCTCGCGGGGTGCCCCCACCCGGGGGGCCACGGTGCGGGCCAGGGAGAGGGAGCGCGAGGCCAGCCGCGTGGCGGCGGAGCGGGCCCGGGGCAGGGAGGTCACCGGTGTCGTTCCTCGGGTCGGGTGTCGTGGGTCGGGAGCCCGGGGTCGGGCACCGGCGCGTCGGGGGAGCCGAGGGGACGGCGCCCGTCGAGGGCGAAGCGCAGGGCCGCCCGGGGACCGAGCCGGGGCAGGCGGCGGGCGGCGAAGGCCACGCGCGCCGGCAGGGCGTGGCGGCCGAAGACCCGGTTGAGGACGACGGCGCGCACGGCACGGTCCGCCTCGGTGCCCCAGCGGCTGCCGGAGCTCGTCGCGGGGTGGGTACCGAACACCTCGGCGACGGCGACGCCCCGCAGGCCCGCGCGGAGGGCGTCGGCGATGAAGACGTACTCGTCCCCGAGGTAGTACTGGGCGCCGGCGCCGAACCGGTGGTCGAAGCGGACACCGTGGGCCCGCACCTGCTCGACGTCCACGAGCAGCTCGTACGTCGCGGCCTTGGCGCTGTTGAGGAGGGTGAGCGGCGTGCCGTCCGGGGAGTAGCGCTTGCGCAGCGTGCGGTCCGGCGAGGTGCCGCGGCCGAGCGCGATGGCCGCGCCGGTCCGTCGCAGCCGCTCGATGCCGGCGGCCACCCCGTCGAGGTCGACCTCGACGTCGTCGTCGCAGAACAGCAGGTAGCGGCGACCCGCGACGTCGAGGGCGGCGTTGCGGCTGCGCGCCACCCCGAGCGACCCGAGGCGCACCGTGCGGGCGCCGGGCACGTCCGGGACCGGGCCGGGACCCTGGACGAGGACGACGACCTCCACCGCGGGGTCGCGGGGCGGGTCGATCCGTCCCACCCGCTCCCGGAGCGAGGAATAGCAGACGCTGAGGTCGGCCAGCGGGCTCGTGGAGGCGGCACGTTCGGGGGTGGTCATCGTCATGACTTCACCCGGACGGTGGCGCGGGCGAAGCGCATGGCGGACGCCGAGACGGTGCCGAGCTGGCCGAACATGAGGCGCAGCCCGAGGAACATCATGATGGCGGTCGCGGTGTCGACGGCGGCGTCGACGACCTGGACGAGGAGGAAGGCCAGGGCCACGGCGAGGCCGACGGTCGCGAGGATGGAACCGATCTCGGCCGCGCGCACCCGCTGTCCGACCTGGTCGGGGACCCCCACGGCCTCGGCCGTCCACGACGTGCTGACGAACCGCTCCTGCGCGGCGACCTGGGCGCTGTAGGTGCGCGACATCGCGAGGAGGACGACGGCTCCGACGGTCAGCGCCACGGCCCCGGTCGCCGGGTCGAAGACGGCGATGACGGCGACGAACGAGGCGGCCTGGACCAGACCGGCGAGCACCCCGGAGACCTCGAAGGCCTGGGCGTAGGCCCAGCTCTCCTGGTGTCGGCTGCGCGTTGCCCGGAGCCGGCTGAAGGCTGCCTCGAAGACCCGGGGCCGGAGGATCCGTGCGGCGTGGTGAGCGCCGCGGGTGCCCGCGAGAGCGGCGAAGAACCCTCCGGCCTGGAGGACGAGCGCGGTGCGGCTCTCGGTGAGCAGCCGGGGGTCGGTGACCATGCCGGAGAAGAGGCGGATGGCGAGCATCTCCAGGAGCGGGACGCTCGCGAGGACGAGGACGAGCCCCGACACCCGCAGGCGGCTCGGCCGGTCGGAGAAGAGCTCTCCGAACTCGGCGAGGACCGCACGCAGCACGTCAGACCCCCGCGGGCGTCAGGACGAGGTCGGCGGCCGTGCGCACGGCGTCCTCGACGTCGTCGAGGGTGCGGTCGTCGACACGGTCGTCGGTCGTCAGCGGGTCGAGGTCGAGACGGCGCAGGTCGAGCCCGACGACGGCCGGGGTGAGCGACATCCCGAGGCCCACGCCGCGCACGTAGTCCCCGTACTTCACGCCCGTCCCGTGGACGGCGTCCTCGGCACCCGCGAAGGTCACGAGGGCACAGGGGATGCCGTAGCTCTGGCACGCGACGAGGACGTGCATCGCGCTCGTCACGACGCGGTCGTAGGACACGAGCGTGCGCACGAGGTCCTCGACCTGACCCGGGGTCCCGGCGAGCACGGACAGCTCGTCGGTCCCCTCCGGGAGGATCGTCGGGAGGTCGCGGTGGCGGACGTGGCGGACGAGGGCGACCCGGCCGTTCGTCGCGCCGCGCTCGAGCGGCAGCACCCGCCGCAGGAGGGCGCCGGGGTCGCCGAAGCGCTCGACGTCGGGACCGCCCGAGGCACGCAGCGCCGCCGCCGTCACGGGGCCGCGCACGGAGACGTAGCGCGCCGCCGGGTCCAGCCACGTGTCGCTCTCGCTGACGCCGGTGCCGACGACGACCGACGAGGCACTGACGAAGCGCCCGATGGACCCGACCGCGACGAGGTGCGGGCTCGAGGTGCGGGCCGTGGGCGCCTTGTAGGCGACCGCCCGACCGGACAGGGCCTGGAGCAGGTAGGGGCTCAGCCAGTCGCCGAAGTTCCCGGGGAAGGGTCGGGACCACCAGCTGAGGGGGAGGGGCTCGCGGCCGTCACCCACCGCCAGGTAGTGGGCGTAGGCCGTGGCCGCCTCGTGCGCGGCCCGCTCGGCGGCGCTCGGGCCGCCCGCGGCCTCGACGGCG
Organism: Phycicoccus avicenniae; assembly: GCF_018139485.1. GTDB lineage: Bacteria > Actinomycetota > Actinomycetes > Actinomycetales > Dermatophilaceae > Phycicoccus > Phycicoccus avicenniae. Next base: position 24,408 of record NZ_JAGSNF010000003.1, read on the forward strand.
GCCATCCCCGCCTCGACCCGGGCGAGGTCACCCCGTTGCCCGGCGGACACCATCGTGCGGACGGCGGCCCGGCGCGCGACCGCCGTGGCGTCACCGCCGCTCGGCAGGCCGGCGACGGGGTCCGAGGCCGTGAGCAGGTGGGTGATGCCGAGCCGGTCGGCGGCGTCACGCGCCTGACGACGGGCTCCCGCGGGCAGCCGGTGGTGGACCGCCTTCGCCGTGCGGTGGGCCAGCGTCGTGACCCGCTCCCGAGGTCCGGGTCGCGCCCCGGACCCGACCGGTTCGTGCTGCACGACCTTGTCCCGGTACTCGGCGACGTTGCCGCTCGAGCCGAACCGGAAGAACTGCGGCACCCCCGGCAGGTCCGCCCCACGTCCGACGACGGCCGCGGAGGGGATGACCTGGAAGCTCATCCCCGCCGCGCGGGTCCGCCATGCCTCCTCGAAGAAGTAGTCGTCGGTGGCCTTGAGCGACGAGGAGCGCTCCAGGGCGGCGGCCGTCGCGACGAAGTCCCGGGCGCTCGGGGTCGTGTTGATGCCGAAGAAGCAGGGCTCCCAGAAGCGGGTGCGCCGGCCGTAGCCGATCGACAGGGGGTCGGCGAACCCGCGCTGAAAGCCGATGACGTCGGCGGAGAAGTCGGCGACGAGGTCGGGGAGGTCGACGAGCGAGCAGTCCACGTCGATCCAGAAGACCTTCTTGTCCGGGTGGGCGCGGCAGGCCGCGTCGAGGATCCCCACCTTGCGCCGGGTCATGTCCGCCCAGTCGTCGTCCGGACCCTTGACCAGCCGATGGACGTCGTGGGGGATCCCCTGGGCGTCGAGGCCCGCACGCAGGGCGTCGGCGAAGCCGGTGTAGTACGGGTCGGCGGTGTGGAAGGAGCAGACGACGAGGTCACCGCGTGGCATGGGGGCTCCGGGTCGGGGTGGGTCGGACGGACGGTCGGGCTCTGGCGCGGCCGAGCCTAGGACGACGGAACGCCCTCTCCCGGAGCGTCGTCGGCGCCCCGAGGGCCTGTTCACCCGGGCGCGAGGCCCTGACCTGCGGGAACGGGGTCCTCGGGGGGCGACGTGAACACTCGGGGGCGACCCGGTGACGGTCTTCCCACCCCCAGGTGTCGAGATCCGATCCGGCTGCGCGTCAACGGTTTTCGGGTGGGGAGCGCGGTGGTCCGCGAGGTCGTCGACGGGACCGGTCCGTGCCGCGCGGAACGCGGCGGCGGAGGGTGGGCGGCCCGTGGCAGGCTGTGCGTGACGACGGCCGCCGGCCACCCCAGCGAACGGAAGGACGCAGCACCGTGACCGACATCCTCGACGAGCTGAAGTGGCGGGGGCTCGTGGCGCAGACGACCGACGAGACCGCGCTGCGCCGGGCACTCGCCGACGGGCCGATCACGGCGTACTGCGGCTTCGACCCCACCGCCCCGTCGCTCCACTTCGGCAACCTCGTCCAGCTCGTCGTCATGCGCCGGCTCCAGCGGGCGGGGCACCGGGTCATCTGCCTCGTCGGCGGCTCGACCGGGCTCATCGGCGACCCCCGTCCGACGTCCGAGCGTGTGCTGAAGACCAAGGAGCAGACGGCGGAGTGGGTCGCCCGGATCCAGGACCAGGTGCGGCCATTCCTCGACACCGAGGGTGACAACCCGGCCGTGTTCGTCGACAACCTCGACTGGACGGGTGGGCTGTCGGCGCTGGACTTCCTCCGGGACGTCGGCAAGCACTTCCGGGTCAACCAGATGCTGAAGAAGGACGCCATCGCCGCCCGGCTCGCGAGCGACGAGGGCATCTCGTACACGGAGTTCAGCTACCAGCTGCTCCAAGGGCTCGACTACCTCGAGCTGTACCGGCAGTACGGCTGCACGTTGCAGACCGGGGGCAGCGACCAGTGGGGGAACCTCGTCGCCGGCTCCGACCTCGTGCACCGGGCCGAGGGGGTCTCGGTCCACCTGCTGACGACGCCACTGCTCACCGACTCCTCCGGGGAGAAGTTCGGCAAGAGCGCCGGCAACGCGATCTGGCTCTCGGCCGACATGACGAGCCCCTACGCCTTCTACCAGTACTGGCTCAACGTCGAGGACGCCTCGGTCGTCACCCTCCTCAAGGTCTTCACCGACCGGGGGGAGGAGGAGATCGCCGACCTCGAGCGCCAGGCGTCGGAGGAGCCTTGGCGGCGCGCGGCGCAGCGAACCCTCGCCGCGGACGCGACGACCCTCGTCCACGGGCGGGCCGCGACCGAGGCGGTGCAGGCGGCGAGCGAGGCGCTCTTCGGCAAGGGCGACCCGCACGGGCTGGACCCCTCGACGCTGAGGGACGCGGCCGCGGAGCTGCCGGGCGGACGCGTCGCCGTCGGGATGCCCCTCGTCGAGGCCCTCGTCGAGGTCGGGCTCGCGGACTCGCGCAACGCGGCACGGCGCACCCTCGGAGAGGGCGGGGCGTCGGTCAACGGGGTCAAGGTGGAGGACGTCGACGCCGTCCTCTCCGGCGGGGACGTCCTCGCGGGTGGGGTCGTCCTGCTCCGCCGTGGCCGCAAGAACCTCGCAGCCGGTCGTGTGGACCCGCCGCCCGCCGGCTGACCGACGTCGTCGTACCAACGAGCCCCGCTGTCCTGCAGCGGGGCTCGTTGCTCCTCCAGGACTGACAGGGTCGCCCCCCTTCCCGTTCCGGGGCGCCGATTTGTGTTCTGCGGCGAACGTGTCCTAATGTTCTCGGCGTCAGCCCGAGAGGGAGGAACGGACACCAAGCGGCAGGGCCGATCAGCCCCGCACCAAGAAGGCCGGTCCCACGAGCTGACACCACTCCCGACGGACTCGGTCCGGACGCACAGCGGCCGGCAGAGCGAGTTGGAGGAAGGCCCCGACAGGGTGCTAGAGTGGGAACCACCGCAGAGATCCAAGCGCCACACTCTCCGGCCGCTCCAAGAGCGGGTCACGGAGTTGACGCCCAAGCATGGACGCGGGTACGTTCGAACGGTTGCTTCCGAGCAGTCGGGAGAACACACGGAGTCGCCCCGAAGCCGAGCTCGCTGAGCAAAGCAACGGTGCGCGTCCGAACCTTGAGAACTCAACAGCGTGTCAAAAATCGATGCCAATAACCTCGTCGCATCGACGTGCTTTCCGGCCACCGGTCGGGAACGCGGTGATGCAACGAAATATCCTTTGGTTGACAACGAACAACAGCGAGAGCTGGTTGTTCGTGCTCAGCCAGTGAAACAACCCTCCACAGGGTACCGATTTCCCGGTCACGTATCGGGAGTCATACATCAACGGAGAGTTTGATCCTGGCTCAGGACGAACGCTGGCGGCGTGCTTAACACATGCAAGTCGAACGGTGACCCTCGGAGCTTGCTCCGAGGTGATCAGTGGCGAACGGGTGAGTAACACGTGAGTAACCTGCCCCAGACTCTGGAATAACCCCGGGAAACCGGGGCTAATACCGGATACGAGACGGAGAGGCATCTCTACCGTCTGGAAAGTTTTTCGGTCTGGGATGGACTCGCGGCCTATCAGCTTGTTGGTGAGGTAACGGCTCACCAAGGCGACGACGGGTAGCCGGCCTGAGAGGGCGACCGGCCACACTGGGACTGAGACACGGCCCAGACTCCTACGGGAGGCAGCAGTGGGGAATATTGCACAATGGGCGAAAGCCTGATGCAGCGACGCCGCGTGAGGGATGAATGCCTTCGGGTTGTAAACCTCTTTCGGCAGGGAAGAAGCGAAAGTGACGGTACCTGCAGAAGAAGCACCGGCTAACTACGTGCCAGCAGCCGCGGTAATACGTAGGGTGCGAGCGTTGTCCGGAATTATTGGGCGTAAAGAGCTTGTAGGCGGTTTGTCGCGTCTGCTGTGAAAATCCGGGGCTCAACCCCGGACTTGCAGTGGGTACGGGCAGACTAGAATGTGGTAGGGGAGACTGGAATTCCTGGTGTAGCGGTGAAATGCGCAGATATCAGGAGGAACACCGATGGCGAAGGCAGGTCTCTGGGCCATTATTGACGCTGAGAAGCGAAAGCATGGGGAGCGAACAGGATTAGATACCCTGGTAGTCCATGCCGTAAACGTTGGGAACTAGGTGTGGGTCTCATTCCACGAGATCCGTGCCGCAGCTAACGCATTAAGTTCCCCGCCTGGGGAGTACGGCCGCAAGGCTAAAACTCAAAGGAATTGACGGGGGCCCGCACAAGCGGCGGAGCATGTGGATTAATTCGATGCAACGCGAAGAACCTTACCAAGGCTTGACATATACGAGAACGCGGCAGAGATGTCGTTCTCTTTGGACACTCGTATACAGGTGGTGCATGGTTGTCGTCAGCTCGTGTCGTGAGATGTTGGGTTAAGTCCCGCAACGAGCGCAACCCTCGTTCTATGTTGCCAGCGCGTCATGGCGGGGACTCATAGAAGACTGCCGGGGTCAACTCGGAGGAAGGTGGGGACGACGTCAAATCATCATGCCCCTTATGTCTTGGGCTTCACACATGCTACAATGGCCGGTACAGAGGGCTGCGAAACCGCGAGGTGGAGCGAATCCCAAAAAGCCGGTCTCAGTTCGGATTGGGGTCTGCAACTCGACCCCATGAAGTCGGAGTCGCTAGTAATCGTAGATCAGCAACGCTACGGTGAATACGTTCCCGGGCCTTGTACACACCGCCCGTCAAGTCACGAAAGTCGGTAACACCCGAAGCCGGTGGCCCAACTCTTTGAGAGGGAGCCGTCGAAGGTGGGACTGGCGATTGGGACTAAGTCGTAACAAGGTAGCCGTACCGGAAGGTGCGGCTGGATCACCTCCTTTCTAAGGAGCACTGGTCGCGACAGCGATCCAGAGCCTGGTCTGACCGCGACTGTCGGTCAGCAGGTGCTCAAGGGTGGAACATCGATTAGTTGGCACTGGGTCTCACCAGTGGTCAGTACAGCTCCTTCGGGAGAGTGGAACGCCATCAGGTGGGGCACGGTGCCTGACACGTTGTTGGGTCCTGAGGGCTCGGGCGTCATGCTCACCTCAGGCCGTTCAGGCCAGGACCCCCGTCGCGGACGAACCACCGGCAGAGCCGGCAGGCGCCGAGACCGACGAGGGCCCGCCCGTATGTTGAGAACTACACAGTGGACGCGAGCATCTTAAATCTTTGTGGCTCAAGTTTATAAGGGCACACGGTGGATGCCTTGGCACCAGGAACCGAAGAAGGACGTAGGAATCTGCGATAAGCCTCGGGGAGTCGATAACCAGACTGTGATCCGAGGATTTCCGAATGGGGAAACCCGGCTGGAGGCAAGTCCAGTCACTCCCACCTGAACACATAGGGTGGGTAGAGGGAACGTGGGGAAGTGAAACATCTCAGTACCCACAGGAAGAGAAAGCAACCGCGATTCCGTGAGTAGTGGCGAGCGAAAGCGGAACAGGCTAAACCGATCATGTGTGATAGCTGTCAGGCGTTGCATGGTCGGGGTCGTGGGACTTCTCAGTCAGTGCTGACATGCTGGCATGGAGTCAGAAATTCGCGTCATAGTCGAAGGGCATTGAAAGGCCCGGCACAGAGGGTGCTACCCCCGTAGACGAAATGGCGCGAACTCCAGAGAAGTATCCCAAGTAGTACGGGGCCCGAGAAATCCCGTACGAATCTGGCGGGACCACCCGCTAAGCCTAAATATTCCCTGGTGACCGATAGCGGACAAGTACCGTGAGGGAAAGGTGAAAAGTACCCCGGGAGGGGAGTGAAATAGATCCTGAAACCGCGTGCCTACAATCCGTCGGAGCCTCCTCGTGGGGTGACGGCGTGCCTTTTGAAGAATGAGCCTGCGAGTTAGTGCTCAGTGGCGAGGTTAACCCGTGTGGGGAAGCCGTAGCGAAAGCGAGTCCGAACAGGGCGAATGAGTCGCTGGGTCTAGACCCGAAGCGGAGTGATCTACCCATGGCCAGGTTGAAGCGACGGTAAGACGTCGTGGAGGACCGAACCCACTTAGGTTGAAAACTGAGGGGATGAGCTGTGGGTAGGGGTGAAAGGCCAATCAAACTCCGTGATAGCTGGTTCTCCCCGAAATGCATTTAGGTGCAGCGTCACGTGTTTCTTACCGGAGGTAGAGCTACTGGATAGCCGATGGGCCTCACCAGGTTACTGACGTTAGCCAAACTCCGAATGCCGGTAAGTGAGAGCGTGGCAGTGAGACTGCGGGGGATAAGCTCCGTAGTCGAGAGGGAAACAGCCCAGATCACCAGCTAAGGTCCCTAAGCGTGTGCTAAGTGGAAAAGGATGTGGAGTTGCATTGACAACCAGGAGGTTGGCTTAGAAGCAGCCACCCTTTAAAGAGTGCGTAATAGCTCACTGGTCAAGTGATTCCGCGCCGACAATGTAGCGGGGCTCAAGCACACCACCGAAGCTGTGGCATTGACACTTTGCCCGGCCGTGACACCTGCGGGTCCACGGTCCAAGCGTGTCGATGGGTAGGGGAGCGTCGTGTGGCCAGGGAAGCGGCGGAGTGATCCAGCCGTGGAGGCCACGCGAGTGAGAATGCAGGCATGAGTAGCGAAAGACGGGTGAGAAACCCGTCCGCCGAATAACCAAGGGTTCCAGGGTCAAGCTAATCTGCCCTGGGTAAGTCGGGACCTAAGGCGAGGCCGACAGGCGTAGTCGATGGACATCCGGTTGATATTCCGGAACCGGCGAAGAACCGCCCATGACGAACCTTCTGATGCTAAGCGCCTGAAGCTCTTGTCGGATCCTTCGGGAGAAGACCTGAGTGGAGCGCGCGACCCGAAGTTGTAGTAGTCAAGCAATGGAGAGACGCAGGAAGGTAGCCTCCGCGTGGCGATGGTTGTCCACGTCCAAGGGTGTAGGGAGTGAGGTAGGCAAATCCGCCTCACACGTTCCTGAGACCTGATAGTGACCGCGAATGCGGGAAGCAGGGTGATCCTATGCTGCCTAGAAAATCTTCTAGCGAGGTTCTAGCCGCCCGTACCCCAAACCGACTCAGGTGGTTAGGTAGAGAATACCAAGGCGATCGAGTGAATCGTGGTTAAGGAATTCGGCAAAATGCCCCCGTAACTTCGGGAGAAGGGGGGCCCGGACCCTGAAGGAGTTTGCCTCCTAGGGTGAAGGGCCGCAGAGACCAGGGAGAAGCGACTGTTTACTAAAAACACAGGTCCGTGCGAAGTCGCAAGACGATGTATACGGACTGACGCCTGCCCGGTGCTGGAAGGTTAAGAGGACGGGTTAGGTCTTTGGCCGAAGCTCAGAATTTAAGCCCCAGTAAACGGCGGTGGTAACTATAACCATCCTAAGGTAGCGAAATTCCTTGTCGGGTAAGTTCCGACCTGCACGAATGGCGTAACGACTTCTCCACTGTCTCAACCGCGAACTCGGCGAAATTGCACTACGAGTAAAGATGCTCGTTACGCGCAGCAGGACGGAAAGACCCCGGGACCTTTACTATAGCTTGGTATTGGTGTTCGGTACGGCTTGTGTAGGATAGGTGGGAGACTGTGAAGCATGCACGCCAGTGTGTGTGGAGTCAACGTTGAAATACCACTCTGGTCGTTCTGGATATCTAACCTCGGTCCGTGATCCGGATCAGGGACAGTGCCTGGTGGGTAGTTTAACTGGGGCGGTTGCCTCCCAAAATGTAACGGAGGCGCTCAAAGGTTCCCTCAGCCTGGTTGGCAATCAGGTGTCGAGTGTAAGTACACAAGGGAGCTTGACTGCGAGACAGACATGTCGAGCAGGGACGAAAGTCGGAACTAGTGACCCGACGGTGGCTTGTGGAAGCGCCGTCGCTCAACGGATAAAAGGTACCCCGGGGATAACAGGCTGATCTTGCCCAAGAGTCCATATCGACGGCATGGTTTGGCACCTCGATGTCGGCTCGTCGCATCCTGGGGGTGGAGTATCTCCCAAGGGTTGGGCTGTTCGCCCATTAAAGCGGTACGCGAGCTGGGTTTAGAACGTCGTGAGACAGTTCGGTCCCTATCCGCTGTGCGCGTAGGAAACTTGAGAAGGGCTGTCCCTAGTACGAGAGGACCGGGATGGACGAACCTCTGGTGTGTCAGTTGTTCTGCCAAGAGCACCGCTGATTAGCTACGTTCGGTAGTGATAACCGCTGAAAGCATCTAAGCGGGAAGCACGCTTCAAGATGAGGTTTCCATGGGGTTTACCCCGAGAGGCTCCCGGCTAGACTACCGGGTTGATAGGCCAGATGTGGAAGTGCAGCAATGCATGTAGCTGACTGGTACTAATAAGCCGATGACTTGATACACACTTCAAGACTTGTTGTTCGCGTCCACTGTGCAGTTCCCGAGATACGGTCGGGATCGACTGACATCTCCATAGAGTTTCGGCTGTCATAGCGAAGGGGAAACGCCCGGCTCCATTCCGAACCCGGAAGCTAAGCCCTTCAGCGCCGATGGTACTGCACTGGAGACGGTGTGGGAGAGTAGGACGCAGCCGGACATACTTTCCAGAAAGGGCCCGTCAATGACGGGCCCTTTCTCATGTCCGGGGGTTGTGGACGACGGCATCCCCGGGGCGAGACGACGCGGCGTTCGTAGACTTGTGATCCGGACGCCGGTGAGACGAGAGGACGGCGACACGCATGAGTGACGAGCACCGCCGAGGTGGTGGCCGCCGACGCAGCGACGACGGGCCACGGCACGGCCGTGGCGGGCCCGGAGGGTCTTCGCGCCGGGGTCGTGGCGACGACGCCGGTCGAGGACGGCCCCGGGGTTCCGCTTCCGCCGACCGTCCCGGCTCCGGCGCCGACCGTGGAGGGTCGCGCGGTGGCAGCCGGCTCGCTCCGAAGGGCCCGAGGCTGCCCGAGCCGCGCATCCCCGACGAGGTGACCGGCAAGGAGCTCGACCGGTCCGTGCACCAACAGCTGCGCACGCTGTCGAAGGAGAACGCCGACGGGGTGGCCAAGCACCTCGTCATGGTGGCGGCCCTCCTGGAGGCCGACGAGCTGGACGCTGCGCTGGCGCACGCCGAGACGGCGGTGCGTCGAGCGGGTCGGGTGCCCGCGGCGCGTGAGGCCCTGGGCATGGTCGCCTATCGGCGTGGGGACTTCTCCCGCGCGCTCACCGAGTTCCGGACGGTCCGCCGGCTGAGTGGGTCCTCGCACCTCATCCCCCTGATGGTCGACTGCGAGCGGGGGCTCGGGCGGCACTCCCGTGCCCTGGAGCTCGCGAGCGGGCCCGAGGCCACGACGCTTCCCGAGGCGGAACGTCTCGAGCTGACCATCGTGGTCTCCGGCATCCGCCGCGATCTCGGGCAGCTCGACGCCGCGCTCGTCGCGCTCCAGGTCCCGGCGCTCCGGCGCGGACCCAAGGGCGGCGTGCACCGCCTCCACTACGCCTACGCCGACGTCCTCGAGGCCCTCGGGCGTCGCGAGGAGGCCCGTGAGTGGTTCCTCAAGGCCGTCGAGGGCGACGTCGAGAACGAGACGGACGCGGTCGAGCGTCTCGAAGAGCTGGACGGCATCCGCGTCGAGCTCGGCGAGGACGAGCCCGAGCTCGCGGGGATGCCGCCGGGTGAGGACGAGTCCCCAGGATCGACTGACGCTGGGGACGAGCCCCGGTGACTCCCGTCCTCGGCCGCTTCGACGCCGTGGTCTGCGACCTGGACGGCGTGGTGTACCGCGGTCCGTCCCCGGTGCGCCACGCCGTCGAGGCCCTCTCGGCGTTGGAGGTCCCGGTGCTCTACGCGACCAACAACGCCTCGCGGGCCGCGGGCGACGTCGCCGCGCACCTGCAGGACCTCGGTGTGCCGTGCGCGGCGGAGGACGTCCTGACGAGCAGTGATGCCGCGGCCTGGTTGCTGTCCGAGGACACCGAGTCGGGCCCGGTGCTCTGCATCGGAGGGTCGGGCGTGGCCCGCGCGGTCGCCGACGCGGGCTTCGAGCCGGTCACCGCGGCCCAGGCGCGGGACGTGGCCCCCGTAGCGGTCGTGCAGGGGTACGGGCCGGACGTCTCGGCGTCCGACCTCGCCGAGGCTGCCTACGCCGTCCAGGCGGGGGCGCGGTGGGTCGCCACCAACACCGACGGCACCCTGCCGACCGACCGGGGCACCGCTCCCGGCAACGGCACCCTCGTCGCCGCCGTGGCCCGTGCCGTCGGCCGGCCACCGGACCTCGTCGCGGGCAAGCCCGGCCCGGCGCTCTACCTCCTCGGTGCCCGACGCCTGGGGGTCGCGGCGGAGCGGGTTCTCGCGGTCGGCGACCGACTCGAGACCGACGTCGAGGGTGCGGTCGCGGCCGGGATGGAGTCGCTGCTCGTCCTCACCGGGGTCGACGACCTCGAGGCGGCCCTCGAGGCACCCGCGGAACGACGCCCCACGGTGGTCGCGCCGGACCTGCGGTGGCTCGGGCCGATGGAACCGTCCACCCAGGACCTCAGGTCCGCGTTCGAGCAGGCCCCGTCCGACGGTGGGGCCGCCGTGCGTCGGCTGCTGTCGGAGGCGGGACCCCGGTAGCGTGGAGCCGCGGCAACCCGGCCGCACGACCGAGGAGGTCCCATGGTCAAGCGCTCCATCCGGGCGTACGTCGAGCTCGCGTCAGGCCTCGGTGAGGTGACCCGTGCCCGCGCCGTCGAGGCGGCCCAGGAGATCGTGACCCTCGCGGGGTCCGCGGGGAACCCGTCCGCCGTGGCGAAGCAGGTCGGCCGGCTCGCGGACGACCTCCTCAAGGCCGCGGAGCACAACCGGGACCAGGTCGTCGGGCTCGTGCAACGGGAGGTCGAGTCGGCGCTGGACCGTGTCGACGGTGGACGACTCCTGGGGGAGGTGCAGTCCCTCGGCGCCGCGGTCGCCGGGCTCACGACGCAGGTCGACGAGCTGGCCCGCGCCGTGGGTATCCGGAGCGGGAGTGCGGACGCCGACACCGTGGGCACCCCCACGCCGAGCGTCATGACGGTCGGGGCCACCCGCACCGACGGGGCGAGCTCTGCGACGACGGTGCGCCGGGCCCGGGCCCGCAAGGCCGCCACACCCGGCTCCGGACGGACGTCTGCGACCACGTCTCCGGTCAACCGACCGGACGCCGTCGGTGACCCGGGGTCGACGAGGAGCACGGCGAAGAAGAGCGCAACGAAGAAGAGCACGTCGAAGCAGAGTGCGACGAAGCAGAGTGCGACGAAGCAGAGTGCGACGAAGCAGAGTGCGACGACGAAGCAGAGTGCGACGACGAAGACGAGTGCGGCGACGAAGAACAGCGCGACGGCGCCGAAGAGCACGGCGAAGAAGGGCACCGCGACGAAGTCGGGGACGGCGCAGAAGAGTGCGGCGGCGTCGAAGAGCACGGGGAAGACGTCCGGGACGACGAAGAGCGCGGGGGCGAAGAAGGGCGCGGCGAAGAAGTCCGGGACGGCAAAGAAGGGCGCGGCGAAGAAGTCCGGGACGGCAAAGAAGGGCGCGGCGAAGAAGGGCGCGGCGAGGAAGGGCGGGACGAAGGGCACGGCGAACAAGAGCGCGACGGCGCCGGCCTCGCCCGGGGACCCGTCGTGACGGAGCCGTCCGGGCCGGCACCCGAGGCCCGGCGCCCGGAGCCGCCCGAGACCGGCGACATCGTCATCGACGCGGCGCTCGGGGACCTCGCGGCCGTCGACCCCACCGACCTCGACGGTCGGCTCGCGGCGGGGGAGCACGTCCAGCAGACGCTGCGCTCCCGTCTCGGTGACCTCGGGGGCTGAGATCGTCCGGCTCGACGTCGAGCTCGTCCGGCGGGGTCTCGCGAGGTCCCGTGGGGAGGCGAGGGACCTCGTCCGGGACGGCCACGTCCTCGTCGACGGCCTCCCGCCCCGCAAGCCGGCGCAGGAGGTCGACGCTGAGACCGGTCTCGAGGTGTCGTCCGGCGCCCCGCGGGTCGTCGGACGGGCCGCCCACAAGCTCGCCGCGGCGTTCGCGACCTGGGGGCCGCACGGCCTCACGGCCACAGGACGCCGCTGCGTCGACGTCGGCGCCTCCACCGGCGGCTTCACCCAGGTCCTGCTCGCCGAGGGCGCGGAACAGGTCGTCGCCGTCGACGTCGGCCACGGGCAGCTCGTCCCCGAGCTGGCCGAGGACCCACGGGTGCAGGAGCGGTCGGGGACGACCGTCCGCGGTCTGCGGTCCGAGGACCTCGGTGGCCCCGCGCGCCTCGTCGTCGCAGACCTCTCCTTCATCTCGCTCACCCTCGTCGCCGCCGACCTCGTCGGGCTGCTCGAGGACGGTGGGGACCTCGTCGTCCTCGTCAAGCCGCAGTTCGAGGTGGGGCGGGACCGGCTCGGCCGGGGTGGGCTCGTGCCGGACCCGGCCCTCCGGGCCGGTGCGGTGAGAGACGTCGCCCGCTCCCTCGCGGCCGCCGGGGCGGGCGTTCGCGACGTCGTCCCCAGCCCGATCAGCGGGACGACCGGCAACGCCGAGTACCTGATGTGGGCGGTGTCGGGTGGGTCCGCCACAATGACCGAGGACGAGATCGCCGCCGCCGCGCGCGCGGTCGCCGACGACCCACCGGGAGGATGACGATGCCGACGGCCGGCCGCCACGTGCTCCTCGTGAGCCATCCGACCCGTCGTGACGCCCAGGAGATCGCCGCCGCGGTCGCCACCCGGCTACTGTCGTCCGACATCGGGGTCATCGCCCCCCGGGCCGACCTCGCCGGCACGCCCCTGGCCGACGTCCCGGGCATCCGCCCGGTCGACGAGACCCGCCCCGACCTCGAGCCCGAGCTCGTCTGCGTCCTCGGCGGCGACGGCACGATCCTGCGCGGCGCCGAGATCTCCAGGGGGTCCGACGCCCCGCTGCTCGGGGTCAACCTCGGCCACGTCGGTTTCCTCGCCGAGGCCGAGCGCGAGGACATCGACGCGACCGTCGAGCACATCTGTGCCCGCGACTACACCGTCGAGGAACGGATGACCCTCGACGTCCGCGCCCGGCAGGACGGTCGCGAGGTCTTCTCCTCGTGGGCCCTCAACGAGGCGACCGTCGAGAAGGCCGCGCGTGAGCGGATGCTCGAGCTCACCGTCGAGATCGACGGTCGCCCGCTGTCGACGTGGGGCTGCGACGGCATCGTCATGGCGACGCCCACCGGGTCGACCGCCTACGCCTTCTCCGCGGGCGGCCCCGTCGTGTGGCCCGACGTCGAGTCGATGCTCCTGGTCCCGATCAGCGCCCACGCCCTCTTCAACCGTCCCGTCGTCGTCGGGCCGCACTCGCACCTGGCCGTCCAGCTCCTGCCGCACAGCGAGGCCGAGGCCGTGCTCTGGTGCGACGGGCGTCGTGCCGTGACCCTCCCCCCGGGGTCGCAGGTCGAGGTCGACCGGTCGGCGCACCCCGTGCGTCTCGCCCGGCTCTCGACCGCGGTCTTCACCGACCGCCTCGTGCGCAAGTTCGACCTCCCCGTCCACGGCTGGCGGGGGAGTGCCCGCCGCGCCCGCGGTGACGCCGGGCCCCTCGGTGGCCCCGCGGGGGCCGACGCGTGATCGAGGAGATCCGGATCCGCGACCTCGGTGTCATCGACGAGGCCGTCCTGCCCCTCCACCCCGGGCTCACCGTCCTCACCGGCGAGACCGGGGCGGGCAAGACGATGGTCGTCACCGGCCTCGGCCTGCTGCTCGGCGGTCGGGGCGACGCGGGTCTGGTCCGCACCGGCAGCCGGCGCACGGTCGTCGAGGGCCTGCTCACCCTCCCCGACGAGCACGCCGCGGTCCGGCGCGTCGACGAGGCCGGGGGCGACGTCGCGGACGGCCTCGTGCTCGTGCGCACCGTCCAGGCCGACGGCCGGTCCCGCGCCCACGTCGGCGGCCGCGCCGCACCGGTCGGGCTGCTCGGCGAGCTCGCCGAGCACCTCGTCGCCGTCCACGGCCAGGCGGACCAGTGGCGGCTGCGCCGGGGGGAGGAGCACCGCGAGGTGCTCGACGCGTTCGGCGGGGACGCCGTCGGCAGCGCGCTCGCCGCCTACCGCGACGTCCACGGACGGCTCACCACCGCCGAGCAGGACCTCGACGCGCTGCGGCAGCAGGCCGCCGAACGGGCCCGAGAGGCCGAGACCCTGCGGACCGGGCTCGAGCGGATCGAGGCCCTCGAGCCCCACGCGGGGGAGGACGAGGAGCTGCGCGCGGAGTCGGAGCGTCTCGGGCACGCGGAGGACCTGCGCGCCGCGGCCGGGGAGGCGCACGTGCTGCTGAGCGGTGACGAGGACCGCCCCGACGTCCCCGCCGTCCTCCAGGCGCTCGCGTCCGCCTCGGCCCGCATCGCCCAGGTCGGCGAGGCCGACCCCGTGCTCGCGGCGCTCGGGGGACGGGTCGACGAGCTGCGCTACCTCGCGGCCGACGTCGCGGCGGACCTCGGGTCCTACGTCGCCGACGTCGACGTCGACCCGGCCCGGCTCGACGGCGTCGAGCAGCGCCGGGCCGCCCTCACCGAGCTCGCCCGGCTCTACGGCCCGACGCTCGCCGACGTCCTCGCCTGGGCGGAGGACGGCGCGACGCGCGTCCTGGACCTCGAGGGCACCGGCGATCGCATCGACGCCCTCGCCGAGGAGGTCGGGACGCTCACCACCGAGCGCGACGCGGCCGCCGTCCGGCTCACCGAGGCGCGCACCCGCGCGGCCGCGGACCTCGGCGGGCGGATCACCGAGGAGCTCGGCCACCTCGCGATGGGGTCGGCGCGGGTGAGCGTCGCCGTCGAGGACTCCGGACGGTTCGGCGCCGACGGCCGCGACGTCGTCGAGGTGCGGCTCGCGTCCGGGCCGGGGACCCCCGCCCGGTCGGTGACCAAGGCCGCCTCGGGCGGTGAGCTGTCCCGCGTCATGCTCGCCATCGAGGTCGCGACGGCGGACGCGGGGACCTCCGTGCCGACGTTCGTCTTCGACGAGGTCGACGCCGGGGTCGGCGGGCGGGCCGCCGTCGACGTCGGCACCCGCCTCGCCGCCCTCGCCCGGCACGCCCAGGTCGTCGTCGTCACGCACCTGGCGCAGGTCGCGGCGGCGGCGGACCGCCACCTCGTCGTCGAGAAGTCCGACGACGGCAGCGTGACGCGCAGCATGGTGCACGAGGTGACGGGGGAGGACCGCGTCGCCGAGCTCGCACGGATGCTCGGCGGGTCGGACACGCCGGCGGCCCTCGACCACGCCCGGGACCTGCTCACCCGCGCCCGAGCCTGAGCGGGCATGGGACGATGGTGCGGATGCCCAGACGACTCCTCTCGCGACGAGACCGTGACCCCGCGACCGGGGACGGCGGTCCGGCCCGCGTCGACCCCCGGACCAAGAACCTCACGAAGCGGCTGAAGCCCGGCGACGTCGCCGTCATCGACCACCAGGACATCGACCGGGTCAGCGCCGAGGCCCTCGTCGCGTGTCGCCCGACGGCCGTCGTCAACGCGGCGGCCTCGATCTCCGGGCGGTACCCCACGATCGGTCCCGAGATCATCGTCTCGGCCGGCATCCCGCTCCTGGACCGGGCGGGGCCTGCCGTCATGGGGCTCAAGGACGGCACGGCCGTACGGGTCCAGGGCGACGCCCTGCTGCGGGGTGAGGACACCGTCGCCGAGGGCACCCTGCTCACCGCGGACGCCGTCCAGGAGGCGATGACCGAGGCCCGGGCCGGGCTGTCCGCCGAGATCGAGGCGTTCGCCGAGAACACGATGGACTACCTCCGCAAGGAGCGCGAGCTGCTCTTCGACGGGGTCGGGGTCCCCGACATCACGACCGACCTCGAGGGCCGGCACGTCCTCATCGTCGTGCGGGGGTACCACTACAAGGAGGACCTCGAGATCCTCCGCCCGTACATCCGTGAGTTCCGTCCCGTCCTCATCGGCGTCGACGGCGGGGCGGACGCCCTCATCGAGGCGCGGCACACCCCGGACCTCATCGTCGGCGACATGGACTCGGTGTCCGACGAGGCCCTGCGCAGCGGCGCCGAGATCGTCGTGCACGCCTACCGCAACGGCAGAGCGCCCGGCCTGGAGCGGGTCAAGGCCCTCGGGGTCGACCCGGTCGTCTTCCCCGCGACGGGCACGAGCGAGGACGTCGCCATGCTCCTCGCCGACGACAAGGGGGCGACCCTCATCTGCGCGGTCGGCACCCACGTCACCCTCGTCGAGTTCCTCGACAAGGGGCGGTCCGGGATGGCGAGCACGTTCCTCACCCGGCTGCGGGTCGGCGGCAAGCTCGTCGACGCCAAGGGCGTCAGCCGCCTCTACCGCACCCGGATCTCCTCGTTCAGCGTCGGGCTCATGCTGCTCGGCGGGGTGCTGGCCCTCGGGGCCGCGCTGTGGGCCACGGCCGGCGGTCGCGCCGTGCTCGAGGTCCTCGGTGCCCGTATCGACGACCTGTGGACCGCCATCGGAGGGCTCTTCACGTGATCGACTTCCGCTACCACATCGTGTCCATCGTCTCGATCTTCATCGCGCTCGCGGTGGGGATCGTGCTCGGTGCGGGACCGCTGCAGGGCGAGATCGGCTCGACCCTGCAGAGCGAGGTCGCGGGCCTGCGCGACGACAAGACCGCGCTCAACGAGGACCTCGACCGGGCCCGGGCCGAGCTCGACCAGAGGGACGCCTACCTCGCCGCCGTGTCCGGGCGGGTGCTCCAGGGAGCGCTCGAGGGCCAGCGGGTCGCCCTCGTCGTGCTCCCCGGGGCCGACGGTGCCGTCAGCGAGTCCGTCGTCGAGGCCGTGGACTCCGCGGGTGGCCGGGTGACCTCGACGACCTCGGTCGCGAACGAGTGGGTGACCCAGGAGGCCGAGGCGGCCGCGTCCCGGGACGAGCTCGTCGCCGAGGTGGCGTCCGGCGCGGGCGTCGACCTCTCCTCGGGCGGGGACGGTCGTCCCGAGGACGTCCTCCTCTCCCGGTTGCTCACCCGCACCGCGACGCTGGGCGACCTCGGTCCCGACGACGGGGTCGCCGCCGAGGCGATGCAGCGCCTCGCCGAGGGCGGGGTCCTGTCCTTCGACGCCGACGAGTTCTCCCGCGCCGAGATGGCCGTCGTCGTCGGGGGCGCCGTGACCGACGGCACCGAGGAGGAGCAGCAGGCCGTCGCCGAGCGCTGGGCCGGGCTCGCGGACACGCTCCAGGTGGCCTCGCGGGGCGCCGTCGTCGCGTCCGACACGAGCGCGGAGGCGGAGGGGGTCTCGGTCGTCGCGACGGTGCGGGACGACGCCGACGCCGCCGACACGGTCTCGACCGTCGACGACGCGGGTGACCCGGCGGGGCTGGCGAGCGTCGTCTTCGCCCTCGTCGAGCAGGCCGGCGGAGGATCCGGCCACTACGGCGTCGGCCCGGGCGCGGACGCCCCGTTCGCCCCCGTCCCGGGGTCGTGAGCGGCGGGCGCGCCCTCGTCGCGGGTGCCGTGGCCGCAGCCGCGGCCGGCGTGGGCGGACGGCTCCTCGTGCGCACGGTCCGCTCCGACCGCTGGCGCCGGACGAACCACGCCGGCGACCCAGTGACCCTCCTCGAGGGCCCGGCCCTCGTCGCCGGGGCCGTGCTCGGCAGCGTCGTCGCGGGTCCGGCAGGGGTCGTCGCCGCGGCCGGGGCCGGGGCCCTCGGCGCGCTCGACGACCTGGCGGGCGACGGGTCGTCCAAGGGGCTCCGGGGCCACCTCGGCGCCCTCGCGCGTGGTGAGGTGACGACCGGGGCGGTCAAGGTCCTGGGGATCGGCGTCACCGGGCTCCTCGCCGCCGCCGTGGCCGACCGGCGACGGGCCGACCGCACGACCGCGGACCTCCTCGCCGCCGCCGGGGTCGTCGCCGGCAGCGCCAACCTCGCCAACCTCCTCGACCTGCGGCCGGGGCGCGCCCTCAAGGTCACCGTCGCCGCGGCCCTGCCCCTGGCACTCACCGGACCGGGCCCCGGCCGGGCGCCGGCGGCCGCCGCCGTCGGCGCCTCGCTGGGGGTCCTGCCGGACGACCTCGCCGGCCGTTCCATGCTCGGCGACACCGGGGCCAACGCCGCGGGGGCGCTCGTCGGGCTCGCGCTCGTGGAGCGGACCGGCCGGTCGGGGCGCCTGGCCGCCCTCGCGGTGCTCGTCGCCCTCACGCTGGCCTCGGAGCGGGTGAGCTTCACGGCGGTCATCGAGTCCACCCCCGGGCTGCGCGAGGTCGACGCGTGGGGACGGTCCGCCCGATGACGCGGCGCCAGGTCGCGACGGGGATCGCGGGGGCGGCCGGCCTCATCGCCGCCGTCACCCTGCTCGCGCGGCTCGCGGGCTTCGCCCGCTACCTCGTCTTCGCCGACTCGGTCCGCAGCGGTGGGGTCGGCGAGATCTACCAGCGGGTCAACGCCCTGCCCAACGTCGTCTTCGAGGTCGCGGCCGGCGGCACCCTGGCCGCCGTCGCGGTCCCGCTCATCGCCCACCGCATCGGCAGTGGCGAACGGGAGCGGGCCGACGAGGCCGCCTCCGTGCTGCTCACGTGGGTGCTCGTCGTCCTCGTGCCGCTCGGGGCCCTCCTCGCGCTGCTCGCGCGCCCCGTCTCGAGCCTCCTCGTCACCGGGGACGACGCGCAGGCCCTCGGCGTCGCGGTCCGACTCCTGCGGATCTTCGCGGTCCAGGTGCCGCTCTACGGGGTGGGGATCATCCTCACCGGCCTGCTCCACGCCCACCGCCGGTTCCTCACGGCGGCGCTCACCCCGCTGCTGTCCTCGGTCGTCGTCCTCGCGACCTACCTCTGGTACGGGGCGGTCGTCGACGGCGAGACGGCCCCCGGCCTCGTCCCGGACGCCGCGGTGTCGGTCCTGGCCTGGGGCACGACCCTCGGGGTGCTCGTGCTGTCCCTGCCGCTCCTCGGTCCCGCCCTCGCGACCGGGTGGCGCTGGCGCCCGGCCTTCCGGCTGCCCCCGGAGGACGTGCGCAGGGTCCGCTCCCTCGCCGTCGCCGGCGCGATGGCCCTCGCCGCCCAGCAGGCGGCCGTCCTCGTCACCGTGTGGCTCTCCGGCGCCGCGGGCGGGGACGGGGTCTTCACCGTCTACACCTACGTCCAGGCCGTGTACCTCCTGCCGTACGCGATCCTCGCCGTCCCCGTCGCGCAGAGCGCCTTCCCGGACCTCGCGACCCGGACCGGCGCGGGCGAGGACGCGAGCGAGACGCTGTCCCGCGCGCTGCGGGCCGTCCTCGCGCTCACCGGCGTGGCCGCGGGGGTGCTCATCGCGGCGGCGCCGGCGCTCGGCGCCTTCTTCCGCGTCCTCGACGCCCGGGACGGGGTGTCGTCCTCGCCCGAGGCGCTCGCCGCGATGCCCACCGCGGTCATCGCCTACGCCCCCGGGGTCGTCGGGTTCGGGCTCGTCGCGCTGCTCACGCGCGCGCTGTACGTCCGAGGTCGCCCCGTCGACGCCGGCAGCGCCACCGCCCTCGGCTGGGGGATCGCGGCGGGGCTCCCGCTTCTCCTCCTCGCCGGAGGCGCCGGTCCCGCGCTCACCCTGTGGACCCTCGGGGTGTCCTCGACGCTGGGGATGACCGTCGCGGGCCTGTCGCTCGGCCTGCTGGTCCGCCGCGCCTGGGGGCCCGCGGCCGTCGCCGGGACCGGGCGCACCGTCGGCACCGTCGTCGTCGTCCTCGCCGTCGAGTGGGTCGTCGGCGACCTCGTGACCCACGGGCGCTCGATGGAGTCCCTGCCCGAGGCGCTGGGCGTCGGCGTCGCCGCCGGGGCCGCGGCGCTCCTCTCCGGGGTCCTCGTGCTCTTCGTCGGCGACCGGTCGATGATGCGGGAGATCCGGGCCCGCGGACGGTCCCGGCGCCGGGCGGGCTCAGCCCGATGAGGGTCCTCGTCGTCCTCGGGACGAGCGCCGGCGGCGTCGGGACGCACGTGCGCGGTCTCGTCCGCCGGGTCGCCGACGCCGGGCACCACGTCGTCGTCGCCTGCCCCCGGGAGGTCGAGCGCACCTTCGGCCTCGGCCGCTGGGCGCACGTCGTGCCGCTCGAGACCTCCGACCGGCCGCACCCGGTGCGCGACGCGCGCGCGGTCCGCGAGATCGCCTCCCTCTCCCGGGGGGCCGACGTCGTCCACGCCCACGGCCTGCGCGCGGGAGCGCTCGCCGGCCTGGCCCTCGTCCGCTCGTCCGCGCCGCTCGTCACGACCCTGCACAACGCCCCTCCCGGGGGCCGCGCGACGGCCGCCGTCTACGCCGCCCTCGAGCGGGTCGTCGCCGCCCGCAGCGATCTCGTGCTCGGGGTGTCGGCCGACCTCGTCGAGCGGATGCGGGCCCTCGGCGCCCGGCGGGCGCGGCTCGCCGTCGTCCCGGCGCCACCCCCGCGGGCCCCGGCACGGGACCGGCACGAGGTCCACGCCGAGCTGGGCATCGGGAGCCGGACCGCCCTCGTCGTCGTCGTCGCCCGTCTCGCGGAGCAGAAGGGTCTCGACGTCCTCCTCGACGCGCACCGCGAGCTGCGCGGGGTCGACCTGCTCACCGTCGTCGCCGGCGACGGCCCGCTGCACGACCGGCTGCGGCGCCGGATCCACGAGGAGGACCTGCCCGTCCGCCTCCTCGGCCGCCGCGACGACGTGCCGGACCTGCTCGCCGCCGCGGACGCGGTCGTCTCCAGCGCGCTCTGGGAGGGCCAGCCCGTGGGCCTCCAGGAGGCGCTGCACGCGGGGGCGGCGATCGTCGCCACCGAGGTCGGTGGGACGGCCGCCGTCGTCGGGGACGCGGCGCTCCTCGTGCCCGGCGGGGACCCGGTGTCGCTCGCCCGCGGGATCCGCGACATCGTCCTCCACGGCGTGGTCCGTGACGACCTGCGCTCCAAGGCCGTCGAGCGGGCCGACCGGCTGCCGGACGAGGACGACGCGCTCGCCGACGTCCTCGAGGCGTACGCGTCGGTCGGTGCCGGTGCGTCGCCCGACGGGCGGTCCACCGGATGACGTATCGTTGAAGCCCGTGGTGCTGCAGACGAAACAGATCTTCGTGACCGGAGGCGTCGCCTCATCACTGGGCAAGGGCCTCACCGCCTCGAGCCTCGGACATCTCCTGCGGGCCCGCGGCCTGCGGGTGACGATGCAGAAGCTCGACCCCTACCTCAACGTCGACCCCGGAACGATGAACCCGTTCCAGCACGGCGAGGTGTTCGTCACCGACGACGGGGCCGAGACCGACCTCGACATCGGCCACTACGAGCGCTTCCTCGACGTCAACCTGCGCGGTAGCGCGAACGTCACGACCGGTCAGGTCTACAACCGGGTCATCACCAAGGAGCGTCGCGGGGAGTTCCTCGGCGACACCGTCCAGGTCATCCCGCACATCACGAACGAGCTCAAGGAACGGATGCGGGCCCAGGCCGCCGGGTCGCCCGGGGTCGAGGACCACGACGCGCCGGACGTCATCATCACCGAGATCGGCGGCACCGTCGGCGACATCGAGTCGCTGCCCTTCCTCGAGGCCGCCCGCCAGGTGCGCCACGACCTCGGCCGGGACAGCGTCTTCTTCCTCCACGTCTCGCTCGTGCCCTACCTCGCCCCGAGCGGCGAGCTGAAGACGAAGCCGACGCAGCACTCGGTCGCCGCCCTGCGCCAGGTCGGTATCCAGCCCGACGCGCTCGTCCTGCGCGCAGACCGCGAGATCCCCGAGTCGATCAAGCGCAAGATCAGCCTCATGTGCGACGTCGACAACGAGGCGTGCGCCGCGGCGGTCGACGCCCCGAGCATCTACGACATCCCCAAGGTGCTGCACCGCGAGGGCCTGGACGCCTACGTCGTGCGCCGCCTCGGGCTCGTCTTCCGTGACGTCGACTGGACCGACTGGGACCTCCTCCTCGGGCGGGTGCACAACCCCGAGCACGAGGTCGAGGTGGCGCTCGTCGGCAAGTACGTCGACCTCCCGGACGCCTACCTCTCGGTCACCGAGGCCCTGCGCGCCGGCGGCTTCCACCACGACGCCCGGGTCCGCATCCGCTGGGTGCCGAGCGACGACTGCGAGACCGACGCCGGGGCGCAGCGCGCGCTCGGCGGCGTCGACGCCGTCCTCGTCCCCGGGGGCTTCGGGGTCCGGGGCATCGAGGGCAAGCTCGGCGCGCTGCGCTGGTCCCGCGAGCACGGGGTCCCGACGCTCGGCATCTGCCTGGGGCTGCAGTGCATGGTCATCGAGTACGCCCGCACCGTCGCCGGCATCGACGGCGCGAGCTCGACGGAGTTCGACCCCGACTCCCCGGCCCCCGTCGTCGCGACGATGGAGGAGCAGAAGGCGTTCGTCGAAGGCGCAGGCGACCTCGGCGGCACGATGCGCCTCGGCAGCCAGCGCGCGCACCTCGTCGCCGGGTCGGTCGTCGCCGAGGCCTACGGGGACACCGTGGCCGACGAGCGGCACCGGCACCGCTACGAGGTGAACGAGGGCTACCGGGAGCGGCTCGAGGACGCCGGGCTCGTCATCAGCGGCACCCACCCGGACCTGGGTCTCGTCGAGTTCGTCGAGCTGCCCCGCGAGGTGCACCCCTACTACGTCGCGACCCAGGCGCACCCGGAGTTCAAGTCCCGCCCGACCCGTGCGCACCCGCTCTTCGCCGGGCTCGTGGGGTCGGCCATCGAGCAGCAGCGCTCGACCCGTCTCGTCGAGGTGGAACGGCCGCGGGTGTCCGAGACGGCGGACAGCGGTGCCTGACCCGGAGCCGCTCGAGGACCGGCTGGGACGACGACCGGTCCTGGAGTCCCGGCTGGCGTTCGAGGGCCGGGTCTGGGACGTGCGCCGGGAGCGGGTCGACCTCGGCCCCGCGGGCGTCGTGACGCGCGACTTCGTCGACCACACCGGCGCGGTGGCCGTCCTCGCGCTCGACGCCCAGGACCGGGCCGTCGTCATCCAGCAGTACCGCCACCCCGTGGGCGCCGCCGACTGGGAGATCCCGGCCGGACTCCTCGACGTCGACGGCGAGCCCCCGCACCTCACGGCGGCCCGTGAGCTGGCCGAGGAGGCCGACCTGCGCGCCGGCCGGTGGTCCGTCCTCGTCGACCACTGGTCCTCGCCCGGCGGCTCGAGCGAGAGCCTGCGGACCTACCTCGCGCGGGACCTCACCGAGGTGCCCGAGGAGGAGCGTCACGAGCGGCACGGCGAGGAGCTCGGGATGCCGACGCGCCGCGTCCCCCTCGGCGAGCTCGTCGACGGGGTCCTCGAGGGCCGGCTGCACAGCCCGACCCTCGTCATCGCCGTCCTCGCCGCGGACGCCCTCCGCCGCCGTGACTGGGTGGGGCTGCGCCCCGTCGACTCCCCGTGGCCGCAGCGGAGCCCCGGTCGTGGCCGCTGAGCCCTGCCCGTGCGGCGGTGCCCCGGTGGGTGCGTCCTACGACGCCTGCTGCGGGCCGTACGTCTCGGGCGCCGCATGGGCCCCGACCGCGGAGGCGCTCATGCGCTCGCGGTACACCGCCTACGACCGCGGGGCCGGCGACCACCTCTTCCGGACCTGGCACCCGCGGACCCGCCCTGCGGACCCCGACCCGGACGACCGCGTCCGCTGGGTGGGGCTGCGGGTCGAGGCGACCGAGGACGGCGGCGCCGACGACGACACCGGGGTCGTGGAGTTCCGCGCCCAGTGGGTGAGCGCCGACGACGGTCCCACGCGCCGGGGAGAGCTGCACGAGCGCAGCGTCTTCACGCGGCGGGCCGGCCGCTGGATGTACCTCGCCCCGGAGTGACGGCCCCGGCCGTCCCGGTCACTGGTAGCTGACGAACCAGGGCGTGGGGGAGACCTCCGCGACCGTGCGGGCCGGGGTGAGCATCGGGGCGTCCTCGTCCTCGAAGTTCTTCCAGCCCAGCCACACCCCGTCGGGCAGGTCGGCCGTGAGGGCGTCCCACGTGTCCTGCTTCTGTCCCTGGCTCCCCTGACCGTCGGCGTGGACGAGCCACTGGACGGCGTCGAGCCCGGTCTCGAGGTCCTCGCGGTCGCGGATCATCGAGGTGCGGAACTGGTGGAGGGTGAGGACCTTCGGCGGCAGGTCCTCGGACCGGACGAGCTCGTCGAGCCAGCGGCCGACGGCGTTCACCTCGTCGATGCCGACGCTGCCGACCCGCTGGAGGGGCAGCTCGTCCGGGCCCAGCCGCCACTCGGGGTCGAGGGCGAGACCGACGTGCGGCCTCCGCAGCAGCGTGGTGTAGCGCCGCGCCTGGTCGAGGAAGCTCGAGCGGCCCGGCTGCAGGTCGAGGACGACGTAGATCCCGGCCTCCTCGGCCGCGTCGACCCAGGGGCGGAGGGTCTCGACCGGGGTCGGCTGCGAGTACGTGCCGTCGCCGCCCGCGCCGGCGGTCGCGACCGTCGCGATGAGCTCGAAGGCGGGCACGACCTGCTCGTCGAGGAGCGGGTCGTACTCCCGGGCGATCGCGCGGGCGCGCTCGACGGACGCCGCGGGGCCCTGCTCCCCGAGCATCCCGAGGCCGGCGGTCGACGGGTGGCCGTAGAGCGCGACCATCCGCCGGCCGGGGAAGGGCAGGAGGCCGCCGCCCGGCAGCTCGGGGGCGGCGCGCGCGGTACGCACCCGTGCCGCGAAGTGCTCGCCGAGCGCCCCGACGCCGACGACGACCCCGCGGGGCCGGGACCGCAGGCCCGCCCGGGCGTCCGGTCCGCTGCGGGGGTCGGGGTCCTCGAGGGGCACCACCTCGGCGGCGCAGCCGGCCGCGACGACCTCGAGGACCGCACCCGGGTCGGCGTCCGGCCCGTGGAGGAGGAGCCCGGGGTCGCCGGACCGCCGTGCCGGGAGCCCGTCCGGCACGGTGCCGGGGTCGTCCGGGTCCACCTCGCGCACCTCGAGGTCCTCCCGGGAGGCCACGTCCGCGGGGCTGTCGGTGCCCGACAGGAGCAGGACGGTCCGGACGCCGAGGCGGTCGAGCTCCTCGGAGAGCCCCGGGCCGTCGACGAGGACCGGCAGTGCGTAGCGGGCCGCGACGGGGGCCGCGGTCGCTGCCCAGGCGTCCTGGGCGGGGACGACGACGACGGCCGAGGCCCGCTCCAGGAGCGCCCGGACGAGCAGCAGGGGGTCGGCGCGGTCGAGGAGGTCGGCGGCGGGGCCGGAGCGCAGGACGACGGTGTGCGGCGGGACCTCGGCGTCGGGCCCCTCCGTGGGCGAGCACGCCGCCGTCGCCCCGACCCCGGCGACGCCGGCCGCGAGGCCGACGCCGGAGCGCAGGGCGGTGCGGCGCGGGATGGTCGTCACGTGGTCCTCCGGTGGGGTCGTCGAACTCCACCGTCGCACGGGGGGCGTCCGCGCGGCACCCCGGTGTCGTCCCCGGGTGGTAGACCGGTCCCGTGGAGCTGGAGAACGTCGCGATCGACGCCTGCGACCCCGGGCTGCTCGGTGCCTTCTGGGAGGGCCTGCTCGGGGGGACCCGGATCACGGACGAGCCCGACCTCGTCGAGACCCGGGTCGTCGCGCCCGGCGGGGCCGCCCTCGACGTGTGCGTGCCCCGCGTCCCCGAGCGGCCGCCACCGGCGCCCCGGCTGCACCTCGACCTCGCCGGCGGACGTGACCAGGACGCCGTCGTCCGGCAGGCGCTGGCGCTCGGGGCCCGTCCCCTCGACATCGGTCAGGGCGACGTGCCCTGGGTCGTGCTCGCGGACCCGGAGGGCAACCCGTTCTGCGTCATGGAGGAGCGCGAGGTCTACGCGGACGCCGGCCCGATCGCCGCGCTCCCGCTCGACTCCACCGACGCCGACCGGGACCTCGCGATCTGGCGGTACCTCTCGGGATGGGTCGAGGAGCCCCGGTCCCCGCTGCCGGCACTGCGCCACCCCAGCGGGTGCGGGCCGCTCCTCGAGCTGTGCCCGCACCCCGTCCCGAAGGACCCCGGGGTGAAGAACCGCCTGCACCTCGACACCCGGCTCGCCCCGCACGAGGACGTGGACGACGTCGTCGCGCGGGTCCTGGCCCTCGGCGGCGGGGTCGTCGACCACCCGTGGGGCGACCTGCCGTGGCCGGTCCTGCACGACGCCTCGGGCAACGAGGTCTGCGTCCTGCCCGCCCGGACCTGACGGCTCAGGCCTCCGGACGGCGCGGACGCAGCCGCCCGAGCAGCCGGGCGGCCAGTGGCGACGGACGCTCCGCCGCGGCCGCCGCGGCCGCCACCTCCGGGGGAGGCGGCGGGCGGTCGTCCTCGTCGCGGGCCGGGCGGTGCACCACCCGGGCGACGTCGACCGCCGCGTCGATCCGCTCGACGGCGTCGGCGGCGAGGGACTGCGCGCCGGGCTCCACGCGGATCTCCGTGCCGTCCTCGCCGACGAGCCAGCGCCCCCCGTCGTCGAAGGCGACCATCGCCGAGACCGCGTCGAAGCGCACGGCGGCGGTCAGCCCGCCGTGCCGCACCGTCACCCGGTCCGCGCGCACCTCGGGCACGCCCTCGGCGTCCCCACCGCTCGCCGCGAGCAGCGCCTCGTGCCATCCCGCCCACGCGAGCCCCATCTCGGGGACCTGGGCGAGGGCGCTCGCGTGGAAGGCCTCGGCCGCGGCGGCGACGTCGCGGGAGCCGACGGCCGACAGGGCCCGCTCGTCGTCCTCGACGGGGCCGTCCTCCCGGGGGTGGCGGCTCAGCAGCAGGTCCCGTGCCGCCGCGACGACGTGGTCCACCTCGCCGCGACGCCGGAGCACGGCCGTCCGCGCCGTCGTGAGGGCCGCGCTGTCGACCGGGGCCCAGCGCAGCCGTGCCAGCTGGTCGACGAGCTCGCCGACCGCCTCCGCTCGGCGGCCCGGGACGCAGTGCGCACGGACGACGACCGTGGCGTCCTCGCCGTCGCGCACGTCGTACTGCGCACCCGCCCGGGTGCAGTAGCCGGTCCGCTCGCGCAGGGAGGCGTCGAGGGCGGTGTCGAGCAGCTCCGCGAGCAGGACGGCCGCGGCCGACCGCGGGACGACGGCGGTGACGAGCAGGACGTCGCTCTCCGGGCTGACGAAGAACGCGGGGGTGTCGGCGAGGGGCTCCGGGACGGGGGGCAGCGGCTGGCGCATCCCGTCCGGCAGCGGCAGCGGGATCGTCTCCGGGGAGCCGGGGCCGCGGAACCACACCACGACGTTGTCCCGGGTGAAGGTCTCGGTCGCCCACAGCCGGACGAGGTCGGGGTCGACCTCGGACAGGCCGAGCTCGGGGTAGGCCGACAGGCCGTAGCCGCGGGCGCCGTAGCGCAGCTGCTGGGTGCGTCCACCGACCGGGCGGTCGTGCACCGTCTCGGCCGACAGGACCGACTTCTCCGTGTCGAGGTGCTGGGCGGGCAGGTCGCGGAGGGTGGCGCACACCTCGGTGACGAAGCGCGAGACCTCCTCGAACGTGCCGTCGGCCCGCAGGACGGTGTGGTTGGCGAGGACGTCGAGGTGGTGGTGCACCTCGCCGGGGGGCAGCGCGGCGAGGGCGAGGTGCCCGACGACGTGGGTGAGGCCGCGGACGGCGAGGGTCTCGTCGGCCCAGCCCACCCGGAAGACGAGCCCACCGCTGCACGTCCCGCCCGTCGTCGGCAGGTGGACCGCCGGGACCCCGGCCACCTCGGTGCGCACGAGGCTCATCGGCGACGTCCTTCCGCGAGGGCGAACTCCCGGATCGTCAGGAGGTCGGCGTGGTGCTCGTGGACGCTGGACCAGGTGCGGGCGTCGACCGCCGCCCCGAGCGCCCGGAAGTGACCGGCGGAGCTGGCGCGCCGCCCGGCGAGCCCGAGGAGGACGGCGAAGTCGGTGTGGGCGGCGACCCAGCCGTAGCGCGAGGGGCACGGGGCGGCCGCGAAGCGGGTCGCGGCCCGCTCGATGTCGTCGATGACCCCGGGGACCCGGAGCGAGGCGATGCTGCGATCCGGACCCTGGGCCAGCCAGGCCGCGAGGTACGTCGCCGCGAGGAGGGCGTGGGCGTCGCTGCCGTCCGGTGCGTGCTCGCTCGCGCTCGTCGCGGCGTCCAGGACGCCCTCCCAGGACCCCCCGCCGCGAGGGCGCAGGCACTCCAGGAGCACCCGCCTCCCCGGCACGTGGTCCGAGGCGGCCGCCTGGAGGCGGTCGTGCCGCCGCAGCGCCTCGCCCGCGGGCAGCCGCGCGTCCCGCGCGGCGACGAGCCGCAGGTACCACGCCGTCGGGTTGCCCGGGTCCTCCGCGCAACGGCGCACGAGCGACGCCTCGGCCGTGACCCGGGCCGTGGAGTCGCCCAGGGTCAGCCCGCGGGCGGCGGCGAGCACCCGCACGGTCGGGTCGTCGTCGTGCTCCTCCAGGGCCTGCCCGAGCGTGCCGTCCGGGTCCTCGGCACGGGCGAGGACGAGGACCGCGACCGTGTGGTCGACGACGTCGCGGGCGCGCAGCACCTCGAGGAGCTCGAGGACGGCCTCGAGGTCGCCGTCCCGGGCGTGGGCGCGCAGGACCCCGAGCTCGGGGAAGATCTCGGCCAGGTCGCCCTGGGGAGCCGGAACGCTCGCGTCCATCGGGCGCATCGTAGGCGCTGGCGGCCCTGCCGCGCGTGCGGACCGGCCGAGCGCCCCGGAATCCGGTTCGGGACCGCGGTCCCGCGTCCGTAGGATGGCGACGGCCGTGCCGCCCGACGGCGGCCCCGGCGTCCCCGCACCCGAGACGAAGGAACCCCGACCGTGCTCCGCACCCACGAGGCCGGCACGCTGCGTGCCGCCCACACCGGCCAGACCGTCACCCTCTCCGGCTGGGTGGCGAAGCGGCGCGATCACGGGGGAGTGGCGTTCGTCGACCTGAGGGACGCGAGCGGGGTGGTCCAGGTGGTCGCCCGCGACGAGGTGCTCACCGGCGCCGCGCACGACCTGCGCAGCGAGTACGTCGTGCGCGTCACCGGCGAGGTGACCGCCCGCGACGCGCACAACGTCAACGCCGACCTGCCGACCGGCGAGGTCGAGGTCGTCGCGACCGAGATCGAGGTGCTCAACCCGAGCGCACCGCTGCCGTTCCAGGTCGACGAGCGCGTCACGGTCGGCGAGGAGGCGCGGCTCAAGCACCGCTACCTCGACCTGCGCCGTCCCGGCGCCCGGTCGGCGGGCCACGCCCTCCGGCTGCGCTCGAAGGTGAGCCAGGCCGCGCGGCGGGTGCTCGACGCCCGCGACTTCGTCGAGATCGAGACCCCGACCCTCACCCGCTCCACGCCCGAGGGCGCCCGCGACTTCCTCGTGCCGGCCCGGCTCGCGCCCGGCTCCTGGTACGCCCTCCCGCAGAGCCCGCAGCTGTTCAAGCAGCTGCTCATGGTCTCCGGGATGGAGCGGTACTACCAGATCGCCCGCTGCTACCGGGACGAGGACTTCCGCGCCGACCGGCAGCCCGAGTTCACCCAGCTCGACATCGAGATGTCCTTCGTCGAGCAGGACGACGTCCTCGAGCTCGGCGAGGCGATCGTCTCCGAGATCTGGGAGCTGATCGGGGTCTCCCTCGAGGCCCCGTTCCCGCGGATGACCTACGCCGAGGCGATGCGCCGCTTCGGGACCGACAAGCCCGACCTGCGCTTCGGCCAGGAGCTCATCGAGTGCACGGACTTCTTCGCGGACACCTCCTTCCGGGTCTTCCAGGCGGACTACGTCGGGGCGGTCGTCATGCCGGGTGGGGCGGGCCAGCCCCGCAAGCAGCTCGACGCCTGGCAGGAGTGGGCCAAGCAGCGTGGTGCCCGCGGCCTCGCCTACGTCCTCGTGCAGGAGGACGGCACGCTGGGCGGACCCGTCGCGAAGAACCTGTCCGAGGCCGAGACGGCCGGGCTGGCTGCGCACGTCGGGGCCGAGCCGGGCGACTGCGTCTTCTTCGCCGCCGGGGCGACCCGCTCCTCCCGCGCACTGCTCGGCGCCGCCCGCCTCGAGATCGGGAAGCGCTGCGGGCTCGTCGACGAGGACGCGTGGAGCTTCCTGTGGGTCCTGGACGCCCCGCTCTTCGAGCCTGCCGACGAGGCCGTCGCCGCCGGTGACGTCGCGGTCGGCGCCGGGGCCTGGACCGCGGTCCACCACGCCTTCACCTCGCCGAAGAAGGAGTTCGAGGACACCTTCGACGAGCGGCCCGGCGAGGCGCTGGCCTACGCCTACGACATGGTCCTCAACGGCAACGAGCTCGGCGGCGGGTCGATCCGTATCCACCGCCGCGAGGTCCAGGAGCGGGTGTTCGCGGTCATGGGGCTCTCCGAGGAGGAGGCGCAGGAGAAGTTCGGCTTCCTCCTCGACGCCTTCCAGTTCGGGGCGCCCCCGCACGGCGGCATCGCCTTCGGCTGGGACCGGATCGTCATGCTGCTCGGCGGCTACGACAGCATCCGTGACGTCATCGCCTTCCCGAAGTCCGGTGGCGGGTACGACCCACTGACGGACGCGCCGGCGCCGATCACCCCGGAGCAGCGCAAGGAGGCCGGCATCGACGCCGCGCCCGCGACGGACGCCCCGCCGCAGGGCGACCCCGGCGTCGGTCCGCACCGGAGCTGACCGTGGGCTCCCGCACGGGGGTGCGCGCCCTGCTGTGGGACGCCGACGGGGTGCTCCAGCACACCGCCGCGGGGTGGCGGGACGTCCTCGACGCCGCGAACGGTGACGGCTTCGCCGAGGCCGTGTTCGCCGCGGAGGGACCCGCCCTGCGCGGGGAGGAGCCGTTGCGGACGGCCCTCACCCGGGTGGTCGACGCCTGCCCGGACGCCGGGGTGGGCGTGGACGACCTTCTCGGGCTGTGGGAGCGGGCCGTCCCGGACGTCGACGCGCTCGCGCTCGTCGACGAGGTGCGCGCCTCCGGTGTCCGCACGGTGCTCGCGACGAACCAGCAGGACCACCGGCGGGCCTGGATGCGCGACGTGCTGCGGACGGACGACCACTTCGACGACGTCTTCTACTCCTGCGAGATGGGGGTCGCCAAGCCCGACCCGGCGTACTTCCACCACGTCCTCGACCGGCTCGGCCTGCCGCCCGCGGAGACCGCCTTCGTCGACGACCTCCAGGCCAACGTCGCGGCCGCGGCCGGCCTCGGGATCGCCGCGGTGCGGCACGACCCGGCCTCCGGGTCGGCGGCGCTGCGCCGAGAGGTCCAGCGCCTCCTGTCCTGAGAGGAACAGGGAGCTGCCCGCCGCGCGAGGGGTGGTGCGCGACGGGCAGCGTGGTCCGGTGGGGCGGAGGAGGAGGTCACCCCGTCGGACCGTCCCGCGTCACCGCGCGAGGAACTCCAGGAGGGTGGAGGTGAACTCCTCCTTGTGGGAGACGTTGATGCCGTGCGGACCGCCGACGACGGTGTGCAGCTCGGCGCCGGTGACCTGCTCGGCCGTCCGGGCGCCGGAGACCTCGAGGGGCACGATGCCGTCGCTGTCACCGTGGATGACGAGCGTGGGGACGGTCGTCCGCGCGAGGCCGCCGGAGAAGTCCTCGACCCACGAACGGATGCACTGCACCGCCGCGTGCGTGTCGGCCTGCTTCGCGAGCGCCAGCGCCTCCTGGCGCTCGGCCTCGGTGACCTTGAGCTCGTCGTTCGCCGTGAAGAAGTCCGTGACGAACCCGTCGAGGAAGCCGTCCGGGTCCTTCGCGAGGTCGGCCTGCATCCCCTCGACGGTCTCGTCGTCGAGGGCGCCGTCGGGGTGCTCGGCGTCCTTCTTCAGGCACGGGGGCACCGCCGCCGCGTAGACGACGCTGTGCAGCCGGGACTCACCGACCGTCTCGATGTAGCGCGCGACCTCTCCGCCGCCCATCGAGAACCCGACGAGGCTGGCGTCGGTGAGGTCGAGCTCGCGCATCACCGCGTCGAGGTCGCCCGTCAGCGTGTCGTAGTCGTAGGAGGAGGCCTCCCCGGGCTTGTCGGAGCGACCGAACCCGCGACGGTCGTAGGTGACGACCCGGTACCCGGCCTCGCGCAGCGCGCCGACCTGGTCGTTCCACGACTCGCCGGACAGGGGCCAGCCGTGGATGAGGACGACGGGACGGCCGGTGCCGCCGTGGTCGTCGTAGTGGATGTCGACCGAGCCGTTGGTCAGGGTGGGCATTCTGTCTCACCTTCCGTCGGAGGCTGTGCTGACACCTCCACCCTAGGCACTCTGACCTGCGATGTCGAAGGTTCGTCGAGGGAATATGGCGGACGGGTCGGGCGTTGACGGCTCCTCAGGTCGGCCGGTCGACCCACCGGCTGCGCCACTCGACCGCGGTGCGGAAACCGAGCCGCTCGTAGAGCCCCCGGGCGACGTCGTTGTCCGCGTACATGCCGAGCACGCAGGCCCCGGTCGTCGCGACGGCCTCCCGGGCCAGGGCCGCGGTGACGGCGCGTCCGAGGCCCTCACCGCGGTGCTCCGACTCCACGGCGATGCCGGACAGCACCGGGACCCCGGCGGCGGACGGCTCGGCGCACCCGCACGCGACGATCCGGTCCTGGGTCCGCACACCCACCCAGCGCTGGGCGTCCCGGACGAAGGGCTGACCGTGGGTGCGCGGGCTGGCCCGCGTGAGCAGCGCCGTGAGCTCCTCGGCGTCGGAGGCGTCGCACGGGAGCACCCGCTCCTCGCCGTCGACGTGCGGCGGCGGGGTCGTGGTCCACATCCAGTCCCAGTCACCGCCTCGGTCACCGAGGGGGACGAGCCGCTCGACGAGGTCGTGGAGCGCGCGGGGGCGCCCGAGGTGGTGGAAGTCGCCGGTGGCGAACCAGTCGAGCACCGCCCGGTCGCCGAGCAGGACCTCGAGGGCGTCGGCGTCGCCGAGGACGGAGGCCCCGGGCACCCCGTGGTCGGAGCGTCGGGGGAAGGCGACGGCGGAGCCGGTCGGCGTCGTCGCGGCCCAGGCCGGGCCCCGGAAGCCACGCCCGACGTCGAGCTCGACGACCGGGTGACGCCCCGAGGCCTCGAGCAGCTCCTCGTAGGTGTCCAGCCGCCGGACGCTCACCCCGCTCACGGGGGCCAGCATCGCACGGGCGCGCGCACCGCCCGTCAGGGCCGGTGGCTAGCCTCGGTCGGGTGAGCCAGGACGGGAACGACCTCTTCGGCGCGGCCGCCCGCGGCGGTGGTGACGGCGACGCGCCGGGACCGATGGCGCCGCTCGCCGTCCGGATGCGCCCGCGGACGGTCGAGGAGGTGCGCGGCCAGGGGACGGTGCTGCGCGCCGGCAGCCCGCTGCGCCGGCTCATCGAGGGCAGCGGGGGAGCGGCCGGACCGCTCTCGGCGATCCTCTGGGGTCCTCCGGGCACCGGCAAGACGACGCTCGCCCACCTCGTCGCCACCGCGGCCGACCGCGAGTTCGTCGAGCTGTCGGCCGTCACCGCCGGCGTCAAGGACGTCCGGTCGGTCATGGACGCGGCCGCGCGCACCCGCGACCTGTACGGCCGCCAGACCGTCCTCTTCCTCGACGAGATCCACCGGTTCACCAAGGCCCAGCAGGACGCCCTGCTCCCCGGGGTCGAGACCCGCCAGGTCGTCCTCGTCGCGGCGACGACCGAGAACCCGTCGTTCTCGATCATCGCGCCGTTGCTGTCGCGCTCGATGCTCGTCACCCTCGTCCCGCTCGGGGACGAGGAGGTCGCCGACGTGCTCACCGCGGCGACCGAGGACGAGCGCGGCCTGGCTGGGGCCTACCGGCTCGCGGGGGACGCGCGTGAGCACCTCGTCCGCCTCGCGGGCGGCGACGCCCGGCGGGCGCTCACCTTCCTCGAGGCCGCCGCCGGGGTGGCCGACGACGACCTCGCCCCGGGGGCGGCGCGGCCGGACGTCGTCGAGGTGACGCTCGCCCACTGCGAGCAGGCCGTCGCCCACGCCGCCGTCCGGTACGACCGCACCGGGGACCAGCACTACGACGTCGCGTCGGCCCTCATCAAGTCGATGCGCGGCTCCGACGTGGACGCAGCCCTGCACTACCTCGCCCGGATGCTCGAGGCCGGCGAGGACCCGCGGTTCATCGCGCGCCGGGTCGTCATCGCCGCCTCCGAGGACGTCGGGCTCGGCGACCCCACGGCCCTGCAGAGCGCCGTCGCCGCGATGCACGCCGTCGCCCAGATCGGCATGCCCGAGGCCCGGATCGTCCTCGCCCAGGCGGTCGTGCACAACGCCCTCGCCCCGAAGTCCAACGCCGCGTACACCGGGATCAACGAGGCGATCGCGGACGTGCGGGCCGGTCGGGGCGGACCCGTCCCGCTGCACCTGCGCGGCAGCGGCTACGGCGGCGCCGACCGGGTGGCGCAGGCGTCGGCGGCGGCCGCGGGCCGGGAGCGGGCCCCGGCCTACGTGTACGCCCACGACGCCCCCGACGGTGTCGCCGCGCAGCAGTACCTGCCGGACGACCTCGCGGGGCGCACCGACTACTACCGCCCCACCGACCGCGGGTTCGAGGCGCGGCTGCAGGAGCGGTGGCGCTGGCTGCGGGACCGGCTCGGCCGCTGACCCGCTCGCTGCCCGGCCCGCTGGCTACCGTGGGGCGATGGACCCCGACGCGGTGCTCGCCGCCCACGAGCAGCAGCTGCTCGCCGACCTCGCGGAGCTGACCCGCGCCCCCGAGGACGTCGGCAGCATCTCCTTCGGCAAGCGGGTGGGGGAGGGGACCTCGCTCGCCGTCGACCGACTCACCGCCGTCGCCGTCCAGGAGCGGCTGCTGGCCGCCCTCGAGCAGGTGCGCGCCGCCCGGGCGCGGGTCGCCGACGGCACGTACGGCCGGTGCGAGGTGTGCGGGGTCGAGATCCCCGCCGAGCGCCTCGAGGCCCGGCCCCTCACGAGCCGGTGCGTGGCCCACGCGTGACCCCGGAACCGAGGCGACGACCCGCTACCACCCCTTGTAGGGTCGGACACCATGACGGTGACGCTCGGAGGGATCGCGGGGCTCGTCGCCGCGCTCGCGTTCGCCTACCTCGTCGTCCGCGTCGCGGGCCTGCTCGGCAAGGCCGGCCGGGTCCTCGACGAGACGCGCGAGAGCCTGCGCACGACCACCGACAGCGTGCAGCCGACGCTGCGCGGCCTCACCGACACCGTCGGCCTGACCAACGACCAGCTCGCGCGGGTCGACGCCATCACGAGCAACGTCTCGACGATGACGACGAACGCGTCCGCGCTCACCTCGGTCTTCGCCGCCTCCGTCGGCGCCCCGCTCATCAAGGTCGCGGCGTACAGCTACGGCGTGCGGGTCGCGCTCGGCTCGCTGCGCCGGGGGTCCTCGTGACCCGCCCCGCACTGCTCGTCGGTGCCGCCGTCGTCGTCCTCGGGACCGGGTACGCCGTGGGCCGGATCCCGGTGGTGCGGCGGTTCGTCGGCACCGTCCGCTCGGCCGCCGCCGAGCGGGAGAGCGCGCTGCGGTCGGCCGTCGAGACCGCCGTGCGCACCGACGCCACCGTCCGGGCCCCGCGGCACGCCGCGGGCTCCCGCGTGCCCGACCTCGGGGTGCGCGCCGGCTGGGACCGCGACGGCGGCGCGGTGCCGCCCGGCGAGGCCGACCCCGGCCGCTCCCTGACGCCCGACCAGGCGCGCGACCTGCTCCTCGACCCCGCGGGTCGGCACGGCGCCGGACGCCGAGCTCGCCGGGGGCGCTAGCCCCCGCCTCCGCACGCCCACCCCTCCCGTGCCCGGCCCGGCATACGATGTCCGGCGCCCGTCGCACGGCCCGAGACCCCAGGACACCCCATGGACACCGCCGAGATCCGCCGCCGCTGGCTCGACTTCTTCGGTCAGCGCGGCCACACCGTCGTGCCGAGCGCCTCGCTGCTGCTCGACGACCCCAACCTCCTGTTCGTCAACGCCGGCATGGTGCCCTTCAAGCCGTACTTCCTCGGCCAGGAGAGCGCCCCGTACGACCGCGCGACGAGCGTCCAGAAGTGCGTGCGCACCCAGGACATCGAGGAGGTCGGCAAGACCTCGCGGCACGGCACCTTCTTCCAGATGAACGGCAACTTCTCCTTCGGCGACTACTTCAAGGAAGGGGCCATCGGCCTCGCCTGGGAGCTCGTGACGACGCCGCAGAGCGAGGGGGGCTTCGGACTCGACGCCGACCGGATCTGGCCGACGGTCTACGAGGACGACGACGAGGCGTTCGAGATCTGGCACCGGCAGGTCGGGGTGCCGGTCGAGCGGATCGTCCGCCGTGGGAAGGCCGACAACTACTGGCACATGGGGGTCCCGGGTCCGGGTGGTCCCTGCTCGGAGATCTTCTACGACCGGGGTCCCGAGTACGGCCCCGACGGCGGACCGGCCGTCGACGAGGACCGGTTCATGGAGTTCTGGAACCTCGTCTTCATGCAGTACGAGCTGTCGGCCGTGCGGTCCAAGGAGGACTTCGACGTCCGCGGCGAGCTGCCGAGGAAGAACATCGACACCGGGATGGGGCTGGAGCGCATCGCCTCGATCCTCCAGGGCGTCGACACCATGTACGAGATCGACGAGGTCCACCCCGTCCTCGTCCGGGCGGCCGAGATGACCGGCAAGCGGTACGGCGAGTCCTCCGGGCACTCGGCGAGCGAGAGCCACCCGGACGACGTCCGGCTGCGGGTCGTCGCCGACCACGTCCGGTCCTCGCTCATGCTCATCGGCGACGGCGTGACGCCGGGCAACGAGGGCCGCGGCTACGTGCTGCGCCGGATGCTGCGCCGGGCGGTGCGCTCGATGCGCCTCCTCGGTCACGAGGACCCCTGCCTGCCGGAGCTCCTCCCGGTCTCGCTCGAACGGATGGAGCAGTCCTACCCCGAGCTGCGGACCGACTGGGACCGGATCAGCCAGACCGCCTACGCCGAGGAGGAGGCGTTCCGGCGCACGCTCGCCGCGGGCACGACGATCCTCGACACCGCGGTGCAGCGGACGCGCTCGGGTGGAGGGAGCGTCCTCGCCGGCGACCAGGCCTTCGCGCTCCACGACACCTACGGCTTCCCCATCGACCTCACCCTCGAGATGGCGGCCGAGCAGGGCCTCGAGGTCGACCGTGCGGGCTTCGCACGGCTCATGCAGGAGCAGCGCCAGCGGGCCAAGGACGACGCCCGGTCGAAGAAGTCCGAGCACGGCGACGTCAGCGTCTACCGCGGCATCGCCGACGCGCTCGGCGGTCCGGTGCAGTTCACCGGCTACCAGGAGGTCGTGTCCGAGGGGCGGGTCGCGGGCATCCTGCGCGACGGCGCCCCGGTGACGTCCGCGGTCGCCGGCCAGGACGTCGAGCTCGTCCTCGACCGCACGCCCTTCTACGCCGAGGGCGGTGGGCAGCTCGCCGACGGCGGGCTCGTCCGGCTCGACGGCGGTGCCCTCGTCGAGGTCCGCGACGTCCAGTCGCCCATCGGGGGCCTCGTCGTCCACCGGGCGACGGTCGTCGACGGCGAGGTCGGGACCGGGGAGCGCGCGCTCATGGAGGTCGACATCGAGCGGCGCCGGTCCATCTCCCGGGCGCACACCGCGACCCACATGGTCCACAAGGCGATCCGCGAGGCGCTCGGGGAGACCGCGACGCAGGCCGGCTCGGAGAACTCGCCCGGACGCTTCCGGTTCGACTTCCACGCCTCGTCGGCGGTCCCCGCGTCGGTGCTCGCCGACGTCGAGGCCCGGGTCAACGCCCTCCTCCTGGACGACCTCGCGGTGCACGCGGAGGTCATGACCCAGAAGGAGGCACGGGACGCCGGCGCGATGGCGCTCTTCGGGGAGAAGTACGGCGACGCCGTCCGGGTCATCTCGGTCGGCGACTGGGCCCGCGAGCTCTGCGGCGGCACGCACGCCGAGCGGACGACCCAGCTGGGGCTCGTCACCCTCCTCGGGGAGGCGTCGATCGGCTCCGGCGTCCGCCGGGTCGAGGCGCTGGTCGGCACCGACGCGTTCTCCTTCCTCGCCCGCGAGCGGGCGATCGTCGGTCAGCTCACGGAGCTCGTCAAGGGCCGCCCGGAAGAGCTGCCGGAGCGGGTCGGTGGACTCATGTCGCGCCTCAAGGAGGCCGAGCGTGACCTGGACCGGCTGCGCAAGGAGCAGCTCCGGGCGGCGGCCGGCTCGCTCACCGACGCCGCCCGCGACGTCGGCGGGGTGACCTTCCTCGCCCACGACGCCGGCGAGGCGGACGCGGGCGACGTCCGCTCGATGGTGCTGGACCTGCGTGGGCGGCTGGGCACCGACCGGCCCGTCGTCGTCGCCGCCACCGGCGTCGCGAAGGGACGGCCGGTCGTCGTCGTCGCGACGAACGAGCCGGCCCGGGACCGGGGCGTCACCGCCGGCGAGCTCGTGCGGGTCGCTGCCGGCGTCCTCGGCGGCGGCGGCGGAGGCAAGGACGACATCGCCCAGGGCGGCGGCCAGGACCCGACGAAGGTCGGTGAGGCGCTCGCCGCGCTGGAGTGGCGGGTCGGGGAGATCGCCGGCTGATGCCGGGTCCGCAGGACGCGGCACTGCGGGGCGTGCGCGTCGGGGTGGACGTCGGGTCGGTCCGGGTCGGCGTCGCCGCCAGCGACGTGGGTGGGGTCCTCGCCACCCCCGTCGAGACCGTCCCCCGGAGCTCCGACGAGCCGCCGCGCGCCGGCGACGCCGACGTCGAGCGCATCGCCGAGATCGTGCGGGAGCGTGAGGCGGTGCGGGTCGTCGTCGGGCTCCCGCGCTCGTTGTCCGGGGCCGAAGGCCCTTCCGCTCAGCGCGCACGCACGTATGCTGGCGTGCTGGCGGCGCGCGTCACCCCCGTCGAGGTCCGCCTCGTCGACGAGCGGCTCACGACGGTCGACGCGCACCGCACGCTCCGTGAGAGCGGTGTCCCCGGTCGGAGACAGCGCGCGGTGGTCGACCAGGCCGCCGCCGTCATCATCCTCCAGGCGGCACTCGACGCGGAGCGGGCCAGCGGGTCACCGGCCGGTGACCCGGTGACAGGGCGGCGACGCAAGCCGCGGACGAAGGGCACGACGACGTGAGCCACGACTTCACCGACACCATCTTCGGTGACGAGGCGGAGCGCCCGACCCCCAGCTCGCGCCGCGAGATCCACGGACGGCGACGCAAGCCGCCGCGGCGCCGTGGCCGGTGGGTCGTGCTGCTCGTCGCCGTCGCGCTCATCGGTGGGGCGGGCTACGGCGCCTACAGCGTCGTCGGCCCCGTCATCGGCGGTCTCGCCGGCGGCTCCTCCGAGGAGGACCTCGACTTCGACGGACCCGGCGAGGGCCAGGTCG
Source organism: Phycicoccus avicenniae (assembly GCF_018139485.1). Lineage (GTDB taxonomy): Bacteria > Actinomycetota > Actinomycetes > Actinomycetales > Dermatophilaceae > Phycicoccus > Phycicoccus avicenniae. Next base: position 63,299 of record NZ_JAGSNF010000003.1, read on the forward strand.
AGGTCGTCGTCGCCTCCGGCAACACCGGCGAGGAGATCGCCACCATCCTGCGCGACGCCGGGGTCACCAAGTCCCGGACCGCCTACCTCGAGGCGGCGGCCGCCGACCCGCAGGCGGCGGCGGGCATCCAGCCCGGCACCTACGTCATGCGCGAGGAGATGCGGGGGGCGGACGCCTTCCAGGTCCTCGTCGACCCGGGGAACCGGGTCGCCGAACGGGTGACGATCCGCGAGGGGTTGTGGGTCGACGAGACCTTCGCCCTGCTGTCGGAGTCGACCGGGATCCCGGTGGAGGACTACGAGGCGGCCGCCGAGGACCCCGAGGCGCTCGGCCTGCCGGACGCCGCGGACGGCGAGCTCGAGGGCTGGCTCTTCCCGGCCAGCTACGAGTTCGGCGACGAGACCAGCGCCGCCGACCAGCTCTCCCGGATGATCGAGGGCACGGTGTCGGCGCTCGAGGACGCGGGCGTGGAGCAGTCCGACCGGATGCGCGTCCTCACGATCGCCTCGATCGTCGAGGGTGAGGTCAACGGGGACGCCGACCGGGCCAAGGTCGCGCGGGTCATCCTCAACCGGCTCGAGGGCGGCCCGCCGAGCTACGGGCTGCTCCAGATGGACTCGACCGTGCACTTCGTCGCCCAGGAGCGGGGCCGCGCCGGGACGACCGACGAGCAGCGCAGCTCCGACAGCCCGTACAACACCTACCGCGCCGAGGGCCTGCCCCCGGGACCGATCAACAGCCCCGGTGCCGCGTCGATCGAGGCCGCGGCCGACCCCGAGGAGGGCGACTGGGTGTACTTCGTCGCCGTCAACCCGGACACGGGGGAGACCAAGTTCGCCTCGACCGACGCCGAGCACCAGGCCAACGTCGCCGAGTTCCAGCAGTGGTGCCGCGAGAACAGGGACCGGTGCTGAGGGCCGCGGTCCTCGGGTCCCCCGTCGCGCACTCGCTCTCCCCGGTCCTCCACGGCGCGGGGTACGCCGCGCTCGGGCTCACCGACTGGGACTACGGGCTGCGCGAGGTCGGGGCCGACGAGCTCGCCGGGGTCGTCGCCGACCTCGACCCGACGTGGCGCGGGCTCTCCCTCACGATGCCGCTCAAGGAGGCCGCGCTCGAGGTGGCGAGGACCGTCTCGGCGACGGCACGGACCGCCGGCGCCGTCAACACGCTCGTCCGGCGGGCCGACGGCGGCTGGGACGGCGACAACACCGACGTCGTCGGGGTCACCGACGCCCTCGCACCGGTCCTGCCCGGAACCCCGGAGCGGGCGCTGCTGCTCGGGGCGGGGGCGACGGCCCGCTCCTGCGTGCTCGCCCTCACCCGGCTCGGCGTGCGCACCCTCACCGTCCGCGCGCGTGACACCGGCCGGGCGGCCGACCTCCTCGCCTGGGCGATGGACGGCGGCACCGGCATCCGCAACGGCTCGGTCGCGGGCATCGACCCCTGGGTGACGACCCGCGACGACGTCGTCGTCTCGACCGTGCCCCCGGCCGCCGCCGAGCGGGTCGCCGCGACCGTGCCCGCCACCCACTCCGGCGTCTTCCTCGACGTCGTGTACGCCGACTGGCCGACCCTGCCCGCCCGGGCGGCGGCCGCCGCCGGGATGCGCGTCGTCTCCGGCTTCGACATGCTCCTGCACCAAGCCGCCGCGCAGTTCACGATGTTCACCGGGCACGCGGCGCCCGTCGAGGACATGCGGGCCGCCGGGCTGCGGGCGCTCGGGGCGGGCGGGTGACGCCCACCTGGTGGGCCCTCGCGGGGTGCGCCGTGGCCCTCGGTGCCGTCGGGCACCTCACCGGTCGCGAGCTGGCGACGGGCGGCTACCGGATCGTCGAGGACGAGGCGGTCGGTCCCCCGGGCCGGGTCTGGTGGACCGGCCCCCTCACCGCCGCCCTCACGGTCGTCGCCGTCCTCGCGGTGCTCGCCCGGACGGGGGAGTGGGCCGCGGTGCCGGCCTTCCTGCTCCTCGCCTGGCTCACGACCGGCCTGGTGTGGATCGACCTCGACGTGCACCGGCTGCCGGTCGGGCTCGTCGTCCCCACCGGCGCGGCGCTCCTAGTCCTCCTCGTCCCCGCGAGCCTCGCCACCGCGGACGGGCGCTGGCTCGGCGCCCTCGTCGGCGCGCTCGTCATGGGCGGGGTCTACCTCCTCCTCGGCATCGTCCCGGGCGGGGGTGTCGGTGGCGGCGACGTGCGGCTCGCCCCGGTCCTCGGAGCGCTCCTGGGGTGGCTCGGCGCGGACGTCCTCGTCGTCGGCCTCGCCTCCGGCTTCCTCGTCGGTGGGGTGGCGGCGGCCGCCCTCCTCGCCCTGCGCCGGGTCGGGCTGCGCTCGCACATCGCCTACGGCCCCGCGATGTGCCTCGGGGCCTGGGTGGGCGTCGGCGCCGGCGACCGCATCCTGACCGCCCTGCTCGCCGGCTGAGAGCACCGTGACAGGATCGGGCGCATGCTGCGTTGGCTGACCGCCGGGGAGTCGCACGGACCCGCGCTCGTCGCGACGGTCGACGGACTGCCCGCCGGGGTCCGGGTCACGACGTCGGACCTCGCGGCGGCCCTGGCCCGGCGCCGGCTCGGCCACGGCCGGGGCGCCCGGCAGAAGTTCGAGCAGGACGAGGTCGAGTTCCTCGGTGGCGTGCGACTCGGCGAGACGATCGGGTCCCCGGTCGCGATCCGGATCGGCAACACCGAGTGGCCCAAGTGGCGCACCGTGATGAGCGCGGACCCGGTGACCGAGGACGCCTACGCCGCCTCGGACGACGTCAACGCCGAGAAGGAGGTCGCCCGCAACCGGCCGCTCACCCGGCCGCGCCCCGGCCACGCCGACCTCGTCGGGATGCAGAAGTACGGGTTCGACGACGCCCGACCGGTCCTCGAGCGGGCGTCGGCGCGCGAGACGGCCGCCCGGGTGGCGCTCGGCGCCGTCGCCGCCGCGTTCCTCGAGCAGGCCTACGGCATCCGGCTCGTGTCGCACACCGTGGCCATCGGCGCCGCGGGCGTCGCCGACGACGCGCCGGTGCCCGGCCCCGGCGACGTCGACGCGCTCGACGCCGACCCGGTCCGCGCCTTCGACGCCGCCGGGTCGGCCGCCATGGTCGCCGAGGTCGATGCCGCCCGCAAGGACGGCGACACCCTCGGCGGCGTCGTCGAGGTCGTCGCGCACCACGTCCCGCCGGGGCTCGGCTCGCACGTCCACTGGGACCGCCGCCTGGACTCCCGGCTCGCCGCCGCCCTCATGGGGATCCAGGCCATCAAGGGCGTCGAGGTCGGCGACGGGTTCCGCACCGCCGCCCGCCGCGGCTCGGTCGCCCACGACGAGATGGACCGCGACGAGGACGGTGTCATCCGCCGAGCCACCGGCCGTGCCGGCGGCACCGAGGGCGGGATGTCCGTCGGCGGCGTCCTGCGGGTCCGGGCGGCGATGAAGCCGATCTCGACCGTCCCGCGGTCGCTGCGCACCGTCGACGTCGCCTCCGACGACCCGGCGACCGCCATCCACCAGCGCTCCGACGTCTGCGCGGTCCCCGCGGCGGGCGTCGTCGCGGAGGCGATGGTCGCGCTCGTCCTCGCCGAGGCCTGCCTCGAGAAGTTCGGCGGCGACTCGCTCGAGGAGACCGCCCGCAACCACCGCTCCTACCTCGAGCACGTCCCCGCGTCGATGCGCACCTGGGACGGCGACTGATGCCGCGCGTCGTGCTCGTCGGACCGCCGGGGTCGGGGAAGTCGACGACCGGTGCGACGGTCGCCGAGCTGCTGGGCGTGGGGTTCCACGACACCGACGCCGCGGTCGAGGCCGCGGCCGGCCGGTCCATCGCCGACATCTTCGTCGAGGACGGGGAGCCCGCCTTCCGCGACCTCGAGCGGGCCGAGGTGTCCCGCGCGCTCGCCGCGGAGGACGGGGTCGTCGCGCTCGGCGGCGGGGCGCCGGTGGACCCGACCACCGAGGCCGCGCTCGCGGGACACACCGTCGTCTTCCTCGACGTCGGGATCGCCGACGCCGCGAAGCGGGTGGGCTTCGCCGCGAGCCGGCCGCTGCTCGCGGTCAACCCTCGGGCCTCGTGGGTCCGTCTCATGGAGGCCCGGCGCCCGGTCTACGAACGGGTCGCGACGCACACCGTCGACACGGCGGGACGGGGCGTCGACGAGGTCGCCGGCGAGGTCGCGCGCCTCGTCGGGACGGACCCGTGAGCGACGCCCTGACGATCCCGGTCGGCGACCTCCACGACGTCGTCGTCGGGCGCGGGGTGCTCGACCGGGTCGCGGACCTCCTGCCGGACGGCGTCCGGCAGGTGCTCGTCGTGCGTCCCGAAGGCCTGGACCGGTACGCCGGGCCGGTGGCCGACCTGCTCTCCGCCCGCGGCCTGGCGGTCGTGACCGCGGAGGTGCCCGACGCCGAGGCGGCCAAGGACGTCCACGTCGCGGCCCGGCTCTGGGGCGTCCTCGGGGAGCGGGCGTTCACCCGGACCGACGCGGTCGTCGCCGTCGGCGGCGGGACCGTCACCGACCTCGCCGGGTTCGTCGCCGCGACGTGGCTGCGGGGGGTCCCGGTCGTCCACGTCCCGACGACCCTGCTCGCGATGGTCGACGCGGCCGTCGGCGGCAAGACCGGCATCAACACCGCCGAGGGGAAGAACCTCGTCGGCGCCTTCCACACCCCCGCGGGGGTGCTGTGCGACCTCGACGTCCTCGAGACGCTGCCGAGGGCCGACCTCGTCGCGGGGCTCGCCGAGGTCGTCAAGGGCGGCTTCATCGCCGACCCGGCGATCCTCGACCTCCTCGAGCGCGACCCCGCGGCCGCGACCCGATGGGACTCCCCGGCGCTCGCCGAGCTCGTAGAGCGCAAGGTCCGGGTCAAGGCGCAGGTCGTCGCGGCCGACCTGCGCGAGTTCTTCCTGCGCGAGGTCCTCAACTACGGCCACACCCTCGGGCACGCCGTGGAGCAGGTCGAGGGCTACCGGCGCCGCCACGGTGAGGCCGTCGCCATCGGCATGGTCTTCGCCGCGGAGCTGGGGTACCGGACCGGTCACCTCGACGCCGACCTCCTCGCTCGGCACCGCCGGGTGCTCGAGGGGGTCGGGCTGCCGACGACGTACAGCGGCGACGCCGACGCGCTGCTCGTCGCGATGTCGCGGGACAAGAAGGCGCGCGGGTCGCTGCTGCGCTTCGTCGTCCTCGACGGGCTCGCCCGACCGGTCCGGCTGGAGGGGCCCGACGAGCGGCTGCTGCGCGAGAGCCTCGCGGCCCTCGGCGGGTAGGCGCGCCCCGGCGCCCATCACGACGCGGCAAGCACGTTTTGCACGAAAGCGCGACAACGACACGCCGGTGGGGTTACTGTGGCGCACGCGACCGACGTGATGCAGGGCACGGAGGACGGCCCGAGAACGACCACCCCTCCCCGGAGTGTCCCTGTGCACGCACTGTCTCTCCTTCGGACCATGGCCGCTGCCACGTGCCTGGTCACCGTCGGATCCGCCACCGCCCTCGCCGCGCCCACCTCCGGGCTCGACGGCGGCGCTACCCTCGTGACGACGGAGTCCGTCGCGCCGGCCGAACCGGCCGCCGCGACCGGGTCCCGCGCCGCCGTGGCCGCGGCGGTCTCGCCGAGCGCCGTCCAGGCGGGTCTGCCCGGCGCCGACAACTACCTGCGGATCTCCGGCAAGGACCGGTACGCCGCGGCCGTCGCCGTGAGCAAGGCCTCGGTGTGCGCCCGCACGGCGACGAGCTGCGACGGGATGCTCGGCGGCAAGGCCGACCCCGTCGACATCGTCTTCGTCGCGAGCGGCGCGAAGTTCCCCGACGCCCTGGGCGCCGGGCCGCTGGCCTACGGCATCGGGCCCCTGCTCCTCACCCCGGGGACCGGCGTGGTCCCGCGGGCCGTCATCACCGAGATCGAGCGCATCCAGCCGAGGTTCGTCGTGGTCCTCGGCGGCACGGCGACGATCAGCGACTACGTCGAGCGTCAGCTCGCGGCCGTCGTGCCGGAGGGCTCGGACCGCATCGAGGGAGCCAACCGCTACGCGGTCGCGGCCCAGGTCGCGCGCTACAACGACGAGCTGTGGCGGGCGAGCGACGACGACCAGGACGGCAAGCCCGACGGCAAGGGCGTCGAGACCGTCGTCCTCGCCTCCGGCGAGATCTTCGCCGACGCCCTCGGGGGCGGCGGGGCCGCGGCGAACTCCCGCGGCGCCCTCCTGCTCACGAAGGGCTCCGGCCTGCCGAACGTCACGCGGTCCGCCCTGCGCGACCTCAAGCCGAAGCGCGTCATCATCGTCGGCGGGACGGCGAGCGTCAGCGGGTCCGTGGCCACAGCGGTGCGCGAGACGCTGCCGACGACGAACCTCCAGCGGGCCTCCGGCGCGGACCGGTACGAGGCGGCCGTCAACCTCTCGAAGATGGTCTTCGGCACCGCCGAGGCGGTCGTCGTCGTGAGCGGCAAGAAGTTCCCCGACGCTCTCTCCTCGGCGCCCCTCGCGGGCCTGGCCCGGGGCACGACGTTGCTGAGCAGCGGCGCCTGCGTCTCCGCCGGCACCAAGGCCGAGGCGAGCCGGGTCGGTCCGACGTACGTCATGACCGTCGGCGGGACGGCCTCGGTCTCGGAGGACGCCGCGAAGCTCGACGTCTGCTGACCCTCCGGCACCCCCGCCCGCGGCGTGCGGGTGGGGGCGGACCGGACGGTACGATGGGCGCGATCCCCACCCCTCGACGGGGGTGACGCGCGCCCCGAGGACGGGCGTGCGGCCCGCACCGGAGCAGAGAGCGACACCCAGTGGCATCGACGAACGACCTGAAGAACGGCATGGTCCTGCGGATGGACAACGGGCTGTGGAGCGTCGTGGAGTTCCAGCACGTCAAGCCCGGCAAGGGTCCCGCGTTCGTGCGGACCAAGCTGAAGAACGTCATGAGCGGCAAGACCGTCGACAAGACCTTCAACGCGGGCGTCAAGGTCGAGACCGCCACCGTCGACCGTCGCACGATGCAGTACCTCTACAACGACGGCACCGACTACGTCTTCATGGACCCCGACACCTACGACCAGCTGCCGGTGAGCCCGGAGGTCGTCGGTGACGCGTCCCGGTTCATGATGGAGAACCAGGAGGCGGTCGTCGCCCGTCACGACGGCAGCGTGCTCTTCATCGAGCTCCCCGCCTCGGTCGTCCTCGAGATCACGTACACCGAGCCGGGCCTCCAGGGCGACCGCTCGTCGGGCGGCACGAAGCCCGCGACGCTCGAGACCGGCGCGGAGATCCAGGTGCCACTGTTCCTCGAGCAGGGCACCAAGGTCAAGGTCGACACCCGCGACGGCAGCTACCTCGGCCGGGCCTGACCCGTGGCCGCCCGCACCAAGGCCCGCAAGCGCGCCCTCGACCTGCTGTTCGAGGCCGAGCAGCGGGGCGTCGACGCCGCGGACCTGCTGCGCGAGCGGCTCGCGAAGCCCGTCACGGAGCACCCGCTCGCGGAGCTGACCGCCGACCTCGTCGTCGGGGTCTCCGAGCGCCGGTCCGAGATCGACGAGCTCATCACGACGTACTCGCAGGGCTGGTCGCTGCAGCGGATGCCCGCCGTCGACCGGGCCATCATCCGGCTCGGGGCCTTCGAGGTCCTCTACTCCCCGGACGTCCCGGAGAACGTTGCGATCAGCGAGTGGGTGTCGATGGCGACGGAGCTGTCGACCGACGACAGCCCGCGGTTCGTCAACGGGCTGCTCGCCCGGCTCGCCGAGGTCAAGCCGACCCTCGCGTGAGACCGGTCGCCCGGCCGGCGCGCGACCTCTCCGGCACCTGCTGATCTCGCCGGCTCGGTGCGATCTCGCCGAGACGGTGCGTCATGGCGCACCGTCTCGGCGAGGTCGACGTGACCGGGCGAGGTGGCGGCGCGCCAGCGAGGTCGCTGTCGGGGAGCCCGGCTCAGCGGGCGGCGGCGAACACGACCTCGGGCCAGGGGGACTCGGCGAGCCACCGCCGGTAGGTCTGCTCGTCGGCGTCGCGCGGCGGGAAGAGGCCCGCGAACGCCGGGACCGGGGTTGCCGGGGGCTCGGCGCACATGCCCTCGACGGTCGGGATGGTCGTGTCGCGGTCGGACATGGCGGGCCTCCTTCGGGGCGCTCGGGCGGTGTCGTCATCACAGTATGTTCTGGAAAGCATGCTGTCGCGTTATGCGTCCCACGGCCCGGACCGGTGTCACGGACGTGATGACGTCCGTCCGTCGCGGGGCCCGAACGACGCCAGCGCCTCGACGTCGGAGTGCACCGCCCGCACGTACTCGTCCGCCCAGGCGGCCGCGTCGGGGTAGGCCGACTCGGCGACGATGCGCGCGCACGCGGCGTCGACGTCCACCGGCGTGTGCCGCAGCGAAACCTGCCCCCCGCGCAGCAGCGCCCACGCCCCGCCCGGCCGGCCGTACGGCATCCCGACGCTGCCCGGGTTGACGACGAGCCGCCGGTCGACGAGCCGGACGAACGGCATGTGCGTGTGCCCGCAGCAGACCGTCCGCACGGAGTCCGGCAGGTCCGCGAACGCCTCGGCCCACCGCGACGGACGGGTGTCGACGAGGACGACCTCGTCGTCGTCCCGCGGGCTGCCGTGGCACAGGACGACGTCCCCGAACCCCTGCACCGCCAGCGTCACGGGGTGCGGCAGCCCGGCGAGCAGCGCCAGCCGGTCCGCGCCGAGGATCTCCGCCGCGAACACCGACTCGGGGTGCTCGCAGGCGGCCCCGCGGGAGGCCTCGACGACCTCGCGGTCGGCGTTGCCGCGCACGAGGAGGACGCGGTCCCCGAGCGATGTCAGCGCGTCGAGGGTCTCGACGGGCATCGGGCCGGAGACGAGGTCGCCGGTGACGACGACGAGGTCGGCGGACCGCACCTCGGGCTCGGCGAGGACCGCCTCGAGCACCGGCAGCACGCCGTGGGTGTCGGACAGCAGGGCGACGGTCTCCGGCGGGTTCGCTCTCATCCCGGCACGGTAGGCCCGACACGCGCCGTCCACGCGCTGGTCCGCTGTCGGCGGAGCTCCCGCGACCCCTTAGAGTGAGCGGCGCAAGACGTCCTTTAACGACCCGTCCCGTGAGGCGGGGAAGGAGGTCGCACGCGGATGACGCGCGCCGACGAACACCCACCCGCCGGAGCCGACGACCCCGCTCCCGGTGCCCCGCGCACCGTGATGAGCGGCGCGGACGTCGCCCGGGCCCTGCGCCGTATCGCCCACGAGGTCGTCGAGCACAACAAGGGCGCCGACGACCTCGTCCTCCTCGGCGTCCCGACCCGCGGCGTCGAGCTGGCCCGCCGCCTCGCCGCCCTGCTCCTCGACATGGAGGGCGCCACCGTGCCGGTCGGCGAGCTCGACATCACGATGTTCCGGGACGACCTGCGCAGCCAGCCGACCCGCGCCCCGATGCCGACCCGCATCCCGTCCGAGGGGGTCGACGACCGGGTCGTCGTCCTCGTCGACGACGTCCTGTACTCCGGCCGCACCATCCGCGCCGCGCTCGACGCCCTCGCCGACCTGGGCCGGCCCCGGGCGGTCCGGCTCGCGGTCCTCGTCGACCGCGGCCACCGCGAGCTGCCGATCCGGGCCGACCACGTCGGCAAGAACCTGCCGACCTCGCACACCGAGCGCGTCATGGTCCGGCTGGACGGCGTCGACGAGGTCACCGAGGACTCGGTCTCGATCGCCCTCGGGGAGACCCGCGCCGGCCGTCCCTCCACCCCGGGAGGCCCCCGATGAGGCACCTGCTCTCCAGCGCCGACCTCAGCCGCGACGACGTGCGGATGCTCCTCGCGACCGCCGCCGAGATGCACGAGGTCCAGCGCCGCGACGTCAAGAAGCTGCCGACCCTGCGCGGGCGGACGGTCATCAACCTCTTCTTCGAGGACTCGACCAGGACCCGCTCGAGCTTCGAGATCGCCGGCAAGTGGATGTCCGCCGACACGATCAACATCACGGGGAAGGGCTCGTCGGCGTCGAAGGGGGAGTCGCTGCGCGACACCGTCCGCACGATCGACGCGATGGCGGTCGACTGCCTCGTCATGCGCCACGGGGCGAGCGGCGCCGCGCACCAGGTCGCGCAGTGGGTCGACGCGAGCGTCGTCAACGCCGGCGACGGCACCCACGAGCACCCGACCCAGGCCCTGCTCGACGCCTACACCGTCGAGCAGCGGATCGGCGACCTCGCCGGCCGCCGCGTCGCGATCGTCGGCGACCTCACCCACAGCCGGGTGTTCCGCTCCAACGCGATCACCCTGCGCACCCTCGGCGCCGACGTCACGTGCGTCGCCCCGCCGACCCTCATGCCGAGCGGCATCCGCCCCTGGGCGCAGGCCGACGGCCTCCACCTCACCGACGACCTGGACGCCGTCCTCGCCTCGGGCCCGGACGTCGTCATGATGCTCCGTGTGCAGCGCGAGCGGATGAGCGGCGGCTTCTTCCCGACCCCGAGGGAGTACACCGTGGGCTTCGGCCTGACCCGTGACCGGCTCCGCGCGCTCACCGACGCCAACCCCGAGGCCGTCATCTGCCACCCGGGCCCGATGAACCGCGGGCTCGAGATCAGCGCCGACGCGGCGGACGCGGCCCGCAGCCTCGTCCTCGACCAGGTCTCGGCGGGCGTCGCGGTGCGGATGGCCGTCCTCTACCACCTGCTCGCCGGCGAGGAGGTGGCCGCATGAGCGACTGGCTCGTCACCGGCGTCACCCACCTCGGCCCCGACGGCACCGAGCGGCGCGGCGACCTCGCGATCCGCGAGGGCATCGTCACCGAGGTCGGCACCGTCACCGACACCGAGGGACTGACGCGGCTCGACGCCGACGGGCTCACGGTGCTGCCGGGGTTCGTCGACCTCCACACCCACCTGCGCCAGCCCGGTCGGGAGGACGCCGAGACCGTGTGCACCGGCTCCCGGGCGGCGGCCGCGGGCGGGTACACCGCCGTCCTCGCGATGGCGAACACGACCCCCGTCACCGACACCGCCGAGGCCGCCGAGCACGTCCTCGACCTCGGCCGCCGCTGCGGGCTCACCGACGTCGTCCCCGTCGGGGCGGTGACGAAGGGTCTCGACGGAGCGGAGCTCGCCGAGCTGGGGCTCATGCACCGCTCTCGCGCCCGGACCCGGGTCTTCTCCGACGACGGGCGCTGCGTCGCCGACGCCCGCGTCATGCGACGGGCGTTGGAGTACGTGCGGGCCTTCGACGGCGTCGTCTCCCAGCACAGCCAGGACCCCGACCTCGCCGGACCCTCGGCGTGCTGCCACGAGGGCGAGCTGTCCGGCCGCCTCGGCCTGCCCGGCTGGCCCCCGGTCGCCGAGTCGAGCGTCATCGCCCGGGACGCGATGCTCGCCGAGCACACCGGGGCCCGCGTCCACGTCGCCCACGTGAGCACCGCCGAGGGGCTCGACGTCGTCCGGTGGGCCAAGGCCCGTGGCATCCGGATGACGTGCGAGGTCACCCCGCACCACCTCGTCCTCGGCACCGACCTGCTCGCCGGGTACGACCCCGTCTACAAGGTCAACCCGCCGCTGCGCCCCACCGAGCACCAGGAGGCCCTGCGCGCCGGGCTGCTCGACGGCACGGTCGACGCCGTCGCCACCGACCACGCCCCGCACGCCCGGCACGACAAGGAGCACGCGTTCGTCGACGCCGCCTTCGGGATGCTCGGCCTGGAGAGCGCCTTCTCCGTCGTCCACGACCTCCTCGTCCGCGACGGCGGGATGTCCCTCGCCGACCTCGCCCGGGTCATGTCGACCGCCCCGGCGCGGATCGCCGGCCTCGACGGGCACGGCCGCCCGCTCGCCCCGGGCGAGCCGGCGAACCTCGTCCTCGTCGACCCCACCGCCACGGTCACCGTCGACCGCGACGCGTCGCACTCGCTGTCCCGCAACACCCCTTGGCACGGACGCACGCTGACCGGCGCCGTCCACACGACGATCCTGCGCGGCGACGTCACCGCGCGGGAAGGAGAGCCCGTCCCATGCTGACCGCCCGCGAGCCCGCCGTCCTCGTCCTCGAGGACGGGCGCACCTTCACCGGCCGGGCCTACGGCCACCGCGGCACGACGGTCGGCGAGGCCGTCTTCTCGACCGGCATGACCGGCTACCAGGAGACCCTCACCGACCCGAGCTACCACCGCCAGGTCGTCGTCATGACCTCGCCGCACGTCGGCAACACGGGGTGGAACGACGAGGACGACGAGTCCGGCCGCATCTGGGTCGCCGGCTACGTCGTGCGCGACCCCGCGATCCGCCCCTCGAGCTGGCGCAGCCGGCGGACCCTCGAGGACGAGCTCGACACCCAGGGCGTGGTCGGCATCTGCGACCTCGACACCCGCGCCCTGACCCGCCACCTGCGTGAGCGCGGGGCGATGCGGGTCGGGATCTTCAGCGGCCCGGACGCCGAGCGCACCCCGGCCGACCTCCTCGCGCAGGTGACGTCCGCGCCGGAGATGACCGGTGCCTCGCTCGCGGCCGAGGTCGCGACGAAGGAGGCCTACGTCGTCCCGGCCGTGGGGGAGAAGCGGTTCACCGTCGCGGCCGTCGACCTCGGCATCAAGTCGATGACCCCGCGGATGATGGCCGAGCGCGGCATCGAGGTGCACGTCCTGCCGGCGACCGCCACGGCCGAGGACGTCCGCGCCCTCGCGCCCGACGGGGTCTTCATGTCGAACGGGCCGGGCGACCCCGCGACCGCCGAGCAGCAGTCCGCGCTCGTCCGGGCCGTCCTCGGGGACCGCACACCGTACTTCGGCATCTGCTTCGGCAACCAGATCCTCGGCCGGGCGCTCGGGTTCGGCACGTACAAGCTGCGCTACGGCCACCGGGGCATCAACCAGCCCGTCATGGACCGCACGACGGGCACGGTCGAGGTGACCGCGCACAACCACGGGTTCGCCGTCGACGCCCCGCTCGACCGGGACTCCGACACCCCCTTCGGGCGGGTGCGGGTCAGCCACGTCTGCCTCAACGACGACGTCGTCGAGGGCCTGGAGTGCCTCGACGTGCCGGCCTTCTCCGTCCAGTACCACCCCGAGGCCGCGGCCGGTCCGCACGACGCCGCCTACCTCTTCGACCGGTTCGCCGAGCTCATGGAGCGACGAGCCACCGCCCACGCCACCCAGGAGGTCTCGGTCTGATGGCGAAGCGCGACGACATCCAGAGCGTCCTCGTCATCGGCTCCGGCCCGATCGTCATCGGCCAGGCCTGCGAGTTCGACTACTCCGGCACCCAGGCGTGCCGCGTGCTCAAGGAGGAGGGCCTGCGGGTCGTCCTCGTCAACTCCAACCCGGCGACGATCATGACCGACCCGGAGTTCGCCGACGCGACGTACGTCGAGCCGATCACCCCGGAGATCGTCGAGCGGATCATCGCCAAGGAGCGCCCGGACGCCGTCCTCGCGACCCTCGGCGGGCAGACCGCCCTCAACTGCGCCATGGAGCTCCACGAGCGCGGTGTGCTCGAGAGGTACGAGTGCCCGCTCATCGGCGCCAACGTCGAGGCCATCCGGCTCGGGGAGGACCGCGAGGCGTTCAAGGGCGTTGTCGAGCGCTGCGGCGCCGAGTCCGCCCGCTCCGCGATCTGCCACTCGATGGACGAGGTGCTCGCCGCCGCCGACGACCTCGGCTACCCCGTCGTCGTCCGGCCGTCCTTCACGATGGGCGGCCTCGGCTCCGGCTTCGCGCACACCCCCGAGGACCTCCGCCGGATCGCCGGCGCGGGCCTGCAGTACTCGCCCGTCACCGAGGTCCTCCTCGAGGAGTCGATCCTCGGGTGGAAGGAGTACGAGCTCGAGCTCATGCGCGACCGCGCGGACAACGTCGTCGTCGTCTGCTCCATCGAGAACCTCGACCCGATGGGCGTCCACACCGGCGACTCGATCACCGTCGCACCGGCTCTCACCCTCACCGACCGCGAGTACCAGCGCCTGCGGGACATCTCGATCGCCGTCATCCGCGAGGTCGGGGTGGACACCGGCGGCTGCAACATCCAGTTCGCCGTGAACCCCGAGGACGGCCGGATCATCGTCATCGAGATGAACCCGCGCGTCTCGCGCTCCTCGGCGCTCGCGTCGAAGGCGACCGGGTTCCCCATCGCGAAGATCGCCGCGAAGATGGCGATCGGCTACACCCTCGACGAGGTGCCGAACGACATCACCGAGGAGACGCCCGCGTCCTTCGAGCCGACGCTCGACTACGTCGTCGTCAAGGTGCCCCGCTTCGCGTTCGAGAAGTTCCCGGCCGCCGACGACACCCTCACGACGACGATGAAGTCGGTCGGCGAGGCGATGGCGATCGGCCGCTCCTTCACCGAGGCCCTCCAGAAGGCGCTGCGCAGCCTCGAGAAGGCCGGCAGCAGCTTCCACTGGGACGGCGAGCGGCCGACCACCGAGGCCGGCCGGGCGATGCTCGACACGGCGCGCCGGCCCACCGACGGCCGGCTCCTGCTCGTCCAGCAGGCTCTGCGCGCCGGGCTCACCGTCGAGGAGGTCCACGACGCGACGAGGATCGACCCGTGGTTCCTCGACCAGGTGGCCCTCGTCAACGAGGTCGCCGAGGAGGTCGCGACGGCCGAGGAGCTGACCCCCGACCTGCTGCGGCTCGCCAAGCGGCACGGGTTCAGCGACGTCCAGCTCGCCGCCCTGCGGGAGATGCCCGAGCCGGTCGTCCGCGGCGTCCGCCACGCCCTCGGGGTGCGCCCGGTCTACAAGACCGTCGACACGTGCGCCGCCGAGTTCGCCGCCCGCACGCCGTACCACTACAGCTCCTACGACGAGGAGACCGAGGTCGCCCCACGCGAGCGGGAGGCGGTCGTCATCCTCGGGTCCGGGCCGAACCGGATCGGGCAGGGCGTGGAGTTCGACTACTCGTGCGTCCACGCCTCCTTCGCGCTGCGCGAGGCGGGGTACGACACCGTCATGGTGAACTGCAACCCCGAGACAGTCTCGACCGACTACGACACGAGCAGCCGGCTCTACTTCGAGCCGCTCACCCTCGAGGACGTCCTCGAGGTCGTCCACGCCGAGCAGGCCGCCGGCCCCGTCGCCGGCGTCGTCGTCCAGCTCGGCGGGCAGACCCCGCTCGGGCTCGCGAAGGCGCTCAAGGACGCCGGCGTGCCGGTCGTCGGGACGAGCCCGGAGGCCATCGACCTCGCGGAGGACCGCGGGGCCTTCGGCCGGGTGCTCGCCGAGGCGGACCTGCCGGCGCCGAAGCACGGCACCGCCTACAGTGCGACCGAGGCCGTCGCCATCGCCCAGGAGATCGGCTACCCCGTCCTCGTCCGCCCGTCCTACGTCCTCGGCGGCCGCGGCATGGAGATCGTGTACGACGACGAGACCCTCGTGCGCTACGTCGACCGGGCCACCGTCGCGAGCCCGGAGCACCCGGTGCTCGTCGACCGGTTCCTCGACGACGCCATCGAGATCGACGTCGACGTCCTCTTCGACGGGGAGGACATGTACCTCGGCGGTGTCATGGAGCACGTCGAGGAGGCCGGCATCCACTCCGGCGACTCCTCGTGCGCCCTGCCGCCGGTCACCCTCGGGCACTCGGAGATCGAGCGGGTCCGCGAGTCGGCCCGCAAGCTCGCCGAGGGCATCGGGGTGCGCGGGCTGATGAACGTCCAGTTCGCCCTGGCCCAGGACATCCTCTACGTCCTCGAGGCCAACCCGCGGGCCTCGCGCACCGTGCCGTTCGTCGCGAAGGCGACCGGGGTGCCCATCGCGAAGGCCGCGTCGCGGATCATGATGGGCTCGACGATCGCCGAGCTGCGCGCCGAGGGCCTGCTCCCGGCGCACACCGACGGCGGGAGGATCCCCGCGACGGCGCCGATCTCCGTCAAGGAGGCGGTCCTGCCGTTCAAGCGCTTCCGCACCCTCGAGGGGCACGTCGTCGACAGCCTCCTCGGTCCGGAGATGCGCTCGACCGGCGAGGTCATGGGCATCGACGTCGACTTCGGGCGGGCCTTCGCCAAGGCCCAGCTCGGCGCGATCGGCGGCCTGCCGACGTCCGGGACGGTCTTCGTCTCCGTCGCGAACCGGGACAAGCGGGCGATCATCTTCCCCGTGAAGCGGCTCGTCGACCTCGGCTTCCGCATCCTGTCGACCTCCGGGACGGCCGAGGTGCTGCGCCGCAACGGCATCGAGGCCGACATCGTGCTCAAGCACGCCGAGCGCGGCGAGGGCGGGACCTCGGTCGTCGACCTGATCGACGCGGGCGAGATCGCGATGGTCGTCAACTCCCCGAGCGGGACGAGCCCGACGACCCGGGCCGACGGGTACGCCATCCGCGCGGCGACGACGTCGATGGACAAGCCGATCGTCACGACGGTCCAGCAGCTGTCCGCGGCCGTCCTCGCCATCGAGGCGGTCCAGCACGACGACCTCGACGTCACGAGCCTGCAGGTCCACGCCGCCGCCCTCGACCTCTACGGCCAGGGGGCCTCCGCGTGAGCGCCGGCGTCGTCCAGACCCCCGGGGAGGTCGTCGCCAACCGCCGGGTCGGGGCGTACCACCACCTCACGGTGACCGCCCCCGGCCTCGCCGAGCTCGCCCACCCCGGGCAGTTCGCGGCGTTCGCCGTCGGTGGCGAGACCTCCGCGACGTTGCTCCGGCGCTGCTTCTCGATCCACAGGGTCCGCCCGACGGGCACGTACGGCGGGACCCTCGACGTCGTCGTCGCCGCCCACGGGCCCGGTACGCAGTGGCTCACCGGCCTGCGCACCCACGACGCGGTCGACGTCGTCGGCCCGCTCGGGCGACCCTTCCCGCTCCCGGCGGACCCGGTGCCCTGCGTCCTCGTCGGCGGCGGCTACGGCTCGGCGCCGCTGTTCTGGCTCGCCGAGGCCCTGCGCGAGCGCGGCTGCCCCGTCGAGATCGTCCTGGGGGCGGCCTCCGAGGACCGGCTCTTCGGCGTCGTCGAGGCCCGCCGCAGCGCGGACCGCGTCCACGTGACGACCGACGACGGCAGCGCGGGGACGCGGGGGAGGGTCACCGCCGTCCTCGGCGAGGTCCTCGAGCGCACCGGCGCGGCCGTCGCGTACGCGTGCGGGCCGATGGCGATGCTGCGCGCGGTGACCGAGGTGGCGAGCGCCCACGGGGCCGTCGCCCAGGTCGCCGTCGAGGAGTCGATGGCGTGCGGTGTCGGGGTGTGCATGACGTGCGTCATGCCCGTCACCGGCAACGACGGGGTGACCCGGATGGTCCGCTCGTGCGTCGAGGGCCCCGTTTTCCGGGGGGACCGGGTGCGGTGGGACGCCTTCGCCGACGGGATCTGCCGGGTGCCGGACGACGCCGTCGGCGCGCCGCGGGCGGGGGGCCACTGATGGTCGACATGTCGACGACGCTCGCCGGGACGGTCCTGCCGAACCCCGTGATGACGGCCTCCGGCTGCGCCGCGAACGGCAAGGAGCTCAACCGGTTCTTCCCGGTCACCGACCTCGGTGCCTTCGTGACGAAGACGGTGATGCTCGACCCGAGGTCGGGGCGTCCGACGCCGCGGATGGCCGAGACCTCGTCGGGGATGCTCAACTCCATCGGCCTCCAGGGCCCGGGCATCGACGCCTTCGTCGAGCACGACCTCGCCTGGCTCGCCGAGCGCGGCGCCCGCGTTCTCGTCTCCGTCGCGGGGAACACCGCGGAGGAGTTCGGCGAGGTCGTCCAGCGGCTCGTCGCGAGCCCGGCCTTCTCCTGCGTCGTCGGCGTCGAGGCGAACATCTCCTGCCCGAACGTCGCCAACCGCGGCCTCGTCTTCGCCTGCGACCCGGTGAGCTCCGAGCAGGTCGTGCGCATCGTGCGCACCCGGGTGCCCGAGGGCGTCCCCGTCGTCGCCAAGCTCACCCCGGACGTCACTGACATCGTCGCCGTCGCCGAGGCCGCCGTCCGGGCCGGCGCCGACGGCCTGACGATGATCAACACCCTGCTCGGCATCGTCATCGACACCGACCTGCTCCGCCCGCAGCTCGCCGGGGTCACCGGGGGGCTCTCCGGTCCCGCGGTCCGCCCGGTCGCGGTGCGCGCCGTGTGGCAGGTCGTCGCGGCGATGCGTGAGGGCCGGCTGCCGACGGCGCCGGTCATCGGGGTCGGGGGGGTGCGCACGGGCCGGGACGCCCTCGAGCTCGTCGCCGCCGGGGCCGCCGCGGTCCAGGTCGGGACCGCGACCTTCAACGACCCGTCTGCCCCGCGGCGGGTGCTCGCCGAGCTCGAGGCCGAGGTGGCCCGGCACGGCGTCGACCGCTTCGCCGACCTCGTCGGCATCGCCCACGACAGGATGGTGCGCCCGTGACCGAGGCCCCCGACCTCCCCTTCGGCGAGCGGCTGCGCGCCGCGATGGACGAGCACGGCCCGTTCTGCCCGGGCATCGACCCGCACCGCGCCCTCGTCGAGTCGTGGGGCCTGACGTACGACCTCGCCGGGGTCGAGCGGTTCGCCCTGACCTGCGCCGAGGCCTTCGGCGGCCACGTCGCGGCGGTCAAGCCCCAGTCCGCCTTCTTCGAGGTCTTCGGGTCCCGCGGGGTCGCCCTCCTCGAGCGGGTCGTCGACGAGGTGCGCTCGGCCGGGACGCTCGTCGTCCTCGATGCGAAGCGCGGCGACATCGGGACGACGATGGACGCCTACGCCGAGGCCTTCCTCGGCGAGGACGCCCCGTCGCCGCCGGACGCCATGACGGTGAGCCCGTACCTCGGGTACGGCTCGCTGCGTCCCGCCGTCGACCTGGCGCACCGGACCGGCCGGGGAGTCTTCGTCCTCGCGCTCACCTCCAACCCCGAGGGGCCGGCCGTCCAGCACGCCGTCCTCGAGGGACGCTCGGTCGCCGGGCACGTCGTCGCCGGGGTGGCTGCCGACAACGCCGCCGCCGCCGCTCGGGGGACGCTCGGCAGCGTCGGCATGGTCGTCGGTGCCACCGTCGGCACGGCCGTCGACGACCTCGGGCTCGACCTCGTCGGGTCGGCCGCGCCACTGCTCGCCCCGGGCCTCGGCGCCCAGGGCGGGACCCCGGAGGGACTGCGGGCGACCTTCGGTGCGGCGCTGCCGCAGGTGCTCGGGACGAGCTCGCGGGAGGTGCTCGGTGCCGGGCCGGACGTGGCCGCGCTGCGCTCCGCGGCCCGCGACGCGGCGGCGGGGCTCGCCGACGCCGTCGAGGCGGCGCGCCCCTGACCTGACCCGCCCGGCGGCGCGCTGTACAGTCACGAAGGTACAGCCGGACGTTGAGCAGCCAGCGTCCGCACGTCACCAAGGACCTACCCGTGGCACTGCCTCCCCTCACCCAAGAACAGCGCTCCGCCGCCCTCGAGAAGGCCGCGGCCTCCCGTCGGGAGCGCGCCGAGGTCAAGAACCGCCTCAAGCACAACGGCGCCTCGCTCCAGACCGTCATCCAGGACGGCAAGTCGAACGAGGTCATCGGCAAGATGCGCGTGTCCGCCCTCCTCGAGTCGATGCCGGGTGTCGGCCGGGTCCGCGCCCGCCAGATCATGGAGGAGATCGGCATCTCCGAGAGCCGGCGCGTGCGCGGTCTCGGCCAGAACCAGGTGTCCGCCCTCCTCGACCGCTTCGGGCGGTCGTGACGAGCCCCTCCCGTCTCACCGTCCTCGCCGGGCCGACCGCGGTCGGCAAGGGGAGCGTCGCCGCGTACGTCCGTGAGCACCACCCCGACGTGTGGCTCTCGGTGTCCGCGACGACGCGCCGTCCCCGCCCCGGCGAGGTCGACGGCGTCCACTACCACTTCGTCTCCGACGAGCGCTTCGCGCAGATGGTGCAGGACGGAGAGCTCCTCGAGTGGGCGGTCGTCCACGGCCGGGCGTGGTACGGCACCCCCCGCCGGCCCGTCGAGGAGGTGCTCGCCGCCGGGCGGCCGGCCCTGCTCGAGATCGACCTCCAGGGGGCCCGTCAGGTCCGGGCCTCGATGCCCGAGGCGCAGTTCGTCTTCCTCTCCCCGCCCAGCTGGGAGGAGCTCGTCCGGCGCCTCGTCGGCCGGGGCACCGAGGACGAGGAGGAACGCACCGCCCGTCTCACCACCGCCCGCACCGAGCTCGCGGCCGCCGAGGAGTTCGACGTCACCGTCGTCAACGACGACATTCGGCGTGCGGCCGAGGAGCTCGTATCATGGATGCGAACCCCGCAACCCTCGACGAAACGAGTCTGACGCGTGTCCGGAACCACCGCGAACCCCATCGGCATCACGAACCCGCCGATCGACGAGCTCCTCGAGCAGGCCGACTCCAAGTACGCCCTCGTGCTCTACTCGGCCCAGCGGGCCCGCCAGATCAACGCGTACTACGCCCAGCTCCAGGAAGGGCTGCTCGAGTACGTCGGCCCGCTCGTCGACTCCGAGGTGCACGAGAAGCCCCTGTCGATCTCCCTTCGCGAGATCAACGAGGGCCTCCTCACCTCCGAGCCCACGAAGGACACCCCGGCCGACCCGCCGACCGAGGTCTGACCGACGTGCGGGTCGTCCTCGGGGTCGCCGGGGGGATCGCCGCGTACAAGGCGTGCTCCCTGCTGCGGCTCCTCACCGAGGCCGGCCACGACGTCACCGTCGTCCCCACCGCCGCCGCCCTCCGCTTCGTCGGTGAGGCGACGTGGTCGGCGCTGTCCGGCAAGCGCGTCCACACCGACGTGTGGTCCGACATCACCGAGGTCCCGCACGTCCGCATCGGCCAGGAGGCAGACCTCGTCGTCGTCGCCCCCGCGACCGCCGACCTGCTCGCGCGGGCCGCCACCGGCCAGGCCGACGACCTCCTGACGAACGTGCTGCTCACGGCCCGCTGCCCGGTCGTCATGGCCCCGGCCATGCACACCGAGATGTTCGAGCACCCGGCCACCCAGGCGAACATCGAGACGCTCACCGAGCGCGGCGTGCACGTCGTGCCTCCCGCGTCCGGCCGGCTCACGGGCAAGGACAGCGGCCCGGGCCGGCTGCCCGAGCCGGAGACGCTCTACGAGGTGTGCCGCCGTGAGCTCGAGCGGACCCGGGGGGCGGGCACGCTCGCCGGGCGCCGGGTCGTCGTCTCGGCCGGGGGGACCCGAGAGCCGTTGGACCCGGTGCGCTTCCTCGGCAACCGCTCCTCCGGCAAGCAGGGGTACGCCCTCGCCGCCGTCGCGGCCGAGCGCGGGGCCGAGGTCACGCTCGTCTCGACGGCCGACCTCGCCACCCCGGACGGGGTCGCGGTCGTGCCCGTCGAGACCGCCCGCGAGATGGAGGACGCCGTGCGCTCCGCGGCCGCGTCCGCGGACGTCGTCGTCATGGCCGCTGCCGTCGCCGACTTCCGGCCGGCCGACGTCGCGGAGCACAAGATCAAGAAGTCGCACGGCCCCGGCCCGGACGGCGCGCCCGACGAGTCGGTCCCGGCCCTCACGCTCGTCCGCAACCCCGACGTCCTCGCGGGGCTCGTGGCCTCGCGCCGCGGGGACGGCGGCCCGGTCCTCGTCGGGTTCGCCGCCGAGACCGGCGACGAGGACGGGTCGGTGCTGGACCACGGCCGCGCCAAGCTCGAGCGCAAGGGCTGCGACGTCCTCGTCGTCAACGAGGTCGGCGGCGGCAAGGCCTTCGGCACCGACGACAACACCGTCCACGTGCTGCGCCGGGGGAGCGGGGACGTCGTCGACGTCGGACCCGCGACGAAGTCCGCCGTCGCCGCGGCCGTCTGGGACGTCGTCACCGACCTCCTCTGACGCGCGTGCGCCGCCCGCCCGAGGAGGCGGACGGTGCACGGCGCGTCGGTGCTCAGCGCTTGACGCCGGCCCTCTCGGTCTCCTCGACCTCGGCGTCGTCCTCGACGACCTCGGCCTCGTCGGTGGGCTCGGCGTCCTCCGCCGGGGCCTCCTCGACCGGCTCGCCCTCGACGGCAGCGTCCTCCTCGACCGCCTCTTCCTCGGCGACGACCTCGCCGCCCGCGGGGTCCTCGACGACCTCCTCCTCGGCGACGACCTCGCCGCCCGCGGGGTCCTCGTCGACGACCTCGCCCTCCTCGGCGACGAGTGACTCCTCGACGTCGACCTCGTCCTCGGGGCCCTCGTCCTGCGCCGGCTGCGCCGGCTCGGCCGCGGCGACGATGGCCTCCGCGGCCGCGGGGCCGCCGAGGGTGGCGAGCATGTTGCGGACGTTGGACAGCTGGGCGGTGATGCTGTCCCGGCGGGCGGTCGAGGCCGCGAGCTCGCGCTCGGAGTCGCGCCGCACGCGCTCGGCCTGCTCCTTCGCGGAGCGGACGATCGTCTCGGCCTCCGTGCGGGCCGCGTCCAGCGCCCGGGCCGCCTCGGCGGTCTTGCTGCGGTGGTCGTCCTCGGCCTCCCGGACGAGGAGGTCGGCCCGCTCCTGGGCCGCGCGCAGGGCCTCGTCCTGGGCCGCCATCTGGTCGTTGAACTCGGCGGCGGACTGCTCGCGGCGCTCGCCGAGCGTGCGCTCGAAGTCGGCGGCCTGCGCGGCCGCGGCCTCGCGCTGCTTCTCGTAGTAGGCCTCCGCCTCCTCGCGACGCGCCGCGGCCTCACGGGCGGCGTCGTCGACGATGGAGTCGGCCTCGGCCCGGGCCCTGGACAGCACCTCGGCCGCGTCGGTGTCGGCCCGGTTGCGGGCCTCCTCGGCGTAGCGGTCGGCCTCGGCCCGGGTCAGCTGGGACTGCTCCTCGGCGGCCTGGCGGGCCTCGGCGGCCTCGCTCGACGCGGTGTCCCGGATCGAGGCGGCCTCCTCGTCGGCGAGGCCCAGCATCGCGCCGATCCGCTCGCCGAGGTCGGCGAACGTCGGGCTGGACACCTGCCGGGAGCGCTCCTCGAGCTCGGCGACCTTGGCGCGGTGCCCCTCGAGCTCGCCGGTCGCGGCCTCGTGGTCCTGGCGCGCCTTCGTCAGCTCGACCGAGCTCTCCGCCGCCTCCTGGCGGGCCGCCTCCGCCTCCCGCTGGGCCGAGTCCACGGCCTGCTCCAGGGCACGCACGTGGGCGTCGACCTGGACGGGGTCGTAGCCCCGGAAGACGGTCGGGAAGTCCGGATCGTTCATGGCGACTCCTGGTCAGAGGTGGTGGGGTCGGTGGTCGCGTCGGAGCCGTCCGCGTCGGACGGCTCGACCGGCAGGTCCTCCACGGCGAGGGCGTCGATGACGCCGGAGAGCCTGCCGAGCTGTGCGGTGATCGCGTCACGGCGCGCTGCGAGTGTATGCACCTCGCCACGCGCCCGCTCCACGGCGGCCTGCGCCTCGGCCCGGACGGCGTCGGCCCGCCCGCGGGCGTCGTCGGAGGCGCGGACGATCTCCGCGCGGGCCGCCCGGTGGTACTCGTGGGCCTCGCGGTGCATCCGCTCGACGTCCTCCGCCGCGCTCTGCCGCACCCGTCGGGCCCCCTCCTCGGCCTCGGCGAGCCGGCGGTCGGCGCGGGCGCTCGACTCGGTCTCGCGGCGGCGGGCCTCCTCGAGGAGGCGCTCGGACTCGCGCGAGGCGGCGTGGCGCGTGCGGTCGGCGTCGGCGCGGGCCTCGGCGAGGACCTGCTCGGCGAGCTCGCGCATGCGCCGCGACTCCGACTCGGCCTCGGCGAGCCGGTCGCGGCTCTTCGTCGTCGCGGACGCGAGGATCGTCTGCACCCGGCCGCGGTGGCTGCGGGTCCGCTCCGCCAGCTCGGCGTGGTGCTCCCGCGCCCGGCGCTCCCGCTCGGCCTCGCTGTTGTCCAGGATCTCGCGCACCGTGCTCTGGGCCCACGCGAGGTGCTTCTCGGCCGCGGCGACGACGTCGGTGGCCTCCGCCTCGGCCTCCTCGGCCCGACGCCGCGCCTCGGTCTCCGCCTCGTCGCGCATCCGGGCGAGCTCGGCGCGGGCCCGCTCCTGCTCCTCGGCGAGCAGCCGCCGGTCCTCGGCGACCTGGGCGTCGGCCTCCCCGCGGACGAAGGCGGAGTACTCGTCGGAGGCCTGGCGGTCCTCCTCCAGCTCGCGCGCCGTGCCGCTGCGCAGGTCCTCGATCTCGGCGAGCGTCGCCGCGTGCAGCGCCTCGCGCTGCTCCTGGTGGGCTCGCTCCTCGGCGGCGAGCCGCGCCGAGGTCTCGTCGTGGGAGCGGCGGGCCCGCTCCAGGAGGTCCTCGGCCTGCTCCTGGGCCTGCGCGAGGTGCGCGGCGGCCTGCTCCTCGGCGATGCCGATCGCCTCGTCGCTCGCCTTGGTCGCCCGCGCCCGCAGCAGCGCCGCCTGGTCGGCGGCGTCGGCGAGCATGATCTCGACCTCGGCGCGGGTCTCCTCGAGCGTGCGGTCGGCGTCCTCACGGGCCGACTCGACGCGCGCGGTGAGGTCCTCGAGCTCCTTGGCGGCCGCCGCGGTCTCCTCCCGGACGCGTCCCGCCTCGCTCCGTGCCGAGGTCAGCTCGCGGTCGGCCTCGGCACGCAGCTGGTCGGCGAGGGTCTGGGCGCGGGTGAGCAGCGTGAGGGCCTCGTCGACCGGTGCGCCGGTGCTGGACGCCCCGTGGTCGGTCGGCGAGGTCTCGGAGGAAGTGCCGTCGGACACGCCGCCCATCCTTCCATGCGCTCGCCGGAGCGCAGACTCGGACGATCCGGAAATGGACGGGACGGTATGTTGGCGGACGACCACGGCAGCGGCCGGTCGACCACTGAGAAGGAGCCACCCGGGTGTCAGCACGCCTGTTCACGTCCGAGTCCGTCACCGAGGGGCACCCCGACAAGATCTGCGACCAGGTGTCGGACGCGATCCTCGACGCGATGCTCGCGCAGGACCCGCGCAGCCGGGTCGCGGTCGAGACGATGGTGACGACCGGCCTGGTCCACGTCGCCGGCGAGGTGACGACCGAGGCCTACGTCGAGATCCCGCAGGTGGTGCGGGACACCGTCCTCGGCATCGGCTACGACAGCTCGACCAAGGGGTTCGACGGGGCGTCCTGCGGCGTCGAGGTCTCCATCGGCCAGCAGAGCCCGGACATCGCGCAGGGCGTCGACACGGCGTTCGAGAACCGCAGCGGCGGGGTCGACCCGCTCGACAAGCAGGGGGCCGGCGACCAGGGGCTGATGTTCGGGTACGCGTGTGACGACACCCCCGAGCTCATGCCGCTGCCGATCTTCCTCGCGCATCGGCTGTCCGAGCGGCTCACGGCGGTCCGCAAGAACGGCGACCTGTCCTACCTGCGCCCGGACGGCAAGACCCAGGTGACGATCGCCTACGACGGCGACCGTGCGGTCTCCCTCGACGCGGTCGTCCTGTCGACCCAGCACGCCGAGGACATCAGCCTCGACGGGCTCCTCGAGCCCGACATCCGCACCCACGTGATCGCGCCGGTCCTCGCCGAGCTCGCCGACGCGGGCACCGAGCTGCGCCACGACGACTACCGGGCCTACATCAACCCCACCGGCAAGTTCGTCATCGGCGGGCCGATGGGCGACGCCGGCCTCACCGGCCGCAAGATCATCGTCGACACCTACGGGGGGATGGCCCGGCACGGAGGCGGCGCCTTCTCCGGCAAGGACCCCTCGAAGGTCGACCGCTCCGCCGCGTACGCGATGCGCTGGGTCGCCAAGAACGTCGTCGCGGCCGGCCTCGCCCGGCGCTGCGAGGTCCAGGTGGCGTACGCCATCGGGGTCGCGCAGCCGGTCGGCCTCTACGTCGAGACCTTCGGCACCGAGACGGTCCCGGTCGAGCGGATCCAGGGCGCGATCCGGTCGGTCTTCGACCTGCGTCCGCTCGCGATCCTCGAGCAGCTCGACCTGCTCCGCCCGATCTACCAGGCGACCGCGGCGTACGGCCACTTCGGCCGCACCGGGGTCGAGGGCGTCGAGAACGCCTTCCCGTGGGAGCGCACCGACCGCGTCGAGGCGCTGCAGAGCGCGGCCCGCTGAGCGGTCGTCCACAGGACGGGCCCGCCGCCCCCCTCGGGGGTCGGCGGGCTCCGCTAGGTTCGGGCCGGTGAGCGAGCGGGACGGGACGGGGGAGCAGCTGCCCCTCCTCGCGCCCGGCAGGTCCGCAAGCGGCAGGTCCGCGACCGGCAGGTCCGCACCCCGCCGCCGCCCCGGTGACGACCCGCCGGCGGCCGAGCGGCCGGTCGCTCTCGTCCACGTCGACACCGGCCTCGCCCACCTCGACCGGCCCTTCGAGTACACGGTGCCGCAGTCCGCGGCGCACGGTGCCGTCCCCGGCGCCCGGGTCAAGGTCCGCTTCGCCGGCCAGGACCTCGACGGCTGGGTCCTGGAGCGGCGGGACGCCGCCGAGCACGCGGGCCGGCTCACCCCGCTGCGGCGGGTCGTCTCCCCGGAGCCGGTCCTCACGCCGGACGTCCTCGCGGCCGCGCGGGCGGTCGCCGACCGGTACGCCGGCACCCTCGGGGACGTCCTGCGCCTCGCCGTCCCACCACGGCACGCCCGGGCCGAGCAGGCCCTCGCGGCGGAGCCGGACGAGCGACCCGCACTCCCCGCCGTCCCCGCACCCGCCTGGGACCGGCTGCCCGCCGGGCCGGCCTTCCTGCGCCGGCTCACCGACGGCGACGCCCCGCATGCGTCGGCCCTCGCGCTGCCCGCCGTCGACCCGGACCTCGCCTGGCCACGGCTCCTCGCGGACGCGGCGCGGGCGACCGTCGCCTCCGGTCGCACCGCCCTCCTCGTCGTCCCGGACGCCCGCGACGTCCGGCGGGTCGAGACCGCGCTCGGCGAGGTCCTCGGCCCCGGCCGGCACACCCGGCTCACCGCCGACCAGGGGCCGCAGGCCCGCTACACCGCCTTCCTCAAGGCACTGCGCGGCCACGTCGACGTCGTCGTCGGCACCCGGGCGGCGGCCTTCGCGCCGTTGCGCGACCTCGGGCTCGTCGCCTGGTGGGACGACGGCGACGACTCGCACGACGAGCCGCGTGCCCCCTACCCGCACGTGCGCCGGGTCCTGCTCGCCCGGGCCGCGCAGGAGGGCACCGGTGTCCTCGCCGCGGGGCACGTCCGCTCCGCCGCCGTCGCCGACCTCGTGCGTCGCGCCGTCCTGCGGGCGGTCGACGCCCCCCGGGCCACCGTCCGGGCGACGGTGCCGCTCGTCCGGGTCGCGGGGGAGGGCGACGACCTCGAGCGGGACGCCGCGGCGAGCGCCGCGCACCTGCCGTCGGTCGCGTGGCGGGCCGCCAAGGACGCCCTCGCCGCCGGTCCCGTCCTGGTCCAGGTGCCCCGGCGGGGCTACCTGCCGTCGCTGTCCTGCCAGGACTGCCGGCGTCCCGCGCGCTGCCGGGTCTGCTCCGGGCCGCTGGCACTCACCGGGCCGCAGGGGCCGCCGGCCTGCCGCTGGTGCGGTCGGGCCGAGACCGCGTTCACGTGTCCGGCCTGCTCCGGTGGTCGCCTGCGGTCCTCGGTCGTGGGTGCCCGCCGGACCGCCGAGGAGCTGGGGCGCGCCTTCCCCGGGGTCCCGGTCGAGCGCTCCGGCGCCGGCACGGTCCTCGACGACGTGGAGGACGGCCCGCGGCTCGTCGTCGCGACCCCCGGCGCCGAGCCCGTCGCGCGCGGGGGCTACGCCGCGGCCCTCCTCCTCGACGCGTGGGCGCTGCTGGACCGCCCGACCCTCGACGCGGGCGAGGAGGCGCTGCGCCGCTGGGCCGCGGCGACGGCGCTCGTGCGACCGGCGTCGGCCGGGGGGCGGGTCGTCGTCGCCGGGGCGCCGGTCCACGTGTCCGTCCCGGCGCTCGAGGCGCTGGTGCGCTGGGACCCGGCGTGGTTCGCCGACCGGGAGCTCGCCGAGCGGGACGAGCTCTCCCTCCCCCCGACCGCCCGGCTGGCCGCGCTCACCGGCACCCGGACGGCGGTGACGGCCGCCCTCGAGGAGCTCGCCGTGCCGCCCAGCGGGTCCGTGCTCGGGCCGCTGCCGCACGGCGACGAGCGCTGGCGGGCGGTCGTCACGGTCCCCGACGCGGACGGCCCCGCCCTCACCCGCGAGCTCGCGGCCGTCCGCGCCCGCGCGTCGGCCCGCAAGGAGCGGGACGCCGTGACGGTCCGCGTCGACCCCCGGGACCCGACGGCCTGAGCGTCGGTGCAGCGGCCCGGCTCCTAGACTCGGGCGGGTGCGTCTCGTCCTCGCCGGAACCCCCGACACCGCCGTCCCCGCGCTGCGGGCGCTGCTCGCCTCCGACCACGAGGTGGCCGCCGTCGTCACCCGGCCGGACGCCCCCGCGGGGCGCGGCCGGACGCTGCGCCCCTCGCCCGTCAAGGAGGTCGCGCTCGAGCACGGCGTCGAGGTGCTCACCCCGGACCGGCCGCGGGAGCCCGACTTCCTCGACCGGCTCCGGGTGATCGCCCCGGACTGCTGTCCCGTCGTCGCCTACGGGGCGCTCCTGCCCCGCGTGGCGCTCGACGTCCCGGTCCACGGCTGGGTCAACCTCCACTTCTCGTTGCTGCCGGCCTGGCGGGGTGCGGCGCCGGTCCAGCGCGCCCTCATGGCCGGCGACGAGGTGACGGGTGCGAGCACGTTCGTCATCGAGGAGGGCCTGGACACCGGCCCGGTCCTCGGTGCCGTCACCGAGGTCGTCCGTCCCGGTGACACCGCCGGCGTCCTCCTGGAGCGGCTCGCGGAGGTCGGGGCCGGCCTGCTCGTCGCGACGATGGACGGTCTCGCCGACGGCTCCCTGCGCGCGGTGCCGCAGCCGAGCGACGGGGTGAGCCACGCCCCGAAGCTCACGACCGAGGAGGCGCAGGTCCGCTGGGCCCTGCCGGCGCACGTCGTCGACCGCCACGTGCGGGGCTGCACCCCGGCGCCGGGCGCGTGGACGACGTTCCGCGACGAGCGGCTCAAGGTGGGGCCGGTGTCGCCGGCCGCCGGCTCCGACGACCTCCCGGCGCTCGCCGCCGGCGAGCTCCACGTGACGAAGCGCGCCGTCCTCGTCGGCACGGCGACCGGCCCCGTCACCCTCGGGAGGGTGGGGCCGCGCGGCAAGAAGGAGATGGCGGCGGCCGACTGGGCGCGTGGCGTGCGGATCGGGCCGGGGGAGCGGCTCGGGCCCGGCGCACCGGCGGCCTAGGGTCGGGGGATGCTGCGCGACTCCACCTCGGCCCTCCTGCGCCGGACCGTCCTCGGGCGGCAGCGCTCGGGACGGGTCCCGGGCGTCCACGCGAGCGTCGTCCGCCACGGCGAGGTGCTCTGGCAGGCCGGGGTCGGCACCGTGGAGGTCGGGACGGAGCGCCCGCCGACCGCGGACGACCAGTTCCTCGTCGCGTCGAACACGAAGTCCTTCGTCGCGACGATGGTCCTGCAGCTGCGCGACGAGGGCCGGCTCGACCTCGAGGACCGGCTCGCCGACCACCTGCCCGGGCTCGTCCACGACCTGCGGGTGCGGGACGTCCTCGCGCACGTGTCCGGGCTGCAGCGCGAGCCCGTCGGCGATGCCTGGGTCAGCCTCGAGCACCCCGACGCCGCACGCCTGCTGCGCGAGTCGGGGGAGGCCGAGCGGGTCCTGCGGCCCGGCGAGGCGTGGCACTACTCCAACCTCGGCTACGCCCTCCTCGGCCAGGTCGTCGCCCGCCTGGACGGCCGGCCGTGGCAGGACGCGCTCGCCGCTCGGGTCCTGGAGCCGCTCGGTCTCACCCGTACCAGTGTCGGGTTCGACGGCGGTCCGCGGGCGCACGGCTACTACGTCGGCCCGTGGCACGACGTCCCCGTCCCGGAGCCGGTGCCGGACCTGCGCGGCACGGGCCCGGCGGGAGCGCTCGCCTCGACCGCCACGGACCTCGCGCGCTGGACGGCTTTCGTCGCGGCACCGGACCCCGCCGTCCTCGACCCGAGGACGATGGACGAGATGTGCCGGCCCCGCGCCCTCGTCGATACCGACGGCGGAGAGCGGGCGATGGGTCTCGGGTTCTTCCTCGTCCGCACCCCGGGCGGCCGGCTCCTCGCCGGGCACACCGGGGGGATGCCCGGTCACGTGACCGGTGTCTTCACCGACCGGGCCACGGGCACCGCCGCCGTCGTCCTCATGAACGCCTCGACGCCCCCGGACCCGACGGCGTTCGCCGTCGAGCTCGTCGACCTCGTCCTCGACCGGGACCCGCCGGAGGAGGAGGCCTGGCGGCCCGGGACCGAGGTGCCGGACGCCCTGCGCCCCCTCCTCGGACGGTGGTACGCCGAGGGCGCGCCGTGGGACCTCACCGTGCGCCGGGGCGCCCTCGAGGCCCGCTCGCCGGCGTGGCCGGCCTCCCGCGAGTCCTGGACGTTCGAGGCCCTCGACGACGACACCCTGCGGACGACGTCCGGCGGGGAGCGTGGTGAGCTGCTGCGCGTCCTGCGCCGCGAGGACGGCACCGTCGGCACGCTGCGGTGGGCCGGCTACCGGATGAGCCGCGAGCCGCTGGCCTTCGGGGAGTGAGACCGCCGGCGAGGGACCGCCGGCGTCACTCCCCGGACAAGGGCTCGAGGGGCAGGTCGCCGAGCCCGGCGAAGGCCGGCAGGTAGGGGGCGACGTCGCCGCGGAGCGTCCAGCCGCGCAGCTGCTCGGCGGTCCGGCGCGAGGTGAGGGCCCGGAAGAGGTCGAAGGCCGGGGCGCGCAGCACCGTGACGGCGTCCTCGGGGACCCCGCGGCTCACCCACCGCCACCCCCCGCCGTCGAGGAGGACGGGGTCGAGGCCCTCCACGGAACGCGCGAACCGGCCGAGCATCCGTTCGCGGACGACGGCGAGACCACCGGAGTCCCGGCCGCCGGGGACGCCCAGACCGCCGCGCAGGTCCTGCTCGTGGATCACCACGTCGTTGAGCGGACGGGTGCCGTGCTCGCCCATCCACCGGCACAGGTCCGGCGCGAGGTCGCGCCACTCCGTGACGAGGTCGGCGGTGCTGCGCCCGGACCGGGCGTCGACCTGCGCCTGGGTCCACCGCGGGTCGTGGTCGTCCGGCTCGTTCCCGGCGAGGACGTCGGCGCCGAGCCCGACGACGTGCGCGAGCAGGTCGCGGCCGGTCCAGTCGGGGGTGGCGGGGACGCGCCGGCCCATCGCCTCCTCGCCCGCGTCGGTCACGAGCGCGCACACCCGCTCGTGCGCCTGCCGCCAGTGCTCCACCTCGTGGCTCATGGGGGCATCCCAGCACGCCGGTCGGTCGGCGGGCTAGCCTCCTGCCGTGCCCGAGCAGTCCCGCCCCCGCCGTGACGGCCCCCGCCGCGGGGGCCCGCGTCCCCGGTCCCGCACCGCCCCCGCCCAGCGCACCCGGGGGGCCGAGCCGACGCGTTTCGCCGCCTACACCCTGCTGCGGGAGGTCGACGAGGACGGCGCCTACGCGAACCTCGAGATGCCCCGCATCCTGCGGCGCCGACGGCTCGAGGGCCGGGACGCCGCGTTCGCGACGGAGCTCGCCTTCGGGACCGTCCGGTGGCAGGGCCTGTACGACCGGGTGATCGCCGTCGCGGCGGACCGTCCGACCGACCGCATCGACCCGGCCGTCCTCGACGTCCTGCGTCTCGGCTGCCACCAGCTCCTCGGGATGCGGGTCCCGGCGCACGCCGCCGCCGACCAGACCGTCGGCCTCGCCCGGACCGTCGTCGGCCAGGGCGCCGCGGGGTTCGTCAACGCCGTCC
This sequence comes from Phycicoccus avicenniae, assembly GCF_018139485.1. GTDB lineage: Bacteria > Actinomycetota > Actinomycetes > Actinomycetales > Dermatophilaceae > Phycicoccus > Phycicoccus avicenniae. The sequence continues at coordinate 94,752 of NZ_JAGSNF010000003.1, forward strand.
TGCGCCGGGTCGGGGAGCGGACCCTCGAGGAGTGGACCGACGCGGTGACCCCGGAGGGCAGCGGCCCGGCAGCGCTCGCGGTGCGTCACTCCCACCCCGAGTGGGTCGTCACCGCCCTGCGCGCCGCCCTCCTCGGGCACGGCCGGGCGACCCCGGAGACGGTCGACGACGAGCTCTCGGCGCTGCTCGCGGCCGACAACGTGCCCCCGCGGGTCCACCTCGTCGCCCGTCCCGGCCTCGCGACCGTCGACGAGCTCGTCGAGGCCGGGGACGCTGAGCCGAGCGCGACGAGCCCCGTCGGCGCCGTCCTGCGCTCGGGCGACCCGGGCGCGATCCCGGCCGTGCGGGACGGGCGCGCGGCCGTCCAGGACGAGGGCAGCCAGCACCTCGCGCTCGCGCTCGCGGCGGCCGAGGTGGCCGGCGACCCGCCCGCCCGCTGGCTCGACCTGTGCGCCGGCCCGGGCGGCAAGGCCGGCGTCCTCGGCGCCGTCGCCCTCCAGGAGCAAGCCGACCTCGTGGCCGTCGAGGTGAGCCCGCACCGGGCCGACCTCGTCCGTTCCGGGCTCGCCGCCCTCACCGCCCGCGCCGGGGAGGTCGGCCGGACCGTCGAGGTGCGCACCGCGGACGGCCGCGAGGTCGGGGCGGAGGAGCCGGGGGCCTACGCCCGCGTCCTCGTCGACGCCCCGTGCACCGGGCTCGGCGCCCTCCGGCGGCGACCCGAGGCCCGGTGGCGCCGTCAGCCGTCGGACCTCGCGCCGCTCGGGCCGCTCCAGCGGGCGCTGCTGGCCTCCGCGCTCGACGCCGTCGCCCCCGGCGGCGTCGTGGCGTACGCGACGTGCAGCCCGCACGTCGCCGAGACCCGGTTCGTCGTCTCGGACGTCCTCAAGCGCCGGGACGACGTCGAGCAGGTCGACGTCCGGCCGCTGCTGCGGGACGCGGCGGGCGACCCGCTCCCCGACCTCGGTGACGGTCCGGCGGTCCAGCTGTGGCCGCACGTCCACGGCACCGACGCGATGTACCTCGCCCTGCTGCGGAAGCGGTCGTCGTGACGGACGCGCTCGCCGTCGGACGCGCGATCGAGGCGGCCTACGACCGCGCCTGGGCCGCGGCCGACGTCGGCGACCTGCTCGGCTGCCTGACGCCGGACGTCCTCCTCGTGAGCCCCCGCGGTGACGTCGCCCGGGGCCACGACGAGGTCCGGGCGGTCTTCGAGGGCCTCTTCGCCGGCTGGGCCGCCGGCACCGTCCACACGAGCACGGTCCTGCGGGTCGAGCCGGTCGCCGACGACGTCCTCGTCCTCGACGGCGCGGCGCGGCTCACCGGTGTCGGCCCGGACGGCCCCGGGGTCGACGCGGACGGGGTCGTCGAGCACGGCTACACCGAGGTCCTCGTCCGCCGCGGCGACCGGTGGCTCATCGGGCACGTCCGGGCCTACGGGCTGCCTCGCTAGGGTGGCGCCCGTGCAGATCTCGCCGTCGATCCTCGCGTCCGACTTCGCCAACCTCCAGTCCGAGCTCGAGGCCGTCGGCAACGCCGACTGGGCCCACGTCGACGTCATGGACGCCCACTTCGTCCCGAACCTCACCCTCGGGCTGCCGGTCGTCGAGGCCCTCGCCCGGGTCTCGCCGATCCCCCTCGACTGCCACCTCATGATCGACGACCCCGACCGGTGGGCCCCCGGGTACGCGGAGGCCGGCGCCGGGTCGGTGACCTTCCACGTCGAGGCGGCCCGCGACCCGGTGTCGCTCGCCCGGGCGATCCGCTCCGAGGGCGCGCGGGCCGCGTTCGCCGTCAAGCCCGGCACCGACTTCGCACCGTACGAGGACCTGCTGCCCGAGGTCGACATGGTCCTCGTCATGACGGTCGAGCCCGGGTTCGGCGGTCAGTCCTTCATGGCCGACCAGATGGCCAAGGTCCGGCAGGTCCGGTCCGCCGTCGCGCGCCACGGCGGCGACGTGTGGATCCAGGTCGACGGTGGGGTCTCGGCGGACACGATCGGGCAGTGCGCCGAGGCCGGGGCCGACGTCTTCGTCGCCGGCTCGGCCGTCTACGGGGCGGACCGCGCCGCCGACGCGGTCGAGGAGCTGCGGGAGCTGGCCCGGCGGCACGGGTGAGCACCTCCCTCGTCGAGCGGCTCGCCGACACCGGCGGGTACGCCGCCGACCTCGACCTCACCGAGGGGCTGGCCCCGGGGGAGGTGCTCGCCGGCGTCGAGCTCGAGGCGTGCCGGCTCGACGGCGTGACGCTGGAGAAGGGGGTGCTGCGCGACTGCGTCCTCACCGACTGCGTGCTCACGGGGTGCAACCTGTCGATGCTCGACGTCGGCGGGACCCGGTTCACCGACTGCCGCTTCGTCGACTGCAAGGCGCTGGCCGTCGGGTGGGCGCTCGCGGCCGTCGCGCCCCTGTCCGCCCGGCCGTGGGACTTCGAGCGGTGCCGCCTCGACCTCGGCTCCTTCCGCGACGCGGACGTCGCGGGCTCGCGGTTCGCCGGGTGCTCCCTCGTCGAGGCCGACCTCGCCGGTGCGGACCTGCGGCGCGCGGACCTCACCGGCTGCGACCTCACCGGGGCGACGTTCGCCGGGACGGACCTGCGCGAGGCGGTCCTCACCGACGCCACTGGCTACGTCGTCGACCCCGCGGGCAACCGGGTGCGGGGGATGCGGGTCGACGCCGCGGGCGCGGCCGGGGTGCTGCGCGCGCTCGGCATCGTCGTCGACTGACGCGCGCCCGTCCGGCCCGGGCTCAGCCGAGGGGGACGGGGTGGCTCCAGCAGCTCGGGTCCTCGAGCTGGGCGGCGAAGTGCTCGCGCACCGAGCGAAGCCCGACGCCCCACTGCCCGGCGGGGACGTCGGTGTAGCGGTAGGCGTACTGCTCCCGGTAGCCGATGTCGCCCTCCTCGCGCTCCAGCGGCGGGTGCGGCAGCCGGCCCCGGCACCAGGGGGCGACGAAGGCCCGCGCCGGTCGGGCGAGCCGGCCCTCGCGCGCGAGGTCGGCGACGACCCGGCCGAGGACGACGTGGTCGGGGTTGTCGTCGTGCTCGCTCACGACCCACACCTCCGCGTCCGGGCTGCCCTCGAGGGCCGCGAGGACCGCGGTGCGGGTGTCGGCCTCGGTGAAGTGCCGTTCGCGCTGCCGCGGGCGGGCCGCCTCGACCCGGTCGGGGGAGATGCCGAGCAGCGACGCCGACACCGTCAGCTCGCGGTCGCGGACCCGGCCGACCTCCTCGGGTGTGGGCTCGTACCCGAGCAGCCGGGGCAGGCGGCGGCGGACGGCGGTGCCGTCGCCGAGACCGTGGAGGACGAGCCGGACGTCGCGGGTGCGGGCGGCCGCCTTGAGGGCCGCCCCCATGACGAGGAGCTCGTCGTCCTGGTGCGGCACGAGGGCGAGCACGGAAGGGGCGCCGGACACTGCGCTAGCGTAGCCGTCGACCGGACGACCCCCGCGCCCGAGAGGACCCGATGCCGCCCCCGACGCCCCGGTACGAGGCGCTCACGACCTACCGCCGGGACCTCGAGGACCTGCCCCCGACGGCGGGGTCCCCCTTCGAGCTCGTGCGGGGCACCGCCGAGACCCTCGAGGCCTTCCACGCCGCGAACCCGAAGGGCCTGCGTCCCCGCAAGCTGGAGGTCCTGCGCTCCCGGCTCGGCACCGACGAGCAGACCTGGCTCGTGCGCGACGGCGACGGGCAGTGGGTCGGCTGGTGCCACACGGTCCGGGGGAGCGGGCCGAACTCGCGGATCGGGCACACCCTGCGGCTGCGCCCCGACGAGGTCTTCCTCTTCGACGACCGCACCCTCGTGGCGCACCAGCGCCGCGGGGTGCACCGCTTCACGATCCTCGCGCGGATGGAGATGGCGCGCCGGGACGGGATGACCGGCGCGGTCACGACGATCTCCGACTCCAACGGCCCCAGCCGGGCCTCCTACGGCCGGCTCGGCTTCACCCGGCGCAGCCGGCTGCTCCACGTGCCCCGGCTCGGGCGGACCGTCGAGGTCCCGGCCGCCTCGCGTCTCCTCCGGGGGGTGGCCGGTGGACGTCGAGGTCGTCGCTGACGGTGCCGGGCTCGCCGCCCTCGAGGAGGACTGGCGCCGCCTGGACGAGGCCGACCCGCGCTCGGAGCTCTACACCTCCTTCGACGGGGTCCGCGCCTGGTGGGCGGGCTTCGGGGCGCAGGAGCAGTGGACGCTGCACGTCCTCGTGGCCCGGCACAACGGCGCGGTCGTCGGCCTCCTGCCGCTCGTGCGTCAGGCCCGACGCACCGGTGGGCGCACGCGACAGGTGCTCCGCTTCGCCGCCCACGGCGACTACCTCGGCGCGGTGGTCGACCCCGCCGGGCCGGTGGGCACGGTCCTCAAGGCCCTCCTCGACCACGTCGACGCCGACCCCGCGTGGGACGTGCTGCGGCTCGACGGGATCCGGGCCGGCTCGTGGCTGTGCTCGGCGACGCTCGGCTCGGAGCGGTGGAACCGGCACCTGCGTCACCAGGTCGAGCAGCCCTGCATCCTCCTCGCCGACGTCCCCGACCTCGCGACCTTCGAGGAGCGCGGGCTGCCGTCGAAGACCCGCAAGTACCGCAACCGGCTGCTGCGCGACCACGACGTCCGGTTCGTCGTCCGCGACGGCGACGACGGCGACGTCCTCGCCCGGCTCGCCGCGCTCCACGTGCGCGAGAAGGAGCACCTCGTCCAGGACGAGGGCCGCTCGGAGCGGCACTCCTGGGGAGAGAACCCGCAGCGCATGGGGATGTACGAGCGGATGTTCGCGACCCCTGGACTCGTGCGCACCTTCTGCTACGAGTCCCCGGCGGGGGACCTGCTCGCCGCTCGCTCGACCTTCCGGCACGGCCGCACGCTCCTGTCGTGGACGAGCGCCTACGACCCCGCGCTGCGGGACTACCGGCTCGGCAAGGTCATCCAGTACGACGTCCTCGAGCACGTCCTCGCCGAGGGCGGCGTCGACGTCTTCGACCTCGGCTCGGGGCGCTACCCCTGGAAGTTCGAGTGGACCGAGGACTTCGGGTCGACGTACGGGCTGCGGGTCGAGCGCCGGGCCACGGAGCCGGCGCAGCAGGGCGAGCAGGTGCAGGCCGCGCCCGACGCGGCGTCCGCCGCCTCCGACACGACCCGGCCCCGGCACGACCTGCGCTCGCTCGCCCGTCGGGCGCGCCCCCTCGCCCGTCGGGCCCGCCCCCTCGTCGGTCGGGTCGTGCGCGCGGCCCGGTCCGTGCGCACGACCTCCTCCCCGCCGTCGCCGCAGGGCGAGGTCTGGTACCTCGCCCGTCCGGGAGATGAGCTGCACGCCCTCGGCGGGCGCCTGGCGGCCACCGACCCCGCCGACCTCTCGCTCGTCCACGTCGCCGTCGGGGTGCCGGCCGGCCGGCGGCGGGCGCTCGCCCGCGAGATCGGCCGGCCGCTCGAGGACCGCGAGGTCGAGGCCGCGGTGCGGGCGGAGCTGCTCGACGCCGCGGGCGCCGTGGGGGTCGACCCGGACCGGGTGCTGCTCGCGCGGAAGGCCTCCCGCGCGGCCGCCCGCGCGGTCGTCGACACCGCCCTCGACCGGCACCCCGGGGCGCGGCACGTCGTCGCGGTCGGCGCCGGCCCCGGGGGCTGGCTGGCCGACCACGTCGTCGACGCCGCCCGGCGTCGCGGCCTCGAGGTCGAGGTCGTGGACCCCGACCCGGGGCACCCCGGACCGACGGCGCGCGAGGTCGTCGCGGCCTACCGGACCTGGGATCCCGACGGGGGACGGCTCGCCCTGCACCGCGAGAGCGCCTCGGAGTTCCTGGTCGCGGTGGGGGAGGACCCCGCCGACCCACGCGCCCGGGACCTGTGACCGGCCGGTGAGCGGTGCCACACCGCCGGTGCCGGTCGGGCGCCCGGCCGCTGGTGCATACTGGGGGCACGTGTTCCGGGGTCGGTGAAACTCCGAGCCGGCGGTGACAGTCCGCGACCCGACCGCAGCCAGCGGCCGGTTGACCAGGTGGAACTCCTGGACCGACGGTGAAAGTCCGGATGGTAGGCACACGTGACCGGCAGGGCGTCCCGCGCCCGCCGGCGCCGCGTACGGCGGTGCGTCCACGGACGTCCCCGTCGTCGTCGGCCATCGCCCGGAGCCCGACCACGAGGTCAGCGGCACGAGGGCGAGAGCGATGGACGAGCACACCGCGCACATGCGGCGCGCGCTCGACGCTGCCCGCCTCGGTCCGGAGGCCGACCCCAACCCGCGCGTCGGCTGCGTCGTCACCGACGCCTCCGGGGTCGTCGTCGGTGTCGGGCACCACCGCGGCGCCGGCACACCGCACGCCGAGGTCGACGCCCTGCGGGCCGCCGGAGCGGCGGCCCGGGGCGGTACCGCCCACGTGACGCTCGAGCCGTGCGACCACACCGGCCGGACCGGTCCGTGCACCGAGGCCCTCCTCGACGCCGGTGTCGCCGCGGTGCGCTACGCCGTCGCCGACCCCGGCCCGGGCGCGGGCGGCGCCCTGCGGCTGCGGGACGCCGGAGTCGACGTGGGGCCCGGGCCGCTCGAGGAGGAGGCCGCGGAGCTCAACCGCACGTGGCTGGCCGCCGTGCGCACGGGGCGACCGTTCGTCACGTGGAAGTGCGCGACGACGCTCGACGGACGGTCCGCGGCCGCCGACGGCTCGAGCCGCTGGGTCACCGGCCCGCGGGCCCGGGCCGACGTCCACGCGCTGCGCGCCCGGGTCGGCGCCGTCCTCGTCGGCAGCGGCACGGCGCTCGCCGACGACCCCGCCCTCACCGTCCGGGACGCCGACGGCCGGGTCGCCGGGCGTCAGCCGCTGCGGGTCGTCCTCGGCACCCGGGCCCTCCCGACGGGGTCGCGCCTGCTCGACGACGCCGCCGAGACGCTGCACCTCGCGCACCGCGACCCGCACGCCGCCCTCGCCGCCGTCCGTGGGCGCGGGGTCCACCACGTCCTGCTCGAGGGAGGACCGACCCTCGCCGCGGCCTTCCTGGACGCCGGCCTCGTCGACGAGGTCGTCGCCTACGTGGCCCCCGCCCTGCTCGGCGCGGGAGCCGGCGTCGTCGGCGACCTCGGGATCGTCCGGATCGACGACGCCCTGCGCCTCGACACCACCGACGTCGCCGTCCTCGACGGGGACGTCCGCATCAAAGCCACACCCCGACCGTCCGCACCGAGGAGCTGACCATCGTGTTCACCGGCATCGTCGAGGAGCTCGGCACCGTCACCGCCCTGGAGACCGCCGCCGACTCCGCCCGGCTCACCGTCCACGGCCCGGTCGTCACCTCCGACGCCCGGCACGGGGACTCGATCGCCGTCAACGGGGTCTGCCTCACCGTGACGAGCGTCGCCGACGACGCCTTCACGGCCGACGTCATGGCCGAGACCCTGGCCCGCAGCTCCCTCGGGGCCCTCGCGCCCGGACACCGGGTCAACCTCGAGCGGGCCATGGCCGCGAGCGCCCGGTTCGGCGGGCACGTCGTCCAGGGCCACGTCGACGGGACGGCGACGATCACCGCGCGGGAGCCGGGGGAGCGCTGGGAGGTCGTGCGGCTGTCGCTGCCCGCGGCGCTCACGCCCTACCTCGTCGAGAAGGGGTCGATCACCGTCGACGGCGTCTCCCTCACCGTCGTCGACGTCACCGACGACGGGTTCTCCGTCTCGCTCGTCCCGACGACGCTCGGGCTCACGACGCTCGGGACGAAGGGGGTCGGCGACCCGGTGAACCTCGAGGTCGACGTCCTCGCCAAGTACGTCGAGCGGCTGCTCGCGACCCGCTTCTCGCAGGAGGCACCCCGATGACCCGTCTCGCCACGGTCGAGCAGGCCCTGGACGCCCTGCGCGCGGGACGTCCGGTCCTCGTCGTCGACGACGCCGACCGCGAGAACGAGGGCGACGTCGTCCTCGCGGCGCAGACCCTCACCCCGGAGTGGACCGCCTGGGCGGTCCGGCACACCTCCGGCTACCTGTGCGCCCCGCTCCCGGAGGCCACCGCCGACCGGCTCGGACTACCCCTCATGGTCACCGAGAACCGCGACCCCCTGCGGACGGCGTACACGGTGACCGTCGACGCCGCCGAGGGCGTGACGACGGGCATCTCGGCGGCCGACCGCACCCGCACCGCCCGGGTCCTCGCCGACCCGTCGGCCACCGCCGCCGACCTCGTCCGGCCGGGTCACCTCGTGCCCCTGCGGGCGCGGGCCGGGGGCGTGCTCACCCGTCCCGGCCACACCGAGGCGACGGTCGACCTGTGCCGGCTCGCCGGCCTGGAGCCGGTCGGCGTCATCGGCGAGCTCGTCGAGGACGACGGCACGATGACCCGGCTCCCGGGCGTGCTCGCCCTCGGGGAGGCCCACGACCTGCCGGTGCTCGCGATCGCCGACCTCGTCGAGTGGCGGCAGCGCCACGACCGGGTGCACCGCGTCGCGGACACGACGCTGCCCACGGCGCACGGCACCTTCCGGGCCCTCGCGTACCGGGACTCCCTCACCGGCGACGAGCACCTCGCCCTCGTGAGCCCCCGGGGCCTGCCGGACCACGCGCCGCTCGTGCGGGTGCACTCCGAGTGCCTCACCGGCGACGCCTTCGGGTCGCTGCGCTGCGACTGCGGCCCGCAGCTCGAGCGCGCCCTCGAGCGGGTCGCGGCCGAGGGGGGAGCGGTCGTCTACCTGCGCGGGCACGAGGGCCGCGGGATCGGCCTCGCCGAGAAGCTGCGGGCCTACGAGGTGCAGGACGGCGGCCTCGACACCGTCGACGCGCAGCTCGAGCTCGGGCTCCCGGTCGACGCCCGGGACTACGTCGCGGCCGCCGGCATCCTCACCGACCTCGGCGTCGGGTCGCTGCGGCTGCTGACGAACAACCCCGAGAAGGTCGCCGGGCTGCGGCTGCACGGGGTGTCCGTGGGCGCGGTCGAGCGACTGCGCACGACCCCCGGGCCGGCGAACAGCGGCTACCTGCGCACCAAGCGCGACCGGATGGGCCACGACCTCGTCGTCGACGCCGACGACACCGGCACCCCCGCATGACACCCGCCGACGGCCCCCGACCCCACGACACGACCGACAGGAGCACCCGATGAGCGGGAGCGGAGCACCCACCGTCACGACCGACGCGAGCGGCCTGCGGGTCGCCGTCGTCGCCGCGAGCTGGCACGAGGCCGTCATGGACGGGCTCCTCGACGGCGCCCGGCGCGGCCTCGCCGAGGCGGGCGTCGCGGACCCCCTCGTCGTGCGGGTCCCCGGCACCGTCGAGCTGAGCGTGGCGTGCGCCCGGCTCGCGCCGACCCACGACGCGCTCGTCGCCCTCGGCGTCGTCGTCCGCGGCGGGACGCCGCACTTCGACTACGTGTGCCAGGGCGTCACCGTGGGGCTCACCGAGGTCGCCGTGCGCACCGGTGTGCCCGTCGGGTTCGGTGTCCTCACCTGCGACGACGACGAGCAGGCCCGCGACCGGGCGGGTCTGCCGGGGTCGCGCGAGGACAAGGGCCACGAGGCGGCGACGGCCGCCGTCGCGACCGCCGTCACCCTGCGAAGGGCCGAGGCGCAGGCAGAGGCGCGGGACGGGACCCGGTGACGCTCCTCACCGCCGCCGAGGGGGCCGGCCCGAACCTCTTCCAGCAGGTCCTCGACGCCTCGCTCCCGATCGGCCCGTACGAGCTGTACTACCTCGAGGCGCTCGGCGTCCTCATCGGCGTCGTCTCCGCCTGGTTCGGCATGCGGCGCCGGGTCTGGGCCTGGCCGGTCGGCATCCTCGCCAACGTCATGCTCTTCCTCGTCTACATCGGCGCGACGCTCGGGGCCGACCAGCGCGTGCCGCTCCTCGGGCAGGCGGGGCGCCAGGTCTTCTTCGTCGTCGTGAGCGTCTACGGCTGGGCCACGTGGGCGGCGCACCGGCGCCGCACGGGGGGTGCCGGCCCGGCCGTCCGCCCGCGGTGGATGACCGGGGCTGAGCGGGGTCTCGTCGTCGTCGTCTGGGGCCTGGGGACGGTGCTCGTCCACGCGGTGTTCCAGGCGATCCTCGACGCCAACCCCAACCCCTTCTGGACCCCGGCGTGGTGGTTCGCCTGGTGCGACGCGTGGATCTTCGTCGGGTCGATCGTCGCGACGTACGCCATGGCACGGGGCTGGAACGAGTTCTGGCTCGCCTGGATCGGCGTCGACCTCGTCGGGGTACCGCTCGGCTTCGCCACCGGCTACGTGCCGACGGCCGTCATGTACGTCTTCTACGGGATGTTCGTCCTCTACGGGTTCAGCCAGTGGGTCGCGGTCACCCGCGCGTCGGCGACGCCCGCGGCGCCGGAGCGGGTCGGCAGCGGCTGACGTCAGCGCACGAGGGCGGTGAGGGCACGCGCGAGGTCGACGTCGCCGACGACGTCGAGCGCGTCGGCGGGCCGCCGGTGGGTCAGCCACAGGAGCAGGTCCGAGGCGGTGCCCCGGACCGCGACGTCGCCGTGCCGGTGCTCCGTGACGGGCACGGCGTCCCCGCCCGCCCCGAGGTCGACCCACCACTCGAGGCCGTCGGGCACGTCGTCGGCGTGCAGGTGCAGGCTCCCGGTGAGGGCCGGGCCCTCGTGCCGGGCGAGCAGCCCCGGGAGGAACTGGACGAGGTGCTCCTCGACGCCCGCGACGGCGACGACCGGGTCGAGCGGGGCGCAGGCCGCGTCGGCCGCCAGCTGCGCGTCCCAGCGATGGACGGCGAGCTCGACCCCGAGCCGACGCTGCCACCACCGGGCCTCCGGCGTCCCCGAGGGGGCGAACACCCACGTGGGCCGGTCCGGCGGGACCGTCCCGAGGGTGTCGACGACCCGGGCGAGCGCGGCGTCGTACCAGGCGACCCACGTCGACCGGTCGGCCGGCGGCTTCTCGCGGTCGGCGCGGTCGACCTTCTCCCCGGTCCCGAGGATCGTCCCCGCCCAGGTGAGGATCTCCCCGCAGTGGCCGAGCAGCCCGGCGCCGTCCCACCCGGGACAGGACGGGACCGGGCGCTCCCAGGCGGCCATCGAGGCGTGCCGCAGCATCGTGGCGTCGCCGTGGAGGACGGCGAGGCCCGGCAGCGGGGCGGACGGGACGGGCGCGGGCGCGGTCATGACCCGAGGGTAGGCCGGACTCGGCGCCGACCACCCGGCCGCGGCCCGTACCCTTGTCGCCTGTGAAGACCTTCGACGACCTGTTCGCCGAGCTCGCCGACAAGGCGCGGACCCGCCCCGAGGGCTCCGGCACGGTGGCCGCCCTCGACGCCGGTGTCCATGCCATCGGCAAGAAGGTCGTGGAGGAGGCCGCCGAGGTGTGGATGGCCGCGGAGCACGAGGGCCGCGAGCGCACCGCCGAGGAGGTCAGCCAGCTGCTGTACCACCTCCAGGTGCTCCTCCTCGCCTGCGACCTCACCCCCGACGACGTCTACCGCCACCTCTGAACCGAAGGCCACCGACCATGCTGCGCATCGCCGTCCCCAACAAGGGGTCCCTCTCCGAGCCCGCCGCCGCCATGCTGCGCGAGGCCGGCTACCGCACCCGCCGCGACTCCAAGGAGCTCGTCGTCCGCGACGAGGCCAACGGGGTCGAGCTGTTCTACCTCCGGCCCCGGGACATCGCCGTCTACGTCGGGTCCGGCACCGTAGACTGCGGCGTCACCGGCCGCGACCTGCTCCTGGACTCCGGGTCCGCCGCGACCGAGGTCATGGAGCTCGGGTTCGGCGCCTCGACCTTCCGGTACGCCGCCCGCCCCGGCACCGCCTCGACCCTCGAGGACGTCGCCGGCCACCGCGTCGCGACGAGCTACTCCGGCCTCGTCGAGAAGCACCTCGCCGACCACGGCGTCTCCGCGCAGGTCGTCCGGCTCGACGGGGCCGTCGAGACGGCGATCACCCTCGGGGTGGCCGACGTCATCGCCGACGTCGTCGAGACCGGCGCCACCCTGCGCGGCCAGGGGCTCGAGGTCTTCGGCGACCCGATCCTGCGCAGCCAGGCGGTGCTCGTGCGGGACGAGACCTCCACCGAGCTCGCCGCGGTCGAGGTGCTGCGTCGCCGGCTCCTCGGGGTCGTCACCGCCCGCGAGTACGTCATGCTCGACTACGACTGCCCGGCCGACCTCGTCGACCGGGCGTGCGCCGTGACCCCGGGGCTGGAGAGCCCGACGGTGTCCCCGCTGCAGAACCGCGAGTGGGTCGCCGTGCGGGCGATGGTGCCGCGCGGGGTGACGAACGCCGTGATGGACGAGCTCTACGAGCTCGGCGCCCGCGCCATCCTCGTCACGGACATCACGGCGTGCCGGTTGTGACCGACGCCGGCCCCGAGGGCGCCCTCGACGCCCCGTTCCGCCCGCGGCGCGGCCGGGTCGTGCCGGCGGTCGTCGCCGCGGTGTTCCTCGCGATCCACGTCGGCGTCGCGGTCGGGATGGGGCTGCAGGGGGCGTGGGGCCCCTTCGACCAGGCCGCGCTCATCGGGTTCGGCCTGCTCGTCTCGGCGTTCATCTGGCGCTACAGCGCGATCCGCGCGGTGCCCGGGCCCGACGGCATCGTCGTCCGCAACCTCGTCCTCACCCGCACCGTCGGCTGGGACGAGATCGCCGACGTCCGCTTCCCCGACGGCGACCCGTGGGTGAGCATCGACCTCACCGACCACGACACCCTCGCCGTCATGGCGATCCAGCGGGTCGACGGGGAGCGCGGCCGGGCGGAGGCCCGCCGGCTCGGACGGCTCGTCGCGCACCACCGCGCGCAGGCCTGACCCGAGGCTCAGGCGCCCTGCGCCTCCTGGACGAGCCGCAGGGCCTCGTCGTCATCGGTGCCGGCGACGACGAGGAGGTCCACGACCATCGAGGCCACCTGGCCGCGGATCATCTCCGAGGACAGCCCCGCCCCGGGCTCCGCACGCCCCGTGAGCCCGGCCACGCGGGTGAGAGCCAGCCGCGCCTCGACGGGCCGGACGTGCTCGTCGAGGATCCGGGCGAGGTCCTCCGCGGCGGCGGCGAGCTCGTCGACGAGGGCGACGTAGTTGGCGGGCACCTCCTCGTCGCGCCGGACGGCCGCGGTGGCGCGCCGGGCGAGGACGCGCAGGTTGCGCACGCAGCGGTCGAGCGGGACGACGAGGGCGGAGGCGGCGACGGCGTGCGGCCGGCTGCCGCGCAGGAACGGGGACTGGCGCACGACGGCGACACCCTCCGCGGCGGCGGTGCGCAGGTCGCCGAGCCGGCCCTCGAGCGACCGGGCCTCGACCAGCGCCTCGTGGGCCGCGTCGAGGTCCGCTCGGCGCAGCGCCGCGGAGACGTGCCGGAGCGTCCCGGCGACGGCCCGCACCGTCGCCGCCGCCTCGGCGCGGGGGCGCACGACCGGTGTCGTCGGGGCGAGGGTGCCGATGACGAGGGCGACGGAGCCGCCGACGAGGGCGTCGAGCCACCGGTCGACCCCCTCGCCGGCCCCCGCGGCGAAGGCGACGATGAAGACGGACTGCACCCCGGCCTGGACGACCGCGAGCTGGCCGGAGGAGACGAGGAGGGCGAGGCTCATGGCGAGCATCACGACGACCGCCATCTGCCAGCCACCGCTGCCGAGGAGCAGGACGATGACGTCGCCCACGAGGACGCCGATGGCGACGCCGACCGAGACCTCGACGATCCGTCGCAGCCGCTGGCCGTAGGTGAGCCCGAGGCAGAGCAGTGCCGTGACCGGGGCGAAGAACGGCTGGTCGTGACCGAGGAGACCGGTCGCGAGCGTCCACGACAGCAGGACCGCGACCCCGATCTGGGCGAGGAACACCCCGCGGGTGCGGACCCGGGAGACCCCCCGGCCGAGGCCGGCGCGGACGTCGCGGACGGTCGCCGCCGGCGAGCGCGTCATCGTGCCACCCGGGTGTCGAGGACGACGTCGGCCCGCTCACGGGTGCCGTCGGCGCCGAAGAGGGCCGCCTCCTGCGCGGCCCAGCGCTCCCAGTGCGGGCGGAAGGTCTCGCCGTCCCGGGCCAGGCCCCGGCGCATCCGCTCGTCGCGGTCGGCCTCGACCCACACCCGGACGGCGGCGTACCCGCCGGCCGCGCCGACGCTGGACGCGCAGCCCTCGACGACGAGCAGCGGGGTGACGGGGACGTCCCTCGACGGCCCCCACCGGTGGTCCTCCCAGTCCCAGGTGCGGTACCGCCCCGGCAGCCCGCGGGACAGCGGGGCGAGGACCTGGTCGACGAGGAGGGGGACGGCGTCGGCGAGGCCGTCCCAGCCGGGGTAGATCTCGTCCATGTGGACGGCGGGGCAGCCGAGGGCGTCGACGAGCCCTTTCGCGAGGGTCGTCTTGCCGGACCCGCTCGGGCCGTCGACCGCGACGACGGCCGTGGCACCGCACCGCGGCCGGGCGTCCTGCAGCGCCTCGAGCACGGCGACGACGTGCGCGGGGTCGGCCGGGTCGGTGACCTGGAACCACACGCGAGCGACCCTAGTGCCGCGGCTAGGCTGGCCGCGTGTCGGTCGCCGTCCGTGTCATCCCCTGCCTCGACGTCGACGCCGGGCGGGTCGTCAAGGGCGTGAACTTCCGGGGGCTGCGCGACGCCGGCGACCCCGTCGGGCTCGCCCGCCGCTACGGCGAGCAGGGCGCCGACGAGCTGACCTTCCTCGACGTCACCGCCTCCAGCGGCGACCGGGACACGATGTACGACGTCGTCGCGCGGACCGCCGAGGAGGTCTTCATCCCGCTGACCGTCGGGGGCGGGGTGCGCACCGTCGAGCACGTCGACCGGCTGCTGCGGGCCGGCGCCGACAAGGTCGGCGTCAACACCGCGGCCATCGCCCGACCCGCGCTCATCGCCGAGACCGCCGACCGGTTCGGCGCCCAGGTGCTCGTCCTGTCGGCGGACGTGCGCCGTCGCCGGGCCGAGGACGGCCGGGTCGTCGCCGGCTTCGAGGTGACGACCCACGGGGGGCGCACGGGCACCGGCGTCGACGCCGTCGAGTGGTGCGCCCGGGCGGCCGACCTCGGGGCCGGCGAGATCCTCCTCAACTCGATGGACGCCGACGGGACCAAGGACGGCTTCGACCTCGAGCTCGTCCGGCTCGTCCGGGCCGCGGTCGACGTCCCCGTCGTCGCCAGCGGGGGAGCGGGGGCGGTCGAGCACTTCGCCCCCGCCGTCGAGGCCGGTGCCGACGCCGTCCTCGCCGCGAGCGTGTTCCACTTCGGCGAGCTGACGATCGGCGAGGTCAAGGACGCGCTGCGGGCCGCCGACCTCCCCGTCCGATGAGCGTCCGGGCGCCGGGTGTGGGCCGGAGCGCCGCCCGCGGCACCCACCTCGTCGTAGCCGGGCTCGCCACGGCCGCGGTGCTGCTCCAGCTCGCCCTCGTGCTCGCGGGCAGCGCCGTCCTCGACGAGTCGGCCGCGCCGCCGCTCGGCCTGGCCCTCGTCCGGTTCCTCTGCTACTTCACGATCCAGAGCAACCTCCTCGTCGCCGTCACGTCCTGGTGGCTCGCGGGGGACCCCGCGCAGGACGGCCGGTGGTTCCGGCCGGTCCGCCTCGCGGCGCTCGTCGGGATCACCGTGACCGGGCTCGTCCACTACGTCCTGCTGCGCCCGCTGCTCGACCTCGAGGGGCTCGACGCCCTCGCCGACACCCTCCTGCACGTCGTCGTCCCGCTCGTCGCCGTCCTCGGGTGGGTGGTCGCGGGACCACGTCCCCGCACGACCTGGCGGACCGCCGGGGAGGCGCTCGCCTGGCCGCTGCTGTGGACCGCCTCGACCCTCGTCGTCGGGGTCGTCTCGGGCTGGTATCCCTACCCGTTCCTCGACCACCGGGAGGGCGGGACGGCGGCCGTCGTCGTCGCCTGCGCCGGCATCACCGTCCTCTTCCTCCTGCTCTTCGCGGGGGCCGTCGCGCTCGACCGCCGGCTGCGGCCGGTCCCCGCGGACGGCCGCTGACCCCCGTCCCCGGGGCGCCACGGCAGAATGGCGGGGTGCCGACCTCCGACGCCGCCCTCGACCCCGCGCTCGCCGCGCGGCTCACCCGGGACCCCGCGGGGCTCGTCGCCGCGATCGTCCAGCAGCACGACACCGGCGAGGTGCTCATGCTCGGGTGGATGGACGACGAGGCGCTGCGCCGCACCCTCACCGAGGGCCGGGTGACCTTCTGGTCCCGGTCCCGGGCGGAGTACTGGCGCAAGGGCGACACCTCCGGCCACGTCCAGCACGTCCGGTCGGTGGCCCTCGACTGCGACGGCGACGCCCTCCTCGTGCGGGTCGACCAGGTGGGGGCGGCCTGCCACACCGGCAGCCGCACGTGCTTCGACGGCCGTGACCTCGGGGCGGTCGTCGGGGGCGCGGCGTGACGGCGCCGGCCGTCGATGCCCCCCGGCTCGGGTTCGGCGAGACCTGGCCGAGCCTCGACGCGTTCGGCGTCCTGGCCCGCGACCGCCGGGTCATCCCCGTCGTGCGCCGGCTCATGGGCGACGCCGAGACCCCCGTCGGGGTCTACCGCAAGCTCGCGGGCGACCGGCCGGGGACCTTCCTCCTCGAGTCGGCCGAGCACGGCGGGGTCTGGTCGCGCTTCTCGATCGTCGGCGCCGCGAGCCGTGCGACGCTCACCGAGCGCGACGGCGAGGCGCACTGGGTCGGCGAGCCGCCCGCCGGCGTCCCCACCGACGGGCCCGCCACCGAGGCGCTGCGGGCGACGATGGAGGCGCTCGCGACGCCGCCGATCGCCGGCCTGCCGCCACTCACCGGGGGGATGGTCGGCGCGGTGTCGTACGACGCCGTCCGCGCCTGGGAGCGGGTCCCCGACGAGCTGCCCGACGAGCTCGGGGTCCCGGAGGTCGCGATGATGCTCGCGACCGACCTCGCCGTCCTCGACCACGCCGACGGCTCGATCCTCCTCGTCGCCAACGCCGTGAACTACGACGCGACCGACGAGCGGGTCGAGCAGGCGTGGGCCGACGCGGTGTCCCGCCTCGACGCGATGACCGAGGCGCTCGCCGCGCCCGCACCGAGCACCGTGGCCGTCGTCGACGGGCCGGCCGCCGAGGAGGCGCTGCGGCTCGTCCGCTCGAACACCACCCGCGAGGGCTACGAGGAGGTCGTCGAGCGGGCCAAGGAGGACATCCGCGCCGGGGAGGTCTTCCAGGTCGTCCTGTCCCAGCGGTTCTCCCTCGACTGCCCGGCCGACCCGCTCGAGGTGTACCGGGCGCTGCGGGCGTCGAACCCGAGTCCCTACATGTACCTCTTCCGGTTCCCGGACGGGGAGGGCTCGTCGTTCGCGGTCGTCGGCAGCTCACCGGAGGCGCTCGTCAAGGTCACGGGGGAGCGGGCGATCACCCACCCGATCGCGGGGTCCCGGCCGCGGGGCAAGACCCCGGAGGACGACGTCCGGCTCGCCGAGGAGCTGCTCGCCGACCCCAAGGAGCGCTCCGAGCACGTCATGCTCGTCGACCTCGGCCGCAACGACCTCCAGCGGGTCTGCCGGCCGGGGACCGTCGACGTCGTCGAGCTCATGGACGTGCGCCGCTACAGCCACGTCATGCACATCGAGTCGACGGTCGTCGGGGACACGCGGCCCGGGGTGAGCGCCTACGACGTCCTCCGCTCCACCTTCCCCGCGGGCACCCTGTCCGGGGCGCCGAAGCCGCGGGCCCTGGCGCTCATCGAACGCTACGAGCCCTCGCGCCGCGGCATCTACGGGGGCGTCGTCGGCTACCTCGACTTCCACGGCGACCTCGACATGGCGATCGCCATCCGGACCGCCGTCGTCAAGGACGGCGTCGCCCACGTCCAGGCCGGGGCCGGCATCGTCGCCGACTCCGACCCGGCCCGTGAGCACGAGGAGTGCGTCGCGAAGGCCACCGCCGCGCTGCGGGCCGTCGCGACCGCCGGCGCGCTGCGGACCGTCCGGTGAGGCGGCTCACCGGGCGGGGTCCGGTCGCTCTCCTCGCCCTCCTCGGGGCCGGCGTCGTCCTCGTCACCGGGCTGCGCCCCTGGGTCTCGGGGCAGGTCGAGGACGCCGTCCTCGGCGGCAGCCGCGTCGTCGCCACCGGGACCGACGTCGCCCCGGGCCTGTCCGCCCTCGCCCTGGCCCTCGCCGCGGCGGCCGTGGCCGTCGTCTCCGCCGGCCGCGTCGCCCGGGTCGTCGCCCTCGTCCTGTGGGCGGGCTGCGCCGTCGGCGCGGGCGCCCTCGTCGTCCGGGTGCTCCTCGACCCCTCGGGGGTGCTGGGTCCCGTCGCCGCGGCACGGGTCGGGCGGACCGGGACGGTGCCCGCGGAGGCGGTCGCGACGGTCTGGCCGTGGCTGGCGCTCCTCGGCGTGCTCCTGTCCCTCCTCGCCCTCGTGCTCGCCGTCCTCGGCCGGCGCCGGTGGTCCGGACCGTCGCGCCGGTACGAGCCGCCGTCGGGGTCCGGCGACGTGGCCGGCGCCCGGGGCGAGCGGGTGAGCAGCACCTGGGACGACCTGTCGGCCGGTCGCGACCCGACCGACGTCGGCGACGAGCGCGGGACCTGAGACACTGGCCCCAGCACCGGGCGGCGACCCGCCCGCCCGGGCCACCCCCTTTCGTAGAGTGAGCAGCATGAGCGAGCACGAAGACCACGGCCACAGCGTGGCGGCCTGGACGGCCGTCGGGATCATCATCGTCGCCTCGGCGATCATGTCGCTCGCGGTCGTCTTCCCCAACGTCTGGCTGTTCGTCGGCGGCGCCGTGCTCGCGGTCGTCGGTGCGGTCGCCGGCAAGGTGCTCTCGATGGCGGGCTACGGTGCCGCCGACCGGGACACCGAGAAGGCACCGTCCATCCGATGACCGGCGCGTCGGCCGGGGCCTCGGTCCTCGACGACATCGTCGCCGGGGTCCGGGAGGACCTGGCGGAGCGGCAGCGCCGTACGAGCAGGTCCGACCTCGAGAGCGCCGTGGCCACGGCCGCGCCGGCGCTCGACGCCGAGGCGCTCTTCCGGCGCCCGGGGCTCTCGCTCGTCGCCGAGGTGAAGCGGGCCAGCCCGAGCAAGGGCGAGCTGTCCGACATCCCCGACCCCGCCTCCCTCGCTGCCGCGTACGAGGCCGGTGGGGCCACGGCGATCTCGGTGCTCACCGAGCAGCGGCGGTTCCGCGGCAGCCTCGCCGACCTCGACGTCGTCCGGGCCGCCGTCGACGTCCCCGTGCTGCGCAAGGACTTCGTCGTCACCGACTACCAGGTGTGGGAGGCCCGCGCGCACGGCGCGGACATCGTCCTGCTCATCGTCGCCGCCCTCGACGACCCGACCCTGCGGTCCCTCCTCGCGCGGGTCGGCGAGCTCGGGATGACCGCTCTCGTCGAGGTCCACGACGAGGACGAGACCCAGCGCGCCGTCGACGCCGGCGCCACCGTCGTCGGTGTCAACGCCCGCGACCTCAAGACCCTGCAGGTCCACCCCGACACCTTCTCCCGCCTGCGCCCGCTCGTCCCGGACGGCGTCGTCACCGTCGCCGAGTCCGGGATCTCCGGGCCGCAGGACGCGGCGGCCTACGCCGCGCAGGGCGCCGACGTCGTCCTCGTCGGCGAGGCGCTCGTGCGCGACGGCGACCCCCGGGCGGCCGCGGCCGCGATCGTCGCCGCCGGGTCGGGGGTGGCACGGTGACCGCGCCCGAGGAGCACCCGGTGGACGAGGCGGCCGAGGGGATGACCCCGGTGCCGCTCGAGCGGCCGGGCCGCTTCGGACGCTTCGGCGGGCGGTACGTCCCGGAGGCGCTGGTCCCCGCCCTCGAGCAGCTCGACGAGGCCCGGCAGAAGGCGGCCGTCGACCCCGAGTTCGGTGACGAGCTCGCCCGGCTGCACGCGACGTACACCGGCCGGCCGAGCATCGTCACCGAGGTGCCCCGGTTCGCGGCGCACTGCGGCGGGGCACGGGTCGTCCTCAAGCGCGAGGACCTCAACCACACCGGCTCGCACAAGATCAACAACGTCCTCGCCCAGGCCCTCATCACGAAGCGCATGGGCAAGACCCGGATCATCGCCGAGACCGGCGCCGGCCAGCACGGTGTCGCCACGGCGACCGCCGCCGCGCTCATGGGCCTGGACTGCACCGTCTACATGGGCAAGGTCGACACCGAGCGCCAGGCGCTCAACGTCGCCCGGATGCGCATCCTGGGCGCCGAGGTCGTCGCCGTCGAGCACGGCAGTGCCACCCTCAAGGACGCCATCAACGAGGCGCTGCGCGACTGGGTGACGAACGTCGGGACGACGCACTACTGCATCGGCACCGTCACCGGGCCGCACCCGTTCCCCGAGATGGTCCGCGACTTCCACGCCGTCATCGGCGAGGAGGCCCGCGAGCAGGTCCTCGAGCTCACCGGCCGGCTGCCCGACGCGGTGCTCGCCTGCGTCGGCGGCGGCTCGAACGCCATGGGGATCTTCCACCGCTTCGTCCCCGACGAGGGCGTCCGGCTCGTCGGCGTCGAGGCCGGGGGAGAGGGCGTGGAGTCCGGGCGCCACGCCGCCCGGTTCGCCTCCGCGAGCCCCGGCGTGCTCCACGGCGCGATGAGCTACCTCATGCAGGACGCGGACGGTCAGACCCTCGAGTCGCACTCGATCTCCGCGGGCCTGGACTACCCGAGCGTCGGACCGGAGCACGCCCACCTGCGCGACAGCGGGCGGGCCGAGTACCGGTACGCCACCGACGACCAGGTGATGGAGGCGTTCTCGCTGCTGTGCCGGACCGAGGGCATCATCCCGGCCCTGGAGTCCGCGCACGCGCTCGCCGGGGCGATGGAGATCGGGCGGGAGCTCGGGCCCGACGGCCTCGTCCTCGTCAACCTCTCCGGACGCGGCGACAAGGACATGCACACCGCCGCGGCGTGGTTCGGGCTCGTCGACGAGGGCACGCAGTGAGCGCCGTGACGACGACCGCGCCGGGCCTCGCCGACGTCTTCGCCCGCTGCCGGGCCGAGGGCCGCGCCGCCCTCGTCGGGTACCTGCCGGTCGGCTTCCCGACCGTCGAGGCCTCCGTCGCCGCGATGCGCGTCCTCGTCGAGGGCGGGTGCGACGTCGTCGAGGTCGGCATCCCCTACAGCGACCCCGTCATCGACGGACCGGTGAACCAGGACGCCATGGTGACGGCGCTCGCCGGCGGGGCGCGCGTCGACGACGTCTTCGCCGCGGTGCGGGCGGTCCGCGACGCCGGCGCGGTCCCCGTCGCGATGACGTACTGGAACCCCGTCCTGCGCCGTGGCGTCGAGCGCTTCGCCGCCGACCTCGCCGCGGCCGGCGGCTCCGGGCTCATCACCCCCGACCTCGTCCCGGACGAGGCCGAGGACTGGCTCGCGGCGTCCGCCCGGCACGGCCTCGACCGGATCTTCCTCGTCGCCCCGAGCAGCACGCCGGACCGGCTCGAGGTCGTGACGACGGCCTCGTCCGGGTTCGTCTACGCGGCCTCGACGATGGGTGTGACGGGTGCCCGCACGAGCGTGGACTCCCAGGCCCGCGGCCTCGTCGAGAAGGTCCGCGCCGTCTGCGACCTGCCGGTCGGCATCGGGCTCGGGGTCTCCACCCGCGAGCAGGCCGCCGAGATCGCCGCGTACGCCGACGCCGTCATCGTCGGGTCGGCCCTCGTGCGCACCCTCGGGGGTGAGGGGGAACTCGCGGACCGGCTCGAGGCGTTGCGCTCACTGACCGAACAGCTGGCCGCAGGGGTCCGGGAGGGACGCGCGTGACGACCGACGTCGAGACCGAGCGGGCCGTCACCGCCTGGTACCGCTCGCCGCGGGTCCTGGACGTCGTCGGCCTCCTCGCCCGCCTCTTCCTCGGCGGCGTCCTGCTCTGGGCCGGCCTCGCGAAGGTCGGCAAGCCGCTCACCTCGGAGCGGGCCGTCCAGGCCTACGAGATCATGCCGCTCGGCCTCGCCGGCTGGGTCGGCCTCGCCCTGCCGTTCGTCGAGATCGTCCTCGGCGTCCTCCTCGTCCTCGGCCTCTTCACCCGTCCGGTGGCGGTCGTCTCGACGCTGCTCATGGTCGCCTTCGTCGTCGGCATCGCCCAGGCGTGGGCCCGCGGGCTGACGATCGACTGCGGCTGCTTCGGCGGAGGCGGCCAGATCGGCGAGAACGAGACGAAATACCCTCAGGAGATCGCCCGCGACGCCTCGTTCGCCGCCGCGGGTGTCTGGTTGTGGTGGCGGCCGCGCTCGCTCGCCGCCCTCGACCGAGTCCTGTTCCGCGACTGAGAGGCTGACCCGCAGCGATGGCGAAGACGACGAAGAAGACCGCGTCCGGTGGCCGGCAGGCGAAGATCCAGGCCGCGGCGGGGTCCGGCGGCGGGGGAGCGAACCGGATCGTCGTGGCGGCCGCCGTCGTCGTCGTCGCAATCGTCGCCGTCGTCGCCGGCGTCGTGTGGACCCAGGTGCAGCGCGAGGCCGAGGTCGGGACGAGCACCGCGACCCCGGCGGGCGCGCAGATGGGCGAGGGGTACCGGGCCTTCGCCGACGTCGAGCTCCGGGAGGGCGCCCCGGTCGTCGACGTCTTCGAGGACTTCCAGTGCCCCGCGTGCGGGCAGTTCGAAGCCGCCTTCGGCGGCCCGATCGAGGACCTCGCCCGGGACGGACGGATCGAGCTGAGGTACCACATCCTCAACTTCCTCGACGACACGACCGGCGCCGACTACTCGACCCCCGCGGCGAACGGCGGCTTCTGCGCTGCGGACCAGGGCGCCTTCCAGGACTTCCACGACGCCGCCTACGCCGGCCAGGCCCGGGAGGGCGTCGACCTGCCGCAGGAGACCCTCGACGGCTGGGCGCAGGAGGCCGGCATCACCGGTGACGACCTCGACACGTGGGAGCAGTGCGTCGCCGACGGCACGTACACCCGGTACGTCACGTCCGTGAACGCGACGGCCTTCGAGGAGGAGGGCGTGCGCGGGACGCCGACGGTGAAGTCCGACGGCGAGGAGGTCGACCTGTCCGGCGTCTCGACCCCAGAGGACCTCGCCGAGGTGCTCGGGGCCACCTCGTGACGACCTCGATCCCGAGCCCCACCGTCGGGGCGTTCGACCTCGGACCGCTCACGCTGCGCGCGTACGCCCTGTGCATCCTCGCGGGCATCGTCCTCGCCGTCTGGCTCACCGGGCGCCGGCTCGCGGCGCGCGGGTACGAGTCCGGGGTCGTCCTCGACGTCGCGGCCTACGCCGTCGTCGCGGGGATCGTCGGCGGGCGGCTCTACCACGTCGTCTCGACCCCCGGCCCGTACTTCGGCGAGGGCGGCGACCTCTCCGCCGCGCTGCGGATCTGGGAGGGCGGTCTCGGCATCTGGGGCGCCATCTCCCTGGGGGCACTCGGCGCGTGGGTCGGCTGCCGTCGGGCCGGGATCCCGTTCCTCGTCTTCGCCGACGCGGCGGCCCCCGGGGTCGCGTTCGCCCAGGCACTCGGCCGTTGGGGCAACTGGTTCAACAACGAGCTCTACGGCGGGCCGACCGACGCGCCCTGGGGCCTCGTCATCCACGAGTGGGACCAGTCGGCGGCCCGGGCCGTCACCGACGCCGCGGGCGACCCGGTCGTCCTCGGCACCTTCCAGCCCACGTTCCTGTACGAGAGCGTCTTCCTCGTCGTCCTCGGCGTCCTGCTGCTCCTCGCCGGACGGTGGCGCCGCTGGGCCCCCGGTCAGGTGTTCGGTCTCTACGTCGCCGGCTACCCGCTCGGCCGGGTCGTCATCGAGCGGATGCGGACCGACGAGGCCGAGATGGTGCTCGGCCAACGGCTCAACGTGTGGACGAGCATCGGCGTCTTCCTCCTCGGGGTCTGGATCCTGTGGTTCACGGGGCGGCGGGCCCGCCGCGCGCCCGACCCCGGCGCGACCGCGGACGCCCCGGACGAGGCCGGCGACGAGCCCACGGCCGAGCCCTCGGAGGACGCGGACGAGACGCCTCCGCGTTCCCAGGATGTGGGATAGGGCGGCTCGAATGTCGGGACGGCGGCGGTGCGGGCTACGATTCCCCGACGTGGCCATCGACGTCCGCGCCTGACCTTGCCGTGCCTGGCCTCCGCCCGGGGGCCGACGACCCAGAGGACGGTGATGCGACGTGTCCGTCGCCCGCTTCTCCGCCCAGCCCGCCGACACCGGCCTGTACCGCCGCGAGCACGAGCACGACGCCTGTGGCGTCGCGATGGTCGCGACGATGCGCGGGCACGCCGGGCACGACATCGTCGTCCACGCCCTCGACGCCCTGCGCAACCTCGACCACCGGGGTGCCACCGGCGCCGACCCGCTCGTCGGCGACGGCGCGGGCATCCTGACCCAGGTCCCCGACGCCTTCTTCCGCGAGGTCGTCGACGCGGACCTGCCGCCCGCCGGGCAGTACGCCGCGGGCATGGCCTACCTGCCGACCGACGAGGCCGAGCGGGCCCGGGCCGAGCAGCGGGTCGAGGAGATCGCCCGCACCGAGGGTCTGCGCGTCCTCGCCTGGCGCGACGTCCCCGTCGTCCCGGACCTCGTCGGTGCCGCCGCCCGCGACACGATGCCGTGCTTCCGCCAGGTCTTCGTCGGCTCCGACGAGGGCCTCGCGGGCATCGAGCTCGACCGGCTCGCCTTCGCCCTGCGCAAGCGGGCCGAGCGCGAGGCCGACGTCTACTTCCCGTCGCTGTCGGCGCGCACCGTCGTCTACAAGGGGATGCTGACGACCGGCCAGCTCGAGCCGTTCTTCCCCGACCTCTCCGACGAGCGGTTCGCCACCGAGCTCGCCCTCGTCCACTCCCGCTTCTCGACGAACACCTTCCCGAGCTGGCCGCTCGCCCACCCGTACCGGCTCATCGCCCACAACGGCGAGATCAACACGATGAAGGGCAACCGCAACTGGATGCACGCCCGGGAGAGCCAGCTGGCCTCCGACGTGCTGTCCGGGGACCTGTCCCGCCTGTCGCCGATCTGCACCCCGGACGCGTCCGACTCGGCCTCCTTCGACGAGGTCCTCGAGCTCATCCACCTCGGGGGCCGCTCGCTGCCGCACGCCGTCCTCATGATGATCCCGGAGGCGTGGGAGAACCACGCGTCGATGGACCCGGCCCGCCGGGCCTTCTACGAGTTCCACTCGACCTTCATGGAGCCGTGGGACGGTCCCGCGGCCGTCTGCTTCACCGACGGCAGCCTCGTCGGCGCCGTCCTCGACCGCAACGGCCTGCGCCCGGGCCGGTACTGGGTCACCGGCGACGGGCTCGTCGTCCTCGCCTCCGAGTCCGGCGTCCTCGACCTCGAGCCCGAGAACGTCGTGCGCCGCGGCCGGCTCCAGCCGGGCCGGATGTTCCTCGTCGACACCGAGGCGGGCCGGATCGTCAGCGACGAGGAGGTCAAGTCCGGGCTCGCGGGGGAGCACCCGTACGAGGAGTGGCTGCACGCCGGCCTCATCCGGCTGCCGGACCTGCCCGAGCGCGAGCACATCGTGCACACCGCCGCCTCGGTCGCCCGGCGGCAGCGGACCTTCGGGTACACCGAGGAGGAGCTCAAGGTCATCCTCGCCCCGATGGCCCGGACCGGGGCGGAGGCCCTCGGCTCGATGGGCACCGACACCCCGATCGCGGTGCTGTCGGACCGCCCGCGGCTCGTCTTCGACTACTTCACCCAGCTCTTCGCCCAGGTGACGAACCCGCCGCTCGACGCGATCCGCGAGGAGCTCGTCACCTCGCTCGACAGCGCCGTCGGCCCGGAGGGCAACCTCCTCGACGCCAACCCGGCGCACGCCCGCCAGGTCGTCCTGCCGTTCCCCGTGCTCGACAACGACGAGCTCGCGAAGATCGTCCACATCAACGCCGACGGCGACCTGCCCGGCTTCGGCACCCACGTCGTGCGGGCCACGTACGACGTCGACGGCGGCGAGAAGGCCCTGCGCGACCGGCTCGGGGAGATCTTCGCCGAGGTCTCGCAGGCCATCGAGGAGGGGGCGCGCTTCATCGTCCTGTCCGACCGTGACTCCGACCGCGACACCGCGCCGATCCCGTCGTTGCTCGTCACCTCGGCCGTCCACCACCACCTCATCCGCGAGAAGACCCGCACCCAGGTCGGGCTCGTCGTGGAGGCCGGGGACGTCCGCGAGGTGCACCACGTCGCGCTGCTCATCGGCTACGGCGCCGCCGCGATCAACCCCTACCTCGCGATGGAGACCGTCGAGGACATGGTCCGCCGCGGCGACATCACCGAGGTGAGCGAGGAGCAGGCGGTCGCCAACCTCATCAAGGCGCTCGGCAAGGGCGTCCTCAAGGTGATGTCGAAGATGGGCATCTCCACCGTCGCGTCCTACCGCGGCGCGCAGGTCTTCGAGGCGCTCGGCCTCTCCCAGGACCTCGTCGACGAGTACTTCACCGGCACCGTCTCCCAGCTCGGCGGCATCGGCCTCGACGTCCTCGCTGCCGAGACCGCGGCCCGGCACGAGAGCGCCTACCCGCCGGACGGCATCCGCCAGGCCCACCGCAAGCTCGCCGTCGGTGGCGAGTACCAGTGGCGCCGCGAGGGCGAGCCGCACCTCTTCGACCCCGAGACCGTCTTCCGACTGCAGCACGCGACGCGGCAGCGCCGGTACGACGTCTTCAAGCAGTACACCCAGCGGGTCGACGAGCAGTCCGGTCGGCTGATGACCCTCCGCGGGCTCTTCGAGCTCGGCGGCGAGACGCCGCGCGAGCCGGTCCCGATCGAGGAGGTCGAGCCCGTCGAGGCCATCGTCCGACGGTTCTCCACCGGCGCGATGAGCTACGGCTCGATCAGCCAGGAGGCCCACGAGACCCTCGCGGTCGCGATGAACCGCCTCGGCGGACGCTCGAACACCGGCGAGGGCGGCGAGGACGTCGAGCGCCTCCTGGACCCCGAGCGGCGCTCGGCGGTCAAGCAGGTCGCCTCCGGGCGCTTCGGTGTCACGTCGATGTACCTCACCCACAGCGACGACATCCAGATCAAGATGGCCCAGGGCGCCAAGCCCGGCGAGGGCGGGCAGCTGCCCGGCCCGAAGGTGTACCCCTGGGTCGCCAAGACCCGGCACTCGACGCCGGGTGTCGGGCTCATCAGCCCCCCGCCGCACCACGACATCTACTCGATCGAGGACCTCGCCCAGCTCATCCACGACCTCAAGAACGCGAACCCGCAGGCCCGGGTCCACGTCAAGCTCGTCTCCGAGGTCGGCGTCGGGACCGTCGCGGCCGGGGTGAGCAAGGCGCACGCCGACGTCGTCCTCATCTCCGGGCACGACGGCGGCACCGGCGCCTCCCCGCTCACTTCGCTCAAGCACGCGGGCGGCCCCTGGGAGCTCGGCCTCGCCGAGACCCAGCAGACCCTCGTCCTCAACGGGCTGCGGGACCGGATCGTCGTCCAGGTCGACGGGCAGATCAAGACCGGCCGCGACGTCGTCGTCGCCGCGCTGCTCGGCGCCGAGGAGTTCGGGTTCGCGACCGCGCCGCTCGTCGTGTCCGGCTGCATCCTCATGCGGGTCTGCCACCTCGACACCTGCCCGGTCGGCATCGCCACCCAGAACCCGGAGCTGCGCTCCCGGTACTCCGGGGCGCCGGAGTTCGTCGAGACCTTCTTCGAGTACATCGCCGAGGAGGTCCGCGAGCACCTGGCCGCGCTCGGCTTCCGCAGCATCGAGGAGGCCATCGGCCAGATCGAGCACCTCGACACCGACAAGGCGGTGGCGCACTGGAAGGCCTCCGGCCTGGACCTGTCCCCGGTCCTCACGAAGGTGCAGAGCCCGGACGGGTCGGACGTGCGGCACCGCGTCGCCCAGGACCACGGCCTCGAGAAGGCCCTGGACCACCAGCTCATCGCCGCGGCCCGCGACGCCATCGACCAGGGCCACCCGGTGCAGGCGCAGTTCGCGATCCGCAACGTCAACCGCACCGTCGGCACGATGCTCGGGCACGAGGTGACCAAGGCCCACCCGGACGGCCTCGCCGACGGCACGATCGACCTCACGCTCACCGGCTCCGCCGGGCAGAGCTTCGGCGCCTTCGTCCCGCAGGGCGTCACCCTGCGCCTCGTCGGCGACGCGAACGACTACGTCGGCAAGGGCCTGTCCGGCGGGCGCATCGTCGTCCGCCCGGCGCAGGACTCCGCCCTCGTCGCCGAGGAGAACGTCATCGCCGGCAACGTCATCGCCTACGGCGCGACGTCCGGCGAGATCTTCCTCCGCGGCCGGGTCGGTGAGCGGTTCTGCGTCCGCAACTCCGGCGCGACCGTCGTCGTCGAGGGCGTCGGCGACCACGCCCTCGAGTACATGACCGGCGGGCACGCGATGGTCCTCGGACCGACCGGCCGCAACCTGGCGGCCGGCATGTCCGGCGGCGTCGCCTACGTCCTCGACCTCGACCCGCACCGGGTCAACCGCGAGCTCGTCGACCTGCGGCCGCTGCGCGACGAGGACGCGCTCGTCTGCCGCGACCTCCTCGAGCGGCACCGGGAGTGGACGGACTCGGCCGTGGCCGACCGGCTGCTCGCCGACTGGGACTCCGCCCGGTCGGCCTTCACCCTCGTCCTGCCCCGCCAGTACCAGCGCGTCCTCGACGTGCGGACGAAGGCGGAGCAGGAAGGACTCGACCCCGACGGCCCCCAGGTGTGGGAGCGGATCATGGAGGCGTCCCGTGGCTGACCCCCAAGGCTTTCTCAAGACCCGTGAGCGCGAGCTGCCGCGCCGGCGTCCCGTGCCGGTGCGGATCAGGGACTGGAAGGAGGTCTACGAGGACCAGCCGGTCCCCGAGCTCCAGCGTCAGGCCGGTCGCTGCATGGACTGCGGCATCCCCTTCTGCCACAACGGCTGCCCGCTCGGGAACCTCATCCCGGAGTGGAACGACCTCGCCCGGCGCGGCGAGTGGCGCGAGGCCATCGAGCGGCTGCACGCGACGAACAACTTCCCGGAGTTCACCGGCCGGCTCTGCCCGGCCCCGTGCGAGTCGGCGTGCGTCCTCGGCATCAACCAGCCGGCCGTGACGATCAAGCAGGTCGAGGTCTCGATCATCGACCGGGCCTTCGACAACGGCATCGTCCTGCCGAGCTCGCCAGAGCGGCTGTCCGGGAAGACCGTGGCGGTCGTGGGCTCCGGCCCGGCGGGCCTGGCCACCGCCCAGCAGCTGACCCGCGCCGGGCACACCGTGGCGGTCTACGAGCGCGCCGACCAGCCCGGTGGGCTGCTGCGCTACGGCATCCCCGAGTTCAAGATGGAGAAGTCCGTCCTCGACCGGCGGATCGCCCAGATGAAGTCCGAGGGCACCCGCTTCCGCACCGGCGTCACCGTCGGGAAGGACCTCACGGCCGCCGACCTGCGCAAGCGGTTCGACGCGGTCGTCGTCGCCACCGGCTCCACCGTCCCGCGCGACCTGCCGGTCCCGGGCCGCGAGCTCGACGGTGTCGTCCAGGCGATGGACTTCCTGCCGCCGGCGAACCGGGTGGCGCTCGGGCAGACCGTCGAGGGCCAGGTCACGGCGGCCGGCAAGGACGTCGTCGTCATCGGCGGCGGCGACACCGGGGCCGACTGCATCGGGACCGCGCACCGGCAGGGTGCCCGCTCGGTGACGAGCCTGGAGATCATGCCCCAGCCCGGCCAGGACCGCTCCGACGCCCACCCGTGGCCGACCTACCCGATGCTCTTCCGCGTCGCCTCGGCGCACGAGGAGGGCGGCGACCGCGTCTACGCCATCTCCACGAGCGAGGTCGTCGGCGACGACGAGGGCCGCGTCCGTGCCCTCCGGGTCCACGAGGTGACCCGCGGCGAGAACGGCTTCGAGAAGGTCGAGGGCAGCGACCGCGAGCTCCCCGCGCAGCTCGTCCTCCTCGCGATGGGCTTCCTCGGCCCCGAGCCCGAGGGCCTGCTCGACCAGCTCGGCGTCGACAAGGACGAGCGGACCAACGTCGCCCGCGACGGGCACTTCATGTCGAGCGTCCCCGGCGTCTTCGTCGCCGGCGACGCCGGCCGCGGGCAGTCGCTCATCGTCTGGGCCATCGCCGAGGGTCGCTCGGTCGCCCACGAGGTGGACGCCTGGCTCATGCACAAGCCGTCCCGGCTGCCGCGCCCGGTCGCCCCGACGGACCGCCCGCTCACGGCCTGAGCCACCGTCCGCGAGGGGCCCCACCGATACGGGTGGGGCCCCTCTCTCCGTCATGTGACCCGGGTCATAGTGGAACCGCTTCCACCGATAGGCTCGGCCCCATGCGTCGCGCGAAGATCGTCTGCACCCTGGGCCCTGCCACCTCCTCTCCCGATAACGTCCGCGAGCTCGTCCGCGCCGGCATGGACGTGGCCCGGCTCAACCTCAGCCACGGCAGCCACGCCGACCACGACGCGGTGTACACCGCGGTCCGCGAGGCCGGTGACGCCACCGGTCACGCGGTCGGCGTCCTCGTCGACCTCCAGGGCCCGAAGATCCGCACCGGCCGCTTCGCGGACGGCCCCATCGTCCTCGAGCGGGGCGCGACGTTCACGATCACGACCCGTGACGTCCCCGGCGACCAGGAGGCCGTCGGGACGACCTACGACGGGCTTCCCGGCGACGTCCAGGCGGGCGACCGCATCCTCATCGACGACGGCAAGATCGCGCTCATCGCGACCGACGTCACCGAGACCGACGTCGTCTGCCAGGTGCTCGAGGGCGGCCCGCTGTCGAACAACAAGGGGATCAACCTCCCCGGCGTCGCCGTGTCCGTCCCGGCGCTGTCCGAGAAGGACGAGGACGACCTGCGCTGGGCCCTGCGCACGAAGGCCGACATGATCGCGCTGTCCTTCGTCCGCAGCGCCGAGGACATCACCCGGGTCCACGAGATCATGGACGAGGAAGGGCTGCGGCTGCCCGTCGTCGCCAAGATCGAGAAGCCGCAGGCCGTCGAGAACCTCGACGAGATCATCCGCGCCTTCGACGGCGTCATGGTCGCCCGCGGCGACCTCGGCGTCGAGATGCCGCTCGAGCAGGTCCCGCTCGTCCAGAAGCGCGCCTGCGAGATCGCCCGGCGGCGCGCCAAGCCGGTCATCGTCGCGACGCAGGTGCTCGAGTCGATGGTCGAGAACAGCCGGCCCACCCGCGCCGAGGCCTCCGACGCCGCGAACGCCGTGCTCGACGGGGCGGACGCGCTCATGCTCTCGGGGGAGACGAGCGTCGGGAAGCACCCGTTCGCCGCCGTCTCGACGATGGCGAAGATCATCGAGAACACCGAGACCCACGGCCTGCACCGGATCCGCCCCCTCGGCACCCGCCCGAACTCCAAGGGCGGCGCCGTGACCGCCGCGGCCGCCGAGATCGGCGAGCTGCTCGGGGTGAAGTACCTCATCACCTTCTCCGAGAAGGGCGGCAGCACCCGCCGGCTCGCCCGGGTCCGCCCGCGCATCCCGATGCTCGCCTTCACCCCGAACCAGTCGACCCGCAGCCAGCTCGCGCTCTCGTGGGGCGTCGAGACCTTCCTCACCCCGAAGTGCCGGCACACCGACGAGATGGCGATGCAGGTCGACGAGATGCTCCTGTCCCTCGGCCGGGTCCAGGAGGGCGACCACGTCGTCATCGTCGCGGGGTCCCCGCCCGGGATCCCGGGCTCGACGAACGCCCTGCGGGTGCACCGGATCGGTGACGCGAAGAACCGGGTCGCCCCCGCCTACATGGACGTCGCCGACGCCGCGAAGCAGTGACGCCCGGGGGTGCGCGGATCGGTAGGATGACGCGCGGACAGCGGACCGCACCGTTCCGTGGCCACCGTCGGCCGTCGCGTTCGTCGACCCGCTGGCCACAACCCCCGCCGGGGTGGTGGAACGGCAGACACGGAGCACTCAAAATGCTCTGCCCGATGGGCGTGCGGGTTCGAGTCCCGCTCCCGGCACATGAGTGAGAGCGCACCCACCAAGAAGCGGGTTCTCGTCGCCGAGGACGAGGCCATCATCCGACTGGACCTCGCGGAGATGCTCCGCGAGGCCGGCTACGACGTCGTCGGCCAGGCCGGCGACGGCGAGCAGGCCGTCGAGATGGCCCGGTCCCTGACGCCGGACATCATCATCATGGACGTCAAGATGCCGGTCATGGACGGGCTGACGGCCGCCGAGACGATCGGCGCGGAGCGGATCTGCCCCGTCGTCATGCTCACGGCCTTCAGCCAGACCGAGCTCGTCGAGCGGGCCCGCGACGCCGGGGTCATGGCGTACGTCGTCAAGCCGTTCACCGCCGGCGACGTCACCCCGGCGCTCGACATCGCGCTCTCGCGGTGGGCCGAGGTCAAGGCGCTCGAGTCCGAGGTCGCCGACCTCGGGGAGCGGCTGGAGACCCGCAAGGCGGTCGACCGGGCCAAGGGCATCCTCATGACGAAGCTCAAGATCAGCGAGGCCGACGCCTTCCGGTGGATCCAGAAGACGGCGATGGACCGGCGGATGGGCATGCGCGAGGTCGCGGACGCCGTCGTCGCGGGCATGGACACCAAGTCCTGAGCGGACGCGACCGTCGACGCCGGGGGAGTTCCTCGGCCGTGGATCTTCCGGCGGGGGCGCTGCGCGCCCTATCGTCGGCACGAGCAGGGGCCGGCACCGTCCGGTGGGCCCGGACCGAGGAGGCGACGTGGGTCGACGTCCCGTGGACGTGCGTCCGGTCGGCGACGACCTGACCGACGTCACCGCGCTCTGGCTCGAGTCGCGGGTCGGTCAGGGCGCGAGCCGTGAGGCCTGTGCGCGGACGATCTCCGACGGCCGCCTCGCCGCGGCGCTGCGTCGTCCGGGGGTCGTCGCGTCGGTGGCCCGGCTCGAGGGCGCGCCGGTCGGCTTCGTCGTGACGACCGACAACCCGTTCGGGCTCAGCCCCACGCCGGAGGTGACGATCGAGCAGCTGTACGTGTGCCCCGACGCCCGCCGCCTGGGGGTCGCCAAGGCCCTCCTCGCCTCCGTCCTCACCGGCGCCGAGCGCGGCGGCTGCGAGACGGTCGTGTCCAACGTGCCGACGACCAGCCGCGAGGCCAACCGGTTCTTCGCCCGGCTCGGCTTCGGCTCGGTCGTCACCCGTCGCGTCGTGCCGACCCGCACGCTGCGCCGCAGGCTCGCGCCCGAGACGGCCCCGACCGGTCTCGAGCTGGACCGGCGCCGCCGCAGCCTGCGCCGCCGGGCCTTCGTCCCGCCCTTCCCCGGCTGACCGGGGCTCAGGCGTCCCGGCGCACCACGCCCAGGCGGGCGGACGGCAGCCCCGGCAGCACCGTCGAGGCCGTGAGGCCGCAGCGCCGCTCGAGGATCTCGCCGAGCAGGCTGCGGAAGTCCGTCGTCGCCGCGAGGTCGCCCTGCTGCAGCTGTCCGGCACCCAGGCCCGGCCAGGTCCCGTAGACCCGGCCGCCGTTGACCTTGCCGCCGAGGACCATCGAGACGTTCCCGTGCCCGTGGTCGGTCCCGCCCGAGCCGTTCTCCGCGGCGCGGCGCCCGAACTCGGACAGCGTGACGAGGGTGACGCGGTCGGCGGCGGGTCCGAGGTCGGTCATGAACGCCGCGAGCGCGGCGGCGACCTGCCCCAGCTGGTCGAACATCCAGCCCCGGTCGCTGCGGCCGAGGCCCTCGTGCATGTCCCAGTTCCCGGAGTCGACGGTCGCAGCCCGCAGCCCGACCCCCGTCTTGACGAGCCGGGCGACGTCCCGCAGCGACGCGGCGAGGTCCCCGGAGGGGTAGACGGCGCCGTGGGCGGGGGAGTATCCGGCGTTCTTCATCGCGGTCGTCGTCGCGACGGCGTCGAGGGCGGTCGTCGCGGGGCCGGCGTGCTGCGGCGCGGCGCCGGCGTGGAGGGCGCGCAGGGCGGTCGACCAGCGGGCCTCCTCCGTGGCGTCCCAGGCGCCGGAGAGGGTGAAGCGGTCGACCGAGCGCATCGCGAGCTCCAGCGTCGGCCCGGCGAAGCTCGCCGGGGCGGACGCGGTCCCGAGCGCGGTGCCGGCGAAGGTGCCGGGCCGGTCGGTGGCCCCGACCATCCGGTCGAGCCAGCCGCTCCGCAGCGACGAGCCGGGGGCGGCCCGCTCGAGCTCGGCCATGTCCGTGAAGTGCGACCGGGTGGGGTTGGGCAGGCCGAGGGCGTGGACGAAGGCGAGCTTCTTTGCCGTGTACCAGGGCAGGAGCGGCGCGAGGGCGGGGTGCAGGCCGAAGCGCGCGTCGAGCTGCAGCGTGCGCGACGTCGGGATGCCGATCGTCGGCCGGAGCGTCAGGTAGGCGGGGTCGGCGACGGGGACGACCGCCGAGAGACCGTCGAACCCGCCGCGGAAGGACAGCACGACGAGGGTGTCGCCGGTGTACGTGCCGTCGGCGAAGGTGAGCGAGGTCGTCGCGTCGGCGCGTGGGGCCAGCGCCACCGTCGCGGCCCCCGCCCCGAGCGCCGCGAGGCCGCCGAGCACGGCGCGGCGGTCCACCGTGCTGCGCTCGTACTCGGGACAGCCGCAGGCGCGGACGCGGGCCTCGGCGGGGACGGTGTCGGTCATCGGTCGGGTCCTCATCGGGTCGCGAACTCGGGGGTGTCGAGCAGGAGCGCGACGACGTAGGGCAGCCGCCAGCCGACCGCGGCGTCCGTGGCGCGCAGCGGCGAGGCCGGCGTGCGGTCGAGGAAGGCGCACACGGCGGCGCGCTTCGCGGTGGACAGCGGCCCGACGAGCAGCCGGGACGCGAGGGCGTCGACGTACTCGCCGTGGGTCGCCGGAAGAGCTGCCGGGAGCAGACCCCTGAACGGCGGGACCGTGACCCATGGGTCGTCGGTCCGGGTCGACTGCCAGCCCTGCTGCATGTGGAGGTTCCACACCCCGAGCGTCGCGCCGGCCCCGGCCCAGGCCGCGGCGACGTCCGGGTAGCCGTTGGGTGCGGGCCAGCCCATCGGCTTGTGCCCGGCGAGCGAGGACAGCCAGAGGACCTCGTCGAACCACCGCCGGTTCGCCGGGCCCGGCCGGATCCCGAGGACGCGGGCCGTGGAGACGGCGTTCTCGAAGGGTCGCTTGGTCTTCGTCCCGCCCGCGCCCGCGAACTCCTCCGACGCGAACAGGGTCCGCAGCACCGGGGCGATCCGGGTGTCGGCCGCGAGGTAGGCGGCGGCCAGCCGGTCGACGAGCGCCGCGGGCGGGGAGTCGCCCACGAAGCGGACGGCGAGCTTCGTGGCGATCCGCCGCGCCGTCCGGGGGTGGCGCGCCAGGTGGAGGAGGTAGTCGCGCACGACGGCCGAGCCGTCGGCGGCGGTGTTGGCGTGCCTCCAGTCGAGGACGGTGAGCCGGCCGGTGTGGTGCCAGTCGGGCTCGTAGGCCGCCTCTCCGGTCTGCCGGTGCGTCGTGAGCCCGGTGAGCACGAGGGTCGAGTGCCGGACGTCGGCCTCGGTGTAGCCCGCCTCGACGCCGACGGTGTGCAGCTCGAGCAGCTCACGGCCGAGGTTCTCGTTCGGGGACCACCTCGTCGAGGAGGTGTTGTCGAGCTGCTTCAGCAGCGCCGGGTGGGTCACCGCGGCGACGAGCAGGTCGGCGTACCGACCGAGCGCGTGACGGCGGACGACGTCCTCCTGGAAGCGGTGGACCGAGTCCCACGCCGGGCCCCACGGGGCGGTGACGACGAGGTGGTTGGTCCAGAAGTCGGCCATGACCTCGAAGAGCTGGCGCTCGCTCCAGATCGCCCGCGCGGTGTACGCGTGGATGCTGTCCGTGCCGAGGTCGCCGGTGTCGCTGCCGTACCGCTCGCGGACGGCCGCGACGGACATCGACAGCCGGGGGTACTCGGCGAGGACCGTCCTCTCGTCGGCGGTGAGCGGGATCCGCGCCGGGTCGAGCTGGGCGTCCACCCACGCCTGCGCGCCGACCGCCCGGATGTCCGCGACGAGCCGCGGGGTGGCGCCCCACGTGGCGCGGCGGGCGAGGTGGAGGGCCTGGGCCCGGGTCGTGCCGGACGACGGCGGTGGGGGCGGGGGTGTCGGGGGCTCCACGGGCGGCGCCGGGGGCGACCACGGGGCCGTGCGCCGGGTGATGACCTCGGGCATCCACGGCGGGCGGTCCCCGGCGGGGGCCTGGGTCGGGGCGCCGCGCAGGAGCGCGCGCCGGGACGGGAGAGGAGTCACCCGAGCATGGTGTGGTCCCGCCGGCCACCCGGCGTCGGCCGTTCGGGCAGGTCAGCGGGGGCCGAAGGGGTGCCGCTCGCCGTTCTTGACCCGGCCTTGACCTGCGCGTGACCGGGGCCTGGGACGAGCCGGGGGAGACGCTGACCCGAGGCGGGTCAGGCGCCGGGTGCGCCGTCGCGCACGAGGCAGGTGATCCGGCTCGTGCAGACGCGTCGGCCGTCCTCGTCGGTGACGACGACCTCGTAGCTGGCGAGCGTCCGTCCGAGGCTCAGTGCCGTCGCCGTGCCGGTGACCTGTCCGGAGCGCGCGGCCCGGTGGTGGGTGGCGTTGATGTCGAGCCCGACGACGGCCTTGTCCGGGCCCGCGTGCAGGGCGGCGCCGATCGACCCCAGGGTCTCGGCGAGCACGACGGAGGCGCCGCCGTGCAGCAGGCCGTACGGCTGGGTGTTGCCCGCGACCGGCATCGTCGCGACGAGCCTTTCGGGGGAGGCCTCGAGGACCTCGATCCCCATCCGGGTCATGAGCGAGTCGGGGTTCATCGCCTGCATCCGGGCCACGCCGGCCAGGGCGGCGTCGGCGGGGGAGGAGGAGCGGTCCGGCGCGTCCGGGCTGTCGGTCATGGTGGTTAGGCTGCCATGCGTGAAGGTGCTGCTGCTCGACGGACACTCGCTGGCCTACCGGGCCTTCTTCGCCCTGCCGGTCGAGAACTTCTCGACGAGCACGGGCCAGCACACGAACGCGGTGTACGGCTTCACCGCGATGCTCATCAACGTCCTGCGGGACGAGGCGCCCACCCACGTGGGGGTCGCCTTCGACGTGTCGCGACAGACGTTCCGGGCCCAGGAGTACAGCGAGTACAAGGCCGGACGCGCCAAGACCCCGACCGAGTTCACCGGCCAGCTGCCGCTGCTGCGCGAGGTCCTCGACGCGCTGCGCATCCGGCACGTGGGCGTCGAGGGCTTCGAGGCCGACGACGTCATCGCCTCACTCACGAAGCAGGCCGTCGACGCCGGGGGCGAGGTCGTGCTGTGCACCGGCGACCGCGACGCCTTCCAGCTCGTCTCCGACCGGGTCACCCTGCTCTACCCGGTCCGGGGCGTCTCCGAGGTCTGGCGGATGGACCCCGCCGCGGTCGAGGAGAAGTACCTCGTCCCGCCGGACCGGTACAGCGACCTCGCCGCCCTCGTCGGCGAGTCCAGCGACAACCTCCCGGGCGTCCCGGGCGTCGGCCCCAAGACCGCCGCGAAGTGGCTCGGCCAGTACGGCGACCTCCAGGGCGTCGTCGCGCACGTCGACGAGATCAAGGGCAAGGCCGGTGAGAACCTGCGGGGCCATCTCGACGGCGTCCTGCGCAACCGGCGGCTCAACCGGCTCGTCGACGACCTCGACCTCCCGCTCGGCGTCGCCGACCTCGAGCGCGCCTCGTGGGACCGCGAGGAGGTCCACCGGGTCTTCGACGGGCTCGAGTTCCGCGTCCTGCGCGATCGGCTCTTCCAGACCTTCGAGGTGGAGTCCGACGAGGTCGAGGGCGGTTTCGACCTCGACGGCGAGGTCCTCGGGGCCGACGACCTCACCGCGCGGTTCGGCGAGGGCGGCCCCGGTCGCGCGATGCCGCACGGCGTCGTCGTGTCCGGGCAGTACCGGGCCGGCGAGGGAGACGCCACCGCCCTGGCCTTCGCCGGGGAGGACGGCGCGACCGGACACGTCGACCTCGCCGCACTCACCCCCGAGCAGGAGCAGGCGCTGCGCGGCTGGCTCGCCGACCCCTCGGCCGCGAAGGTCCTCCACGACCTCAAGCCGCAGCTGCAGGCGCTGTCCACCCGCGGGCTCGACCTCGCCGGGGTGACGAGCGACACCGCGCTCGCGGCCTACCTCGTCCGCCCGGACCAGCGCTCCTACGACCTCGAGGACCTCGTCGTGCGCCACCTCGGCCGCGAGCTCGTCGCGACGGCCGACGAGACCGGGGACCAGGGACGCCAGGGCACCCTCGACTTCGACACCGACGACGACACGGCCGCGCGCGACGCGATGGTCCGGGCCCGCGCGGTCCTCGACCTGTCGGCCACCCTCGCCGAGAAGGTCGAGGAGACCGGCGGCACGGAGCTCCTTCACGACCTCGAGCTGCCGCTCGTCGACATCCTCGCCGCGATGGAGCGGGTCGGCATCGCGGCCGACGGTGACGCGCTCACCGCGCTCGAGGCCGACTTCGCGGCCAAGATGCGCCAGGCCCAGCAGGACGCGTACGACGCGATCGGCCGCGAGGACGTCAACCTCGGCAGCCCCAAGCAGCTCCAGCAGGTGCTCTTCGAGCAGCTCGACATGCCGAAGACGAAGCGGACGAAGACCGGGTACACGACGGACGCCGACGCCCTCGCCGACCTCTTCGTCAAGACCGAGCACCCGTTCCTCGAGGCCCTGCTGCGCCACCGCGACACCAGCCGCCTGCGGGTCACCGTCGAGGGGCTCATCAAGTCCGTGGCGCCGGACCGCCGCATCCACACGACGTACCTGCAGACCATCGCGGCCACGGGACGGCTCTCCTCGACCGACCCGAACCTGCAGAACGTCCCGATCCGGACCGAGGAGGGCCGCCGGATCCGCGAGGTCTTCGTCGTCGGCGACGGCTTCGAGTCGCTCATGTCGGCCGACTACAGCCAGATCGAGATGCGGATCATGGCCCACCTGTCCGGCGACGAGGGCCTCATCGAGGCCTTCCGCACGGGGGAGGACCTGCACCGTTTCGTCGGCGCACGGGTCTTCTCGGTCGAGCCCGAGGACGTCACCCTCGAGATGCGCAGCAAGGTCAAGGCGATGAGCTACGGGCTCGCCTACGGGCTGTCGGCCTTCGGCCTGTCCAAGCAGCTGACGATCACGACGGGCGAGGCCCAGGGCCTCATGGACGAGTACTTCGCCCGCTTCGGCGGGGTGCGCGACTACCTGCACGAGGTCGTGGCCGAGGCCCGCGCGACGGGGTACACCTCGACGATGCTCGGGCGGCGCCGTTACCTGCCGGACCTCACGAGCGACAACCGCCAACGCCGCGAGATGGCGGAGCGGATGGCGCTCAACGCCCCCATCCAGGGCTCGGCGGCGGACATCATCAAGCTCGCGATGAAGCGCGTCGACGCCGCCCTGCGCGACGAGGGCGTCGCGAGCCGGATGCTCCTGCAGGTCCACGACGAGCTCGTCCTCGAGATCGCCCCCGGGGAGCGCGAGACCGTCGAGACGCTCGTCCGCCGGGAGATGGGTGCGGCCACCGACATGGACGTGCCGCTCGACGTGAGCGTCGGCGTCGGCCGCTCCTGGCACGACGCCGCCCACTGACGGGCCCCCGCGTCAGCGTCGGGGCCGGACCGTCCGGGCCCGACGGACCGCACGGACCCAGCGGCCGTCGCCGCCCTCGGACCGGCTCAGCGCCTCGGCGAGCGCGTCGTCCTCGGTGGCCGAGACCTCGGTCACGTCGCGCCAGGTGACGACGAGGAGGACCGCGAGGAGGGCCGCGTCGACGCCGAGGACGACGAGCAGGAGGGAGTGCCCGTCCTCGACGAGCGGCAGCGCCGACGCGACGAGGACGCACGCCGCCCAGACCCACACGACCGCCGCGCGGTGCTCGCGCGCGAGCGCCGTCTGGACGAGGAGCTGCACCATCGCCGTCACGGTCCCGAGCAGGCCGAAGAGCCACAGGTCCGGCGCGACGGCCGCGTAGGCCGGGCCTCCGACGAAGGCGAGGGCCACCTCGGGGAGGAGGGAGACGGCCACGACGGCGACGAGTCCGAGGCCGAGGACGACGAGCAGCCCGAGATGGTGCAGGTGCCGTCCGCCCCGGCGCCGCGCCATCGCCGGGTAGGCGAGGACGGTGACGAAGGTCGGGAGGAACAGGACGGCCTTGGCGAGGATGAGGCCGGCGGCGTACACCCCGGACTCGTCGGGAGGCAGGATCGCCCGCGCGGCGAACACGTCCGCCTGGGTGAGGACGAAGAAGGCGAGCAGGGTGTGCGCGTCGCGCAGCACCTCGCGCAGCACGCCGGGGGCCTTCGGCGCCCCGGAACGCTCGGGCGGGGGGTCGGGGACGAGGAGCCGACCGGCGACGACGGGGACCAGGGCCCCCAGGGCGACGCCGAGCATCGCCCCGAGGGCCGTCGGCAGCACCGCGAGCACGGCGCCACCGACGACGACCCGGCCGAGCCCGCTCGTGACGCTCAGCAGGGCGAAGGCCCGCCACCGACGCCGGCCCTGGGCGAGGCCCAGGCGCACGCCGGTGAGGGTGAGCGCGGCGGCGGTCACGGCGACGGTCGCGGCGGTGAGCCACGACCCGAGACGGAAGACCGCGGTCGCGACGGGCACGAGGGCCAGGCAGAGGAGACCGAGGGCGACGGCCGCGCGCCGGCCCTCGACGACGAGCGGCCCCGCGGGCCGGTCCGGCCCCGCGACCGCGACCCGCCGTGCCGTCGTCGCCTGGACACCGAGCGCGATGACGTTGACGACGAGGACGACGCCCATGAGGGCCGCCACCTCCGAGTACTCGTCCGGCCCGAGAGCACGGGCCGCGAGGAGGGTGAAGGCGTAGGCCGCCGCGTTCATGGCCGTCATCCCGACGGCGACGAGGCCCGCGCCACGGGCCAGCGCCATCCCGCCCGTCCGCCTCGACACCGACACAGGGTACGGCCCGCGCCGTCGCACGACCGCACGGCCGGCCCGCGCCTAGGCTGGGCGTCGTGACGAACCCCGGAGGTGGGCCCGCCCCGGGGCGCCGGACCGGGGCGCGACGTCGCGGTCTCCTCGTGGCCCTGCCGGTGTCCCTGCTCGTCACGGCGTGGGTGCTCCGCGGGATCCCGGGCCCCGGACAGTACCTCGTCCGCGACTTCGTCGCCGTCCCCGACCCCGCTCGCCCGGTGTCCGTCCTGCCCTCGAACGCGGAGACGCTGCGCGCCTGGCCCCTCGACGCGGTCGTCTGGCTCTTGTCGGGGCTCGTCCCCACCGGCGTCCAGCAGGCGCTGATCCTCGCCGGCGCCCTCGTCCTCGCCGGGACGGGGGCGGGGCTGCTCGTGTCCCGGGCGGGGGTGTCCGCCGTGGCCGCGACGTCCGTGCTGGCCGTCTGGAACCCGTACGTCACCGAGCGGGTGCTCCTCGGCCAGCCGCCCACCCTGCTCGGCTACGCCATGCTGCCGTGGGTGCTCCTCGCCGTGCGCTCCGCCCGGCCCCTCGGCCCCCGCCTCGCGCTGCTCGTCCTCGCCGCGGCCCCGGCCGCGCTCACCCCGTGGGGCGGCGCCCTCGCGCTGGCCGTCGCCGTCGTCGGGGCCCTGAGCCGTGACGACCGCGGCGTGCGGCAGGTCGCCGCGACCGCCGCCGTCGGTCTCGCCTGGTGCCTGCCGTGGGCGGTCCCGGCGGTGCTCGCCGGGGGCCTGCCCGCCGACCCCGACGGTGCGGCGGCGTTCGCGCTCGCCGACGACTCCGGCCTCGGCACCTGGCTCTCGGCCCTGACCGGTGGCGGGGTGTGGGGGAGCGGCGCGGTGCCTCGGTCCCGGGAGGACCCGGTGGCCCTCGGTGCGGGCCTCGTCCTCGTCGTCGTCGCCACCGTCGGGGCCGCGGCCCTCGGGCGGCGGTGGGGGTGGCGGGCCGGGCTCGTCGCGCTCGGCCTGCTCGTCGGTCCGTCGCTCGTGCTCACCGCCCTCTCGGGTCCGCTCCTCGGCGTGCTCGCCGCGCTGCAGTCGGTGCCCGGGGTGGCCCTCGTCCGCGACCAGCACCGGGTGCTCGCGCCCGCCGTCCTGGCCCTCGCCGTCCTCGCCGGGGTCGCGACCGGGGCGGTGCGCACGGTCGCGGGCCGTGCCGCCGGGGCGCTCGTCGCGGCGCTCGTCCTCGCCCTCGCCGTCGCGGCCGTCCCCGACCTGCCCCGGTCGGTGGGCGCCGCCTACCGCCCGGTGACCTACCCGGCCGGCTGGGAGGCGGTGGTGTCCGCGGTGGACCGGGTCCCCGGACGGCCCGTCGTCGCGTCGTTCCCCTGGCAGCCGCTGCGCCGGCCGGGCTGGGGCGGGCCGGCGCCGTTCCTCGACCCGCTGCCCCGCGCGCTGTCCGCGGAGGTCCTCGTCGACGGCGCGCTCGTCGTGGAGCGCGACGGCCGGTCGCTCGTCGTCGGCCCGACGCCGGGGGAGCCCACGTGGCGGCGCGGCGTGGTGACGACGGAGTCCCTGCGGGAGCGGGGCGTCGACCTCGTCGTCGAGTGGCTCGACACCCCCGGCGCCCTTCCTGCGGAGCGACCCGGGTGGGTGCAGGTCGTGAGCACCCCGGAGCTGCGTCTCTGGGACGTGCGAGCGGCACGCTGAGGACGCACGCCCCCGATCGGGCTACCAGGCGGTAGGATCCCGTCAGCCCGTCCCGAGGAAGGTCCCACCGACGATGACCGCGACCACCACCAGCACCGCCGCCGGCGGCCGCTCCGCCGCCGTGCTCCTCTTCGTCAGCCTGCTGCTCGGCCTCGGGGTCGCCTTCGCGGCCGCCGCCACGATCGTCTCGGTCAACGGTCCCGGCGACTCCTCGGCCGTCAGCGAGGGGCCCGGCGCCCCGATCCCGGCGAACGAGCTCCTCGGCTACGGCGGCTGAGCTCGGCGTCGCGGTCCGCCGTCGGAACCCGGCGGCTCGCCGTGTCGGTGAGCACCGTGATCCAGGCCTCGACGCTGCCGGCCCACGTGAAGCGTGCGGCGTGGCGCACCGCTCCCGCTCCGAGGCGCTCCCGCTCCTCGTCGTCGACGAGCAGCCGGTCGACGGCCCGCGTCAGGTCCTCGAGGTCGTCGACGAGCAGTCCGCTCTCCCCGTCCAGGATCGACTCCGACAGCCCGCCGGCCCCCCGGTAGGCCACCGTCGGCGTCGCGTGGGTCGCGGCCTCGACGACACACAGCCCCCAGCCCTCCTTGACGCTCGGGGCCAGGGCCACCCAGGCCGCGGCGAGCTCGGCGTGCTTGGTCTCCTCGTCGACGAAGCCGAGGAGGTCCACCCGGTCCCCGACCCCCGCCCTCCGGGCGGCGGTCGCCACCTCCTCGCGCCACCACCCGTCGCCGACGACCCGCAACCGCAGCCGGGGGTGCCGGTCGGCGAGCGCGGCCAGCACGGCGATGGCGTGCTCGACGCGCTTGTGCGGCACGACCCGACCGAGGACGACGAGCCGGGGGTCCGGGTGCCGGGGCCGGTCGGCGAGCAGCGGGGGCTCGGTCCCGTTGTGCACGACGGCGATGCTCCCGGGGTCGACCCCGAGACCCGCGAGCTCGTCCCGGGTCCGCTCGGAGACGGCGACGTACTGCGACCCGCGCAGCAGGCGCGGGGCCACCCGGGACTCGACGAACCACCCGACCCGCGCGGCCACCGGCCCGAAGACGATCGGCCACTGCTCGCGGTGGACGTGGTGGACGAGGACGACGGCGGGCGAGCGGGTCGCCAGTCGGGCGAGGAACGGCACGCCGTTCTGGGTGTCGACGACGGCGTCGAAGCGGCCCCCGGTGCGTTCGAGGGCGCGCAGGCGGCGCACCGACGCCGGGTACACCCCCAGCCGGCCCCCCTGACGGAGCACCCGCACGCCGTCTCGCACCTCCTCGACGGCGGA
Organism: Phycicoccus avicenniae; assembly: GCF_018139485.1. GTDB lineage: Bacteria > Actinomycetota > Actinomycetes > Actinomycetales > Dermatophilaceae > Phycicoccus > Phycicoccus avicenniae. Next base: position 138,267 of record NZ_JAGSNF010000003.1, read on the forward strand.
GCCCGGGTGGCGGGCGCAGAGGAGCGTCACCTCGTGCCCGGCGGCCGCGAGACCCGCGCAGACCGTCTCGGCGTACTTCTCGGCGCCCCCGCCCTCGGGGTGTGTAGAGTCGCGCCAGTTCAGGAAGGCAATGCGCACCAGGTGCTCTTTCAGATCGACCGGAGCCGGATGTTATCGCAGCACCCGAGTGCCGACGGGCCCCGTCGTCGCCGCCCCACGCTCGCCCGCTCCGTCCGGCTCTTCCGGGCCTTCCTCGTCGAGCAGACCGACCCCGACCGCTTCTACGGCGCCCTCGCGGACGACTCGGTCGAGATGCTCTCCCGGTGGGCCGTCCTCGACGGCGCGAGCGTCCTCGACGTGGGTGGGGGCCCGGGGTACTTCTCGTCGGCCTTCGACGCCGCGGGCGCACGGTACGCGGGGGTCGAGCCCGACGCCGGGGAGCTCACCGCACGCGGCGACGTCGAGGGCAACAGCGTGCGCGGGTCCGGTCTCGCGCTGCCCGTCGCCGACCGCGCGGTCGACGTCGCCTTCTCGAGCAACGTCCTCGAGCACGTCTCCGACCCCGTCCGGATGGTCGAGGAGATGGTCCGGGTCGCCCGCCCCGGCGGGCTCGTCGTCGTCTCCTGGACGCCGTGGCTCTCCCCGTGGGGTGGTCACGAGACCTCCCCGTGGCACTACCTCGGCGGCCAGCGCGCCGCCGACCGCTACGCCCGCCGCCACGGCCGACGTCCCAAGAACGACCTCGGCCGCACGCTGTTCCGCTGCCCCGTCGCGCCGATGGTCCGCTGGGCCCGCACGGCCGAGCGCGAGGGACGGGTCGAGGTCGTCGAGGTGCTACCGCGGTACCACCCGTGGTGGGCCCGGTGGGTCGTGGACGTCGCGGGGGTCCGCGAGGTGCTCAGCTGGAACGCGGTGCTCGTCCTGCGCCGGGCCGCGCGGTGACGAGGCGCACCGACGACGCGGCGGTGTGGCGGTCCCGCCTGGACCGGCTGCTCCCGAGCGTCTTCCTCGTCGCCCTCGCCTTCGTCCAGCGCCCCGGCTGGACCGCGGCCGACACCAAGCTCGACCTCGTCGTCGACCCGGCCGGCTTCCTCGGGCGCGCCCTCAGCCTGTGGGACCCGCTGGCAGCCGGCGGCCAGCTGCAGAACCAGGCCTACGGCTACCTCTTCCCGATGGGTCCGTTCTTCCTCCTCGGCGACGCGCTGCGGCTGCCCGGGTGGGTCGTGCAGCGGCTGTGGTGGGCCTTGGTGCTCGTCCTGGCCTACCACGGCGCGCGCCGGGTGCTCGAGCGGCTGGGGGTCGGGACCGGCTGGTCGCGGGTCGTCGGGGCGTTCACCTACGCCCTCGCGCCCCGCATGCTCGTCGGCCTCGGCGCGATCAGCTCGGAGATCTGGCCGATGGCGGTCGCCCCGTGGGTCCTCCTGCCGCTGCTCGCCGTGCGGCCGGGGGACGAGCGGTCGGCGGCGCTCCGGTCCGGGGTGGCCGTCCTCGCGCTCGGGGCGGTCAACGCCGTCGCGTCGCTCGCCACCCTCGTGCTGCCGGCCTGGTGGATCCTCACCCGCCGCGGCCGTCCCCGCCGGCTGCTCCTCGGCTGGTGGTCGGTCGCCGTGGTCCTCGCGAGCGCGTGGTGGGTCGGCCCCCTCGTCCTCCTCGGCCGCTACAGCCCGCCCTTCCTCGACTGGATCGAGGACGCGCGGGTGACGACGTCGGTGGCCTCGGTCACCGAGGCCCTGCGCGGGACGACCCAGTGGATCGCGACGATCGGTGGCTCGCAGGCCGCGGTGTGGCCCGCCGGGTGGGTCGTGCTCACCTCCCGGAACGTCGTCCTGCTCGGGCTGGTCGTCGTCCTGGCCGGGCTGCTCGGCCTGGCTCTGGCCCGGGGACCGTGGGCCGGGTTCGCCCGGGGCGGCCTGCTCCTCGGTCTCGTCCTCGTGACCTTCGGCCACCTCGGGGGCGTGGCGCCGCCGTGGGCCGGCGCCGAGGCGGACCTGCTCGACCGCGCCCTCGCCCCCTTCCGCAACACCCACAAGTTCGAGCCCGTCGTCCGGCTCCCCCTGGCGCTCGGCGTGGCCCACGCGCTGCCGCTCGCCGTGACGTGGCTGCGGTCCAGGGGCGCCCCGTGGCCGGCCCTGGCCCCGGCCCTCGTCGTGACGGCCCTCGTCGGACAGACCGCCGTCCCGGCCGCCCTCGGGGTGGTCCAGCGGGGCCCCTTCGTCGCCGTGCCGGCCGCCTGGTCCGAGACCGCGCGGTGGCTCGCCGACCACGACGACGGCGGCCGGACCCTACTGCTGCCCGGTGGCAACGCCCCGGCCCGGTTCTGGGGGGAGCCCAAGGACGAGCCGCTCCAGCCGTACGCCGAGTCCCCGTGGGTCGTGCGGGACGCGGTCCCGCTCGGCTCCGCCGGCGCCACCCGCATCCTCAACGCCGTCGAGACCCGGGTGGCGCAGGGGCGCGGCGGCGAGGAGCTCCGGGCGCTGCTCGAGGCCCTCGCCGTGACCCGGGTCGTGGTCGTCGCCGACCACGCCCGCCCCGGCGCGGGGACGACGCCCCCGGTCGTCGTCCGCGCCGCGCTCGTGCGCAGCGGCGCGACGTCGGTGGCCGCGTTCGGCGACGTCGTCGGGGGCAGCACCGACGTCGCCGTGGCCTCGGACTGGGGGCTGGACCGCCCCCTGCGCGAGCTCGAGGTCCTCGACGTCGGGACCGGGTCCCGGATCGCGCCGACCGAGCGCGTGCCGCTCGCGACCCTCGCGCGCTACGCCGGCGGGCCGGAGGGTGCGACGGCACTGCCCGCAGCCGGCGCCGGCGTCCTCACGACCGAGCCCGGGGCGTCCGCGGCCGCGGGCCCGGTCGTCGTGACCGACACCCTGCAGCGCCGCCGTGCGGGCTTCGCGACGGCCACCGACCTCTACGGCCCGCTGCGCAGCGCCGACGAGGACTACCGGTCGGCCCGGGCCGTCCACGACTACTGGCCCGCACCCCTCGGCGAGACCTCTCCCGGGCTCACCGACGCCCAGACGGTCCGCGTCGACGACGGCGAGGCCCGCGCCGACGCGTCGTCCAGCCTCGCCGAGCCGGCGCTCGGGCAGGGCCGCGAGCTCGCGAGCGACCCGTGGCGTGCCTTCGACCTCAGCGGCGAGACGGCGTGGACCTCGTCGGGCTTCTCTCCCGAGGGCCAGTGGCTCGGCCTCACGTGGGCCGAGCCGCTCCTCCCGCCGGCGTCGGTCGAGGTCGTCCTCGACACCGAACGGGGAGCCGACGTCGCGGCCCTCACGGTCACGACGGACGCGGGGACGCTCCGGACGCCGGTGACCACCCCCTCGCTCGCGGGGGACGACGTCGACCCGGAGCGGTACCGGGTCGCCGTCGAGGTGCCGCCCGGCCCGACGACGGGCTTGCGCCTCGAGGTCGCCGCGGTCCGGGACGGGGGCCGGACCGTTCGGGTGCGTGACGTCGGGGCGGGGGTCCTGCCCCGGACCGAGCCCGCCGTCCGGCTGCCCGTCACCGAGCTCCGACCGGACGTCGTGACCCTCGGGGCGTCCGGCGACGACCGCCCCGCGTGCCACCCCCTCGCGAACGGGGTCCTCGCGTGCTCGCCCGGGTACGCGCGGACGGGGGAGGAGGCGACGCAGATGCGTCGGGTCGTGCGTCTCGAGGAGGCCCGGACCTTCGAGGTCACCGGATCCGCCGTCGCGACCGGCGTCGGGGCGGACGCTCTGCTGCGCCGGCTCGACGGCGTGCGGGCCTCGGGGTCCAGCCGCTGGCTGACCGAGCCGGGGGTCTCCCCGCAGCTCGTCGTCGACGGCGACCCGGGGACGTACTGGGCCGCCGACCCCGACGACGAGCGTCCGACGCTCACGGTCCGCTGGCCGGGGCGCCGGACCGTCGAGGGCCTGCGCCTCACCGTCGCGTCCGACGTCGCGGGCCGGCGCCCGACGGCGGTCGAGGTCACGCTCGGCGGGCGCACCGTCCGCCGGGTGCTCGACCGGGACGGCGTGGTCGACCTCCCGACGACCCGCACCGACCGGGTCCGGGTCGTCGTGACGGACACGACGAGCCAGGACGCGCTCACCGCGGCCGGCCGCCGTCCGATGCCCGTCGTCGTCGGCGACGTCGCGCTCCTGGGCGACCCCTGGCCGGTCGGTCCGACGGGCGAGGACCCGGTCGTCGTCCCGTGCGGGCTCGGTCCGACGGTCCAGGCCGGGGGAGTGGACCACCCCACGAGCGTCGAGGGGACCCGCGCGGACGTCCTGGGCCGCGCCGACCTGTCGCTGCGGGTCTGCGCTCCCGTGGCGCTCGGGGCGGGCGAGCAGCGCGTCCAGACCCTGGCCTCGGGGCAGCTCGCCGTGCGGTCGCTCGTCCTCGACGCGCGGCCGGACCGGGCACCGTCCCCCGCGTCGACGCCGGTCCGTGTCCTGCGCTGGGAGAGCACCTCGCGGACCGTGGACGTCGGGACCGCCCGCGACGTCGATACCGTCGTCGTCGTCCGCGAGAACGCCAACGCCGGGTGGACCGCCCGGGCGGGTGGCACCGAGCTGCGACCGGTCCGGGTCGACGGCTGGGCGCAGGGGTGGGTCGTCCCCGCCGGGGTGTCCGGACCGGTCGACCTCGTCTTCGGGCCGCAGCGGCTCCTCGTGCTGTCGCTGGGCCTCGGGGCCGTGCTCGCCGCGTCGCTCGTCGCCCTCGCCGCACGGTCCGGGCGGCGCCGCGGCGCGCCGGTGCTCGAGGCGGCGACCGCCCCCGGGGCCGCGCCCGTCCTCGTCGTCGTGGCGCTCACGGGCGTCGGCGGTGTCGTCGGGGCCGTGGCCGCCGGGGCGGCCCTGCTCGCGCGGCGGCTGCCCGCGGCGTGGGTCGCGCCCGTCGCGGGCGCCGCGTCGCTGGGGTGGCTGGCCTGGGCCGCCGCCCGCCCCTGGCCGCATCCCGCGGCGTCGAACCGGGACCTCGTGTCAGGCGTGCTGGCGCTGCTCCTCGTCGCGCTCGCCTGCACCCGGCGCCGCCGTGGGGCCGGGCCGCCGCGCCGCACGCTCCGACGCGGTCCGGTGACGGGCCCAGGCCTGGACGGGGGCCTCGACGAGGTGCCAGCTCAGGGCCGCCACGACGACCGACACCGCGAGGGTGAGGAGCACCGTGACCCAGAAGCCCCACTCGAAGACGTCGAGACCCAGCACCTGGCGGACCCGGAACATGAGCGGCAGGTGCCAGAGGAAGACGCCGTAGCTGATCGTCCCGCCGTAGACGAGGACCCGCGACGACAGGACCCGTGAGACGGCGGTGCGCGCCCCGAGGACGGAGGGGGCGACGACGAGCCCGGCGACGAGGGTGAAGCCGAGGTGCTTGACGCCGGCCTCGACGGCGGTCGGCGGGGCGAGGTCGTACGGCCCGGCCGCGCGGGTCGCGACGACCCAGTAGACGCAGGCGGCGAGCCCGTACAGGTGCCACGGCGCCGCCCGGACGACCGCGGAGACGGGGACGCGCAGCCGGTCGTCCGCGACGACGACGGCGAGGACCATGCCGACGACGAACCAGTCGGCGACCGCCGGCAGGGTGCGCAGCCACGACCAGCCGTCCGGCAGGAGCCCGACACCGACGACGACCCGGAAGCCCCACGTCCCCGCCGCGAGGACGAGGAGCGCGGCGAGGTGCGCCCGTGGACCGCGGCCGCCGACGAGACGCAGGAGCAGCGCCGCCGTCGCCGGGAGCACGGCGTAGAACATCACCTCGGTCGACAGGCTCCACAGCTGGGCCAGACCCGGCACGTCCCACTCCAGGCGCAGGCTCTGGACCTGGAGCAGGTTCGCCAGCCAGGCGTCGCCGTGGCCGGAGCGCGACTCGGGCACGAGCACGACCGTCCCGGCGAGCACGAGCAGCCAGGCCGGGACGAGCCGGGCCGCCCGACGCACGGCGTACGCGCGGGTCGTCGCGGGCGGGGTCCCGTCGACGAGCCGCCGGGCGTGCGGCCCGTAGAGGAGGAAGCCGCTGAGCACGAAGAAGATCGCGACGCCCACGTCGAGCCGCGCGAGGAACCCGGGGAGCAGGTCGCGCCCCGTCGCACCGGAGAGGAACGCGGCGTGCGTCACGAGCACCGCGAGGGCGGCGAGCGCGCGCAGCCCCTCGAGCTCTCGCAGGTGCCCGCCCGGGCGGTCGCGGGGGACGAGCGACCCCGGGGTCGTCGCGCTCACGACGCCGCCTCGACCGTGAGCACCTGGGCGGAGGTCACGCACACCCCGTCGGTGTTGCCCGTCACGACGTCGAGGAGCACCTCGGAGACCGCGACGTCGGGCGGGACCTCGGCGAGCACCCGGTGCGGCCCCCGCAGCAGCTCGGGCGGGTCCGGGACGAGCGGCGGGGACACGGTGCCGTCCCGGCCCACGACCCGTACCCCGAGACGCTCCGCGTCCCCGACGAGGATGCCCAGCTGGACGAGCGACCCCCGGAAGTACGGCGCGGCCTCGTCGAGCGGGATGCGGAGGCTGCGCTCACCCGCCGGGACGACGTACCCGCAGAACCCGTCGGGCACCGAGGCGCTCGCCACGGTGCCGAACCTCGGCTCCACGAGGTCGCCGGAGGCGTCGACGACGACCCCGGGGCCGTCGAAGGCCGAGGACACGGCGTCGGGGTCGAGCAGCCGGACGAGCGAGGCCGTCGTGAACGCGGGGTCGACCCAGCCCGGGACGACGTCCGTCGGGACGGTGCCGGGGAGCACCTGGCCCGACCGGTCACCGAGGCCGGTGCGGAGGGCGTCGAGGTAGCCAGGGACGGTGCTGCGGTGCCACGCGGTGCCGAAGCGCACCCAGGACAGCCCGCCGAGGACGACGGCGAGCACGACGGCACCCGCGACGAGACGTCGTGCGCGCCCGGACCGGCGACCGGACCCGGCGCGGGCGCGGCGGGTGGCGTCGACGAGCGCGGCGACGGAGAGGGCGGTGACGACCGTGACGTCGGGCAGCAGCCGCAGGTCGTCGCTGGCCTCGACCGTGTCGACGACCGCGAGCCGTCCGACGTAGACCATCGTGAGCACGGGGACCGCGTACGCGAGGGCGACGAGCAGCACGGGTCGTGCCGACCGCAGGGCCCCCGGCGTCCGCGCGAGCGCGACGAGGCCCCCGGCGAGGAGGGCCCAGGCCACGACGACGAGCACCGTGGGCGTGTCGGCGAGCGAGTACGCACCGATGCCCGGCCGCCACGAGACCGGCCCCCCGAGGAGCTGCGGCACGAGGTCGACGGCGACCCAGCGGCCGACCTTCACGGCGGCGTCGAGGACGCCCGGGGTCGCGCGCTCGGCCCGGTCGAAGTCGCCGCCGGCGTACGCGGCGAGGAAGACGAGGTTCGCCGCCGCCGTGGGCACGACCGCGGCGGCCCCGCGGCGCCACTGGCGTCGTCCCGCGGGCGTCCGCACGACGAGGACGAGGGCCGCGACCACGACGGGGACGGCCAGGGCCCGCTCGGAGAACGTGAGCGCCACGGCGTGCGCGGCCACGGCCCCGACGAGGATGCGCCGGTCCCCGTCCCGCAGCCAGCGGACGAGGAGGACGCCGGCGAGGAGGACGAGGGTCAGCGGGAGCATCGTCGTCAGGGCCTGGCGGAACCACGCGTAGGTGGGCACGAGCGCGGCGACGAAGAGCATCCACCCCGCGCCGAGCACCCGCGCCGCCGGATCCCGGAGGGCGAGCCGGACGACGGTGAGCACCGTGAGCGCGTAGCCGGCCGCGACCAGCACCGTGACGACGACGGCGGGCCAGTGGCTCAGGGGTGCGTACGACGCCATGAGCCAGTCGACGGTCCGGGCGCCGGGGGCGAGGTGGGTGCCGTTGCTCTCGACGACGAAGGGCCACCACGTCCGGCCCGCGGCGTAGGCCTGCGCCCGCAGGTCGTCGACGAAGAGCCCGCCGCCGGCGGTGAGGACCGCGACGGCCAGGACGTGGACGCCGGCGAGCACCCACAGGGCCGTGTCCCAGGGGGCGGCGGCGGCGCGCCGCACGAGGACGGCGAGGGGGTCCCCGGGCGCGGACGCGTGGGCGGCACGGCGGGTGTCCGGGGCGGCCGGGGCGTCGGGCGGGGTGGTGGTCACGGGGGCTCTCGGGGGTGACGGAGGGGTGCCCGCAGGCTACCCGTGGCGAGCCGTGAACGTCGGCGGTTACCCGCTGGTACAGTCCAGCCACCTACTCGCGAAGGAGCGTGGCAATGCGTCGGGTCTCGGGCGTGGCTCTGGTGGTCCTCGGAGCCCTGTTCATCGGGTTCGGCGTCCTCGCCAAGCCCTACCTCTACGACCGGCTCGCGGTCGTCCCCCTCGACCAGGACTCGCAGTCGGTGTCCGTGGGCACCGGGGTCGACGCCCTGTGGCCGCACGGGACCGGCGAGGACGCCCGGATCGACAAGCTCACCGACGTCTCGGTGACGAGCACCCGCACCATCAAGGGCATCCCCGGTGTCGTCGAGGAGGCGGGGGTCGCCGACACCGAGGCGTTCTGGCAGACCACGGTGCGCTCGCAGGCCGAGGTCGACGGCCGGCTCGTCGACCTCAGCTACAGCGACGCGGGCGTCTCGGTCGACCGGCGCACCGGCGAGGCCACGAACTGCTGCGGCGACTACGCGTCGGCCGGTGACCTCACCGACCCCGACCTCGTCGAGCCGCGGACCTACGAGGGGAACTACTTCAAGTTCCCCTTCGACACCAAGCAGCAGGACTACGCGTGGTGGGACGGTGCGGTCGGCCGGGCCGACCCGATCCGCTTCGTCGAGGAGGACGAGGTCGAGGGCGTGCGCGTCTACGTCTTCCGCCAGTCGATCGGGCCGGAGACCGTCGACACCCTCGACATCCCGGCGTACCTCTTCGACGCCACCGCGTCGGGCTCGGTCGAGGCCGACGCGGTGTACAGCAACACCCGCACCCTGTGGGTCGAGCCGGTGACGGGCGTCCTCGTCGACGGCCAGGAGGAGGTGTCGCTCACGTACGAGGCGGACGGCTACGAGCCGGTCGCCCGGACCGTCGGCACGATCGGCTTCTCGGCCGAGACCGTCGTGGACAACGCGGAGACGTGGGGTCCCCGCGCCGGGCTGCTCGGCTTCGTCGACTCCTGGCTGACCCTCCTCGGCCTCGGCCTGGGGCTCGTCCTCGTCGCGGCCGGGAGCGTGCTCGTCCTCTCCCGTGGAGGGCGCCGTCCCACCCGCGACGACGCGGAGGACCTCGGGCCGCTCCCCGGTGAGGAGCCGCGCGAGCGGGTCGCCACCCGCTCCCGACGGCGCTGACGCGCGGCCGGTCCGGGGTCAAGGGACCGGGCGCTCGGTGACGAGGATCGCGGTGCCGGGCAGCAGCCGCCCGCGCAGGGGCGACCAGCCGCCCCACTCCTCGCGGTTGCGCTCCGGCCACTCCGGCTCCACGAGGTCGACGAGGGCGAGCCCGGCGGCGACCACCTGGCGGACGAGGTCGCCGAGGGTGCGGTGGTGCTCGGCGTACGTGACGACCCCCGAGGTCGACTCGACGTACGGGGTGCGGTCGAAGTACGACGTCGTGGCGGTGAGCCCGGCCTCGCCCGGGACGTCCGGGAAGGCCCAGCGGACCGGGTGCGACGTCGAGAACACGAACCGACCCCCGGGGCGCAGCACCCGGGCGGCCTCCGCGAGCACCGTCGCGCTGTCGGCGACGAAGGGGACGACGCCGTAGGCCGTGAAGACGCGGTCGACCGAGTCGTCGACGAGCGGCAGCCTCGTCCCGTCGCACTGCAGGAGGGGGACCGGAGGCCCCTCGCGTCCGGCGTCGATCCGGGCCGCGGTGCGCAGCATGCCGCCGGAGAGGTCGCTCGCGACGACCCGGACGTCGCCGCGGGAGAGGAGGGAGCGCGAGCACTGCGCCCCGCCGGCACCGATCTCGAGGACCGTCATCCCGGGGGAGAGGTCGAGCAGGCCCAGCTCGTCCTCGGTCCACCCCTCGGGGCCCCACACGAAGCCGTCGTCGCCGAGGAACGCCCCGTGCTCGGCGTGGTACGCCTCGGCCTCGCCGTCCCACCAGGCGCGGTTGGCCGACCGCGTCTCGTCGGGGCCGGCCGGCCGGCGCGCTGCGTGCTCCGTCATCGCCGCGCGGGCACGGCCGGGCGCGCCGTGACGGGATTGGCAGCCGTGGTGACGGAGCGGTAGTCTGGACGGGTGTGCGTGTGCCCTTCGGGCTGCCCGCGGACACCCGAACCATCCCACCGAGTCCATCTGTCCACATCGGAGTTCCTACTACATGACTGCCAGCACGGTCGACACGACCGCCCCTCAGGTTGCCGTCAACGACATCGGCACCGAGGAAGACCTCCTCGCCGCGATCGACGCGACGATCAAGCACTTCAACGACGGCGACATCGTCGAGGGTCACATCGTCAAGGTGGACCGCGACGAGGTGCTGCTCGACATCGGCTACAAGACCGAGGGCGTCATCCCCTCGCGCGAGCTGTCCATCAAGCACGACGTCGACCCCAACGAGGTCGTCGCCGTCGGTGACGAGGTCGAGGCCCTCGTCCTCCAGAAGGAGGACAAGGAGGGTCGCCTGATCCTGTCCAAGAAGCGTGCGCAGTACGAGCGCGCCTGGGGCACGATCGAGAAGATCAAGGAGGAGGACGGCGTCGTCACCGGCACCGTCATCGAGGTCGTCAAGGGTGGCCTCATCCTCGACATCGGCCTCCGCGGCTTCCTCCCCGCCTCGCTCGTCGAGATGCGCCGGGTCCGCGACCTCCAGCCGTACGTCGGCCGCGAGATCGAGGCGAAGATCATCGAGCTCGACAAGAACCGCAACAACGTGGTCCTGTCGCGCCGTGCCTGGCTCGAGCAGACCCAGTCCGAGGTCCGCACGACGTTCCTCAAGGAGCTCGGCAAGGGCCAGGTCCGCACCGGTGTCGTGTCCTCGATCGTCAACTTCGGTGCGTTCGTCGACCTCGGCGGGGTCGACGGTCTCGTCCACGTCTCCGAGCTGTCCTGGAAGCACATCGACCACCCGTCCGAGGTCGTCGAGGTCGGCGACGAGGTCACGGTCGAGGTCCTGGACGTCGACATGGACCGCGAGCGGGTCTCGCTGTCGCTCAAGGCGACGCAGGAGGACCCGTGGCAGCACTTCGCCCGCACCCACGCGATCGGCCAGGTCGTCCCGGGCAAGGTCACCAAGCTCGTCCCGTTCGGCGCGTTCGTCCGCGTCGACGACGGCATCGAGGGCCTCGTGCACATCTCCGAGCTCGCCGAGCGTCACGTCGAGCTGCCGGAGCAGGTCGTCCAGGTCGGCCAGGAGATCTTCGTCAAGGTCATCGACATCGACCTCGAGCGTCGCCGCATCTCGCTGAGCCTCAAGCAGGCCAACGAGGACGGCGCCGGCCAGGTCGAGTTCGACCCGACCCTCTACGGGATGGCCGCGGAGTACGACGAGCAGGGGAACTACAAGTACCCCGAGGGCTTCGACCCGGAGACCAACGAGTGGCTCGAGGGCTACGAGAAGCAGCGTGAGGAGTGGGAGAAGCAGTACGCCGAGGCCCACGCGCGGTGGGAGGCCCACCGGGCGCAGGTCGAGGCCGCGCTCAAGGCCGACGCCGAGGCCGCCGGCGACGCCGGCACCTCGTACTCCTCGGAGTCCGCGGAGGAGTCGGCCCCGGCCGCCCGTCCGGCCGCGCCGGCCCCGTCGAACGAGGGCACCCTCGCCTCCGACGAGGCCCTCGCCGCGCTGCGCGAGAAGCTCACCGGCAACTGACCCGGCGCGCCGCACGGCGCCCCGGTCACGACGGCCCGGTCCCCACGAGGGGGCCGGGCCGTCGCCGTGTCGGCCTCCGGCACAGCCGTCCCCGCCCCGTTCGGGAATCGTTCACCCCTCAACGCGCCGTCTGCGACATTTTGTGGCTACGTTGAGCCCGTGCAGTCGACGACGACCTCGGAGCAGGCCGCCTCGGCAGGGGGCAGGAGCGGTCCACCGGACCCGGTCGGACCCCCGCCGCGGCGCTCGAGCGGGCGTGCCTGGGAGTGGACCCTCGCGGCGCTCCTCCTCCTCCCCAACCTCGCCCTGCTCGTCGTCTTCACGTACCGGCCGCTCCTGGACAACATCCGGCTGTCCTTCACCGACTGGAACATCTCGGCGCCGGTCGCCAACCCGATCGGGGTCGCGAACTACGTCGAGTGGTTCGGCCGCGCCGACACCCGGACGGTCCTCGGCAACACGCTCGTCTTCACCGTGGCGACGGTCGGGATCTCGATGGCCCTCGGGCTCGCCCTCGCGCTCCTGCTCGACCAGCGGCTGCGGGGGCGCAACCTCGTGCGCTCGGTCGTCTTCGCGCCGTTCGTCATCTCCGGGGCCGCCATCGGGCTCGCGTTCCAGTTCGTCTTCGACCCGCAGTTCGGGCTCGTGCGCGACCTGCTCGTCCGGGTCGGCCTCGGGACGCCGAACTTCTACCAGGACTCCGGCTGGGCGCTGTTCATGGTGACCTTCACGTACATCTGGAAGAACCTCGGCTACACCTTCGTCATCTACCTCGCCGCGCTCCAGGGGCGCCGGGCCGACCTCGACGAGGCCGCCGAGATCGACGGCGCCTCGCCCTGGCGGCACTTCCGCAAGGTGCTCCTGCCGCAGCTGCGGCCGACGACCTTCTTCCTGTCGATCACCGTGCTGCTCAGCTCGGTGCAGGTCTTCGACATCATCAACGTCATGACCCGCGGCGGACCCGTGGGCAACGGCACGACGACACTCGTCTACCAGGTCTACCAGGAGACGTTCCTCAACCAGCGCGCCGGCTACGGGGCCACCGTCGCGACGGTCATGTTCCTCATCCTCCTGCTCGTCACCGTCGTCCAGGTGCGGATCATGGACAAGGGGCAGCAGACGTGATCGGGCGCAAGGAGGTCGCGCACGGCGCCGAGGCGGCGTCCCACCGCTCGCCGGCGATGACGGTCGCCGGGTACGTCGGGATGGTCCTCGTCGTCCTCCTCGTCGCGGTGCCGCTGTTCTGGATCGTGATCACCTCGCTCAAGGAGCGCCAGGACATCTACGTCCGGCCGGCCCAGTGGCTCCCGGCGCCGGGGACGACCGACAACTACGCCGACGTCACGACGCGGATCCCGTTCTTCGACTACTTCCGCAACTCGCTCGTCATCACGATCTCGCTCGCGACGATCAAGATCGTGCTCGGGGTCATCAGCGCCTACGCCCTCGCCCTGCTGCGCTTCCCCGGGCGCGGTCTCGTCTTCCTCGTCGTCATCGCCGCGCTCATGGTGCCGAACCAGATCACGGTCATCAGCAACTACGCCCTCGTCGCGCAGCTCGGGTGGCGCAACACCTTCCAGGGCATCATCGTCCCGCTCGCCGGCGTCGCCTTCGGCACCTTCCTCATGCGCAACCAGTTCCTCGGGCTGCCGAGCGAGATCATCGAGGCCGCCCGGCTCGACGGTGCCGGCCCACTCAAGTTGCTCTGGCGCGTCGCGCTGCCGATGTCCTGGCCGACCGTCGTCGCCTTCGCGCTCATCACCGTCGTCAACGAGTGGAACGAGTACCTCTGGCCGTTCCTCATGTCCGACGACTCGCGCACCGCGCCGCTGCCCGTCGGCCTCACGCTGCTCCAGAACAACGACGGCGTGACGAACTGGGGGCCCGTCATGGCGGCGACCGTCCTCGCGATGCTCCCCGTCCTCGTCCTCTTCCTCGTCCTGCAACGCCAGATGATCAAGGGCCTCACCGCCGGAGCGGTGAAGAGCTGACCACCCATCGTCCGCCGGGGACCCCGGCGGCCACACGGAAGGCACGACCATGAACAGCTTCACCCGTCGCGGGTTCCTCGGACTCACCGGTGCGGCCGGCGTCGCCGGTCTCTCCGCCTGTGCCGGCACCGGCACCGGGGTGGGGGGCGGTGAGAGCAGCGGTGGTGCGAGCAACACCATCGAGTTCTGGAGCAACCACCCCGGCACGAGCAAGGCCGTCGAGCAGCAGATCATCGACGCCTTCACGGAGGCCAACCCCGACCTCACCGTCAAGCTCGTCGACGCGGGCGCGAACTACGAGGAGGTCGCGCAGAAGTTCAACGCCTCGCTCGCCGGTGGGGCGCAGCCGGACGTCATCGTCGCCTCGGACGTCACGTGGTTCAACTTCGCGCTGAACGACCAGCTGAGCCCGCTCGACGACCTCCTCTCGGAGGCCGGGGTCGACACCTCCGACTACGTCGACGCGCTCTACGGCGACTACCTCTACGACGGGGCGCACTTCGCGCTGCCGTACGCGCGCTCCACGCCGCTCTTCTACTACAACAAGGAGCTGTGGTCGAAGGCCGGCCTGCCCGACCGCGGCCCCGAGACGTGGGAGGAGTTCGAGGAGTGGTCGGCCGACCTCAAGGCCGCCGTCGGCGCGGACGCGTCGGCGATGCAGCTCGCCGACGGCTCGAACTACCTCGACTGGTACTTCCAGAACATGGCGTGGCACTTCGGCGGCGGCTACTCGCGGGAGTGGACCCCGACCTTCTCCGACCCGGCGACCGTCGAGGCCGGGACCTTCCTCCAGCGGCTGTCGCAGGACGGGGTCGTCACGTACAACGCGACCCCCGCGGCGAGCTTCTCCGCCGGGATCGCCGGCTGCATCCTCGAGTCCACCGGGTCGCTCGGCGGGATCTCGACCGACGCCCAGTTCGAGGTGGGCACGGCGTTCCTGCCCGGCACCGACAACTGCCCGACGGGCGGGGCGGGCGTCGCCATCCCGGCGAACATCTCCGACGAGCGCAAGGCGAACGCCGTGAAGTTCGTCGAGTTCCTCACCAACCCCGAGAACACGGTCCTCTTCACCCAGGCGACGGGGTACATGCCCGTGCGCAAGTCGGCGACCGAGCTGCCCGAGGAGCAGACCTACCTCGAGGAGAACCCGAACGCCCGCACGGCGATCGACCAGCTCTCCGCGACCCGCTCGCAGGACAACGCGCGGGTGCTCGTGCCCGGTGGCGGCCTGCGGATCGGCACCGGCCTGGACCAGGTGGCGCAGGGCGAGGACGTCGCGACGGTCTTCGAGCGCCTCGACGCCGAGACCCAGCAGGCGTTCGAGAACCAGATCGAGCCGAAGCTCTGACGGGCGGCTGACACCTTCGATGGCAACGGTCTACTTCGACGAGGCGACGCGCCGGTACTCCAAGGACGGGGCACCGGCCGTCGACCACGTCACCCTCGACATCGCCGACGGTGAGTTCCTCGTCCTCGTCGGCCCCTCCGGGTGCGGCAAGTCGACGTCGCTGCGGATGCTCGCCGGCCTCGAGCCGGTCGACGGCGGACGCATCCTCGTCGACGGGCACGACCAGAAGGGCGTCCGGCCACGGGACCGGGACATCGCGATGGTGTTCCAGAGCTACGCGCTGTACCCGAACATGTCGGCCGCGCAGAACATGGCCTTCGCCCTCGACAACTCGAAGGTCGCCAAGGCCGAGATCCGCTCCCGGGTCGCCGAGGCCGCGAGGATCCTCGAGCTCGAGGACCTCCTCGACCGCAAGCCGGGGCAGATGTCCGGCGGCCAGCGCCAGCGGGTCGCGATGGGCCGGGCCATCGTGCGTCAGCCCAAGGTGTTCTGCATGGACGAGCCGCTGTCCAACCTCGACGCCAAGCTGCGGGTGTCGACCCGCAGCCAGATCGCGGGGCTGCAGCGACGGCTCGGGATCACGACGGTGTACGTCACGCACGACCAGGTCGAGGCGATGACGATGGGCCACCGCGTCGCCGTGCTGCGCGACGGCCGGCTCCAGCAGGTCGCCCCGCCGGACGAGCTGTACGACCGGCCGGTCAACACGTTCGTCGCGGCGTTCATCGGGTCCCCGGCGATCACCCTCGTCGACGCCCCGGTGCGCGACGGTCGTGCCGACGTCCACGGCCTCGAGGTGCCGATCGACCGCTCGCTCGCGGGGGCCGCGGGGGAGCGCGTCACCGTCGGGGTGCGCCCGGAGTCCTGGCGGATCGTGCCGGAGAGCGACCCCGAGGGCATCGACCTCACGGTCGAGCTCGTCGAGTCGCTGGGGTCGGAGTCCTTCGTCTACGGACGGCGCGGGCCGCTCGACCCCGCCGACGACGCCCCGGACACCGAGCGCGTGACGATCAAGACCGAGAAGCGGGTCCCCGTCGCCGTCGGGGAGACCGTCCGGGTCCGGCCGGTCGAGTCCGAGGTCCACGTCTTCGACGGCTCGAGCGGGGAGCGGCTCGTCGGCTGAGCCCCCGGGCCGGGGGAGCGCCCCACGGGCCGGGACGTGCCAGGCTGGGGCCATGGCACGCAGCATCGCGACGAACACGACGGTCGACCTCGACGGGCTCCTGGAGTTCGTCCGGCCCCGGCACCACATGGTCCTCATGACGACCCGCGGCTCGGACGGCCGTCCGCAGGCGTCGCCCGTGACCGGCGGGGTGGACGACTCGGGGCGGATCGTCGTCACGAGCTACCCCGAGCGGGCGAAGGTCCGCAACGCCCGCCGGGACGCACGCGCGAGCGTCGTCGTCCTCTCCGACGACTTCGGCGGCGCCTGGGTGCAGGTCGACGGGGACGTCGACGTCGTCGACGCGGCCGACGACGTCGAGCCCTTCGTCGAGTACTTCCGCAACATCTCGGGCGAGCACTCGGACTGGGACGAGTACCGGCAGGCGATGGTCGACCAGGGCAAGTCGCTGCTGCGAATCACCCCGACCCGGTGGTCCCCGATCGCCACCGGCGGCTTCCCGGCCCGGCTCGCGGACGGATGACCTTTACCGGGACGCTGCGCTGCCGCCGGCTCGACGCGCTCGTCGCCGACGGGACGCTGCCGGGCTACTCGGTGGCCGTGCGCAACGGCGCCGACGTCCTCCTCGCCGTCGCCGGGACGAGCGAGCCGGACGGGGCGGGGCGCCCGGTCGCTGCCGACACCGCGTACCGGCTCGCGTCGCTGTCCAAGCCGGTCGCGGCGCTGCTGACGGCGGGCCTCGTCGCCGACGGGGTGCTCGTTCCGGAGGACCCCGTGGGCCGCTGGCTCCCCGAGCTCGACGGGCTGGCTGTGCTCCGCCGCCCGGACGGCCCGCTCACGGACACCGAGGACCAGGCCGTGGTCATGACGGTCCACCACCTCCTCACGATGACGAGCGGGCTCGGCATCGGGACGGACGCGACACCCCTGACCCGGGCGATGGAGACCGCCGGTGTCCACCCGGGTCCGGTCGGCCCCACCCTGACGCGTGCCGAGCTGCTCGCCCGGTTCGCGGCGCTGCCGCTCACCTTCCAGCCCGGCGCCGGCTGGGCGTACCACTCCTCGACGGAGGTCCTCGGGATCCTCCTCGAGCGGGCCGCCGGTGGGCTGCTGCCGGACCTCGTCGCCGAGCGGGTCACCGGACCGCTCGACGCGCCGAGCGTGTCCTTCGACGCCCCGCCGCCCGAGCGCCGCGCACCCGCCCTCTTCGTCGAGGACGGGACGTGGCGACCGATCGAGCCGGACGGACCGCGTCCCGACGCCCTGCCCACCCTCGCCGCCGGGCTGTGGGGCGCCGCCCCCGACGTGCTGCGGGTGCTCGACGAGCTCGTCCGGCCCGCGACGCTCCCCGTCGAGGCCGTCGCCGCGGCCCGTCGCCCCGCCCTCACCGACGTCCAGCGGGAGTCGGCGGCGGACTTCCTGCCGCCCGGGTACTCCTACGGCTGGCAGGTCTCGGTCGCGACCGAGGACGACCCGCAGGGGCCCCGTGCCGGTGCGGTCGGCTGGAGCGGCGGGACCGGCACGCTCGGCGTCGCCGACCCGGCCGCCGACCGCACGTCCGTCCTCCTCACGAACCGCGGCCTCGACGGCCCGTCGGGAGCCGTGGCCTTCGAGGCCTTCCTCGCCGACGTCCGCGACCTCGACGGCCCTCGGTAGGGTGCGGCGCATGCTGCGGATCGGGCTCACGGGGGGCATCGGGTCCGGCAAGTCGACCGCGGCGGCGGCCTTCGGTGCGCTCGGCGCGCACGTCGTCGACGCCGACCGCGTGGCCCGAGAGGTCGTGGCCCCCGGGACGCCCGGGCTCGCGCAGGTCGTCGAGCGCTTCGGCCCCGACGTCCTCCTGCCCGACGGCTCCCTCGACCGGCCGGCCCTCGGGCGGGTCGTCTTCGGCGACCGGGCCGCCCTGCGCGACCTGGAGGCCGTCACCCACCCGCGGATCCGCGAGCGCACGACGGAGCTCTTCGCCGCAGCCCCCGACGGGGCCGTCGTGCTGCACGACATGCCCCTCGTCGTCGAGCAGGGCAGCGTCGGCGAGTACCACCTCGTCGTCGTCGTCGGGGCGGGGGAGCGGACCCGGCTGCGGCGGCTCGTCGAGGACCGGGGGATGCGCGAGGAGGACGCCCGGGCCCGCATCGCGTCCCAGGCGGACGACGACGCCCGGCGCGCGGCGGCCGACGTGTGGCTCGACAACGAGGGCACGCGGGAGGCACTGGAGCAGGCGGTCCGGCGGACGTGGCACGAGCGGGTCGAGCCCTTCGCGGACAACCTGCGCACTCGCACGCGCAGCCGGCTCCTCGCACCGGTCCTCACCCCTCCCGATCCCGCGTGGCCGGACGCGGCCGCGCGCCTCCTGGCCCGCGTCCGGCACGCCGTGGGTGACCGTGCCGCGAGCCTGCACCACGTCGGGTCCACCGCGGTGCCCGGGCTGCTCGCCAAGGACGTCATCGACCTCCAGGTCGGGGTGCGCGACCTCTCCGCCGCCGACGACCCGGCCTTCGTCGAAGCGCTGGCCGGGGCCGGGTTCCCGCGGGTCGAGGGGAACGACGCCGACGTCGGGCACGACGGCCCGGTGTGGGCCAAGCGGTTCCACGGCTCGTGCGACCCCGGCCGGGTGGCGCACGTCCACGTGCGCGAGGTCGGTGCACCGGGGTGGACGTTCGCGCTCCGGTTCCGCGACTGGCTGCGGGCCGAGCCGGCCGAGCGCGAGGACTACGCCGCGAGCAAGACGGCCCTCGCGGCCCGGCTCGCCACGACGGAGGAGTACGCCGAGGCGAAGGAGCCCTGGTTCGCCGACGCCTACGGCCGGTGCAGGGCCTGGGCCGAGCGGACCGGGTGGCAGCCGCCAGGGACGTGACCGGCGTCCGCCGGGGGCCGGGCTGTCGGTGGCGCGGCATACCGTAGGAGCATGCGTCCCACCACCGAGCTGCAGCGCAGCGTCGCGCCGATCGAGGTCGTCTCCGAGTTCTCGCCCGCGGGCGACCAGCCGAAGGCGATCGCCGAGCTCGCCCGCCGCGTCAAGGCGGGGGAGCAGGACGTCGTGCTCCTCGGTGCCACCGGGACGGGCAAGTCGGCGACGACCGCCTGGCTCGTCGAGCAGGTGCAGCGCCCCACCCTCGTCATGGCGCCGAACAAGACCCTCGCCGCCCAGCTGGCCAACGAGTTCCGCGAGCTCCTGCCGAACAACGCCGTCGAGTACTTCGTCAGCTACTACGACTACTACCAGCCCGAGGCCTACGTCCCGCAGTCGGACACCTACATCGAGAAGGACTCCTCGATCAACGACGAGGTCGAGCGGCTGCGGCACAGCGCGACGAACAGCCTGCTCACCCGGCGCGACGTTGTCGTCGTCGCGTCCGTGTCGTGCATCTACGGCCTCGGTACCCCGCAGGAGTACGTCGACCGGATGGTCCCGCTGCGGGTCGGCGACGAGGTCGACCGCGACGAGCTCCTCCGGAAGTTCGTCCACATGCAGTACACCCGCAACGACCTCGCCTTCACCCGCGGCACCTTCCGGGTCCGGGGCGACACCGTCGAGATCATCCCGGTCTACGAGGAGCTCGCGGTCCGCATCGAGTTCTTCGGCGACGAGATCGAGCGGCTCTACACGCTGCACCCGCTGACCGGCGAGGTCGTGCGCGAGGAGGACGAGATGTACGTCTTCCCCGCGTCGCACTACGTCGCCGGTCCCGACCGGATGGAGCGGGCGATCAAGGGCATCGAGACCGAGCTCGAGGCCCGGCTCGCCGAGCTGGAGCAGCAGGGCAAGCTGCTCGAGGCGCAGCGGCTGCGCATGCGCACGACGTACGACCTCGAGATGATGCAGCAGATCGGCTCCTGCTCGGGCATCGAGAACTACTCGATGCACATCGACGGCCGCTCGCCCGGCTCGGCGCCGAACTGCCTCCTCGACTACTTCCCCGAGGACTTCCTCCTCGTCATCGACGAGTCGCACCAGACCGTCCCGCAGATCGGGGCGATGTACGAGGGCGACATGTCCCGCAAGCGCACCCTCGTCGACCACGGCTTCCGGCTGCCGTCGGCGATGGACAACCGTCCGCTGAAGTGGGAGGAGTTCCTCGAGCGCATCGGGCAGACGGTGTACCTGTCCGCGACGCCCGGGGACTACGAGATGGCGAAGGCCGACGGGTACGTCGAGCAGATCATCCGGCCCACCGGGCTCGTCGACCCCGAGGTCGTCCTCAAGCCGACGAAGGGCCAGATCGACGACCTCCTCCACGAGATCACCGAGCGGGCGGACCGCAACGAGCGCGTCCTCGTCACGACCCTCACGAAGAAGATGGCCGAGGACCTCACCGACTACCTCCTCGACAAGGGGGTGCGGGTCCGCTACCTGCACTCCGACATCGACACCCTCCGGCGCGTCGAGCTGCTCCGCGAGCTGCGGATGGGCGAGTTCGACGTCCTCGTCGGCATCAACCTCCTCCGGGAGGGACTCGACCTGCCCGAGGTCTCCCTCGTGGCGATCCTCGACGCGGACAAGGAGGGCTTCCTGCGCAGCGCGCGGTCGCTCATCCAGACCATCGGTCGCGCCGCCCGCAACGTCTCCGGCCAGGTGCACATGTACGCCGACTCCCTCACCCCGTCGATGCGGCAGGCGGTCGACGAGACCCAGCGCCGTCGGGAGAAGCAGATCGCGTACAACCGCGAGCACGGCGTCGACCCGCAGCCGCTGCGCAAGCGGATCGCCGACATCACCGACATGCTCCAGCGCGAGGACGCCGACACCCAGGAGCTGCTGGGCTCGGGGCGGGCCCGCTCCCGGGGCAAGGCCGACGGCGGGCGGGGTGGCCGCGGCACCGTCGTCGCCGACGCCGACGCGGCCGGGGTCTCGCGGCGTCCGGAGGACATGCCGGCGAGCGAGCTCGCGAACCTCATCCAGGAGCTGAGCACCCAGATGCACCAGGCGGCCGGAGACCTCCACTTCGAGCTCGCCGCGCGCCTGCGCGACGAGATCGGGGACCTCAAGAAGGAGCTGCGGCAGATGAGCGAGGCGACCCGCTGAGCGCCGCATAGACTCGCGCGGTGCCCAGCCTCACCTCGGCCGCCGCGCCGGCCCTCGACGTCCTGCCGTGGGTGTGGTGGGTGACGATCGGGGTGGCCGTGGTGCTCCTCGCCGCCGACGTCGCGATCATCGCGCGCCGGCCCCACCGGCCGTCCACCCGCGAGCTCTCCGTCGCGCTCGGTGGCTACGTCGGCGCCGCGCTGCTCTTCGGGGCCGGTCTGTGGTGGGTCGCCGGGGGCGCCGTGGCGGGGGAGTTCTACGCCGGATGGGTGACCGAGTACTCGTTGTCCGTCGACAACCTCTTCGTCTTCATCCTCATCATGTCGGCCTTCCGGGTCCCGGAGCGCTACCAGCAGTTCGCCCTCATGGTGGGCATCGTCATCGCGATCCTCCTGCGCGGCGTCTTCATCGCCGTCGGGGCGGCCGCGATCGACCGCTTCACGTGGATCTTCTACGTCTTCGGCGCCTTCCTCGTCTACACGGCGGTGATGCTCGTCCGTGGGGGCGACGACGACGAGGAAGAGTACGAGCAGAACCGCTTCATGCGAGTCGTCGAGCGGCGGCTGCCGGCGACGACGACGTTCGACGGCACCCGGCTCTTCACCGTCGAGGGCGGGGCCCGGGTCGCGACCCCGCTGTTCTTCGTCATTCTCGCGCTCGGCACGACCGACCTGCTCTTCGCCCTCGACTCGATCCCCGCGATCTACGGCCTCACCGACGAGCCGTACATCGTGCTCGCCGCGAACCTCTTCGCGCTCATGGGGCTGCGCCAGCTGTACTTCCTCATCGGCGGCTTGCTGCGACGCCTCGTCTACCTCAGCCAGGGGCTCGCGGTCCTGCTCGCGTTCATCGGCGTCAAGCTCGTCCTGCACGCCCTCCACGAGAACGACCTGCCCTTCGTCAACGGGGGCCGCCCGCTGCCGGTCCCGGAGATCCCGACCAGCGTGTCGCTCGGGGCGATCGTCGTCATCCTCGGCGTGACGGCCGCCGCGAGCCTGTGGCGGTCGCGCCACGACGCCGCGCCGGACCGGGAGCCCAGCGACGTCGCGGGTGGGCGCGGCTGAGCGACCGCCGTCAGGTGGCGGCGGCGGCCGCCGGGTCCTTGCGGGCGCCGAGCCCGAGGACGATCGTCGACGCGGCGACGACGAGGGCCATCCCGACGAGCTGGACGGGGCCGAGCCGCTGGCCGAGCACGACGAGCCCGGCGAGCGCGGCGCACGCCGGCTCCAGGCTGAGCAGCACCCCGAACACCTGCGCCCGCAGCCGGCGCAGCGCGAGCAGCTCGAGGGAGTAGGGCAGGACCGAGGACATCACGGCGATGCCGAGACCCTTGGCGAGCAGCCCGGCGTCCCACTGCGGCACGCTCGCGACGCCGAACGGCAGGGTGACGAGGGTCGCCACGACCATCGCGAGGGCGAGCCCCTCGAGCTTGGGGAACTCCGCCCCCGTGCGCCCGGACAGGACGATGTACCCGGCCCAGAAGGCGCCGGCCGTGAGGGCGAGGAGGATGCCGGCCCACTCGAGCTCGGCGAGCGGGACGTGGAGCGCCTCCGAGATGAGGACGACCCCGCCCGCGGCGAAGAGGACGGCGACGCCGTCGAGCAGCCGCCTGGAGAGGGCGGCCGCGAGCGCCAGCGGGCCGATGAACTCGATCGTCACCGCGACGCCGATCGGCAGGTAGGCGAGGGAGCCGTAGAACGCGAAGTTCATCAGGCCGAGGGCGACCCCGAAGGCGACGACCGTCGCCCACGCCCGGCGGGAGTGGCCACGCCAGCGTGGGCGGACGACGGCGAGGAGCAGCACCGTCGCGAAGAGCAGCCGCATGACGACCGACCCACCCGCTCCGATGACGGGGACGAGGGTCGCGGCGAGGGCTCCGCCGAACTGCACGGAGACGATCCCGCCGAGGACGAGGACCGGCGCGGGGATGCGGTCGGCGGTCGTCACCGCGTCAGGCTAGCCCGGCCCCGGACGGGCTCGGGGACCGGTCCGCGGCCGGTACCGTGGGCCGTCGGGGACACCGTGCCGGCGCCCCGCCATCCCCGTCGTCGCTCGCTCCAGGAGGCAGGACGTGACGCCCTCGTCGCCGCGCCTGCCGGTCCTGCCCGCGGGGGCGCTGCCGGCCGCGGTGGGGCGGCTCGTGACCCGGTACCCGGACTCGGCCTGGCTGGACCTGCTCGCGCTGCGGGCCAGCGGCGGAGTCTCGGACGCGGCGGGCCTCGTGGCCCGGGCCAGGGCCGGCGACCTCGCCGGGACCGACGCCGAGGGCCTGGGCCGGTTCGGCTACGTCCTCGCCGCGGAGCCCGGGGACCGGGCCACGCTCGACGACGTCGCGCTGCTCCTCGACCACGCGGCGGGGGGCGACGCCGACCTCGGTCCGAAGGTGCTCGGGCTGTGGCTGCAGGTCCTCCTCGTCACGGGGCGGCTGGACCGCGGTGCGGCGGGCCCGCGGGAGGACGAGGTCGAGGCGGAGCACTGGTGGGCGGTCGCGACGGACCTGCTGAGCCCGTTCCGCACCCCCGCGGGGGACCGGCGCCGGTGGGAGGCGTCGTTCTCGCGGCCGTTCACCGACCGCGGGCTCGTCCCCCTCACCGTCGCGGACGGCGACGGGACGCCCTTCCAGCGCCTGGTCGCGGGACCGGTGGACCCCGTGTGGGGCGACCAGGTGTCCGTCGTCATGCCGGTCCACGACCCCGGACCGGACCTGCTCACGGCGGTCCGGTCCGTCCTCGCGCAGAGCTGGGTGACCCTCGAGGTGCTCCTCGTCGACGACGCCTCCACGCGGGGACGTGAGCACCTGCACGCCTGCGCCGCCCTCGACCCGCGGGTGCGGCTCCTGCGGTCCGACCGCAACGGCGGGGCCTACGCCGCCCGCAACCTCGGCCTGGCCCACGCCCGGGGCCGCTACGTGACCTTCCAGGACGCCGACGACCTGGCGCACCCGCAGCGGCTCGAGCGGCAGGTCCGGGCCCTCGCCGCGTCGCCGGACGCGATGGCCTCCGTGTCCCACGCCGTGCGGGCCACGGACCGGCTCGAGCTCACGGCGCTCGGGCTCAACAAGATCGCGACGAACCTGTCCTCGCTCCTCCTGCGCCGGGAGGCGGTGACGGCACGGCTCGGCGGGTTCGACGCGGTCCGCCGCTCGGGCGACCGCGAGCTCCTCGACCGCCTCCTCGCCACGTTCGGTGACGGGGCCGTCGTCACCCTCCCGGAGCCGCTCGCCGTCATCCAGCTGACCCCGGGGTCGCTGTCCCGGGGCGACATGGGCTTCCTCCGGCGGCACGCCGCGCGCCAGGCCTACGCGGCGTCGGCCGGCGCGTGGCACGCCGAGGTGCGGGCGGGTCGGGAGAGCCCGATGCTCCGGCCCCCGGCGCGGGGGCCGTTCGCCGCCCCCGGCCACGTGACCACCGGCCGCGAGGACGCCGACGCCGGGACCGTCGACGTCGCCCTCCTCGCGTCGCTCGGCCCGAACGTCCCCCGGGACGTCGCCCCGTTCGTCGCGGCCCTCTGCGGGGCCGGCGTGCGCGTCGGGCTCGTCGAGCTCCCGGGGCCGCGGGACGTCCGCGTCCCCCCGCAGCCGCCCGGCGACGCGGTCGGCGCGCACCTGCGGACCGGCGCCGCGCGGTGGGTGCTGCCCGAGCAGCACGTCCGCTCCCGGCTGGCGCTCGTCCACGACCCGGCCGCCGTCCTCGTCATGCCGTGGCGGCGCGTGGCGGCCGCGGGGGCCGACGACCTCGTCGTCGTCGTCGAGGCGGTCGACGACGACGTCCTCGCGGCGGCCGACCTCCTCGCCGCGCACGGCGTGCGTGGGGAGCCCCGACCCACGGTCCACTGGCTCCCCGCCGACGCGGCCGTGCGCGAGGACCTCCGCCGCCGCCTCCCCGGGGCCTCGGTCCTCCCGGAGACGCCGTGGGTCGCCACGGCCGCCCCGGTGTCGGACCGGCAGGGGTGGCTCGGACCCGGGCTCGTCGTGGGGCTGCTCCCTCCGAGGGGCACCGAGGACGCGGACCGGGCCGCCTGGGAGCGGGACCTCGTGCCCCGCGACCCGGCGACGACGGTGTGGTGCCGGGGGCTGGGCCGCACCCGGCTCGCCGGTCGCCCCGTCGTCCGCAGGGCGCTGCCGGACACGACGTGGTCGGGCTTCCTCGGCGGCGTCGACGTCCTCGTCCTCCCACCGGGGCCCGGGGCGGGGACCGTCGCGGACGTCGTCGACGCCTGGGCGCACGGGACCCTCGTGCTCGCCCCGGAGGTCCTCCGGTCGCGGCTGGGCGACCGAGCCGTCTACCTCGACGGGGAGCTCGTGGACGAGCGCCTGGCCCGGCTGCGCGGGGGCGCGGAGGCCGACGCGGTGCGTGAGCGAGCCGCCGGCTGGGTGCGACGGCACGCCACGCCCGAGGGCGTCCTCGCCGGCTACCGCGGCGTGCTGGACGCCGTCGACGCCGTCCGCCGGGGCTGATCCCTCGCGGGCGTCACCACCCGCGCTCGCGCCACTCCTCGAGGTGCGGTCGCTCGGCGCCGATCGTGCCGTCGCCGCCGTGACCGGGGTAGAACCACGTCTCGTCGGGGTAGACCTCGAAGACCCGGGCGACGACGTCGGCGTAGAGCGTGTCGAAGTCCTGGCCCGGCTGCTTGGTGTTGCCGACGCCGCCGGGGAAGAGCGAGTCACCCGTGAAGAGGTGGTGGGTGCCCGAGGGGTCCTGCCACGCCAGCGCCACCGACCCCGGCGTGTGCCCGCGGAGGTGGACGACGTCGAGGACGAGCTCGCCGACCCGGACGGTGTCACCGTGGGCGAGACGCACGTCCGGTGCGACGGGGAGCGCGTCCGCGTCGTCGGCGCCGGCGTAGGTCCGCGCCCCGGTGGACCGGGCGACGTCCTCGAGGGCCCGGACGTGGTCCCAGTGCTGGTGCGTCGTCACGAGGTGGTCGAGCCGGCCGCTGCCCTCGGCGACCAGGGCGAGACAGCGCTCGGCGTCGTCGGCGGCGTCGACGAGCAGCTGGGCCCCGGTCGCGGCGCACGTGAGGAGGTAGACGTTGTTGTGCATGTCCGACACGGACATCTTGCGGATCGTGGCGGCGCCGAGGTCGCGCTCGTCGCTCGGTCCGCCGGGGGTGACGTCTCCGGTGTAGCTCATGCTCCCGACGCT
Organism: Phycicoccus avicenniae; assembly: GCF_018139485.1. Lineage (GTDB taxonomy): Bacteria > Actinomycetota > Actinomycetes > Actinomycetales > Dermatophilaceae > Phycicoccus > Phycicoccus avicenniae. The sequence continues at coordinate 164,603 of NZ_JAGSNF010000003.1, forward strand.
ACCCCCGTCGTCGGACGCCCGTGCTCGGCGTCGGCGATGGCGGCGGCGGCCTGGACGAGGGCCAGGTGGGAGAACGCCTGCGGGAAGTTCCCGACGAGCCGGCCGGTGGCCGGGTCGTACTCCTCGGCGAGGAGGCCGAGGTCGTTCGCGCACCCCAGGAGCCGCTCCATGAGGGCCCGGGCGTCGTCGAGGCGTCCGCAGCCGGCGAAGGCCGTGACGAGCCAGAACGAGCAGGCGAGGAAGGGGTTCTCGTCACCGGCGAGACCGTCGACGCCGCTCTCGGTGCGGTAGCGCAGGAGGAAGCCGTCGCGCATGAGGTCCTCCTCGACCGCGGCGATCGTCCCCTGGATCCGCTCGTCGTCCCACGGCAGGAAGCCGACGACCGGCAGCTGGAGCAGGGCCGCGTCGACCTGCCGGGTGTCGTAGTGCTGGGTGAAGGTGTTCCGGTCCGGGTCGTAGCCGCGCTCGCAGACCTCCGCGTGGACGCGGTCCCGCAACGACCGCCACGTCTCGACGTCCCCCTCGTGCCCACCGTCCTCGACGGCGCGCATCGCCCGGTCGAAGGCGGCCCAGACCATGACCCTGCTGTGCGTGAAGTGCTGGGCCGGACCGCGGATCTCCCAGAGGCCGTGGTCGGTCTGGTCCCAGTGCTCGACGAGGTCGGACACCAGGGCCCGCTGCACGGACCAGGACTCGCCGGACTCGGTGACGCCGAGGGCCCGGGCGCGGTCGAGGGCGATCATCACCTCGCCGAGGACGTCGCTCTGCCGCTGGCCGACGGCGCCGTTGCCGACCCGTACGGGCCGGGAGCCCTCGTAGCCGGGGAGGTGGTCGAGCTCGCGCTCGGGCAGCTCGCGGGAGCCGTCGACGCCGTACATGATCTGGAGGTCGGACGGGTCGCCGGCGACGGCGCGCACGAGCCAGTCCCGCCACAGCCGTGTCTCGTCGACGTAGCCGCACGCGAGGAGGGCCTCGAGGGTCAGCGAGGCGTCCCGCAGCCAGCAGTACCGGTAGTCCCAGTTCCGCTCCCCGCCGATGTCCTCGGGAAGGCTCGTCGTCGGGGCCGCGACGATCCCGCCCCGCAGCTCGTCGGTGAGCAGCCGCAGGACGAGCAAGGATCGGGTGACCGCCTCCGGGTAGGGACCGTCATAGTGGTTGCGGTCCGCCCAGTCGTCGAAGTGGCAGACCGTGTCCTCGATCCGGGAGTCGATGTCGAGGGCCTCCGGCACCGGGCACCAGGACGGCACCCACGTCATCGAGAAGCGCAGCCGGTCGCCGGCCCGGACCGTGAAGACGTCGCGGTGGTGGTGGTCCTCGGGCTCCGGGAGGCGGTCGCCGCGCAGGACGAGCATGTCGGGTCCGGCGATGGCGCGGATCACGGTCTGGCCGGCGGCGTCCTCGACGCGCGAGACCCAGGGGAGGATCTTCCCGTAGCCGGTCCGCACGACCCACTGGTGGTCCATCTCGACCTCGCCGTCCAGGCCCTCGACGACGCGCACGACGTCGGCCCGGCCGTCGCCGAAGGGCATGAGGTCGGTGACCCGCACGCGGCCGGTCGCGGTCTCGTGGACGGTGTCGAGGACGAAGCTGCTGCCCCGGTAGGACCGGGTCGCGCTCGCCTCCTCGACCGGGCCGAGGAACCAGCGGCCGTGGTCGTCGGTGCCGAGGAGGGCGGCGAAGCAGGCGGGGGAGTCGAAGCGGGGGAGGCACAGCCAGTCGATCGCCCCGTGACGGCTCACGAGGGCGGCGCGCTCGGTGTCCCCGAGGAGGGCGTACTCGCCGATGGGGGTGGTCACCCTCTCGACCCTAGACGCCGCCGACCTCGGATGTCGGGCCTGTCGGTGGCGAGGACTAGCCTGGCGGACGTGACTCATGACCACCTCGTCGTCCGTGGAGCCCGCGAGCACAACCTCAAGGACGTCAGCGTCGAGCTGCCCCGGGACGGCCTCGTCGTCTTCACCGGGCTCAGCGGCTCCGGCAAGTCCTCGCTCGCCTTCGACACGATCTTCGCCGAGGGCCAGCGACGCTACGTCGAGTCGCTGTCCGCCTACGCCCGGCAGTTCCTCGGTCAGATGGACAAGCCGGACGTCGACTTCATCGAGGGGCTGTCCCCGGCGGTCTCCATCGACCAGAAGTCGACGAACCGCAACCCGCGCTCCACCGTCGGGACGATCACCGAGGTCTACGACTACCTCCGGCTCCTCTTCGCGCGCGCCGGGCGCCCGCACTGCCCCGTGTGCGGCGAGCCCATCACCCGGCAGAGCCCGCAGCAGATCGTCGACCGCCTCCTCGAGCTGCCCGAGCGCACGCGCTTCCAGCTGCTCGCGCCCGTCGTGCGGGCCCGCAAGGGCGAGTACGTGGACCTGTTCGCGGAGCTCCAGATCAAGGGGTTCTCCCGGGCCCGGGTCGACGGCGAGATCGTCATGCTCACCGAGCCGCCGACGCTCGAGAAGCAGGTGAAGCACACGATCGAGGTCGTCGTCGACCGCCTCGTGAGCAAGGGCGGGGACCCCAAGGCCAAGCGCCGGCTCACCGACTCCGTCGAGACGGCTCTCGGGCTCGCCGGGGGGCTCGTCGTCGTCGACTTCGTCGACCGGGACGAGGACGACCCCGAGCGGGAGCGCCGCTTCTCCGAGAAGATGGCCTGCCCCAACGACCACCCGCTGTCGATGGACGAGGTCGAGCCCCGGTCGTTCTCCTTCAACAGCCCGTTCGGCGCCTGCCCCGACTGCACCGGCATCGGCACCGAGCTCGAGGTCGACCCCGAGCTCGTCGTGCCGGACGACGACCTGACCCTCGCCGAGGGCGCCATCGCGCCGTGGGCCAGCGGGTCGGGGGCCTCGGAGTACTTCCAGCGGGTCCTCACCGCCCTCGCCGACGAGATGTCGTTCTCGATGGACACGCCGTGGCGCGGCCTGCCGAAGCGGGCCAAGGAGGCCCTGCTCCACGGCCGCAACCACAAGGTGCACGTCCGCTACCGCAACCGCTTCGGCCGGGAGCGCTCGTACTCCACCGGCTTCGAGGGTGTCGTGCCGTTCGTCAAGCGCCGGCACGCCGAGACCGACTCGGACTGGAGCCGCGAGCGGTACGAGGGCTACATGCGCCAGGTGCCGTGCCCGACGTGCAAGGGCGCCCGGCTCAAGCCCGAGTCGCTCGCCGTGCTCGTCGGGGGCCGCTCCATCGCCGAGGTCTCGGCGATGGCGATCGCCGAGTGCGCCGCCTTCTTCTCCACGATCGAGTTCACCGCGCGCGAGCGCCAGATCGCCGCCCGGGTCATCAAGGAGATCGACGCCCGGCTGGGCTTCCTCCTCGACGTCGGCCTCGACTACCTCAGCCTCGACCGGCCGGCCGGGACACTGTCCGGCGGCGAGGCCCAGCGGATCCGCCTCGCCACCCAGATCGGCTCCGGGCTCGTCGGCGTCCTCTACGTCCTCGACGAGCCGAGCATCGGCCTGCACCAGCGGGACAACCACCGGCTCATCGAGACCCTGACCCGGCTGCGCGACCTCGGCAACACCCTCATCGTCGTCGAGCACGACGAGGACACGATCAACACCGCGGACTGGGTCGTCGACATCGGTCCGGGCGCCGGCGAGCACGGCGGCGAGGTCGTCCACGCCGGCACGGTGGCCGACCTGCTGACCCACCCGGACTCGATCACCGGCAAGTACCTCTCCGGCCGCCGCGAGATCCCGACCCCGTCGGTCCGCCGGCCGCGTGACAAGGACCGCCAGGTCACCGTCGTGGGCGCCACCGAGCACAACCTCGACAAGGTGTCGGTGTCCTTCCCGCTCGGGACGCTCGTCGGGGTCACCGGGGTGTCCGGGTCCGGCAAGTCGACCCTCGTCAACGACATCCTCTACAACGTGCTGGCGAACAAGCTCAACGGCGCCCGGCATGTCCCCGGTCGGCACAAGACGGTGACGGGGCTGGAGCACCTGGACAAGGTCGTCCACGTCGACCAGAGCCCGATCGGGCGCACGCCGCGGTCCAATCCCGCCACGTACACGGGCGTCTTCGACAACGTCCGCAAGCTCTTCGCGACGACCGAGGAGGCGAAGATCCGGGGCTACCAGCCCGGGCGCTTCTCGTTCAACGTCAAGGGCGGCCGGTGCGACGCGTGCTCCGGCGACGGCACGATCAAGATCGAGATGAACTTCCTGCCGGACGTCTACGTCCCCTGCGAGGTCTGCCACGGCGCCCGGTACAACCGCGAGACGCTCGAGGTGCACTACAAGGGCAAGTCCATCGCCGACGTGCTCGACATGCCGATCGAGGAGGCCGCCGACTTCTTCGCCGCCGTCCCCGCCATCGCCCGGCACATGAAGACGCTCAACGACGTCGGGCTCGGCTACGTCCGACTCGGTCAGCCGGCGCCGACGCTCTCCGGTGGCGAGGCGCAGCGCGTCAAGCTCGCCTCCGAGCTGCAGAAGCGCTCGACCGGGCGCACGGTCTACGTCCTCGACGAGCCGACGACCGGACTGCACTTCGAGGACATCCGCAAGCTCCTCGGGGTCCTCCAGGGGCTCGTCGACAAGGGCAACACCGTCATCGTCATCGAGCACAACCTCGACGTCATCAAGAACGCGGACTGGCTCGTCGACCTCGGCCCCGAGGGCGGCAGCGGCGGCGGCCAGGTCGTCGCCGAGGGCACGCCCGAGCAGGTCGCGAAGGTCGAGGCCTCGCACACCGGGCGGTTCCTCGCGCCCATCCTCGAGCGGACGGCGCGCACGTCGCAGCCGACGCGAGGGCGGCGAGCGGGGCGGGCCGGCGGGTCGCGCTCCTCGGGCGCCCGCTCCTCGGGCGGCCGGTCGTCAGGGGCGTCGGGCTCGCGCAGGAAGGCCGGTTGACAGGTGGCGTCCAGCCCGGGCGGTGATACTGGGGGTTCGTGACCCCCACCGGGAAGGACCCCCGATGAGCACCGAGCACAGCCACGGCCCCGACTCCACGACCGCCACCTGCCGCTGCTGGAGCCGTCGCGACAGCCTGCGGGCCGTCGGTGTCGCCGGTGCGGGCGTGGCCGGGGTCGGGACGCTCGCCGCGTGCGGGTCCTCCGCGGAGGAGGCGGCGGACGCCGCCGGGGACGCCGCGAGCTCGGCGGCCGGGGCGGCGGGCGACGCCATCGCCGCCGCCGACGTGCCGGTCGGCGGCGGTCTCGTCGTCGAGGACATGGAGACGGTCGTCACCCAGCCCACCGAGGGCGAGTACAAGGCGTTCTCGTCCGTCTGCACGCACTCCGGCTGCACCGTCGGCGGTGTCGCCGACAACGTCATCTCCTGCCCGTGCCACGGCAGCGAGTTCGACGCCTCGACCGGCGAGGTCCTCCAGGGTCCCGCGACCGACCCGCTGCCGGAGAAGTCCGTCACCCTCGACGGCGACGGCCTCACCATCACCTGACGCCCCCACATTTCGGGGTCACCCCGAAATGTCCGGTGACGCAAGACAACCGTTGCCTTGTCTCGCCGGAGGTTCCCTTGCTTCACCCGACACCGCAGTGCAGACGGCGCAGTCCACAGGGTGCTCGACCGTCGCGTCCTCGTCCCCAGACCCGTGGATCACCCTGGTGCCGCCGAGGGGGCACAGTCACGGTGACGACATGGACGACACATGGGGCTGGGCCATCGGGGGAGTCTTCACGACGCGGATGGCGCTCGGGCACGGGATCGACCGGGACGTCCTCACCGCAGGGTGCCGGCGAGGCGTCATCAGGTCGCTGGGGCGTGGCCTCTACGGGGTCGGTCCTGCGGCGGCGAGCCCCGAGGCCCGCCATGCCGAGTTGTGCCGCGCGCTGCTCCTGGAGTACCCGGACGCGGTGCTGGCGGGTCGATCGGCTCTCCTCGCGTCCGGACTCCCGGTCTGGGGGATGCCCCTGTCGACGGCCCTGCTCCGTCGGCCGGTGGATCGACAGGTGACCCGCAGCGGCGCCCGGATCCGCGCCTTGGATCCGGGTGCCACGGTCATCGACACGCAGACCGGACCGGCGACCTCGCCCGTGCACGCGATCGTGCAGGCTGCCCTCGACCATGGTGCCGCCGTCGGAGTGGTGACGGCCGACGCCGCACTGGGCCGCGGAGTCGTCGCCCACGACGCCCTCGTCGCGGAGACCAGCAGGCGGGCCGGGCACCGACGGGTCCAGCAGGCCGTGGCCATGACGTCCCTCTGCGACGATCGATCCGAGAGCGTCGGCGAGAGCAGGCTGCGGCTCGTCCTCGTGGCCGCCGGACTGGCGGTGACCCCGCAGGTGCAGGTGCGTGATGCCGGAGGAGCTCTCGTGGGGCGGGTCGACCTGGCCGTCGACGGGACGAACGTCCTCGTCGAGTTCGACGGGCTGGTGAAGTACCGCGACGGCGGACCCGAGGCACTCGTGCGCGAGAAGCGGCGTGAGGACCGGCTCCGCGAGCTGGGGTACGTCGTCGTGAGGATCACGTGGCAGGACCTCCGCCACCCGGACCGTGTCGTCGCTGCCGTCCGGCGGGCCGTCGCGATCTCGCGTCGCCACGCAGCGTGAACCCCGCTCCCGACGCAAGGGAACATCCCCCGAGACATGACAACCGATCTCTTGCTTCACCGGACATTTCGGGGTCACCCCGAAATGTGGAGGCGGGAGGGAGGGGTGGGGCGGGCCGGGTGTCGGCAGGGCGGATTAGGGTCGGGGGCGTGGCCGACCCGTCGACGTACCGTCCCCGACCGGGGGAGATCCCGACCGACCCGGGCGTCTACCGGTTCCGGGACGCCGAGGGTCGGGTCATCTACGTCGGCAAGGCCAAGAGCCTGCGGTCCCGCCTGTCGTCGTACTTCCAGGACGTCGCGAACCTGCACCACCGCACCGCGACGATGGTCCGCACCGGCGCGAGCGTCGAGTGGACGGTCGTCTCGACCGAGGTCGAGGCCCTGCAGCTCGAGTACGCGTGGATCAAGGAGTTCGACCCGCGGTTCAACGTCAAGTACCGGGACGACAAGTCCTACCCCTACCTCGCCGTGACGATGGGGGAGGAGTTCCCCCGGGCGATGGTGATGCGCGGCGCCAAGCGCAAGGGCACCCGGTACTTCGGCCCCTACGCCCACGCCTGGGCGATCCGCGAGACCCTCGACCTCGCGATGCGCGTGTTCCCGATGCGCACCTGCTCGGCCGGTGTCTTCAAGCGGGCGCACCAGGTCGGCCGCCCCTGCCTCCTCGGGTACATCGACAAGTGCAGCGCCCCGTGCGTGGGGAAGGTCGACGCCCAGCACCACCGCGACATCGCCGAGGACTTCTGCGACTTCATGGCCGGCAACTCCGGCAGGTTCCTCTCCCGGATGACCCGCGAGATGAAGCAGGCCTCGGCCGAGCTCGAGTTCGAGCGGGCCGCCCGTATCCGCGACGACATCGGCGCCCTCGAGCGGGTCCTCGAGAAGTCGGCCGTCGTCCTGCCGGACGCCACCGACGCCGACGTCTTCGGCCTCTCCGAGGACGAGCTCGAGGTCGCCGTCCAGCTCTTCCACGTCCGCGGCGGGCGCGTCCGCGGCCAGCGCGGCTGGGTCGCCGAACGCGACGCCGAGTCGACGCCCGAGGTCGTCGAGCACCTGCTCCAGCAGGTCTACGGCGACGAGTCCGGCGAGGCCGTTCCCCGCGAGGTGCTCGTCCCGGTGCTGCCCGAGGACGCCGACGCCGTCGGCCGCTGGCTCTCCGGGCTGCGCGGCAGCCGGGTCGACCTGCGCGTCCCGCAGCGCGGGGACAAGCGCACCCTCATGGAGACCGTCGGCCGCAACGCCACCCAGAGCCTCGCCCGGCACAAGGTGACCCGGGCCGGGGACCTCACGACCCGCAGCCAGGCCCTCCAGCAGCTGCAGGAGGCCCTCGACCTCGACGACGCCCCGCTGCGGATCGAGTGCTACGACATCTCGCACGTCCAGGGCACCCAGGTCGTCGGGTCGATGGTCGTCTTCGAGGACGGCCTGCCGCGCAAGTCCGAGTACCGTCGCTTCGTCGTCCGCGGCGACGAGACCGGCGCCACCGACGACACCGCCGCGATGCACGAGGTCCTCACCCGCCGCTTCGTCCGCGGGCGCAAGGAGGTCGAGGAGGCCGAGACCGCCGCGGCCGAGGGCCGTGACCGCCCGGCCCGCTTCGCCTACACCCCGAACCTCGTCGTCGTCGACGGCGGGCTGCCGCAGGTCAACGCGGCCGCCCGGGCCCTCGAGGACGTCGGGGTCGTCGACGTCATGGTCGTCGGCCTCGCCAAGCGCCTCGAGGAGGTCTGGGTCCCCGGCGAGGACCACCCGGTGATCCTCCCGCGCTCCAGCGAGGGGCTCTACCTGCTCCAGCGGCTGCGGGACGAGGCGCACCGCTTCGCCATCGCCTTCCACCGGCAGCGCCGGTCCAAGGCGATGACGTCGAGCGCCCTCGACGCCGTCCCGGGGCTGGGCGAGAAGCGGCGCAAGGCGCTGCTCGCCCGGTTCGGCTCGGTGAAGCGGATCCGGGCCGCGACCGTCGAGGAGCTCGCCGACGTCCCGGGCATCGGGCCTGCGCTCGCGGGGGTCGTTGCGGCAGAGTTGGGGACGACGCAGGACGAGACGCCGGCGGTCGACCCCACGACCGGCGAGGTCATCGACGACGGAGGCTCCCAGACGTGACCCAGGACATCCCGGCACCGCAGACCCAGGAGGCCGACTTCCTCGTCGTGACGGGGATGAGCGGCGCCGGCCGCTCCACCGCGGCCAACGTGCTGGAGGACCAGGGCTGGTACGTCGTCGACAACCTGCCCCCCGAGCTCATCCCCTCGCTCGCCGACCTCGCGGCCCGGCAGCGCGACGAGCGAGGCACCGAGGTGCGCATCGCCGCCGTCGTCGACGTCAGGGCCCGGCTGTTCACCGGTGAGCTGCGGGACGGGCTGCGGATGCTCCGCGAGATGGGGTGGCGCCCGCAGCTGATGTTCCTCGACGCGACCGACGAGGCGCTCGTGCGCCGCTTCGAGTCCGTCCGGCGCCCGCACCCGCTCCAGGGCGACGGCCGGCTCCTCGACGGCATCCAGGCCGAGCGCCGCACCCTCGGCGACCTGCGTGCGGAGGCCACCGTCGTCATCGACACCTCCGGGCTCAACGTCCACCAGCTCGGCCGCAAGCTCACCCCGATCGTCGGGACGAGCAGCGGACCGAGCCTGCGGCTGGCCGTGATGTCCTTCGGCTTCAAGTACGGGGTCCCCCTCGACGCCGACTTCGTCTTCGACATGCGTTTCCTCCCCAACCCGTTCTGGGTCCCCGAGCTCCGCTCGCTCACCGGGGTCGACGCCCCCGTCGCCGACTACGTGATGTCCCAGGAGGGCGCCGGCAGCTTCGTCGACCGGGTCGTCGGGGTCATGGAGCCGGTGACCGGCGGCTACCGCCGCGAGGGACGCCGGTACGCGACCCTCGCCGTCGGCTGCACCGGCGGCAAGCACCGGTCCGTCGCGGTCGCCGAGGCTCTCTCCCGGCGGCTGCGGGGCGACGACGTCGAGACCTTCGTGGTCCACCGCGACCTGGGGCGCGAGTGAGCGGCCCCGCCGTCACCGCCCTCGGCGGTGGCCACGGGCTCGCGGCCACCCTCACGGCGCTGCGCTTCGTCACCGACGACATCACGGCGGTCGTCACGGTCGCCGACGACGGGGGGTCCAGCGGGCGGCTGCGCGACGAGTTCGGCGTGCTCCCGCCCGGCGACCTGCGGATGGCCCTCGCGGCGCTGTGCGACGACAGCGAGTGGGGCCACACCTGGCGCGACGTCCTGCAGCACCGCTTCGCGGGGGACGGCCCGCTCGGCGGGCACGCCCTCGGCAACCTGCTCATCATGGCCCTCTGGGAGCTGCACGACGACCCGGTCGCGGGTCTCGACCTCGTCGGCCGGCTGCTCCAGGCGCAGGGACGGGTCCTGCCCGCGGCGGCGGTCCCGCTCGTCATCGAGGCCGACGTCAGCGGGCTCGACCCGCAGGACCCCGCCGCCCGCCGCTGCGTCGAGGGGCAGGCCCAGGTCGCGCGCACCCCGGGGACCGTCGAGGAGGTGCGTCTCGTCCCGAGCGACCCGCCGGCCTACCCCGAGTCCGTCGCCTCGATCCGCTCCGCCGACTGGGTCGTCCTCGGTCCCGGGTCGTGGTTCACCTCGGTCCTGACCCACCTGCTCGTCCCCGAGCTGCGCGAGGCCCTCGAGGTCACCCGCGCGCGACGGCTCGTCGTGCTCAACCTCGACCCGGGGTCGGGGGAGACGGCGGGGTACACGGCCGACCGCCACCTCGAGGTCCTGGCCGCCATGGCGCCGGGGCTGCGGCTCGACGCGGTCCTCGCCGACCCCGGGGTCGTCGACGACGAGGTGGCCCTGACCGACCGGGCGTCGGCGCTCGGCGCGGACCTCCACGTCCTGCCCGTCGCGCAGCGCCGCAGTGCCGGCGAGCACGACCCCCTGAGGTACGCCGCGGCCCTCCGGGACATCCTGTACAGCCCGCGGCCGGTCCGCTGACGGCGTGGCAGGATGACCGCATGGCGATGACGGCGAAGGTGAAGGACGAGCTCAGCCGACACGCCGTGACCAAGCCCTGCTGCCGCAAGGCCGAGGTCGCGGCGATGCTGCGCTTCGCCGGCGGCCTCCACATCATCGGCGGCCAGATCGTCGTCGAGGCCGAGCTCGACACCGCGTCGGCCGCCCGACGGCTCCGTCGCGAGCTGTCGGAGGTCTACGGCCACTCCCCGGAGGTGCTCGTCCTCGCCGCGGGTGGGCTGCGCAAGGGCAGCCGCTACGTCGTGCGCGTCGTCGGTGACGGCGAGGCGCTCGCCCGGCAGACGGGGCTCATCGACAGCCGAGGCCGCCCGGTCCGGGGCCTGCCACCGAAGGTCGTCAGCGGCTCGGTCTGCGACGCCGAGGCCGCCTGGCGCGGGGCGTTCCTCGCCCACGGCTCGCTCACCGAGCCGGGGCGCTCCTCGGCCCTGGAGGTGACGTGCCCGGGTCCCGAGGCAGCGCTGGCCCTCGTCGGCGCAGCCCGACGGCTCGGCATCCAGTCCAAGGCGCGCGAGGTCCGCGGCATCGACCGGGTCGTCATCCGCGACGGCGACGCGATCGGGGCGATGCTCACCCGCCTCGGCGCCCACGACGCCGTCCTCGCGTGGGAGGAGCGCCGCATCCGCCGCGAGGTACGTGCCACCGCGAACCGGCTCGCGAACTTCGACGACGCGAACCTGCGTCGTTCGGCGCGGGCCGCCGTCGCCGCCGGCGCCCGGGTCGAGCGTGCGCTCGAGATCCTCGGCGAGGAGATCCCCGACCACCTGCGCGAGGCCGGCCACCTGAGGCTGGAGCACAAGCAGGCCTCCCTCGAGGAGCTGGGCCAGCTCGCCGACCCCCCGATGACCAAGGACGCGGTGGCCGGCCGGATCCGCCGGCTCCTCGCGATGGCCGACAAGAAGGCCCAGGACGAGGGCGTCCCGGACACCGAGGCCGTCCTCACCCCCGACATGCTCGAGGGCTGACCCAGACTCCTCCGCCCCGCCCGCCGACGACGCCGGGTCACCCGCCTGACCGAACTCCGGACGCCTCGTCCGACCCTCGGGACGGGGTCTAGGGTGTGAGGTGGACCACGTCGCCGCGCCGGACGCGCGGCGACCACCGACCATGGAAGGTTTCGCACAGTGACCGTTCGCGTAGGGATCAACGGCTTCGGCCGGATCGGCCGCAACTTCTTCCGCGCCGTCGCGGCGTCCGGGGCCGACATCGAGATCGTCGGGGTCAACGACCTCACGGACAACGCCACGCTCGCCCACCTGCTCAAGTACGACTCGATCCTCGGCCGCTTCCCGGGCGAGGTCACCTCGACCGACACCGACATCTCGGTCGACGGCACGAGCTTCAAGGCGTTCGCCGAGCGCGACCCGGGCAACCTGCCCTGGGGCGACCTCGGGGCCGACGTCGTCGTCGAGTCGACCGGCATCTTCACCGACGCGACGAAGGCCAAGGTGCACGTCGACGGCGGGGCGAAGAAGGTCATCATCTCGGCGCCGGCGTCGAACGAGGACATCACCGTCGTCATGGGCGTCAACGACGGCGACTACGACCCGGCCAAGCACACCGTCATCTCCAACGCGTCGTGCACGACGAACTGCCTCGGCCCGATGGCCAAGGCGCTCAACGACTCGGTCGGCATCGTCAAGGGCCTCATGACGACGATCCACGCCTACACCGCCGACCAGAACCTCCAGGACGGCCCGCACAAGGACCTGCGTCGCTCGCGCGCCGCGGCCCTCAACATCGTGCCGACCTCGACCGGCGCGGCGAAGGCCATCGGCCTCGTCATGCCCGAGCTCAAGGGCAAGCTCGACGGCTACGCCCTGCGCGTGCCGACCCCGACCGGCTCGGCGACCGACCTCTCCTTCGAGGCCTCGCGCGAGACGAGCGTCGAGGAGGTCAACGCCGCCGTCAAGGCGGCCGCCGCCCAGCTGCCCGGCATCCTCAAGTACACCGAGGACGCCATCGTCTCCTCCGACATCGTCACCGACCCGCACTCCTGCATCTTCGACGCCGGCCTCACGAAGGTCATCGGCAACCAGGTGAAGGTCGTCGGCTGGTACGACAACGAGTGGGGCTACTCCAACCGCCTCGTGGACCTCACCACGAAGGTCGGCCAGAGCCTCTGAGCGCCGGGGACCGACAGCAGATGACCGACTTCGCCTCGCTGGGCGACGTGCGCGGCAAGCGCGTCCTCGTCCGGTCAGACCTCAACGTGCCGCTCGACGGCACGACGATCACCGACGACGGTCGCGTCCGTGCGTCGGTCCCGACCATCTCGGCGCTGGCCGAGGCGGGCGCACGCGTCGTCGTGTGCGCCCACCTCGGCCGGCCCAAGGGCGAGCCGGAGGAGAAGTACTCCCTCCGGCCCGTCGTCGGGCGGCTCTCCGAGCTGCTCGGCCGGCCGGTGACCTTCGCCGAGGACACCGTCGGCCCGTCCGCGCAGGCGGCGGTCGACGGGATGTCCGACGGGGACGTGGTCCTCCTCGAGAACCTCCGGTTCAACGCGGGCGAGACCGCGAAGGCCGACGAGGACCGGGCCGCGTTCGCGGACGCCCTCGCCGGGCTCGCGGACGCCTACGTGTCCGACGGCTTCGGCGTCGTGCACCGCAAGCAGGCGTCGGTCTACGACGTCGCGACCCGCCTGCCGTCCGCGATGGGCGGCCTCGTCCGGGACGAGGTCGAGGTGCTCCGCCGGCTCACCGAGAGCCCCGAGCGGCCGTACGCCGTCGTCCTCGGCGGCGCGAAGGTCGCCGACAAGCTCGCCGTCATCGACAACCTCATGGGCACCGCCGACCGGCTGCTCGTCGGCGGCGGGATGGTGTTCACCTTCCTCGCCGCCCAGGGTCACGAGATCGGCACGAGCCTCTTCGACGCCGACAGCGTGGAGGCGTGCAAGGGCTACCTCGAGCGCGCCGAGCGCGAGGGTGTCGAGATCGTCCTCCCGGTCGACGTCGTCGTCGGCAAGGAGTTCTCCGCCGACACCGAGACCGACACCGTCGCCGCCGACGCCATGCCGGCCGACGCGATGGGTCTCGACATCGGCCCGGAGTCCGCGCGGCTCTACGCCGACCGGCTCGCCGACGCCCGGACGGTCTTCTGGAACGGGCCGATGGGTGCCTTCGAGATGGCGCCGTTCGCCGCCGGCACGCAGGGGGTCGCCCAGGCGCTCGTCGACGCGACCGCCGGTGGTGCGCTCACCGTCGTCGGTGGCGGTGACTCCGCCGCGGCGGTGCGACAGCTCGGTTTCGACGACGGGCAGTTCGGCCACATCTCGACCGGTGGTGGCGCCTCCCTCGAGTACCTCGAGGGCAAGGAGCTGCCCGGCATCGCGATCCTCACGAAGGAGCACTGACATGGCCTCCGGCCGCACCCCGCTCATGGCGGGGAACTGGAAGATGAACCTGGACCACCTCCAGGCGACCCACCTCGTGCAGAAGCTCGACTGGACCCTGCGGGACGGCAAGCACGACTTCGGCGCCGTCGAGGTGGCCGTCCTGCCGCCGTTCACCGACATCCGCAGCGTGCAGACGCTCATCGACGGTGACCGCCTCGAGCTCAAGCACGGCGCGCAGGACATCTCGGTCCACGACACCGGGGCGTACACGGGCGAGATCAGCGGGGCCTTCCTCGCCAAGCTCGGGTGCGCCTACGTCGTCGTCGGGCACAGCGAGCGGCGCGAGTACCACGCCGAGGGCGACGACGTCGTCGCGGCGAAGGTGCAGGCGGCCTACCGGCACGGGATCACGCCGATCTTCTGCGTCGGGGAGGGCCTGGAGGTCCGGCAGGCCGGCACCCACGTCGAGCACGTGGTCGCCCAGGTCCGGGCCGGGCTCGAGGGTCTGCCCGTCGAGCAGGCCCGCAGCATCGTCGTCGCCTACGAGCCCGTCTGGGCCATCGGCACCGGTGAGGTCGCGACGCCCGAGGACGCGCAGGAGGTCTGCGCCGCCATCCGCACGACGCTCGCCGAGCTGTACTCCGGTGACGTCGCGGACGGCATCCGCGTCCTCTACGGCGGCTCGGTGAAGTCCGGCAACGTCGCGGCGATCATGGCCCAGGACGACGTCGACGGCGCGCTCGTCGGCGGCGCGTCCATCGACCCCGCGGAGTTCTCGGCGATCTGCCGGTTCCGCGACCATCTCTCCGCCGGCTGACCGCGGCGCACGGGCCGCCGCGCCGCGGCCCGTGCGCAGCGCCCGCTCCGGGCAGTGGTTATCCTTGTCCGGTTGTCCCGACCCCCACCCGAAGGATTCCTCCGTGGACGCGGTACGAATCGGCCTCCAGGCCCTGCTGGTCCTGGGCGGTCTCTTCCTGACCCTCGCCATCCTCCTGCACAAGGGCAAGGGCGGCGGGATGTCCGACATGTTCGGTGGCGGCATGACGAGCTCCCTCGGTGGCTCGTCCATCGCCGAGCGCAACCTCGACCGGATCACGGTCGCCGTCGCGCTCATCTGGTTCACGTGCGTCGTGGGCCTCGGGGTCATCGAGCGCTTCGCCTGAGAGGGAGTGGGTCATGGCAGGTGGTAACGCGATCCGCGGCTCGCGCGTCGGCGCGGGCCCGATGGGGGAGGCCGAGCGCGGCGACGCCGCCCCTCGGCGCGTCGTGTCGTTCTGGTGCGCCAACGGGCACGAGACGCGACCCAGCTTCGCCGAGGAGGCCGGGCTCGTCGTCCCGGAGCAGTGGGACTGCCCCCGGTGCGGGTTCCCCGCCGGTCAGGACAAGGACGAGCCGCCGGCTCCGCCGAAGGTCGAGCCGTACAAGACGCACCTGGCCTACGTGAAGGAGCGGCGCTCCGACGCGGACGGTGCCGCCATCCTCGACGAGGCGCTGAGCACCCTGCGGGACCGCGGCCTCATCCAGTGACGGGGTGACCGCGGCGTCACCGGCCCGCCGCGTGCGGTCACCCGAACCGTCCGGGTCACCGTCGCGCGCTCGTCAGCGCTGTGCGCTGCGCACGAGGTGACCGACGACGCTGTCCACCCAGTCCCGCTGTCGGGACATCCAGCGCACCGCGACGAGCGTGCGCACGACGACGGGGACGCCACGGCGCGGCGGCTCCACGGCGAGGTCGGTCCCGTAGGGGTCGGTGCTCACGACCCAGCGGTACCCGTGCCCGACGAGGTGGTCACCGATCGCCGTCGAGACGACCGTGACGATCTCGGCGGCGGCGTCGTGCGGGGCCGTGTCCAGCGCCCCCTCCCACGCCCGGTGGATGCTCGCGAGGTCCCCGGGGTCGATGTCGTGGGCCGGGTAGCGCAGCCGGTAGGCCTCGAGACGCGCCTCCTCGTCGGCGTCGAGCGGGCGGGTGCGCACCTCCTCGACGGGGTCGACGTCCGCGGTGTCCGGGCTCGCCGGCTCCTCGTCCTCGGCGCGGGAGCGCCAGCGGTCGAGCAGTCCCATGTCTCCTCCTCAGCCCAGGTCGGTGGCGGCGTCCCGGTCGAGCAGCCACACGGTCCGCTCCGTGCCGTGCACGTGGGCGGCCGGCGTCTCGGCGAAGGGCGAGCCGGTCGTGCCGCGACGGACGGCGTCGGCCTTGTCGGACCCCGCGACGAGGAACCACACCTCGCGGGAGCGCTCGAGGCACTCCACGGTGAGGGAGACCCGGTCCGGGGGCGGTTTGGGGGAGTCGTGCACCGCCACCGTCAGGGCGCCCGTCGTCGCGGCCGCCGTGTGGTGCGGGAAGAGGGACGCGACGTGCCCGTCGGGCCCGACGCCGAGGACCATGACGTCGAAGGCGCCGCCGCCCTCGGCCCGCAGGGTCCCGGCGTACGCCGCGGCCGCCTCCTCGGCGGAGGCCGTCGTGTCCGGCCCGGGGACCCGATGGACGTGCTCGGGCCGCAGCGGCAGACGCGCCAGGCCGGCCTCGTCGTTCTGGGTGTCGTTGCGGTCCTGGTCGCCCGCCGGCAGGTAGCGCTCGTCGCCCCACCACACGTGGACCCGGTCCCAGTCGAGCGCGTCGACGGCCGGCTGCGCGGCGAGGGAGCGGACGATCTCCGAGCCCATCGACCCTCCGGTCATCGACACGTGCGCCACCCCGCGGTCGGCGACGGCGTCGACGAGGGCGACGAGCAGCCGGGCCGCGGCGGCGTCGGCGAGGGCCTGCTTCGTCGGGTGGACGACGACGTCCGGAGCGGCGCTCACGAGCGCCGCTCCCGGATCTCCGACAGGCGGTCGGCGGCGGCCTGCTGCACGGACTCCGTGCTCGCCGCGTCCTCGGGCATGTCCATCTTCTCGACCATCGCACTGCTTCCCGCGGCCCGCGCCGACCGGCGCAGCCGCTGTGTCGTCCTCGCGGCCTCGGCGGGGGAGGGGGCCTCACCCGCCTTGATCGCCTCGGTCGCGGTCCGGCTCCGTCCGGAGACGGCACCGAGCCCGGTCGTCAGGGCGTCCTCGTAGACCTCGTCGGGGTCCAGCCGGCGGAGCTCGTCGGCGAGGCACTCGGCGTCGCCACGGTGCGGCAGGGCGAGCGTGCGGTCGGGCTGTCCGGGCTGGCTGAGCACCGAGCTGTCGCCGTCCTCGGGGCGGACGAGGTCGACGGTGCCGCTCGCCCGCTCGAGGCGGACCGAGATGATGCCGGTGCCGTTGCGGGACCGGGCCACCGACACGGGGCAGCGCAGCTGGGCCGCGAGCCACCCCGCGAGGAGGAACCCGGACGGTGAGTCCGGGGCGGCGACGACGGTGGCCTCGGTGAGCGGCTCGTACGGGGGCTGGTCGAGCGCCGCGGCGAGCAGCGCCCGCCAGTGCGTGACCCGCGACCAGGCGAGGTCGGTGTCGCCGGGCCGGTAGGCCGAGGCGAGGCGCTTGAGGACCGTGCGCGGCGCCGTGCTCGTGCGGGCCGAGTCGGTGATCCGCCGCTGGCCCATCGCCCCGACCGGGTCGGCGGCCGGGTCCCGCGGCGGGTCCTGCGGCCACCACACGACGATGGGCGAGTCGGCGAGCAGGAGGGGGGTGACGACGGCACGACCGTGCGTGGCGAGTGGACCGTAGAGGCGCAGCACGACGACCTCGGAGGCCCCGGCGTCACCCCCGACCCGGATCTGTCCGTCGAGCCGGGCCGTGCCGCGCTTGTTGCCGGTGACGACGACGATGATCCGGCAGGGGTGCTGCCGGCTCGCGTCGTTGGCCACGGCGATGGCCTCCTCCGCGGCGTCGTCGGCGACGACGACGACGAGGGTGAGCACGCGCGAGAGCGCCATCGCCCCGGTGTCCGCGCGCAGCTGCACGAGGCGTTTGGACACCGCGGCGGTCGAGGTGTTGGGCAGGTCCACGATCACGGCAGCCTCCACTGGCGTCCGTCGCGGCGCATGAGGTCGTCCGCCGAGGCGGGGCCCCACGTGCCGGCGCTGTACTGGTCGGGCGGGTCGCCCTCGGTGGCCCAGAAGCGCTCGATCGGGTCGAGGATCCGCCAGGACTGCTCGACCTCCTCGTGCCGCGGGAACAGTGGCGGCTCGCCGAGCAGGACGTCGAGGATGAGCCGCTCGTAGGCCTCGGGCGAGGACTCGGTGAAGGAGCGGCCGTAGCCGAAGTCCATGCTCACGTCCCGGACCTCCATCTGCGCCCCGGGGACCTTCGCGCCGAAGCGGAGGGTGACGCCCTCGTCGGGCTGGACCCGGATGACGACGGCGTTCTGGCCGAGCTCCTCGGTCGCGGTGTCGGTGAAGGGCAGGTGCGGCGCCTTCTTGAAGACGACGGCGATCTCGGTGACGCGCTTGCCGAGACGCTTCCCGGTGCGCAGGTAGAACGGCACGCCCGCCCAGCGCCGGCTGTCGACGTCGAGCCGTACGGCGGCGTAGGTCTCGGTCCTCGAGCCGTCGCCGACCCCGTCCTCCTCCAGGTAGCCGAGGACCTTGTCGCCGCCCTGCCACCCCGCGGAGTACTGCCCGCGGGCGGTGCCCCGGGCGAGGTCCTGGGGGATGTGCACCGCCGAGAGGACCTTCTCCTTCTCCAGGCGCACGTTGTGGGCGTCGAAGGACACCGGCTCCTCCATCGCGGTGAGCGCGAGGAGCTGGAGGAGGTGGTTCTGGATGACGTCCCGGGCGGCCCCGATGCCGTCGTAGTACCCCGCACGCCCGCCGATGCCGATGTCCTCGGCCATCGTGATCTGCACGTGGTCGACGTACCGGTTGTTCCACACCGGCTCGAACATCGTGTTCGCGAACCGGACGGCGAGGAGGTTCTGGACGGTCTCCTTGCCGAGGTAGTGGTCGATGCGGAACACCGAGTCGGCGGGGAAGACCCCTTCGACGACGGCGTTGAGCTCGCGCGCGGACTCGAGGTCGTGGCCGAAGGGCTTCTCGATGACGACCCGGCGCCAGGCGCCCTGCTGCGGGCTGGACAGGCCGGACCGCTCGAGCTGCTGGCACACCGTGGAGAACGACCCCGGCGGGATCGAGAGGTAGAAGGCGTGGTTGCCCCCGGTGCCGCGCTGCTCGTCGAGCTCGGCGACGGTCTCGGCGAGCAGGTCGAAGGCGGCGTCGTCGTCGAAGCTGCCGGGGACGAACCGGACGCCGTCGGCGAGGTTGCGCCACACCTCCTCGCGGAACGGGGTGCGGGCGTGCTCCTTCACCGACTCGTAGACGATCTTGCCGAAGTCCTGGTCGGCCCAGTCGCGACGGGCGAAGCCGACGAGCGAGAAGCCCGGCGGCAGCAGCCCGCGGTTGGCGAGGTCGTAGATCGCCGGCATGAGCTTCTTGCGCGCGAGGTCGCCGGTGACGCCGAACATCACCATCGAGCACGGTCCGGCGATCCGCGGCAGCCGCTTGTCGCGCGGGTCGCGCAGCGGGTTGGCGTCCGCCGTGACGCGGGTCGGGCTCATGCGCCGCCCCGACCGAGGAGCTCGCGGACCTGCTCCAGCCCCGCGTCGTGGTCGGTGAGGTGGAGGCGCAGGACGGGCCGACCGTGGTCCGCGAGCACCGCGGCGTCCCCACCCGCCTGGGCGGCGATGAACTGCCCGAAGGTGAAGTCGCGGCCGGGCACGGCGAGGTCCTGCGCGGGCGCCGCCGTGACCTGCACGTAGACCCCCGTCGCGGGACCGCCCTTGTGGTACTGGCCGGTCGAGTGGAGGAAGCGCGGCCCCCAGCCGAAGGTCACCGGCCGACCGGTGCGGTCGGACAGGTCGCGGGCGACGTTCTCGAGGTCGGCGTCGGCCTCGCGGTCGAGGTAGGCCATGACGGCGACGTAGCCGCGGTCGCAGTCGAGCTGCGCGAGCAGGTCGTCGAGGGCGGTCGCGAGGGTGTGCGTGCCGGACAACCAGTCGCCACCGGCGACCCGGACCTCGACGGCGCCGTCGGTGAAGGCGGGGGCGTCGGAGTCGTCGATGCCGGCCTCGAGCAGGTCGCGGGCCGCGGCCTTCGCGCTCTCGACGTCGGGCTGGTCGAACGGGTTGATCGAGAGGAGCCGTCCGGCGACGGCGGTCGCTGCCTCCCAGAGGAGGAACTGGGCGCCGAGCGGGCCCGCGACCGTGACGGTCGAGGCCCCCGTGGCGGCGTCGTCGTCCGCGTCGGTGGCGACGAGCCGGGCCACGGTGACGTCGTCGGTCACGGCGGCGGGCTCACCGCCGACGGCGACGACGGGGAGCACCCCGGTGCCCTGCTTGCCGGTGGACTCGGCGATGAGCTGCTCGGCCCACGCCGGGAAGCCGACGTTCTCGGTGCCGGCGTCGACGAGCAGGAGCTTGTCGCGCAGCGGCTCGGTCCCGGCCATCGCGGCGCCGAGCCGCAGCGCCGGGTTGGCCTCGTCGTCATCGGCGAGGAGGTCGGCGACCGCCTCGGCGTCGTCGAGGAGGGCCTCGACGTCGGCCCCGGCGAGGCCGCTCGGGACGAGCCCGAAGGCCGTGAGGGCCGAGTACCGGCCGCCGACCTCGGGGTCGGCGTTGACGACGCGGTAGCCCTCGCCCCGGGCCTGCTCGTCGAGCGGGCTGCCCGGGTCGGTCACGACGACGAGGCGCTCGGTCGGGTCGAGCCCGGCGTCGCGGAAGGCCTGGACGAAGGCGCGCCGCTGGCTGTCGGTCTCGACGGTGGAGCCGGACTTGCTCGAGACGACGACGACCGTGCGGTCGAGGTCGTGCAGCGCGCCACGCACGACGTCGGGGTCGGAGGAGTCGAGGATGACGACGGGTCGCCCGGCCGTGCCGCAGATGACCTCCGGGGCCAGGGACGACCCGCCCATCCCGCAGAGGACGACCCGGTCGTAGCCGACGTCCTCCAGTGTCGCCCGCAGCGCTGCGATCTCCCCGACGAGCGGACGCGAGCTGCGCGGGAGCGAGGTCCACGACAGCCGCTTCGCCGCCTCGTCCTCGGCGTCCGGGCCCCACAGGGTGGGGTCCTGGGCGAAGAGGCGGCTCGCGACCCGGTCGGCGACGAGTCCGGGGACCCGGGCCGCGACGGCGTCCGCCGCGGCCCCGGTGGCGGAGACAGCGAGGGTGCTCACCGCTGCGCCTTCCCCAGCTCCTCGGACATCCGCTCGCCGAGCTCGGTCCAGGACGCCTCGAACTTCTCGACGCCCTCCTTCTCGAGACGGGCGACGACCTCGGCGTAGGAGATGCCGAGCCGCTCGAGGGTGTCGAGGACCTCCTCGGCCTCGGTGTACCGGCCGCGGACGGTGTCGCCCGTCACCTCGGCGTGGTCGGCGGTGGCCTCGAGCGTCTTCTCGGGCATCGTGTTCACGGTGTCCGGGGCGACGAGCTCGGTGACGTACAGGGTGTCCGGGTAGGCGTCGTCCTTGACCCCGGTGGAGGCCCACAGCGGACGCTGCCGGTGGGCGCCGGCGGCCTCGAGGGACTGCCAGCGCGGGGTCGCGAAGACCTCCTCGTAGGCCTGGTACGCGAGCCGGGCGTTGGCGATGCCGCTCCTGCCACGCACCGCCTTCGCCTCGTCGCTGCCGATCTCGTCGAGCCGGCCGTCGACGAGGCCGTCGACGCGGGAGACGAAGAACGACGCGACCGAGCGGATGCCGGAGAGGTCGACTCCCTTCTCCCGCGCCTGCTCCAGACCGGTGAGGAAGGCGTTCATCACCGCGCGGTAGCGGTCGAGGCTGAAGATGAGGGTGACGTTGACCGAGATGCCCTCGGCGAGCACCTGCGAGATGGCCGGCAGCCCCTCGAGCGTCGCCGGGATCTTGATGAAGAGGTTCGGGCGGTCGACCTCGGTCGCCAGCTTCTTCGCCTCCTCGACGGTCTTCGCGGTCTCGTGCGCCAGGCGCGGGTCGACCTCGATGGAGACCCGGCCGTCCTCGCCGCCGGTCGCGTCGTAGACGGGACGCAGGACGTCGCAGGCGTCGCGGACGTCGGTCGTCGTCACGGCGAAGACCGCCTCGTCGACCGACGCGCCGGACCCGGCGAGCTCGCGGACCTGCTCGTCGTAGGCGTCGCCCTCGGCGAGGGCGGCCTGGAAGATCGAGGGGTTCGTCGTGACGCCGACGACGCCGCGGGTGTCGATCAGCTCCTGGAGGTTGCCGGAGGAGATCCGCTCCCGGGAGAGGTCGTCGAGCCAGACGGACACGCCGTGGCCGGCGAGGTCCTTCAGGGGCTGCGGGGTGCTCATGCTCGTCTCACTTCCTCGCCGAGTCCGCGCTGAGGCGGTTCGGCGTGCTCGTGCTGCTCGTGGCGGCGCGGGCCTTCTTGACCCGCGGCGCCGTGTCGCTGACCGCGGGGACCTGCCCGGCCGCACGGGCGGCCTTGAGGGAGTCCTTCGCGGCCTTGACGACGACCTCCGGCGTGAACCCGAACTCACGGAAGAGTGTTCCCGCGTCGGCGGACGCGCCGTAGTGCTCGATGCTCACGCACCGGCCGGAGTCGCCGACGAGGTCGTGCCAGCCCATCGCGACACCGGCCTCGATGCTCACCCGGGCCTTGACGTCCGGCGGGAGCACCTTGTTCTGGTAGCTGCGCGACTGCTCCTCGAACCACTCCCGGCAGGGCATCGACACGACGCGCGTGCGGATCCGTGCCTTCTCCAGGCGCTCGCGCGCCTCGAGGGCGAGGGAGACCTCGGAGCCGGTCGCGACGAGGACGACGTCCGGGGACTCGTCGCCGTCCTTCCCACCGTCGACGAGCACGTAGGCGCCCTTGCGCACCCCGCTCGCCTTCGCGTGCGTCGTGCGGTCGATCGTCGGCAGGTTCTGCCGGGAGAGCGCGAACCCGGCGGTCCGGTGCCGGCGCAGCACCTCGGCCCACGCCTCGGCGGTCTCGTTGGCGTCCGCCGGGCGCACGACGTCGAGCCGGGGGATGGCCCGCAGCGAGGCGAGGTGCTCGATCGGCTGGTGGGTGGGGCCGTCCTCCCCGACACCGATCGAGTCGTGCGTCCACACGAACGTCACGGGGAGCTCCTGGATGGCCGCGAGCCGCACGGCCGGGCGCATGTAGTCGGAGAAGACGAGGAACGTGCCGCCGTAGGGGCGGGTCAGCCCTTCGAGCGCGATGCCGTTGAGGATCATCCCCATGGCGTTCTCGCGGATGCCGAAGTGCAGGGTGCGGCCGTACGGACCGCCCTGGAACATCTCGGTCTGCTTGCCGGTGGGGACGAAGGACTCGACGCCCTCCATCGTCGTGTTGTTCGACCCGGCGAGGTCCGCCGACCCGCCCCACAGCTCGGGCAGGGTGTCGGCGAGCGCGCCGAGCACCGTCCCGGAGGCGGCTCGGGTCGCGAGGCCCTTCTCGTCGGGCTCGAACGTCGGGATCGCCTTGACGAAGCCGTCAGGGAGCTCGCCGGAGGTGAGCCGGTCCAGGAGCGCCGACTCCTCGGGGTGACCCTTGCGCCACGCGGCGTAGCCCTTGTCCCAGTCGCGGTGGGCGGCCTTGCCGCGCTTCTTCACCTCGCGGGTGTGCGCCAGGACCTCCTTCTCGACCTGGAAGGACTTGCCGGGCTCGAAGCCGAGGAGCTCCTTGGTGGCCTTGACCTCGTCGTCGCCGAGGGCCGACCCGTGCGCCTTGCCCGTGCCGCGGGCCGACGGCGCCGGCCAGGCGATGACGGTGTGCAGCCGCACGAGGGTGGGGCGCTTGCCCGGGCGGCGGCTCTTCTGCAGCGCCGCGAGGAGGGCGTCCACGTCCTCGGTGTAGTCGTCGGTCCCGGCGGGGTCGGAGGACTGGCGCCAGTCGACGTCGACGACGTCCCAGCCGTAGGCCTCGAAGCGCTTCGCGACGTCCTCGCTGAAGGAGATGTCGGTGTCGTCCTCGATGGAGATCTGGTTGGCGTCGTAGACGACGGTGAGGTTGTCCAGCTCCTGGTGCCCGGCGAGCGAGCACGCCTCCGACGCGACGCCCTCCATGAGGTCCCCGTCCGAGGCGAGCACCCACACGTGGTGGTCGAAGGGGCTCTCGCCGGCCTTGGCGTCGGGGTCGAGCATCCCGCGCTGACGGCGCTGGGCCATCGCCATGCCGACGGCGGAGGCGAGACCCGAGCCGAGCGGGCCGGTCGTGATCTCGACGCCGGGGGTGTGGTGGACCTCGGGGTGCCCGGGGGTCAGCGACTCCCACGTCCGCAGGGCCTTGAGGTCCTTGAGCTCGAGGCCGTAGCCGGACAGGTAGAGCTGCACGTACTGGGTGAGCGAGGAGTGCCCGCACGAGAGGACGAACCGGTCCCGGCCGAGCCACGTGGGGTCCGCGGGGTCGTGCCGCATGACCTGCTGGAAGAGGAGGTAGGCGACGGGGGCCAGGCTCATCGCCGTGCCCGGGTGGCCGTTGCCCTTGTGCTGGACGGCGTCGGCGGCGAGGACCCGGGCGGTGTCGACGGCGCGGACGTCGAGGTCGCTCCAGCCGGCCTTCTTGGCGACGGGGCGGGTCAGGGCGGACGAGCGCGCGGCGACGGCGCCGGCGGAGCGGGTGCGGGTGCTGGGGGACAAGGTGTACCTCTTTCGCGGGAGACCTTCGGCGGACGCCCGCCGGAACGCGGTGGCGGCCGTCCTTTCAGCTTCTCCGACCACCCTAGACCCGGGGCGTGTGCGCACGTCGGGGGCGGTCGCGGGGCAGACCGCGGGGCGCGGCTAGAATCGCCGTGCACTTGCACTCCGACTCGTGAGGACGACGTGTCCAGCACCTCCCTGCCGACCGCGGCGGCACCCGCCGTGCCGCCGGTCCGTCGGAGCCGGGTCGCCGCGTTCGTCGCCCTGACCAAGCCGCGCATCATCGAGCTCCTGCTCGTCACCACGGTCCCGGTCATGTTCCTCGCCGAGCGCGGGGTCCCCTCGCTCTGGCTGCTCGCCGCGACCCTCGTCGGCGGCGTCCTGAGCGCCGGGGCGGCGAACACGTTCAACTCCGTGTACGACCGCGACATCGACGGCCTCATGCACCGCACGAGCACCCGGCCGATGGTGACCGGCGAGGTGGGTGTCCGCGAGGCGCTCGTCTTCGGCGGCGTCCTCACGGTCGTCTCGACGGTGTGGTTCGCCCTCGTCGTCAACGTCGTCTCGGCGCTGCTCTCGCTCGCGGCGATCGCGCTCTACGCCGTCTTCTACACGGTGCTCCTCAAGCGGCGGACGGCGCAGAACATCGTGTGGGGCGGGGTCGCCGGCTGCATGCCGACCCTCATCGGCTGGTCCGCGGTGACCGGCACCGTCGGGTGGCCGGCCGTGGTGCTCTTCCTCGTCATCTTCTTCTGGACCCCGCCGCACTACTGGCCCCTGTCGATGGCCTTCCGCGACGACTACGCCTCCGCCGAGGTGCCGATGCTCCCGGTCGAGCGGGGTCCGGTCGCCGTCGGCCGCCAGGTCGTCCTCTACTCGTGGGTCATGGTCGCGACGTCCCTCGTCCTCGTGCCGGTCGCGGGGATGGGGTGGGTCTACACCGCCGCTGCCGTCGCCGCGGGCGTCCTCTTCGTCGCCGAGGCGCACCGGCTGCTCGGCGCCGCCAAGCGGGGCGTCACGGGGCACGCCCTCAAGCCGATGCGGCTGTTCCACTACTCGATCACCTACGTGACCGTCGTCTTCCTCGCCGTCGCGGTCGACCCGCTGCTGCTGGTCCCGCTCGCCGGCTGAGGGCCCTCGTGCCGGTCGCCGGAGGACCGGTGACGGCGGCGGTCAGGCGGGGACGCCGGCGCCGGACTCGGCCCGCTCGGGTACCGGCAGGGGAGCGACCGGTCGGGTCTCGAGGACGGCCCACGTGGCGGCCGCGACGACGGCGGCGGAGCCCACGAGGTGGACCGCGACGAGGGCGACCGGCAGGCCGGTGAAGTACTGGACGTAGCCGACGACGCCCTGGGCGAGCTCGACCGCCAGCAGGGCCGTGACCGCGGTCCGCGCCGCCGAGCGGCGCACGAGCAGCCACAGCGCGACGGTGACGCCGACGAGCAGGTAGACGCTCACGGCGTGGACACGGCTCACGAGCTCGGGGTCCAGCCCGTTCCGGGGCACGTCGGCGTCGCCGGCGTGCGGGCCGCTGCCGGTGACGACGGTCCCGAGGTAGACCGCGACCCAGGTGAGGACGAGTGCCACCAGGGCGAGCGGCGCCGCCCGCGGGGGGACGGGGCCGCGGGACCGGTCCGAGACGCGCAGGACGAGCCACGTCGAGAGCGAGACGAGGACGAGCGAGAGCACGAGGTGCAGCGCGACGATCCACGGGTTGAGGTCCATGAGGACGGTGATGCCCCCGATGACGGCCTGGAACGGGATGCCGACGGCGATGACCGCCGTGTGGACCCGCAGCGAGCGGGAGGTCCGCGACCAGCGCCACACGGCGACGAGCGTGCCGATCACCACGGCGACGAGCACGTAGGTGAGGAGCCGGTTGCCGAACTCGACGGCCCCGTGCAGGCCGAGCTCGCGGTGCGGGACGAAGGACTCCGGGGTGCACCGCGGCCACGTCGGGCAGCCGAGCCCCGACCCGGTGAGCCGGACGAGGCCGCCGGTGAGGATGATGACGGTGTTGGCGACGAGGTTCGCCCACGCCCAGCGGCGGAGCGTCCGCGTCGAGACCTCGTCGGGCAGGAGGGACACGCTCACCGGGTCATCGTACGTCGGGGGCGACCGGTCACCCCGACCACCTGAACCACCGCACGGCGCCCGCGGTGCCCGCGGTGCCCCAGACGAGGAGCACGACCCACGGCCCCCAGGGCCAGGCACCGTCGACGAGGGCGGCCCGCACCGCGTCACCGAGGGCGCCGGACGGCAGCGCCGCGGCGAGCGCGGACAGCGGCCCGGGCAGGGACGAGGTCGGCAGCAGCAGGCCGAGCCCGAGGAGCAGGACCCAGACGAGGTTGGCCACGGCGAGGACCCCCTCGGCCCGGACCGTCCCGGCGAGGAGCAGAGCGAGCGCGGCGAAGGACCCGGCCCCGAGGAGCAGCGTGAGGAGCGCGGGGAGGAGGCCGGCGGGCTGCGGGCGCCAGCCGAGGGCGAGCCCGAGGGCGCCGAGGACGGCGACCTGGACGGCGAGCACCGCGAGGACGGCGAGGGCCTTGCCCCCGAGCAGGCCGCCCCGGCCGAGCGGCGTCGTCCCCAGGAGCCGGAGCACGCCCGCCCGACGGTCGAAGCCGGTCGCGATCGCCTGCCCGGTGAACGCGGTCGAGACGACCGCGAGGGCGAGCGCCCCGGCCGTGGCGACGTCCACGCGACAGGCGGCGCCGAGGTCGGGCACCGACGCCAGGGTGAGCCCGACGAGGGCCAGGGCCGGCAGCACGAGCGAGACGAGCAGCTGCTCGCCGTTGCCGAGCAGCATGCGGGCCTCGAACGCGGCCTGGGCCCGTACCCGGGCCCCGGGCGGGACCGGGCGCGTCATCGCGGTGGCCCCTCGGTGAGCCGGAAGTAGGTCGTCTCGAGGCCTTCTGTGCCGGCGACGTCGGCCACCGTCCCCGCGGCCACGACCCGGCCGCCGGCGAGGACGACGACACCGTCCGCGACCCGCTCGGCCTCCTCGAAGGAGTGGGTCGTGAGGACGACGCCGACGCCGCGGTCGGCCTCCTCGCGCACGAGCCGCCACACCTCACGCCGGCCGTGCGGGTCGAGCCCGGCGCTCGGCTCGTCGAGGAGCAGGACGTCGGGGCGACCGACGAGCGCCGCCGCGAGGGCGATCCGCTGGCGCTGGCCGCCGGACATCCGGCGGACGGTCGTGCGGGCGAAGCCGTCGATCCCGAGGCGGCGGGCCAGGTCCTCGACCGGCCAGGGGTCCCGGTGCAGCGCGGCGAGGTGGTGCAGGAGGGGGAGCGGGCGGGACGTCGTCGGCAGCCCCCCGTCCTGCAGCATGACCCCGACGCGGGCGCGGTGGCCGGCGTCGGCGTGCCAGGGGTCGGTCCCGAGCACCCGCACCGTGCCGGAGCCGGGACGGTCGAGGCCGACGAGGCAGTCGACGGTCGTCGACTTGCCGGCCCCGTTCGGGCCGAGGACGGCCGTGACGGCCCCGAGAGGTGCCTCCCAGGAGGCGCCGTCGAGCGCGGTGACCGGGCCGAAGACGCGGCGCACGTCACGCACCACC
Organism: Phycicoccus avicenniae; assembly: GCF_018139485.1. Taxonomy (GTDB): domain Bacteria; phylum Actinomycetota; class Actinomycetes; order Actinomycetales; family Dermatophilaceae; genus Phycicoccus; species Phycicoccus avicenniae. Next base: position 192,494 of record NZ_JAGSNF010000003.1, read on the forward strand.
ACCGCGTCGGTCATGGCGCGACATCCTAGGCTGGTCCGCATGCCGAGCATCGACCGGGAGGCCGTGCCCGCGACCGCCGTCGCCGCCGCGCCGAGCGCCCTCGCCCTCCTCTCCGGCCGGCCCCGGCTGGCCGCCCTCCTCGCGGTGGCACCGCTCGCCGTCGCGGCCTTCTTCCGAGACCCGGAGCGGGGCCCGGACCGCCGCGAGGTCACCCCCGACGTCGTCGTGTCCCCGGCCGACGGACGGGTCGTCCACGCCGGTCCCGGCCAGGACGGCGTCGCGCCCGCGGGGGACTGGCTGCAGGTGAGCATCTTCCTCTCGGCGTTCGACGTCCACGTCAACCGGGCCCCCTACGGCGGTCGGGTCACCGAGGTCGTGCGGCGCCCCGGGCGGTGGCTCGCGGCCTACCGGCACGAGAGCGCCCACCTCAACGAGCGCTCGGACCTCACCGTCGAGCGCGAGGTCGACGGCCAGGTCCGGACCGTGCACTTCCGCCAGGTCGTCGGTCTCATGGCCCGTCGGGTCGTCACCCGGGTCGTCGCCGGCGACACGGTGCGCACGGGGGAGCGGATCGGCCTCATGAAGTTCGGGTCACGGATGGACGTGTTCGTCCCGACGGCCTGCGAGATCGCCGTCGCGCGGGGGCAGCGGGTGGTCGCCGGAGAGACGGTGCTCGCGCGGTGGCCGTCGGACCGCCGGTGAGCCGGCGACCGACCGACGACCGGGGGCCGACCGACGGCCGGGCCGGCGGACGCCGCTTCCTCGACCGGTGGCGGCTGGTGTCCCCGAGCGGCGCGGAGGTGGTCTCGCTGCGCCAGCTGCCGCGCCGCGAGCGGGCCCGGCTGCTCGCCCCGAGCGCCCTGACGACGGCGAACATGATGAGCGGCTTCACGTCGGTGCTGCTCGCGTTCGAGGAGCGGTTCACCGCGGCGGCGCTGCTCGTCGTCCTCGCCATCGCCCTCGACATCGCCGACGGGTTCGTCGCCCGGCGGGTCGGGGCGACGTCGCCGTTCGGGCTCCAGCTCGACTCGCTCGCCGACCTCGTGTCCTTCGGTCTCGCCCCGGCGGTGCTCGTCCACCTCTGGGCGCTCGACGAGTGGCCCTTCCTGTCCTGGGCCGTGGCCTTCCTGTGGCTGGCGTGCGCCGCCTTCCGCCTCGCGCGCTTCAACGTCACGATCGACCCGACGGCCGACAAGCGGTACTTCGTCGGCCTCCCGTCCCCGGGGGCGGCGAGCGTCGTCATCGCGACGATCCTCGCCCTGGAGTCGCCCCTGTGGGGTCCGGGCGAGGGGCCGTGGCGGGCCTGGTTCCCGCTCCTCGTGAGCGTCGTCCCCGCCCTCCTCATGGTCGTCACGGTCCGCTTCCGCTCCTTCCGCAGCCTGCTCTCGCCCCGTGGCGGCCGGGCCCGGGCCGGGGCGGGGGCCGTCCTGCTCGCGGTCGCGGTCGGCCTCCTCGCGTCCCCCGGGCTCACGCTCGTCGTCGTCGCGTACGGCTACGTCCTCACCGCCCCGCTCGGGGTGCTCACCGCACCGGTGCGCGAGCGGCTGTTCGGCGCGGACGCCGTCGCCCCGCCACGGCGCCGGCTGCCGTCGGTGCTGCTCCCGATCGACGCGGACGACGCGGTCGACGACCCCTCGGCGGGTTAGGGGAGCCTTGCTTGGTGCCGCGCGCGGCATTTACCTAACATGAGTGTGTGGTTAATACCGACACCCCGACCCAGGAGTCGCGCACCCGCGACCGGGTGCTGCGTGTCGTGAGCCAGCAGGGCCCGGTGAGCATTGCCGCGCTGACGACCGTCCTCGGGGTCACCGAGACCGCCGTCCGTCGGCACGTCGACTCCCTCCACACCGACGGGCTCGTCGAGCCCCGGGAGGTCGGCGGTCCCCGCCGCCGCGGCCGCCCCGCGAAGGCGTGGGTCGTCTCGTCGGCCGGCCACCGCGCCCTGAGCGCCGACTACGACGACCTCGCGGGGGAGGCATTGCGCTTCCTGCGCCGCACCGCGGGCCCGGACGCCGTCCAGGCCTTCGCGGAGGAGCGGATGGCCGGCCTCGAGCAGCGCATCGCCGAGGAGCTCGCGACGAGCCCCGACGACCCCGCCGAGCGCGCCGAGGCCCTCGTCCGCGCGCTCACCGCCGAGGGCTACTCCGCCTCGGCCCGTCCGGTGGGAACACCGGACGCCCCGCACGCGCTCACCGGAGTGCAGCTGTGCCAGGGCCACTGCCCGGTGCAGCACGTCGCGAGCGAGTTCCCGGAGCTGTGTGAGGCCGAGACGGAGGCGTTCTCCCGCCTCCTCGGCGTCCACGTCCAGCGCCTGGCGACCCTCGCCCACGGCGACCACGTCTGCACCACGTTCGTCCCGACCCCGACCACCGAGAGGCCATCGCGATGACGAGCCACATCGAAGAGCTCAACCCGGGTCTGAAGGACCTCGGCCGCTACGAGTACGGCTGGGCCGACAGCGACACCGCCGGCGCGTCCGCGCGGCGCGGCCTGTCCGAGGACGTCGTCACCGACATCTCGGACCGCAAGGCCGAGCCGCAGTGGATGAAGGACCTGCGGACGAAGTCGCTGCGGCTGTTCGGCAAGAAGCCGATGCCCAGCTGGGGGAGCGACCTCAGCGGGATCGACTTCCAGAACATCAAGTACTTCGTGAAGTCCACCGAGAAGCAGGCCACCTCGTGGGAGGACCTGCCCGAGGACATCAAGGCGACGTACGACAAGCTCGGCATCCCGGAGGCGGAGAAGCAGCGCCTCGTCGCGGGTGTCGCGGCGCAGTACGAGTCGGAGGTCGTCTACCACCAGATCCGCGAGGACCTGGAGGAGAAGGGCGTCATCTTCGTCGACACCGACACCGGTCTGCGCGAGCACGAGGACCTCTTCCGCGAGTACTTCGCGAGCGTCATCCCCGCCGGCGACAACAAGTTCGCCGCGCTCAACACGGCCGTGTGGTCCGGTGGCTCGTTCATCTACGTCCCGCCGGGCGTCCACGTCGACATCCCGCTCCAGGCCTACTTCCGGATCAACACCGAGAACATGGGTCAGTTCGAGCGGACGCTGATCATCGCCGACGAGGGCTCGTCCGTGCACTACGTCGAGGGCTGCACCGCGCCGATCTACAAGTCCGACAGCCTGCACAGCGCCGTCGTCGAGATCGTCGTGAAGAAGAACGCCCGCGTGCGCTACACGACGATCCAGAACTGGTCGAACAACGTGTACAACCTCGTCACGAAGCGCGCCACCTGCGAGGAGGGCGCGACGATGGAGTGGATCGACGGCAACATCGGCTCCAAGGTGACGATGAAGTACCCGGCCGTCTTCCTCCTCGGCGAGCACGCCAAGGGCGAGACCCTGTCCATCGCCTTCGCCGGCGAGGGCCAGCACCAGGACGCCGGGTCGAAGATGGTCCACGCGGCCCCGAACACCTCGTCCTCGATCGTCAGCAAGTCCGTCGCCCGCGGCGGGGGTCGCACGTCGTACCGCGGCCTCGTCCAGGTCATGGAGGGGGCGCACGGCTCGAAGAGCTCCGTCGTCTGCGACGCGCTGCTCGTCGACACGATCAGCCGGTCCGACACCTACCCGTACGTCGACATCCGCGAGGACGACGTCCAGATGGGCCACGAGGCCACGGTCTCGAAGGTGTCCGAGGACCAGATGTTCTACCTCATGTCCCGCGGTCTGTCCGAGGAGGAGGCGATGGCGATGATCGTGCGCGGCTTCGTCGAGCCCATCGCCAAGGAGCTCCCGATGGAGTACGCCCTCGAGCTGAACCGCCTCATCGAGCTGCAGATGGAAGGAGCGGTCGGCTGATGAGCCTGCTGACCCAGACCCCCACCCAGGGGGAGCACACCCACAGCGCGGCGACGATGGTCCCCGACGCCTCCCGGGCCGAGCGGGTCTCCTCGTTCGACGTCGCAGCCTTCGTGGTCCCCACCGGGCGCGAGGAGGAGTGGCGCTTCACGCCGGTCGACCGGCTCGGCACGTTCTTCCGGGACGAGGCCACCGGTGCCCACCTCGACTGGACCGAGACCCTGCCCGAGGGCGTCACGACGTCGACGATCTCCGTCGCCGACTGGCAGGCCCTCGGGGTCCCGACGCCGCAGGACCGTGCGGCGGCCGTCGCCGCCGCGCACAGCGGCGGGGTCGGCGTCGTCGACGTCCCGGCCGAGGCCGAGCTCACCGAGCCGGTCCGGATCCGGCTCACCGGCTCCGAGCAGGACCTCGTCCACGGGCACCTCCTCGTGCGGGTCGGCCGCTTCGCGAAGGCGACGGTCGTCCTCGAGCACACCGGGGTGGCCGACTACTCGGAGATGCTCACCGTGCTCACCGGCGACGGTGCCGACGTCACCGTCGTGTCCGTCCAGGAGTGGGACGACCGCAGCCACCACCTCGCCCAGCACGACGTCGTCGTCGGTCGGGACGCCAGGGTCCGGCACATCGCCGTGACGCTCGGCGGCGGGGTCGTCCGGGTGAACACGAACGCGTCCTACGCCGGTCCCGGCGGGTCCTTCGAGGGCCTCGGGGTCTACTTCTCCGACGCCGGCCAGCACCTCGAGCACCGGCTCTTCGTCGACCACGAGGCGCCGCACTGCAGGAGCAACGTCGAGTACAAGGGCGCCCTCCAGGGCGAGACCGCCCGGACCGTCTGGGTCGGTGACGTCCTCATCCGTGCCGCGGCCGAGGGCACCGACACCTACGAGCTGAACCGCAACCTCATCCTCACCGACGGCGCCCGTGCCGACTCGGTGCCGAACCTCGAGATCGAGACCGGGGAGATCGAGGGTGCGGGCCACGCGTCCGCCACCGGTCGCTTCGACGACGAGCAGCTGTTCTACCTCATGGCGCGGGGGATCCGGGAGGACGAGGCCCGCCGCCTCGTCGTGCGCGGGTTCTTCGCCTCCGTCGTCGCCCGGATCGGCGTCCCCGAGGTGCAGGAGCACCTCATGGAGGCCATCGAGCGCGAGCTCGCCGGGGAGGCCGCCGCGTGAGCGAGCAGCTGACCGAGCAGGGCTTCGTCCGGGTCTGCCGGCTCGACGAGCTCCCCGCGACGGGGGCCGCCGCGGCCGACATCCACGGCCGCCGGGTGGCGCTGGTGCGGACCGAGGACGGCGGCGTGCACTGCGTCGACGACACGTGCACGCACGCGAACGTCTCGCTGTCCGAGGGCGAGCTCGACGGCTGCACCCTCGAGTGCTGGCTGCACGGCTCCCGCTTCGACCTGCTCACCGGCGAGCCCTCCGGGCCGCCGGCCACCGTCCCGATCGTCGTCCACACCGTCCGAACCGAGGGTGACGAGGTCTTCGTCGCCCTCTCCGAGGAGAGCTGAGCTTCATGTCCACCCTTGAGATCAAGGACCTCCACGTCAGCGTCGACACCGAGGAGGGCGCCAAGGAGATCCTCCGCGGCGTCACGCTGACCATCAACAGCGGCGAGACGCACGCCATCATGGGGCCGAACGGCTCCGGCAAGTCGACCCTCGCCTACTCCATCGCCGGCCACCCGAAGTACACGGTCACCTCCGGCTCGGTGACCCTCGACGGCGAGGACGTCCTCGAGATGTCCGTCGACGAGCGGGCTCGCGCCGGGCTGTTCCTCGCGATGCAGTACCCCGTCGAGGTCCCCGGCGTCACCGTGTCCAACTTCCTGCGCACGGCGAAGACCGCGGTCGACGGCGAGGCCCCGAAGCTGCGGCACTGGGTCAAGGACGTCAAGGACGCCATGGGCAACCTGCGCATGGACCCCGCCTTCGCCGAGCGCAACGTCAACGAGGGCTTCTCCGGTGGCGAGAAGAAGCGCCACGAGATCCTCCAGATGGAGCTGCTGAAGCCCAAGATGGCCGTCCTCGACGAGACCGACTCCGGTCTGGACGTCGACGCCCTGCGCGTCGTGTCCGAGGGCGTCAACCGGGTCAAGGAGGGCACCGACGTCGGCGTCCTGCTCATCACCCACTACACGCGCATCCTGCGGTACATCACCCCGGACCACGTCCACGTGTTCGTCGACGGCCGGATCGCCGAGCAGGGCGGCGCCGAGCTCGCCGACCGCCTCGAGGCCGAGGGCTACGACCGCTTCCTCCCCGCGGGCGCCGGGGCCTGATGTCCGCGGCCCCCTTCACCGACGAGGAGTCGGCCCGCCTCCGGGCCGACTTCCCGATCCTGTCGCGCACCGTGCGCGGGGGGCACCCGCTCGTCTACCTCGACTCCGGGGCCACCTCGCACAAGCCGACGGTCGTCCTCGACGCGGAGCGCCGGTTCTACGAGCACACGAACGCCGCCGTCCACCGGGGCGCCCACCAGCTCTCCGAGGAGGGCACCGACGCCTACGAGTCGGCCCGCGCCACGATCGCGCGCTTCGTCGGGGCCTCGGCCGACGAGGTCGTCTTCACCCGCAACGCGACCGAGGCCCTCAACCTCGTCGCGTACGCCTTCAGCAACGGCGCGGCCGGCGGCGGCGGCGGCCGCGGTGACCGGTTCTGCCTCGCCCCTGGCGACGAGGTGCTCGTCACCGAGATGGAGCACCACGCGAACCTCGTCCCGTGGCAGGAGCTGTGCCGGCGGACCGGCGCGACGTTGCGCTGGGTGCCGGTCACGCCCGAGGGCAAGCTCGACCTCGAGCACCTCGACAGCGTCCTCACCGAGCGGACGAAGGTCTTCGCCTTCACCCACGTGTCCAACGTCCTCGGCACCCTCAACCCGGTCCACGAGCTCGTCGAGCGGGCGCACGCCGTCGGGGCCCTCGCGGTCCTCGACGCCTGCCAGTCGGTCCCGCACCTGCCGGTCGACGTGCGTGACCTCGGCGTCGACCTCATGGCGTACTCCGGGCACAAGATGTTCGGCCCGCTCGGGGTCGGCGTCCTCTGGGGCCGCCCCGAGCTGCTCGACGAGATGCCGGTGTTCCTCACCGGCGGCTCGATGATCGAGACGGTGACGATGGAGGGCTCGACGTACGCACCGGTGCCGCAGAAGTTCGAGGCCGGGGTGCCCGTCGCGGCCCAGGCCGTCGGGCTGGCCGCGGCGTGCGACTACCTCACCGCCCTCGGGATGGACCGCGTCCATGCCCACGAGCAGATGCTCACGGAGCGGATGGTCCGCGGGCTCGGCGAGCGCTCGTGGGTCACCGTCCTCGGGCCGGCCGACCTGCGCGACCGCGGCGGCGCCGTCGCCTTCGCCGTCGAGGGCGTCCACCCGCACGACGTCGGGCAGGTCCTCGACGACCGCGGCGTCGAGGTGCGCGTCGGCCACCACTGCGCGTGGCCGCTGCACCGGGCGCTGCGGGTGCCGGCGAGCACCCGGGCGTCGTTCGCGGCCTACACGACCCCCGCCGAGGTCGACGCGCTGCTCGAGGCGCTCGACCGCGTCCCCGCGCTCTTCGGGCTGGAGGTGCCCGCCTGATGGACCTCTACCAGGAGCTCATCCTCGACCACTACAAGAACCCGGTGCGCGCCGGGCTTCGCGACCCCTTCGAGGGTCAGTCGCACCAGGTGAACCCGACGTGCGGCGACGAGGTGACCCTCCGCGTGCACCTCGTCGGCACCGGTGCGGACGCCGTCGTCGAGGACGTCTCGTACGACTCGATGGGCTGCTCGATCAGCGTCGCCTCCGCCTCGATCCTCGCCGAGGAGGTCACCGGAGGGACCGTGTCCCACGCCCGGGAGACCTACGAGGCGATGCGCGCCATGCTCACGAGCAAGGGGGAGGACCCCGGCGACGAGGAGGCGATCGGCGACGGCGTCGCCCTCGCCGGCGTCGCGAAGTACCCCGCCCGGGTGAAGTGCGCCCTGCTGTCGTGGGCCGCCTTCACCGACGCCCTGTACCAGGCCGAAGGAGCACAGAAGTGACCGACACCGCCACCCCCGCCAACGTCGCGGACGTCGAGGAGGCCCTGCGCGACGTCGTCGACCCCGAGCTCGGGATCAACGTCGTCGACCTCGGCCTCCTGTACGGCGTCACCGTCGACCCGCAGAACCACGCCGTCATCGACATGACGCTGACGTCCGCGGCCTGCCCGCTCACCGACGTCATCGAGGACCAGGTGCAGCAGACGCTCGAGGGCGTCGTCGCCTCGCACCGGATCAACTGGGTCTGGATGCCGCCGTGGGGTCCGGACAAGATCACCGACGACGGCCGCGAGCAGCTGCGCGCGCTGGGCTTCAACATCTGAGCGGGTGCCCACCCGCGTCGTCGAGGTCGCGCCCGCCCGGTACCCCCGCTGGCGGGCGCGCTTCGACGAGAACAACCCCGACGGGCCGCAGCGCGTCGCCGGGGTCGAGGAGTTCGACCACGACCCGCTGGCCCTCGTCCTCGTCCGCCGGGGCGGCTACGCCGTGGGCGTGGGGTCCTCCGGCGCGCTGAGCGCGCACAAGACGGGGACCCGGTACGTCCAGTCCCGCACGGCGGCCGGTGGCTGGAGCCAGCAGCGGTTCGCCCGGCGCCGCGGCAACCAGGCCGACGAGCTCGTCGGTGCCGTGACCGAGCACGCCGTCCGGCTGCTGCGGGGGAGCGGGGCGCGCGGCGTCGTCCTCGGCGGCGACCGGTCGCTCGCCGAGGCGGTGCTCGACGACGACCGCCTCGCGGGGCTGCGGGACCTGCCGCGGCGCGAGCTGTTCGACCTGCCCGACCCGCGGCTCGCCGTCCTCGAGACGGCCTACGAGCGCGCCCGCGCCGTCCGCGTCACGATCGAGGAGTAGCCCGGGCCGCGTCCGTCGCTCAGCGGCCGTTGGAGTTGCCACCGGTGTGCCGGAGGTGGACGTAGGTCTCGCGGTCCTCGTCGGCCGCCGAGCGTGTCGCGTGCGGCCCGTCACCGCGCCGCAGCCAGCGCAGGCCCGGCACGGAGAGCACCACCATGACGACGACGAACCCGACGCCGATCAGCGTGGTCCCCAGGTCGCCGGTCACGATGCCGGCCGTGCCGAAGAGCACGGCGACGAGGGCCGTGCAGACGATCGCGACCCGCCGCGCGACGGGTCCCCCTCCGTGGTGCTTCATCCCAGATCACCTCACGACTACCGTAGGTCGCGACGGCGCCGATGTCACCCGTGGTGCTGCGCCACGTTGACGACCGTGCCGTCGGGGGTGCGGAGGAAGAACCGTCGCACGCCCCACCCCTCCGTGCCGAGCGGGTGGACGATCTCCGCCCCGGCCGCGACGGCCTCGGCATGGGCGGCGTCGACGTCGTCGACCTTCACCGTGAGGGCGGAGTCCTCCGGTGCCGTCGCGTCCCGGGTCACGAGCTGGACGTGCGCACCCGACGTCGGGCAGGTGAGGCGGGTGACCCAGCCGAGGTCGAACTCCACGACGGAGAAGCCGAGCACCTCGGTCCAGAAGGTCCGGGCCCGCTCGACGTCGTCGACCGAGATGTTCGGCGTGACGCCCATGACCCGCACGGCGTCCTCCTCTCGTCGGGCCTTCGATCCTGTGCCCGGGGCGTCCGGAAGTCCAGCGGGAGGCGGTCAGCCGGAGACCGAGTCGACGGCGAAGGTGTCGCAGCGCCCGAGGTCCCCGGTCTCGTAGCCGTCGAGGAACCAGCGCTGCCGGGACGCGGCCGACCCGTGCGTCCACGACTCCGGGTCGACGCGGCCGGTCGCGGCCTCCTGGATCCGGTCGTCACCGACGGCGGCGGCCGCGGACAGGGCCGAGTCGACGTCCTCGCGGGTCAGCGGCTCGAGGAAGGCGACCCCGGTGTCCTCGTCGGTCACCTCGCTCGCGTGGTGCGCCCACACCCCGGCGAGGCAGTCGGCCATGAGCTCGACACGCACGGCACCGGAGTCCGCGCCCTGCCGGTCCTCCTGGGCGCGGCCGAGCAGCCCCAGCTGGTCCTGGAGTGCGTGGCCGTACTCGTGGGCGACGACGTACTCCTGGGCGAGGGCGCCGTCGTCGGCCCCGAAGCGGTCGGTGAGGACGGCGAAGAAGTCGGCGTCGACGTACACGAGCCGGTCCGACGGGCAGTAGAAGGGGCCGACGCTGTTGCTCGCCGTCCCGCAGGCCGACGGTGTCGACCCGGCGTAGAGCACCGTCTGCGTCGGCTGCCACTCCCGGTCGAGGGCCCGGGGCAGCTCGTCCTCCCAGAACGCCTGGACCGAGTTCACCGTCCCGATGACCCGGCACTCGACGTCGGCGTCGGCATCCGCGCCGGTCCGGCACCGCTCGAAGGCGTCCTCGTCGGTCCCACCCGCGGCCTCCACCTGGCCCGGGTCGTACGCGCCGCCGGTCCCGAGGATCGACGGGTCGACCCCGAGGACGACGAGCAGCACGGCGACGAGCAGGGCCCCCGACGCCCCCGCCGACGACGAGACCCCCGCGTCCGCCGCCCCGCCCACCGGAGCGCACCTGCGAGGTGTCGAGCGTGACGTCGTCGTTGAAGCTCACGGGCCACCTCCGGGTCGGGACGGGCCCACGCCCGCCGGCCCTTAGACTAGGACCAGCGGAGCGGCTCGTGCCCACCCCGACCTCCGCATCCGACCCCGACCGGAAGGCCCCCCGTGATCACCGCTGCGTCCGTCGAGCTGCGTGCGGGCTCCCGCCTGCTCCTCGACGGGGCCTCCTTCCGCGTGGCGCCCGGCGACCGGATCGGTCTCGTCGGCCGCAACGGGGCCGGCAAGACGACGCTGACGAAGACGCTCGCCGGGGTCACCCAGCCCGCCGCCGGCACGATCACCCGGTCCGGCGAGGTGGGCTACCTCCCGCAGGACCCGCGCACGGGCGACCTCCACGTCTCCGCCCGGGACCGGGTCCTGTCCGCGCGGGGGCTCGACGCCATCGTGCGGGACCTCCGTGCGGCCGAGCATGCGATGGGGGCCGAGACGGGGGAGCGCCAGGAGAAGGCGATGCGCCAGTACGCCCGGCTCGACGGTGAGTTCACCGCGGCCGGCGGGTACGCGGCGGAGTCCGAGGCGGCCCGGATCGCCGCGGCGCTCGGCCTCGAGGAGCGGCTGCTCGACCAGGAGATCGGGACCCTGTCCGGTGGCCAGCGCCGCCGTGTCGAGCTGACCCGGATCCTCTTCTCGGGCGCCGAGACCCTGCTCCTCGACGAGCCGACGAACCACCTCGACGCCGACTCGGTCCTCTGGCTGCGTGACCACCTCAAGGGCTACGGCGGCGGCCTCGTCGTCATCAGCCACGACGTCGACCTCCTCGGTGTCGTCGTCAACAAGGTCTTCCACCTCGACGCGAACCGCGCGGAGCTCGACCAGTACAACCTCGGCTGGTCCGCGTACCTCCAGCAGCGCGAGACCGACGAGCGGCGCCGCAAGCGCGAGCGCGCCAACGCCGAGAAGAAGGCGTCCGCGCTCATGGCCCAGGCCGACAAGATGCGGGCCAAGGCGACGAAGACGGTCGCGGCGCAGAACATGCAGCGCCGGGCCGAGCGGCTGCTCGGCGGGCTCGAGGCGGAGCGCGCGCAGGACAAGGTCGCGAACCTGCGCTTCCCGAAGCCGTCGCCGTGCGGCAAGACCCCGTTGCGTGCCTCCGGGCTGTCCCGCTCGTACGGCTCGGCGGAGGTGTTCACCGACGTCGACCTCGCGATCGACCGCGGCTCGCGGGTCGTCGTCCTCGGCCTCAACGGCGCCGGGAAGACGACGCTGCTCCGGCTGCTCGCGGGCGTCGACGACCCGGACACCGGCCAGGTCGAGCCGGGCCACGGGCTCAAGCTCGGCTACTACGCGCAGGAGCACGAGAACCTCGATGTCGGGCGGACCGTGCTCGAGAACATGAAGTCCGCCGCCCCGGACCTCGGCGAGACCGACGTCCGAAAGGTGCTCGGGTCCTTCCTCTTCTCCGGCGACGACGTCCACAAGCCGGCGGCCGTGCTCTCCGGCGGCGAGAAGACCCGCCTGTCGCTCGCCCTGCTCGTCGTGTCGTCGGCGAACGTCCTGCTCCTCGACGAGCCGACGAACAACCTCGACCCCGCCTCGCGCGAGGAGATCCTCGGGGCCCTGCGGACGTACGAGGGCGCCGTCGTCCTCGTGACGCACGACGAGGGCGCCGTCGACGCGCTGGAGCCGGAGCGGATCCTCCTGCTGCCCGACGGCGTCGAGGACCTCTACGGAGCCGACTACCGCGAGCTCGTCACCCTGGCCTGACCCTGGACGCAATAGGTAACCATGTGGTTACCTATCTGCGTGGACGTCTTCTCGGCCGTCGCCGACCCGGTCCGCCGCGACCTGCTGCGCACCCTCGCCCGGGGCAGCGCCCGGGTCGTGGACCTCGCGGCGCAGCACCCGGTGAGCCGCCCCGCGGTGAGCAAGCACCTGCGGGTCCTCACGGAGGCCGGTCTCGTCGAGGCCGATGTCCGGGGCAGGGAGCACCACTACCGGATGCGGCCCGAGCCGCTCGCCGAGGTCCGCGCCCTGCTCGACGACCTCGTCCCCGTGGCCGCGTGTCCCCCGTCCCGGAGGCCGCCGCGAGCAGCGCGACGGCGCCGACCTGCTCGTCCTCACCCGGACCTTCCACGCGCCGGCGGAGGACGTCTGGGCCGCGGTGACCGAGCCCGAGCGGCTGCAGCGGTGGGTCGGCACGTGGGACGGCGACCCGACGACCGGCACGGTCGGCTTCCGGATGACCGCGGAGGGGGAGGACGTGGCGGCGGTGCCGACGACGATCCACGTCTGCGAGCCGCCGCGCCGGCTCGTCGTCAGCTGGCCGGACGACACGGCGGGGCGCCCCGAGTGGCACCTCGAGATCGACCTCGTCGAGGTCGGTGGGGTCACGACCATGACCTTCGCACAACGCGTCGCCGACGCCGCGACCGGTCGCGACGTCGGACCCGGCTGGGAGTACTACCTCGACCGGCTCGCGGTCGCCCAGGACGGCGGCGCGGCGGACACGGTCGCCTGGGCGGACTACGAGGGCATGAGCGGCTACTACGCGGACCTCGTCGCCGACCTGCCCTGAGCACCGGACCCCGGCAGGACCTGACCGACCGGGGGGTGACACCGGGCCGGGACGCGGGGAGCCTGGGGGTCGGCGCCGCGTGCGACGAGGCGGGCGGCACGACCCGGAGGTGACGCCATGGGCAGGACGATGGACGGGCAGGGGATCGACGCGGTCCTCGCGGCGGCGGTGGAGCGGGGTGCCGTCCCGCACGTGGCGGCCATCGTCGCGGACGCGGACGGGGTCCTGTACGAGGGCGGGGCGGGGGTGCGCGTCGCGGGCGAGTCCGAGGACCCGGTGACGACGTCGACCCAGTTCCGCATCATGTCGATGACGAAGATGGTCGCGACGACGGCCGCGCTGCAGCAGACCGAGCGCGGGGACCTCGACCTCGACGCCCCGGTCGAGGAGTACGTCCCCGAGTTCGCCGAGGTGCAGGTCCTCGACGGGTGGGACGGGGACACCCCACGGCTGCGGGCCCCGGCGACGAAGGCGACGGTCCGCCACCTCGTCACCCACACGACGGGGCTGGGCTACTGGTTCTGGAACGAGGACCTCGTGCGGTTCGAGGCCGCGACCGGCACCCCCAACGTCGTCCCCGGGTCCATGGACGCCTTCAAGGCCCCGATGACGACCGACCCGGGCACCCGGTTCGTCTACGGCATCAACACCGACTGGCTCGGCCGGGTCGTCGAGGCCGTGGCCGGCAGCACCCTCGACGTCGTCGTCAAGGAGCACGTCACGGGCCCGCTCGGGATGGACGACACGATGTTCCGGCTCGACGAGGGCCGGCTGGCGAACACCGTGACGGTCCACGTCCCGGGCGAGGACGGGTGGGCGTCGGCGGGCGAGATCCTCAACCAGGACCCCGACTGGTGGGCGGGCGGGCACGGCCTGTACTCCACGCCCCGGGACTACGTCCGGTTCGAGCGGGCGCTCCTGCGCGGCGGCGAGCTCGACGGGGTCCGCATCCTCGAGGAGGCGACGGTCGACGCGGCCTTCCGGGACCAGCTCCGCGGAACCCCGTTCCCGGAGGAGATCCCGACGGCCGACCCGGCGATCACCGACACCCTGCACCTCGGCCCGGGGTGGACCTGGGGCTACGGGCTGCTCGTCAACACCGTCGACGTGCCGGGCCGCCGCCGGGCGGGGTCCGGCGCCTGGGCCGGGCTGTTCAACACCCACTTCTGGGTGGACCGGACGACGGGCATCTGCGCGTCGATCTACACCAACTCGCTCCCGTTCATCGTCGAGGACGACGCGTGGCGCACCTACGGGGAGTTCGAGGAGGCCGTCTACGCGGCGCTGTGAGCCCGGTGCGGGCTCAGCCCGGGATGGCCGGTAGCCTCTCCAGGGCCGCGGCCACCGACTGCTGGAGCTCGGTGTCGTCCCACGTGTGGTCGACGAGGTCGCCGCGCAGGTACGCCTCGTAGGCCGGCAGGTCGAGGTGGCCGTGCCCGCAGAGGGCCGTGAGGATGACCTTCTCCTCGCCGGACTCCTTGCACGCGAGCGCCTCGTCCACGGCCGCCGCGAGGGCGTGCGTCGGCTCCGGAGCGGGGACGATGCCCTCGGTCCGGGCGAAGAGGACGCCCGCGGCGAAGCAGTCCTGCTGGGTCTTCGCGACGGCCTCGAGGTGCCCCTGGTCGTAGAGGTGGCTGATGAGCGGGCTCATCCCGTGGTAGCGCAGCCCACCTGCGTGGATGGGGTCCGGGACGAAGTCGTGGCCGAGGGTGTGCATCTTGAGCAGCGGCGTCATGCCGGCGACGTCGCCGAAGTCGTAGGCATACGTGCCCTGGGTGAGCGAGGGGCAGGACGCCGGCTCGACGGCGCGGATGACCGGCCCGCTCCCGCGCGCGAGCTTCTCGCGGAGGAAGGGGAAGGTGAGCCCGCCGAAGTTCGACCCGCCCCCGGTGCAGCCGACGATGAGGTCGACCGTCTCGTCGACCTTCGCGAGCTGGAGCAGCGCCTCCTCGCCGATGACCGTCTGGTGGAGCAGGACGTGGTTGAGCACGGAGCCGAGCGCGTAGTTCACGGTGGGGTCCTGCGCCGCGACCTCGACGGCCTCGCTGATGGCGAGCCCCAGCGACCCGGGGGAGTCCGGGCGGGTGGCGAGGACGTCGCGGCCGGCCTGCGTGAGGTCCGACGGGCTCGGGTGCACGGTGCCCCCGAAGGTCTCCATCATGACCTTGCGGTACGGCTTGGAGTCGTAGGAGGCGCGGACCTGCCAGATCTCGCACTCGAGGCCGAACTGGGCGCACGCGAAGGCGAGCGAGGTGCCCCACTGGCCGGCGCCGGTCTCGGTCGTCAGCTTCCGCACGCCCGCCTTCGCGTTGTAGTACGCCTGCGGGACGGCGGTGTTCGGCTTGTGCGACCCGGCGGGGGAGACGCCCTCGTACTTGTAGTAGATCCGCGCCGGGGTGCCGAGCGCCTTCTCGAGGCGGTGGGCGCGGAACAGCGGCGAGGGGCGCCACAGTCGGTAGACGTCGCGCACCTCCTCGGGGATCGCGACGTACCGCTCGGTGCTCAGCTCCTGGGCAATGAGGTCCATCGGGAAGAGCGGGGTGAGGTCGTCCGGCCCGACGGGCTCCCCGGTGCCCGGGTGCAGCGGCGGTGGGGGAGGGACCGGCAGGTCGGCGAGGAGGTTGTACCAGTGCGTCGGCATCTCGTCCTCGTCGAGCAGGACCTTGTGGCGCAGCGGGTCGGGCACGGGAACCTCCGGCGTCGTCGGGGAGCGGCGTGGCGTCATCGTGGGGTGGCGACATCGTGGGCCGGTGCGGGCGGCCGGCACAAGGGAGTGTCCACCGCACGGCCGCGGGCGCGGGAACACCTGTCGGTCCGCGGTGGTTGACTGGCGAGGTCGACGGAAAGGGGATACACGGGTGAGCGCGAACGGGTGGCAGGTCATGCACTCGCTGACGAAGGACTCCAGCGTCAAGGGGCAGCAGCTCGCGCCGGGGACCCGGCGGCGGGTCCTCGAGTACGCCCGCCCGTACGCGCGCCAGATCGTCGTCTTCCTCGCCCTCGTCGTCGTCAGCTCCGCGCTCGTCGTCGCCGTCCCACTGCTGCTCAAGGCGATCGTCGACGACGGGATCAGCCAGGACGACAGGGGCCTGGTCGTCCGCCTGTCCCTCCTCGTCGCCGGGCTCGCGCTCGTCACCGCGGCCCTCACCCTCGTCCAGCGCTGGTACTCCTCCCGGATCGGCGAGGGTCTCATCTACGACCTGCGGCGCCAGGTGTTCGGTCACGTCCTGCGCCAGCCGGTCGCCTTCTTCACCCGGGCCCAGACCGGAGCCCTGGTCACCCGGCTCAACAGCGACGTCATCGGCGCCCAGCAGGCCTTCACCTCCGTCCTGCAGAACGTCGTCAGTAACGCCATCTCGCTCGTCGTCATCATCGGGACGATGTTCGCGCTGTCCTGGCCGCTCACGCTCGGGGCGCTGACCCTCGTCCCGCTGTTCGTCCTCCCGGCGCGTCTCATGGGTCGCCGGTTGGCGGCGATGACGCACGAGCAGATGTCGCTCAACGCCGACCTCGGCACCCGCATGAACGAGCGGTTCAACGTCGCCGGGGCCCTGCTCGTCAAGCTCTTCGGGCGGCCGCAGACGGAGGACGCCGAGTACGACGAGCGCGCCGGTCAGGTCCGGGACATCGGGGTGCGCATCGCGTTCAACCGGTCGGTCTTCTTCGTCGGGCTCACGGGCATCGCCTCGCTCGCGACGGCGATGGTGTACGGCTTCGGTGGCGTGATGACCGTCGACGGCACCCTGACGGTCGGCACCCTCCTCGCGCTCGTCGCGCTGCTGGGAGCCCTCTACGGCCCGCTCACGGCGATCTCCAACGTCCGGGTCGACGTCATGACGGCACTGGTGTCCTTCGAGCGGGTCTTCGAGGTGCTCGACCTGCCGCCGCTCGTCGCCGAGCGGGACGACGCGCGGGACATCCCCGCCGGACCGGTGCGGGTCGAGGTCGACGACGTCACCTTCGGGTACCCGTCGGCCGACGACGTCTCCCTCGCCTCGCTCGAGTCGCTCGCCAGCGGCGACCGGGGCGCCGGCGAGACGGTGCTGCGCGAGGTCTCCTTCACGGTCGAGCCGGGCTCCCTCGTCGCGCTCGTCGGCCCGAGCGGGGCCGGCAAGTCGACGATCACCTCGCTCGTGGCCCGGCTCTACGACCCGACCGGGGGCACCGTGCGGGTCAACGGGGTCGACCTGCGCGAGGCGACCTTCGCCTCGCTCCAGGACACGGTGGGTCTCGTCACCCAGGAGGCGCACCTCTTCCACGACACAATCCGCGCCAACCTCGCCTACGCGGCTCCCGACGCCACCGAGCAGCAGATGCTCGACGCCCTGCGCGCCGCCCAGGTGCTGCGGCTCGTCGAGTCGCTGCCGTCGGGGCTCGACACCGTCGTCGGCGACCGGGGACACCGCCTGTCCGGGGGCGAGAAGCAGCGCCTCGCCATCGCGCGTCTGCTCCTCAAGGGCCCCGGGATGATCGTCCTCGACGAGGCGACGGCCCACCTCGACAGCGAGTCCGAGCAGGCCCTGCAGCGGGCCCTCGACGAGGCCCTGCGCGACCGCTCGGCCCTCGTCATCGCGCACCGCCTGTCCACGGTGCGGCACGCCGACGAGATCCTCGTCGTCGACGACGGCCGGATCGTCGAGCGGGGCACGCACACCGCGCTGGTCCAGCGCGGCGGGCTCTACGCCGACCTCTACCGCACCCAGTTCGCCGAGCAGGCCGCCGACCTGTCCGCGTGAGCCCCGTCGGTCCTCACCACGACCGACGCGTCGACCGGGTCAGGCGGGTGCGACGTGCTCGAACGCCCCGCCGCGGAAAGCGTCGACGAAGAGCCGGTGGTCCTCGCGCACCTGGCGCGAGTAGGTGTGCGCGAACTCGGTGAGGGCGGCCACGAGGGCGTCCACGTCGTCCCCCACGCTGCGCCCCACGGCCTCCTCGACCGAGAGGGTGACGAGGTCCTGGTCGGAGTCCTCGTCCGCGACGCAGTGGATCTTCGCCGTCGCCCGGCCCAGCTGGGGCACGACGACCTCGAGGTCCTCCGGCTCGGACAGCTCGTCCCAGGACAGGTCCGACTCGTACGGCGAGACCTCGCTGACGACGAACCCCGTCGGCCCGTCGCCGAGGTCGAGGGAGGTCCAGCCGAGGAAGCCGTCCGCGTGGGCCTGGAGGGCCCGCTGGGACACGGCGGTCCGGTGCCCGTGGTGCTCGAACCAGTCCCGGGCCCGTGCGTCGTCGACGACCCGGCTCGGCGCCGCGACGTTGCCCTGCTTCACCGACAGGACGACGTCGTTGTCGAGGGCCTGGGTGAACCCCTCGATGAGCACGCTGTACGTCGGCAGACCGGCGCTGCCGATCCCCACCCCGGACCGCCCGACGACGTCGAGCACGTCGAATGTCACCCGCTCGTGACGGCGGGAGCCCGGGAGGGAGGAGCGGTACCGGTCGAAGGCGTCGCAGACGGCGGCACGCTCGTCGTCCCCGAGCCGGCGGACCACGGAGGTGTCGGCGAACCGACGACGGTGGTCCTCGACGACGGTCTGGCTCTCGAGCATCTCGAACCGGGTCGACAGCTTGGCCTCGTGGAGGGCGTGCAGGACGGCGCCCTCCGCGTTCTCGAGGGTGATCGCCCACTCGGTGTCGTCGGCGGCCTCGCGGTAGTGGCCGACCTGGTCGACGTAGGCCCGCACGTACCGGGCGACGAGGTCGTCGATCGTCCCGTCCGGCAGGGCCTTCTGCCAGCACAGCAGGGCCAGGCTCGCGACGAACCGCATCGGGTCCCACGTCCAGTGCCCGAGGTAGGCCTCGTCGAAGTCGTTGACGTCGAAGACCAGACGGCCGTCGGCGTCGAGGTAGGTCCCGAAGTTCTCGGCGTGCAGGTCGCCCTGGATCCACACCCGGGAGGAGTCCTCGTCGACCCAGCGGGCGTCGACGTCGGCGTACCGGCCGCCCGGCCCGAGGTCGGCGTAGAAGAGGCACGCGGAGCCCCGGTAGAACGCGAACGGGTCGCGAGCCATCTTCCGGAACTTCGTCCGGAACGCGCGCGGGTCGCCGAGCATGAGCGGCTCGAAGGCCTCGCGCAGGGTGCTGACGACGGTGTCGGTGCGGTCCTCGCCGGTGAAGGGAGCCATCGCCGAACCATGGCACACCGCGCCGGGACGGGACGGGACGGGACCTACTCGTCCTCCTCGTCCCAGATCCGGACCTTCTTGGCCTTGGGCGGGTAGCGGTCCGGGTTGGCCAGTCGCTCCTCGCGGCGTACCCCGAGCACGACGAGGAGGAAGCCCAGCCCCATGAACATCCACCACTGGTAGGCGTAGGCGAGGTTGACCCCGAGGCTGCGGTCGGGCGGCTCGAGGGGTTCCGGGCGCGGGGGCGCCGAGCCGTCCGGGAGCGCCTCCTCCTCCATCCGGACGACGCCGGGGCGCAGCGTCGTGTCGAGGGCCGTCGCGGCGTCCGCGACCGAGACGCTGCGGATCTGCTCGGCACCGGGGGCGACGTCCCCCCGGGAGGACTCCGACGGGCGCACCCAGCCGAGGACCGTCACGGTGCCGGTCGGCAGGGGGTCGACCTGCGGCAGGACGCTCGCCCCCGAGTCCGACGGCGCGACCCAGCCGCGGTTCACCAGGACCGGGGTGCCCCCGTCGTCGGGGGCGAGCACGGCCAGCTCCTCGAAGCCGACGACGCTGTTGTTCGGGCGCCCCCGGACCAGGAGCGGGCCGCCGACGTACTCGCCGGTGACCTCGACCCGGGTCCACTCCTGCGACGGGGGGACCGGCTCGCTCGTGAGGACGGTGTCGAGGGCGACGGGGTCGGCGGCGTAGTGGTCGTCGAGCAGGGTGTTCCGCTCGACCTTGGCCTCGTACCGGTGGTACTGCCAGAACCCGAGGTGGTAGGACGCGACCGCGAAGAGCACCGCGAGGACGAGCGCCCCCAGCCACCGGGGAGTGATGAGCCGTCGCAGCACGTCCGTCACGCTACTCGTCGTAGGCTGGGACCCTATGACCGACCTCCCAGAGCCACGACTCCTCGACCGCTTCGGCCGCGTCGGGCGGGACCTGCGCGTCTCGGTCACCGACCGCTGCAACCTGCGGTGCACCTACTGCATGCCCGCCGAGGGCCTCGACTGGATGGCGAAACCGGAGATGCTCGACGACGACGAGCTCGTCCGGCTCGTGCGCGTCATGGTCGGGCTCGGCGTGACGAACGTGCGGCTCACCGGCGGCGAGCCGATCCTGCGCCGCTCGCTCGTCGACGTCGTCGGACGCATCGCCGCCCTCGAGCCGCGCCCGCGCATCGCGATGACGACGAACGGCATCGGCCTGGACCGGCTCGCGGCGCCGCTCGCCGAGGCCGGGCTCGACCGGGTGAACATCAGCCTCGACACCGTCGACCCTGAGGCGTTCAAGGACCTCACCCGCCGGGACCGGTTCCGCGACGTCGAGGCCGGGCTCAAGGCCGCGGCCGACGCCGGCCTCACCCCCGTCAAGGTCAACGCCGTCGCCATGCGCGGGGTCAACGACACCTCGGTCGCGGACCTCCTCGCCTGGTGCCTCGACCGCGGCTACGCCCTGCGGTTCATCGAGCAGATGCCGCTCGACGCCCAGCACGCGTGGGACCGCTCGCAGATGGTGTCCCAGCAGGAGATCCTCGAGCGGCTCGGCGAGCGGTTCACGCTGACCCCCGTCACCGATCGCGGCAGCGCCCCCGCCGAGCTCTTTTTCGTCGACGGCGGACCGGAGACGGTCGGCGTCATCGCCAGCGTCTCGGCCCCGTTCTGCGCCGCGTGCGACCGGGTCCGCCTCACCGCCGACGGCCAGCTGCGCAACTGCCTCTTCAGCCGCAGCGAGATCGACCTGCGCGGCCCGCTCCGGGACGGCGCGACCGACGCCGAGCTCGAGGACCTCGTCGTCGGGGAGATGTGGGCCAAGAAGGCCGGCCACGGCATCGACCGCCCCGACTTCACCCAGCCGGACCGGCCGATGTCGGCCATCGGCGGCTGAGCGGACCGACCTACCGCCCGTCGCTGCGCGGGTCGTCCTCGTCGTCCTGCGGTGTGACGACCGTGGGGACGTGGACGTAGGAGCGGTCGGTGATGCGCGGGGTCTCGTCCCGGGTGGGGGTAACGGGGCGGTACCGGCCCCCCACCCGCGGTCGGACGGCGTTGGCGGCGACGACCGCGAAGAACGGCAGGAAGACCGCCCCGGCGGCGAAGACCCAGCGCAGCCAGCCGTCGAAGACGATCGCGAGGACGAAGCAGACGGTGCGCAGCGACATCGTGAAGAGGTACTTCCTGATGCGGTCGGCACGGTCGGCCTCGGGCGACTCCGCGACGCTCGTCACCGACTGGGTGTCGCCAACGTGGGTGCGATGTGCCATTCAGCCACTGTACGTCCGGACCCCCACGCGAGGCCCGTGACCTGCGGCGACCTTCGACAGTCCCGGCGAGCCCCCGGCGCGGTCGCCGGGGTTCCGGCTACCGGCCGGTAGTCCACTAGGTTCGGGTGCCATGAGCGAGCCCCGCACCGTCCTGGTCACCGGCGGCAACCGAGGCATCGGCCTCGCGATCGCCCGGTCCTTCGCCGAGGCCGGCGACAGGGTCGTCGTCACCCACCGCAGCGGGGAGCCGCCCGAGGGCCTGGAAGGGGTGCGCTGCGACGTCACCGACGCCGCGTCGGTCGACGCCGCGTTCACCGAGGCCGAGGAGAAGCTCGGCGGCCCCGTCGAGGTGCTCGTCGCGAACGCCGGCATCACGAAGGACGGCCTGCTCATGCGGATGAGCGACGAGGACTGGGACGCGGTCCTCGAGACGAACCTCACCGGCGCCTTCCGCTGCGTCCGCCGTGCCAGCAAGGGCATGATCCGCCTGCGCCGAGGCCGCATCGTCCTCGTCTCCAGCGTCGTCGGGCTCTACGGCGGGCCCGGCCAGGCCAACTACGCCGCGAGCAAGGCCGGCCTCGTCGGCCTCGCGCGCTCGGTGACCCGCGAGCTCGGCGGCCGGGGGATCACCGCCAACGTCGTCGCGCCTGGGTTCATCGAGACCGACATGACGGCGGCCCTGCCCGAGGACACCCAGAAGACCTACAAGGCGGCGATCCCGGCGGGCCGGTTCGCCACCCCGGAGGAGGTCGCGGGCGTCGTCCGCTTCCTCGCCGGACCCGATGCGGCCTACGTCTCCGGTGCCGTGCTGCCCGTCGACGGCGGCCTCGGCATGGGCCACTGACGCCCGACCCCACCGCACCGACCCCCAGCGAAAGGCCAGCACCGATGTTGCTCGAGGGCAAGAAGCTGCTCGTCACCGGCGTCCTCATGGACTCCTCCATCGCCTTCCACGTCGCCCGGCTCGCGCAGGAGCAGGGCGCCGAGGTCGTCCTCACCTCCTTCGGACGGACGACGAGGATCACGACGGCCATCGCCCGGCGGCTGCCGGAGCCGGCGCCGGTCGTCGAGCTCGACGTCTCCTCCGAGGAGGACCTCGCCGCGCTGGAGGGCCGGGTCCGCGAGCACGTCGACGGTCTCGACGGGGTCGTGCACTCCATCGGCTTCGCCCCGCAGGGCGCGTTCGACTTCATGAGGGCCTCGTGGGAGGACGTCTCGACCGCCGTCCAGATCTCGGCGTTCAGCCTCCAGGCGCTCACGAAGGCCGCCCTGCCGCTCATGGACGAGGGGGGCTCGGTCGTCGGGCTCACCTTCGACGCGAGGTACGCCTGGCCGGTCTACGACTGGATGGGCGTCGCCAAGGCGGCCTTCGAGTCGACGAACCGCTACCTCGCCCGGGACATGGGCCCACGGGGCGTGCGGTGCAACCTCGTCTCCGCCGGCCCGATCCGCACGACGGCGGCGAAGTCGATCCCGGGCTTCGAGCAGTTCGAGGAGGCGTGGGGCAGCAGGGCCCCGCTCGGCTGGGACGTGAGGGACGCCGAGCCGGCGGCCCGCGCCGTCGTCGCGCTGCTCTCGGACTGGTTCCCGGCGACGACGGGCGAGATCGTCCACGTCGACGGCGGGTACCACGCCATCGGCGCCTGACCCGCGCTGCGCCTCAGGCGCTCGTGCCGGCGTCCTCGACCTCCTCGCGGCTGATGCCGAGGAGGAACAGGACGGTGTCGAGGTAGGGCACGTTGACGGAGGTGTCGGCCTGCTCGCGCACGACGGGCTTGGCGTTGAACGCCACCCCGAGCCCGGCCGCCTGGAGCATGTCGAGGTCGTTGGCCCCGTCCCCGATGGCCACGGTGCGGGCGAGCGGCAGCCCCTCGAGGTCGGCGAACTCGCGCAGCGCGGCGGCCTTGCCGGGCCGGTCGACGACCTCACCGAGCACGCGCCCGGTGAGGCGACCGTCCGCCACCTCGAGCCGGTTCGCCCGGACGTGGTCGACGCCGAGGTCGGCCCCGATCGGCTCGACGATCTCGCAGAAGCCGCCGGACACCAGGGCCACGGTGAAGCCGAGGTCCTTGAGAGTGCGCACGAGGGTCCGTGCGCCGGGCGTGAGCCGCACGGCCTCGCGCACCTCCTCGAGCACCGACACCGGCAGCCCCTCGAGGGTCGCGACCCGGGCGGCGAGGCTCTCGGCGAAGTCGAGCTCACCGTTCATCGCGCGATCGGTGACGGCGGCGACCTCCTCGAGGGTGCCGGCGTGCTCGGCGATGAGCTCGATGACCTCGTCCTGGATGAGGGTGGAGTCGACGTCCATGACGACGAGCCGGCCCCCGCGGCGGGCGAGACCCGCCGGGGACACGGCGATGTCACAGCCGGCGTCGGCGGAGACGAGGGCGAGGTCGCGGCGCAGCCGGGGGACGTCGGCGCCGGACACGTCGAGCTCGACCGTCGTCACGGGCCACCGGGAGAGCCGGCGGATGCGGTCGATGTTCGCGCCGTGGCGGGCGACGGCCGCCGACACCGCGGCGACGTGCCGGGTCTCGAGGGGGGAACCCATGACGACGACGGCGGCCCGGCCGGTGCGGCGCGAGGCGTTGTCGCCGCGACCCGCGACGAGGATGACCTCCATCCCCAGCGACTCGCCGGCCCTCGTCAGGCGGTCGGTGAGGACGTTCTCGTCGGGTCCGGGGGAGAGCAGGACCGAGAGCGCGAGGTGGCCCCGCACGACGACCTGCTCGACGTCGAGGACCTCCGCGCCGACCGTGCTCGCGGCGTCGAAGACGACGCTCGTGACCCCCGGCCGGTCGCGACCGGACAACGACAGCAGGAGGGTCCGGGCGTCGGGGTCGGGCAGGGGTGGCGGCGCGGCGGAGGTGCTCACGCCAGGCAGGCTAGCCGCGCAGCGCGTCCCGCCAGGCGAGCAGGTCACGCACCGGACCGGCGTCGTGGTCCGGCCCGTTCAGCCCGACCGTGAACAGCCGGGTGCCGACGTCGTACAGCTCCTGGGCGCCCGCCGCGTAGTCCTCGACGTCCTCGGGGAGCCGCCCGGGCTTGGGCGAGACCCCGGCCGAGCGCTCGATGGCGGAGGGGTCGCGGCCGACCGTCCCGCACCACTCGTCGAGGACGGCGTGCTTGTGGGCGACCGTCGCCGCGTCGCCGAAGCCGTGCCAGATGTCGGCGTGCTCGGCGACGATCCGCAGCGTCTTCTTCTCGCCGCCGCCGCCGACGAGCACGGGGATCTTGCGCGTCGGTGCCGGGTTGAGGCTCTCCCAGCGCCGCTCGATGATCGGCAGGTCCCGCGCCAGCGCGTCGAGCCGGCCCCCCGCCGTGCCGAACTCGTAGCCGTACTCGTCGTAGTCCCGCTCGAACCACCCCGACCCGATCCCGAGGACCAGACGGCCCGGACCGTCCTCGCGCGCGCTGACGTGGTCGACGGTGCGGGCCATGTCGGCGAGCAGCTGCGGGTTGCGGTAGCTGTTGCACGTGACGAGCGCCCCGATCTCGACGCGCTCGGTCGCCTCGGCCCACGCGCCGAGCATCGTCCAGCACTCGAAGTGCGCGCCGTCGGGGTCCCCGTAGAGGGGGAAGAAGTGGTCCCAGTTGAAGAGGACGTCGACGCCCATCTCCTCGAGGCGCGCGCACGTCCGACGGATCTGCGCGTAGGTCGCGTGCTGGGGCTGGATCTGGACGCCGATCCGGGCCGAGCCCGTAGCGCTCACGGACCCACCTCCTGGCCCTTGCCGACGATCGTGATGCCCGACTCGGTGACCGAGAAGCCGCGGGCCAGGTCGTGCTCGCGGTCGACGCCGATCGAGGCGCCCTCGGGGACGACGACGTTCTTGTCGATGATCGCCTTCTCGATCCGGCAGTTCCGCCCGATCTGCACCCCGTCGAGGATGACGCTGTCCTCGATCTCGGTGTAGCTGTGGACGTGGACGTCGGGGGAGACGACCGACCCGTTGACCCGGGCCCCGGAGATGACGACACCGGGGGAGACGGCGGAGTTCAGCGCCTCCCCGAACCGGCCGTGCGCGCCGTGGACGAACTTCGCCGGCGGGTAGTAGCCGTACGTCGTGTAGAGCGGCCAGTCGTAGTTGTAGAGGTTGAAGACCGGATGGATCGACACGAGGTCCATGTGGGCGTCGTAGTAGCTGTCGATCGTCCCGACGTCGCGCCAGTAGCCCATGTCGCGCTCGGTCCCGCCGGGCACGACGTTGTTCTTGAAGTCGTACGCGTAGGCGGCGTCCTGCTCGACGAGGGCGGGGACGATGTCGCCGCCCATGTCGTGCTTGCTGCCCTCGCGGGTGGAGTCGGCGGTCACCGCGTCGACGAGCGCGTCGGCGCTGAAGACGTAGTTGCCCATGCTCGCGAGGATCTCGTCGGGGGAGTCCGGCAGGCCGTCGGGGTCGGTCGGCTTCTCGAGGAAGGCACGGATCTTGCGGGGGTCGTCCGGCTGGACGTCGATGACGCCGAACTGGTCGGAGGTGTCCTTGGGCTGGCGGATCGCGGCGACCGTCACACCGGCGCCGGTCTCGATGTGCTGGTCGACCATCTGGGAGAAGTCCATCCGGTACACGTGGTCGGCCCCGACGACGACGATGATGTCCGGCCGCTCGTCGACGATCGTGTTCATGCTCTGGAAGATCGCGTCGGCGCTGCCGAGGTACCAGCTCTTGCCCATGCGCTGCTGCGCCGGGATGGGGGCGACGTAGTTGCCGAGCATGTTGCTCATCCGCCACGTCGTCGTCACGTGCCGGTCGAGGCTGTGCGACTTGTACTGGGTGAGCACGACGACCTTGAGGTAGCCGGAGTTCACGACGTTGGAGAGGGCGAAGTCGACGAGCCGGTAGATGCCGCCGAACGGGACGGCGGGCTTGGCCCGGTCGCGGGTGAGCGGCATGAGCCGCTTCCCCTCCCCACCTGCGAGGACGATGGCCAGGACCTTGGGACCTCCGCTGCGGTACGCCATGGCACCAACCTATGGGGTTCCGGCGCTCGCCGGGAGGCCCGGACACCACTACGGTGAAATCCGTGCGTATCGACATCCTCACCAAGGAGTACCCGCCCGCCATCTACGGAGGGGCCGGGGTGCACGTCGCCGAGCTCGTCCGGGCGCTGCGCGGCCGGTCCGACACCGACGTGCGGGTGCACGCGTTCGGTGACCCACGGGACGAGGAGGGCACGACGAGCCATCCCGACCTCCCGGCGCTCGAGGGCACGAACGCCGCGCTCGGGACGCTCGGGGTCGACCTCACGATGGCGGCGGAGTGCGCCGGCGCCGACCTCGTCCACTCGCACACCTGGTACGCCAACTTCGCCGGCCACGTCGCGGGCATCCTCGAGGGCGTGCCGCACGTGCTGTCCGCGCACAGCCTCGAGCCGATGCGGCCGTGGAAGGCCGAGCAGCTCGGCGGCGGCTACCGGCTCTCGTCGTGGGTGGAGCGCACCGCCTACGAGGGCGCGGCCGCGATCGTCGCCGTGAGCGCCGGCATGCGCGAGGACATCCTGCGTTCCTACCCGCAGGTCGACCCGGCCAAGGTCCAGGTCGTCCACAACGGCATCGACTCCGAGCTCTGGCGGCGCCACGACGACCCCGACACCGTCCGGTCGCTCGGCATCGACCCCGACCGCCCGGCCGTCGTCTTCGTCGGCCGGATCACCCGGCAGAAGGGCCTGCCGTACCTCCTGCGCGCCGCGGCCGAGCTGCCGCCGGAGGTCCAGCTCGTCCTCCTCGCCGGCGCCCCGGACACCCCCGAGATCAAGGCCGAGGTCGAGGGCCTCGTCGACGGGCTGCGCTCGGAGCGCGACGGCGTGGTGTGGATCTCCGACATGCTGCCGCGGGAGAAGGTGACCGCGGTGCTCAGCGCCTCGACGGTGTTCGTCTGCCCGTCGGTGTACGAGCCGCTCGGCATCGTCAACCTCGAGGCGATGGCCTGCGAGCTGCCCGTCGTCGCGACCGCCACCGGGGGCATCCCCGAGGTCGTCGTCGACGGGGGGACCGGCTGGCTCGTGCCCATCGAGCGGGTGACCGACGGCACGGGCATCCCGGTCGACGAGGACCGCTTCGTCGCCGACCTCGCCGCCGCCCTCACCGACGCGGTGTCCAACCTGGACCGGGCGGCCCGCTTCGGCCGCGCGGGACGCGAGCGGGCCGTCGAGCAGTTCTCGTGGGGAACGATCGCCGACCGCACGATGGAGGTCTACCGCGGGGTGCTGGGCGGGTGAGCCCCCGATGAGCGACACCCGGCACGACCCGGTGCTCGGCAGCGGAGCGGAGCCGTCCGAGCGACCGCTGGGGCGGCTCGTCGTCGTCGCCGACAACCGGATCGCGGCCGCCCTCGCGGACATCGCCACGGCGACCGGGTGGGACGTCGTGCGGCTTCCCGCCGTCCCCACGGCCGAGGAGGCGGGCGACCTCGGGCACGTCGACGCCCTCGTCCTGTGCGACCACGACGCCGAGGGCGCGGGTGACCTGCTGCGCGGGGCCCTCCGTGCGGGTGTCGGCCACGTCGCGATGATGGCGAGCCGGTCCCGCTCGGCCGGGCTCCTGGCGGACCTGCGCGACGAGGGGTTCGGCGAGGACGACCTGCGCCGGCTCCACGTGCCGGCCGGGCTGCGGATCGGCGGCCGGTCGGCGGGGGAGATCGCCCTGTCCGTCATGGCCGAGGTCGTCGCCGGCCGCCACGGGGCGGGCGGCGGTCCGATGCGCGAGCACTGACGGGTCGTACGCTGCGCGTGCCGCCGTCGCGCCCGCCCCCACGTCACCTAGGGTTGGGGCATGAGCGACGTCGTGGCCCTGGCTGGCGTCGGTGTCGTGCGCGGGGACACGACGATCCTCGACGACGTGACGTGGGAGGTCGAGGAGGGCCAGCGTTGGGTCGTCCTCGGCCCCAACGGCGCCGGCAAGACGACCCTGCTGCAGCTCGCCGCCGCCCGGATCCACCCGACCCGCGGCGTGGCCGGTGTCCTCGGCGAGGTGCTCGGGGCCGTCGACGTCTTCGAGCTGCGTCCCCGGATCGGGCTCTCCAGCGCCTCCCTCGCCGACCGCATCCCGCCGCACGAGCGCGTCCGGGACGTCGTCGTCACCGCCTCGTACGGCGTCGTCGGGCGCTGGCGCGAGAGCTACGACGGCATGGACGAGCGACGCGCCCTCGAGCTGCTCGAGGCCCTCGGTGCGGCGCATCTCGCCGACCGCCGCTACGGCACCCTGTCCGAGGGGGAGCGCAAGCGGGTGCAGATCTCCCGGGCGCTGATGACCGACCCCGAGCTCATGCTCCTCGACGAGCCCGCCGCGGGGCTGGACCTTGGTGGTCGTGAGGACCTCGTCCGGCGCCTCGGCCTCCTCGCCGCCGACCTCGCGGCGCCGGCCTTGGTGCTCGTGACCCATCACGTCGAGGAGATCCCGCCGCACTTCACCGACGTGCTGCTGCTCCGGGGCGGCCGGGTGGTTGCCCAGGGCCCCATCGAGATCACGCTGACCCGTGAGAACCTCGAGGCGACCTTCGGGATGCCACTCGAGCTCGAGGTGCGCGGCGAACGGTTCGCGGCTCGGGCACGATAGGGGCCCGGGTCGCGGGAACCGCGACCGCGGTCGGCACGTCCGACCACCGAACGCCCGAGGAAGGGGAGAGCGATGGAGTGGCTGGCCGAGAACGCCTGGCTCGGATGGCTGGGGGTCGCGCTCGTCCTCGGGGCCATCGAGACCGCCACCGTCGACTTCGCGTTCGCGATGCTCGCCGGCGGAGCGGTCGCCGGAGGGGTCGCGGCGCTCCTCGGGTTCCCCTTCTTCTTCCAGATGGTCGTCGCCATCGTCGCGGCGATGGGCCTGCTCTTCCTGCTGCGCCCGGTCCTGAAGCGACGGTTCACCGACGACGCGACCGACCACCGGATCGGCGCCTCGGCGCTCGTCGGACGCACCGCCTGGGTGCTGCAGACCGTCACCGAGACCGACGGACGCGTCAAGCTCGGCGGCGAGACCTGGTCGGCCCGGCTTCCCGACGACGGCGAGCCCGTCGGCCCCGGGGACGAGGTCCGCGTCGTCGCCATCCACGGCGCGACCGCGATCGTCGTCCCCAAGCCCGCCCGGTCCCCCGAGCCCCCCACGACCACCCCCTGACACCCGCCGGCCACCCACGAAAGGCCCACCATGGACGGAATCGGTCCCCTCATCGTCATCGTGCTGCTCGCGATCTTCGCGGTCATCGTCCTCATGCGGACGATCCGGATCGTGCCGCAGCAGACGGCGCTCATCATCGAACGGCTCGGCCGCTACTCACGCACGCTCGAGGGAGGCATCCACTTCCTCGTCCCGTTCGTCGACATCGTCCGGGCCAACATCGACCTGCGTGAGCAGGTCGTCTCCTTCCCGCCGCAGCCGGTCATCACGAGCGACAACCTCGTCGTGTCCATCGACACGGTCATCTACTACCAGGTCATCGACTCCAAGTCGGCGGTCTACGAGATCGCGAACTTCATCGCCGGCATCGAGCAGCTGACCGTCACGACGCTGCGCAACGTCATCGGCTCGCTCGACCTCGAGCAGACGCTGACCAGCCGCGACCAGATCAACGGCCAGCTGCGCGGCGTGCTCGACGACGCCACCGGCAAGTGGGGCATCCGCGTCAACCGCGTCGAGCTCAAGGCCATCGACCCGCCCGCCTCGGTGCAGGAGTCGATGGAGAAGCAGATGAAGGCCGAGCGGGACCGTCGTGCGGCGATCCTCAACGCCGAGGGCATCAAGGCGAGCCAGATCCTCACGGCCGAGGGCGAGAAGCAGTCCTCGATCCTGCGGGCCGAGGGCTCGGCGCAGTCCCGGATCCTCGAGGCCCAGGGCCAGGCCCGCGCCATCCAGCAGGTGTTCGACGCCATCCACCGCGGCAAGCCCACCCAGAAGCTGCTGGCCTACCAGTACCTCCAGGTGCTGCCGCAGATCGCCCGAGGCGACTCCAACAAGATGTGGATCGTCCCCAGCGAGCTCACCGACGCCCTCCGCGGGATCGGGGGAGCGCTCGGCAACCAGCAGGCCCCGTCCGGCGACGGCGACGACGACGGCTGGGTCGAGCCGGAGGAGTCGATGTCCAACGCCTTCGAGGACACCGTCCTCGAGGACCCGTCGGAGGCGCTCGCCGCCGCCCGCGGGCAGGCGGCGCAGTCCAGCAAGGAGGCCGAGACGCACGCGACGCCGACCTCGCGGGTCCAGCCGCCGGTCCGTCCCGGCGCCGACGCGGTGCCGCCGCGGCAGACCCCGCCCTCGGCCGCGCCGCAGGACCCGGAGCCGCAGCCGCCGACCCCTCCGGCCGCGCCGGACACCCCTCCGGCCGCGCCGGAGCCGCCGCAGGAGCCGCCGACCAGGCCCTGACCTGCCGTCCGGACACCCCGTCGCCCGCACTAAGGTGACGGGGTGTCCGTCGGTGAAGCCCTCCTCGTCGTGCTCGCGGGGATGGGGGCCGGGACGATCAACACGATCGTCGGCTCGGGCACCCTCATCACCTTCCCGACGCTGCTCCTGCTCGGGATGCCGCCGGTCGCGGCCAACGTGACGAACAACCTCGGCCTCGTGCCGGGCAGCCTCGCCGGGAGCATCGGCTACCGCAAGGAGCTCGTCGGCGCCCGGCGCGACCTCGCCCGGCTCGTCCCGATGTCCCTCGTCGGCGGGCTCGTCGGCGCCCTCCTGCTCCTCGTCCTCGACCCCGACGTCTTCCGCGCCGTCGTGCCGGTCCTCATCCTCCTCGGCGTCGTCCTCGTCGTCGTCGGTCCGCGGATCAACCGGTGGGCGGCCGCCCGCCGGGACGGCGACGGGACCGCGGCCTCCCGGCACACGCTCGCGATGCAGGCGGGCGTCCTCGGCACCGGCGTCTACGGCGGGTACTTCGGCGCCGCCCAGGGCGTCCTCCTCATGGGGGTCATGGGGGCGCTGAGCAGCGAACCGGTGCAGCGGCTCAACGGCTACAAGAACGTGCTCGCGACCGTCGTCAACGCCGTCGCCGCCGTCGTCTTCCTCGTCGTCGCCCGTGACCTCGTCGACTGGTGGGTCGTCCTGCTCGTCGCGGTGGGCTCGACGCTCGGCGGGGTGCTCGGGGCGACCGTCGGTCGCCGGTTGCCGCCGCTCGTCCTGCGCGGGGTCATCGTCGTCATCGGTCTCGTCGCCGTCGTCAACCTCCTCGTGCTCTCGTGAGCGTCGTGCGCGTCGAGGACGCCGCCGACCCCCGCCTCGAGGACTACGTCTCGCTCACCGACGTCGCGCTGCGGCGCCGGCTGGAGCCCGAGGGCGGGCTGTACGTCGCCGAGTCCGAGAAGGTGATCCGGCGGGCCCTGCGCGCCGGCCACCGGCCCCGGTCCTACCTCATGGCGCAGCGGTGGCTCACCGACCTCGGCGACCTCGTCGCCGACGCCGAGCGCGACGGGGTTCCGGTGTACGTCGGGGAGCACGACGTCATCGAGCGGCTCACCGGCTTCCACCTCCACCGTGGGGCGCTGGCCTCGATGCACCGGCCGGCGCTCCTCCCGCTCGCCGAGGTGCTCCGGGACGCCCGGCGCGTCCTCGTCCTCGAGGACGTCGTCGACCACACGAACGTCGGTGCCGTCTTCCGGTCGGCCGCGGCGCTCGGGATGGACGCCGTGCTCGTCACCCCGCGGTGCGCCGACCCGCTGTACCGGCGGGCCGTGCGGGTGTCGATGGGGACGGTGTTCCAGGTCCCGTGGACGCGCGTCGACCCGTGGCCCGGCGGGGTCGAGCAGCTGCGTGCCCTCGGCTTCCACGTCGCGGCGCTCGCCCTGGCCGAGGACGCCGTCGGGCTCGACGCGCTCGCGGCCGACCCACCGGAGCGGCTCGCGCTCGTCCTGGGCACCGAGGGGGACGGGCTGTCGCGGCGGACCGTGACGGCCGCCGACAGCGTCGTGACGATCCCGATGGCCGGAGGGGTGGACTCGCTCAACGTCGCCGCCGCCGGGGCCGTCGCCGCCTGGGCGCTGCGGAAACCTCCGCGCGTGGACTAGCGCACGAGGCGGTCCAGCAGCCGGTCGACCTCCGCGTCCGGGTCGGGGCAGGCCCCGCCGTGGACCGGCCCCGGCTGAAGGACCGTCGAGCGGGGCGCGCTGAGCCAGCCGAACCGCTTGCCCTGCGTCGTGAGGGCGGCCTCGACACCGGGCGGCGGACCCGCGCACATCGTGCCGACGGCCTCCAGCGCGGCCGCGAGCCCCTCGAGGTCGGCGTCCGGCGCGACGGCGAGGACCCGCGCCTCGTCGACGTGCCACGCGCAGCGGAGCACCCCGGCGGCCTGGCTGTGCAGGACGACGCCGACGTTCAGGCACTCCCCGCGGTCGACACGGGGGACGAACCGGAGGACGACGTACTGGTAGGGGTGGCTCACGATGCGCTCCCGAGCCATGCCTCCGGGGCCGCGAGCCGCTCCCGCAGGTGCTCGACGTACGCGTGCCGCACGTCCTCGAGGGTCGGCAGGCTCGTCGTCGTCTCGAGCCAGTCCTGCGGGACCGCCTCGACGACCGCGGCGAGGACGTCGTCGGTGAGCCGGGACGCGAGCCGGTCGTGCGCCGTGCGCAGCGGCTCGGCGACAGGGGCGAGGACGTGGCCGGAGGGGTCGAACGGCTGCGCGACGAAGCGCGCGGCGTCCGGGGGGCGGCTGGGCCAGGAGTGGTGGAACCACAGCGCGGCGCCGTGGTCGATCGCCCACGTGCGGCCGTGCCACACGAGGAGGTTCGGGTTGGCCCAGGTGCGGTCGACGTTGGCGGTGTAGGCGTCGAGCCAGAGGATCGCCCCGGCGTCCTGCGCCGACGGCGGACGGGTGCCGTCGTAGCCGAAGGCACCCGGGAGGAAGTCGACCCCGAGGTTGCGCCCGGGGCTCGCGGTGAGCAGGTCCTGGACCTCCTCGTCCGCCTCGTACCGGGCGATCGCCGACGGCAGGTCGACGACGGCCAGCCGTGGCGTCGGGATGTCGAGGCGTCGGGCGACCTCCCCGACGAGGACCTCGGCGACGAGGACCTTGCGTCCCTGCCCGGCCCCGGTAAACTTCACGACGTAGGTGCCGAGGTCGTCGGCCTCGACGAGCCCGGGGAGCGAGCCGCCCTCGCGCAGGGGCGCGACGTAGCGGACGGCGGTCACGGGCTCCAGCACCCGGTCAGGCTACGGCAGGGCACTAGTCTGGCGGCGATGAGCACCGAGCAGCGACGCCTGGCCGGACGGTACGCCCTGGACGCCCCCATCGGTCGGGGCGGCATGGGCGAGGTCTGGCGGGCCACCGACACCGTCCTCGACCGCGAGGTCGCCGTCAAGACGATCGACCTGCGCCGGGTTCCCGACGAGGCGGGCGCCGCCCGGTTCGAGCGCGAGGCGCAGGTGACGGCGGCGATGAGCCACCCGAACGTCGTCACCGTCCACGACACCGGGGTCGAGGACGACACCGCCTACCTCGTCATGGAGCTGCTGCCCGGGCCCAGCCTCGCCGACCGGATGGCCGAGGGCCCGCTGCCCGTCGACGAGGTCGCCGATGTCGGCCGGCAGGTCGCCGCGGCCCTCGAGGCCGCGCACGAGCGCGGGCTCGTGCACCGTGACGTCAAGCCGGCGAACCTCGTCTACGCCGCCGACGGTCGGGTGCGCGTGCTCGACTTCGGCATCACCCAGCTCGGGGAGTCGGCGGCGGCGAACCAGGCCCTCACCGCGACGAACACGGTCATGGGGACCGCCGAGTACCTCGCACCGGAGCAGGCGACCGGCGGCCGGGTGGACGGCCGGGCCGACCTCTACGCGCTCGGCTGCGTCCTGTTCGCGCTGCTCACCGGACGGGCGCCGTTCAGCGGCCCCACCCCGGTCGCGACGATGATGATGCACGCCACCGACGAGGCCCCGGACGTGCGCGACCTGCGCCCGGACACCCCGGCGTGGCTCGCCGGGCTCGTCGGCTCGCTCCTGGCCAAGGACCCGCAGGACCGACCGGCCGGGGCCGGCGCGGTCGTCGCCGCCATCGACGCACGGCGGGCTCCGGAGGCCGCTGCGGGTCGCACGACGGTGCTGCCTGCGGCAGGGGCAGCCGCGGGTGCCGCGGCGACCCAGCGCCTCGACCGGGGCACCCCGCCCCCGCCTCCGCCGCCCACCGGCCCGGCCCGGGTCGGACCCCCTCCGGGCGGCCGTGAGCCGCAGCGGCGCTCCTCCGCAGGCATCTGGGCCCTCGCGGCCGTCGTGGCCGTCCTCGCCCTCGTCGTGGGCTGGCAGCTGCTCTCCGGCGGCTCGGACGAGCAGGGCCAGGAGGCGTCGAGCACGCCGACGTCGACGACCGCCGAGCCGGCACCGACCTCGGAGGCGCCCGAGCCGACGACCGAGGCTCCCGAGCCGACGCAGGAGGAGCCGGAGCCGGAGCCCGAGCCGACCGAGCAGGCCCCCGACCCCGCTCCCGTCCAGGACGCGCTGGGCCGGACGGACACCGGTCTCAACGACGCGGCCCAGGCGGACCAGGCGGACCGTCAGACGGTGCAGGACCTGCGGCAGCAGCTGCGGGACGTCGAGAGCGCGCTGCGCGACGGGGACGCCGAGGGCGTGGCCGAGGCGCGGGACGACTTCGTCGAGAGCTACCGGGAGGCCGTGTCGGACGGCGAGGTCTCGCCCGAGGCCGCCGGGACGCTCGACCCGGTCGTCCAGGACCTGTCGAACGCCGTCGACGCCTACGTCGGCTGACCGTCGTCGCCCCTCGCTGCACGACGAAGGCCCCGGACCTGAGCGGTCCGGGGCCTTCGTCATCCGGTGTCCGAGGGGGGACTTGAACCCCCATGCCCTAATACGGGCACTAGCACCTCAAGCTAGCGCGTCTGCCAATTCCGCCACCCGGACGAGTGGTGCGAGGCCGGCCGGGGAGGCCGTCCTGCGACCAGGAACGATACACGCCCCAGGGCCGGGAACCGAAATCGCCCGTCGGGAGCGCGCCCCCTAGGGTGAGGGGATGAGCGAGACGCGCCCCGAGGACGAGGTCGTCCGGATCTGCCGGGACCTGATCCGGATCGACACGACCAACTACGGCGACGGCAGCGGTCCGGGCGAGGCCGAGGCCGCCGCCTACGTCGTCGACCAGCTGCGCGAGGTCGGGCTCGAGCCGACGACCTACGAGTCCGACCCCGGCCGGACGACCGTCGCGGTCCGGATCCCCGGTGCCGACCGGGAGCGGGGGGCCCTGTGCATCCACGGGCACCTGGACGTCGTCCCGGCCAACGCCGAGGACTGGCAGGTCGACCCCTTCGGCGCGGAGCTGCGCGACGGCTGCGTCTGGGGCCGCGGCGCCGTCGACATGAAGGACATGGACGCGATGATCCTCGCGTGCGTCCGGGACATGGCCCGCACCGGCACCGTCCCGCCGCGCGACCTCGTCGTCGTGTTCTTCGCCGACGAGGAGGCCGGTGGCCGCAAGGGCTCGCACTTCATGGTCGAGCACCATCCCGAGGTCTTCGAGAACGTCACGGAGGCGATCAGCGAGGTCGGCGGCTACAGCGTCACCGTCACCGACCGGCACGGGGACGAGAAGCGCACCTACCTGCTCCAGACGAGCGAGAAGGGCATCACGTGGCTGCGGCTCACCGCGCACGGCCGCGCCGGCCACGGCTCCGTCCCCAATGACGAGAACGCCATCGTCCGGCTCGCCGAGGCCATCGCCCGGATCGCCGAGCACAAGTGGCCGCGCGAGTACATCCCCGCGGTCCGCACCCTGCTCGACGGTCTGTCCGAGCTCACCGGCACCCCGTGGTCCGACGAGGACCTCGAGGACCTGCTCGACCACCTCGGCGGCGCCCAGGGCTTCGTCCGGGGCACCCTCCAGGACACGAGCAACGTCACGATGCTCGACGCCGGGTACAAGCACAACGTCATCCCGCAGCAGGCGTCGGCCAACGTCGACTGCCGCTTCCTGCCCGGCCACGAGGACGACCTCATGGCGACGATCCGCGAGCTCGCGGGCGAGCACGTCGAGGTCGAGGTCCTGCACCGCGACATCTCGCTCGAGGCCCCCTTCGAGGGCGACCTCGTGGAGCGGATGGTCCAGGCCCTGCGCGACGAGGACCCGGACGCCGAGGTGCTGCCCTACTGCCTCTCCGGTGGCACGGACAACAAGGCGCTGTCCCTCCTCGGCATCACCGGCTACGGCTTCGCGCCGCTGCGGCTGCCCGCGGACCTCGACTTCGCGCCGATGTTCCACGGCATCGACGAGCGGGTGCCCACCGAGTCGCTCGAGTTCGGGACCCGGGTGCTCCAGCGCCTCATCGCGACGAGCTGACCGAGCGCCGCGCGCGGATGATCCGGCGGCGCAGCCAGGTCCTGGTCATCCCTCCCATGTAGGTGCGGGTCCGGGCGAGCTCCCACCGCCCGTACTCCGCGTGCTCGGTGAGGGCGCGGCGGATGTCGGAGCGGTCCGTCTCACGCCCGAAGTTCAGCACGAGGTACTCGTAGTCGGCCACGACCACAGTCTCCACCAGGGCGGTACGGTCTGTGCATGAGCACCGACCCGCGGGCCGCCCTCGCGACACTCGTCACCGCCCTCGAGCGGCATCTCGAGGTGTGCAGCGTCCGTCGCGGGGAGGACGACCCGAGCGTCGTCGCGGCCTACGAGGACCTCGCCGACGCCTTCGAGGACTACGACGTCGCCCTCTACGAGGCGTTCGGCGAGATGACCCCGCTCGACGTCTACGGCGCGGACGACCCGGACGACGACGAGGACGGGCACGTCGACGAGGACGGGGACGACACGCGGATCTACGCCGGTCTGGACGGCGACTACGACGAGGACGACTGACCGACCTCAGGCGAGGTCGGACGACACCTCGTCGAGCGCCTCGACGATCTGCGCGGGCAGCTCCAGGTCCTCGACGGGCAGCAGCTGCGCCAGCTGGCGGGGGGTCCTGGCCCCGAGCACCGGGGCGGTGACCCCGGGCCGGTCGCGCACCCACGCGAGCGCCACGAGCGCGGGGGAGACCCCGAGGCCCTCGGCGGCCGTGCGGACGGACTCCACGACGCCCCGGGTGTGGTCGCCGACGTGGCGGCCGGCGAACCGGGCGAGGTCGTCCGAGGCCAACCGCGAGTCGGCGGGCACGCCACCGCGGTAGCGGCCGGTGAGCACCCCCCGGCCGAGCGGCGACCACGGCAGGAGACCGAAGCCGAGCGACCGCGCCGCGTCGGCGAGCTCGCGCTCGGCCCGCCGCTCGACGAGGCTCAGCTCGACGGAGTCCAACGCGAGCGGCACCCCCTCGGCCGCGAGGAGCGACATCGTGCGGGCCGCCTGCCAGCCGACGTGGTT
Source organism: Phycicoccus avicenniae (assembly GCF_018139485.1). Classification (GTDB taxonomy): domain Bacteria; phylum Actinomycetota; class Actinomycetes; order Actinomycetales; family Dermatophilaceae; genus Phycicoccus; species Phycicoccus avicenniae. The sequence continues at coordinate 230,028 of NZ_JAGSNF010000003.1, forward strand.
CGAGACCCCGACGTAGCGCGCCCGGCCGCTGCGCCAGGCGTGGACGAGCGCCGCGACGGTCTCCTCGAGCGGGGTGGCGTCGTCCCAGGCGTGGGCGGCCCACACGTCGACGTGGTCGGTGCCGAGGCGCCGCAGCGAGGTGTCGAGCTGATGCAGCATCGCCCGCCGCGAGCAGTCGACGACGCGGTCCCCGCTGCGGGCGCCGATCCCGGCCTTCGTCACGACGACGACGTCGTCACGGCCCCCGCCGAGGAAGCGGCCGAGCAGCTCCTCGGCACTTCCCCCGCCGTAGCCGTGCGCGGTGTCGACGAGCGTCCCACCGGCGTCCCGGAAGGCCGTGAGCAGGTCCTCGGCGTCCTCGGCGGAGGTGCGTCCGCCCCAGGTCATCGTGCCGAGCGCGAGCCGGGACACGGTGAGGCCGGTGGCGCCGAGCCGACGGGTGCGCATGGGCGGGCAGCCTAGCGGCGGGCGTGCCGGACCCCGGTGAGGCGCACGGGGGCTAGCCTGAGCGCCATGGAGCTCGGACTCGCGGCCGGATACGCAGGCATGGGGATGGGGGAGGACCTGCTCGACCTCACCCGGGAGGCCGACCGGCTCGGCTACGCGTCGGTGTGGGTCGCCGAGGCGTACGGGTCGGACAGTCCGACGGTCCTCGCCTGGCTCGCGGCGCAGACCGAGCGGATCGGGCTGGGCGCCGGTGTCATGCAGATCCCGGCCCGCACCCCGGCGATGACGGCGATGACCGCCGCGACGCTCGACACCCTCTCCGGGGGCCGCTTCCTGCTCGGGCTGGGGGTGTCCGGTCCGCAGGTGAGCGAGGGCTGGCACGGCGTCCGGTTCGCCAAGCCCCTCGGGCGCACCCGCGAGTACGTCGAGGTCGTGCGCACGGCGCTCGCCCGACGGCCGCTGGAGTACGACGGCGAGCACCACACGCTGCCGCTGCCGGACGGCCCCGGGAAGGCCCTGCGGCTCACGATCCACCCGCCCCGCCCCGACCTGCCGGTCTACCTCGCCGCCGTCGGCCCGAAGAACCTCGCGCTCGCCGGGGAGGTCGCCGACGGGTGGCTCGGCATCTTCGTCTCGCCCGAGCACTCCACCGACAGCCTCGACACGGTGCGCGAGGCCCGGGCGGCGGCGGGCAAGGGGACGCCGGAGGACCCGATGGCCGGGTTCGACGTCGTCGCCTCCGTCCCGGTCGTCGTCACCGACGACCTCGAGCAGGCCCGCGCGGCCGTCGCGCCCTACACGGCGCTCTACATCGGCGGGATGGGCAGCCGGGAGCAGAACTTCTACAACCGGCTCGCCCGCTCGATGGGGTTCGAGGAGGCGGCGGACACGATCCAGGACCTCTACCTCGCGGGTCGTCCGCGGGACGCGGCGGACGCCGTCCCGCTCGAGCTCGCCGACGCGACGGCCCTCCTCGGACCTCCGGAACGGGTCGCCGAGCGCGCCCGGCGCTACGCCGACGCCGGGGTGACGACGCTCTCGGTCGCCCCGTACGCGCGCACGACCGAGCAGCGGCTCGCCGTCCTGCGCCTCATGGCCGAGGCCTGCGCCGACCTCTGAGCGCCACCCCCTAGGCTTGCCCGGTGCCCGTCGAGCTCACCTACTTCCAGGCCGTCGTCCTCGGGATCGTCGAGGGGCTCACCGAGTTCCTCCCGGTCTCCTCGACGGGTCACCTCACGATCGCGGAGAAGGTCCTCGGCCTGCCGGTCGACGCCCCGGCGGTGACCGCGTACACCGCGATCATCCAGATCGGCGCGATCGTCGCCACCTTCCTCTACTTCGCGCGGAAGATCGCCCGGCTCTTCCTCGCCTGGGTCGGCGGGCTACGCGACGAGGAGCGGCGCGCGCACCGCGACTACTCGCTCGCCTGGGCCGTCATCGTCGGCTCGCTCCCCATCGGGGTCGTCGGGTTCCTGCTCCAGGACGTCATCACCGGGCCGGTCCGCAGCCTCTGGGTGGTCGCCGGCGCCCTCATCCTGTGGAGCGGCGTCATCTGGTGGGCCGAGTCGCGGCACGACCGGTTCGCCGCCGACGACGCGCAGCGCGGTGAGGAGGGGGTGTCCCTGCGGGACGGCCTCGTCATCGGCGTCGTCCAGTGCTTCGCGCTCATCCCGGGCGTCTCCCGGTCCGGGGCCACCATCTCCGCGGGCATCGCCCGCGGCATCGACCGGGTGACCGCCACCGAGCTGTCCTTCTTCATGGCGATCCCCGCCCTCACCGCGGCCGGCGCCTACCAGCTCGTCGACGAGTGGGACGACGTCATCACCCTCGGGGTCGGGCCGGTCCTCGTCGGCATCGTCGTGGCGTTCCTCACCGCCTACGCCTCGATCGCCTGGCTGCTGCGGTTCGTCGCCGCGCACTCGCTGCGGGCGTTCGTCGGCTACCGGGTCACCCTCGGCCTCGCGCTCCTCGTGGCCCTCGGCGCCGGCTGGATGACCGCGACCTGACCCCCGGACGGGCACCGGCGGAGGACCGCCCCCGGCTCACAGCCAGCCGGCGCGCCGGAACAGGCCGTACAGCGTCCCGCACACCCCGGCCATGAGCCCGACCGTCAGCGGGTAGCCGTAGGTCCAGTCGAGCTCGGGCATGTGGGTGAAGTTCATCCCGTAGATGCCGGCGATGAGGGTCGGCACGGCGGCGATCGCCACCCAGGCCGAGATCTTGCGCATGTCGTCGTTCTGCTGGACCGACACCTGGGCGAGGTAGGCGTCCAGGATGCCGGACAGCAGCGAGTCGTAGGTCTCCACGTGGTCGATGACGGCGACGAGGTGGTCGGCGACGTCGCGCAGCAGCAGCCGCAGCTCGCCGTCCGGGACGGGGCTGCGCGGGGAGGAGTGCAGCATCCGCAGGGGGTCGGCGAGCGGGACGACGGCCCGCCGGAACTCGAGGACCTCGCGCTTGAGCGCGTAGATCGACGCCGTGTCGGTGCGCTCGGGGGAGAAGACGACCGACTCCATCTCGTCCAGGTCCTGCTCGACCTCGCGGTCGATCGCGAGGTAGCCGTCGACCGTGCGGTCGAGGACCTCGTGGAGCACCGCGAAGGGACCGAGGGCGAGCCGCTGCGGGTCGGCCTCGAGGGAGCGGCGCACCCCGTCGAGGGGGCTCAGCTCGCCGCGTCGGACGGTCACGACGAACCGGTCGCCGACGAACACCATGAGCTCGCCGGTCTCGATGTCGGACGTCCGGTCGATGTAGCGCAGGGGGGACAGCACGACGAACACCAGCCCGTCGTAGTGCTCGACCTTCGGGCGGCGCCGCCCGGCGCCGCCGGTCTCGAGGGCGTCCTCGACGGCGAGCGGGTGGATGCCGAGCTCGGTGTCGACCCCGGAGAACTCCTCCTCCGTCGGGTCCTTCAGCCCGATCCACAGGAACCCGCCGTCGTCGGGGCCCTCCCGCAGCCGGCGGAGCTCGTCGGCGAGGTCGCCGCAGTCGCGGCGGCTCCCGCCCTCGTAGATGGCCCGGTCGACGATCACGAGGGCCATTGTGGGTGACCGGGGGCCCGACCGGGGGCCGACGCCGCCGTACAGTGGCCTGTCGTGGCGATCGTCCTCCTCCTCCGGCACGGGCACTCCAGTGCCAACGCCGCCGGCGTCCTCGCCGGCTGGACCGAGGGGGTCGGGCTCACCGACACCGGACGCGAGCAGGCCGAGCGGGCCGCGCGCCGGCTTGCGCCGCTCGACGTCGCCCGCGCCGTCTCGAGCCCGCTGCAACGGTGTCGCGAGACGGTCGCGACCGCCCTGCCCGGTCACGACCCGGTCGTCGACGACCGGATCGGGGAGTGCCACTACGGCGCGTGGACCGGCCGGGCCCTCGCCGAGGCGGCCAAGGACCCGCTGTGGCGGGTCATCCAGGACGACCCCGCGTCGGCCCGCTTCCCGGCGTCGGACGAGCACGCCGCCGAGTCGCTCGGGGAGATGGCGGAGCGGGTCGTCACCGGGGTGCGGGCCCTCGACGCGGAGGTCGAGGAGGCGCACGGGCCGGGGGCGGTGTGGCTCGCGGTGAGCCACGGCGACCCGATCAAGGCCGTCGTCGCGGACGCGGTCGGGGCCGGGGTCGCCGGTCTGCAGCGGGTGCGGGTGGACCCTGGGTCGGTCACGGCCGTGCACGTGACCCGCGAGCGGATGGTGCTGCTCGCGAGCAACACCGTCGACGGGGACCTGGCCCCGCTCGTCGCCCTGCCCACGGGGCAGCGCGCCGGGGACTCGACGGTCGGGGGAGGCGCGGGCTGACCGGTCGGGCAGGTGCGGGGACCGTCCTTGCCGTCCCCCCGTTGTTGCGAATAGTGTGCAACAGATCCGCGTCGCACGGCGCACCCAGCGAGCAGGGGAGGACCCCATGCACGTCCCCGACGGATTCCTCGACGCCCCGACCTCCGTCGGCACGGCGGTCGTCGCCGGCGGTGTCGTCGCCCTCTCGCTCGCGCGCGCCTCGCGCCGCGAGCTCGACGAGCGGACCGCACCCCTGGCCGGGCTCGTCGCCGTCTTCGTCTTCGCCGCCCAGATGGTGAACTTCCCCGTCGGGGCCGGGACCTCCGGCCACCTCATCGGGGCGGTCCTCGCGGCGGTGCTCGTCGGGCCGGCGACGGCGACCCTCTGCCTCACCGTCGTGCTCGGCGTCCAGGCGTTCCTCTTCGCCGACGGCGGGGTCACCGCCCTGGGGACGAACGTCGTCCTCATGGGGCTCGCCGCGGTGTGGGTCGGCTACGGGGTCTCGCGCGCCGTCGTCGCGGTCCTGCCGACCAGGCCGGCCTCGGTGCCGTTCGCGGCGGCGGCCGGTGCCCTCGTCAGCGTGCCCGCCGCGGCGCTCGTCTTCGTCGGCCTCTACGCCGTCGGCGGCGCCGCCCCGATCCCGCTCGACACGCTCGCGACGGCGATGGGGACCTGGCACCTGCTCATCGGTGTCGGCGAGGCGGTCATCACCTTCCTCGCGGTCGGCAGCATCGTCGCCGCCCGGCCCGACCTCGTCCACCTCGCGCGGGGACGGATGCCCGCCCTCGAGCTGCGCACCCCGGAGCACGTCGCATGAGCACCCCCACGTCCGAGCGCACCCCGTCCCCGACGCGACCGCGCGTCACGACCCGCGTCCTCGTCCTCGTCGGGCTCGGGGTGAGCCTGCTCGTCGCCGGCCTGCTCTCCTTCTGGGCCTCCGGGCACCCCGACGGGCTCGAGTTCGTCGCGGGCAGCCTCGGCTTCGAGGGGTCCGCCCGGGACTCGGCGACCGCGGGGTCGCCCTTCGCGGACTACGGCACCGAGGGCGTGTCCTCCGGTCTGCTGTCCGGTGGTCTCGCCGGGGTGGTCGGCGTCGTCGTCACCGCGGTCGTGATGTTCGGGCTCGTGGCGCTCCTGCGGCGCCGCTCGTCCTCGCGCGACTGACGTGGGGTCCGGCCACTCGAGCCACCTGCACGTCGACGGTGACACCCCGCTGCACCGGCTGCCGCCGCACGTGAAGCTGCTGGCGCTGCTCACGTTCGTCCTCGCGGTCGTCGCCGTGCCCTCACCCGCGCACGGCGTGCTCCTCGGCCTGCTCCTGCTCGCCGTGGCCCTGCTGGCGACGACGCGCGTCGCGCCGCGCCATCTCGCTCCCCGCCTCGCGGTCGAGACCCCCTTCGCGATCTTCGCGCTCGTCCTGCCGTTCGTCGCGACCGGCCCCCGCGTCGAGCTCGGGCCGCTCACGGTGTCCGAGCCGGGGCTCGCCGCGGCGGTCGCGCTGCTGCTCAAGGGAACCACGGGCGTCGTCGCCGCCGTCGCCTTCGCGGTGACGACCCGCCCGCGCGACCTCGTCCGGGCCCTGCAGCACCTACGGGTGCCCGACCCGCTCGTCCTCATCGCCTCCTTCATGGTCCGCTACGTCGACGTCGTCGCCGACCAGCTGCGCCGGATGCGCGTCGCGCGGCTCTCGCGCGGCTTCAGTGGCCGGTCAGTGCGGTCCTGGCCCGTCCTCGCCGCCGGGACCGGCGCCCTGTTCATCCGCAGCTACGAGCGGGGCGAGCGCGTCCACCTGGCCATGGTGAGCCGCGGCTGGAACGGACGGATGCCGGTGACCCACCCGCTCACCGCGACGCGCGGGCAGTGGGCACTGGCCGCGCTGCCCACCCTCGTCGCCGTCGCCGCCGCGATCGGTGCGAGGCTGTCCTCGTGACGACCCCCGTCCTCGACCTGCACCACGTGGCCTACGCCTACCCGGGCGGGCACCAGGCCCTCTTCGGCGTCGACCTCCACGTGCACCCGGGGGAGTCGGTCGCCCTCCTCGGTCCGAACGGCGCGGGCAAGACGACCCTCGTGCTGCACCTCAACGGGGTGCTCCGACCCGGGCACGGGTCGGTCCACGTCTCGGGCCTCCCGGTCACCGAGGACACCCTCCTCGAGGTGCGCCGCCGGGTCGGCATCGTCTTCCAGGACCCCGACGACCAGCTGTTCATGCCCACGGTCCGCGACGACGTCGCCTTCGGGCCGGCCAACCTCGGGCTGCGGGGTGCCGAGCTGGACGCGCGGGTGGTCGAGGCGCTCGAGGCGGTCGGCGTCGCCGACCTCGCGGACCGGGCGCCGCACCACCTCTCGTTCGGCCAGCGGCGCCGGGTGGCCATCGCGACGGTGCTCGCGATGCGCCCGGAGATCCTCGTCCTCGACGAGCCGTCGTCCAACCTCGACCCGACCTCGCGCCGAGAGCTCGCCGAGATCCTCCGCTCGCTCCGCACGACGATCCTCATGGTCACCCACGACCTGCCCTACGCCGTCGAGCTGTGCGAGCGCTCCGTCGTCCTCTCGGAGGGGACGGTCGTGGCCGACGGCCCGACCCGCACCGTCCTCGCCGACGAGGACCTCATGCGGGCCCACCGCCTGGAGCTGCCCGTCGGGTTCGCGATCTAGGGTGGGGCGCATGGCATCCACCGTCTTCGACCCGCCCGAGCGCTTCGTCGCCGGGACCGTCGGGCCGCCGGGCGGCCGGACCTTCTTCCTCCAGGCTCGCGGCGAGGGCCGCCTCGTGTCGGTCTCGGTCGAGAAGGTCCAGGTCACCGTCCTCGCGGAACGGGTCACCGACCTCCTCGACACGCACGCCGCCGGCACCGCCACCGAACCCCTGGGCGACGGCGACACCGGACCGCTCGAGGTGCCGATCGAGGACGAGTTCCGGGTCGACACCCTCGGGCTCGCCTGGGACACCGAGCGGAACGTCCTCGTCATCGAGTGCCACGACCAGGACCCCGAGGAGGTCGACGAGGACGCCGTGCAGACCCTGCGGGTCGTCCTCACCGCCGAGGCCGCCCGCGCCTTCGCCCGCCGCGCGGGCAAGGTCGTCGCCGCCGGTCGTCCGTCCTGCCCCTTCTGCGGCCAGCCCCTCGACCCCGGCGGCCACATCTGTCCCCGTGCCAACGGGTACCGGCGCTGAGCTCGAGGAGCTGCTGACCCGCGGGGACCTCACCCCCGTGGGTCGGATCTCCGGCTCCTCGAACGGTGCGCTGCTCTGCGTCGTCGGCGACCCCGCGGACCAGCTCCTCGCCATCCACAAGCCCGAGATCACCGAGCGCCCGCTGTGGGACTACCCCGACGGGACCCTCGTCGCCCGCGAGCGGGCCGCCTACCTCGTGAGCGAGGCGGGGGGCTGGCACGCCGTCCCCCCGACCGTGCTGCGGGACGGTCCGCGCGGACCCGGCTCGGTCCAGCTGTGGGTCGGAGGCCTCGACCCCGCGACGGACGTCCCGCCGCTCGTCGACGTCACGAGCGAGGCCGAGGTGCCCGACGGCTGGCACGTCGTCCTCGAGGGCGAGTCGCCGGTCGGGGAGCCCGTCGTCGTCTCGCACAGCCCGGAGCCGGCCCTGCGTGCGGTCGCCGTCCTCGACGCCGTCCTCAACAACTCCGACCGCAAGGGCGGGCACCTGCTGCGGGACGGCGAGGCGGTCCTCGGCTGCGACCACGGCGTGAGCCTCGGGGTCGAGCCGAAGCTGCGGACCGTCCTCTGGGGGTGGGCCGGTGACCCGCTGCTGCCCGCGGACGCCGCCCGCCTGGAACGGCTGCAGGCGGCCCTCGCGGACGGTCTCACCGAGGCGCTGGAGCCGCTCCTGACCCTCGCGGAGATCGCCGCCCTCACGGAGCGGACGGCGGCGCTGCGGCGCACCGGCAGCCACCCGCTGCCGCACGACGGCTGGTCGGCGATCCCGTGGCCGGCGCTCTGAGGCGCACCCGTAGGCTGGCGCCGTGAAGTCGTGGCCCACCCCGTTCGTCCCCGCCGTCCCCGGTCACGGTGAGCCGATCCGGCTCCACGACGTCCGCAGCGGGCAGCAACGTCCCCTCGAGGTCGACGGGACCGCCTCGATGTACGTCTGCGGGATCACCCCGTACGACGCGACCCACCTGGGGCACGCCGCCACCTACGTCACCTTCGACGTCCTCGGTCGGGCACTGCGCGACGCCGGCCACGAGGTCCGCTACGTCCAGAACGTCACCGACGTGGACGACCCGCTCCTGGAGCGGGCCGCCCGCGACGGGGTCGACTGGCGGGACCTCGCGACGTCCGAGATCGACCTCTACCGCGAGGACATGACGGCTCTCGGGGTGCTCCCGCCGGACGCGCTGTGCGGCGTCGTCGAGTCGATGGACGAGATCGCGGCGGCGGTCCGCGGGCTGCTCGAGCGGGGCGTCGCCTACCGCCTGCCGGTCCCGCCCGGGGAGGGCGCCGACGGCGGCGGCGAGGACGTCTACCTCGACCTCGGGCAGGCCCCGACGTTCGGCACGGTGAGCGGGTGGGACCAGGCCGCGATGGACGAGGTCTTCGCCGACCGCGGTGGCGACCCGGGCCGCGCCGGGAAGCGCGGCCGGTTCGACCCGCTCCTGTGGCGGGGCGCGCGGGACGGGGAGCCGGCCTGGGACGCCGACGGTCTCGGCGCCGGTCGTCCGGGGTGGCACATCGAGTGCACCGCCATCGCGCTGCACCACCTGGGGCACCCGCTGGACGTCCAGGGCGGCGGGACCGATCTCGTCTTCCCGCACCACGAGATGAGCGCGGTCCAGTCCGTCGCCCTCACGGGCGACCCCGTCTTCGCCCGCCAGTACACCCACCAGGCGATGGTCGGTCTCGACGGGTCGAAGATGAGCAAGTCCAAGGGCAACCTCGTGCTCGTCTCGGCGCTGCGCCGCGAGGGCGTCGACCCGGTGGCCCTGCGCCTGCTGCTGCTTGCCCAGCACTACCGCGCCGAGTGGGAGTACACCGACGCGCTGCTCGACGACGCGCGGCGGCGGCTCGAGCGGTGGCGTCGGGCGATGTCGACGAACGGCGGCGTGCCCGCCGAGGCGACGATCGCCGCGGTCCGGGCGGCCGTCGCCGACGACCTCGACACGGCGGGCGCGCTGCGCGCCGTCGACGACTGGTGCGAGCGGACCCTGGCCGGCGGTGCCGAGGACGCCGGGGCCCCCGGGCTCGTCGCGCGGACCGTCGACGCCATCCTCGGCGTCCGCCTCTGACCGGTCCGTCGGCCGGACCGGTCAGAGGAGACGGGGAACGGCCTCGAGACAAGGGAACGTCCCTCGAGACACGACATCCGAACCCTTGCTTCACCGGACATTTCGGGGTCACCCCGAAATCCGGTGACGGGTGGGGTTGACCCTCACACGATGGGAGGCGCCACCGTGGGGCGCATGGACGACACCGAGACCCTGATGTCGATCGGGGAGTTCTCCGCCCGGACCCGGCTCAGCGTGCGCATGCTCCGTCACTACGACGAGCACGACGTGCTGGCCCCCGCAGCGGTCGACCCCCGGACCGGCTACCGCGCCTACGCCCCGGCCCAGGTGGCCGAGGCGCTCCACGTGCGGCGGCTGCGCGACGTCGGGTTCACCGTGTCCGCCATCGTCGCCGTCCGGGCGGCGGCCGGCACCCCCGCGTACGCCGAGGCGCTGGCGGCACAGCGCGCGGCTCTCGAGGAGGAGGCGGCCGCGGCCCGGGGACGGCTGGCGCTCATCGACCGACTCATCTCCGACGAAGGACATCCCATGACCGACATCACCGTCACCCGCACCACCGTCCCCGCCCGCCGCGTCGTCGCCCTGCGCGGCGTCGTCCCGACCTACTCCGACGAGGGGGCGCTCTGGGGCCGGATGATGCCCGAGCTGCAGGCCCAGGGCATCGTCCCGACCGGCCCCGGCGGGTGCATCGAGCACGTCCCCGAGTACGTCGAGCACGACGTCGACGAGTCGGTGTGGCTCCCGGTCGCCCCCGGGACCGAGGCCACGGCACCGCTGGAGGCGCTCGACCTGCCGGCGCAGGACGTCGTCGTGGCCCGCGTCGTGGGCCCGTACGAGCTCATCTCCGAGGCCCACGCCCGGATCCAGGAGCTGTGCGCCGCCGAGGGCCTCCGTCCCGCGGCCACGTCGGCGGACGACCCGGTCGAGGCCAAGGTGTTCAACCGCTACCTCACCGACCCGAGCGGCACCGCTCCCGAGGACCTCGTGACCGAGGTCTGCGTGCCGGTGGCCTGAGGCGGCCACGCGCGGCGCCGGCGGGTCAGGGTCCGGACGGACCCCGCTCGTCGGTGCCGCGACGGCGCAGGTAGCGCTCGAACTCCTTGGCGATCGCGTCCCCGCTCGCCTCCGGCAGCTCAGCGGTGTCCTGGGCCTCCTCGAGGCTCTCGACGTACTCGGCGACCTCGGTGTCCGACGCCGCGAGCTCGTCGATGCCCCGCTCCCACGCGCGCGCGTCCTCGTCGAGCTCACCGTGCTCGATGGGGCCGTCGAGCAGCTCCTCGAGCCGGCCGAGGAGGGCCGCGGTCGCCTTGGGGGAGGGCGTGTGGCCCGCGTAGTGCGGGACGGCCGCCCAGCACGAGATCGAGGGGATCCCGACCTGGGTCGCGGCGTCGGCGACGACGCCGACGATGCCCGTCGGGCCCTCGTAGGTGCTCATCTCGAGGTCGTGCCGGTGCCGGGTGTCCTCGCTGTCGGAGGTCGCCGACACCGGGATGGGGCGCGAGTGCGCGACGTCGGCCATGAGGGCGCCAAGCGTGACGACGGCCCCGACCCCGGCGGACTCGGCGACCTCCATGAGCTCGATGGCGAAGGCGCGCCACCGGAAGGACGGCTCGACCCCCTGCACGAGGACGACGTCACGACCGAGCGGGGTGTCGCGGGCGACGAGGATGCGCGTCGTGCGCCAGCTGATCCGCCGCTTGCCGCCCTCGACGACGACCCGCGGGCGGTTGACCTGGAAGTCGTAGTAGTCCTCGGGGTCCATCGCCGCGACGACGTCGGCACCCCAGACGGTCGCGAGGTGCTCCACGACGGAGCTCGCGGCCTCGCCGGCGTCGTTCCAGCCCTCGAAGGCGACGATCATCACCGGGTCGCGCAGCTCGCCGATGTCCTCGAGCTCGATCACCAGTGCCTCCTTGCGGGTCGCTGCGGGCGGGGTCCTGCCTCCACCCTACGGCTCGCTAGGCTCGCGGCCCATGAGCCTCCCCGCAGCCGTGTTCTGGGACATGGACGGCACCCTCGTCGACACCGAGCCGTACTGGATCGCCGCGGAGCACGCCATCGTCGAGGAGGCGGGCGGCCGGTGGAACGACGCGTTCGCCCACGAGCTCGTCGGGAACGACCTCATGGTCTCGGCCCGCTTCATCCGGGAGAACTCCCCGATCACGTGGGAGCCGGAGCGGATCGTCGAGGAGCTGCTGGCCCGTGTCGTGCGGCAGGTGAGCGAGCACGTGCCGTGGCGGCCGGGCGCCCGCGAGCTGCTGGCCGCCCTCGTCGAGCGCGGCGTCCCCACGGCCCTCGTGACGATGTCGTGGCGCAGTCTCGCCGACGCGGTCGTCGCCTCGCTGCCCCCGGGCTCCTTCGGCGCCGTCGTCACCGGCGACGAGGTCGAGCACGGCAAGCCGCACGCCGAGCCCTACCTCGCGGCCGCGCGGACCCTCGGGGTCGACCCCGCGGCCTGCGTCGCCATCGAGGACAGCCCGACCGGGGTGCGGTCCGCGGTGGCGGCGGGTGTGCCCACCGTCGCCGTCCCGCACGTCGTGCCGGTGCCGGACATCGCCGGCGCCGTCCACGTCACCGGTCTCGAGGGGATGACCCCCGAGGGCCTCGCCGACGCGGTCGCCTCACTCCTCGGTGGGGTCGAGCGCGCCTGAGCGGGCCGGGTCGAGGGCGATGCGGTCCGCGCCCTCGGGCAGCGGCGGCGGCGTGCCCCCGAACTCGGGACAGAGCTCCTGGAAGTCGCACCAGGCGCACAGCTTCGAGGTGCGCGGGCGCCAGTCGCCCGTCCGCGCGGCCCGCACGACGGCGTCCCAGATGGCGCGGACGTTGCGCTCGACGGCGAGCAGGTCTCGCTCGTCCGGCAGGTACCGGACGATCTCGCCGTTGCCGAGGTAGACGAGCTGGAGCATCGCGGGGACGCGGCCGTGCAGGCGCCACAGGACGAGGGCGTAGAACTTCATCTGGAAGAGGGCCTTGCCCTCGAAGAGCTCGCCGGGGGAGCGGCCGGTCTTGTAGTCGACGACCCGCATGGCGCCGTCCGGGGCGACGTCGAGCCGGTCGACGTAGCCGCGCAGCGTGAGGCCCTCGACCTCGGTCTCGACGTAGAGCTCACGGGCCTGCGGCTCGAGCCGGGTGGGGTCCTCGAGGGCGAACCACTGCTCGACGAGGCCCGCGGCGGCCAAGAACCAGCCCTCCTCGGTGAGGGCCGCGTCCTCCTCGAGCATCGTCGCGAGCTCGGGACGCTCCTCGACGAGGGCCCGCCAGCGCGGCTCGAGGAGGGCGGTGGCGGCCGCGGGCGTGCGCTGGTCGGCCGGCAGGTCGAAGAGGTGCTCGAGGACGGCGTGCACGAGGGTGCCGCGGGCCGCCGCGGGCGACGGCGGACCCTCGAGCTTGTCGATCGTCCGGAACCGGAAGAGCAGCGGGCACTGCTTGAAGTCCGCGGCCCGGCTCGGGGAGAGAGCGGGGGTCATGGCGACCACGGTAGGTGCCCGGTCCGACACGAGGGCGCCCCCACACCGGGGCGGGCGGCCGCTCAGTCGTCGGGGGTGTAGCCGAGGTTCGGGGCGAGCCACCGCTCGGCGGTCGCGAGGTCCCAGCCCTTGCGGGCCGCGTAGTCCTCGACCTGGTCCCGCCCGAGCCGCCCGACGACGAAGTACTGGCTGTCCGGGTGGCCGAGGTACCAGCCGGACACCGACGCGCCCGGCCACATCGCCATCGACTCGGTGAGCCGGACCCCGGTCCGCTCCTCGCCGCCGAGCAGGCGCATGAGCGTCTCCTTCTCCGTGTGCTCCGGGCAGGCCGGGTAGCCCGGCGCGGGCCGGATGCCCCGGTACTGCTCCTTGACGAGCGCCGCGTTGTCGAGGTCCTCGTCGGGGGAGTAGCCCCACAGGTCGGTCCGCACCATCTCGTGCAGCCGCTCGGCGAACGCCTCGGCCAGCCGGTCGGCGAGCGCCTCGAGCATGATGGCCGAGTAGTCGTCGAGGTCGTCCTTGAAGGCCTGGAGGCGCTTCTCGAGCCCGAGCCCGGCGGTGACCGAGAACGCCCCGACCCAGTCCTGCACGCCGGAGCCGACGGGCGCGACGTAGTCCGAGAGGCACTTGTTCGTCACCCCCTCGCGGAACCGCCCCTGCTGGCGCAGCCCGTGGAGCACCTCGCGGACCTCGCCCCGTGACTCGTCGACGTACACCTCGACGTCGTCGCCACGGGAGGCGGCCGGGAAGAGCCCGACGACGCCGCGGGTCGTGAGCCACTGCTCCTCGACGATCCGGTCGAGCATCGCGTTGGCGTCGTCGAACAGCGAGCGCGCCTGCTCGGCGGTCGCGGCGTTGTTGAGGACGTCGGGGTACCGCCCGCGGATCTCCCAGGCCTGGAAGAACGGCGTCCAGTCGATGTACCCGCGCAGCTCGGCGACGGGGTGCTCGTCGAGGACCCGGACGAACCCGCCGTCGAGGGACCCCTCCCGGTCGAGCATCGCGGGGCGGAGGACCTCGTGGCCCGCCCAGTCGATCGTCGGGGCGTTGTCTCGGGCCTCCTGAAGAGCCGCGATCGGCCGGTCGGACGACTTCGCGGCGTGCCGCTCGCGCAGGCCGCGGTACTCGTCGGCGACCTCGGCGACGAACCCGTCCCGGGCGGAGTCCGACAGCAGCCGGCTCACGACGGGCACGGACCGCGAGGCGTCCTTGACCCACACGACGGGGCCGGAGTACTGCTCGTCCACCTTGACGGCGGTGTGCGCCTTCGAGGTCGTCGCGCCGCCGAGCAGCAGCGGCACCTCGAAGCCCTGACGCTCCATCTCGGCCGCGACCCGGACCATCTCGTCCAGGCTCGGGGTGATGAGACCGGACAGCCCGATGACGTCGGCCTGCTCCTCGCGGGCAGTGTCGAGGATGGTCTGGAGCGGGACCATGACCCCGAGGTCGACGACGTCGTAGTTGTTGCACTGGAGGACGACGCCGACGATGTTCTTGCCGATGTCGTGGACGTCGCCCTTGACCGTCGCCGTGACGACCTTGCCCTTGCTGCGGACCTTCGCGCCCTCGGTCTTCTCGGCCTCGATGAACGGCACGAGGTGGGCGACCGCCTTCTTCATGACCCGGGCCGACTTCACGACCTGCGGCAGGAACATCTTCCCGGACCCGAAGAGGTCGCCGACGACGTTCATCCCGTCCATGAGCGGGCCCTCGATGACCTCGAGCGGGCGGCCGCCCGCCTCGTCGATCTCGACCCGCAGGGCCTCGGTGTCGTCGACGACGTGGTCGTCGATCCCCTTGACGAGGGCGTGCGTGATCCGCTCGCGCAACGGCAGCTCGCGCCACTGCTCCGTCGCGGCCTCGGCCTGCTCGCCGTCGGAGCGGAACTCCTCGGCGAGCCCGATGAGCCGCTCGGTGGCCTCGGTCGGGTCCTCGACCCGGTTCAGGACGACGTCCTCGATGGCCTCGCGCAGCCGCTCGTCGACGGTGTCGTAGGGGACGAGGGCGCCCGCGTTGACGATGCCCATGTCCATCCCCGCACGGATGGCGTGGTAGAGGAAGACGGCGTGGATGGCCTCCCGGACGGCGTTGTTCCCGCGGAAGCTGAACGAGACGTTCGAGACCCCGCCGGAGACGTGGGCGTGCGGCAGGTTCTCGCGGATCCAGCGCGCGGCCTCGATGAAGTCGGTGCCGTAGGCGGCGTGCTCCTCGATGCCGGTCGCGACGGCGAAGACGTTGGGGTCGAAGACGATGTCCTCGGGCGGCATCCCGACCTCGTCGACGAGGATCCGGTAGGCCCGCTCGCAGATCTCCTTGCGGCGCTCGAGGGTGTCGGCCTGGCCGTCCTCGTCGAAGGCCATGACGACGACCGCCGCGCCGTACTTGCGGGCCAGCCGGGCGTGCTCGAGGAAGGGCTCGACGCCCTCCTTCATCGAGATGGAGTTGATGACGCACTTGCCCTGGGTCACCTTGAGGCCGGCCTCGATGACCTCCCACTTGCTGGAGTCGACCATGAGCGGGACCTGGCAGATGTCCGGCTCGGAGGCGACGAGCCGCAGGAACCGGTCCATCGCGGCGACCCCGTCGATCATCCCCTCGTCCATGTTGACGTCGATGACCTGGGCGCCGTTCTCGACCTGCTGGCGGGCGACCGACAGGGCGGTCGGGTAGTCCTCGTCGCGGACGAGCCGGCGGAACCGCGCCGAGCCGGTGATGTTCGTCCGCTCGCCGATGTTGACGAACAGGCTGTCGGCGTCGACGACGAGCGGCTCGAGCCCGGACAGGCGCAGCGCGGGCGGCACCTCCGCCGGGGTGCGGGGCGCCCCGCCGGCGGCCTCGGTCGCGATGGCCGCGATGTGCTCCGGCGTCGTCCCGCAGCAGCCGCCGACGACGTTGACCAGGCCCGAGGTGGCGAACTCGCCGACCACGGCGGACATCGTCTCGGGGGACTCGTCGTACTCGCCGAACGCGTTCGGCAGCCCGGCGTTCGGGTGGGCCGAGACGTAGCAGTCCGCGAGCCGGGACAGCTCCGCGACGTAGGGGCGCAGCTCGTCGGCGCCGAGGGCGCAGTTGAGCCCGACGAGCAGCGGCCGCGCGTGCCGGACCGAGTACCAGAAGGCCTCGGTGACCTGCCCGGACAGGGTCCGGCCGGAGGCGTCGGTGATCGTGCCGGAGATCATGACCGGCCACCGGCGCTCGTGCTCCTCGAAGAGGGTCTCGAGGGCGAAGATCGCGGCCTTGGCGTTGAGGGTGTCGAAGACGGTCTCGACGAGGAGGACGTCGGCGCCGCCGTCGACGAGGCCGCGGGCCTGCTCGAGGTAGGCGGTGACGAGCTCGTCGAAGGTGACGTTGCGCGCCGAGGGGTCGTTGACGTCGGGGGAGATCGACGCCGTCCGGTTCGTCGGGCCGAGCGCCCCGAGGACCCAGCGCGGCCGGTCGGGCGTCCGCTCCGTCACCGCGTCGGCGGCGGCGCGCGCCAGGGCGGCGGCGGCCCGGTTCATCTCGTACGCGAGGTCCTCCATCCCGTAGTCGGCGAGGGAGATCCGCTGGGCGTTGAAGGTGTTCGTCTCGACGAGGTCGGCGCCCGCCTCGAGGTAGGCCTCGTGGATCTCGCGGATCGCGTCCGGCTGGGTCAGCGAGAGGAGGTCGTTGTTGCCCTGGAGGTCGCTCGGGTGGTCGGCGAACCGCTCGCCCCGGTAGTCCGCCTCGGAGTAGCCGCGCGCCTGGATCATCGTGCCCATCGCCCCGTCGAGGACGAGGACGCGCTCGCCCATCGCCGCGGTGAGGGCGGCGGTGGCGTCGGGACGGTGCTGGGGGGTGTCGGGCACGGGGGTGCTCGGGGTCCTCTCCGGGGCCGGTGACCAGGTCGACCTCCAAGTATGGACGCTGGCTCGCGTAGGGTCGCACCATGTCCAGCGCGCCCGAGGCACCCCGGGGCTCCCTGCGGATCGGGTCGGTCGCCGGCGTCCCCGTGCACCTCGACCGCACGTGGCTGCTCCTCGCCCTCGTCATCGGGTTCCTCGGCTACCAGTCGGGCTCCGCGCTGGGGCCCGGGATCGGCCTCGCGTACGCCGTCTGGCTCGTCGTCGGCATCTTCGTCGCCGTGCTCGGCCACGAGGCGGGCCACGCGCTCGTCGCCCGTGCGCTCGGCTTCCGGGTGCACCGCATCGTCGCGACGCTGTGGGGCGGGCACACCTCGTACGACGCGACGGGGGCCACGCCCTGGCGCACCGCGCTCGTCGCGCTCGCCGGCCCGGCGGTCAACGGCGCCCTCGCCGCGGCGGGCCTCGTCGCCTCGATCGTGCTCGACGGGACGGCGTCCTCCTTCGCCTGGGCCTTCGGCTTCCTCAACGGCCTCCTCGCGGTCTTCAACCTCCTGCCCGGCCTGCCCCTCGACGGCGGCGCCGCGGTCCAGTCCGCCGTCTGGGGCGCCACGGGCCGCCGCGACCGCGGGCTGCTCGTCGCGGGATGGATCGGCCGGGCCGTCGCCGTCCTCGTCGTGCTGTGGGTCCTCGGGCGTCCGCTGCTCGCCGGGACGCTGCCGGACCTCTTCGACCTGTTCATCGGGGTCGTCATGGGCTGGATCCTCTGGACCGGGGCGTCGGCGGCCATCGCGCGTGCCCCCCTCGAGCAGCTCGTCCACACCGTACGGGTGGCCGACGTCGCGCAGCCCGCCGTCGTCCTGCCGAGCGAGACCCCGCTCGCCACGGCCCGCACCCGGCCGGGGATCGTCGTCTGCCCCGACGAGCACGGCCGGCCGACCCTCGTGCTCACCGGGGTCGAGGGCCCTGTCGACCCGCAGGTGCCGCTCAGCGCCCTCGTCACCCGGGTCCCGGACGGCAACGTCGTCGAGGTGGGCCCGGACGACCTCCTCGTGCCGGTGCTCCAGGCGATGTCGTCGACCCAGGTGCCGATCGTCGTCCTCACCCGGGACGGGGGTCGGGTCTGGGCGGTCACCTCGGCCGGGCACGTCGACGCCGTGGCGAAGCGGTCCTCGGCGCGCACCTAGACTCCCTCGCATGACGACCCCCACCGGAGCCGACCGCCGGCGCGGTCCCTTCGCCGAGGGCGACCGCGTGCAGCTCACCGACCCCAAGGGCCGGCTGCACACCATCACGCTCACCCCCGGCAAGCAGTTCCACACCCACCGCGGGCACCTCACCCACGACGCGCTCATCGGCAGTCCCGACGGCTCGACGGTGACGAACACCGCCGGGGTCGAGTACCTCGCGCTGCGGCCGCTGCTCTCGGACTGGGTCATGTCGATGCCGCGCGGCGCCGCGGTCGTCTACCCCAAGGACGCCGGGCAGATCGTCCAGATGGCCGACATCTTCCCCGGGGCCACCGTCGTCGAGGCCGGGGTCGGGTCGGGGGCGCTGTCGATGTCGCTGCTGCGCGCCGTCGGCGAGCACGGCCGCGTGCTGTCCTTCGAGCGGCGCGAGGACTTCGCCGACATCGCCCGGGCGAACGCCCGTGACTTCTTCGGCGGCGACCACCCGGCGTGGTCGGTGAGCGTCGGCGACCTCGTCGAGGCGCTCCCCGGCGCCGTCGACGACGGCGGCGTCGACCGGGTCGTCCTCGACATGCTCGCGCCCTGGGAGTGCCTCGACGTCGTCTCGGCCGCCCTCGCGCCCGGCGGTGTGCTCATCTGCTACGTCGCGACGGCCACCCAGCTGAGCAAGGTCGCCGAGGCGATGCGCGACCACGGCACCTTCACCGAGCCGCAGGCCTGGGAGTCGCTCGTGCGGGGCTGGCACCTCGAGGGCCTCGCCGTACGGCCGCAGCACCGGATGCACGGACACACCGGCTTCCTCGTGACGACCCGACGCCTCGCTCCGGGGACGACCCCGCCGCTGCGCAAGCGCCGCCCGGGCAAGGGCTACGTGACGAGCGAGGAGGCGGGGGAGGGCGACTGGACCCCCGAGAACGTGGGCGAGCGGGTGCCGTCGGACAAGAAGGTCCGCAAGGTGCGCCGTTCGGTCACCGGGACGTCCGACCCTTCCTGACGCCCGCGGGTTATCGTCGAGCATGAGCACCGACGAGCCCACGGAGGAGCAGGGAACCCGCGAGCGGCTCGAGGCCGAGCGCCGGTCCCTCGAGTCCGAGCTGGCCGCGCTGCGCGCCGGCGGTGAGGTCAGTCCCGACCAGGTCCGCTCGCTCGAGCGGGACCTCGCCCAGCTCCGCTCCCAGACCGCCACCCTCTCCGCCCAGAACGAGCGTCTCGTGCGCACCCTGCGCGAGGCCCGCGAGCAGATCGTCACGCTGAAGTCCGAGGTCGACCGGCTGGGACAGCCCCCGGCCGCGTACGGCACGGTCGTCGAGGTCTTCGAGGACGGCACCGCGGACGTCCTGACGAGCGGCCGCAAGATGCACGTTGCCGTGAGCCCCTCCGTCGAGGAGGGCGAGCTCGCCCCCGGCCGCGAGGTCATGCTCAACGAGGCGATGAACGTCGTCGCGGCGCACGGCTTCGAGACGGTCGGCGAGGTCGTCATGTGCAAGGAGCTCCTCGAGGACGGGCGCGTCCTCGTCGTCGCCCAGGCCGACGAGGAGCGGGTCTGCCGGATGGCGTCCTCGCTCGCCGGGGTCCACGTGCGCGCCGGCGACGCCCTCCTCCTCGAGCCGCGCTCCGGCTTCGTCTTCGAGCGGATCCCCAAGGCCGAGGTCGCCGACCTCGTCCTCGAGGAGGTCCCGGACATCGACTACGCCGACATCGGCGGCCTCACCGGCCAGATCGAGGCGATCCGCGACGCCGTCGAGCTGCCGTACCTGCACGCCGACCTCTACGTCGAGCACCGGCTCAA
This sequence comes from Phycicoccus avicenniae, assembly GCF_018139485.1. Taxonomy (GTDB): domain Bacteria; phylum Actinomycetota; class Actinomycetes; order Actinomycetales; family Dermatophilaceae; genus Phycicoccus; species Phycicoccus avicenniae. The sequence continues at coordinate 249,756 of NZ_JAGSNF010000003.1, forward strand.
GCCGCCGAAGGGCGTCCTGCTCTACGGCCCGCCCGGCTGCGGCAAGACGATGATCGCCAAGGCGGTCGCCGCGTCGCTGTCCCGCAAGGTCGCGGAGAAGGAGGGGCGGGACTCCGTCCGCTCCTACTTCCTCAACATCAAGGGCCCGGAGCTGCTCAACAAGTACGTCGGCGAGACCGAGCGGCACATCCGGCTCATCTTCCAGCGGGCCCGTGAGAAGTCGAGCGAGGGCTACCCCGTCGTCGTGTTCTTCGACGAGATGGAGTCGCTCTTCCGCACCCGCGGGTCCGGGGTGTCCTCGGACGTCGAGACGACGATCGTCCCGCAGCTGCTCGCCGAGATCGACGGCGTCGAGGGCCTCGAGAACGTCATCGTCATCGGCGCCTCGAACCGCGAGGACATGATCGACCCGGCGATCCTGCGGCCCGGCCGTCTCGACGTGAAGATCAAGATCGAGCGGCCCGACGCGGAGTCGGCGCGTGACATCTTCGCGAAGTACCTCACGACGGGGCTGCCCCTGCACGCCGACGACGTCGAGCAGCACGGCGGCGACGAGGGGGCCACCCTCGGGGCGATGATCGACGCCGTCGTCATGCGGATGTACTCCGAGGAGGAGGAGAACCGCTTCCTCGAGGTGACGTACGCCGGCGGCGACAAGGAGATCCTCTACTTCAAGGACTTCAACTCCGGCGCGATGATCCAGAACATCGTCGACCGGGCGAAGAAGATGGCGATCAAGGACCTCCTCGACACCGGCCAGCGCGGCCTGCGGGTCGAGCACCTCCTCGAGTCGTGCACCGACGAGTTCCGCGAGAACGAGGACCTGCCGAACACGACGAACCCGGACGACTGGGCCCGGATCTCCGGCAAGAAGGGGGAGCGGATCGTCTACATCCGCACCCTCATCAAGACCAAGGAGGGCTCGGAGCCCGGCAAGTCGATCAGCACGGTCGCGAACACCGGCCAGTACCTGTAGCCGCGCACGGGCACCCACCGCGGCCCCCGAGCGCGTGGGCGGACGGGGCCACGCGTCCGGCCACCACAGGTGGTCGTCACGGAACCCTCCCCGCGTGGAGGGAGTGCTCCACGCGGGGAGGGTCTCGGACGCGCACCGTGGTGCTCCGGTGGCTCCGTCCGACGTGACGACGAGGCGGGGAGGCCCGGCGGGCGGTGGTGCGCGGCGGGTCCGTCAGGCGGTGAGCGCCTGCCAGGTGTTCTCGCCGACGATCCCGTCGACGACGAGGCTGCGCGAGTCCTGGAAGGACCGCACGCGGCTCTCGGTGCCGGACCCGAAGATCCCGTCGACGCCCGTCGAGAGCCCCTTGGCCGTGAGGGAGGTCTGGACGGCGCGGACCGCGTCGCCGCTCGAGCCGTTCCGGACGGTGAGGACGAGCGCGGTCCACGTGTTCGTCCCGACGATCCCGTCGGCCGTGAGGCCCCTCGAGGACTGGAAGCTGCGCACCGTGCTCGCCGTGCCGGACCCGAAGACCCCGTCGATGCCGATCGAGTACCCGCGCTGCCGCAGCAGGTACTGCACGTGGCGGACCCGGAAGCCGCTGTCGCCCTGGCGGACGAGGGCCCACTGCGCCGGCGGCGCCGGGGTCCCGCCCCCGCCGCCGAGGCTCGCGGCGAGCGAGGACAGCCGGGAGTCGCCCGGCGCGACGTTGATCTCGAAGTGCATCTCGTCCTTGCGCGAGCTGTAGTCGCCGCCCCACCGCACGACCCCGTTGCACTGGCTGAGGATGGCGCGGATGGCCGACACCTGCGCCGAGGTGAACGTGCCGGACGCGCCGAGCGGGTGGTCGGGGGCGTTGCAGTCGATGGCGGTGCCGCTCGCGTGGTTGGACAGGTTCGTGCTGCCGGAGATCTCCCGGTAGTTGTGGCCCCAGCAGCCGGGGGAGTACAGCCGCTCGACCGTGGCGTCGAAGCGCGCGGCGACGTGTCGCAGGACGGTGTACACGTCACCGGAGCGCACGCCGGCGGGGAACGTCGCGGCGCCGACCGCCAGCGAGGACAGCGGGATCTCGTTGGAGTACCCGGCGGGCCAGCCGTTCTGTGAGGTCGCGGCGAACGCGCTCGGGGCGGCGGCCGTCGCGGCGCCACCGGCGACGAGGAGGCCACCGGCCCCGCGCAGGACGGCACGACGGCCGAGGGGGCGCCGGACGGGGGTCGTGGTCGGGTGCTGGTCACACATCGCTGCATGCTCCTGGGGTGGTGGGGGCAGTCGTCCCGGACGCTACGAAAGCGGCCGGGACGCTGCCACCGGGGAGCGGCCGGGACGACGTCGGGCGGCGCGCGCAGGGTCCGTTCGACGCACGTCCGTGCAGGTCAGGAGGGGTGGTAAAAAGTTGTCAAACACTCGGTCGGGTCCGGGCATCCCTGCCGGGAACGGTCACCCCAGGAGCCGGGCGAGCAGCCGCCAGCCGAGGAGGAGGACGGCCAGCACCGTCGTCGCGACGACGACGAACGACACCGCCACGCCCTGACCGGTCAGCGCTCGAAGCACCATGCCGACGACGACCGCGGACACGACGACGACCGCCCCGAACGCCAGGGACCGCGGCCCCGCGTCGAGCGTGACGGCCGCGACGAGCCAGCCCGCCGCGGCTCCGACGACGAAAGGCAGCGCGGTGCGCAGCATCCCGACGACGTCGAGCCCCTCGGCGTGCGACCGGCGGCCGACCGCCGCGAAGGCCAGGACGACGGCCACGTCCAGGAGGGCCGGCAGGAGGCGGCTCATCCGTCGACCGGCTCGAAGAGGGTGCGCTGGCGGGGCGGGGCGTGCGTGGGGTCGACGCCGTCGAACAGGCTCGACACGGACTCGCCGTCGTGGATGCGCTGGATGGCCTCGGCGAACAGCCCGGCGACCGAGCGGACCCGCAGCTCGGGCCAGCCGTCGGGTGCCGGGACGGTGTCGGTCGTCACGACCTCGGAGACCATCGGGTGCGCCCGGAGCCGGTCGACCGCCCTGCCGGCGAACAGCCCGTGCGTGCACGCGACCGCCGCCTCCTCGACGCCGTGGTCGGCCAGGCGCTCGAGCAGCTCGACGATGCTGCCGCCGGTCGCGATCTCGTCGTCGAGGACGATGGCCCGCCGCCCGGAGACGTCCCCGACGATGGAGTCGACGACGACCCGGTCGTCGGCGAGCCGCCGCTTGCTGCCGGCCGCGACCGGCAGCCCGAGCAGCCGGGCGAACTGCGTCGCGTCCTTGGCGTTGCCGAGGTCCGGGGAGACGACGACGGCGTCGGCGAGGTCCTGCGCCCGGAAGTGCGCCGCGAGCTCGCCGAGCGAGGTGAGGTGGTCGACCGGGACCGAGAAGAAGCCGTGGACCTGCGGGGCGTGCAGGTTCATCGTGATGACCCGGTCGACGCCCGCGGTGGCGATGAGGTCGGCGACGAGCCGCCCGCCCAGCGAGATGCGCGAGGCGTCCTTCTTGTCCGACCGGGCGTAGGCGAAGTGCGGGACGACCGCCGTGACCATCGCCGCCGAGGCGCCGCGGGCCGCGTCGACCATGAGCAGCAGCTCCATGAGGGAGTCCTGCGTCGGCGGGACGAGCGGCTGGACGATGTAGACGTCGCGCTGGCGGCAGTTGGCGAGCAGCTGGGCCTGGAGGCAGTCGTTGCTGAACCGGCTCGTCACCGACTCCGAGAGCGGCACCCCGAGGGAGTCGCAGATGCGGTGCGCCAGCCCGGGGTGGGCCGACCCGGAGAAGACGACGATCTCCCGCATGCCGTCACCCTAGCGGCCGGTGCAGGGCCCGCGAGACCTCGGTGACGAGCTCCGCGCGCTGCTGGCGGCCCACGGGGGTGGCCCCCGGGAACGAGGCGAACCCGTGTGGCACGCGGAGGTAGTTCGTGAGCCGCACCGGCACGCCGGCGGCCTCGAGCGCAGCGGCGTAGCGGATCCCGTCGTCCCGGATCGGGTCGAGGTCGGCGGTCTGCACCAACGTCGGCGGCAGCCCGGCGAGATCGCCGAACAGCGGGGACACGACGGGCTCGCGGGGCCCGACGTCCCCCGAGAGGTAGTGCCCGACGAACGCGTCGACGGCCCGCTTGTCGAGGATCGGCGCGTGCGCGTGCTCGAGGATCGACGCGGACGAGCGGGTGAGGTCGGTCGCCGGGTAGAGCAGCGCCTGGTGGCGCAGGTTCGTCATCCCCGCGTCCCGCATCACCTGCGCCACGACGGCGGCCAGGTTGCCGCCGGCGGAGTCCCCGGCGACGGCCATCCGCGAGGTGTCGGCTCGCAGCACGTCGCCGTGGGCGGCGACCCACGTCGTCGCGTCGACGGCGTCGTGCGCGGCGACGGGTGCCGGGTGCTCCGGGGCCATCCGGTAGTCGACGGACACGACGACCGCCCCGACCCCGCCGGCGAGCAGGGTGCACAGGGAGTCGTAGTCCACGACGTTGCCGAGGACCCAGCCGCCGCCGTGGAACCACACGACGACGGGCACGTCGTCCCGGGCGTCCGGCAGCGCGCGCGGCCGGTAGATCCGCAGCGGGATCTCGTGGTCGTCGCGTGCCGGTGCCGTGCCGTAGGCGACGCCGACGCGGTCGTCGATGCGGCCGAGCACGCGCTGCGCCACCGGGTGCCGGCTGCGGTGCCGCCCGCGGGCCTCCTGGATCCCGTCGAGGTCGAGCGAGGCGATGCCCGGACGGCCGAGGTCGGCGACGGCCGAGACGAGCGTCGTGAGGGGGGACATCCCGCGGTAGCTGCGCATCCGGTCAGTATCGTCGGCCCCATGACGGTGCGCCGGGTGATGGGGATCGAGACCGAGTACGGGATCGTCGTGCCGGGGGACCCGAGCGCCAACCCCATGGTGGCCTCGGGTGACGTCGTCACCGCCTACGCCCGCTCTCGCGGCATCCGCCCGGCGCGGGCCAGCTGGGACTACGCCGACGAGGCCCCGCTCCGCGACGCGCGGGGCTTCGACATGGGGCGGGGCGAGGCGCACCCGAGCCAGCTGACCGACGACGTCGAGGACCCGACGCTCGCCAACGTCGTCCTCACGAACGGGGCCCGGCTCTACGTCGACCACGCCCACCCCGAGTACAGCTCGCCCGAGGTGACGACCCCGCGGGACGTCGTGACGTGGGACCGCGCCGGCGAGCTCGTGATGCGCGAGGCGGTGGCCCGGCTGGCGACGGTCCCGCCCGGGGTCAACCTGTACAAGAACAACACCGACGGCAAGGGCGCCTCGTACGGGACGCACGAGAACTACCTCATGTCCCGCTCGACGCCCTTCGCCTCGGTCGTGCGCCACCTCGTCCCGTTCTTCGTCGCCCGGCAGGTCATGTGCGGCAGCGGCCGGGTCGGCATCGGGACCGACTCGCGCACCCCGGGCTACCAGGTGGCGCAGCGCAGCGACTTCTTCGAGGTCGAGGTCGGCCTCGAGACGACGCTCAAGCGGCCGATCGTCAACACCCGGGACGAGCCGCACGCCGTCGCCGACCGCTACCGGCGGCTCCACGTCATCATCGGCGACGCGAACCACGCCGACGTCGCGAACCTGCTCAAAGTCGGGACGACCTCGCTCGTCCTCGCGATGGTCGAGGCGGACGTGCTCGCCGACGACCTCGCCGTGCGGCGCCCGGTCCCGACCCTCCACGCCGTCTCGCACGACCCGTCGCTGCGGACGAGGCTCGAGCTGGTCGACGGGCGCCGGATGACCGCCGTCGAGCTGCTGTGGGAGTACCACGACCGAACGGCGAGGTTCGTCGACGAGCGCTCCGGCGGTGCCCCGGACGCCGACACCGCCGAGGTGCTGCACTGGTGGTCCACCGTCCTGGACCGCCTCGGCCGGGACCCGATGGAGGCCCGCCGCGAGGTCGACTGGGTCGCCAAGCTCGCCGTCCTCGAGGGCTACCGCGAGCGGGACGGCCTCGGCTGGGGCGACCCGCGGCTCAAGGCCGTCGACCTCCAGTGGTCGGACGTCCGGCCGGACCGCGGCATCGCGCACCGGCTCGCCGCGAGCGGCCGCCTGGAGGTGCTCGTCGACGACGCCGCCGTCGCCCGGGCCGTCACCGAGCCGCCGACCGACACCCGGGCCTGGTTCCGCGGCACGTGCCTCACCCGGTTCCCCGAGAACGTCGTCGCGGCGTCGTGGGACTCGGTGATCTTCGAGGTCCCGGGCCGCCGGATGCTCCAGCGGGTGCCGATGCTCGAGCCGCAGCGCGGGACCGAGGCGGGGATCGGTGAGGTCGTGCGCGGCGCACCCGACGTCGAGACACTCCTCACCGCGCTCGGGTCCGCCGACTAGGCTCGGCGGTACGTCCCGACGACAGGAGGGTGACCATGGCCGGTCAGGAGCAGGTCCGACCGCAGCGACGCGACGACGGCCCGGACGAGGGCGACGCCCCCGAGGCCGCCACCGCCCCCGCCGCGCAGACGAGCGAGATCGACGACATCCTCGACGAGATCGACGGCGTCCTGGAGTCCAACGCCGAGGAGTTCGTGCGCGGCTTCGTCCAGAAGGGCGGCCAGTGACCCGCGGAGCCGACGCCGGTCGCCTGCCCTCCGCGTTCCTCGCCCCGGGATCGTCCTCGTTCTCCGACTTCCTCGGCGCGCACGCCCCCGACCTGCTGCCCGGACGGCGCCCCGTGCCGTCCGGACCGGTGACCGAGGCCCCGCACGGGACGACCATCGTCACCGTGACCTTCGACGGCGGCGTCGTCATGGCCGGTGACCGGCGGGCGACGATGGGCAACGTCATCGCGAACCGGGACATGGAGAAGGTCTTCGCCACCGACGAGTTCAGCCTCGTCGGGATCGCCGGCACCGCCGGCCTGGCCATCGAGCTCGTCCGCCTCTTCCAGGTCGAGCTCGAGCACTACGAGAAGATCGAGGGCACGCTCATGTCCCTCGAGGGCAAGGCCAACCGGCTCGCGACGATGATCCGGGGCAACCTCGGGATGGCGATGCAGGGCCTGGCCGTCGTGCCGATGTTCGCCGGGTACGACCTCGGCGGCGCCACCGGCCGGATCTTCTCCTACGACGTGACCGGCGGCTGCTACGAGGAGCACGACCACCACAGCGTGGGCTCCGGCTCGCTCTTCGCGCGGGGCGCGCTCAAGAAGCTCTTCCGGCGCGGGATGACCGCCGACGAGGCCGTCCGGGTCGCCGTCGAGGCGCTCTACGACGCCGCGGACGACGACTCGGCGACCGGGGGACCGGACGTCGGGCGCCGGATCTGGCCGACCGTCGGCGTCGTCGACGCCGAGGGCACCCGCTTCGTCCCGAGCGACGACGTCGCGCCGGTCGTCGACGCGATCATCGGCGACCGCGCCGCGGCGGAAGGAGGCGCCCGATGAGCGCCGGCATGCCGTTCTACGTCTCGCCCGAGCAGCTCATGAAGGACCGGGCGGACTTCGCCCGCAAGGGCATCGCCCGGGGCCGGGCGGTCCTCGTCGTCCAGTACGACGCCGGGATCGCGTTCGTCGCCGAGAACCCGAGCCGGGCGTTGCACAAGGTGTCCGAGATCTACGACCGGATCGCCTTCGCGGCCGTCGGGAAGTACCCCGAGTTCGAGAACCTCCGGGTGGCGGGGGTCCGCTACGCCGACCTGCGCGGCTACTCCTACGACCGCTCCGACGTCACCGCGCGTGGCCTCGCGAACGCCTACGCCCAGACGCTCGGCACCGTCTTCACCCAGGAGTCCAAGCCGTACGAGGTCGAGATCGTCGTCGCCGAGGTCGGGGACACCGCCGACGGCGACCAGGTCTACCGGCTCACCTACGACGGGTCCGTCGCCGACGAGCACGGCTTCGTCGCGATGGGCGGTGGCGCCGAGCAGATCGAGGCCGGGCTGCGTGAGGGCTGGCGCCCCGGGATGCATCTCGCGGCGGTGCTCGGCCTCGCCGTGCCGCTGCTCGGGGCCGACCCGGCCGGCGGGGAGGCGCGGACGCTGTCCCCGGACCAGCTCGAGGTCGCCGTCCTCGACCGGCACCGCCCGCGGCGCCGGTTCCGCCGCGTCCAGGGCGAGCTGCTCGAGCGGCTGCTCAGCAGCGACGACCCGACCGAGGACGCCCCGGCCGGTGACGACGACTCCGCCCGCAGCGAGTCGACGAACCCGCAGACCCAGCGCGACGAGGACGGACGGCCCGGGTGAGCACCCGCGGCACCCGGCGGATCTTCGGGATCGAGAACGAGTACGGCATCACGTGCTCGACCGACGGCCAGCGCACGCTCACCCCGGACGAGGTCGCCCGCTACCTCTTCCGCAAGGTCGTCGCGTGGGGGCGCTCGAGCAACGTCTTCCTCACGAACGGCTCGCGGCTCTACCTGGACGTCGGGTCGCACCCGGAGTACGCGACGGCGGAGTGCGACTCGATCCGCCAGGTCGTCACCCACGACCGGGCGGGGGAGCGGATCATCGAGGGCCTCGTCGTCGACGCCCAGCAGCGGCTGCGCGAGGACGGCGTCGCGGGCGACATCTACGTCTTCAAGAACAACACCGACTCGGCCGGCAACTCCTACGGCTGCCACGAGAACTACCTCGTGACCCGGGGCGGGGAGTTCCAGGCGCTGTCCGAGACTCTCCTGCCGTTCCTCATCAGCCGGCAGCTGACGTGCGGGGCGGGCAAGCTCGTCACGACGTCCAAGGGCGCCTCGTACGCGCTGAGCCAGCGGGCCGACCACATCTGGGAGGGCGTGTCGTCGGCGACGACCCGCAGCCGCCCGATCATCAACACCCGGGACGAGCCGCACGCCGACGCGGAGCACTACCGGCGCCTGCACGTCATCGTCGGCGACAGCAACATGGCCGAGCCCACGACGATGCTCAAGGTCGGGTCGGCGGACCTCGTGCTGCGGATGATCGAGGCCGGCGTCGTCATGCGCGACCTCACCCTCGAGAACCCGATCCGGGCCATCCGCGAGATCGCGCACGACCTCACCGGCCGGCGGACCGTGCGCCTGGCGAACGGCCGTGAGCTGTCGGCCCTGGACCTGCAGCGCGAGTACCACGCCAAGGCCGCCGAGTTCGTCGCCCGTGAGGGCGCCCAGGACGCGAGCCACGAGCGGGTGCTCGACCTGTGGGACCGCACCCTGACGGCCGTCGAGACCGACGACCTCTCGCTCGTCGGGCGCGAGATCGACTGGGTCGTGAAGTACCGGCTGCTCGAGGAGTACGCCTCCCGGCACGGCCTCGACCTCGACAGCCCGCGGCTGGCGCAGATCGACCTCGCCTACCACGACATCGACCGCAGCCGGGGGCTGTTCTACCTGCTCCAGCGGCGCGGCCGGGTCGAGCGGGTCGTGTCCGACCCCGAGGTGTTCGAGGCCAAGGTGCGCCCACCGCAGACCACCCGGGCGAAGCTGCGCGGGGACTTCATCCGCGCCGCCCAGGAGAAGCGCCGCGACTTCACCGTCGACTGGGTCCACCTCAAGCTCAACGACCAGGCGCAGCGGACCGTCCTGTGCAAGGACCCCTTCCTCGCCGAGGACGCCCGCGTCGCCCGCCTCGTCGAGGGGATGCGCACGCCCTGAGCCGGTCCGCTCCCAGGCGACGATGAGGGAGTTCCCATCCGGAGTGGTTATCGTCGAGGAGTTCCCGCCGTGCCGGTGCCCCGGGCCCGCGCACGTCCCCGACCGAAGGTGACCACCTCGTGCCCTCCCGCTTGACCACCACCCTGACCGCCGCGGCCGCCGCGGGCGCCCTCGTCCTCGCCGGCTGCGCGGAGGAGACCGCGAGCGAGCCCGCCTCGTCCCTCACCGGGGTCGAGGTCACCGGCGACGCCGGTGCGGAACCGACCGTCGAGGTCGACGCGCCGCTCGAGCTGAGCCGCACCGAGTCCTCGGTCGTCTCCGAGGGCGACGGCGACGAGATCGCCGAGAGCGACCTCGTGACCGTCCAGGCCGTCATCGTCAACGGCACGACGGGTGAGACCCTCACGAGCACCTGGGAGAACGACCCGGTGGGCCTCGACCTGTCCGCGCAGGACCTCTTCCCGGCGTTCAAGACCCAGATCCCCGGCAAGACCGTCGGCTCCCGTCTCGTCATCGGCTCGACCCCGGCGGACGCCTACGGCGAGACCGGCAACGAGCAGCTCGGCGTCGGCGCCGAGGACCCGGTCCTCTTCGTCGTCGACCTCGTCGCCGCGCCGGACGTCCTCGAGAGCGCACAGGGCGAGGAGGTCCAGCCCGAGGAGGACCTGCCCGAGGTGCAGTGGCAGGAGGACGCCCCGGCGGAGATCACGATCCCGGACGGCGTCGACGCCCCCGAGGAGACGGTGACCCAGCAGCTCGTCCGCGGCGAGGGCCCCGAGGTGGAGGAGGGCCAGACCATCAAGGTCACGTACACCGGCGTCCTCTACAAGAACGGCGAGGTCTTCGACTCCAGCTTCAACAACCCGGCGGCCTCCTCGGTCGACTTCCCGATCGGGGTCGGCCAGGTCATCAAGGGCTGGGACGACGGCCTCGTCGGCCAGCCGGTCGGCAGCCGGGTGCTCCTCGTCGTCCCGCCGGCCGACGGCTACGGCGAGCAGGGCCGTGGTGAGCAGATCACCGGGTCGGACACCCTCGTGTTCGTCGTCGACATCCTCGCGGCCTACTGAGCCGCGTCCCCACCCGCACCGACGTCAGGAGAGCACCGTGAGCGAGCCCACGAAGCCCGAGATCGACTTCCCCGGCACCGAGGCACCGGACGACCTCGTCATCGAGGACATCACCGTCGGCGACGGCGCCGAGGCCACGTCCGGCAGCACCGTGTCCGCGCACTACGTCGGCGTCGCGCACTCGACCGGCGAGGAGTTCGACGCCTCGTGGAACCGGGGCGCGCCGCTGGACTTCCAGCTGGGCGTGGGCATGGTCATCGCCGGCTGGGACGAGGGCATCGCCGGCATGCGGGTCGGAGGCCGGCGGAAGCTGACCATCCCGGCGCACAAGGCCTACGGCGACCGCGGCGCGGGCGCCGTCATCGCCCCCGGGGAGACGCTCGTCTTCGTCGTCGACCTCATGGGCGTGCGCTGACCGACGCCGCGTGGGACCCGGCGGCCGCCGCGAACAGGAACGGCGCCGGGTCCTCCGCGAGGCCGCGGCCCATCGTCGAGAGCCCGACCGGGGACGCCTCGAGCGCCTCGCGGAGGCCCTCCGGGTCGACCTCGACGACCGTGAGGGTCGCGCGCGCCCCCGCGACGAGGTCCTCGACCTGCCGCCGCACTCGCGCGTCCAACGCGGGGTCCGGCAGCGTCGTCACCGGGAGGTCGGCCGGGGTGAGCAGCGCCCGGCCGTAGGCCGTCGTGCTGTGGTGGCTCACCCCGTGGTGCCGCTCGCGCCGGTCGGCGCCCGACACCCGCAGGCTCGCCACGGACCGTCCGCCGAGCACGTCCGCGGCGTGCAGCGCCTCCGCGGCCGCGACGCCGGAGTACCCCCACCGTGTGCCGGTGCCGACGTTGCCCGGTCCCTGAGCCACGACGACGACGTCGGCGCCGACGACGTGCCGGGCCGCGAGCAGCCCCGTGTGGACCGTCACGGCCTCGTGGTCACCGCCGAAGGCCTGGCCCACCGTGACGCACGCGGCCAGCGCGCCGGACTCCCGCAGGCCCGCGACGGCCCGGGAGAAGGCGGCGGGCAGCGCCCCGCCGTCCGTCATGACGTAGGCGACCCGGGCGTCGGGACGCGCCGAGCGGACACCCGCGACGACCGCCGGCAGGGCGCTGTGCAGGTCGGCGACGACGACGGGGGTGCCGTCCAGGTCGTCGGCGTCCCGCAGCAGGTCGTGGTGCGGGCTGTCCTGCTCGTCGACGGCGAGCAGCATCTGCTGCAGCGGCGTGTAGCGGGCCTTGACGATGTGGCCGGGCCCCACCTCGGGGTCCTCCGGCAGGACGTCGGTGCGGGCGACGACGAACGCCAGGCCCCCGGTGCCGAGACCGCGCAGGAGGGCCGAGGCGTTGAGGAGCACCCGTTCCCCGGCCGCCGGGACCCCCGTCACGGCGGTGTACGCGAGGGCGCGGACCGGCTCGGGGGAGCCCTCCACGCTCACCTCCAGCTCCACCGCGCCGGACCACCGGCGACGCTCCTGCACGACCCGTCCGGCACGCCACTGCATCACGCCGGGCAGCGTAACGGCCCGTGTACCGTCTGACGGGTGAGCAGCGAGAACGGGGGAGGTGCGCCCAGCGGGGCCCAGGCGAAGACCGAGCGGCTGCTCAACCTCGTCCTCGTCCTGCTCTACACGCGGCGTCCGCTGTCCAAGGCGCAGATCCGCCGGCTCGTCCCGCAGTACGCCGCCAACGCCTCCGTCGAGGCCTTCGAGCGGATGTTCGAGCGGGACAAGGACGAGCTGCGCGAGCTCGGCGTCCCGCTCGTCACCGAGGACATCGACGCCCTCTGGGAGGACGAGCCCGGATACCGCATCCACCAGCGCGACTACGCCCTGCCGGACATCGCCTTCGAGCCCGACGAGCTCGCCGTCCTGGGGCTCGCGAGCCGCACCTGGGCGCAGGCCTCCCTCGCCGGTCCCGCCGCCCAGGCCCTGCGCAAGCTGCGCGCCGCCGGCGTCGAGCGCGACGCCGAGGCACTCATCGGGATCGAGCCGCGGCTGCGGACCACCGAGCCGGCCTTCGACGCCGTCAAGGACGCCGTGGTGCGCCGGGTGCGGCTGCGCTTCGGCTACCGCCGCCCCGAGGACGCCGAGGCGAGCGAGCGGCACGTGCAGCCGTGGTCGCTCGTGTCGTGGAACGGTCGGTGGTACCTCACGGCGTACGACGAGGACCGCGAGGCGCCGCGCGTCTTCCGGCTCTCCCGGATCTCCGGTGCGGTCCGCACCGTCGGGCGTCCCGGGGCCTTCGAGGTCCCCGAGGACCACGAGCCGCACGTCATGGCCCGCCGCGAGGGCACGCCGGCGACGCAGCCGAGCCCCGCCGTCGTCCGGGTGCGTCAGGGTGCGGGCCACAGCCTGCGCCGACGCGCCCGGACCGTCGGCGACGTCGACGACACGTGGTCGCTCCTCGACCTCGACTACCACGACCTCGACATGCAGGCCGAGGAGCTCGCGTCCTACGGCGCCGACGTCGTCGTCGAGCAGCCCCCCGAGCTCGTCGACGCGGTCGTGGAGCGCCTGCGCGGCGCCGTCCTCGCGCACGGGGGTGCCGTCCGGTGACGCCGCCGACGACCGAGAGCGCCACCGCCCGGCTCGGCCGGCTGCTCACGATGGTCCCGTGGCTCGTCAACCGGCAGGGCATCGACCTGCGCCGGGCCGCCGACGAGCTCGGGGTGAGCACCGACCAGCTCGAGGCCGACCTGCGGCTGCTCTTCCTCTGCGGCTACGGGCAGATGCCGGACGAGCTCATCGAGGCCGACTGGGAGGGCGGCCGGGTCTTCGTCGGGAACGCCGACGAGATCTCCCGCCCCCTGCGGCTCGGGGTCGACGAGGCGGTGACGCTCATCGTCGGCCTGCGGGCGCTGCGCGAGGTCCCGGGGCTCGACGAGCGCGACGCCGTCGACCGCGCCCTCGCCAAGCTCGAGAGCGCCGCCGGGGAGGCCGCCGCCCCCGCGAGCCGGGTCAGGGCGGAGGTCGGCTCGCGGGTCGAGGCGGACGTCCTGAGCCGCGTGCGGGGCGCGCTCGCGGACCACCGGCGCCTGCACCTGCGCTACGTCGTGCCCGCCCGCGACGAGGCGACCGAGCGCGACGTCGACCCGATGCGGGTCGTCGGGATGGACGGCGCCTGGTACCTCGAGGGATGGTGCCACCGCGCGGAGGACGTCCGGCTGTTCCGGCTCGACCGGATCGAGGACCTCGTCGTCCTCGACGTCGACGGCACCCCGCCGCAGCAGGCCCACGAGCGCGACCTGTCCGAGGGCACCTTCCGCCCGGCGCCCGACGACGTCACGGTCGTCCTGCGGTTGCTGCCCGGCGCGACGTGGGTCGCCGACCACTACGCGGTCGACGACGTCGAGGAGGTGCCCGCGTCCGAGGGCGGGGGCCTGCGGGTGTCCCTGCGGACCGCGGACACGGCCTGGCTGCGCCGGCTGCTGTGGCGGCTCGGCGGCGCCGGACGGGTCGAGTCCCCGGCCGACCTCGCCGCCGAGGTGCTCGGCGGGGCCGACGCCGCCCTCGCGGCCTACTCCCGGGCCTGACCGTGCTGCCGTGGTGGGGCTGGCTGCTGCTGTGGTCCGTGCTCGTCCTGGGCGGAGGCGTCGTCGTCTTCTTGCGGTTGCGCTCGCTCTGGCGCAGCGTCCGGGCGCTGTCCGCCGAGGTCTCCCGCGCGGGCCGCGTCGTCGCGGAGCTCGAGGCCGCCCTGGAGCGTTCCCCGGCGGTTCACCCACCGGACACGGCGGTCGCACAGGCGCCGCGGACGCTGCTGAGGCAGTATCGGAGCGAGCGGGCCCGACAGCGGGCGGACCGATCGGCACGACGTGCCGCGCGGATGCCGGCCTGGGCACGCGTAGACTGACCCACGACCTCGACACATCGAAGGGGATGGACCCACATGGGCAGGATCGGACCCACCGAGATCATCATCATCGCGGTGCTGATCATCGTCATCTTCGGCTGGAAGCGGCTGCCCGACGCGGCGCGCAGCATCGGCCGCTCGGCTCGCGTCTTCAAGTCGGAGGTCGACGAGATGAAGCGCGACAGCGAGGCGAGCAAGTCCGACGCCTCGGAGTCCACGGTCCGGGGTGAGTCGATCACCCAGGACCGCAGCGTCGACAACGTCGTCCGTCCCGACGAGGCCGGCAACGCCGTCCACGAGAAGCAGCCCCGGACCGACAACCAGTCCGGCCCGCGCGCCTGACCCCGGGACCACCCACCCTCCATGGCCCGGAAGCCCCGTAGCCCTCGCGACCCCGAGGGTCGGATGACGCTGGCGGAGCACTTCCGGGAGTTCCGTAGGCGTCTCTTCGTCGCCGCCGCGTCGGTGCTCGTGACGGCGATCGTCGCGGGCATCTTCTACGACCGGGTCTTCCAGTTCCTCACGGCGCCCTTCTACGCCTACGCCGACGCCAACCCGGACAACACGATCAGCCTGAACTTCGGCGAGGCCACCTCGGCGCTGTCCAACCTCATCAGCCTGTCGATCTTCGTCGGCGTCATCGTCTCGAGCCCGGTCTGGCTCTACCAGGCGTGGGCGTTCATCGTGCCCGGGCTGACCCGCAAGGAGAAGCGGGTCTCGCTGCTCTTCGTCGCGGCGACCGTCCCGCTGTTCCTCACGGGCTGCGCGCTGGCGTACGCGATCCTCCCGCAGAGCCTTCAGATCCTCTACGGGCTGAGCCCCGCCGGGACCTCGAACATCCAGCAGACGTCGATGTACTTCTCGTTCGTCACCCGCTTCATCCTCGTCTTCGGGCTCGGCTTCCTCTTCCCCGTCGTCCTCGTCGGGCTCAACGTCCTCGGCGCGATGCCGGCGGAGCGGCTCATCAAAGGCTGGCGGGTCGCCGTCGTCCTCATCTTCGTCTTCGCCGCCGTCGCCACCCCGACCGCCGACCCGTTCACGATGTTCGTCTTCGCGGCCCCGCTCACCCTGCTGTTCTTCGGGGCCTGGTTCGTCTGCCGGCTGCTCGACAAGCGCAAGGCGAAGAACCGGCCGGAGTGGCTCGACGTGTCGGACGACGAGGCCTCCTCGCTGTGACCCGGCTCGGGGTGCTCGTCAACCCCACCGCCGGCAAGAACACCGGACGCGCCGTCGGGGCCACGGCCCTGACCCTCCTGCGGGCCGCGGGCGCGGAGGTCGTCGACCTGTCCGCCGCCGACGGCCGCGGCGCCCTCGAACGGGCGCGCGCCGCGGTCGCGGCCGGAGGGCTCGACGCCGTCGTCGTCGTCGGCGGTGACGGGATGGTCCACCTCGGCGCCCAGGTGTGCGCCGGGACCGACGTGCCGCTCGGCATCGTCGCCGCCGGGACCGGCAACGACGTCGCGCGGGCCCTCGGCCTGCCGGTGCGGGACGCGGCCGCCGCCGTCGAGCGGGTCCTGGCGGGACGGACCCGTGCCGTCGACGCCGTGCGGCGGCAGGACCCGGGGCCGGACGGCAGCAGGTGGTTCGTCGGGGTGCTCGCCGCGGGGTTCGACGCCGTCGTCAACGAGCGGGCCAACGGCT
This sequence comes from Phycicoccus avicenniae, assembly GCF_018139485.1. Classification (GTDB taxonomy): domain Bacteria; phylum Actinomycetota; class Actinomycetes; order Actinomycetales; family Dermatophilaceae; genus Phycicoccus; species Phycicoccus avicenniae. The sequence continues at coordinate 265,787 of NZ_JAGSNF010000003.1, forward strand.
GGCGGTGGCCGCGCGGCCAGGCGCGCTACACCCTCGCCGTCCTGCGCGAGCTGCCGGGGTTCCGGCCGATCCCGTACGTGCTGCACCTCGACGACCGGCGGCTCGAGACCGAGGCGATGCTCGTCGCGGTCGGCAACGGCCCGTCGTACGGCGGTGGGATGCGGGTGACGCCCGACGCGGCCCTCGACGACGGTCTCCTCGACGTGCTCGTCCTGCACCGTCTCCCGGTCGCGGAGTTCCTCCGCGTCTTCCCGCGGGTGTTCTCCGGGGGCCACCTCGGCCACCCGGCGGTCGAGGTGCACCGCGCGCGCCGGGTGCGGCTGGAGGCGACCGGCATCGTCGGGTACGCCGACGGCGAGCGGCTCGGCCCGCTGCCGCTCGACCTCGAGGTGGTCCCGGGCGCGCTGTCGGTGCTCGCCTGAGCGCTGACGTAGCCTGAGGACATGCCCAGTCCCGCCGAGCGGTACGCCGCGGCCCAGGCCCGCAGCCGCCGGGAACGCTCGGAGCTCGGCCGGTTCACCGCGGCGCTCGACTTCCCGCTCGACCCGTTCCAGATCGAGGCGTGCGAGGCGGTCGAGGCCGGTCAGGGGGTCCTCGTCGCGGCGCCGACCGGCGCGGGCAAGACGGTCGTCGGCGAGTTCGCCGTCCAGCTCGCCCTCGCAACGGGTCGCAAGGCGTTCTACACGACGCCGATCAAGGCGCTGTCGAACCAGAAGTACCACGACCTCGCGGCGACGCACGGCGCCGAGAACGTCGGGCTGCTCACCGGCGACAGCTCCGTCAACGGGGAGGCGCCGGTCGTCGTCATGACGACCGAGGTGCTGCGGAACATGATGTACGCGGGGTCCTCGACGCTCCTCGGGCTCGGCTTCGTCGTCATGGACGAGGTGCACTACCTCGCCGACCGGTTCCGCGGCGCCGTCTGGGAGGAGGTCATCATCCACCTCCCGGAGTCGGTGCAGGTCGTGTCCCTGTCCGCGACGGTGAGCAACGCGGAGGAGTTCGGCGACTGGCTCGCCGAGGTCCGCGGCAACCACGCCGTCGTCGTGTCCGAGCACCGACCGGTCCCGCTCTTCCAGCACATGACCGTCGGGACGACGATGTTCGACCTCTTCGCGGGCAACCGGGTGAACCCCGACCTGCTCCACGCCATCCGGGGCGCCGAGCAGCGCGGCCGCTTCGAGCAGGACACGGGACGGTCGAGCGGGCCGGGTGGCCGGCGGGGCGGAGGTCGTGGCGGTCACGGGGGACGTGGGGGCAAGGGCGGTCCCCGTGGCGGGCGCGCCGGCAAGGGCTTCTCGGACGGTCCGCAGCAGGCCCGCGGCTACACCCGGGGCAGCCGGCCCGGGGGAGGGGCGTCCCGGGCCGAGATGGTCGCCGAGCTCGACGCCGACGGCCTGCTCCCGGCGATCACGTTCATCTTCAGCCGGGTCGGCTGCGAGGCGGCGGTCGGCCAGCTCCTCGCGGCCGGCACCCGCCTCGTCACCGAGCGCGAGGGCGACCGCATCCGCCGGCACGTCGAGCAGCGCGTCGAGGCGCTCGAGGACGAGGACCTCGGGGTCCTCGGGTACTGGGACTTCGTCGAGGGGCTGACCCGTGGGTTCGCCGCCCACCACGCCGGGATGCTGCCGCTGTTCCGGGAGATCGTCGAGGAGCTGTTCACCGACGGACGGATCCGCGCGGTCTTCGCGACCGAGACCCTCGCCCTCGGCATCAACATGCCCGCGCGCACCGTCGTCCTCGAGAAGCTCGTGAAGTTCAACGGCGAGGCCCACGTCGACATCACGCCCGCCGAGTACACCCAGCTCACCGGGCGGGCCGGACGCCGCGGCATCGACGTCGAGGGCCACGCCGTCGTCCAGTGGAGCCGGGGGACCGACCCGATGGCCGTCGGCGGTCTCGCGACGACGCGCACCTACCCGCTGCGCTCGAGCTTCCGCCCGACGTACAACATGGCGGTCAACCTCGTCGCCCAGGTGGGCCGCGAGACCACCCGCGAGCTGCTCGAGACCTCGTTCGCCCAGTTCCAGGCCGACCGGGCGGTCGTCGGCATCGCGACGACGCTGCGCAAGAACGAGGAGGGCCTCTCGGGGTACGCCGAGGCGATGCACTGCGACCTCGGCGACTTCCGTGAGTACGCGCGGATCCGCCGCGAGCTCGCCGACGCCGAGAAGGACGGCCGCAAGCGACGGGCCGCCACCCGGCGGGCGGAGGCCGCCGTGTCGCTCGAGGCGCTGAGGGTGGGGGACGTCATCAGGATCCCCGCGGGACGGCGGGCCGGATGGGCCGTCGTCGTCCAGCCGGCGCGGACCGCGAAGGGCTCACCGAGCGGTCCGGGCGTCGTCACCGAGGACAAGCAGTTCCGGCGGCTGACGCTCGTCGACGTCCCCGAGCCGGTCGAGGCGATGGCCCGGGTCTCCGTCCCGAAGCACTTCAACCCCAAGTCCCCGAGGTCCCGGCGCGACCTCGCCGTGGCGCTGCGGGTGGCGACGCCCCACGGCCTCGAGGACGCCCCGTCGCGCCGGGGGCGCCCGGACGTCACCGCCCCCGAGCCCGACCTCGTCGACCACCTCCGGCGCGAGCTGAAGGACCACCCGTGCCACCAGTGCCCCAAGCGCGAGGACCACGCGCGCTGGGCCGAGCGCTGGTGGCGGCTCAAGCGCGAGACGACGGGCCTGCAGCGCCGCGTCGAGGGACGGACGAACACCGTCGCCCGCACGTTCGACCGGATCTGCGACGCCCTCGAGGACCTCGGCTACCTCGACGAGCGGGGCACCGTCGTCACCGAGCGGGGGGAGCGGCTGCGCCGGCTCTACACCGAGAAGGACCTCCTTGCCGCGCAGTGCCTCAGGTACGAGGTGTGGAAGCGGCTCGACGCGCCCGGGCTCGCGGCCGCGGTGTCGGCGCTCGTCCACGAGCCGCGGCACGAGGAGACCGACGTCCAGCCCCGCATGCCCACCGAGGACGTCGCCGAGGCCGTCCACGAGATGCAGCGGCACTGGTCGGACATCCACGACCTGGAGACCGAGCACGACCTGCCGACGACGTCGATGCCGGACGGTGGGATGGCGTGGATGGTGCACCGCTGGGCGTCCGGCGGCCGGCTCGAGGACGTGCTGCGGGGCCAGGACATCGCGGCGGGCGACTTCGTCCGGCGGTGCAAGCAGCTCGTCGACCTGCTCGACCAGGTCGGGGACGCCGCGAGCGACCAGGTGCTGCGCCGGACCGCGCGGCAGGCCGTCGACGCCGTGCGGCGCGGTGTCGTCGCCGCCGACCGGCTCGACTGAGCGAGCGCGGCCGGCAGCGGCCGTCACTCGCGGATGTCGCCGATGCGGATGTGGTTGCCGAACGGGTCCCGGATCGCGAAGTCGCGTCCGTAGGGCTGCTCGACGACCTCCTGCGTGACGTCCACCCCGGCGGCGACGACGCGGGCGTACATCTCCTCGACGTCGTCGCAGGTGAAGGCGAGCCAGCCGCCCCCGGCGCCCTTCGTGACGAGCGAGCGGATCTGCTCGGCGGTGGCCTCGTCGTGGGCGGGCACCCCGGGACGCTCGAGCAGGATCGACTTCGGGTCCCCGGGGACGCGCACCGTGAGCCAGCGCATCGGGCCGAAGTCCATGTCGGTGTCCACCTCGAGGCCGAGGACCTCGGTGTAGAACGTCAGGGCCTCGTCCTGGTCGAGGACGAAGATCGAGGAGATGTTGTTGCGGGTGAGCATGGGGTGCCTCTCGGAGCGAAGGATCGTGACGAGGAGGACGCTAGGGCCGCCGGCGCCGGGCCGCTTCTCCGAAAGTGCGGTTCGTGGACCGCGGGGCCGTACCGTGGCGCCGTGAGCGCCGCGAAGGAGGACCGGAACCGCCGCCTGCTGCGGGCCCGCGACACGATCGACCGGCACAGCACCGAGCCGCTCGACGTCGACGCCCTGGCGGCCGTGGCGTTCATGGGGCGGGCGCACTTCATCCGGGCCTTCAAGGCGGCCTTCGGCGAGACGCCGCACCGCTACCTCCAGCGGCGCAGGATCGAGCGGGCGATGACCCTGCTGCGGACGACGGACACCCCCGTCACGGACGTCTGCATGGCGGTCGGGTTCACGAGCCTCGGCACCTTCAGCCGGACCTTCTCCGACGTCGTCGGGGTGCCGCCGAGCGAGTACCGCCGGGGACCGGACCCCGCGACGGGGTTCGTCCCGACGGCGTTCCGGATGCGCTGGACCCGTCCGGTCAGTCGAGGCCGAGAGCGGTGAGCAGCCGGCCCACCGGGTTCTCGATGCCGTGCCGGGCGGCGAGCTCGTCGAGGGCGATGCGGTCGGCGACGACCGACGGGATGGCGACGTCGACGTCGGGCACGGCGGCGTCCCGGCGCACGCGGACGACGTCGGGAGCGACGTCGAGGTAGTCCGCCACCGCCTCGAGGTTGGTCCGCCGGGCGCCCTTGATGGCCGGGTCGCCCCCGTCGACGGCCTCGCGCAGCGCGGCGAGCGACCCGTACTGCGCGATGAGCGTCGCGGCCGTCTTGTCGCCGATGCCCTTGACGCCGGGCAACCCGTCACTCGTGTCCCCCCGCAGGACGGACATCTCGAGGTAGCCCTCGCCGGAGGTCACGCCGTACTTCTCGGCGAGGGCGGCCTCGGTGAAGACGTCGGGCTCGCGGACGCCGCCCTTGCCGGTGTAGAGGACACGGACCTCGTGGGCGTCGTCGACGAGCTGGAGCAGGTCGCGGTCACCGGTGACGACGTCGACCGGCATGACGCCGTGGTGCGTCGTCGTCAGGGTGCCGATGACGTCGTCCGCCTCGCACTCGGGCACCCCGATCCGGGGGATCCCGACGGCGGCGAGGACGTCACGGATGAGCGGCACCTGCGGGGTGAGGTCGTCGGGGCTCTCCTCGGCGGTGTCCGAGCCGTCGGTGAGCCGGTGGGTCTTGTAGGTCGGCACGAGGTCGACCCGCCACTGCGGTCGCCAGTCGTCGTCCCAGCACGCGACGAGGTGCGTCGGCCGGTGCGCGGTGACGAGCGTCGCGATCATGTCGAGGAAGCCGCGCAGGGCGTTCGTCGGGGTCTCGTCGGGGGATTCCCGCCGGTCCGGCACCCCGTAGAACGCGCGGAAGTACAGCGAGGCGCTGTCGAGCAGCAGCAGCTTCTGCGGGCGGGTCGTCTCGCGCGGCATGGCGCCGAGCCTAGGGGAGGCTCACGCCGCGCGGGTGTCGGCCTCGCGCAGCACGACGATCGGCGCGCGGGCGACCCAGGCGTCGATGGAGGAGGCCTGGCGCGAGTACCAGGGCTGGACCCGCCACACCTCGCGGACGACGTGCCGCCGCTCGTCGGGGTCGGTGATCTCGTGCGCGACGACGTCGACGTCCCGGCCGCGCAGGTGCAGCCGGGCGCGGGGGTCGGCCCGCAGGTTCGCGAGCCAGTCCCGCCGGCCCGGGGTCCCGGTGATGACGAGGCGGCCGTCGGCGACGACGTACCAGATCTCGATCCGGGACTCCCGTCCGCTGCGGCGACCCCGGGTCGTCAGCTCGCAGGTGGCGGACTCGGGCAACGTCGTGACATCCATGGAAGGAGCCCATCACCTCAGGTTCACTTGAGGTCAAGCCGAGGACGAGGTACGGACGTCCGGCCCGTGGATCGGCGGCTGCCGAGGGGGAGCGGCGCCCACTAGTCTGGCCGCGTGGAAGACCTCGACCGCCGCATCGTCGACCTCCTCACCGGGGACGGCCGGATGAGCTACACCGACCTGGGCAAGGCGCTCGGGATGTCGACCTCCGCCGTCCACCAGCGGGTCCGCCGGCTCGAGGAGCGCGGGGTCATCACCGGCTACACGGCGACGGTCGACCACCGCGAGCTCGGGCGGGAGCTCACGGCGTTCATGTCGGTCACCCCGCTCGACCCCGCCGCGCCGGACGACATCCCGCAGCGGCTGCACGACATCCCCGAGATCGAGGAGTGCCACTCGGTGGCCGGCGACGAGAACTACATCCTCAAGATCCGGGTGGCCACCCCGCAGAACCTCGAGGAGCTCATCGCGCGGATCCGGGGGTCGGCGCACGTCTCGACCCGGACGACGGTGGTGCTCTCCACGCCCTGGGAGTGAGACCTGCCGGGGCGGCCGGTCAGGCGCGCTCGGGGTGGGCCAGGGCCCGTCGCCGGTCGTCGACCGCGGCAGGGGCCCGGAGGAAGATCCCGGACGCCGGCTTCGGCGCGAAGAAGGTGCTCTTGGCCGGCACGACCTCCCCGGCGTCGGCGATGGCCGTGACCGCCGCGAGCCCGGGGGCGGGCGGGATGACGAGGGCGCCGCCGTCCGCGTCGCACGCCGCGACGAGGACGTCGGTGAGCTCACGCACCGGCTCGACGGACGTCCCCGGCGGCAGGTGGTCCAGGACGAGGGCGTGCAGCAGGGAGACGTCCAGGCCTGCCGCGCCGCCCGGGCGCACGCCGGTGAACCGCGCGCCGTACCAGCGGCCCCCGAGGTAGACGGCGCTCCCGGAGCGCGCGGCGTCCCGGGCGTCGGCCGCCGGGCGCACCTCGAAGTCGCGTTCGAGGAGCGTGAGGAACGCCTGCGGGTCGAGCGGACCGTGGACCCACCGGTCGAAGGACTCCAGCCGCAGACCACCGAGGGAGTAGACGGCGCAGAGGACCCCATGACCCGGCGCACGTCCGGAGCGCTCCCACACCCGGAGCGCGGCCGCGACCCGGTGGTGCCCGTCGGCGATGTAGTGCAGGCCCGTCTCGAGCTCGCGGCAGAGCTCCTCGGTGCTCGCGCCCGGGGGTACCTGCCACACCGTCTGCTGCGTCCCGTCAGCCCCTGGGACGTCGAGCAGTGGGGGTGAGACGAGGGCGTCCGCGACCGCCCGCTCGGCCACCGGACCGGCGTGGTGCATGGTGCTCACGAGGTCGACCCGTTGCGGGACCGACTCGAGGTAGTGGGAGAGGGCCTCGACGCGGTCGGCCTGGACCTCCTCGTGGCGCAGGACCCGGCCCGCGACGAAGACCTCGGGAGTGATGTCGCAGACGATGCCGACGTGGTCGGCGACCGGGGTGCGCTGCCGGTAGACGTACACCGCGGGGGCCATCGCATCGTACGCCTCCGGCCGGACCGGACGAGGACCGGACCGGGCGGCCACCGCGGTCTCGGCCATCGCGGCCACCTCGCCGGCCGCGGCGTCGGGGCGGACGAGCCAGGCCGCGAAGGGGTGCACGGACCCGGAGGTCATCGGGGGCGGCTCGGTCACCGGCACAGCGTACGGACACCCGGGCCGGTCCTCGACCGACCACGGTCACCCGGCGAGCCGCGTCTCCTGGTCCTCCACGACGAGGACGCCGTTGAGCGCGGCCCCGAGGCGCATCCCGGCCCCCGCGGCGAGGACGACCTGGCTCATCGGGTCGACGACGTTCCCCGCGGCCCAGACCCGGGGGAGGGCGGTGCGTCCGACGGGGTCCGCCTCGACGTGACGGGCGAGGACCGTCCCGCCCATCTCGAGGTCGAGCACGGCGAGCCCGAGGCCGTCGAGGAGGGCCGAGCGGGGCTCGACGAACGAGGCGACGACGACGGCGTCGGCCGGGACGACCCCGGCGGCCGTCTCGAGCCCGACCAGGGTGCCGTCGCACTCGACGACCCCGGTGGCGGGTCCCTCGTGGACCGGGACGTCGAGGCGGGCCAGCCGGTCGCGGGCCGCGTCGTCGAGGGCGTCGGCGTCGTGGGCGAGAACCGCCAGCCGGTCGGTGAGCTGCCCGAAGAGGCCGACCTGGTGCATGGCCGCCGGGCTCGCCGCGAGGACGACGACGCGCTGGTCGCGCACCTCCCAACCGTGGCAGTAGGGGCAGTGGACGACCCCGCGCCCCCAGTGCCGGGCCAGGCCGTCGACCTCCGGCAGCCGGTCGACCGCTCCGGTGGTCACGACGAGGTGCCGGGCCCGATGGACGTCGCCCGCTGCCGTCCTCACGGTGACGGCGTCGTCGTCCGTGGTCGCCGAGACGGCCTCGGCGGTCACGACGCGACCGCCGTAGGACTCGAGCTCGGCGCGGCCGCGGGCCAGGAGCTCGAGCGGGGGGACGCCGTCGTGGCCGAGGAAGCCGTGGACCCCGTCGGCGGGGGCGTTGCGGGGCTCGGCGGCGTCGAGGACGAGGACCGAGCGGCGGGATCGGGCGAGGACGGTCGCGGCGGACAGCCCGGCGGCGCCGCCTCCGACGACGAGGACGTCGACGGTCGGGGACGCATCGGTCACGGACGACGTGGGGGAGGTGGGGGTGCTCATGGTTCGAGCGTGCGGCGCCGCCGACCGACGTGGCAAACTCCGTTGCCATGACGGCAAACCTCGACCCGCTCGCCGTGGGGCATCGGCTGCGCGACCTGCGGACCCGGCGGCGGCTCACCCTCGCGGAGGTCGCCCGGGACAGCGGGGTCTCCGTGAGCACCCTCTCCCGGCTGGAGTCGGGCAAGCGTGGGGCCACGCTCGAGCACCTCGTGCCGCTCGCCCGCGTCTACCGGGTGACGCTCGACGAGCTCGTCGACGCGCCGGACTCCGCGGACCCCCGCGTCCACCTGCGGCCGGTCGACCACGCGTACGCCACGGTCATCCCGCTGACCCGACGGGTCGGCGGTCCCCGCTCGTTCAAGATGGTGCTCCGTCCCGACGGCCGCGAGCCCGACCCCCGCAGCCACGAGGGCTACGACTGGATCTACGTCCTCGACGGCCGGCTGCGGCTCGTCCTCGCGGAGCACGACGTCGTCCTCGGGGTCGGCGAGGTCGCGGAGTTCGACACCCGCACGCCGCACTGGTTCGGCTGCGCGGACGACCGCCCCGTCGAGCTACTGAGCATCATGGGCCCGCAGGGGGAGCGGATGCACGTCCGGGCCCGCCCGAAGCAGGCGCGCTCCTAGCGAGCGATGTCGGCGACGGTCGCGCCGGTGACCCGCAGCAGGTCGGCGGGGGCGAGGCCGAGGTCGAGGCCGCGCCGTCCCCCCGAGACGTAGACGACGTCGTACAGCTCGGCGGTCTCGTCGACGACGGTCGGCAGCGGACGCTTCTGCCCGACGGGGGAGATCCCGCCGACGACGTAGCCGGTCGATCGCTCGGCGTCCTCAGGGCGCGCCATCGTCACCTTCTTCACCCCCAGCGCCGCCGCCATCCCCTTGAGGTCGAGCGACCCCGCGACGGGGACGACGCCGACCGCGAGGCCGTCGCCGGTGTCGACGAGCAGCGTCTTGAAGACCTGCTCCGGCGGCTGGCCCAGCACGGCAGCCGCCTCGAGCCCGTAGGACGGCGCGGCCGGGTCGTGCTCGTACGGGTGCTGGGTGAACGCGACCCCGGCATCGGTGAGCGCGACGGTCGCGGGGGTGCCGGACGGCGCGCGACGGGCCATGCGGACCAGGCTACGGGCCTCAAGCGAGGTCGGCAGCGGAGGCGGCCCGGCTCGCACCGGCCCCGGCGAGGGCGGCCTCGTGCGCGGCGTCGAGGTCCGTGTTGCGGCGCCACCAGTCCTGCCCCTCCTCGGCGAGGGTGTAGATCGGGTCGTAGTAGACGTACTCGCGCGAGAGCGCCTCGGTGTCGTCACCCTCGATCGAGGTGCGGTAGTTCTTCCGCCAGTAGGACATCCCGGTGGTCGTCTCGTAGCTGTGCACCTGGTGCACCCAGCGCTTGCCGACGAACGGGACGTCGCAGACGATGCGCGGCGTCGCGAAGCCGGGCAGGTAGCCCATGATGTCGTGCTGCAGCTCCTGGGCCTCGGCGAGCGAGAGCCGCCAGTGCTCGGAGAACGGGATCATGTCGCACATGTAGAAGTAGTACGGCGTGATGGTCGCGCCGTCCTGCAGGGCGAAGCAGAGGTCGAGCAGCGCCTCGGACGAGTCGTTGACACCCCGCATGAGGACGCCCTGGTTGCGGACGTCGCGCACGCCGGCCTCGAGCATGGCCCGGGCGGCGTCGGCGACGAGCGGGGTGACCGACTGCGCCGCGTTGACGTGCGTGTGGATGGCGAGCGAGACGCCGCGGGAGCGGGCCTTGGCCGACACCCGGCCGACGCCCTCGACGACGTCGGGCTGCAGCCAGTGCTGCGGCAGCCCCATGAGCGCCTTCGTCGCGAGCCGGACGTCGCGGACGTTCTCGACGTCGAGCAGCCGGTCGAGGAAGGACTCCAGGCCCTTCCACGGCATGTTCGCGACGTCACCGCCGGAGACGACGACGTCCCGCACGCCGGGGGTGCGCCGCAGGTAGTCGAGCATCGCCTCGTGGCGGTCGACGGGCTTGCCGGCGAGCTTGAGCTTGACGACCTGCGGGGTGGAGTTGCCGACGAGGTCCATCCGGGTGCAGTGGCCGCAGTACTGGGGGCACGTCGGGAGCAGCTCGGCGAGCACCTTCGTCGGGTACCGGTGGGTCAGGCCCTCGACGGCCCACATGTCGTGCTCGTGCAGGCTGTCGCGTGCGGCGAACGGGTGGCTCGGCCAGTCGGTGCGCCGGTCGGAGAAGACGGGGAGCATGTAGCGGCGCACCGGGTCGGCGTAGAACGCCTCGGTGTACGCGGCACCCGCGGACGGCACGTCGCCGTCGGTCGACGGGACCATCGTGTTGAGCATCTGCGGTGGCAGGAGCATCGACATCGTCGCCCGCTCGGCCTGGTCGCGCTCGAGGTCGGCGTAGAAGCGGTCCTCGAGGAGGTCGCCCATGACGGCCCGCAGCTGCCCGACGTTCTTCACGCAGTGGGCGCGCTGCCACTGGGCACTCTCCCAGTCGGCGGAGGTCACGTCGCGCCACCCGGGGAGCCGGGTCCAGTCCGGCTCGACGAGCGGCTGGCGCCGGTAGACGTAGGGCTGCTCGATGGTCGTCATACGTGGCACGATACGGGACGAGCCACGCTTACGACACGTCCAGGCCGCAAGAACTCCTGCGGCGCGTCGCCGGACAAGGAGGATTTCGTGCGCACCACGCCCAGCTCACCCGTCGGCCTGCACCGGGTGATCGAGCCCGCGGGAGCCTCGCTGCCGCAGGCCGCCGCCGTCCTCGACGCCGGTCCGGACCTGTGGCCCAACGAGGTGCGCATCGACGTCGAGACCCTCAACCTCGACGCCGCGTCCTTCCGCCAGCTCACGGAGAAGCACGGCGGCGACGGAGTCGCGGTGCGTGCCGAGGTGCTCGACATCGTCGCGGCGCGCGGCAAGATGCAGAACCCGGTCACGGGGTCGGGCGGGATGCTCGTCGGGACGGTCGCCGAGGTCGGCCCGGAGTCGCCGCTCGGGCTCGCGGTCGGGGACCGGGTCGCGACGCTCGTGTCGCTCTCGCTCACACCGCTCGTCCTCACCGACGGTCTCGAGCGGTGGGACGGACGGTCCGAGCGGGTGCCGGCGCAGGGGACCGCCGTGCTCTTCGGCCGGTCCATCGCCGCGCGGCTCCCGGAGGACCTCTCGCCCGACCTCGCCCTCATGGTCATGGACGTGTGCGGGGCGCCGGCGCTCGTCTCGCGGGTCGTGCGCGAGCACCTCGAGCGCGGGAGCGCCCCGACGGTCGCGGTCCTCGGCGCCGCCGGCAAGTCCGGGTCGCTGTCCCTCGCCGCGGCCGCCGCCTCCGGGGCCGGGCTCCGGATCGGGGTCGTCCCGACCGAGGCCGAGGCCGAGACGCTGCGTGGCACCGGGCTCGCGGACGTCGTCGTCGCCGACGCACGGTCACCGCTCGGGCTCGCCGAGGCGGTGACGGCCGCGGGGGGCCCTGCCGACGTCACCGTCGTGTGCGTCGACGTCCCGGGCTGCGAGCAGCCCGCGGTGCTCGCCACGGCGCAGGGCGGCACCATCGTGTACTTCTCGATGGCGACGAGCTTCGCGGCCGCGGCGCTCGGGGCCGAGGGGCTCGCGGCCGACGTGCGGATGCTCGTCGGCAACGGCTACGTCCCCGGGCACGCCGAGTACGCCCTCGACCTGCTCCGCGGGTCCGACGCCGTCCGGGCCCTGTTCGAGGCGCGGCTCGCGGAGGACTGAGCCCGCGGCGGCCCTGACGTTTGTCACCCGCGACGGGTGACGGTCGTCGCTACCGGGCCGTGCCGGGCCGCACCACAGTGGGGCCATCGACAGCCCGCCGCCCCCGGGGTGGCCCGACCCACCGGAGTCCCCGTGCACCCGTCCCTCGACGCCGTCGGCGTCACCTTCCGCTTCGCCGGCGCCGACGCACCGGCCCTCGACGACGTCTCGCTGCGGGTCGACCCCGGCGAGTACGTCGCCCTCCTGGGTCCCAACGGCGCCGGGAAGACGACCCTCATCGGCATGGTGACGGGGCTGCGGGTCCCGGACCGGGGCACGGTGCGGGTCTGCGGCGGCGACCCGACGTCGGCCCGGACCCGTCTGCGGCTCGGCGCCGTCCTCCAGGACACCGCCTTCCCGCGGCACCTCACGGTCCGCGAGCTCGTCGAGGGCGCGGCGGTCCGCTCGGGTGTCCCGCGCGGGCGGGCCGCCGGTGTCCTCGAGGAGGTGGGCCTGGACGACCTCGCCCGTCGGCGCAGCGGCAAGCTCTCCGGAGGGCAGCGGCGTCGGCTCCAGCTCGCCCGGGCCCTCGTCGCCGACCCGGCCCTGCTCGTCCTCGACGAGCCGACCGAGGGCCTGGACGCCGCCGCCCGGCGCGACTTCTGGCGCAACCTGACGGCCCGGCGGGACGCCGGCATGGCGGTGCTGCTCACGACGCACATCGTCGAGGAGGCGGGGGCCGTCGCCGACCGGGTGAGCGTCATCGCCGGAGGGCGCGTGGTCGCCGACGAGTCCCCGGCCTCCCTCACCGGCCGCCTCGCCGACCGCACGGTGTCCGTGCGCACGGCCCTCCCGGCGGCCGTCGTCCGCGACCTGCCCGGCGTCCTGCGGGTCGAGGAGACCGCGGGCCGTCTCGTCGTCGTCACGACGAGCCCCGAGGCCGTCGTCCGCAGGGTCCTGCACGACGACCCCACCGCCCACGACCTCCGCGTGGAGGCCGCCAGTCTCGAGGAGGCCGTCATGGCCGCGACCGATCGGATGAGCGCATGACCACCGTCGACACTCCCGTCACGGCCGCCACAGCGGCCACCGCCACCCGTGCACCCTCCACGCTCGCGCTGCTCGGCGCCGAGGTCAGGGACGAGCTGAAGCAGGTCTACCGCGAACCCGCGGCCCTGTTCTTCAGCGTCCTCATGCCCGTCGCCTTCTTCGCCTTCTTCAGCGCGATGTTCGGCGGCGAGACGGCCGGGGTCGGTGGCCTCCCGGTCGGGACGACGATGCTCGCGACGTTCGGTGCCTACGGGGTCCTCGGTGCGACGATGCTCACCCCGGGGATCGGTCTGGCCGAGGAGCGGGAGCGCGGGTGGCTCGACGTCGTCAAGGTGTCCCCGGTGCCCGTCCCCCTGACCCTGCTCGCCAAGGTCGTCGCGACCCTGCCCTACTGCGTGGGGATCCTCGGGGCGATGACCGCGACGGCCGCGGCACTCGGGGTGCTCCGGATCGGCGTCGGCCAGTGGCTCCTGCTGCTCGCGGCACTCCTCGTCGGCAGTCTGCCCTTCGCCCTCATCGGCCTCGCCGTCGGCGCCCGGGCCTCGGGCAACGCGACGACGGCCGTCCTCAACGCGTTCGTCATCCCGATGGCGATCGCGGGGGGCCTGTGGTTCCCGCTCGAGATGCTGCCGGGCTGGATGGGGTCCGTCGCGCAGTTCCTGCCGACCTACCACCTCTCCCGGCTGGCCCTCGGCCCGCTGGAGGGCGGGGCCGCGACCGGCTCGATCGGGCACGCCGCGTACCTGCTCGGCTTCGCCGTCGTGGCCGGCGCCGTGGCCGCGGTGGCGTACCGTCGTCCCGCACGATGAAGGAGCGCCCGTGAGCGACGCCGCAGCACCCTCCCGCCGCCCCGCCTGGGCGCCGCGTGGCGAGCTCGTGCACCTCGTGTGGGTGTCGAACCTGCTGTGGCAGCCGGTGTTCGACCCGGCGTCGTCCTGGGTGTCCTGGACGGTCGTCGGGGTGGCAGCCACTCTCATGGTCGCGTTCTTCGTCGCCTCCTACCACCCCGATCCGCGCTTCCGGAGCGGCGCCCTGTACGGCACGACCGGCCTCGGGGTCGTCGTGACGATGGTGAACATCGGGGCGGCCGTCTTCTTCGTCTACGCCGGCGCCATCGCGGTGCGCCAGCGGGGGCGACGCCCGATGCGCTGGCTCGCCGGGCTCACGGTGGCCATCGCCGTCCTGTCCGTCGTCACCTTCGTCCCGTGGCCCTACAGCCTCTTCGGGGTGCTGCCGTGCGTCGTGCTGCTCTGGGTCATCGGCCTGCAGACCCGAGCCGCCATGCTGCAGCAGGTCGAGGCGGAGCGGCTGCGCATCGACAACGTTCGGATCGAGCAGCTGGCGACGGCCGCCGAGCGGGAGCGGATCGCCCGCGACCTCCACGACCTGCTGGGCCAGCAGCTCACGGGGGTCGTCGTCCGCAGCCAGCTCATCCAGTCCCTCGCCGCCGCTGCCCCCGATGAGGCGGCGGAGGAGGCCCGGCTGCTCGAGTCCGAGGCCCGGGACCTGCTCGACCAGGTGCGGCGGACCGTCGGTGGGCTCAGCGAGGTGAGCCTCGTGGACGAGGTCGAGGGCGCCCGGCGCTCGCTCGGGGCCGCCGGGATCGAGGCCGCGTTCGAGGTCCCGACCGGGGAGGGGCCCCACCCGCTCGTCGAGCGCTCGCTCGCGCTCGCGCTGCGGGAGTCGGTGACCAACCTCATCCGGCACTCGGAGGCCACCCGCTGTCGCGTCGTCCTCGCCTCCGCGGACGGCCTCTGGCGCCTCGAGGTCGCGGACGACGGGGTCGGCGGGAACGAGGCCGAGGGCAACGGGCTGCGGGGGATGCGCGAGCGGGTGGCCGCCGTCGGGGGCTCGGTCGAACGCTCCGGGGAGCGCGGCACGCGGATCGTCGTGACGGTGCCGGCATGAGCGACGCGTCCGGACCGTCGCGCCGGGTCACCGTGGTCGTCGCGGAGGACCAGGGGATGATCCGCGACGCCTTCGCCCGCCTGCTCGACCTCCAGCCCGACGTCGAGGTCGTCGCGCGCGCCGAGGACGGTGCGGAGGCGATGCGGCTCGTCGAGCGGCTGCGGCCCGACATCGTCCTCACCGACATCGAGATGCCGGGCACGAGCGGGCTCGACCTCGCCGAGCAGGTGGCCTCGGCCGACGTCCCGACGAGGGTCGTCATCCTCACGACCTTCGCGCGGCCGGGGTACCTGCGGCGGGCCCTCGACGCCGGGGTGGCCGGCTACGTCCTCAAGGCGGCCCCGGTGGACGAGCTCGTGTCGGCGTTGCGGCAGGTGGCGTCGGGGCGGCGCGTCGTCGCGCCGGAGCTCGCCGTCATGGCCTGGGACGCCCCCGTCGAGCTCACCGAGCGGGAGCGGGACGTCCTGCGCGTCGTCGAGACCGGCGTGCCGAACCGGGAGGTCGCGGCGACGCTGCACCTCGCCGAGGGGACGGTGCGCAACTACCTCTCGGAGGCGATGCAGAAGCTCGGCGCCCGGAACCGGGCCGAGGCCGCGGGGAAGGCCCGGGAGCGTGGCCTGCTCTGAGCGGGTCTTGCGCCTGCGGGCGCGTCGCCGCCGCATAGGGTGGCGCCGTGCCGACGACCCTGTACCGCCACGGACGCGTGTGGACGCCGGACCATCCTGCCGCCACCGCGCTCGTCGTCGGTGACGACGGCCGGGTCGTGTGGCTCGGGGACGAGGCGCGGTCGTCGGGTCACGCCGACGCCGTCGACGCGGTCGTCGACCTCGACGGGGCGCTCGTCGTCCCCGGGTTCGTCGACGCCCACGCGCACGTCTCGCACACCGGGCTCGGGGTACGTGGGGTCGACCTCGCGGGAACGCGGACGGTGACCGAGGCCCTCGACCTCGTCGCCGCGGCCGCCCGTCGGGACCCGAGCCGGCCGGTGTTCGCGCACGGCTGGCAGGAGCAGGACTGGACGCGGGAGCGGACGATGACCGCGGCCGAGCTGGACCGGGCGTCCTCGGGCGGCGTCGTCTACGCGTCGCGGATCGACGGGCACTCGGCGGTCGTGTCGAGCGCCCTCGTCGCGCTGTGCGGGGCGGACTCGCTCGACGGGTGGTCCGAGAGCGGCTTCGTCGTACGGGACGCGAAGAACGCGGCCCGCGCGGCCTACGACGCGTCGAGACCGTCGGGGGAGCGGCGGGCGGACGTCGAGGTGGCGCTGCGTGCCGCCGCCGCCCAGGGCATCGTCGCCGTCCACGAGTGCGGCGGGCCGCTGCTCACCTCCGCCGAGGACTTCGCCGACGTCGTGGACCTCGGCCGGCGCGCCGACCTCCCCGCGACCGTCGGCTACTGGGCCGAGGCGGTGACCGACCCGGAGCAGGCGCGGGCGCTCGTCACGCTGCACGGGGCGCGCGGGCTCGGCGGAGACCTCAACATCGACGGGTCGATCGGGTCGCACACCGCGCTGCTGCGGGACGGGTATGCGGACCGCCCGGACTGCCACGGCACGGCGTACCGGGACGTGGCGTCGGTGCGCGACCACGTCGCGGCGTGCGCGGTCGCCGGGGTGCAGAGCGGCTTCCACGTCATCGGGGACGCGGGGATGGACCTCGTCCTCGAGGGGTACGTGCGGGCGGCGGAGCTCGTCGGGGAGGACGTCGTCCGGGCGTCGCGTCCGCGCCTGGAGCACGCCGAGATGGTCGACGCCGCGGGGACGGCGACGATGGCCCGGCTCGGGATCGGCGCGAGCGTGCAGCCGGCGTTCGACTGGTACTGGGGCGGGCGCGAGGGGATGTACGCCGAGCGGATGGGCGCCGACCGCGGGGCCCACACGAACCTCCTCGCCGACCTCATCGCGGCGGGGGTCCGGGTGGGGCTCGGATCGGACTCGCCGGTCACGCCGTTCTCGCCGTGGGTGGCCGTCCGGGCCGCGGTCGAGCACCGGGAGCCGTCGCAGCGGATCAGCGCCGAGGCCGCGCTCGAGGCGCACACTGTCGGCGGGTGGTCGCTGGCGGGGGAGCGGGGCGGGGTGCTGTCCGTCGGCGCGGTCGCGTCGTTCTCGGCGTGGGACGTCCCGGAGCGGGGTCCCGGCGGGCTGCCGGTCCTCGGCGGAGGCGCGCCGCTGCCCGACTGCCGTCTCACCGTCCGCTCCGGGGTGGTCCTCCATGCCCGCACGGCGTGAGCCGAGGCCGGAGCCGCAGTTCCGTCCGGCCCGGGTGGACGACGTCGAAGCCCTCGTCGCCGTGGAGCGGGGTGCCTCGCTCGCCGCGCTCGGTCACATCTTCCCGCCGGACGAGTACCCGTACCCGACCGACGACATCCGGGCGCGGTGGCTCGTCGTCCTCGCCGACCCGTCGGTGACGACGCTGCTGCTGGAGAGCGAGGAGCGACCCGGTGAGGTCGTCGCCTTCGTCGCGTTCGACGCCGACCGGATCCGTCACCTCGCCGTCCACCCGCGGCACTGGCGCCACGGCCACGCCCGCCGCGCCCTCGACGTCGCAACGGCACGCATGGAGACGCCGACGCTCTGGATGCTCGAGCAGAACCACCGGGCCCGCGGCCTCTACGAGCACCTGGGCTGGGTACCCACCGGCCGCTCCCGTCCCGCCGAGTTCCCGCCCCATCCGACCGAGATCGAGCTCGCCCACCGCCCGTGACGGGTGGAAGCACCATCGGCAACCCGACCTGGGTGCGCTGATCGCGTCAGAAGGGGATGAGCTCGGGGACGTCGCGGGTGGTCGGAGCCGGGAACTCAGGCTGCGGCTCGGTGTCGGGACCACGACGGGCGGGGAGAAGTCAGGGTTCGGGCTCGGTGGTGCGGGTGCGACCGCCCGGGCCGTGCCAGGTGAGAGTGGCGGTCGCGGGGTCGAGCACCGGGCGCCATCGGGTCTGCTGCTTCATCCGGTGATGTCGGCGGCAGAGCGCGACGAGGTTCTGTGGGCTCGTCCGGCCCTCCGGCCACGGCCGGCTGTGGTCGAGGTCGCAGTGGACGGCGGGACGGGTGCAGCCCCACATCCGGCAGGTGCCGTCACGGGTCGTCACGTGCTCCCGCATCCGGGGTGGCGGGGTGTACGCCGAGCTCGTCGTCGAGGTCAGCACCCCGGTCTCCGCGTCCAGGACGGCCCGGCCGACACTCATCGGGACGCTCGCGAGGAGGGACGCCATCGTGGCGGCGTCGACCCAGCCCAAACCGGGGACCGCGGCACCGGAGACCATCACTCCGGCCACACCGGGCGCGGCGGCGCCGGAGGGGACGGGCGCGAGGTCGCGGCTGCGTCCGTCGACGGTGAGCATCGGACCCCAGCCGGTGTCGACGGTGTGCTCGTCGTGGTCGGTCACCGGGTGGCGGGACAGCTCGGCCCGCGAGGCGGGGGTGAGGTCGCCGTAGCGGACCTCCGCCCCGGTGTCGGCGTCGAGGAACGTCTCGTCATCACCGTGCTCGACCTCGACCCAGCCGGTCTCGTCGAGGAAGGATGCGGCGTCGCCGGTGACGACCGGGACGCCGAGGGTCACCTGAGCGGTGACGCGGACGTCGCGCAGCATCAGGTCCACGAACGCGTCGGCGCGGGACTCCGCGACGGTCAGCGTGTCGTCGACCCGGCGGTACTCCGCGGCGAGCGTGTCGACCGCCGACCAGGCGGCAACGCTCGTCGCGGTCGGCACGGTCGCGCACCACTCGGTCAGGCCGTCCTCCCCGGGTCGCACCTCGACCGACCGCCCCCGCCGGGACGCGGCGACGTGAGCCTGCACCTGGTCCGCGGCCACGCGGGTCGCCGTCGCACGGGCCTGCGCGGCGACGCGCGCCGGGTCCATCTGCGGGAGACGGCCGGCGAGCGCGCCGTCGACGAGGTGGCAGGCGTCGTGGTCCAGGCCGGCACAGGCGTCGAGCACCTTGTGGGCCGTGGCGGAGCCGACCTCGCCGTCGAGGACGAGACGCTGCAGGATGGGAAAGCGGTCGGCGAGCGCCGCCCCGAGCCGGACCTTCCGCTGGGCCAGCCCTTCGGTGACTCCCGTCGCGAGCGAGACCTCCGCGGCGGCCATCCCGTCGACGAAGCCGACCGGGTGCACCCGCTCCCATGGCCGCGACTCGTGGACGGTGAACTCCACCCGCGCGCCCCACGCCGCGACAGCGGCCTGCGCGCCCTCGGCGGCGTTGACGAGACCCTGCAGCTCTCCCGCGGCCGCGAACGCCTCGTCCGGCGTCATCGACGCCCCCGACGCCGCGAGCTCCCGACCCAGCGCCGCGCACTCCGCGCGCAGAGCCGCGATGCGGCTGCTGACATCCCCCCGGTCCATGCCTCGAGTATACTCGAACACGTGTTCGAACACCAGGGTTCGTCCACAGATCTGCGGGTCGCCAGGGGGTCCGCCGGGGGCGTCACCCGCGCCGCTGCGCCTCCCACTCGGACCGCAGCATCGCGTACGTGTAGCCGTCGACCCAGCCGAGCTCGGCGTGCCACGAGTCCTCGACGCCGTGCTGCTCACGCCGCATCCCGACCCGCTCGAGGACCCGCCACGAGGCGGTGTTGTCCGCGAAGCAGCCGGCCGTCACCCGGCGAACCCCGAGGTCGTCGAAGGCGATCGACAGCAGCCGCCGCGCCATCTCCGTCCCCACGCCGCGACCATGGAACTCCGGCGCGACGAGGTACCCGATGAGTCCCCCCGTGGCGCGCGGAGCGCGTTCCTCGTCCTGCGTCATGCCGTCGCCGACGTCGACGGACCCGGTCGCCACGACCCGACCGTCGAGGACGCCGACGACGGACGTCGTCGTGCCCGGGTCGGCGAGCCGGGCACGCATCTCATCGGCGGTCGTCCGGGTCCGCAGCATCCACCGGGTCATCCGGGGGTCGGCGCGCCACCGCATCAGCTCGTCGACGTCGCGGGCGGCGGTGGGTCGGACCACGAGGTCGGAGGCGGGGGAGGGGTTATCGCTCATCGGGGCCGAGCCAACCACGCCGACACCCAGCCGGCGACCGGCTTTCGCACCGGACGACGGCACCGCCACGCGCCCGGACGCATCCGGCGACGACAAGTTCTCCCGCCCCAGCCGTGCTCAGCCGCAAGTCCTTGCGTCCGGTTGCTATCTTGGCGAGGTGTCTCCACGCTCGCACGCGCTCCTCGACCTCGACCCGGCGGTCGTCCGCCGGGCCCGCAGCCTCGCCCGGAAGGCCGGCAAGCCGGTCGTCGACCTCGCGACGGCGCACACGACGGTCTCGGTCGAGCGGGCGACGCTGCGGCTCGCCGGGCTGACCGGCGCCGACCACGACGGCACCCCGTGGGTCAACCACCTCGTCGACGCCGTCCGCGCCGAGGTCGGCCTCGAGCACGGCGTGACGACCCCGGTGTGGGACGCCCTGCGCCGCGACGCCGCCCCCGACCTGCTCACCCTCGCCCAGAAGGCGAGCAGCGGGGGAGTGACCTTCCGGCTCCCCGACGGCAAGGACGCCACCGCGGCACGCAAGGCCGCGCGCAAGGACGTCGCCGCCGGGGTCCGCACCCTCGACCGGCAGCACGCCGCCCGAGACCGGTTCGTCCGGAAGGTCGGCGACGCCCCGCGCACGCCCTGGATCTACCTCATCGTCGCGACCGGCGACATCCACGAGGACATCCCGCAGGCCCGCGCCGCCGCGCACGCCGGCGCCGACGTCATCGCCGTCATCCGCTCGACCGGCCAGAGCCTCCTCGACTTCGTCCCCGAGGGCGCGACCCGCGAGGGCTACGCCGGCACGTACGCCACCCAGGAGAACTTCCGCCTCATGCGGGCGGCCCTCGACGAGACGAGCCGCGAGCTCGGCCGGTACGTCCGGCTCACGAACTACGCCTCCGGCCTGTGCATGCCCGAGATCGCGGTCCTCGCCGGGCTCGAGCGGCTGGACATGATGCTGAACGACTCGATGTACGGGATCCTCTTCCGCGACATCAACCCGATCCGCACCTTCGTCGACCAGCGGTTCAGCCGCCAGGTCCACGCCCGCGCCGGGATCATCATCAACACCGGCGAGGACAACTACCTCACGACCGCCGACGCCGTCGAGGCCGCGCACACCGTCACCGTGAGCCAGCTGCTCAACGAGTACTTCGCGAAGGAGGCCGGCCTCGAGGACTGGCAGCTCGGGCTCGGGCACGCCTTCGAGATCGACCCCGAGGTGCCGCAGTCCTTCCGCCTCGAGCTCGCCCACGCCCTCCTCGCCCGCCAGCTCTTCCCGAAGGCGCCGCTGAAGTGGATGCCCCCGACGAAGCACATGACGGGCGACGTGTTCCGCGGCTACCTCCTCGACGGCTTCTTCAACCTCGTCGGGGCGATGACCGGCCAGGGCATCCTCCTCGTCGGGATGATGACCGAGGCCGTCGTCACCCCGTGGATCAGCGACCGCGACCTCGCCCTGCAGAACGTCCGGTACGTCATGGACGCCGCCGGCGGGCTCACCGAGGACTTCCACCCGCCGCGCGACGGCTTCGTCCAGACCCGCGCCCGCGAGGTGCTCGACGAGGCGGTCGGCCTGCTCGAGGGCATCGTCTCCGACACCTCCGCGAAGGGCTCCACCTACCCGCAGCCGCTGCTCGCCGCGATCGCCGACGGCACGTTCGGCGCGATGAAGCGGCCGCCGACGGCCGGCAAGGGCCTCGACGGCGTCGCGGTCAAGGCCGACGACTACGACAACCCGGCGATCACCCTCCTCGAGGAGGGGAGCACCCGATGAGCGCAGACCTCGTCCGCCCGTACGGCGACACGACCGGCGACGGCATGGTGCAGACGTCCTTCACCCTGCCGCTGCCGCACGACAAGCGCGCCGAGGGCGCCGCCCTCCAGCTCGCCGCGAAGATGGGGATGAGCCCGGCCCTCCTGGTCCACGCCAAGCCGATGGGCCCGGACTTCACCTTCTTCGTCGTCTACGGCTCGGTCACCCACCTCGTCGACCTGCGCGAGGTCCACGTCGTCGAGCGCGAGTACCCGCTGCTGTCCTCCGCCGACGTCAACCAGGCGATCCGCAGCCACCTCCAGCGCAAGCTCGTCGTCGTCGGGGCGTGCATCGGCACCGACGCGCACACCGTCGGCATCGACGCGATCCTCAACATCAAGGGGTTCGCGGGGGAGAAGGGGCTGGAGTACTACCGGGAGATGACCGTCGTGAACCTCGGCGCCCAGGTCCTCGTCCCGGACCTCGTCGAGGCCGCCCGCGAGGTGCAGGCCGACGCCGTCCTCGTCTCCCAGGTCGTCACCCAGCGCGACGCCCACATCCACAACACGACGACGATGTCCGCGGCCTTCCGCGAGGCCTTCCCGACCGGTCAGGTCCCGCTGCTCGTCGCCGGTGGCCCCCGCTTCGAGGAGGGCTCGGCCGCCACGCTGGGCGTCGACCGGGTGTTCGGCCGCGGCACGACCCCGGGCGAGGTCGCGTCCTACCTCGTCCACGAGCTCGTCACCTCCCGCACCCGCCCCGACCCCCGAGGAGCCCAGCGATGACGACGGCCGAGGTCGGGACGACCGTCACCCACCGCCGCTACGTCCCGTACAGCCACGCCCACTACGCGGGGAACCTCGTCGACGGGGCGTACAGCCTCGCCGCGTTCGGCGACGTCGCCACCGAGATGTGCATCCGCACCGACGGCGACGAGGGCCTCTTCGCCTCCTACTCCGACGTCCAGTTCGTCGCGCCCGTCCGGGCCGGTGACGTCATCGAGGTCGAGGCCCGGATCGTCCGCGTCGGGACCCGGTCGCGGGAGATGGAGTTCGAGGTGCGGGTCGTCGGACGCGGCGCCCCGGAGCGGGGGGAGTCGGCGGCCGACGTCCTCGACCCGCCGCTCGTCGCCACGACCGCCCGCGGGGTGGTCGTCGTGCCCCCAGCCGGGTGACCTACCGTGAGCGCGTGCCCGACGCGCTCCGCCTCCCGCTGCGGCTGCTCGCCGCCGTCGCCGCCGGCCTCGCCCTGTGGTTGTCCTTCCCCGAGCACGACCTGTGGTGGCTCGCGCCCGTCGGGGTGGCCCTGCTCGGCGGCGCCACGCTGCGCGCCGGAGGCCCTCAGGGCTTCCTCCTCGGCTTCGTCGCCGGGCTCGCCGTCTTCGTCCCGACGCTGTCGTGGACCGGGATCTACGTCGGGCGCCTGCCGTGGTTCGCCCTCGCCGTCCTCGAGGCGCTGTACGTCGCCCTCCAGTGCTCGCTCACCGGGTTCGCCGGACGCCGTCTCGCCGCCGCCGGGGCCACCCGCGCCGCCTACGCCCTGATCCCGCTCGGCTGGGTGGCCCAGGAGTGGCTGCGCGGGACCCAGCCCTGGGGCGGCTTCCCCTGGGCCCGGCTCGCGTTCAGCCAGGCCGACAGCCCGCTGGCCCACCTCGCGCGCTGGTTCGGCGCCCCCGGGGTGACGTTCGCCGTCGCCCTCGTCGGGACGCTCCTGCTCGTCTCCGTGGTCTTCCTCGTCCGCGGCCCGCGCATCGTCGCGCCGCTGCCGGCCCTCCTCGCCGCGGCGGTCGTCCTCCTCTCCGGGACGGTCCCGCTGCCGACCGACGGGCGCCAGGCGACGATCGGCTTCGTCCAGGGCAACGTCCCCGAACCCGGGCTGTCGTTCAACGCCGAGCGCCGGGCGGTCCTGGACAACCACGTCACCGGCACCGAACGCCTCGCGGAGAGCGCCCCGGAGGACCTCAGCCTCGTCGTGTGGCCCGAGAACGCCTCCGACATCGACCCGCTGCGCAACGAGGACGCCGCCGAGCAGGTCCGCCGGGCGCAGGCCGCCGTCGACGTCCCGCTCGTCGTCGGGGCCGTCCTCGCCGAGCCCGCCGACGCCAGCTCCAACGTGTCGCTCTTCTACACCGGGCAGGGGGAGCCCGCCGACCGGTACACGAAGATCCACCCGGTCCCGTTCGCCGAGTACATCCCGCACCGCGAGTTCTTCCGGACGTTCACCCCGATGGCCGACCTCGCCGGCAACTTCGTCGCGGGGGACGAGATCGGGGTCTTCGACGTGCCGGCGCCCGGCGGCTCCTACGCCGCCCTGCCGACGATCTGCTTCGAGGTGGCCTACGACGGGCTGATGCGCGACAGCGTCCTCGCGGCGGGGGACCGGGACTCCGTCATCCTCGTCCAGACGAACAACGCGACGTTCGGCTTCACCGCCGAGTCGGAGCAGCAGTTCGCCATCTCCCGGCTCCGCGCCATCGAGCACGGCCGCAGCGTCGTCCACGTCTCCACCGTCGGGGTCTCGGGCTTCGTCGCCCCCGACGGGTCGGTGACCGGCAAGACCGGGCTCTTCACGGCGGAGCAGGGGATCGGTCGCCCGGTCCTGCGGAGCGGGACGACGCTCTCGGACCGCCTGGGACCGGCGCCGCAGGCCCTCGCGACCGCCGTGCTCGGCCTGCTCGTCCTCGCCTCGGTCCGCTCCGGGCACCGCGCTAGGGTGACGGGAACGCCCCGACCCGCCGAGGACCGCCCCCGTGCCTGAACCCGCCCGCCCCCCGCTGGCGCGCGTCGTCGTGCTCATCCCGACGTACAACGAGCGGGACACGCTCCCCGCCGCCGTCGCCGGCGTCCGGCAGCACGCCCCCGAGGCCGACGTCCTCGTCATCGACGACGCCTCGCCGGACGGCACCGGTGCGGTCGCTGACGTGCTCGCCGCCGAGGACCCCCACGTGCACGTCGTCCACCGTGCCGGCAAGGAGGGGCTCGGGGCTGCGTACCTCGAGGGGTTCTCCTGGGCCCTCGAACGCGGCTACGACGCCCTCGTCGAGATGGACGCCGACGGCTCGCACCGCCCGCGGGACCTGCCGTCGCTGCTGGCCGCAGCGGCCGACGCCGACGTCGTCATCGGGTCCCGCTGGGTGCGCGGCGGCTCGGTCGTCAACTGGCCGGTGCACCGCAAGGCGCTGTCGGTCGGGGGGAACCTCTACGTCCGGGCGCTGCTCGGGATGCCGGTCCACGACGCGACCGCCGGCTTCCGGGTCTACCGCGCCGACGCCCTGCACGCGATGGGCCTGGCCGACGTCGCGTCGCAGGGCTACTGCTTCCA
This sequence comes from Phycicoccus avicenniae, assembly GCF_018139485.1. Lineage (GTDB taxonomy): Bacteria > Actinomycetota > Actinomycetes > Actinomycetales > Dermatophilaceae > Phycicoccus > Phycicoccus avicenniae. The sequence continues at coordinate 290,733 of NZ_JAGSNF010000003.1, forward strand.
GACCGACCTCACGTGGCGGGCCGTCCGCGCGGGGCTCACCGTCGTCGAGGTCCCCATCACCTTCGTCGAGCGCGAGGTCGGGACGTCGAAGATGAGCGGCGACATCGTCGCCGAGTCGCTGCGGCGGATCACCGGCTGGGGGCTGGCGCACCGGGCCGGGCAGGTCCGCGACCGCGTCCCCCGGCGCACCGAACGGTGGCACGACCTGTGAGCCCCACCGGGTCGACGCCCTACGCCTCCCGCGGCCGCCGTGGACGCGTGCTGCGGCTGGTCTTCCTCGCGATCCTCCTCGTCCCCATGGTCGAGATCGCCGTCATCATCGCCGTCGGCCGCACGATCGGGGGGTGGCCCACCTTCGGCCTGCTGCTCCTGGAGTCCCTCGTCGGAGCCGTCATCGTCCAGCGCGAGGGGGGACGGGCCTGGTCGGCCCTGCGGGAGGCGCTGCGCAGCGGCCGGATGCCCAGCCACCAGCTCGCCGACGCCGCCCTCGTGCTCGTCGGGGGGACGCTGCTGCTCACCCCCGGCTTCGTCACCGACGTCGTCGGCTTCTTCGTCGTGCTGCCGGTGACCCGGCCGATCACCCGGCGGTGGCTCGAGGCGCTCGTCGCCCGGCGCCTGCTGGGCCCCTTCGGCGAGTGGCCGGGGCGCGGCCCCGGTGGCCCGGGTGGCCCAGGTCGACGGGACGACGGGCCGGACGTCGTCGAGGGCGAGATCATCGACTGACGGGAGCACTGCGTCCCGGACACACGAACGCGCCGGTCACCTCGCGGTGACCGGCGCGTCGTTCGCGGAGCGGTGCGTCAGGCCGACTTCTTCTTCTTCGGCTTCTCACCGCGCGACTCGCGCAGGAGCGTCAGCCGCTCCTGGAGCAGCTCCTCGAGCTCGGGGATGGAGCGGCGCTCGAGCAGCATGTCCCAGTGGGTGCGCTGCGGCTTGACGGGCTTGACCTCGACGTCGGCGCCGCCGCCCTGCAGCTTCGCCTCGGCGCCGCAGCGGCACTCCCACACCGGCGGCACCTCGGCCTCGACGGAGAACGGCAGCTCGATCTGGTGGCCGTTCGGGCACAGGTACGTCGTAATGCGACGCTCGGAGGGGACGACGTTGTCGTCGGTCTCCATGCTCAGGGCGCCGAGCCGACTGCCGCGCAGGCTGCGTTCTGCCATGGTTGTCTCCCGGGGGTCTCGGATGTCCCGGACGGGGTCCTCTCGACCGGGTCATGGGTGGAGAACGTGCATGGGGGGTTCGTTGTTCCGGCGCCCGGCGGTTGTCGAGGGGTCGTGTGACCTACGTCACAACCGTCCCCGGTGCCGTCCCCGGGCGGCGCCACGATGCGCGCGCGTTCTCCCGCCGGGAGAGAGTACACGTCGCTACCGTCTCGGTGTGACCACACCTCCCGCCGGCCACGTCGACGTGACCGGCCCCGCCGCGCTCGACCTCGCCGGACCCACCGCCAAGCGCCGAGTCCTCGCCTGGGGGATGTGGGACTGGGGGACCCAGCCGTTCAACACCGTCATCACGACGTTCGTCTTCTCCGTCTACATCACGGGCGAGGCCTTCGGGTCGACGAACACGACGTCCACGGCGCTGGCCGTCTCCACCGCGGTCGCGGGTCTGCTCGTCGCGCTGCTCGCCCCGGTGCTCGGGCAGAACTCGGACCGGTCGGGCCGGACGGTGAGCCACCTGAGGGTTCAGACCTTGGTCGTCGCCCTCCTGTCCGCCGCCCTCTTCGTCGTGCTGCCCGAGCCCGGGTTCCTCTGGGTGGGTCTCGGGCTGCTCGCCGTCGGGTCGGTCGTCTCCGAGATCGCGGGGGTCAACTACAACTCGACGATCGACCAGGTCGCGACGCCCCGGACCGTCGGCCGGGTGTCCGGCGTCGGATGGGGGATGGGCTACCTCGGCGGCATCATCGTCCTGCTGCTCATCTACGTCCTCTTCATCCAGCCCGAGGTCGGCCTCTTCGGCGTCACGGGGGAGGACGGGCTCGACATCCGGGTGTCGATGCTGGTCTGCGGGCTGTGGATCGCCCTCTTCACCGTCCCCGCCTTCCTCGTCCTCAGGGACCGTCCGCGGGAGCGCGCGCCGCGGGTGGGGGTCGCCGACTCCTACCGCCTCGTCTGGGCCTCGATCCGGGCGCTGTGGAGCTCGTCCCGGCACACGGTCTACTTCCTCATGGCTTCCGCGCTGTTCCGCGACGGGCTCGCCGGCGTCTTCGCCTTCGGGGCGGTGCTCGCCGCGGGCACCTTCGGGCTCTCGGCGGCCGACGTCATCGTCTTCGGAGCCGCGGCCAACATCGTCGCGGGCGTCGCGACGATGCTCTTCGGGATGCTCGACGACCGGCTCGGGCCGAAGCGGGTCATCCTCGTCTCGCTCGCCGCGCTCGTCGTCCTCGGGCTCGGGATCTTCGTGTTCCACGACGGGGGCGCCGTCGTCTTCTGGACGCTCGGCCTGCTCATGACGGTGTTCGTCGGCCCGGCCCAGGCCGCGTCCCGCAGCTTCCTCGCGCGTCTGGTGCCGCAGGGCAAGGGCGGTGAGATCTTCGGTCTGTACGCGACGACCGGCCGGGTCGTGTCGTTCCTGTCGCCGCTCGCCTTCGGCGTGTTCATCGCCCTCGGCGCCGCGGTGACGGGGGAGGAGAACACCCAGTACTGGGGGATCCTCGGGATCGTCCTCATCCTCGCGGCCGGCTTCGCCGTGATGCTCCCGGTCAAGGAGCACGGCGAGCACCGCGTCGGCTAGGAGAGCGAGGCTCCGCTCAGCCGGCGAACTCCCAGTGCCACGGCTCGGGGAGCGACCCCCCGGCGCCGGCCCAGGACGGGTGGAACCAGCCGTACAGCGGGGCGTTCTGGCGCATCCACTGATGGGCGGGGGAGCCGAAGTCCTGGACGCCACCGCAGAGGTCGACGGCGCGGCCCAGCCCGTGGCGTGAGGTGCCCGGCGTCGCGGCCATGTGCCCGTGGCTGCCCTTGATCGCGACCTGCTCCGGGAGCGAGCGGTAGGAGTCGGTGACGCACAGAGGGGTGCCGGTCTGTGCGGCGTACGCCTTGCTCAGGGCGTTGAAGGAGGCCGCGGCCTCGGGGGAGAGGCGCTCGCCGGGCTGGCGCCACACGGGGCAGAGGGCACTCGAGGGGAAGAGACCGTTGGCGAACGTGCCGGTCTCGTCGGTGCAGGGCTTGCCGACGTCGGCGGTGTCGACGACGGCGCCGCTGAGGGCGGCCCGCAGCCGCTCGGCCGCGGCCTTGGCCTCGGGGGTGCGGGCCCCGACGAGGATGTTCGCCACCGGGCCCGCCTTGTCGACCTCGGCCATCTGCAGCTTGCGGAGCTCGCCGACACGGGCCCGCTGGGCCTTGAGCAGCGTCTCGAGCCGCTCGCTGTCCTTCTCGATCCGGGTCCGGGCCTCGCGCGCGGTCTTTTCCGCCTCGTCGGCGGCCTCGGTGAGCCGCTCCTGCTCGGCGGTGAGGCTGCGCACCTCGGCGACGGCGCGGGTGCGCTGGTCGGTGAGGTAGGCGAGGTCGCCGAGCGGGTTGCCGGCCTCGTCCTCCTCGGACTGCATCGCGTCGAGCATGCCCTCGAGGTCGGCGTGCTCGCCCCCGCTGTAGACGTCGAAGGCCCAGCTGCGCATGATCGCCCGGGCCTTGGCGAGCCGGGCCTCGAGCGAGATGAGGTCGCGGTGGGCCTGCGAGGACTCCTCGCTGGCCGCGTCCTCGGCGTCGGTCGCGGCCGCGAGGGACTCCAGGACGTCGTTGGAGCGGTCCGAGAGACGGTCCATGCGGCGCATCTCGACGGCGACCTCGGACGAGGACTCCTCGAGGATCGCGGCGATCCGCTCGGCCTCGGCGATCTGGGCCGCGAGGACCTCACCCGCGAGGGGGGCCGGGGCGTCGGGCTCGGCGTGCCCGCTCTCGGGCTCCGGCGGCGGGGGTGCGTCGTCCGAGGAGGGCGGCGTGCTCGGTGACGGGGCCGGCGAGGAGGTGGTCGGCGAGGGGGTCCGGGTGGCCGACGGCGAGGGAGTCGACGTCGGGGTGGGGGTCGGCGTCGGGCTCGCGCTGGGCGTGGCCGACGCGGTCTCGTCGGAGGCGAAGGTGAGGTCACCGGAGTCGGCGACGGCGGGGGCGAGCGAGCCCAGCACCGCGAGCGCCGCGACGACCGTCACGGCAGCACCGCGCACGATGGCTCCAGCACCGAGCGAACGCACCAACAACCTGCTTCCTGTCGACAGCACGGGCCGCAACCAACCCCGGGCGCGCCCTGCTCCGCGCCCTCCGTCGAGCATAGGTGTCACCTCGACGCGGCGGCACCCGTTGGGTCGGCCGAACGGACCGTTCCCGCGGTGCGATCGTCACATCAGCATCATGAGTCACACGAGTACCTCGGGCAGGACGCCGTGGTCGTCCACAGGCCCCGCCGGCCACCGTCCCCCGTCCACAGTCCGGGCGCGGCCGTGGCGGGGGAGGGCGGCCGCCGGTTGGCTGGACCGAGGACCGGGGAGGAGAGGCGATGAGCGGGACGGATGTCAACGAGGTGCACCTCGTGGGACGGGTCACGGCGGTGGGGGAGGTGACCGAGCTCCCGAGCGGGGACCTCGTGCACTCCCTGCGGGTGACCGTGCGACGGGTCGGCCGGGGGAACGGACGCACGGTGGTCGACGCGGTCGACGTCGCGTGCTGGAGCGCCGCGACGCGGCGGGTGGCCGGGCGGCTCGTGGTCCAGGACCGGGTGGAGGTGACCGGCGCGCTGCGGCGACGGTTCTTCCGCACCGGCGGCGGCGCGGCGAGCCGGTATGAGGTCGAGGCCCACCGCATCCGCCGCGCACCGTCGACCGGGGGCCCGTCCGGCTAGCCCTCGGGCTGCGGGGTGGCCGTCGTGCCGTCCGTGCCGGCGTGACAGGGCGCCCCCGGCTCGAGGGTGTCCGGCCCCTGCCGGTAGGCGACGACGAACTCCTTCAGCCGCGGGTCGTCGACCCCGTCGAGAGCGACCTGGGCGCCCCAGGCCGTCGCGACGACGGGCGCCTCGAGCCCGGGGTAGGGGGAGACGACGACGTAGGTGTCCGGGAGCGAGGCGACGAGCGCGTCCACCTGGTCCGCGGCCGTGTCCGGGCGGTAGGCCACCCAGACCGCGCCGTGCTCGAGTGAGTGCACCGCGTTCTCGTCCGGCACCGGCTCGTCGTAGACCCCGCAGTCCAACCACGTCGGGTGGTGCGGGCCCCCGGCGCCCGGCGTCATCGGGTAGTCCACGGGCGTCGTCACGTGCGACGGCTCGAGGTCCCACGTCACGAGGCCGTCGATGTCGGGGGTGTCGTCCCCGCTCCCGCACCCGGTGAGGCCGGCGAGGGCGAGCGACGCGGCGGCGACCGGTCCGGCCCTCACGCCGGGGCTCGCTCCTCGAGCATGCCTTCCATGAGCGTGATCTCCGCACTCTGGGCGTTCTCCATCGCGCGGGCGAGGCTGCGCACCTCGTCGGTGCGCGCGTCCGCGACGGCCGCGATCGCCATGTCGACCCCGCCGCGGTGGTGGGCGATCATCAGCTCGAGGAAGAGCCGCTCGGCCTCGACGCCGCTCGCGGCCCGCAGGTCGTCGAGCTGCTCGGGGGTGGCCAGCCCGGGCATCGGCTGCCCCGCCTCGACATGGGCGGCGTGCTCACCGCCGACCCAGGCCATCTCGGGGGACGAGCCGGTCTGGGGGAGACCCCACTGCCGCAGCCAGCCGTACATCTGTCCGGCCTGCTGCTGCTGGCTCGTGATGATGTCGAAGGCGAGCGTGCGCACCGCCGGGTCCTGCGTGCGGTCGCGCACGATGAAGGACATCTCGACCGCCTGCAGGTGGTGCTTCTGCATGTCCCGGGCGAACCCGGCGTCGACCCCGAAGTCCGGCACCGTCGGCCCCGACTGACGGGTGACGGCCCAGCCGAGCGTCACCCCGAGCGCGAGGGCGAGCACGGCGACGACCGCGACGACGCCGCGGCCGACGCCCGTGCGCCCGGGCTCGAGGTGGTCCTCAGTCACGACGAGGGCTGCTCCATCGCCGCGCCGCCCATCCCGGACTCGTCGGTGCCGCCGGTGCACGCGGCGCCCGGCTCGGGGGTCTGCGGACCCTGGCGGTAGTCACGGACGAACTGCTCGAGACGCCGGTCGTCGACGCCGTCGAGCTCGAGCTGGACGCCCCAGGCCGAGGCGACGACCGGCGCCTGCAGGCCCTCCATGGGGGAGACGATCATGTACGTGTCCGGCACGCTGTCGACGAGGGCCTCGACCTGGTCGGCCGGCAGGTCGGGACGGTAGGTGACCCAGACGGCACCGTGCTCGAGCGAGTGGACCGCGTGGTTGGCCGGCACCTCGACGTCGTAGACGCCGCAGTTGAGCCACACCGGGTGGTGGTTGCCACCGACCGGCGGGGTCTGGTCGTACTCGACGGGCTCGGTCACGTGGTCCGCGGTGAGCCCGTCGAACTCCTGGACGGCGTCGAGCGTCGGCCGGGTGGAGACGTCGCGGTAGATCGTCACGCCGACGATGCCGGCGATGACGAGGACGACCCCGGCGATGCCGCCGACGAGCAGGAGGCGGGAGCGGCGCTCCTTGGCGGCCTGCTGCTTCTTCATCGCCTCGAGGGCGTCACGGTTCTTGCGCCCGGACGTGCCGGAGTTCTTGCTCACGGTGGTTGGCTCCTGGGTCGGTGTCGTGTCTCGGCATCGGCCGTCGCGCCACGGGGCGCACCCGGTCCAGCGAACGGACCGCGGGACGGGTTCCCAGGATCCCACGGTTTCCTGGACGGCTCACGCGAGACCGACGGAGCGGCGGCCACCGGGAACCCGTGAGATAGCCACCGAAAACGCCGATAATCCACATTATGTCAATACGGCGGAGCTGGAGCAGCCCGGTGCCCCTCCCGGCCCTCAGTCCACGCCCGCCGCGGCCAGCACCTCGTGCGGCGTGTGGGTCCCCGGCGGCCTCCCCTCCCGCGTCGCTGCGAGCACGAGCCGGGTGAGCGCCGCGTTGACCGGCGTCGGGACCCCGGCCCGCGCACCGATCCGGACGACCTCGCCGTTCAGCGCGTCGACCTCCGAGGTGCCCGTCCCGCGCGCCAGGCTCTGCCACGTCGAGCTGCCCGGGCGGTCCCGTCCGGCGATCGGCCGGACCCGCAGGACGTCGGCGCGACGGGCCCGGTCCTCGTCCTCGCTCGCGTGGGCGATCCCGGCGGCGGCGAGGACGGCGCGCCCCTCCTCGCCGGTCCGTCGCAGCAGGTCGCTCCCCCGTCCGGCGTCCCCGCACAGCGCGACGACAGCGTTGCCGAGGTTCATGAGCAGCTTCGTGTGCTTCCAGCGCGCGATGTCCGGCACCGCCCGGCTGTCGACGCCCGCCCCGCGGAACACCGCCGCGACGGCGTCGTCGACCGCGTCGACGCCCCCCGGGCCACCGCCCGACGTCGACCATGCCGACGGTCGGCGTCGAGAACGCCAGCACCTCCCCCGGCGAGAGGTGCGCGGCGGGCATCATGACGAGCCCGCCGTGGACGTCGGAGCACGACCTCGCCACGACCTCCTCGTTCGTCACCCCGTTCTGGGCGCACACGACGGGGACGTCACGCAGGTGACCGGCGCCGAGCGAGGCCGCGACAGCCTCGGTGTCCTGGCTCTTCACCGTGAGCAGGACGACGTCGACGTCGGGCGCGTCGGCCACGTCACCGACACACGGCAGCGGCACGGTGACGTCCTCCTCCGGGGTCAGCAGCCGCAGACCGTCGCGGACGACCGCCGAACGGTGCTCCCCGCGCGCGACCGCGGTGACCTCGTGCCCGGCCCGGGCGAGCCGGACCGCGAGGGTCCCTCCGATGGCACCGATCCCGACGACGAGTACGCGCATGCCCGCGATCCTGCCCTCTCCCCCGGTCGAATCGGCGCACCGGCCCGCCGATGCCTAGAGTCGGCACCGTGACCGGCGACGCGCTGCCCCTGGGCTACACCAACCGCACCGGCCGCCCGCGCGGGCTCGTGACACGGGCGCTGGGCGTCGTCCTCCCGGGCGTGCGGTCGGTCAACGGGCACGCGGAGCGGTACGCCGACGCGTGGAGCGCCCACAACCGGGACGCTCTCGCCGCCCCCGGCCGGCGCTGGGTCGTCCTCGGCGACTCGATGTCCCAGTCGGTCGGCGCCTCGTCGTGGGACGCCGGGTGGGTCGACGTCGCGGCCGCCACCCTGCGGGACGAGGGCCACCCCCTCACCGTCGTCAACCTCTCGGCGACCGGTGCCCGGACCCGGGACGTGCTCGACCAGCAGCTCCCGGTCCTGCGCGACCTGCCGCCCGCCGACTCGCCCGACGACGACCTCGTCACCGTCATGGTCGGCTCCAACGACCTGTTCGCCGGTGGCGCGGTGCGACGGCGCCTGCCGGACGCCTTCGGCGAGCTCGTGACGGCCCTCCCCCGCGGCAGTGTCATCGCCTCGCTCCCCCAGCCGCGGACGGCGGCCCAGCAGGCGAACCGTCATCTCGAGGACGCCTCCGCGAGAGGCGATCTCATGATGGTCGACATGCGCGCCGAGGGTCCGACGTCCTGGCGGGGCCGGCTCGCGACGGACTTCTTCCACCCGAACGACGCGGGCTACGTCGAGATCGCCCGAGCCTTCCTGCCGACCCTGCGCCGGGCGCTCGCCCAGCGGTGACCGCCCTCAGAGGACCTTGGAGAGGAAGGACTGGGTGCGCTCCTCCTGGGGGTCGCCGAGGACCGTGCGGGGGTCGCCCTCCTCGACGATGACGCCGCCGTCCATGAAGACGAGCTTGTGGCCGACCTCACGGGCGAAGCCCATCTCGTGGGTGACGACCATCATCGTCATGCCCTCCGAGGCGAGGTCCTTCATGACACCGAGGACGTCCCCGACGAGCTCGGGGTCCAGCGCGGACGTCGGCTCGTCGAAGAGCATGAGGTCGGGGTCCATCGACAGGGCACGGGCGATGGCGATGCGCTGCTGCTGTCCGCCGGACAGGTGGGCCGGGTAGGAGTCCTCGCGCTCGGCGAGGCCGACCTTCTCGAGGTTCCTGCGCGCGACCTCCACGGCCTCGTCCTTCTTCCGCTTCTTGACCTTCGTCTGGGCGACGGTGAGGTTGTCGAGCACGCTGAGGTGCGGGAAGAGGTTGAACTGCTGGAACACCATCCCGATCCGGGCCCGGAGCGCGTCGAGGTCGATGTCGGGGTCGGTGACCTCGACCCCCTCGACGAAGACCTTGCCGGAGGTCGGCTCCTCGAGCCGGTTGATGCAGCGCAGCAGCGTGGACTTGCCGGACCCGGACGGCCCGATGACGCAGACGACGGTGCCGCGGTCGACGTGGAAGTCGATGCCGGTGAGCACCTGGTTGTCTCCGAAGTACTTGTGCAGCTGCTGGACGTCGATCGCCGGGGCGTTCTCGTCGACGGTGATCTGGGACATCAGCGGGCCCTGTCGGCTCGGGCCTCCATGCGTCTGACGACGACGGAGAGCGGGACGGTGATGAGCAGGTAGCACAGCGCCGCGGCGAACAGCGGTGTGAGGTTCGTGTACTGGTTGAGCCCCTCACGGCCGAACTTGGTCAGCTCGTAGTCGGAGAAGCTGAGGCCGATGAGGTAGACGAGCGAGGAGTCCTTCGTGAGGAGGATCAGCTCGTTCGTCAGTGGCGGCAGGATGATCCGGAAGGCCTGCGGGATGACGATCGTGACCATCGCCCGCGTCGAGGACATGCCGAGCGAGCGGGCGGCCTCGACCTGCCCCTTGGGCACGGCCTGGATGCCGGCGCGGATCGTCTCGGCCATGTACGCGGCGCCGACGAGACCGAGGGCGACCGTCACGGTGCCGAACGTCCCGCCCGGCAGCGCGCGGCCCGGGAAGGCGACGGGCAGGCCGTAGTAGAAGCCGATGAAGACGATGAGCGCCGGGACGCCGCGGAAGAACTCGATGAAGGTCGTCGCGATCCACCGGTACGGGCCGACCGACGACAGCCGCATGAGGGCCAGGACGAGACCGAGCACGAGACCGAAGACGAACGCGCCGGCCGTGTAGTAGATCGTGTTCTTCAGGGCGACCGTGAACAGGTCGGGGAACAGCTCGGGGAGGATCTCCCCGTTGAGGAACGTCTGCTGGAGGGTCCCCCAGTCGGCGGCGAGGGCGATCGCCACCACCACCACCCCGAGGACGGCGTACTGGATGCCCCGGCTGACCTGGGCACGCTTACGGGGGCTCATGGCCATGGGGTGTCGTCCTCGGGGGTGGTGGTGTGGTCGGTCTCGTCAGCGAGGGGTCACTCGGACTCCGGCGCCTGGCCGAACCACTCCGTGTAGATCTCGTCGTAGGTCCCGTCCTCCTGGACCGTGGCGATGACCTCGTTGATCGAGGCGAGCAGCTCGTCGTTGCCGTCCTTGCGGACCGCGAAGCCGTACTCCTCACCGGTCTCGAACTCGGCGGTGACGAAGGTGCCCTCGTTCTTGTTCGCGTAGTCCAGGAGCGGACCGTTGTCCTGGATGATCGCGTCGACCTGGCCGTTGCTCACGGCCTGGGTCTGGAGGCCGAGGTCCTCGAAGGAGCGGATCTCGACGTCCTCGGGGGCGTTCTCCTCGGCGTAGATCTCGCCCGTCGTCCCGGTCATGACACCGAGGCTCATCCCGGACAGGTCCTCGAGACTGGTGATCGACTCGTCGGTCGTGAGCAGCGCCTGCGTCGCGTTGAAGTACGGGTCGCTGAAGTCGATGGCCTCGGCCCGGGCGTCGGTGATCGTCATGCCCGCGGCAGCGACGTCGCACAGCCCGGAGTTCAGCGCCTGGCCCGACTGGATGCCGTCGAAGCCGGTGACCTCGACCGACTTCTCGAGACCGTTGGCCTCGGCGATGGCGTCCATCATCGCCATGTCGAAGCCGACGACCTCGTTCCCCTGGCGGAACTCGAAGGGCTCGTAGGGCAGCGACGTGCAGACGGTGAGCGTGCCCTCGGAGATGAGGTTGGCCCCGCTCTCGCTGGTCGTGGTCTCGGTGGCGCAGGCCGACGCGGTGAGCGCGAGGGCCCCGCCGGCGAGGATGCTGGTCATTCGACGCGTGTTCATAGTGAGGCACCCTAGGGCGGGGACGGTCACGGTGCACGCACCTGCGTGTTTCGGATGTGCAACATCCGCCGTTCCCGCGCACCGGGTGCCGCCGTAGCCTGAGCCCGGTGCAGTGCGACTACTTCGACGCCGGCCGGTGCCGCTCGTGCACCCTCATGGGAGTGCCCTACGCCACCCAGCTCGCCGACAAGCAGCGGCACGTCGCCGAGGTGCTCTCCGCGCACGTGCCGCCGGGAGCGTGGGACCAGCCGGTCCGCTCCCCCGCCTCGCACTTCCGGAACAAGGCCAAGCTCGTCGTCGGCGGTCGTCCCGGACGCCCGACCTTCGGCATCCTCGACGCGGGCGGCCGGGGCGTCGACCTGCGACGGTGCGGCCTCTACGAGCCGGGGCTGACCGCGACTTTCGACCCGCTGCACCACGTCGTCGCCGACCTCGGCATCGCACCGTACGACGTCCCCGGCCGCCGCGGCGAGCTCAAGCACGTCATCGTCACCCACTCCCCCGACGGCGAGCACCTCGTCCGGTTCGTCGTGCGCAGCGAGGCCGCGGCGCAGTCGCTGCGGGAGGCCCTGCCCGCGGTCCGCTCCGCCGTCCCGAGCGCCCGCGTCGTCACCGTCAACGTCCACCCGGAGCACAAGGCCGTCCTCGAGGGAGAGGTCGAGCACGTGCTCACCGACGAGCGGCTGCTGCCGATGCGGCTCCCCGGCGCCCGGCTGCTCCTCGGCCCGCGCTCCTTCTTCCAGACGAACACGGCGGTCGCCGCGGCCCTCTACGAGCAGGCGCGCGCCTGGGTCACCGAGACCGCGGCCCGGACGGTGTGGGACCTCTACTGCGGGGTCGGCGGCTTCGCCCTGCACCTCGCTGCTCCGGAGCGGTCCGTCGTCGGCGTCGAGACCTCGGCCGAGGCGGTCGGGGCCGCCCGGGCGGCGGCGGCCGACGTGCCGGGCGACGTCCGCTTCCACGCCGGCGACGCGACCACCGACCCGCCCGGCGGCCCGGACCCGGACCTCGTCGTCGTGAACCCGCCGCGGCGCGGCATCGGACCGGACCTCGCGGCCCTCCTCGACCGCTCACCCTCCCGCCACGTCGTCTACTCCAGCTGCGACGTCACCTCGCTGGAGCGCGACCTCGCCGCGATGCCGTCGCTGCGGGTCGTCGCCGCCCGGCTCGCCGACATGTTCCCGCAGACCCGGCACGTGGAGACGCTCGTCCTCCTGGAGCGCACGCAGGCCCCCGCCCGCCTACGGTGAGGCCATGACCTTCTCCATCGCCGCCCGGGACGGGGACGCCTGGGGCGTCGCCGTCGCCAGCAAGTTCCTCGCCGTCGGCTCCATCGTGCCCCGGGTGGGACTGCACGGTCCCGCCGTCGCGACCCAGGCGATGGCCCGGGTGGCCTACCTCGACGAGCTCGAGGCCGCCGTGGCCGCCGGCACCCCGGTGACCGAGGCGCTCGCCGCCGCCGTCGCCGGGGACGAGGGACGCGAGCACCGTCAGGTCGGTCTCGTCGCCCCGGACGGGGCCGCGTCGTACACCGGCTCGGAGTGCCTGCACTGGGCCGGCGGACGCAGCGGCCAGGACGGCGACACCGCGTACGCGGTCCAGGGCAACATCCTCGTCGGCCCCCGGGTCGTCGAGGCCATGGAGTCCGCGTGGCACGAGGGGGCGGGCCTCCCGCTCGACCACCGCCTGCTCGGCGTCCTGCTCGCCGGGGACACCGAGGGCGGTGACGCGCGCGGGCGCCAGAGCGCCGCGCTGCTCGTCCGCTGCCCCGGGGCCGGGTACGACGGGTGTGGTGTCGTCGCCGACCTGCGGGTCGACGACCACGACGACGCCCCCCGCGAGCTCGCCCGGCTGCACTCCCTCTCCACCCTCTTCTTCGGGACACCCGAGGACGTGCAGCCGCTCGAGGGGTCCCTGCGCGGCGAGGTGACCTGGCTCCTCACGGCACTCGGTCACGCCCCGGTCGACGACGACGTCGCGGGCGCGCTCGAGGCCTGGGCCGGCGAGGCCAACCTGGAGAACCGGATGACGCCGGACGGGGTCGACGCCCGCGTCCTCGAGACGCTGCGCGAGACGGCGGGGACGTCCCGGACCGCGGGCTGACCGAACCCTTACCGACTCCTGACGCGCGCGGGGGTGACGCCCGGGTCGGGGACACCTACCGTGGACGGCGGTGGTCCACGCCCTGCGAGGCCCTCGGCCGACGTCGCCGTCCGCGGCACGTCGCTTGTCCTCCCCCTCCGGCCCCGCGGCTGGCTCGACCGAGACCACCTCGGAGGTGCTCCGGTGCCGGTCGGCTCACCGGCACCGGGGCACCTCACATCCACGGCGGGACGGACGAGCGGACTAGCGCGGCGGCCAGGGAGCGGCACCCTCACGGGCGACCTCGCCGGCCGGGTCGGTCGTGAAGTCGACGACCGTCGTCGGCTCGGTCCCGCACTCCCCGGAGTCGATGACGACGTCGACGACGTGGTCGAGGGCCTCCTTGACGGCCCAGCCGTCGGTCATCGGCTCGCTCTCCCCCGGGAGGATGAGGGTCGAGGACAGCAGCGGCTCACCGAGCTCGGCGAGGAGGCTGCGGACGACCGGGTGCTCGGGGATGCGGACGCCGACGGTGCGCTTCTTCGGGTGCAGCAGCCGCCGGGGCACCTCGCCGGTGGCGGGCAGGATGAAGGTGTAGCGGCCCGGCGTCGCCGCCTTGACCGCCCGGAAGACGTGGTTGTCGACGTGGACGAGCTGCCCCAGCTGCGCGAAGTCGCGGCAGACGAGGGTGTAGTGGTGCTTGTCGTCGAGCCGGCGGATCGAGCGGATGCGCTCCTTGGCCTGCTGGTCCCCCATGAGGGCGCCGAGCGCGTAGCCGGAGTCGGTCGGGTAGGCCACGAGACCGCCGTCGCGGAGCATCGCCGACGCCTGGGCGATGGCACGGGGCTGCGGGTCGACCGGGTGCACGTCGAGGTAGCGAGCCATCCCCGAAGCCTAGGACCGGCGCAGGCCCCGCGACCAGAGCTCGACGGTCTGCACGACCCAGAACACCCCGAACAGCAGGATGAGGACGACCTCGACCCAGAGCACCACGGTCGAGGCCGCGGTGGCGAGGTCCACGACGACCGCGAGGGCGAGCGCGCCGAGCATCGCGACGGCGATCGTCCGGTACACGGCGACGTAGCGCCGACGGCGCTCCCCCGCGGCCTCACGGGCGTTGAGCCACACGACGGCGATGACGGCGAGGAACATCGGGACGGCCGCGACCCCGTGGGCGTGCGCGAGGAAGGAGTCGCGGTCCAGCGCGAACCACACCGCCCCGGCGCCGAGCAGGGCCGCCGTGCCGACGAGGCCGACCCGGTCCGCCCGCGGCACCCCCCGCGGGCGGCGCTCGCGGACCGCGAGGACCGCCGCGAAGACGCCCACGGCCGCCCCGGCGACGAAGAGGGCCGGCATGCTCGTCGACACCGTGGCCGACGGGTCGCCGACGGCGGCGCTCGGCAGGCACTCGCCGCGCGTCGTCGTCGGGATGAACGCCACGCCCGGCGCGAGCATCCCGGCGACGTTGAGGAGCAGCCCCTCGACCTCGGTGCTGCCCTGGAGGGCGAGCAGGGCGACGCCGATGCCGACGAGCGAGCCGACGAGCACCGGCTGGGCGGGGGTGTGGACGTAGGCGCTGATCGACGGCTGGAGGCACCCGGACACGGCCCACTCGCGGGCGACGCCGGAGAACAGGAGCAGGACGAGGGCGACGAGCCCGACCCGGAGGTACCGGGAGGTCTTGACGGCGGCGAGCGCCGGGTCCGCGGCCACCCGGGGGTCAGTCCTGCGTCATCGACACCGGCGCGCCGCGCTGGACCGTGCGGGAGACGGTGCACAGCCGGTCGTGGCTCTGCGCGACCGCTCGCGGCAGCCGCTCGCGGGCGCGGTCGCCGTCCTCCCCGTCGGGGAAGCGCACCCGGAAGGTCACCTCGATGTCCCCGAGGTGGTTGCCGTCGTCGTCGCGCATCTTCGTGCCGGCGGCGTCGACGTCGAACGCGACCGGCTCGGCGATCCGGCTCGTGATGAAGTCGACGTCGACCGCACTGCAGCCCGCGATCGCCGTGAGCAGCAGCTCGACGGGGGTGAAGTCGTCGGACTCCCCTCCCCCGATCTCGATCGTCCCGCCGCGGGCGTTCGTCACCCGGTAGGTGCCCTTCCCGGTCCGGGCCATCGACACGGTGCGGCGGCCGAGGCCGGTGCCTCCGGTCTCCTGGGTGGCGTCGGTCATCGTCGGCTCCACTTCTCTGCGACGGCGCGCACGACCCCGAGGTCGCGCCACGTCGTGGTGAGGCCCGTGATCCGTTCGATCCGGGCGTTGGTCAGGCGGGTGCGGTGGAAGTCCTTGCCCAGCTCGGCGAGGACGCCGCCGGTGAGGGCGCGGGCCCGCTCGTCCTCGACGTCCCACGCGGAGAGGGTCGCAGCGGCGTCGGCCGGGACGTCGCCGTCCGCGACCGCGAGGTAGCGCTTCGTCGTCCCCGGCAGGAGGGCGGGGACGGCGTCGGCCTCGGCGACGAGGGCGGCCACCTCGGCCGGCGTGCGGACGATGGCGGGGACGTCGAACCCGGCCCACGCCGTGAGGACGTCGGTGAGCTCGCGCCCGACGGCGGCGGTCGAGCGGCGGCGGCTGGTCACGGCGACGTTGCCGGACTGGATGTGGGTCTCCACCGACGTGAACCCCGCGCCCTCGAGCGCCGCCCGCAGCTCGGCCATCCGCACGAAGCGGCCGCCGACGTTGACCGCGCGCAGGAAGGCGACGTAGCGGGGCATGTGCGACATCCTGTCACCGCCCGCCGACGACGTGCGGACCGTCCGTCCGTCGGGTGGCGCCGCGGCGCGGCGTCTGCGACCGTCTCCCCAGGCGACCGCGACGACCCGGCCGGCCGCGAGGACGTGGAGGCACGATGAGCCAGACCCGGGACCTGCCGAGCGAGCAGGGGTACTACACGAGCAAGGTCGTCCAGCTGGCCACGGTCGCCGCGCTCGGCGGCTTCCTCTTCGGGTTCGACACGGCCGTCATCAACGGCGCGGTCGACGCCATGCGCGACGACTTCGGGATGGGCGCCGGTCTCACCGGCTTCACCGTGTCCTCCGCCCTCCTCGGCTGCATGGCGGGGGCCTACGGGGCCGGGCGCCTCGCGGACCGGTGGGGGCGGCTGCGGGTGATGTTCCTCGCCTCGGCCCTCTTCACGATCTCCGCCCTGGGCTCCGGGCTCGCCTTCGGGCCGGTCGACATGATCCTCTGGCGGGTGGTCGGTGGCCTCGGTGTCGGCGCCGCCTCGGTCATCGCCCCCGCGTACATCGCCGAGATCTCGCCCGCGGCGATCCGCGGTCGGATGGGCTCGCTGCAGCAGCTCGCCATCGTCTCCGGCATCTTCGTCGCCCTGCTGTCCGACTACGCCATCGCGACGGCCGCCGGCGGGTCGGCGAACGAGCTGTGGCTCGGGCTCGAGGCGTGGCGGTGGATGTTCATCACCGAGGTCGTGCCGGCCGTGGCCTACGGTCTGCTCGCGACGACGATCCCTGAGTCGCCCCGCTACCTCATGCACCTCGACGAGGAGGAGAAGGCCCGGAACATCCTCCGGCAGGTGCTCAAGGGAGGGGTCGACGAGCGGATCAAGGAGATCCGCCGGACCATCCTGCGCGACCGGCACACCTCGCTGTCCGACCTGCGCGCGCCGAAGGGCTGGTTCCTGCCGATCGTGTGGATCGGGATCGCGCTGTCGGTCTTCCAGCAGTTCGTCGGGATCAACGTCATCTTCTACTACTCGACGACGCTGTGGCGCGCGGTCGGGTTCACCGAGGAGGACGCCCTCCAGCAGACCGTCATCACCTCGGTGACGAACATCGTCGTGACGGTCGTCGCCATCGCCCTCATCGACCGGATCGGGCGCCGCCGGCTGCTCACCATCGGCTCCGCCGGGATGTTCCTCAGCCTCGGCACGATGGCGGTCATCTTCAGCCAGGCCCCGTTGACGACGAACCCCGACGGCTCGACGTCGCCGGTCCTCGAGGGGGCGGCCGGCCCGGCGGCGCTCGTCGCGGCCAACCTCTTCGTCGTCTTCTTCGGGATGTCCTGGGGACCGGCGGTGTGGGTGCTGCTCGGCGAGATGTTCAACAACCGGATCCGCGGCACCGCGCTCGGTGTCGCCGCGGCCGCCCAGTGGGCCGCGAACTTCCTCATCTCGACGACGTTCCCCTCGATGGCGGCCGTGGGTCTGTGGTTCGCCTACGGCTTCTACACGCTCGCCGCGCTGGCCTCGCTGTTCTTCGTGCTCAAGTTCGTGCCCGAGACCAAAGGCCGCGAGCTGGAGGACATGGAGTAGCGCCCGGGGCCGCCGGTCAGGGCAGCGGCCAGGTGTGGACCGGCTCGTTGCCGTCCATGTGCTCGACGTAGCGTCCGAGCATCAGCCGCAGCGCGTCGCGGCGCTCGTGGCCGTCGGCCTCGAAGTGCGCGACCGCGCGGGTCTGCCACTCGGCCCCGTTGAGCCCGGTCGTCGCCCGCCCCTCGATGATGCCGAGGTAGCGCTCCCGGACGTCGTCCGAGACGCCCCAGGACGCCAGCCCCTCGTGCGCCATCGGCAGCAGGTGGCGCAGCACGAGCTCGTCCGCGGAGACCTCGCCGAAGCCCGGCCAGTACACCCGCGCCTCGATGCCGTCGCGGGCGGCGCGGCGGAAGTTCTCCTCGCACGCGGCGAAGCTCATCTTCGTCCAGACCGGCCGGTCGGCGGCCGCGAGGACCCGCACGGCGCCGTAGTAGAACGCCGCGTTCGCGAGGACGTCGGCGATCGTGGGACCCGCGGGCAGGACGCGGTTCTCGACCCGCAGGTGCGGGGTGCCGCCGACGATGTCGTAGATCGGGCGGTTCCAGCGGTAGACCGTGCCGTTGTGCAGCCGCAGCTCCGCGAGGTCCGGGGCGATCCCGGCCTGGAGCTTGGCCATCGGGTCCTCGTCGGTCACTTCGGCGAGGAGGGCCGGGAAGTAGCGGCTGTTCTCCTCGAACAGGTCGAAGATCGAGGTGATCCAGCGCTCGCCGAAGAACACCCGTGGGCGCACGCCCTGGTTCTTCAGCTCCACCGGACGGGTGTCGGTGGACTGGCTGAAGAGCTCGATGCGGGTCTCGGCGTGCAGCCGCTTGCCGAAGAAGTACGGGGAGTTCGCGGCGAGGGCGACCTGGACGGGTGAGAGCGCCTGGGCGGCGTTCCAGTGCGGCGCGAAGTCGTGCGGGGCGACCTGGAGGTGCAGCTGGACCGAGGTGCACGCCGACTCGGGCGCGATGCTGCTCGAGTAGGTCGCGACCCGCTCCCCCGTCGGGCCCTCGATGTCGAGGTAGACGTCCTCGCCGCGCGCGCCGACGATCGAGTCGTTGAGCGCCGTGTACCGGTTGTTGGCGCTGATCCAGTCGCCCTCGTAGTGCTCGGGCATGAGGGTCGGGAGGATGCCGATGGCGACGAGCCGGCTGCCGACCTCGGCCGCGGCGCTGGAGGCGGCGTTGAGGCTGGCCCGCATGTCGTGCTCGAGCTCGAGCGCGGCGTCCCCCGGCAACGGCCGGGGCGGGACGTTGAGCTCGATGTTGTACCGGGCGAGCTCGGTCTGGAACCCCGGGTCGGCGATGGCCTCGAGCACCTCGGCGTTGTGGAAGTGCGGCTGCTGGTCCCCGTCGACGAGGTTGAGCTCGATCTCGAGCCCCGTCATCGGGCGCTCGAACTCGAAGCTGCTCTGGGTGAGCATCCGCTCGAACACGTCGAGGTTCTGGCGCACCTTCTCGCGGTACCGCTGACGTTGCTCGCGCGTGTAGCTCTGCGCGGAGACCTCGGCTCCCATGGTGACAACCAACCACATCGCACGGGTCGGCGGTAGCGGCGCATCGCGTTTCGGTCCACCGGGTTGTCGGACCTCTCTCCTACCGTTTCGGTCATGCGGCTGCTGCACACCTCGGACTGGCACCTGGGACGCTCGTTCCACGGGGTCGGGCTGCTCGGTGCCCAGGCAGCCTGGCTCGACCACCTCGTCGACGTCGTCCGCACCGAGGGCGTCGACGCCGTCCTCGTCAGCGGTGACGTCTACGACCGGGCCCTGCCCGCGCCCGACACCGTCGAGCTGCTCTCCGGCACCCTCGAGCGGATCGTCGACGCCGGGGCGCGCGTGGTGGTCTCCAGCGGCAACCACGACTCCGCGGTGCGGCTGGGCTTCGCCTCCGGCCTCCTGGAGCGTGCAGGGGTGCACGTGCGCACCTCGGTCGCCGACATCGGCCGGCCCGTGCTCCTCGGCGACGTCGCGGTCCACCCGCTCCCCTACCTCGAGCCGTCGCTCGTGGCCGACGCGCTCGGCGCCACCGAGCGCAGCCACGGCGCCGTCGTCCGCGCGGCGATGGACCGGGTGCGGGACGACGTCGCGACGCGCGGCGGCCGCAGCGTCGTCATGGCGCACGCCTTCGTCAGCGGGTGCGCGACGAGCGAGTCCGAGCGGGACATCGCGGTCGGCGGGGTCTCCGTCGTCGCTCCCGACGTCTTCGACGGGGTCGACTACGCCGCCCTCGGGCACCTCCACGGCCGGCAGGCCGTCGACGAGCACGTCCGGTACAGCGGCTCGCCGCTCGCGATGTCCTTCGGCGAGGCGCGGCAGCGCAAGGGCTCCCTCCTCGTCGACCTGTCCGGGGACGAGCCCGTCGTCGAGGAGGTCGACGCACCGGTCGGGCGACCGCTCGCGGTCCTGCGCGGCCGGATCGAGGACCTCCTCGCGTCCCCCGAGCACCGCGAGGCGGAGTCGGCCTGGTGCCAGGTCACCCTCACCGACGCCGCGCGCCCGCTCGGGGCGATGGAACGCCTGCGCCGCCGCTTCCCGCACACCCTCGAGCTGCGCTTCGAGCCCGAGGGCGCCGCCGCGCCGCTGCGCCCCTACGCCACCCGGGTCGCCCAGCGCTCGACCGTCGACGTCTGCTGCGACTTCCTCGGCCACGTCCGTGGCGGGCGCGCCGCCGACGACGAGGAGCAGGCCCTCGTCCGCGAGGCCGTCGAGGCCGCCCGGCTGGCCCGCGGCGCCACCGACGACGAGGGTCGGGCCCGGTCCGTGGGGGCGGCGTGAGGATCCACCGCCTCGAGGTCGAGGCGTTCGGGCCGTTCGCCGGCCGGGTCGAGATCGACCTCGACACCGCCGCGGGCGCCGGGCTCTTCCTCGTCCACGGCCCGACTGGCGCGGGCAAGACGACGCTCCTCGACGCCGTCTGCTTCGCCCTCTACGCCGACGTCCCCGGCGCCCGGGGTCGGCACGGCCTGCGCAGCGACCACGCGGCACCGGACGTGCGGCCCGAGGTCGTCCTCGAGCTGACGGTCGGTGGCCGGAGGCTGAGGATCACCCGCTCCCCCGCGTGGGACCGCCCGAAGAAGCGGGGCAGCGGGACGACGTCCGTCCCCGCCTCCGTCGTCCTCGAGGAGCGGGTCGGGTCCCGGTGGGAGGGTCTCAGCCACCGCAACGACGAGGTCGCCGACCTCGTCCTCGACCTCCTGGGGATGGGGCTCTCGCAGTTCGCGAGCGTCGTGCTGCTCCCCCAGGGCGACTTCGCGACGTTCCTGCGGGCCGACCCCGAGGCCCGCCGCTCCCTGCTGCAGCGGCTCTTCGACATCTCCGTCTTCGCCGACGTCGAGCAGTGGCTCGTCGACGCCCGACGCCGCTCGGCCGCCGACGCGGAGGGGGCCCGCTCGGCCCTCGACGCCGAGCTGCGCGTCGTCGAGGAGCTCCTCGGCTCCGTCGCGGACGAGCACGAGCACGGCCCCGCCGTCGTCGACGAGGCCGACCTCGCCGGCCTTCCGGACCGGGTGCGCGGGGTGGCCGACGACCTCGCCCGGCGGGTCGGTGAGGCCATGGCCCGGCTCGACGCCGCCGAGCAGGTCGAACGGGCCGCGGTCGCCGCACACGACGAGGCGAGCACGACCCACGAGCGGCAGGAGCGCGCGGCGCGGGCCCGCCGGCGCCTCACGGCCCTCGAGGCCGACGGCGAGGCCCACGCGGACCGGGTCGCACGGCTCGACGCCGCGGACCGCGCCGCCACCGTCCGCGGGCACCTGCGCGCCGAGCAGCGCCTTCGCCAGGAGGCCGCCGACGCCCGGGCCCGGTGCGAGCGGGCCCGGGGACCGCTCGTGGCGTCCGGCATGCCCGCGGACCGGCCGGCCGTCGCGGTCCTGCGGGACCTGCGCGACCTCGACCCCGCGGCCGCCGAGGTCGTCACGTCCCGGCAGGACGCCGCTCGGGTCGCCGCGGAGCTCGCCGGGACGGCGGAGCGCCGCCTCGCGACCGCCGAGGCAGCGACGGCGGCACAGGCCGCCCACGCCGAGGCCGTGGCGGCCGCCTCGGACGCCGGCGAGCGGGTCCGCGTCCTCGCTCGCGCCGCGGAGGGCGCCGACGGGCACGAGGAGCGGGTGCGCCGGCTCGAGGCGTCCGCGTCGACGCTCGACGACCTCGAGCGGGACCGGTCGGCCCGCGAGGACCTCGTCCCGGCGCTCCTCGAGGCGCGCGAGCACGTCGCGGACCGCCGCGAGGCGCTCGTCCTGCTACGCGAGCGGCGGGTCGACTCGATGGCGGCCGAGCTCGCGGACGCCCTCGTCGACGGTCGCCCGTGCACCGTCTGCGGGGCCACCGAGCACCCCGCCCCCGCCGCGGCCGGTGACCGGGTCAACGACGCCGCCCTCGAGGACGCAGAGTCGCGGCTGACGGAGGCGTCCGAGCGGCTGGACGCCCTCGCCGGTGAGGCGCGCCGCCTCGAGGCGGCCGTCGAGACCCGGGAAGGGCTCCTCGAGGGCAGCACCCGCGCGGAGGTCACCGCGGCGCTCGACGACGCCCGCGCGGCCCGGGCCGCGGCCCGAGCCGCCACCGCCGAGCTCGCTGGAGCGCAGACCGCCGAAGCCGTGTCCCGGGCCGAGGCCGAGGGGCGGGGCGGGGAGCACACCCGGGCCCTCGCGACGCTCGACGCGCTGGACGCCCGGTCCGCCGAGCTCGAGACCGACGCCGAGCGGGCGGCGTCCGCCCTCACCGCGGCCACCGATGCCCACGCCGGCTGTCCGTGCGGCTCGGCCGACGCCTCGTCCCACGACACCGTGCGCGAGGCCCTGGAGGCCCTGCGCCGCGCCGAGGAGGCGCTCGGGGGCGCCGAGGAGCGGCTCGCCCGGGCCGAGGTCGACCTCGCGGCGGCCCTCGCCGACGCGGGCTTCGAGACCGCCGAGGACTGCGCAGCCGCCGCGCTGCCGACGACGGAGGCCGACCGCCTGCGCGACGCCGTGCACGAGCACGTCAGGAGTGCCGACGCCGCGCGGTCCGTCCTCGCCGAGCCCGAGGTCGCCGCGGCCCTCGCCCTCGACCCGCCCGACCTCCCGGTCCTCGAGGACGCCCGGGCCGGTGCCCGGCGCGAGGTCCTCGGCGCCCACCAGCAGCTCGAGGCGTTGCGCCGGGCCGACCGGGCCCTCGGCCGGGTGGCGCCGCGGGTGCTCGGTGCGTGCGAGCAGGTGGCGGCGCTGACCCACCGCCACGACCGGCTGCGCGACCTCGCGGACACCGTCGTCGGCACGAGCCCGGACAACACCCTGAAGATGCGGCTCACCTCCTTCGTCCTCGCCGCTCGGCTCGAGGCGGTCGCGGCCCGCGCCAACGAGCGGCTCGCGGTCATGGGCGGGGGCCGCTACGTCCTCGAGCACAGCGACGACCGGGTGGCCGGCGGCAAGCGGTCCGGGCTCGGGCTGCGGGTGCTCGACCAGTGGACCGGGCGGGCGCGCGACACCGCGAGCCTGTCCGGGGGCGAGTCCTTCATGGCCTCGCTCGCGCTGGCGCTCGGCCTCGCGGACGCGGTCCGGGAGGAATCCGGCGGGCTCGACCTCGGCACCTTGTTCGTCGACGAGGGCTTCGGCAGCCTCGACGACGACAGCCTCGAGCAGGTGCTCACCGTCCTCGACGGCCTGCGCGAGGGCGGGCGGGCCGTCGGCGTCGTGAGCCACGTCGCCGACCTGCGCACCCGGGTCCCGCACCAGGTGGTCGTCGAGAAGGGGGTCGCCGGCAGCACCGCGTCCGTGCGCGTCGCGGACGGCGCCCCCGCCGCCTGAGCGACGGGGGCCCGCGGGCAGCCCCTTCCCGCCGTCAGTCCTCGAAGGCCTCCGGCGTCGGGCAGGAGCACACGAGGTTGCGGTCGCCGTACGCCCCGTCGATGCGGCGCACCGGCGGCCAGTACTTCGACGCAGCGTCGACGCCGTCCGGGTAGGCGGCGGTGCGGCGGTCGTACGGGTGGTCCCAGTCCGCCGTCAGGCACTCGGCCGTGTGCGGGGCGTGACGCAGGGCGCTGTCCGCGACGTCGACCGTGCCCTGCGCGACCTCGTCGATCTCTCTCCGGATCGCGAGCATGGCGTCGCAGAAGCGGTCGAGCTCGCCGAGGTCCTCGGACTCGGTCGGCTCGACCATGAGGGTGCCCGCCACCGGGAAGGACATCGTCGGGGCGTGGAACCCGTGGTCGATGAGCCGCTTCGCGACGTCGTCGACGGTCACCCCCGTCTCCTTCGTGATGCCCCGCAGGTCGAGGATGCACTCGTGGGCGACGAGGCCGCCGTGCCCTGCGTAGAGCACCGGGAAGGCCTCCCGCAGCCGCGCCGCGACGTAGTTCGCCGACAGCACCGCGACCTCCGTGGCCCGGGTCAGCCCGGCCCCGCCCATGAGCCGCACGTAGGCCCACGAGATCGGCAGGATGCCGGCCGACCCGTACGGAGCGGCCGAGATCGGCCCCACCCCGGTCTCCGGCCCGGCGTCGGCGTCGAGCGGGTGGTTCGGCAGGAACGGCGCGAGGTGCTCGCGGCACGCGACGGGCCCGACCCCGGGCCCACCGCCGCCGTGCGGGATGCAGAACGTCTTGTGCAGGTTCAGGTGCGAGACGTCGGCGCCGAACCGACCGGGCCGGGCGACCCCGACGAGCGCGTTGAGGTTGGCGCCGTCGACGTACACCTGGCCGCCGGCGTCGTGGACCATGGCGCACAGGTCGGTGATCGTGTCCTCGAAGACGCCGTGCGTCGACGGGTAGGTGACCATGATGGCCGCGAGCGTGTCGCGGTGCTGCTCGACCTTGGCCGCGAGGTCGTCCATGTCGACGTTGCCGCTGCTCGGGTCGGTCCCCACGACGACCACCTTCATCCCCGCCATGACCGCGCTCGCGGCGTTCGTGCCGTGCGCGCTCGAGGGGATGAGGCAGATCCGGCGCTCGTGGTCGCCCGCGGCCCGGTGGTAGGCGGCGATGGCGAGCAGCCCCGCGAGCTCGCCCTGCGAGCCGGCGTTGGGCTGGAGCGAGACGGCGTCGTAGCCGGTGATCTCGCACAGCCACGACGACAGCTCGTCGACGAGGCCCCGGATGCCGCGGGTCTGCTCGTGCGGCGCGAACGGGTGCAGCGCCGCGAACTCCGGCCACGTCACCGCGACCATCTCGGTCGTCGCGTTGAGCTTCATCGTGCACGAGCCGAGCGGGATCATCCCGCGGTCGAGCGCGAAGTCGCGGTCGGCGAGCCGGCGCAGGTAGCGCAGCATCGCGGTCTCGGACCGGTGGGCCGAGAAGACGGGGTGGGTGAGGTAGTCGCTCGTGCGGGCGAAGGACCCCGGCCACGCGGGGGCGGCGACCTCGACCCGGCCGGGGGCCTCGACACCGAAGCCCCGGCAGACCTTGCCCAGCACGACGAGGTCCGTCGTCTCGTCGAGGCTCACGAGGACGGTGTCGTCGTCCCGGCGCCAGACGTTGACGCCCTCGGCGAGGCACGCGGCGACGAGCCGCTCGGCCTCGCCCGGCGCGCGGACGGCGAGGGTGTCGAAGAACGGCGCGTCCCCGAGGTCGTACCCGCCGGAGCGGAGGGCCGCGGCGAGGGCGCTGGCGTGCCCGTGGACACGCAGGGCGATCGCGCGCAGCCCTTCGGGACCGTGGTGGACGGCGTACATGCTCGCCATGACGGCGAGCAGCACCTGGGCGGTGCAGATGTTCGACGTCGCCTTCTCGCGGCGGATGTGCTGCTCCCGGGTCTGCAGCGCCAGCCGGTAGGCCGGGGCGCCGTCGGCGTCGACCGAGACGCCGACGAGGCGGCCCGGCAGCGTGCGCTCCAGGCCCTGCCGCACGCTCATGTAGCCCGCGTGCGGGCCACCGAAGCCCATCGGGACCCCGAACCGCTGCGTGGTCCCGACGGCGATGTCCGCGCCCCACTCCCCCGGCGGCGTCGCGAGGGTCAGGGCGAGCAGGTCGGCGGACGCGGTGACGACCGCCCCCGCCTCGTGCGCCGCGTCGGCCAGGGCGCGGTGGTCGCGCAGCGAGCCGTCGAGGCCCGGGTACTGGACGAGGACGCCGAAGACGTCGCGGTCGCCCGCCGCGGCCCGCAGCGCCTCGACGGAGTCGACCCCCTCGAGGTCCGCCTCGACGACCTCGAGGCCCAGCGGCAGCGCCCGGGTCCGGACGACGGCGAGGGTCTGCGGGAAGACGTTCCGGTCGACGAGGAGCACGGCGTCGGCGGCGACCTTCGAGCCGCGCCGCATGAGGGTCATCGCCTCGGCCGCGGCCGTGGCCTCGTCGAGGAGGGAGGCGCCCGCGACGGCCAGCCCCGTGAGGTCGGAGACGACGGTCTGGAAGTTGAGGAGGGCCTCGAGGCGTCCCTGCGAGATCTCCGGCTGGTAGGGCGTGTAGGCGGTGTACCACGCCGGGTTCTCCAGGACGTTGCGCTGCACGACGGCCGGCGTCACCGTGCCGTAGTACCCCAGGCCGATGAGCGAGGTCACGACCCGGTTGCGGGCGGCGACCTCGCGCAGCTCGGCGACGACGGCCTGCTCGGAGGCGGCCGCCTGCACGTCGAGCTCACCGGCCGCGCGGATGCCCGAGGGCACGGCCTTGTCGACCAGCTCGGCGAGCGAGCCGGCTCCGACGACGCCGAGCATCGTCTCGATGTCGCTCTCGCGCGGACCGATGTGGCGGGCGGCGAAGTCGGGAAGGGCGGGGGTACTCACGGACGGACCTCCAGGGGCAGACGGCGTCGACGTCTCCCCCTCTGTCGGGCCGTGACGCTCCTCCAGAGGTGCCTGTGCCGTGCGGTCCCTGGCGCCTGAGAGGTTCTGGGGAGATTTGCCCCTTCGGCGCCCCGACGACGATCGCCGGGGACTCTCCCGCACGGTGTGAGCGGCGGTGCCGAATCTACCACCGGCCGCGCGGCACGAGGGCCGGCGCGGCGGGGCCGGGACGGGTCAGGCCAGGCGCGCGGCCCGGCGGGCGCTGAGCTCGTCGTCGGGGTGCTCGCCCGCGCCGTCCTGCTCGGCCCGCTCCCCGGGCAGCTCGGACAGCTCGCCCTCGACCTCGCGCCAGACCCGGCCGACGGCGATCCCGAAGACGCCCTGGCCGCCCTGGAGCAGGTCGATGACCTCGTCGGTGGAGGTGCACTCGTAGACCGAGGCGCCGTCGCTCATCAGGGTGATGCCGGCGAGGTCCTCGACGCCGCGGTCCCGCAGCACCTGGATCGCGCCGCGGATCTGCTGGAGCGAGACGCCGGTGTCGAGGAGCCGCTTGACGACCTTGAGCACGAGGATGTCGCGGAAGCCGTAGAGCCGCTGGGTGCCGGACCCGCCGGCGGAGCGGACCGACGGCTCGACGAGCCCCGTGCGGGCCCAGTAGTCGAGCTGGCGGTAGGTGATCCCGGCCGCCTGGCACGCCGTGGGGCCGCGGTAGCCGACCTCCTCGTCGAGCTCGGGCAGGTCGTCGGAGAACAGCATCCCCTGCGCCGCCGCCGGGACCTGGCCCGTGCGTCGCGCCTCTCCTGTGGAGCCCACGCCTACCTCCTGGATGCCGCCTGACGGAGCGACTCTACGCCGGGAATGACATAGGCGTCACTCTCCGGTCACTTCTGTGACAGGTGTGAAACTAGAGGCGCATGTGACGGCGGTCAACGACCGTGGCCCCGACGCCCTCGGCGTGTCGCGCCCTCAGGAGTCGCTCTCGGTGTCGAAGTCGTCCGCCGACACGTGGTCGAGGAACTCCTTGAACTTCTCCACCTCGTCGTCCTCGGTCTCGGTCATCTCGACCCCGGCCTCGGCGAGGAGGTCCTCGTCGGCGACGATGTCGGCCCCTGCCCGGAGCGCGAGGGCGATGGCGTCGGAGGACCGGGAGTCGACGTCGGTGCCGCCCTCGGCCGCTCCCCCGTCGATGTCGAGGACGGCGTGGAAGACGCCGTCCTCGAGCGAGGTGATGCGCACCCGGGTCAGGGTGTGGCCGGTCTCGTCGATGACCGACCGCAGCAGGTCGTGCGTCAGCGGGCGCGGCGGCACGACCCCTTGCTGGGCGTAGGCGATGGCCGTGGCCTCCGCCGCCCCGATCCAGATCGGCAGGTAGCGGTCGCCGTCGCGTTCGCGCAACAGCACGATCGGGTTGTTCGTCGGCATCTCGACCCGCACCCCGAGGACGTCCAGGACCTTCATCCCGTCACCGTACCCCGCGAGGACGACGGGTCGTCAGGTCCCCTCGTCGAGCCCGTTGCGCACGAGGGCGGCATGCAGCGCGAGGGCGTGCCGCACGAGGTCCTCCCGGGCCTGCACCGCCGCCTCGCCGCGCAGCGCGCCCGTGGCCTGCTCGAGAAGCCCCACCTCACGGTCGGCCGCGGTCCGGAAGGCCCGCAGGTGACGCAGCTCCAGGCCGTACGGGGCGAGACCGGCGACGGCGCGCGCGGCGCGCACGTCGGCGGCGCCGTGCAGCCCGGCGCGGTCCGGGCGGAGCATCCCGTGGTCGACGAGCTCGTCCACCTCGGGAGCGGTGAGGCCGCACGCCGCGACGAGCTCGTCGCGGGTGAGCCGGAGGACGGCCCCGCCACTGACCGCACCGGCGTCCGGGAGCGCCGGGTCGTCGATGACCCGTGGGAGCGCGGCGGGCCGGTCGGGGCCGGCGGGCTCGAGTCCGCGGTCGGCCTGGGCGAGGGCCTCCTTGATGACCCGCAACGGCCAGAAGAGGTCGCGCTGCGCCCGCAGGACGTACCGCAGCCGCTCGACGTCGTCCTCGGTGAAGCGACGGTAGCCGGCGCCGGAGCGCTCGGGGGTGACGAGACCCTCGGACTCGAGGAAGCGGACCTTGGAGACCGAGACGTCGGGGAACTCCTCGGCGAGGGCGCGCACGACCGCCCCGATCGTCAGGGCCGCGGCCACCGCCGGGGTCAGCCCTGCGCGGCCGCGTAGAAGACGAGGCGGAACTTGCCGATCTGCACCTCGTCGCCGGTGCCGAGCGTCGCCTCGTCCACGAGGTCGCGGTTGACGTAGGTCCCGTTGAGGGAGCCGACGTCGGAGACCTGGAAGGTGTCGCCGGTCCGCCGGAAGACCGCGTGCTTGCGCGAGACGGTGACGTCGTCGAGGAAGATGTCGCTGTCCGGATGACGCCCGGACACGACCTCGTCGTCGTCGAGGAGGAACCGGGCCCCGGTGTTCGGGCCACGGAGGACGACGAGGAGCGCGGTGCCGGGACGCAGGGCCTCGACGGTCGCGAGGTCGGCCTTCGTGAGGGCGTGCTCGCCCTCACCCGTCTGCTCGGGCCGGGTCGACCCCTCGACGGCCTGGAACCGCATCGTCGTCGGCTCGGCCGCGGGCGCGGGACCCTGCTCGCGCTCGTCGGTGCTCATGGCGCGCTCCTCCTCCTTCTCGTGACTCGAGGTCAGCCCACCCTAAGGGACGCGGGGACCCCGCGTCGTCCCGATCCTCGGGCAGCCCCCGGCGGGGGCGCCGCGGTGGGTGGTCAGGACAGCTGGGCCGTGTACGCGTCGGCGTCCATGAGGGCCTCGACGTCGGCGCCGTCGGCCGGGCGCAGCTCGTACATCCAGCCCTCGCCGTAGGGGTCGGTGTTCACGAGCTCCGGGGTGGCGTCCAGCGCGGGGTTGACCGCCGTGACCTCCCCCGAGACCGGGGCGTAGAGGTCGCTCACCGACTTCGTCGACTCGACCTCGCCGCAGGTGTCCCCCGCGGTCACGGTGTCGCCGACCCCCGGGAGGCTCACGTAGACGACGTCCCCGAGGGCCTCCTGGGCGAAGGAGGTGATCCCGACCCGCACGGTGTCGCCCTCGGTGCGCAGCCACTCGTGCTCGGCGGTGTAGCGCAGGCCTGCGGGGTACTCGAGGTCGCTCATGGTGCTCCAGTCTCGCGGCGCCGGCCGCGTCAGGGGGTCGAGGGGACGGGGCGAGCGTACTGAGGCGTGGTGACGGTGAGCAACGCGTCGACCTCGACCCGGTCGACGATCTCGACGTCGGCCTGGGCACCGACCCGTCGGACGGTCGCCGTGACGCCGCCGGGGATCTGCATCGCGCCGGCGAGGGTGTTCGCGTCACCGATGGCACGGATGACGTAGGGCGGCTGGACGAGGCTGCCCGAGACCGAGATCCCGTCGGTCGTGTCCTCCAGCCAGGTGCCGGCGACGACACGGACGTCACCGACCTGGATGGCCTCGGCCCCGGCGTCCCGCAGCTCCTGGATCGCGTCGAGGAGGACGGTGAAGCGCACCTGCTGGGTGGGGTCCTCGATGCGCAGCACGATGCCCGGACCGGTGGCGGGCGCCGTCCCGGCGAGGACGCCGAGCGCGTCGACCCGCTCCTGGGCCGCCCGCTGGGCCTCCTCCTCGCTCGTCGACCGGCTCTCGAGCCGCTCGAGCGAGGTCTGCAGCTCGCGGACCTCGTCGCCGAGCCGCTCGCCGTCCTGGTCGACGTCGGCGAAGATCCGCACGAGCTCGTCCTCGCGGAGGGTCTCCAGGCCCTGGACCGAGGTCTGGCGGACCTGGGCGATGATCGCGAACCCGAGGGCGACGGCGAGCAGCATCGCGAGGAGGTTGGACCGGCTCGGGGTCGGCGCCCCCGCCCGCCGCAGCCGGGCCCACGCGTGCCGGGCGTCCTGCGGGGGGCTGCCCCGTCGCTCCGCCGTCATGCGTCGAACAGGTGCCGCCGGATCGAGGCGACGTTGGAGAAGATCCGCACCCCGAGCACGACGACGACGCCCGTCGAGAGCTGGCTGCCGACGCCGAGCTTGTCCCCGAGGAAGACGATGAAGGCCGCGACGACGACGTTGGAGAGGAACGAGACGACGAACACCTTGTCGCTGAAGATCCCGTCGAGGATCGCCCGGACGGCGCCGAACACGGCGTCGAGCGCCGCGATGACCGCGATCGGGAGGTAGGGCTGGAGCCAGACGGGGACCGCGGGCTGCAGGAGGAGCCCGATGAGGATGCCCAGGGCGAGGCCGATGGCTGGGATCACGAGCCGTCCTCCGGGTCGGTGCTGGTGTCGGCACCTCGCGTCGGTGCGGTGCCAGTATCCATGATCCGCGCGTACCGCGTCGTCAGGCCGGAGGCCGCGGGCACCGCGAGGTCGTCGGACACCTCGCGTTCGACCCGGATGCCGAACGAGCTGTCGAGGGTGGAGACGTAGCTGCCGCCCGGGCCGTCGGCGAAGTCGGTGGGGAGCGAGGTCGGGTCACCGAGGGCGGTGACCGTGTAGGGCCGTGCGAGGGGGCGGTTGTCGACGACGATGGCGGCACCCGCGAACCGGATCGCCGAGACCGACGTCAGGCGCTGCCCGTTGATGCTCACCGCCTCGGCACCCGCCTCCCACAGGGCGTTGACGACGAACTGGAGGTCGCGGGAGTTGACCCGTCCCTCGTCGCCGCCGTCCGCGGCGTCCTGGTCGACGTCCGGCGCGTCGTCGAGGACGATCGAGAGCCCCGGCCCCTCGAGGGGCAGCGCCCCGACGGCGACCGCGAGGTCGCGGGTGCGGGCCGCCTCACCGCCCCCCACCTGCTCGGCCTCGAGGGTGGTGACCCGTCCCTGGAGGTCCTGCGCCCGGGCCGAGAGGTCCTCGACCTCGGCACGGCGCTGCTCGATCTGGTCGACGAGGTCGGCCCGTGCCGCCGCCCGGGGGCTGTCGGTCGCGGTGAGGTTGGAGGCGGCGACCCCGACGACGAGGCCGAGGGCCAGCGCCGCGGCGGTGAGCCGGGGCGAGCGGAGCGAGGTGGCCCGGGGCTCCCCCGCCGCCTCCCGCCGGTCAGCGGCGGCCTGGTACCCCGGGTCGAGGGGCCGCTCCATCATCGTGCGGATGAGCGTCATCGACGCGTCCGGCCGCCGGTCGGGGCGGCGACCGGCGCGGACCTCCTCGCGGGTCCTCGGACGCCCGGGGTCGGGGGCGTCCGGGGTGCTCATGCCGGCACCGGCCGCCCGCCGACGACGAGCCGGCGCAGCTGGACCGCGTAGAGGATGCCCGCCAGCCAGTAGAGGCAGATGCCCCACCACGCGAAGCCCCACGCGACCGGCTCGGCGACGCGGGCCGCCGTGGAGTCCCCGTCGGCGAGCAGGAGCAGCGGGAAGGCGTAGAGGAGGTTGAAGGTCGCCGCCTTGCCCGCGAAGTGGACGGGCAGGCCGGTCCAGCCGTGGCGCTTGGCGACGACCATGACCACGGCCATGAAGACCTCGCGACCGAAGAGCACCGCGACGAGCCACCAGGGCACGACGTCCCGCCAGGCGAGGCCGAGGAGGGTCGAGGCGATGAACAGCCGGTCCGCGACGGGGTCGAGGAGCTGGCCCAGGCGGGACTCGAGCTGGTAGGTCCGTGCGATCCGGCCGTCGAGGTAGTCGGTGACGCCGGAGGCGGCGAGGAGGACGATGGCGAGGACGTCACGCTCGGTGAGGATGGCCCAGAGGAAGACGGGCACGAGGACGAGACGCAGCGCGGACAGCACGTTCGGCAGCGTCACGACGCTCGCACTCACCCGGCGCCCCGGCGTCTCTCCCGCCATGGCGCCACTGTATGCGTAGCGGTGCCCGGCCGTGGGAGGCGGCCGGCCCGTCGCCGGTGGCCCGTCCCTAGGGTGGGCCCATGACGGCCGCACTCCTCGGTGGCTCCGAGGCCACCCTCCGCCGGGACCGCACGAGCGTCAAGTGGGTCGCGTACCCACCGGACGTCCTGCCGTTGTGGGTCGCCGAGATGGACGTCGCCCCGTGCCCCGCGGTCGTGCGGGCCGTCACCGACGCCGTGACCCGCGGCGACACCGGGTACGGCTGGGCCCCGCGCTACGCCGCCGAGGTGGCGCGCTACGCCGCCGACCGGTGGGGCTGGCGGATCGACGCCTCGGCGACGCTCGTCGTCGCCGACGTCATGATCGGCGCGAGCGAGGTGCTGCGCCTGCTCACCGACGAGGGCGGCCCGGTCGTCGTCTCGCCCCCGGTCTACGACTCGTTCTTCGGGTTCGTCGAGGCCATCGGTCGTCGCCGGGTCGACGCCCCGCTGGGGGCCGACGGTCGGCTCGACCTCGCGGTGCTCGAGGAGGCCTTCCGCTCCGCGACCGCGGGCGGCGAGCGGGCGGCCTACCTGCTGTGCAACCCGCAGAACCCCACGGGAGCGGTCCACACCCGCGAGGAGCTGACGGACCTCGCGACGCTCGCCGAGCGGTACGGGGTCCGGGTCGTCAGCGACGAGATCCACGCTCCTCTCACCTACCCCGGCGGCCCGGACGCGACCCCGTACCTCACCGTGCCGGGCGGCGAGCGGGGCATCGCGGTGTTCTCCCCGTCCAAGGGCTGGAACCTCGCCGGGCTGAAGTCGGCGCTCGTCGTCGGCGGGTCGGCCGCGCGGCAGGACGTGCGGGCGCTGCACGAGGTCCACACCCACGGCTCGTCGCACCTCGGCGAGATCGCCCACGTCGCCGCCCTGCGCGACGGCCGGGACTGGCACGACCGGCTCATGGCCGAGCTCGCGGCCAACCGCGACCTGCTCGGGCGGCTGCTCGCCGAGCACCTGCCGGACGTGCGCTGGACCCCGCCCGAGGCGACGTACCTCGCGTGGCTCGACTGCCGTGGGCTCGGCCTCGGCGACGACCCGGCGGCCGTGTTCCGGGAGCGCGGCCGCGTCGCCCTCGGCTCGGGCCCGCGCTACGGGGCCGACGCCGGACGCGGCTTCGTCCGCCTCAACCTCGCGACCTCGCCCGGGATCGTCGAGGAGGCCGTGCGCCGGATGGCCCGGTCGGTCTGAGCCGCAGGCGTCTTCCGACGCCCGCTCGGACACATTTGTTTCATCACTGGACAAAAGCCTCCGTCAGGGGCAGGCTCGTCGGCGGCAGCCCGGGTCCGCCCGGTCCCGGGACAGTGACGACCAGGGAGAACCAGCATGACCTCGACACAACGACGTGTCCGTCGGCCGCTCGCGGCCCTCGGAGCCCTCTCCGGCATGGTGCTCGGCCTCGGGATCGCGCCCGCGGTCGCCGAGGAGGAGACGGCAGGCGAGGAGTACAAGGTCCTCGTCGTCGGCGAGACGCTCGGCTTCCGGCACTCGCACATCGACGAGACGACGCACGCGGTCATCGACCTCGGTGAGGAGCACGGCTTCTCCGTCGACGTGTGGGACCCGCCGAACACCTCCGGCGGCTGGTGGGGGCCCGGCTCCCCCGGCCAGCCGGAGCTGACGATGGACAGCACCCCCTTCACGAGCGCCGCCGACCTCTCGCAGTACGCGACGATCGTCTTCGCCTCGCCGGTCGACAACACCAACGACCTCGACCCGGACAAGCCGCGGCTGCTCGACGACGCCGAGCTCGCCGCCTTCCAGGGCTACATGCGCGCCGGTGGCGGTTACGTCGGCCTCCACGCGGCGACCGACACGATGCACACCGTCCCCTGGTACAGCGAGCTGACCGGCGGCGGGGCCCGGTTCGCCGGCCACCCGCGGCAGCAGACGGCGACGATGCGGGTCGAGAGCCCGACGCACCCCTCGACCGAGCACCTGCCGCTGGAGTGGACCCGCTTCGACGAGTGGTACAACTACACGTCCAACCCGCGCGACGACGTCCACGTCCTCATGACGCTGGACGAGTCGACGTACGAGGGCGGCACGATGGGCGCGGACCACCCGATCGCCTGGTGCCACAACTTCGAGGGCGGCCGCTCCTGGTACGAGGGCGCCGGCCACGTCGACGAGTCCTACTCCGACCCGCTCTTCGTCGAGCACATGCTCAAGGGCATCGAGTGGACCGCCGGTGTCGTCGAGGGCGGCGGCAACTGCGTGACCTTCGACGAGGTGGAGTCCCTCGTGGACGGCGCCGACGGCCGCGGCTCCAAGGCCCTCGCCCCGAAGGTGGAGGCGGCGCTCGCCGCCGCCGAGAGCGCGGCGGACGCCGGTGACCGCGCCACCGCCGTGAAGCACCTGCGCAAGGCCCGCGGCATGGCGCACGGGCTCGGCGGCGGGGCCCACGTCTCGGAGAAGGTGTCCGACCTCCTCGAGTGGCAGGAGGGCCTGGCCGCCCACGGCATGTGAGCGACCCCGCGGGGCCGGTGCATCGAGCCGTGCCTCGCCCACTCGTGTGGAGGATCTCCGGGGTCAGGGCCCCGGAGATCCTCCACGCGGGCCGTCGGACCACGACGAAACCCCCGAACCTGACGGTTCGGGGGTTTCCGATGTCGTGAGACATCACAGCGTCGGGCTGACAGTGTCGAGTCTCAGGACATCGGCAAGGGATGTCTCAAGACATAGGCAACACCCCGGCGGTGCGATGCGGGGGTGTCGAAAGCCAGGCTGGTCATCACCGCCGTCACCGTCCAAGGGCTCTCCCAGGCCGAGACTGCCCGCCGGTACGGGCTCTCCCAGGCGTGGGTGTCCCGACTGGTGGCGCGTTACCGGGTCGAGGGCGAGGCGGCGTTCGAACCCCGCTCCCGGCGCCCGCGCACGTCTCCGACCGCGACTGCGGGACCGGTGGTGACCGCGGTCCTGGCCGAACGGGACCGGCTCGTCGCCTCAGGGCACGACGCCGGCCCGGAGACCATCGCCTGGCACCTGCAGCGGGCCGGGCTGCCGGCGCCGTCACGGGCGACGATCGCGCGCCTGCTGACCCGGCACGACCGGGTGGTCCCGGCGCCGAAGAAGAAGCCCAAGTCCGCCTACCGCCGCTTCGCCGCCGAGCAGCCCAACGAGTGCTGACAGTCCGACTTCACCCACGTCACCCTCGCCGACGGCAGCCAGGTCGAGGTCATCACCTGGCTGGACGACCACTCCAGGATGGCGTTGCACGTCTCGGCCCACCGACGCGTGACCGGCGCGATCGTCCTCGCCACCTTCCGGGCCGCGGTCGCCGAGCACGGCTGCCCCGCATCGACGTTGACCGACAACGGGATGGTGTACACGGTGCGCCACTCCTCCCACCGGGTCCGCGGCGGCCGCAACGCGTTCGAGACCGAGCTCGCCACCCTCGGCGTCACCCAGAAGAACGGCCGCGGCAACCACCCCCAGACCCAGGGCAAGGTCGAACGCTTCCAACAGACCCTCAAGACCTGGCTCACCCGGCAACCCGACCCGCCGGCGACCATCGAGGACCTCCACGCCCGGCTCGAGGACTTCCGGCACGCCTACAACCACGACCGCCCCCACCGGGCCCTGGACCGGCGCACCCCCGCCGCCGCGTACACCGCCCGCCCCAAAGCCGCACCCCCGGCCGGCGAACCTGCGGACCGGACCCACACCCGCGTCCGCCACGACAAGGTCAACAACGGCAAGATCACCCTCCGCCACGGCGGGACCCTGTACTCCATCGGCCTCGGACGAGCCTTCACCGGAACCGCGCCGTCACCATCCTCGTCCACGGCCTGCACATCACCGTCCTCGACGCCACCACCGGCGAAGTCCTCCACGAGCTCACCCTCGACCCCACCCGCCGGTACCAACCCCAGAACAGCAAAAAGCCCGAACCCTGAGGGTTCGGGCCTTGCCGATGTCCTGAGACATCACAGCGTCGGGCTGACAGGATTTGAACCTGCGACCCCTTGACCCCCAGTCAAGTGCGCTACCAAGCTGCGCCACAGCCCGTGGCTGCCCCCTCTCGAGGGCGGTCGAAACCTTATCCCACCGAAGCCGGGGCGGCCCAATCGCCCCGGCCCGTGGTCAGCGGCGGCGCCGCTTCTCGCGCACCCGCACCGAGATCTCGATCGGCGTGCCCTCGAACCCGAACTCCTCGCGCAGCCGCCGCTCGACGAACCGGCGGTAGCCGGCCTCGATGAAGCCGGAGGCGAAGAGGACGAACCGCGGCGGGCGCGTCCCCGCCTGGGTGGCGAAGAGGATGCGCGGCTGCTTGCCGCCCCGGACCGGGTGCGGGTGCGCCGCGACGACCTCGCCGAGGAAGGCGTTGAGGCGTCCCGTGGGGATCCGCGAGTCCCAGGACTCCAGCGCGGTGTCGAGCGCGGGGACGAGGCGCTCGAGGTGGCGGCCGGTGCGGGCGGAGACGTTGACCCGGGGGGCCCAGGGCACCTGGACGAGGTCGCGCTCGATCTCGCGCTCGAGGAAGTGCCGGCGCTCCTCGTCGGTGAGGTCCCACTTGTTGTAGGCGATGACGAGTGCCCGGCCGGCGTCGATGACCTGCTGGATGACCCGGACGTCCTGCTCGGCGACCGTGTCGCTGGCATCGACGAGGACGACGGCGACCTCCGCCTTCTCCAGGGCCGTCTGGGTCCGCAGCGACGCGTAGAAGTCGGCCCCCCGCGTCTGGTGGACCCGGCGACGGATGCCCGCGGTGTCGACGAACCGCCACGTGCGGCCCTTGAGCTCGACGACCTCGTCGACGGGGTCGCGGGTGGTCCCCGCCACGTCGTCGACGACGACCCGGTCGGTGCCGGTCAGCTTGTTGAGCATCGAGGACTTGCCGACGTTCGGACGCCCCAGCAGCGCGACCCGTCGCGGACCCCCGGGTGCGTAGGCCGCGACCTGCGACACCTCCGGCAGCACGTCGAGGAGGGCGTCGAGGACGTCACCGCTCCCCCGCCCGTGCAGCGCCGAGACCGGCCACGGCTGGCCGAGCCCGAGGTTCCACAGCGCCGCGGCGTCGGCCTCGGTGCGCTCGTCGTCGACCTTGTTCGCGACGAGGACGACCGGCTTGCCGGACCGGCGCAGCAGCCGCACGACGGCCTCGTCGTCGTCGGTGGACCCGACGGTGGCGTCGACGACGAACATCACGGCGTCGGCGAGCTCGACGGCGATCTCGGCCTGCTCGGCGACCCGCAGGTGGATGCCGGTGGCGTCGACCTCCCAGCCGCCGGTGTCGACGAGGGTGAAGCGGCGCGTCGTCCACTCGGCGTCGTAGGCCACGCGGTCCCGGGTCACGCCCGGGACGTCCTCGACGACGGCCTCGCGGCGCCCGAGGACGCGGTTGACGAAGGTCGACTTGCCGACGTTGGGCCGCCCGACGACCGCGACGACCGGCTGGGGCCCGTCATCGTCGCCGTCGCCGAGGGCCGGGCCGTCGACGTCGAGCAGCGCACGGTCCTCCTCGCTCAGCTCGAAGTCCTCGAGGCCGGCGCGCAGCGCGCGCTCGACCGCCTCCGGGTCCTCGGCCGGCGGCCCGTCCTCGGTCCGCGTCGTGTCCTCGCTCGTCATCCCCCCATTGTCCCGCATCCGCGGGGGTGCTCAGTCCCCCGGGCCGCCCGCCGCGGCGACCACGTCGAGGACCGCCTCGACGCTGCCCTCGAGGGTGAGGTCGGAGGTGTCGACGAGGGTGACGCCCTCGGCGGCCTCGGCGAACTGCGAGACGGTCGCGTCGTCCCGGTCCCGGCGCACGACCTGGTCCCGGGTGGCCTCGACCGCCGCTGCGTCGGCGCTGCCGTGCAGCTCCGTGGAGCGCCGGCGCAGCCGGGCCTCCTCCGAGGCCGTGAGGAGGATGCGCACCCGGGCGTCGGGCGCGACGACCGTCGTGATGTCCCGGCCCTCGGCGACGACCCCGCCGGTGTCGACCGCGATCCGCGCCATCTCCTCGCGCTGCAGCCGCTGGAGGACCGGACGGACGCGCTGCTTCGTGGCCACCCGCGAGACGGCCGTGCTCACCTCGGTCGTGCGGATCTCCCGCGACACGTCCCGGCCGCCGACGAGGACGGTCGGGGCGCCCGGGTCGGTGCCGAGGTCGAGCGGCAGGCGCTCGGTCGCGGCGACGACGGCCTCCTCGTCGTCGAGGTCGACGCCGGTGTCGAGGCAGAACCAGGTGACGGCCCGGTACATCGCCCCGGTGTCGAGGTAGCCGATGCCGAGCCGCTCCGCGACGCGGCGGGCGACGGTGCTCTTGCCCGATCCGGACGGTCCGTCGATGGCGATCGTGAGCGGCGCGGTCATGGGCGGTGACTCTAGCCCGGCGTTCAGCCGTGGATGCGCCAGCCCCGGTCCGCGAGGGCGTGGACGAGGCCCGCGGCGGCGGCGGGGACGACGTCGACCTCCGCGAGGCCCAGCTGCTGCCCCAGGCCGTGGTCGAGGTGGAACTCCTCGACGTTCGTGCCGATCTCGCCGATGTCCGCGAAGAGCCGGCCGAGCTGACCCGGCTCGTCCGGCAGGAGCACCCGGACCGTCGTGTAGGCGGTCGGCGTTGCGCCGTGCTT
Source organism: Phycicoccus avicenniae (assembly GCF_018139485.1). Taxonomy (GTDB): domain Bacteria; phylum Actinomycetota; class Actinomycetes; order Actinomycetales; family Dermatophilaceae; genus Phycicoccus; species Phycicoccus avicenniae. Next base: position 329,189 of record NZ_JAGSNF010000003.1, read on the forward strand.
GCCGGGCAGCCGGGCCTGACCGGCGTTGCCCGCTGCGACCGCCGCGGCGAGCGTGCCGCGGGCGCCCGGCACGTCGCCGCCGTCCTCGAGGGCGGCCAGCGCCTCGAGGACCCGGTCGAGGTCGTCGGCGAGGCCGGAGAGGACCTCGCGGACGGCGCGGGCGTTGCCGGCGAGGATCTGGGTCCACAGGTGCGGGTCGCTCGCCGCGATGCGGGTGACGTCGCGCAGGCCCTGCCCCGCCAGGGCCACGGCGTCGTCGTCGAGCGACGCCAACCGCGCCGCGACGAGGCTGGAGGCGAGCTGCGGCAGGTGCGAGACGACCGCGACGGCCGCGTCGTGGCTCGCGGGGTCCAGCTCGCGGACGGCTGCGCCCGCCGCCCGCGCCACCGTGGCGACGAGGTCGGTGGCCGAGCGCGCCGTCGCGGTCGTCGGAGTGAGGACCCAGGCGCGCCCGTCGAACAGGTCCGCCCGGCCGGCCACCGCGCCCGAGCGCTCGCGTCCGGCCATCGGGTGCGACCCGCAGTACCGGGCGAGGTCGACCCCGCTCGCCTCGAGGGCGCGCAGGACGACCCCCTTGACCGAGGCGACGTCGGTGACGACGGCCTGCGGCCAGCGCCGCAGCGCGTCGAGGACGCACCCGGCGGTGACGTCGGGGGGCGCCGCGACGACGACGAGGTCCGGGCCCGACGGCTCCCCCGGGCCCGGGAGCCGGCCCGCGCCGAGGTCGCGCGCCAGCGCGGCGTGCGTCGGCACGGCGTCCTCGAGCGTGACGTCGTGACCGGCGCGCACGAGCGCCAGGCCGAGGCTCGTGCCGAGCAGGCCGGTCCCGACGACGTGGACGTCGGTCACAGCCCGGCGGCCTTGTACAGCGCGGCGACCTCGGCCCCGCTGAGGGCCCGCCACTTGCCGGGCTTGGTGTCCGCGAGGCGGATGGGGCCGACCTCGGTGCGCACGAGCGAGATGACCGGGTGCCCGGCGGCCTCGAGCATCCGCCGGACGATGTGCGTGCGTCCCTCGTGGAGGACGACCTCGACGAGGGCCTTGCCGGGCCGGGAGTCGACGACCTTGAAGGAGTCGACCGCGGCCGGGCCGTCCTCGAGCTCGACGCCCTCGCGCAGCCGGCGGCCGAGGTCGCGCGGGATCGGTCCGGGCACCTCGGCGAGGTAGGTCTTCAGGACGCCGTAGCGCGGGTGCTGGAGCCGGTGGGCCAGGTCGCCGTCGTTCGTGAGGAGCAGCAGGCCCTCGGTGTCGGCGTCGAGCCGGCCGACGTGGAAGAGCCGGTCCTTGCGCTGGCCGAGGTAGTCGCCGATGTCGACCCGGCCGAGGTCGTCGCTCATCGACGTCACGACGTTGAGCGGCTTGTTGAAGGCGAGGTAGACCCGCGACTCGTCGAGCTGCACCCGCTCACCGTCGACGTGGACGACCTGGGTCGACCGGATCCGCACGCCGAGCTCGGTGACGACCTGGCCGTCGACCTCGACCCTCCCCTGGGCGATGAGGTCCTCGCAGACCCGCCGCGACCCGACCCCGGCCGCCGCCAGCAGCTTCTGGAGCCGGACGCCCTCGGGGTCGTGGACGTCGACGACCGGCCGGGCCGGTTCCTGCTTCGGCCGGGTCGGCTGGCTGCGGCGGGTCGTGCCGACGCGGCGGTCGCGCTGCTGCTCGCCGCTCCCCCGGCGGCGCTGCTGCCGGTCACCGGCGCGCCGGCCTCCTCGTCCCTTCGGCGGTGTCATCCGCGGCCTCCTTCGGCGATCTCGTCGAGCACGTCGACCTCGGGCAGGTACGGAGCGAGGGCCGGCAGCTCCTCGATGCTGCCGAGCCCGAGCCGCTCCAGGAAGTAGGAGGTCGTCCCGTAGAGGGTCGCGGTGGACTCCTCGTCCTGACCCACCTCCTCGATGAGACCACGGGTGAGCAGGGTCCGGATGACCCCGTCCACCGTGACCCCCCGGACGGCGGCGACCCGGGAGCGGGACACCGGCTGCCGGTAGGCGATGACGGCGAGGGTCTCGAGGGAGGCCTGGGTGAGGCGCGCCTGCTGCCCGTCGAGGACGAACTTCTCGACGACGGGGGCGTACTCGTGGCGGCTGTACATCCGCCAGCCCCCGCCGACCTCGCGGAGGGTGAAGCCGCGGCGCTGCTCCTCGTAGCCCTGCTCGAGGTCGGCGAGGGCCGCGGCGACGGCGTCGATGGGCTGCTCGAGGGCCGAGGCGAGGGCGAGCGTCGTCACGGGCTCGTCGACGACCATGAGGACGGCCTCGAGGGCGCCGCGGATGCCGCCGGGGAAGTCGGCGACGTCGAAGGCGAGCTGGTCCTCGGTGGGGGTCTCGACGGCGGGCGGCTCGGGGGGCGGGGCGGTCATGGGGTGGCTCCTGTGGTCTCCGGGTCCGGGGTGTCGCCCGGCGGTGCGTCGGGCTCGTCGAACTCGTCGGTGACGTCGACGTCCTCGTCCGGCCCCGTCCAGCGGACGGTGAGCTCGCCGAGGGCCTCGGCCTGCTCGAAGCCGATGGCGGACTCGCGGAAGAGCTCGAGGAGGGCCAGGAAGCGCGCGACGACGACGAGCGTGGTGTCCGCGTCGGCGACGAGGCTGCGGAAGGAGGCGACGCGGTCGCGGCGCAGCCGGGCGCCGATGACGCCGGCCTGCTCGCGGACGCTCACCTGGGGGGCGTGCAGGTGGGTCAGTCCCACGGTCGGCGGCGTCCGCGGGGCGATGGCCCGCGCCGCGATCATCGCGAGGCGCTCCGGGGACACCGTCATGACGAGCTCGGGGAGCAGCGCCGCGAGGTGCGGCTCGAGGGCGACCGAGCGCGGCTGCCGGCGCCCGGCCGTCGCCATCCGCTCCCCGAAGGTGTGGGCGATGTCCTTGAAGGCCCGGTACTGCAGCAGCCGGGCGAAGAGGATGTCGCGCGCCTCGATGAGGGCGAGGTCCTCCTCGTCCTCGGGGCCGGCCTGCGGCAGCAGCCGGGCGGCCTTGAGGTCCAGGAGGGTGGATGCGACGACGAGGAACTCGGTCGCCTGGCCGAGGTCCCACTCGGACTCGCCCTGCTGCGCGGCCCGGATGTGGGCGATGAACTCGTCGGTGACGCTGGCGAGGGCGATCTCGGTGATGTCGAGCCGGTGCTTGCTGATGAGCCCGAGCAGCAGGTCGAACGGCCCGGTGAAGTTCTCGAGGTGGACCTCGAACGGGGTGCTCGCGGCACGCCGGGTGAGGACGCCGCCGGGGACGACGGGCGGCTCGGTCACCGGGTCAGGCCGCGCCGCCACGGGCGATGAGCTCGCGGGCCAGCTGGCGGTAGGCGTCGGCGCCCTTGTGGCTCGACTCGTACGTCGTGATCGGCTCGGCGGCGAGGGTGGCGTCGGGGAACTTCACGGTCCGCGAGATGACGGTGTGGAAGACGAGGTCCCCGAAGTGCTCGACGACGGAGGCGACGACCTCGCGCGAGTGCAGGGTGCGCCCGTCGTACATCGTCGCGAGGATGCCGTCGACCTCGAGCCGGGGGTTGAGCCGGTCGGTGATCTTCTCGATCGTCTCGACGAGCAGGGCGACGCCGCGCATCGCGAAGAACTCGCACTCGAGGGGGATGATGACCCCGTGCGCGGCCGTGAGCCCGTTGACGGTGAGGAGCCCGAGCGAGGGCTGGCAGTCGACGAGGACCACGTCGTAGTCGTCCTCGACCGGACGCAGGACGCGGGCGAGGATCTGCTCGCGGGCGACCTCGCCGACGAGCTGGACCTCCGCGGCGGACAGGTCGATGTTGGCGGGGAGGACGTCGAGACCCTCGACGGCCGTGCGCTGGATGACGTCCCGGACGTCGTGGCCGCGCTCGACGAGGAGGTTGTACACGGTGACGTCGAGCTCGTGCGTCGGGATGCCGAGCCCGACGGACAGGGCGCCCTGCGGGTCGAAGTCGACGAGGAGGACCCGGCGGCCCTGCTCGGCGAGCGCGGCACCGAGGTTGATCGTCGTCGTCGTCTTGCCGACGCCGCCCTTCTGGTTGCACATCGCGATGACCCGCGCCGGCCCGTGCGCCGTGAGCGGAGGGGGCGGCGGGAAGTCGGGCAGCGGACGGCCGGTCGGTCCGAGCCGTCCGTCCGTCCGGGTCTGCAACGCCGCCTCGGTCTCGCCCAACTCGCTCTTCTCCCCGGTGCTTCTCGGTCTCGGTCGGCCTCCCGCCGATCGGGGACGACCTTATCAGCGGCCGGCCCCCGCCCCGGTGATCAGCGGGCCCGGGGATGGCTCTGCGCGTACACCTCGCGCAGCTGCTGGACGGTGACCCGGGTGTAGACCTGCGTCGTCGTCACCGAGGCGTGCCCGAGGAGCTCCTGGACGACCCGGACGTCCGCGCCGCCCTCGAGGAGGTGGGTGGCGAAGGAGTGCCGCAGGGTGTGCGGCGACAGGTGGCCGTCGAGGCCGGCGCGCTCGGCCGCCGAGCGCAGCACCGCCCACGCGCTCTGCCGGGACAGCCGCGCGCCCCGCACCCCGAGGAAGACCGCCGGCGTCCCCCGGCCGCGGCGGGCCGTCTCCGGTCGACCGCGCACGAGCCACGCCTCGAGCGCACTCGCGGCGTAGGAGCCGAGCGGGACGAGCCGCTCCTTGCCGCCCTTGCCGAGGAGCCGGACGACCCGCTCGCCGGTGTCGACGTCGTCGACGTCGAGGCCGCTCGCCTCCGAGATGCGGGCCCCGGTCCCGTAGAGCAGCTCGAGCAGGGCCCGGTCCCGGAGCGGCAGCGGGCCGTCGCCGAGCGACGCCGCCTCGAGCAGGCGCTCGACCTCGTGGGTGGAGATCGCCTTCGGCAGCCGGTCGGGCGTGCGCGGGGGGGCGACGTCACGCGTCGGGTCCCCGTCGAGGTCCCCCTCGAGGGCGAGGAAGCGGTGCAGTCCCCGGACGGCGACGAGCGTCCGCGCCGCGGAGGACGCCGCGAGCGGGGGACGGTCCGGGGCGCCCTCGCGCAGCCGGGAGAGGAACTCGGCGACGTGGGCCGCCGTGACGTCCTCGGGCCGGCGCACCGACTCCGCCTCGAGGAAGCCGGTCCAGCGGCGCAGGTCCCGGCGGTACGCGGCGAGGGTGTTCGCCGAGACGCCGCGCTCGACGTCGAGGTGGGTGAGCCACGCGTCGACCGCGCGGTCGAGCGCCGTGGGACGGGGGTCCGCCGTCAGGACAGGACCTCGTCCACGGTCACCGAGTCCATCCCGAACGCCTCGCCGACCGCGGGGTAGGTGAGCCGGCCGCCGTGGGTGTTCAGGCCCTTGGCGAGAGCCGCGTCGCCACGCATCGCGGCCTCCCAGCCCTGGTCGGCGAGGGTGGTCGCGTACGCGAGCGTCGCGTTCGTCAGGGCCCACGTCGAGGTGTGCGGCACCGCTCCGGGCATGTTCGCGACGCAGTAGTAGATCGAGTCGTGGACCTCGAAGGTCGGGTCCGCGTGCGTCGTCGGCCGGCTGTTCTCGAAGCACCCGCCCTGGTCGATCGCCACGTCGACGAGGACGGACCCCGGCTTCATCTGCGAGACCATCTCGTCGGTGACGAGCTTCGGCGCCTTCGCACCGGGGATGAGCACCGTCCCGATGACGAGGTCGGCCTCGAGGACCTGCTCGCGGACCGACATCGCCGACGAGGCGATCTGGGCGACCCGGTTGTCGTAGCGCCAGAAGCTCATCCGCAGCTTGTCGAGGTCGGTGTCGAGCAGGGTGACGTCGGCGCCCATCCCGAGGGCGATGTTCGCGGCGTTCTGACCCGCCACCCCGGCCCCGAGGACGACGACCTTGGCGCTCTTCACGCCGCCGATACCGCCCATGAGCACCCCGCGACCCCCCTGGGCGCGCATCATCGAGTGCGCGCCCACCTGGGGAGCGAGGCAGCCGGCGACCTCGGACATCGGGTAGAGCAGCGGCAGCAGACCCGACGGCAGCTGGACGGTCTCGTAGGCGACGGAGGTGACCTTCCTCTCGACGAGCTCGCTCGTGAGCGGCTCGTCGGCGGCGAGGTGGAGGTAGGTGAAGAGGGTGAGCCCCTCGCGCAGCCGGTGGTACTCCTCGGCGACGGGCTCCTTGACCTTCATCACCATGTCGGCCTCGCCCCACACGTCGTCGGCCGCGTCGAGGATGCGGGCGCCGACGGCGACGTACTCCTCGTCGGTGATCGTCGACCCGAGGCCGGCGCCCTTCTGGACGAGCACCTCGTGACCGCGGCGGGTGAGCTCGTTGACACCCACCGGCGTGATGCCGACCCGGAACTCGTTGTTCTTGACCTCGGTGGGGATGCCGATCTTCACGTGTGACCAACCCTGTCTCGTGTCGCGGTCCGGGCCTCGTCGCCCCTGTGCCCCTCCTCGTGGGAGGGAGGGTGGAAGTCTAGTGGGACGCGACACCCCGACCGGAAGCCGGAGAACCCGTGAAGCCCTACAGCGACCTCCCCGCCCGCCGCACCGCCCAGGTCGTCACGGACCTCTGCGTCCTTCTCTGGGTCCTCGCCTGGGTGTGGGTCGGGACGGCCGTGCACGAGGCGACGCTCACCCTGGCCGAGCCCGGGCGACGGCTCGAGGCTGCGGGTTCGGGCTTCCGGGGCCGGATGACAGCGGCGGGCGACCAGGTCGACGGGCTGCCGCTCCTCGAGGACCGGATCGCGACCCCGTTCCGCTCCGCCGCCGACGCCGGCGCCGGGTTCGAGTCGGCGGGCGCCGACCTCGTCGCGGCGGTCGAGCGCTTCGCCCTCGTCCTCGGGGTGGTCGTCGCGGCGACCCCGATCGTGCTCGTCGTGCTCACCTGGCTGCTGCTGCGGGTCCGCTTCGCCCGGCGGGCGGGGGCCGCGCAGCGGTTCGTCGACGGCGCCCCCGACCTCGACCTCTTCGCCCTGCGGGCGATGGCGAACCAGCCGATGCCCCGGCTGGCCCGGATCAGCACCGACCCGGCGGGCGCGTGGCGACGCGGGGACCCGGAGGTCGTGCGCGCCCTCGCCGTCCTCGAGCTGCGGGCCTCGGGGCTGCGGCCGCCGCCCGTCAGTCCCGAGTGACGACGGCCGGACGCAGGTCCTGCGCCGGGCACGTCCACGTCGCGGCGTCGGCGTCGACCTGCTCGCCGCTGCGGATGTCCTTGACCTGGTCCCCGGCGTCGTCCGTCCCGGGGAACCAGACGAAGGGGATGCCCCGGCGGTCCGCGTAGCGGATCTGCTTCCCGAAGCGCGCCGCGGAGGGCGCGACCTCGCACGGCACGCCACGACCGCGCAGGGTCGCGGCGACCCGCCCCGACCGGGCCCGGGACTCCTCGTCGACGACGGCCACGAGCACCGCCGCCGGGGTGGACCGGGACGCCGTGAGTCCCCGCTTCGCCACGAGGAGGTGGACGAGCCGGGTGAGGCCGATCGAGATGCCGACGCCCGGGTACGTCGTCCGGCCGTCGGAGGCGAGGGAGTCGTAGCGGCCACCCGAGCAGACCGACCCCCACTCCTCGGAGCCGACGAGCTGGGTCTCGTAGACCGTGCCGGTGTAGTAGTCGAGCCCCCGGGCGACGGACAGGTCGGCGACGAGCGTGCCAGGAGCCTGCTCGGCCCCGGCCGCGACGACGGCGGCGAGGGCCCGGAGCCCCTCGTCGAGGGTGGGGTGCGAGACCCCGAGCGCCCGGACCTCGTCGACGAAGGACAGGTCGCCGCTGCGGATGTCGGCCAGGGCCAGCGCGAGCCGCGCCTGCTCCTCGGTGGCCCCGGCCGCGACGAGCTGCTCGGTGACCTTCCGCGGTCCGATCTTCGCGAGCTTGTCGACGACCCGCAGGGTCCCGGCGACGTCGGTGAGGCCGATGCCGAGGTAGAAGCCCTCCGGCACCTTGCGGTTGTTGACCTGGATGCGGAACTCGCCGACCGGCAGCCGGCGGAACGCCTCGGCGACGACGAGCGGCATCTCGGCCTCGAGGTGCGGCGCGAGCTCGCCGACGTCCACGACGTCGATGTCGGCCTGGGTGAACTCGCGGAACCGGCCCTCCTGCGGCCGCTCGCCGCGCCAGACCTTCTGGATCTGGTAGCGGCGGAACGGGAACTGGAGGCGTCCGGCGTGCTCGAGGACGTACCGCGCGAACGGGACGGTGAGGTCGAAGTGCAGCCCGAGGTCGGCGTCCCGGCCGGTCTCCTCGCCGGCGAGGCGGCTCACCCCGTAGATCTCCTTGTCCGCGTCCCCGCCCTTGCCGAGGAGCCGCTCGACGGGCTCGACGGCCCGGGTCTCGAGCGGGGCGAAGCCGTGCAGCTCGAAGACCTCACGGATCGTGTCGAGGAAGTGCAGCTCGAGGAGCCGGTCGGCGGGCAGCAGCTCGGGGAACCCCGAGATCGGGGTCACCTTCGTGGCGGGAGGGGTCACGCGTCCAATCCTCGCAGGTACGGGTTGGTGCCCCGCTCGCGCGCCATCGTCGTCGCCGGGCCGTGACCGGTGAGGACCAGCGTGGAGTCCGCGAGCGGGAGGACGACGTCGCGCAGCGAGCGCTGCATCGCCGCCGTGTCGCCACCCGGCAGGTCGGTGCGGCCGATCGAGCCCGCGAAGAGGACGTCACCCGAGACGACGGTCCGGTCCAGCCCCTCCCCCGGCGCCAGGCCGTCCGGGACGGCGTCGAGGGCGAACATCACCGAGCCCTCGGTGTGACCCGGGGCGTGGAGGACGTCGAGGGCGAGCCCCGCGACCTCGAGACGCTGCCCGTCCGCGACGTCGACGACGGTCTCGGGCTCGGCCCAGGTCGCGGACCGGCCGAACTGGGCCTCCATCATCGCGACCATCGCGGGACCGACCGAGGCGAGCGGGTCCTCGAGCCGGTAACGGTCGTCCGCGTGGATGTAGGCCGCGGTCGTGCCACCGCACACCGGGGTCACCGAGTACACGTGGTCGAGGTGGCCGTGGGTGAGGAGCACCGCGGCGGGACGCAGCCGGTGCTCGCGCAGCACCTCGGCGAGGGTGTCCTCGACCCCGATGCCGGGGTCGACGACGAGGCACTCCTCCCCCGGACCGGGGGCCAGGACGTAGCAGTTGGTGTCGAAGGCGGCGGCGGGGAAGGACAGGGCGAGCACCCGGCGAGACTACGCGCCGGGCCTCCTACACTGAGCGCCACCGTCAGAGCCGATGCCGGAGGAGCCACGTGAGCACGAGGAAGCAGGAGCAGGAGCGCGCCCGCCGCCGGGCGCGCCGGCTCGAGGTGCGGGACGAGGCCGACGCCGCCGCCCGCGGCCGGGTCCAGCGGACGGTCGCGGTCGTCGTGGCGGTCCTCGTCGTCCTCGGCGCGGTCGTCGCCTTCGGGGTGCTCGGCGGTGCGGAGGACGAGCCGGAGGGCGGCACGGCCGGGACGACGGCGTCCGGCTGCACCGAGCCGCCCGCCGCCCCCGGAACGGCCGCCGAGCTGGAGCTCCCGGACGCCGCCGAGGCCGAGGGCACCGTCTACGAGGCGACCCTCACGACGAACTGCGGCGACATCGTCGTCCGGCTCGACGGCACGCTCGCCCCGCAGGCGGTCGCGTCCTTCCTCCAGCTGGCCCGCACCGGGTACTGGGTCGACTCGCCGTGCCACCGGCTCACGACGGGCGAGTCCTTCGAGGTCCTCCAGTGCGGCGACCCCACGGGCACCGGGACCGGTGGCCCCGGGTACGGGTACGGCGTCGAGAACGCGCCGGCCGACGGGGTGTACCCCCGCGGCTCCGTCGCGATGGCCCGCACGTCCGACCCGGAGAACGGCAACGGCGGACAGTTCTTCCTCGTGTACGGCGACACCGAGATCCCGGACCCGGACGGCTACACCGTGTTCGGCACGGTGACGGCCGGGTTGGATATCGTCGACCGCGTCGCCGCCCAGGGGGTCGTAGCCACCGGCTCGAGCCCCACGGACGGTCCGCCCGCCGCACCGATCAGCATCCTGCAGGTTGCTGTCACCGAGGAGTCGTCCTGACCGTGTCCGAGGACCAGCCCACGCCCCGTCCCCCCGTGCCCTCCCCCGCCGCCCTCGCAGGTCGGCGTCCGCCCCGCCCGGCGGCCGCGCCGCCCGCCCCCGTGACGCACTCCGAGTCCGCCCGCTTCGGCCGGGCCGACGAGCAGGGTCGGGTGTTCGTCACCGTCGGCGACGAGGAGCGCGAGGTGGGGTCCTACCCGGACGCCGCGCCCGAGGAGGCGCTGCAGTACTTCGCCCGCAAGTACGACGAGCTCGCCGCCTCCGCCGACCTGCTCGAGGCCCGGCTCGCCAACCCCGAGGTCTCGGCCAAGGAGGTCGCGGACGGGCTGCGGACGCTCGAGCAGCACGTCGCCGAGGCCAACGTCGTCGGTGACCTCGCCGCCCTCGACGCCACGGTCGGCCGGGTCCGCACCGGGCTCGAGGCCAAGCGGGCCGGTGAGTCCGAGGCCCGGCAGCAGGCCCGGGCGGCCGCCGCCGCCGAGCGGGAGCTCATCGTCGCCGAGGCCGAGAAGATCGCGGCCCAACCCGCCGAGCGCACGCAGTGGAAGCAGAGCGGCGAGCGGATGCGCGCCCTGCTCGACCAGTGGAAGGCCCACCAGCGCTCCGCGGCGAAGCTCGACAAGCCGACCGAGACGGCGCTGTGGCAGCGCTTCAGCCACGCCCGCAACTCCTTCGACAAGGCACGGCGGGCCTGGTTCGCCGAGCTCGAGACGACCCGCGCCGACGCCAAGGCGACGAAGAAGAAGCTCGTCGCCGAGGCCGAGGCCCTGCAGAAGAGCACCGACTGGGGACCCACGGCCCGCGCCTACAAGCAGCTCATGGACAGGTGGCGCGCCGCCGGGCGGGCCGCCCGCGCCGACGACGACGCCCTCTGGGAGCGCTTCCGCGCCGCCCAGGACGCGTTCTTCACGGCCAAGGACGAGGTCGCCGCCGCCGAGGACGAGTCCTTCCGCGCCAACCTCGTCGTCAAGGAGGAGCTGCTCGTCGAGGCCGAGGCGCTGCTCCCGGTGCAGGACATCGAGAGGACCAAGGTCGCCCTGCGCGACGTCCAGGACCGCTGGGACGCCGCCGGCAAGGTGCCGCGCGCCGACCTGGACCGGGTCGAGAAGCGGATGCGCGCGGTCGAGCAGGCCGTCCGCGACGCCGACGAGAAGCGCTGGAAGCAGACGAACCCCGAGGTCGCGGCGCGGGCGCAGAGCCTCGTCGACCAGCTCGAGGCGTCCGTCGCGTCCGTGCGGGCCGAGGTCGAGAAGGCCGAGGCGGCCGGCGACGAGAAGAAGGCCGCGGCGGCGCGGGAGCGGCTCACGGCCCAGCAGCAGTGGTTGGACCAGGCCCGGGCCGGCGTCGACGAGTTCGGCGGCTGAGGCAGGGTCGGCGGCGGGCGGCCCTCAGGCGTCGCGCCGTCCGCCGGTGACCCGCTCGGCGTCGAGGACACCGGGGACGCTCTGCACCGCGCGGATGACGTGGCCGAGGTGCCCCGGGTCGCCCATCTCGAAGGTGAACCGCAGCACCGCGACCCGGTTGCGGGAGGTCTGCACCGACGCCGAGAGGATGTTCACGTGGTGGTCGGAGATGACCCGCGTGACGTCGGACAGCAGGCGTGAGCGGTCGAGGGCCTCGACCTGGAGCTGGACGAGGAACATGCTCCCCGCGGTCGGGGCCCACTCGACGTCGATGATCTTCTCGGGCTGGGCCAGCAGCGAGTCGGCGTTCGTGCAGTCCCGGCGGTGGACGGAGACGCCGTTGCCGCGAGTGACGAACCCGAGGATGTCGTCGCCGGGGACCGGGGTGCAGCACCGGGCGAGCTTGACCCAGACGTCCGACATCTCCTTGACGACGACCCCGGGGTCGCCGTGCCGCCGGCGGGACGGGCGGGAGAGGTCGGGGCTGGCGGCCTCGGCGATGTCCTCGCTCGCGCCCTCCTCGCCGCCGACCGACGCCACGAGCCGCGAGACGACGTGCTGGGCCGAGACGTTGCCCTCGCCGACGGCGGCGTAGAGCGCGTCGATCCCGTTGAACCGCAGCTCCTCGGCGACGCCGGTGAGGGACTCCAGCGACATCATCCGGGTCATCGGCAGGCCCTGCTTGCGCAGCACCTTCGCGAGGGCCTCCTTGCCCTCTTCGATGGCCTCCTCGCGCCGCTCCTTGGTGAACCACTGCTTGATCTTGTTCCGGGCCCGTGCCGAACGGACGAACCCGAGCCAGTCGCGCGACGGTCCGGCGGAGTCCGCCTTCGAGGTCAGCACCTCGACGAGGTCCCCGTTGTCGAGCCGGCTCTCGAGCGGGACGAGCCGGCCGTTGACGCGGGCCCCGATGCAGTGGTGGCCGACCTCGGTGTGGACGGCGTAGGCGAAGTCGACGGGGGTCGCGCCCGCGGGCAGCCCGACGAGCTGGCCCTTCGGGGTGAAGACGTACACCTCCGAGGCGGTGATCTCGAAGCGCAGCGACTCGAGGAACTCCCCCGGGTCGGCCGTCTCCTTCTGCCAGTCGAGCAGCTGGCGCAGCCACGCCATGTCGTTGACCGGGCCCGTCTGGCCGTCCTCGACCCGCGCCCCGGGGGACCCGCCACCCTTCGGGTCCTCCTTGTACTTCCAGTGCGCGGCGACGCCGTACTCGGCGCGGCGGTGCATCGTGTGGGTGCGGATCTGGATCTCCACCGGCTTGCCGCCCGGTCCGATGACCGTCGTGTGCAGCGACTGGTACATGTTGAACTTGGGCATCGCGATGTAGTCCTTGAACCGCCCCGGCACCGGGTTCCAGCGGGCGTGCAGGGCCCCCAGCGCGGCGTAGCAGTCGCGGACGGTGTCGACGAGGACGCGGACGGCGACGAGGTCGTAGATCTGCTCGAAGTCGCGGCCCCCGACGATCATCTTCTGGTACACGGAGTAGTAGTGCTTCGGACGCCCCGTGACCGTCGCCTTGATCTTCGCCCCGCGCAGGTCCGACCCGACCTCGTCGCGCACCTCGGCGAGGTACTCCTCGCGTGCCGGGGCGCGCTCGGCGACGAGCCGGACGATCTCGTCGTACACCTTGGGGTAGAGGGCCTGGAACGACAGGTCCTCGAGCTCCCACTTGATGGTGTTCATGCCGAGGCGGTGCGCGAGCGGGGCGTAGATCTCGAGCGTCTCCTTGGCCTTGCGCTGGGCGCTCTCCTGGGAGACGTACCGCCACGTGCGGGCGTTGTGGAGACGGTCGGCGAGCTTGATGACGAGGACCCGGATGTCGCGCGCCATCGCGACGATCATCTTGCGGACCGTCTCGGCCTGGGCGGCCTGGCCGTACGTCACCTTGTCGAGCTTGGTGACCCCGTCGACGAGCATCGCGATCTCGTCGCCGAAGTCCCGACGCAGCGCCTCGAGGCTGTACGCCGTGTCCTCGACGGTGTCGTGGAGCAGCGCGGCCGCGAGCGTCGTCGGGGTCATGCCGAGCTCGGCGAGGATCGTCGTCACCGCGAGCGGGTGGGTGATGTAGTCGTCGCCGCTGCGCCGCTTCTGCCCCTCGTGGGCGCGCTCGGCGACGGCGTAGGCGCGTTCGACGATCGCGACGTCGGCCTTGGGGTGGGTCTGGCGGACGACCTGGAGCAGCGGCTCGAGGACGGGGATGCTCGCCCCCTTGGTGCGCCCGACGCGCGCCAGCGCGGCCCGGGCCCGGGCCCGGGACCCCCCGGACGGCGGCGGCGTCCCCGCCGTCGTCGTCGTGTGGTCCGCCATGACGGGAGTCTAGACGGGGCTCACCCCACGGTGAGCAGGGACCTCACCGGCCGGACGCCCAGCCGGTCGCGCCCCCCGAGGAGCCCGAGCTCGACGACGACGTCGAAGCCGACGACCCGTGCGCCGACCCGTTCCAGCAGGTCCCACGCGGCGACCGCAGTGCCCCCGGTCGCGAGGACGTCGTCGACGAGGAGGACCCGGGAGCCGTCCGGGACGGCACCCGTCTGCACCTCGATCGTCGCCTCGCCGTACTCGAGGCCGTAGGTCGCGGCGACGACGTCCCCCGGGAGCTTGCCCGCCTTGCGGACGGGGACGAAGCCGGTGCCGAGCACGCGCGCCAGAGCGGCGCCCACGACGAAGCCGCGCGCCTCGACCCCGGCGACGAGGTCGACCTCGCCGTGCCGACCGTCCGCGAGGGCGGTGAGCACCCGGTCCCAGGCCTCCGGCGCCACGAAGAGCGGGGTGAGGTCCTTGAAGACGACCCCGGGCTGCGGGAAGTCCGGGACGTCGCGGACGTGCGCCGCGACGACGCCGGCGACCGGGGGCCGCGCGTCGGCCACGGTCAGCGCTTGGACTTCGGCGGGCGCTTCGGCTGGTTGCGCGGCCCGCCCCGGGCGTACTGGTGGACCGAGCGGCCGGTGACCGTCGAGCCCTCGGTGCGCTCGCCCGTCCCGGCGGCCCCCGCCGGCACCGGCTCGCCCGCGCGCTCGGCGGCCTGCGCGGACTCGAGGGCGTCGCGCTTCTCGACCCGCTCCTCCCAGGTCCTCGCCCGCTTCGCGAGCTCGAGCACCTGCGGGTCGTTCCGCCGCAGCGTCACGAGGAACGGCGTCGCGATGAAGAGGGAGGAGTACGCACCGACGACGAGGCCGACGAAGAGCACGAGGGTGAGGTCGAGCAGGACGCCGGGGCCGAGGAAGAGCGACCCGACGACGAGCACGGCGGCGATCGGCAGGGCGCCGATGACGGTCGTGTTGATCGAGCGCACGATCGTCTGGTTCACGGCGAGGTTCGCCGCCTGGGCGAACGTCACCCGGCCGGTGCGGAAGGCCTCGTTCGTGTTCTCCCGGACCTTGTCGAAGACGACGACGGTGTCGTAGAGGCTGTAGCCGAGGACGGTGAGGAACCCGATGAGCGTCGCCGGGGACACCTCGAACCCGACGAGGGCGTAGATCCCGACGGTGATGAAGAGGTCGTGCGCGAGGGCGAAGAGCGCGGCCGCCGCCATCTTCCAGTTGCGGAAGTAGATGCTCAGCATCACGACGACTCCGACGAGGAAGATCGCGAGGGCGCGCAGCGCCTCCTGGCTCACCGACTGGCCCCACGACGGGCCGATGGTCGTCGCGCTCACGTCGTCCGGAGCGACGCCGAACGCCTCGGCGAGCGAGCCGCGGACGTCCTGGGCCTCGGTGTCGCCGAGCGACTGGGTCTGCACCCGGACCGTGTCGGTGCCGACGAGGGTGACGTTGACGCCGCGGTCGCCCTCGGCGGCACCGACGGCCTCGCGGGCGGTCTGCTCGTAGTCCTCGGGGGCCGAGGAGGTCGCGACACGGAACTCCGAGCCGCCGCGGAACTCGAGGCCGAGGTTGAGCCCCTGGGTCACGAGGCCGAGGGCGGCGACGAGGAACAGGACGACCGAGGCGGCGTAGAACCGCTTGCTCAGGCTGATGACGGGGATGGAGCGGCGACCGGTGTAAAGGTCGTTGCCGAACCGTGCGAGATCGGTGTTCATGCGTGGCTCCCTTCGGGCTCGCGCACGCCTTGCGAGCGGGGCACGAACCTCCCTCGGCCGACGTACCGGGCGGCGGAGGCACCGAGCCGGTTCGGGTCCAGGCCCGACCACGGGTGGCCCTCGCGGAAGAACTTCCGCCGGGCGAGCAGTGTGAGCAGCGGGTGGGTGAACCAGAAGACGACGATGATGTCGATGACCGTCGTGAGGCCGAGCGTGAAGGCGAAGCCCCGCACGCTCGAGCTCGCGAGGACGTAGAGGACGAGCGCCGCGAGGACGTTGACGGCGTCGGCGATGAGGATCGTCCGCTTGGCCCGGTCCCACGCCGTCTCGACGGCCGCCGCGAGGGACCTGCCGTCGCGCAGCTCGTCGCGGATCCGCTCGAAGTACACGATGAACGAGTCGGCGGTGAACCCGATGGCGATGATGAGCCCGGTGATGCCGGCCATGTCGAGCCGGTAGTTCTCGGCCCACCCCAGGATCGTGATCGCGAGGTAGGTGAGCAGCGCCGCGACGACGATCGAGGCCACCGTGACGAAGCCGAGCACCCGGTACTGGAAGAGCGAGTACACGACGACGAGCGCGAGGCCGATGAGCCCGGCGACGAACCCGTAGCGCAGCTGCTCGCTGCCGAGCGTCGGGCTGATGTCGACGCTCGACTGCTCCTGGAACGACAGCGGCAGGGCACCGAACTTCAGCTGGTCGGCGAGGGCCTGGGCACCGTCGAGCGTGAAGCCGCCGGTGATGCTCGCCTGCCCGTTCGGGATGGCCTCGTTGAACTGCGGCGCGACGATGACCCGCCCGTCGAGGACCGTGGCGAGCTGGTTCTGCGGCGGGGGCAGCGAGACCATCTGCCGGCTGATGTCGGCGTAGCGGTCGCTGCCCTCGCTGGAGAAGGACAGGGCGATCTCGACGTCGCTGGTGAGGACGCCCTGCTGGTTGGCGCGGTAGCCGGCCGTCGCGTCGTCGATGTCGGCACCGGAGACGACGACGGGGCCGAGGATGTACTTGCCGAGGTCGTCGCCGCACGTGACGAGCGGCTGGGTCGGGTCGGCGGCCTCGGTCGGGATCGCGTCGGGGTTCGTGCAGTCGAGCTCGTCGAACTGCTGCTGCAGCTCGGGGGTGACCCACTCCAGCGACGTCGCGTCCTGCGGCTCGCCGGTCCCGCTCGTGGCGTCGGGGCTCGGGGTGGCCTCGTCGGAGCCGGACGGGCTCGGGGTGGCCTCGTCGGAGCCGGAGGGGGTCGGGGACTCCGCGGTGAGGACCTCGTTGAGGGCGCTGTTGCTCGTCGCGGACGGCTCGGGCGTCAGGGACGCCTCGGCGTCCCCGCTTTCGGCGTCCCCGCCCTCGGAGGCCGACGAGGAGGCGCTCGGCGACGGGCTCGCACCCGGCTCGCCGCCCTCGCTCGGGGACGGGGTCGGGACGGGCACCCCGCTCGCGACCTGGAGCACGGGGCGGAACTGCATCTGCGAGGAGCGGCTGATCGCGTCCCGCACCTCCTGGGTGGGGATCTCCGGGATGCTCACGACGATGTTGCGGTCACCCTGGGTCGTCACCTCGGCGCCGGACACCCCGCCCGCGTCGACGCGCTGGACGATGATGTCGCGCGCCTGGTTCAGCTGCTCGGTCGTGACGTCCTGGCCCTCGCTCGTCTGGGGCTCGAGGATGATCTGCGTCCCGCCCTCGAGGTCGAGGCCGAGCTTGGGGGTGGGCTCGCCGCTCCCCCAGACGATCGACCCGCCGAGCAGGCCGCCGAGCACGACGGTCAGGACGGTGATGCCGATGAGCGCCCGGCGGGCCAGGGTCTTCGGGGTGGCGGAGGCCATCAGGCCGCCTCTCCGGTGCGCATGCCGATCGCGCGCCGGTCGAACCGCACGGTGACGCCCTCGGCCACGGTGAGCGTGACGACCCCGTCGTCGACGGCGGCGATCGTCCCGTAGAGCCCGGAGGTGGTGACGACCTCGTCACCGACCGACAGCGAGTCCTGGAGGGCCTGCACCTGCTTGGTCCGCTGCCGCTGGGTGAAGAACATCCAGACGATCAGGAGGAACGGGAGTCCCAGGAGCAGGACGTAGGCAAGGCCGGAGCCGGAGCCGTCAGACATCGCAGAAAGGTCCTTCACGGAAACGGGTCGCCCGGGTCACCGGGCAGCGGATCGGCCCGGACGCGCCCGGGCCGAGGGCCCACTCTAGGCGAGAGCCGGACACCTCACCAACGAAGCAGGTGCGCCCGGAGTGCCGCGGCGGCCCTCAGCCCAGCCGCCCCGGTCCTCCGTCGTCGATCGGCAGCACGGCCTGGGCCGGGGCGTCCACCGGCGGGGTGAGACCGAGGTGCTGCCAGGCCCGGGGGCTCGCCGCCCGGCCGCGCGGGGTGCGCACCATGAAGCCCTCGCGCACGAGGTAGGGCTCGGCGACGGTCTCGACGGTGTCGCTCTCCTCGCCCACGGCGACCGCGAGCGTCGACACGCCGACGGGCCCGCCGCCGAACCGCCGGCACAGCGCCTCGAGGACGGCGCGGTCGAGCCGGTCCAGGCCGGCGGTGTCGACGTCGAAGAGGGCGAGGGCCTCGCGGGCGGCGTGCCGGTCGACGACCCCCTCGCCGTGCACCTGGGCCCAGTCGCGGACCCGTCGGAGCAGCCGGTTCGCGATCCGCGGGGTGCCCCGGGAGCGGCCCGCGATCTCGGCGACGCCCGGGTCGTCGGCCTCCACGTCGAGCAGCGCGGCCGACCGGCGCAGGATCGTCACGAGGTCGTCGGTGGCGTAGAAGTCGAGGTGCCCGGTGAACCCGAACCGGTCCCGCAGCGGGGCGGGGAGGAGCCCGGCGCGGGTCGTGGCGCCGACGACGGTGAACGGGGGCAGCTCGAGGGGGATGGCCGTGGCGCCCGGCCCCTTCCCGACGACGACGTCGACGCGGAAGTCCTCCATCGCGAGGTAGAGCATCTCCTCCGCGGCCCGGCTCATCCGGTGGATCTCGTCGAGGAAGAGCACCTCGCCCTCGTCGAGGCTGGACAGGACGGCCGCGAGGTCCCCGGCGTGCTGGATCGCCGGGCCGGACGTCACCCGGATCGGGCGCTCGAGCTCGGCGGCGACGATCATCGCGAGCGTCGTCTTGCCGAGACCGGGCGGCCCGGAGAGCAGGACGTGGTCCGGCGGGCTGCCGCGGCGGCGCGCCGCCTCGAGGACGAGGCCGAGCTGGTCGCGCACCCGCGGCTGGCCGGGGAAGTCGGCGAGCCGGCGGGGACGCAGCGCGGCCTCGACGACCCGCTCGTCCTCGCCGCCCTCGGCGTCGACGACCCGGGCGGTGGCGTCCCACGACCCGTCCGCCTCGTGCACCTCGGACCGGAACCCGCTCGCGTCGCCGGCCGTCATCGGCGCAGCCCCCGCAGCGCGAGACGCAGGTAGGTCGCGACGTCGGCGTCGGCCGGGGCGTCGCCGGCGACCCCGTCGACGGCGTCACCGGCCTGCTTGGCGGTGTAGCCCAGCCCGACGAGGGCCTCCGTGACCTGCTCGCGCCAGGGCTCGGCCGAGGACGAGGGGGGCGGGGTCCCGGCGCCGGCGACGGGTGTCCCGTGGATCGCCGCCACCTTGTCCTTGAGCTCGAGGACGAGCCGCTGCGCCGACTTGGCCCCGATCCCGGGGATCGTCGTGAGGGCCTTGGTGTCGCCCCGGGTCAGGGCGGCGGCGAGCTCGTCCGGACCCATGACCGAGAGCATCGCGAGGGCGAGCCGGGGACCGACGCCCGAGACCGTCTGCACCGTCTCGAACATGTCCCGCTCCGAGGTCGCGGCGAAGCCGTAGAGGGTGAGCGAGTCCTCGCGCACGACGAGGCTCGTCGCCAGGGCGGCCTCCTGCCCCCGGTGGCAGGTCGTCGCGGTGGCGGGGGTCGTGTGCACGAGCATCCCGACGCCCCCGACCACGACGACGACGTGGTCGAGGCCGACGTGCTCGACCACCCCGCGCACCGAGGCGATCACGAGCGGGCCCCGTCCGCGAGGGCAGCGAGGCGGCTCGTCTGCGCCCCGCGCCAGGCGTGGCAGACGGCGAGGGCGAGGGCGTCGGCGGCGTCGGCGGGCCGGGGCGCCTCGTCGAGCCCGAGGATCCGGGCGACCATGGCGCCGACCTGGGCCTTCTCGGCGCGGCCGCTGCCGGTGACCGCCGCCTTCACCTCGGTCGGGGTGTGGAAGACCGCGGGGGTCCCCCGGCGCGCGGCCACGAGGAGGGCGACGGCGGTCGCGTGGGCGGTCGACATCACCGAGCGCACGTTGACGTCGGCGAAGACCCGCTCGACGGCGACCACGTCCGGGCGGTACCGCTCGACCCACCGCTCGATCTCGCGCTCGAGGTAGAGCAACCGGTCCCCCGGCTCTGCCGCGACGGGGGTGCGCACGACGCCGACGGCGACGAGCGAGGCCCGCCCGGGGCGACCGTCGACGACGCCGAGACCGCAGCGGGTGAGACCGGGGTCGACACCGAGGACGCGCACGGGAGACTCCTGGGATCCGGTTAGAACACGTGTTCGGGACCCAACGTACGGCAGCGGCCGGGGCGGGTCGCCGTGCGACACGCCCGCCGGGTCAGTCCTCGTCGAGCTCGGCGAGGACGTCGTCGGGGACGTCGCCGTTGGCGAAGACGTCCTGGACGTCGTCGGAGTCCTCGAGAGCCTCGACGACGCGGATCATCTTCCGGGCGCCGTCGGCGTCCAGCGGCACCTGGAGGTTCGGGACCCACGACGCCTCGGCGGAGTCGTAGTCGACGCCGGCCTCCTGGAGCGCGGAGCGCACGGCGACGAAGTCGGTGGCCTCGCTGACGATCTGCCACGCGTCGCCGTGGTCGTTGATCTCCTCGGCGCCGGCCTCGAGGACGATCTCGAGGAGCTCGTCCTCGGACTTCTCCGACTTCGGCACCATGACGACGCCGCGACGGTCGAAGACGTAGGACACCGACCCCGGGTCGGCGAGCTGCCCGCCGTTGCGGGTGAGCGCGGTGCGCACCTCGGCGGCGGCCCGGTTGCGGTTGTCGGTGAGGCACTCGATGAGGACGGCGACCCCGCCGGGGGCGTAGCCCTCGTACGTGATGTTCTCCCAGTCCGAGCCGCCTGCGGTCGCCCCGGACCCGCGCTTGACGGCGTTGTCGATGTTCGTGTTCGGCACCGACGACTTCTTGGCCTTCTGGATGGCGTCGTAGAGCGTCGGGTTGCCCGCGGGGTCGCCGCCGCCGGTGCGGGCGGCGACCTCGATGTTCTTGATGAGCTTGGCGAAGAGCTTGCCGCGCTTGGCGTCGATCGCCGCCTTCTTGTGCTTGGTGGTCGCCCACTTTGAGTGGCCGCTCATGAACGCTCCCTCAGACTCTGTCTCACGATGTCGACGAACAGCTGGTGGACCCGGTGGTCGCCGGTCACCTCCGGGTGGAAGGCGGTGACGAGCAGGTCACGCTGCCGCGCGGCGACGATCCTACCCGCGGCCGGTCCGTGCTCCACGCGGGCGAGGACCTCGACGGACTCCCCCACCTCCTCGACCCACGGGGCGCGGATGAACACCGCCCGGACCGGCTCGCCACCCACCTCGCGGATGTGGAGGTCCTCCTCGAAGGAGTCGACCTGCCGCCCGAAGGCGTTGCGCCGGACGAGGACGTCCATCCCGCCGAGCGTCTGCTGCCCCGCCGCGCCGTCGGCGAGCCGGTCGGCGAGGAGGATCATCCCGGCGCACGAGCCGTAGACCGGCATGCCGGCCGCGATCCGGTCCCGGATCGGCTGGTGCAGGTCGAAGGCCCGCAGCAGCTTGTCGATCGTCGTCGACTCCCCGCCCGGCAGGACCATCGCGTCGACGGCCTCGACCTCGGCCGGGCGCCGGACCGTGACCGCCCGGCCGCCCCCGCGCTCCAGGGCGGCGACGTGCTCGCGGACGTCGCCCTGGACGGCGAGGACTCCGACGGTCGGGGTGGTGGTCACGGACGCGACTCTACGGGCGGCCCGGCTAGCCTGGCGCCCGTGGGTGACGGGGTGGAGGTGCGGGAGCGGCGGGCCCAGGACCTCCCGCTCCTCGCCCGGGTGCTCGCCGAGCAGCAGCCGCGCTCGCACTACCCCCTGCGCTGGCCCCTGCCGTTCCCCGTCGAGGAGTTCCTCGTCCGTCCCGGCGAGCTCGGGGCGTGGGTGGCGACGCGGGGCGACGAGGTCGTCGGGCACGCCTCGGTGCTCGAGCCGTCCCCGGGCCCGGAGACCGACGGGTGGGAGCGCGGGACCGGGCTGCCCGCGGACCGGCTCGCCGTCCTCGCGGTCCTCTTCGTCGCCACCGCGGTCCGCGGCCGCGGGGTCGGCGGGCGGCTCATGGACACGGTGACCGACCGGTGCCGCGAGCTCGGCCGGATGCCGGTCCTGGACGTCGTCCGGACCCACACCGACGCCTCGGAGGTGTACCGGGCGCGCGGGTGGCAGGTCGTCGGAGAGGCGCGACCGGTGTGGCTGCCCGAGGACCAGGACCCGGTCCTGCTCATGGCGCTGCCGCCCGCGGGCTGACTGTCGGTAGGTTCCGTCCCATGACGTCAGCGCTGCCGGACCGTGCCCGAGACCTCGACGCCGCCCACGCCGCGACCGACCTGCGGGGCCGGTTCCGGCTCCCCGCGGGCGTCACCTACCTCGACGGCAACTCGCTCGGCGCACTTCCGGTGGGCGTCGCGGAGGCGGTGTCCGACGTCGTCCAGCGGCAGTGGGGCGGACAGCTCGTCGCGAGCTGGAACGACGAGGGCTGGTGGGAGGCGCCGACCCGGGTCGGTGACCGCATCGGCGCCCTCGTCGGCGCCGGCGAGGGTCAGGTCGTGTGCACCGACTCCACGACCGTGAACCTCTACAAGGCCGTCGTCGCGGCAGCGCGGATGCGGCCGGGCCGCTCGGTCGTGCTCACCGACCCCGACTCCTTCCCGACCGACCTGTACGTCACCGAGGCCGCCGCCCGCGACGCCGGGCTGCGGGTCGAGCGGGTCTCCCCCGCCGACGCCGTCGCCCGGGTGCGGGAGGTCGGCGACGACCTCGTCCTCGCCTCCTACAGCTCGGTCGACTACCGGACCGGCGAGCTGTGGGACCTCCCGGCGCTGACCCGCGCGGCGCACGACGTCGGCGGGCTCGTCTGCTGGGACCTGTGCCACTCCGCGGGCGTGCTCGAGGTGGGCCTCGACGAGCACGCCGTCGACCTCGCCGTCGGCTGCGGCTACAAGTACCTCAACGGCGGGCCGGGCGGGCCGGCGTTCCTCTACGTCGCGCGGCGCCACCAGGACGACTTCGACCAGCCCCTCGCCGGCTGGAACGGCCACGCCACGCCCTTCGCGATGGCCCCGGACTTCGCCCCCGCCCCCGGGGTGTCCCGCGGACGGGTGGGCACGCCGCCGCTGCTGTCGATGCTCGCCCTCGAGGCGGCCCTGCGCGCCTACGACGGGGTGGCGGTCGCGGACCTTCGGGCCCGGTCGCTCTCCCTCACCGGGTTCTTCCTCGAGTGCCTCGACGCCCTCGTCCCCGAGGTGTCGGTCGCCACGCCGCGCGAGGCCGACCGGCGCGGCTCGCAGGTGAGCCTGCGCCATCCGGAGGCGTACGGCGTCGTCCGGGCGCTCATCGCCCGTGGCGTCGTCGGTGACTTCCGGGAGCCCGACATCGTCCGGCTCGGGTTCTCGCCGATGTACCTCACCCACGGCGACGTGCTGCGGGCGGCCGAGCAGCTGCGCGCGGTCCTCGACGCCGAGGAGCACCGCCGGCCCGAGCACGCGACCCGCACGACCGTCACCTGACGGGCGGCCGCCCGGGCGTCACCAGCCGCGCTCGGCCAGACGGTGCGGCTGGGGGACGTCGTCGACGTTGATGCCGACCATCGCCTCGCCGAGGCCGCGCGAGACCTTGGCGAGCATGTCCGGGTCGTCGTGGAAGGTCGTCGCCTTGACGATGGCCTCCGCGCGCTGCGCGGGGTTGCCCGACTTGAAGATCCCCGAGCCGACGAAGACGCCCTCGGCGCCGAGCTGCATCATCATCGCGGCGTCGGCGGGGGTGGCGATGCCACCGGCGGTGAAGAGGACGACCGGCAGCTTCCCGGTCTCGGCGACCTCCTTGACGAGGTCGTACGGCGCCTGCAGCTCCTTCGCGGCGACGTACAGCTCGTCGGGCTCCATCGAGCGCAGCCGGTTGATCTCCTTGCGCAGCGAGCGCATGTGGGTCGTCGCGTTCGACACGTCACCGGTGCCGGCCTCGCCCTTGGAGCGGATCATCGCCGCGCCCTCGGTGATCCGGCGCAGCGCCTCGCCGAGGTTGGTCGCGCCGCAGACGAAGGGGACGGTGAAGGCCCACTTGTCGATGTGGTTCGCGTAGTCGGCGGGCGTGAGGACCTCGGACTCGTCCACGTAGTCCACGCCGAGGCTCTGGAGCACCTGGGCCTCGACGAAGTGCCCGATCCGGGCCTTGGCCATGACCGGGACCGAGACGGCCTCGATGATGCCGTCGATCATGTCCGGGTCGCTCATCCGCGACACGCCGCCCTGGGCCCGGATGTCGGCGGGCACCCGCTCGAGCGCCATGACGGCGACGGCGCCGGCGTCCTCGGCGATGCGGGCCTGCTCGGCGGTGACGACGTCCATGATGACGCCGCCCTTGAGCATCTCGGCCATCCCCCGCTTGACGCGGGTCGTGCCGGTGCCGGACGTGCTGTGCTGGTCGGTCATGCCGCGATTGTAGGACCGCGGGGCGGGCGCCTCCGACCGGCCCGGTCAGCGGACGAGGGCCTCGGGCAGGTCGTCGTCGAAGTCCACCCGGCGCGGCAGGTCCGCATGTCCCGCGAGCCGGAACCAGCGCACGACCCGCTTGCCGCGGACCCGGGTCACCTCGCGGACCGCCGCGTTGTGGAACCGGCGGGCCATCCGGGCCCGCAGCGCGCTCGCGGCGATCCGGTCGAGGGCGTCGTCGACGAGCCCGTCGCCGCGACCGCGCAGCTCGGCGACGACGGGCGGGGTGAGGGTGAGCCCGAGCACCTCGGTGAGGGTCCCCTCGGTGTCCTCGCGGTCGCCGAAGTGCTGTCCGTCGAGGAGGTCGTCCTCGTGGGGGAGCTCCGTCGTGCGCTCGAGCGAGGCCGTCGCCGCGTCGGCGAGGAGGAGGGCCGTCGCCGGGTCGAGGGTGCCGCTGTTCGCGAGCTCGAGGGTCGCCTCGGCCCGCCGCACGAGCTGGGCGTCGAGCGCCGACATCGAGCCCTCGACCTTGGCGTGCAGGCGGTCGAGCCGCGCGGCGCTGTAGGACAGGTACCAGGCGACCCCGATGAGGACGATGACCACGAGGGTCACCGTCTGCAGGACGTCGACGCCGGACTCGCTCATCGCTCCGCCCCGGTCCCGGCCCCGCCCCGGACGAGACGGCCCCACAGCCGGGCCCGCTCCGGCGGCGCCGCGTCCGCCCCCGCGCGCACCGTCTCGTAGACGGCCATCACCTGGCCGGACACGCCGGTCCAGTCGAAGAGCGGTGCCCGCGCGCGGCCGGCGGCCCGCAGCCGCTCGCGGACCGAGCCGTCGCCGAGGACGTCGAGCACGGCGTCCGCGAGGCCGTCCGCGGAGCCGACGGGGAAGGTCGCCCCGGCCCGTCCGTCGTCGAGCACCCGCAGGAACGGCGGCAGGTCCGAGGCGAGCACGGGTGCCCCGGCGGCCATCGCCTCGACGAGGACGATCCCGAAGCTCTCGCCGCCGAGGTGCGGCGCGAGGTAGGCGTCGACGGAGGCGAGGAGCGACTCCTTGTCCCCGTCGCTCACCGGGCCCAGCAGCTCGGTCGCCGCGCTCGCGCGCGGGTCGGCGTGGCGCAGGGTCTCGGAGGCGTCCCCCGGGCCGGCGACGAGCAGCCGCGCCCCGGGGTGGGCGTCGAGGACCCGCGGCATCGCGGCCAGCGCGACGGCGAGCCCCTTGCGCCGCTCGTCGACCCGGCCGAGGAAGGCGAGCGTCGGAGCGGCGGGCGTCCCCTGCCAGGCGGGCACGCGGCCGGCCCGGGCGAACCGCTCGACGTGGACGCCGTTGGGGATGATGTAGGTGTCCCCGCCGAGGTGGCTGCGCACGGTCTGCGCCGCGTCCTCCGAGACGGCGATCCGGGCGTGGATCTTCTCCAGCGAGGGGCGCAGCAGCGGCTGGGCGGCGTGCATGGCCCGGGACCGGGTCGTCGAGGTGTGGAACGTCGCGACGACCGGCTGCTCGGCGGCCCAGAGCGCCATGAGCGAGACCGACGGCGTGACCGGCTCGTGGAGGTGCAGGACGTCGAAGCGGCCGTGCTCCAGCCAGCGCCCGACGCGGGCGGAGGTGACCGGGCCGAAGGTGAGGCGCGCCACCGAGCCGTTGTAGCGCACCGGCACCGCCCGCCCGCACGAGACGAGGTACGGCGGGAGCGGCTCGTCGTCGTCGGCCGGGGCGAGCACGGAGACCTCGTGGCCCTGGTCGAGGAAGACCTCGGCGAGGTCGCGGACGTGGAACTGCACGCCGCCGGGGACGTCGAAGGAGTACGGGCAGACCATGCCGATGCGCATCACGCCGCTCCCGTCGCCCGGTCGTCGAGGTCCTCGACGAAGACGCGCTGGAGCATGTGCCAGTCGGCGGGGTGCTCGCGGATCGCCTCGCCGAGGGCGTCGGCGCAGCCCTGCGTCATCGCGACGACCTTCTCGCGGGTCGTGCCCGACGTCGGCGGCTCGACCCGGGGGTGGAAGCGCACGACGATCCCCCATCCCCGGCCGCGGCGCTCGTGGCGCACCGAGACGGGGTAGAGCGGTCGTCGTTCGGCGAGGGCGAGGGCGGCCGGGCCCGGGGCCATCCGCGCGGGACTCCCGCAGAGCCGGACCGTGACGCCGCGGCGGGTGAGGTCGCGGTCGGCGAGCAGCGGGATGACGCCCTGCCGGCGTGCCGCCTCGCGCAGCGCGGGAAACACCTCGGGCCCACCGGTGAGCGGCAGGATCGTCATCCCGAGGGACTCGCGGAAGCGGAGGAACTCGGCGAAGACCTCCTCCGGCTCGAGCCGCTCGGCGACCGTCGTCACCGGTCCGAGGTTGAGGGTCCCCCACGCACCGGCGAGGTCCCAGTTGCCGAGGTGGCCGAGGAAGCAGACGACCGAGCCACCCGCGTCGAGCACCTCCCGGGCCTCGTCGTCGTGCTCCATCCGCACCCGCGCGTCGATGGCCGGGCGGTCCAGGTCCGGCAGCCGGAAGGCCTCGCAGAAGTAACGCAGGTACCGCCGCATGCCCTCGCGCACGAGCGCGTCGAGCGCGGCGTCGTCGAGGTCGGGCCGGACCCGGGCGTAGTTGGCCCGCAGCCGGGCCGCGCCGCCGCGGGCGACGGTGACGTCCGCGGCGGCGTCGAACAGCCGCAGGGCCGCCCGCTCGGGGAGCCTGCGGACCGCGGTCCACCCGACCCGGTAGCCGGCGACGACGAGCGCGTCTCGCAGCCGGTGCGCCGCCGGGCTCACCCCGCGTCCAGGGCCTGCCGGCGCACGACGAGGACGCGCTGGACGACCGTGACGAGGCTCGCGACGGCCAGCAGCCCGAGGACGACGCCGAGGAAGGCCGTCGGCAGCCCGAGGAGCCCCGTCAGCCCGGTGGCGACGAGGACCGCGACGAGCCGGTCGGCGCGCTCGGCGATCCCGACGTTCGCCGTCATGCCGAGCCCTTCGGCACGGGCCTTCGCGTACGACACGACGCTGCCGAGGATGAGGCAGGCGAGCGCCAGGGTGGCCATCACCGTCTCGTCGCCGTCCCCGGCGTACCAGAGGACGAGCCCGCCGAAGATCGCGGCGTCGCCGACCCGGTCGAGCGTGGAGTCGAGGTAGGCCCCCCAGCGGCTGGAGCGGCCGAGCCGGCGGGCCATGATCCCGTCGACGGTGTCGGAGAAGACGAAGGCGGTGATGACGAGGGTGCCGACGAGCAGCTCACCCCGGGGGTAGAAGACCAGCGCCCCGGCGGCGACCCCGAGGGTGCCGACGATCGTCACGACGTCGGGGCTGACGCCGAGGCGGAGGAGGAAGGCGGCGACGGGGGTGAGGACCTTCGTGAAGAAGGCGCGCGCGTAACGGTTGAGCATGGCGGCACCAGCGTAGTGGGGCGGGGCCGGCTCAGCCGTGCGGCCAGTGCGCGGCGAGCCGCGTGCGGACGTCCTCGAGCAGCACCGGGAGCGCCTTGGTGCGGGCGATGATCGGCAGGAAGTTGCTGTCGCCACCCCAGCGCGGCACGACGTGCTGGTGCAGGTGGGCTGCGACCCCGGCCCCGGCGACCTCGCCCTGGTTCATGCCGAGGTTGAAGCCCATCGGCGCGGACGCGGCCTCGAGCGCGTGCACGGAGGCCTTCGTGAGGGCGGTGAACTCCACCGTCTCGTCGTCGGTGAGGTCCACGTACCGCGCGACGTGCCGGTACGGGCAGACGAGCACGTGCCCCGGGTTGTACGGGAAGAGGTTGAGGACGACGTAGCAGTGCTCACCGCGGTGCACGACGAGCCCCTCGGCGTCGTCCTTGTCCGGCGCGGCGCAGAACGGGCACCCCGTCCCGCCGTCCGGGTCGGGCCGGTCCCCCTCGATGTAGACCATCCGGTGCGGGGTCCAGAGCCGGTCGAAGCCGTCGGGCTCCCCGACGAAGTCGGCGGGGTCCTCGGTCTCGGCCATGTCCCGATCCTAGGTGGCCGGACGCACCGGGCCCCGGTCCGGCCCGGAACCACCCGAGGGCGCCGTCGAGATCGGGCAACACGTGGACTCCCGCGCCCTCGCTCCTGCGTGTTGCCCGATCTCGACGGGTGGCGGGGCCCGGGGTCAGCGCAGGTGGCTCGCCCCGTTGAAGTCGAGCACCGCACCGGAGGCCCACTCCGCGCCCGGTGCCGCGAGGGCCAGGACGGCCTCCGCGACCTCCTCCGGCGTCGCGACCCGGCCGAACGGGCTCTGGGCCCGCGTCGCCGCGGCCGCGTCCTCGTCCGCGAGGGCGTACCCGGCCATGTCCGTCGCGATGAACCCCGGCGCGATCGAGGTGACGGCGATGCCGTGGCGGCCGAGGTGCACGGCCATCGACTGGCCGAAGGCGTGCAGACCGGCCTTGCTCGCGCCGTACGCGGGGATGTCCGGCTCCCCGCGGTACGCGCCGCGGCTGCCGACGTTGACGACCCGTCCGACGGGCACGCCGTCGGCCGGCGGGACCTCGACCATCCGGCGCGCGACGCACCACGTGAGGTGGGCCGGCCCCTCGAGGTTCGTCGCGAGCGTGGCGCGCCAGACGGCGACCCAGTCCTCCCAGCCCGTCGCGTCGAGCGGGTGGTCGCCGCGACGGCTGCCCCCTCCCCCGGGCGGGACGATGAGCGCCGCGTTGTTGACGAGCACGTCGACCCGCCCGAGCAGGTCGGCCGCGTCGTCCGCGAGCCGGCGGACCGCCTCGGGGTCGGCGAGGTCGGCGGCGAGCCGGCCGTGGCCCTCGCCGTCGAGCGAGGCGAGGACCGCCTCGGCCCGGTCGGCGGAGCGGTCGCCGCTGTGGTGGACGACGACGCGGTCACCCGCCCGGGCGAAGGCCCGAGCGACGGCGGCCCCGACACCCCGGGAGGAGCCCGTGACCAGGACGCCACGACCCCTTCCCGATGCGCCGGTCACGCCGCTCACGCCGACGGTCCGCTCGGGCGACCGAGACGCAGCTCCATGAGGCGCTCGTCCGGCGCGCCGAGGCCGACCCGCTCGTAGAGGGTCCGGGCCTGCGGGACCGCGGTGAGCTGGACGCGGCCGACACCGTCGGAGGCGGCCCAGCCGACGAGGGTCCGCAGGAGCCGCTCCCCGAGCCCGTGGCCCCGCGCGTCGACCGCGACGTAGAGGAAGCTCACGTGGAACCACGCGTCGGCGGGTCGGTGCGCGCTCGGCAGCTTCTGGACGCGGGTGCCGTGCAGCACCCCGACGGGACGACCCTCGACCTCCTCGGCGAGCCACGTCCGACGGGCCCGGTCGCGCAGCCAGGCGTCGGCGAACCGGTCGAGGAAGCCGGCGGCCGGGACGTGTCCCCGCTCGCGCTCGTCCTGGATGTGCAGGGCCGCCACGGAGAACGCGTCGGTCGGGACCGCCTCGCGGAGGCGCACGTCACGGGAGGTCTGCACGCGTCCAGCATGGCCCATCGGGGCCGACCCGGTGCGGGAAAGGGCGCCGCCGAGGGTGCGGCCCCGGACGACCACCGGTCTCCCGGGGCATCGGTGGTCAGACCTGGCGCTTGTCCCGGACGGCGGCGGCGATCTCGGCGACCGCCTCGTCGAGCGGGACGCCGTTCTTCTGCGACCCGTCGCGGAAGCGGAAGGACACCGCACCGGCGGAGCGGTCGTCCTCGCCCGCGATGAGCACGAACGGCACCTTGGACTTGCTCGCCGTGCGGATCTTCTTCGGGAAGCGGTCGTCGGAGGTGTCGACCTCGTAGCGCAGCCCCTCGGCCCGCAGCGCCTCCCCCACGACGTCCTCCAGGTAGGGGGCGAACTCGTCGGCGACCGGGATGCCGAGGGCCTGGACCGGGGAGAGCCAGGGCGGGAACGCGCCGGCGTAGTGCTCGACGAGGACCCCGACGAACCGCTCGATGGAACCGAACTTCGCCGAGTGGATCATCACCGGCTGCTGCCGGCTGCCGTCGGCGGCCTGGTACTCGAGGCCGAACCGCTCCGGCTGGTTGAAGTCGTACTGGATCGTCGACATCTGCCAGGTCCGGCCGATGGCGTCGCGGGCCTGGACGGAGATCTTCGGGCCGTAGTACGCCGCGCCGCCGGGGTCGGGGACGAGCTCGAGGCCGGAGGCGGTGGCGACGTCCTCGAGGATCCGGGTCGCCTCGTCCCACTGCTCGTCCGAGCCGATGAACTTGTCCGGCTTGCTGTCGTCGCGGGTCGACAGCTCGAGGTAGTAGTCGTCGAGGCCGAAGTCGCGCAGCAGCGACAGGACGAAGTCGAGGAGATGGCGCACCTCGCCCGGGGCGTCCTCCTTCGTCACGTACGAGTGCGAGTCGTCCTGGGTGATCATCCGCACCCGGGTCAGGCCGGACAGGACCCCGGACTTCTCGTCGCGGTAGACCGTCCCGAACTCGAAGAGCCGCATCGGCAGGTCGCGGTAGGACCGGCCGCGGGAGCGGTAGATGAGGTTGTGGATCGGGCAGTTCATCGCCTTGAGGCGGTAGTTCTGCCCGTCGACGTCCATCGGCGGGAACATCCCGTCGGCGTAGTACGGCAGGTGCCCGGAGGTGTAGAAGAGCTCCTCGCGCGAGATGTGCGGGCTGCCGACGTAGGAGAAGCCCTCCTCGATGTGCCGCTGCCGGACGTAGTCCTCCATCTCGCGCTTGACGACGCCGCCCTTGGGGTGGAAGACCGGCAGGCCGGCCCCGAGCACCTCGGGGAAGGAGAAGAGGTCGAGCTCCGCTCCGAGCCTGCGGTGGTCGCGCTTCTCGGCCTCGGCGAGCCGGTCGAGGTACGCCTTGAGCTCGTCCTTGCTCGGCCACGCGGTGCCGTAGACACGCTGGAGCTGCGGGTTCTTCTCCGAGCCGCGCCAGTAGGCCGCCGCGCTGCGCATGAGCTTGAAGGCGTTGCCGAGGACCTTCGTCGACGGCACGTGCGGCCCCCGGCACAGGTCGCCCCAGGCGACGCTGCCATCGCGTCGGACGTTGTCGTAGATCGTCAGCTGGGAGCCGCCGACCTCGACGGCCGCGCCCTCGGCGGCGTCGTCGGCGCCCCCGCCCTTGAGCCCGATGAGCTCGATCTTGTACGGCTCGCCGGACAGCTCGACCTGGGCGTCGGCGTCGCTGACCTCGCGTCGGCGGAAGGTCTGTCCCTCGTTGACGATCCGCTGCATCGCCTTCTCGAGGGCCTTGAGGTCCTCGGGGGTGAACGGCTCGTCGACGTCGAAGTCGTAGTAGAAGCCGTCGCGCACCGGCGGACCGATCCCGAGCCGGGCGTCGGGGCGCAGCTGCTGGACCGCCTGGGCGAGGACGTGGGCGGCCGAGTGGCGCAGCACCTCGAGCCCGTCCTGCTCGGCGGCGGTCACGGGCTCGACCGCCTCGCCGTCGCCGGCCTCGAGGTGCAGGTCGCGCAGCTCGCCGTCGACCCGGGCGACGAGCACCGCCCGGTCGCCCTCGAAGAGGTCGGCGTACGTCGTGCCCGCGTCCACCGATCGCTCGCTTCCGGCGACGTGGACGGTGATCTGCGCGGGCATGGCCTGTGCTCCTCGGAAAGGGGGGTGCGGCGCCGACGTCCGACGCCCCGACGATGCTAGCGACCGGTGGCCGAGGGGGTCGCGGCGGTTTCGCGGGCCCCTCCGCCGGCGACGGGGTCAGCCGCCCGCGACGACGGACCCGGTGACGACGGCCGCGACCGCCGTCGTCACGAGGACGGCGTGGACCTCGCGGACGGCGGCACGCACCGCGGGAGCCGCCCAGTCGCCGTCCGCGACCTCCTCCGCACGGCGCCGGGCCTCGTCCGCGGTCCGTCCGGGCAGCAGGGGGTGCAGCCGGCCCGTCGCCCCGAGGAGAGCGACGAGGGCGACCGTACGGGCCTCCGCGGACTCCGGACCCCCGGGTGCCACGGCCGCCCGGACCCGCTCGAGCGCGTCGTCGGCCGGCCCCGCGTCGGCGAGCTCGAGCCGCCGGACGGGGAAGACCCCGAGCGCCCGCCGGTCGGCCCTCCGGAGCACCCCGTCCGCCACCAGCCCCTCGACGGCGCGGCGCCGCAGCACCCCCGCCCGGTCGCTCCAGGCCCCGATCCCCCCGATCCGGGAGACGGCGTCCTTGGGCAGGTGGCCGTCGGCGAGGGCGACGGCCTCGGCGACCTCCGCCGACCGGGCCGGTCCGGCCCCCGTGGCGACGAGGCGCGCGGCCTCGCCGTCGTGCTCGAGCACGAGCCCGCCGTCCAGTACCGCCTGCGCGAGCACCGCACCGCTCGTCGCCACCCGCATGCCCACGGGGTCGGCGGGCAGCCGCCCGGAGCCGCGGTCCAGGACGAGGAGCAGGTACTCCTCGGTGATCGTGCGGTCCATGGCGGGCTCCCGGGATCGTCGGCGGACGCTGGCCCCACCAGCACACCACCGGGGCGGGGCCGGGCGCATCCCCGTCACGTCGGGTGGCCTGTCCCTCCGGCGTCGGAGGGTCAGCGCGAGAAGGCGAACGGACCCGGTAGACCGAGTCCTCGGCCCGCGCCCGGTGGACCCGGGTCGCCCGCAGCGCGCGGGTCGTGCGCTCCCAGGTGCCCTCGACGGACAGACCGGGGACGGTCTCCCCCGCGGAGGTCCACGTCGGCTCCGGCAGTCCGGGGCCGTCGAGGTCGGTGTCCGCGACGACGAGGTGGTCGAGCACGACGACGTCGTCCCGGAGGACGCGCCGCACGAACGGTGGGACGAGCAGGACCCGCGCGGCCGTGCGTGCCCGGCCCCGACCGAGCGCCGTCCCCCGGTCCCCGAGGCTCACCGCGTCGCGGAACCCCGCGAACTTCTCCTCGGCCAGGGTCGCCGTCGAGCCCCGTCCGTCGATCTCGTGGCCGACGAGGGTCACGGCCACCGACCCCGCCGAGCCGTCGGCCGGCAGGACGGTCTGCCGGACGACGTGGAGCTCGTGGTCGTCGACGCCGGTCCTGATCCAGCGGGACGTCGCGAGCAGCCCTCCGGACTCCGCGTCGTGGACGGCGACGAAGAGCGCCACCTCGTCCGACCCCCGCCGTCGTCGTCGGGCGCGCACCCGGGCGTGACGACCGGAGGAGGTCTCCCGCTCGCACAGCACCGACTCCAGCTCGACCCCGACACCCATGATGTGCTCCCCCCCGACGGCCCCGACCGGTCGTGGAGGAGGAGGCGGCGCGCCCGCCGGTGATACCGCGCGCCGGTCAGCCGGGCGGGTCCAGGAGGAACCGACCCGCGTCCAGCCAGTACCGCAGCCGCTCGACGGTGCGGTGCACGTACTCGGGAGCCATGGCCCGCAGCTCGGCGGTGCTCGAGGTGAGGAGGCTGTTCGCGAGGAGCAGCTGCCGGGACGCCACCAGGGTCTCGAAGGCGGCCGCGTCGACGACCGGCAGCGGTGCACGGCCGGCGTACCCGGCCCGCAGGGCCTCCTCGACCGACGGCGCGTCGCGCACGTAGAAGGTCGCGACGGCGAGGTCGAGGGCCGGGGTCCCGATCCCCGCGTCGTCGACGTCGAACACCGCGAGGCGCCCCTGGTGCCACTTGAGGTTCCCACCGTGGAGGTCCCCGTGGATGACGAGCCGAGGGCCGGGCAGGTCCTCGAACACCGCGCGGGCCCGTCGCATCGCCTCCTCGACGACGTCGTGCCCGGCGGTGTCCAGGAGGGAGGTGTCGGAGAGCCGGTCCTCGTCGCCGAGCAGCGGCCCCGTGAAGGAGGGCAGCGCGGCCCCCCGCGGGAGGGTCCAGCCCTCGGCGTGCTCGTGGAGCGCCGCCATCGCGCGCCCGAGCGCGACGGCTTGCTCGGTGTCGCAGTCCTCGACGTCGGGGCCGTCGAGCCAGGACGTGACGACGACCCGGTGCTCGCCCCCACCCTCGCGGACGGTGGCGAACGGTTCGCCGTCGAGGGTGCGGTAGGGGTCGGGGACCCGGACGTCGGTCTCGGTCGTGACGGCGTGCAGCCACGCGTGCTGCGCCGCGATGTGCTCCGGCCGGGCGAGCGAGTTCGTGTTGACCCGCACCGCCGCACGCTCCCCGTCCGGGGTGACGAGGGCGAACGTCGTGTTGAAGCCGTGGAGCACGAGGTCCAGCGACCCGACGTCGAGGCCGAAGAGCGGGACGGCCCGTCCGGCGACGTCGCGCAGCACGGCGACCTGGGCGTCGGTGTCCAGCGCGGCGTACTCGTCGTCCGTCACGGGGTCATCCCACCACCGGACGGCAGAGGGCCGCCACGGGGTTTCGCCGGCGGGCGCCTAGGGTGGCGGGCCATGACGTCCCGCGTGGTCCCGTACGGCACCTGGCCCTCACCCGTCACTCCCGACGCGCTGGCCGCCGGGCAGCGCACCCTCGACGAGGTCCGGGTCGACGGCCGCGACACCTACTGGCTCGAGTCGCGACCGGCGGAGGGCGGTCGCCAGGCGCTCGTCCGGCACGACGGCACGGCGGCGCGCGACGTGCTGCCGGAGCCGTGGAACGTCCGCTCCCGGGTCCACGAGTACGGCGGCGGTGCGTACACCGTCGCCGGAGGCACGGTCGTCGTCTCCGCCCTCCCCGGTGACCGGGTGCACCGCCTCGACAGCAGAGCGGGCGAGCCGGTCGCCATCACCCCCGAGGGGCCCTGGCGCTTCGGCGGTCTCGTCCTCCACGGCGAGCACGTGTACGCCGTCCGCGAGGACCACTCCCGGTCGCCCGAGCCCGCCAACGAGCTGGTCCGCCTCGACCTCGCCGGCCCGAACGAGGACGGCGGCGTCGTGCTGGCCACCGGGTCGGACTTCGTCTCGAGGCCCGCGGTGGCGCCCGACGGCTCGGCGATCGCCTGGGTCGCGTGGGACCACCCGGACATGCCGTGGGACTCGACCCGGCTGCTGCGGGCACCGCTCGGGCCGGACGGGGCCGGCCCCCCGGTCCTCGTCGCGGGCGGTGCCGGGGTCTCGGTCGCGCAGCCCCGGTTTGGGCCGGACGGGGCCCTGTGGTTCGTCGCGGACGGCTCGGGCTGGTGGCTGCTGCACCGTGACACCGGGTCCGGTCCGGTGCCGGTCCACGACGCCGAGGCCGACCACGCCGCACCCCAGTGGTCGCTCGGGATGCACGACTACGCCGTGCTCGACGCCGACCGCGCCCTCGTGCGGTGGTGGACCGCCGAGGGCCAGGACCTCGGGGTGCTCGACGCCCGCACCGGCGCCGTCGAGGTCCTGCCGGACCCCGGCGCCTCCCACGACCACCTCGTCGCGGCGGACGGCACCGTCGCGATGAAGCGCGGCCGGGTCGACGCGCTGCCGGAGGTCGTCCGGGGTCCGCTGCCCGGTCCGTTCCCCGTGCTCGCGGCGTCGTCCGCGCAGGTGCCGGACCCGGCCTCGGTCTCCCCTCCGGAGCCGTGGTCATGGCGCAACGGCGGCGGCGACGAGGTGCACGGCGTCCTCTTCCGGCCGCGGCTGCGCGAAGTCACGGGCCCGGACGGTGACCTGCCGCCGCTGCTCGTCATGGCGCACGGCGGCCCGACGAGCCGGACCGAGGCGGGCTACGCGAGCGCGGTGCAGTTCTGGACGACGCGCGGCTTCGCCGTCCTGCACGTCAACTACTCCGGCAGCACCGGCTACGGGCGGGCCTACCGCGAGCGGCTGAGGGGCCGGTGGGGGCTCGTCGACATCGACGACGTCGTCACGGGCGCCCTCTCCGTCGCCGGCGCGGGGCTCGCGGACCGGAGCCGGCTCGCCGTGCGGGGCGGCAGCGCCGGCGGCTACGTCGTCCTCCGCGCGATGACGACGAGCAGCGTCTTCGCCGCCGGGACGAGCCTCTTCGGCATCGGCGACCTCTCGGCGCTCGCGCGGGACACCCACAAGTTCGAGTCCCGCTACACCGACGGGCTGGTCGCCCCGTTTCCCGAGGGCGAGCAGGTGTACCGCGACCGCTCCCCCGTGCACCACGTCGACCGCCTCCGCGGCGAGCTGCTGCTGCTCCAGGGTGACGAGGACAAGGTCGTCCCGCTCGCGCAGGCGCAGGAGATGGCGGACGCCGTCCGCGCCCTCGGCCGCGACGTCGAGCTCGCGGTCTACGCCGGCGAGGGGCACGGGTTCCGCCGACGGGACAGCCTCGTCGACGCCCTGGAGCGCGAGCTGGCGTTCTACACGCGGGTGCTCCGGCTCGGGCAGGGCTAGTCGCGCTCAGCCCTCGAGGACGACGACGGCGCTCGTGCGGGACCGGTCGCCTGCCGGGCGCACCGCCGCCACGGACCCGTCGGACCCGGTGCGGGCGACGAGCTCCACGGTCGACGGCAGCTCGACGGGCCGCGTGAACCACACCCGGCTCGTCGACGGCCCGAGCGAGCCACGACCGAGCGCCGACAGCACTCGCGCGTACGTCCACATGCCGTGGGCGATGTGCCGGCGGAACCCCAGGGCCCGGGCCGTGAGCGGGTGGAGGTGGATCGGGTTGACGTCCCCGGACACGGCGGCGTAGCGCCGGCCGAGGTTTTCGGGCAGGCGCCACACGGCGCGCGCCGGTCCTTCCGGGGCGTCCGGTGGCCCGCCGGTCCGCACGGTGTCCTCGTCGCCACGACCGCGGCCCAGGTAGACGCTGTCGCTCTCCCACACGAGGTCGCCGGCGACGTGGGCGGTGAGCCGGACGCCGACCGTCCGGCCCCGCCGGTGCGCCCGGAGCGGCCCGGCGGAGGCCTCGAGGGTCAGCGGGTCGGCGGCGTCGAGCAGGCGGTGCGTCGTCACCCGGTTCTCCAGGTGCACCAGGCCCGGCAGGGCCAGCGGGAAGTCCGGGCGGACCATGAGCGCGGTCTGCAGCGGGGACGCGAGCACCCACGGGTAGGCCTGGGGCAGGGTGTCGGCGACGTCGTGGCCGGTGATCCGCTGGTAGGCGGCCAGGCGCGCGCGGTCGACGGTCGCGTCCTCGACGCGCAGGGTGCGCTCGGGCACGTCGTCGCCGTGCCGGCCGCGGGCGGTGACGGCGGCACGGACGAGCAGCGGTCCCATGGCGGGGATCTCCGGCAGGGTCTCGACGGCCATCGTCACGCCCCGAGCAGGCTCTGGCCGCAGACGCGCACGACGTTCCCGGTGACGGCGGCCTGTCCGTCGCCGGCGAAGAAGGCGACGGTCTCGGCGACGTCGACCGGCAGCCCGCCCTGGGACAGGCTGTTGAGCCGGCGCCCGACCTCACGGGTGGCGAGCGGGATCCGCGCCGTCATCTCGGTCTCGACGAACCCCGGAGCCACGGCGTTGACGGTGATCCGGCGGCGGCGCAGCCCCGCGTCCGCCGCGTAGCCGTCGACGAGCCCGATGACCCCGGCCTTGGACGCCGCGTAGCTGCTCTGGCCCCGGTTGCCGGCGATCCCCGCGATGGAGGACACGAGGACGACCCGGCCGCCCGCACGCAGCGCGCCGGGCGCGAGCAGGGTCTCGTTCATCCGCACGATCGAGCGGAGGTTGACGTCGAGGACGGACGCCCACCGCTGCGCGTCGGTGTTGGCTAGCAGCTTGTCGCGGGTGATGCCGGCGTTGTGGACGACGAGGTCGAGCCCGCCGTGCCGCTGGGTGGCGTGCTCGAGGATGCGGGCGCCGGCCCGCTCGTCGGTCACGTCGGTCTGCAGCGCGGTCCCGCCCACCTCGTTCGCGACGGCGGCGAGCGGTGCGCCGGCGCCGGGGACGTCGACGCAGACGACCCGGGCGCCGTCCCGGGCGAGGGTGCGGGCGATCTCGGCACCGATGCCGCGGGCCGCCCCGGTCACGGCCGCGACCGTGCCGGCGAGCGGGCGCTCCGCCTGCACGGCGGCGTCGGGGACCGACCCGCCGCCGACCCGGACCACCTGACCGTCGACGTAGGCCGACCGGGCGGACAGGAGGAAGCCGACGGTGCCCAGGGCGGCGGCCTCCGCCCCCTCGGTGACGAGGACGAGGTTCGCGGTGGCCCCGGCGCGCAGCTCCTTGGCGACCGAACGGGTGACGCCCTCGAGGGCCCGGCGCGCGGCGCGCTGGGCCACGCCCGAGGCGGACTCCGGGTGCCGGCCGACGACGACGACCCGGGCGCAGCGGTCGAGGCGTCGCAGGGCCGGCGAGAGGAGCGCCCGCAGCGACTCGAGGTCGGCCGGGTCCTCGGCGGCCGTGAGGTCGACGACGACACCGGCGAGCCGCGCGTCCTCGCCCGCCTCGTCGACGACGTCGACGCCCGCCGCGACGAGACCGCCGCGCAGGGCGGCCAGCGCCGGGGTGTCGCCGTGCCCGCCGACGAGCACGGGACCCTCGGTGACCGGCTGCCCGGGCTCGTACCGCCGCAGCGGCACCGGCCGCGGCAGACCGAGGGTCGACGCGAGCCGGCGCCCGACGGGGGTGCCGACGAAGGCGGTGTAGCCGTCCGCGCGCGCCATCTCAGGCCGCCTCGAGGATGGCGACGACGCCCTGGCCGCCCGCGGCGCACACCGACACCAGGCCCCGGGAGCCGCTGCCGCGCTCGGCGAGGAGCTTGGCGAGGGTCGCGACGATGCGCCCGCCCGTGGCGGCGAAGGGGTGGCCGGCGGCGAGCGAGGACCCGGTGACGTTGAGCCGGTCGCGGTCGATCGACCCCAGCGGGGCGTCCAGGCCGAGCCGGTCACGGCAGAAGGACTCGCTCTCCCAGGCCGCGAGCGTCGAGAGCACCGTCGAGGCGAAGGCCTCGTGGATCTCGTAGAGGTCGAAGTCCTGGAGGGTCAGGCCCTGGCGGGCGAGCATCCGCGGGACGGCGTAGGCCGGGGCCATGAGCAGCCCCTCGTCACCGGAGACGTGGTCGACCGCGGCGGTCTCGCCGTCGACGAAGAAGGCGAGCGGCTTCAGGCCGTGCGCCTGCGCCCACTCCTCGGAGCCGAGCAGCACCGTCGCGGCGCCGTCGGACAGCGGCGTCGAGTTGCCGGCCGTCATCGTCGCGCCCTCGCCCTCGCCGAACACCGTCCGCAGGGAGGCGAGCTTGTCGAGCGTCGTCCCGGGGCGCAGGTTCTGGTCCTGGGTGAGCCCGAGGTAGGGCGTCATGAGGTCGTCGAAGAAGCCCGCCTCGTACGCGGTGGCGAGCCGGTGGTGGCTCGCGAGGGCCAGCTCGTCCTGCGCCTCGCGGGTGATGCCCCAGCGCTCGGCCGTGATCGCCATGTGCTGGCCCATCGTCATCCCGGTCCGGGGCTCGCTGGCACCCGGGACCTGGATGCCGATGTCGGTCGGGCGGATCTGCGCGAGCGCCTTCGCGCGGTCGGCCGTGGAGCGGGCCCGGCTGAGCCGCAGCAGCTTGCGGCGCAGCCGCTCGGCGACGACGACGGGCGCGTCGGAGGCGGAGTCGACGCCCCCGGCGATCCCCGAGTCCGCCTGCCCGAGCGCGATCTTGTTCGCGAGCAGGATCGAGGCCTCGAGCCCGGTGCCGCACGCCTGCTGGACGTCGTAGGCGGGGGTGTCCGGCGACAGGCTCGAGCCGAGCACGGCCTCGCGGGTGAGGTTGAAGTCGCGGCTGTGCTTGATGACCGCGCCGGCGACGACCTCGCCGAGACGCTCCCCCGCGAGCCCGTACCGGGCGACCAGGCCCTCGAGGGCGGAGGTGAGCATGTCCTGGTTCGAGGCCTCGGCGTAGGGGCCGAACTG
The DNA here is from genome assembly GCF_018139485.1 of Phycicoccus avicenniae. Lineage (GTDB taxonomy): Bacteria > Actinomycetota > Actinomycetes > Actinomycetales > Dermatophilaceae > Phycicoccus > Phycicoccus avicenniae. Next base: position 368,740 of record NZ_JAGSNF010000003.1, read on the forward strand.
CCGGGCGAAGGGGATGCGGTTGCCGCCGAGGACGGCGGCGCGGCGGGTGGTGGTCACCGGAGGTGCTCCTCGTGGGTCGGTGGGGTCCGGGCGGGGCGACCGCCCCGGACCGTATCCGGTACCGAAGGTATCAGGTACCGACGGTCCCTGCTACCGTCGACCGGGTGAGCACCGCTGGCACCGACGGTCGCAGCGCGCGCTGGGACGAGCACCGCCTCGCCCGGCGCCGCGAGCTCGTCGAGGCGACCGTCGCCGCGGTGCGCACCCACGGGGCCGGGGTCGGGATGGACGGGATCGCCGCGTCCGCCGGGACGTCGAAGACCGTCTTCTACCGGCACTTCACGGACCGCGCCGGGCTGTACCGCGGTGTCGCGGAGCGCGTCGACGGCACGATCATCCGGGGCATCACCCGGGCGGCGGGCGCGGGCCCTGCGTCCGGCCGCGGCGACGCGCGCCGCGTCGTGCGGGCCGTCATCGGCGCCTACCTGCATCTCGTGGAGGACGACCCGGAGGTGTACCGCTTCATCGTCAACGCCCCGATCCTGCCGCCCGGGGAGCGACCGGACGGCGACGTCGCCGCCGGGATGACGACGCGCATCGCCGAGCACGTCGCCACGATCCTCGGCGAGGGTCTCGACGGGTCGGACGACCCGGCGACGACACGGCTGTGGGGCGTCGCCCTCGTCGGCATGGTCCGGGCGGCCGCCGACGCGTGGCTCGCCGAGGGCGGCGCCGTGGACGGTCGGTCCGCGGACGACCTCGCCGACGACCTCACCGCCCTCGCGTGGGGCGGTCTCGCCGGCCACGCCGCCTGAGCGGCACGCCCGGGGGAGCCGGTCGCGTCAAGCGTTCCACCAGGGGCGCAGCGGCAGCCCGTGCGTGCCGTCCGCCCCGGTCCGGGTCGCGAGCACCTGGTGCAGCTGGACCTCGTTCCGCTCGAAGCCGAGCCGGGAGCCGGCCATGTACAGGCCCCAGACCCGCGCGGTGCCCTCACCGACCTCGGCGACGCACTCGTCCCAGTGCTCGACGAGGTTGCGGCACCACCCGGCGAGGGTCAGGGCGTAGTGCTCGCGCAGGTTCTCCTCGTGGAGCACCTCGAGACCGGCGTCCTGGGCCTCGGTGACGATGCGTCCGGACCCGGTGAGCTCGCCGTCGGGGAAGACGTAGCGGTCGATGAAGGCCCCGGTCTCGGTCCGCCCGTTGTGCGGCCGGGTGATGCAGTGGTTGAGCAGCAGGCCGCCGTCGCGCAGCCGGTCCCGGACGAACCCGAAATACGCCGGGTAGCGGCGCACCCCGACGTGCTCGGTGAGCCCGATCGAGGAGACCGCGTCGAAACCGGTCTCGGTGACGTCGCGGTAGTCGCTGTGCCGGATCTCGCCGAGGTCGGCGAGCCCTTCCTCGGCGAGGGCCTTCTGCCCCCACTGCGCCTGCTCGCGCGAGAGCGTCACCCCGAGGACCGACACGCCCCGTCGCGCGGCGTAGCGGACCATGCCGCCCCAGCCGCAGCCGATGTCCAGGAGCCGGTCGCCGGCGGAGAGCCCGAGCTTGTCGAAGACGAGACGGTACTTGTTCTCCTGGGCCTCCTCGAGGGTGGCGTCCCGCTGCGGGTAGGCCGCGCAGGTGTACGTCATCGAGGGGCCGAGGACCATCTCGTAGAAGCGGTTCGAGACGTCGTAGTGCCGGTGGATGGCGTCGGCGTCCCGGGTCAGCGAGTGGCGGACCCCCTCGGCGACCCGCCGCCAGCGGGGCAGGGCCTCCTGCGGTGGCGGGGGCGGCGGGGTGAGGCCGCGCGGCCCCAGCGTGCGGGCGAGCTCGACCGCCTGCTCCCGGGGCGGCCGGCGGTAGCGGATGCCGGCCATCGTCGCGAGCAGCGCGTAGGGGTCGCCGGGGTGGACCCCGTCGACCTCCATCTCGCCCGTGACGTACGCCCGGGCCATGCCGAGGTCGCCCGGGGCGGTCGCGAGGTAGGAGACGCCGCGCTCGCTCGTGATGCGCAGCCGGTAGTCGGCGTCGGCCGGGCCGGCCGCCGAGCCGTCGTAGGCCTCGACCCGCAGCGGGAGGGGGCCCTCGACGACGGAGTCGATGATGTCGGCGATGCTCACGATGGTCTCCTCGATGGGTGTCAGGCGCCCCGGACGGCCTTGGCGTACAGGTCCGGCAGGCGGTGGTCGGGGTCGTGGCGCTCCTTGAGCGCGGGGTAGTCGGCGCCGCCGTAGTGACGCCAGAAGGTGTCCTCGTCGTAGAAGGCCTCGGAGTAGAGGGACTTGTGCCCCCCGTGGGCGGTGACGACGTCCTCGATGCGGCGGTTCGTCGCCCCGGGCTCCCCCGGCGTCACCGGGACGGTGGACCAGAAGCCGACGTTGACGTACGTCTCCCCCGGCGCCAGGGGGTAGAGCGTCCACGTCCGGTCGTCGCGCAGCCGCAGGGGGCACAGCCAGACCGGCTCGATCGGGACCTCGCGCAGGAACCACCGGAGGAAGTCCGCGGTCCGCTCGAGGGGGATCTCCACGTCCTGGACGACGCGCTCCCGGGCCGGGCGACCACGGCGGGCCTCGAGCCGGTCGGCGACGTCGAAGCGGCGGTCGAGGGCGACGAGGCGCCAGTACACGCTGGAGCGCAGGTACCGCCGCGGCCAGAGCCGGCGGACGGCCGGGTGCTGGGCGCCGAACGCGCGCGAGCACCAGAACCAGTCGGTGTCCCACCTCCACAGGTAGTCGTGGGTCGTGAGGACGTCCCGCCGCGGCCTCGGCCCGTCGTGCCGGAGCGAGCGGTAGTAGACCTCCCGGCCCGTGTAGTCGCTCGTCGGGCCGGGGTCCTCGGTGCGCAGGCCGAGGACGAGGTAGGCCTCCTGCGCCGAGAAGACGACGCCGTCGACGTAGTCGACCGGCTCCCCGTCCCAGGCGCCGGCGCTCGTCACGGCGCCGATGGCCGCGACGAGGTCGGCGACGTCGTGGAAGCGGACGTGGCGCAGGGAGACCGTGCGGCCGACGGGCTCGAGCTCGATCCGCAGCCGGGTGGCGTAGCCGAGGGTCCCGTAGCTGTTGGGGAAGGCGTGGAAGAGGTCCGGGTGGCGGTCCGTCGCGTCGGTCGTCACGACCTCCCCCGCCCCGGTGAGGACGTCCATCTCGAGGACGGACTCGTGCGGGAGCCCGTTGCGCCAGGAGGCGGACTCGATGCCGAGGCCGGTGACGGCGCCGCCGAGGGTGATGGTGCGCAGCTGCGGGACGACGAGGGGGGTCAGCCCGTGCGGCAGGGTGGCCGCGACGAGGTCCTCGTACGTGCACATCCCCTGGACGTCGGCGGTGCGGGCGCCGGTGTCGATCGACACCACCCCGGTGAGGCCCGAGGTGTCCAGCCCCGGGGTGTCGGTCGCGGTGCGGGCCCGGAAGAGGTTGCTCGTGCGCTTGGCGAGCCGGACCGGCGCCCCCGCCGGGATGGCGCGATGGCTGTCGACGAGCCGCTGCACCCCCCGGTCGTGGGCGGCGAGGCCGGTGGTCGCCGCCGTCACGCCTCCTCCTCGACGACCTCCACGGCGTCGCCGACGGCCAGCGTCCCCGGCTCGCCGACGGCGGCGTACAGCCCCGGGCACGCGTTGCCGGTCGCCTCGACGGCCAGCAGCACGCCCCCGACGCGCACGAGGCGCCCCGCGAGCGACTCGACCTGCGCGGTGGGGACGTCGAGGACGAGGTTGGCCCGGGTCGCCGGGGCGTCGTGCCCGACGACGGAGACGGCGGCCCGTTTCGGCCGGTCGCCGACGAGCCCCTCGGCGGTCACCTCGGCCCGCTCGTGCTCCCGGCCGTCCTGCCCGCGCTCGGGGAAGGTGTGCAGCGCCTGCACGGTCATCGTCATGCGTCCATTCCTACACCCGGGGGCGGGGCCGCGCGCCAGGGGTCCCGGCGCTCGACACGCCGGAGGACACGGGCGAGCCCCCGGGCGCGTCGCGTCGGGGGCTCGTCAGTGGATGTGGAGGGACTCGAACCCCCGACCTCTCGCGTGTGAAGCGAACGCTCTAACCAGCTGAGCTACACATCCGGGTGCCGTGCGGCGGGATGACCATACCCGGCGCCCCCGGCGCGCGGGTAATCGGGCGTCAGCCCCAGGAGAGGCCGAGGTTGCGCACGAGCCACCGGCCGGCCTCGATGGGGACGAACTCGGGCAGCCCGAACACCCGCAGGGTGGCCCAGACGACGGCCGCGACGAACGCGAACGTCAGCAGCCCGACGACGCCCTGGACGTACCAGGCCTGCCGCGCCATCCACCGTTCCCAGGCTCGCACGTTGGTGCGGACGAATCCGAGGAGGCGCTGCGCCCGCTCGAACTCCGTCGACAGGACGGCGAGGCCGATGATGACGATGAGCCAGCCGGGCCCCGGCAGGGGGACGAGCGCCAGTCCACCGACGACGAGGATGCTGCCGACGACGCCGACGACCAGCCGGTAGACCCGGTAGGTGGCGGGGTTCGCCCGGACCCGGCGGCGCCACTCCCAGTCCCGGCCGACGACGAGCGGCGGCGCCTCCTCGGGGGTGCTCGCCCCCGGGACGACCTCGCCCGTCTCGGCCCGACGGGGCTCGCCGTCGCTCACGGGTCCTCGTCGGTCGCGGCGTGCCGGGCCCACGCGTCCTGGACGCGCCGCGTGACGCGGCCGGGGGCGCCGAGGGCGCGGCCGTCCACGGAGGAGACCGGCAGCACGTCCTTGAGGGAGGAGGTGAGGAAGACCTCGCGGGCGTCCTCGAGCACGGCGAGCGGCAGGGGGCGCTCGCGCACGTCGACGCCGTCGGCGCGGCACCACTCGAGGACGAGCTCTCGGGTGACGCCGGCGAGGCAGCCGCTGTCGAGGGGCGGGGTGAGGACCACGTCGTCGAGAACGACGAAGACGTTGCTCCCGGTTCCCTCGCACAGCTCGCCCCGGGTGTTCGCGAGCAGCGCCTCGAGCGCGCCGTGCTCCTGGGCGCGGGCCAGGGCGACGACGTTGTCGGCGTACGAGGTCGTCTTGAGCCCGGCCGTCGCGGACCGCTCGTTGCGCGTCCACGGCACCGTGACGACGGCCCCGGTGGCGGGCGGACGGGCGTGCGCGACGGCGGTGACGATCGTCGTGAGGTCGGCGCCGAGCCGGTCGGACCCCAGCGGGCCACGTCCGCCCGTCACCGTCCAGCGCAGCCTCCCGAACTCGATCGGCGGTCCGGAGAGCACCGCCTCGACCCCCGCCCGGATCCGGTCGTGGTCGGCCCGGGGCAGGCCGAGCCCGGCCATCGTGCGGTCCATCCGGGCGAGGTGACGCCGCATCGCGAAGGGCCGGCCGTCTCGGACCTGGAGGGTCTCGAACCCGCCGTCGCCGACGGTGACCCCGTGGTCGATCGCGCTGAGCGCCGGGGCGTCCGGGGACACCGTCTCGCCGTCCACCCAGACCCGCACCTCCGTCATGCTCACACTGTCCCAGACGCGGGGACGCGACCGGCCGCCAGCCCGACGAGGCGGGCCGCCTTGAGCTCGGTCTCCTCCCACTCGGCCGCCGGGTCGCTCCCCCACGTGATGCCCGCCCCGGTGCCGAAGCGCAGCACCCGGCCCCCGTCGTCGCGGCGGGCGGCCCAGAACGTGCGGATGCCGACGGCGAGCCGGGCGGTGCCGCGGTCGGCGTCGAGCCAGCCGACCGCGCCGCAGTAGGGGCCCCGCGGCACGGGCTCGAGCTCGGCGATGGTCACCAGGGCGCTGTGCTTCGGCGCCCCGCTCACCGACCCCGGTGGGAAGGTCGCCGCCAGCAGGTCCCGCCAACCCGTGCCCGGACGCAGCCGGGCCGACACCTCCGACACGAGGTGGGCGAGGCCGGGGTGCTCCTCGACCCGGCACAGGGCGTCGACGGCGACCGTCCCCGGGACGCCGACGCGCGCGAGGTCGTTGCGGACGAGGTCGACGATCATGACGTTCTCGGCGTGGTCCTTGCGCAGGAAGGACACGGGGTCGGCCGCGGTGCCCTTGATCGGTCCGGACACGACGCGGTCGCCCGCGCGGTGCAGGAAGGTCTCGGGCGAGGCGCACACGACCTCCAGCCCGGCCTCGGGCAGGTGGAGGACCGCCTCGTGCGGCGCCGGGTTGCCCCGGGCGAGACGGGCGCCGAGCCCGCGCAGGTCCGCGTCCTCGGGCAGGTCGTGCTCGAGGACGCGGCAGAGGTTGACCTGGTAGACGGTGCCGTCGGCGATGCGGCGCCGGACCTCCTCGACACCGGCGAGGTAGCCGGCGCGGTCCAGCGAGCTGCGCCAGGGGCCCTCGAGCGGGTGCCACGGCGGGTCCGGGTCGGGCGTCGCGCCCCGTCCGACCCGGGCCATCCGCACCGCGGTGAGACGCCCCTCGAAGGTGAGGACGACGGCCCAGAACCCGGCGGTGAGGTCGGCCACGTCGTCCGTGACGTCCTGGACCCCCTGCGCCACGAGCGACCCGAACCGTGCCTCACCCACGACGGGCAAGCCTAGGGGCTCCTGGCGGAGCGTCCCGCGCGCCGCGGAATGCCGGCGGCGCACGCGGGGTTGCCGCGCCATGACGATCGCCATCACCGGATCCACCGGCGCCCTCGGCGGCGCCGTCGCCCGCCGCGTCGCCGACCTCGCGCCCCGTCTCGTCGTCCGCGACGCCGGACGCGCGCCGACCCTCGAGGACAGCCACGTCGTCGTCGCGTCCTACGGCGACGAGCAGGCCTCGGTCCGCGCCCTCGAGGGGGTCGACGTCCTCCTCATGGTCTCGGGCTCGGAGTCCGCCGACCGACGCGAGCAGCACCGCACCTTCGTGCGCGCCGCGGCGACGGCCGGGGTGTCGCACGTCGTCTACACCTCCTTCGCGGGCGCGTCGCCGGACGCCACGTTCACCCTCGGCCGGGACCACGCCGACACCGAGGAGGCCGTCCGCACGTCCGGCATGGCGTGGACGCTGCTCCGGGACGACTTCTACGCCGAGGTCGTCCCGCTCTTCGCCGACGCCGAGGGCGTGATCCGGGGGCCGGCCGGGTCCGGGCGGGTCGCCCTCGTCGGCCGGCTCGACGTCGCCGACGTCGCCGCGGCCGTCCTGCGGGACCCGGCGGCGCACCGGGACGTGGCGTACGACCTCACCGGGCCCGAGGCCGTCACCCTCGACGAGGCGGCGCGCCGGGCCGGGGCGGTGCTCGGCCGGGACCTCCGGTACGAGGAGGAGACCGTCGAGGAGGCCTACGCCTCCCGTGCGGCGGAGTACGACGTCCCGCAGTGGCAGCTCGACGCCTGGGTCAGCACGTACACCGCCATCGCCGACGGCTCGGTCGCGCGGGTGAGCGGCGACGTCGAGCGGGTCCTCGGCCGGCCCGCCCGCACCCTCGAGGACGCGCTGCTCGGGCGCTGACCGCGGACGAGCAGAGGGCCCCCGACCGGTCGGTCGGGGGCCCTGCCTGTCCGCTCGGCCGGCGACCGCTCAGGCCGTGACGCTGGCCTCCTGCTCGAGGGCGGCGGCGACGCGGCGGTGCGCGGCCCAGATCTCCTCGGGCAGGTCGTGGAACTGGTTCAGGTGGTCCTCGCGGAAGCGCATCTCCTCGCGCCAGCGGTCGACGTCGACGGTGAGGATGGTGTCGAGGTCCTCGCGGCTGATGTCGAGACCGGTGAGGTCGAGCTCCTCCTCGAGGGGGAGGATCCCGACGGGGGTCTGCCGTCCGGTGACCTCGCCCTTGGTCCTGGCGATGATCCACAGCAGGGCGCGGAGGTTCTCGCGGTAGCCGGGCCAGCGGAAGTGGCCGTCCTCGGGGTCGCGCTGGAACCAGTTGACGTGGGCGAAGAGCGGCTGGTGGGTCGCGGCGCCGACGATCTTCAGCCAGTGCGCGGCGTACGCGCCCTCGGGGTAGGACATGAACGGGCGCATCGACATCGGGTCGTAGCGCAGCTTGCCCTCGACGCCCTCGGCCGCCGCGGTGGCCTCGGCGCCGAGCGTCAGCCCGTCGTAGACCCCTTCGGCGAGGTCGGTGATGGCGCGCACGAGCGGCTCGCGGTCGCGGGTGCGGCCGCCGAAGATGATCGCGTCGATCCGCACGCCCTCGGGCTTCTCGAAGTCGGCGGCGACGTTCGGCACGTTCGCGAGCGTCGTCGTGAAGCGGCTGTTCGGGTGCGCCCACGGGGCGTCGGCCTCGTCCGCGCCGCGCTCGGCGACGAGCTCGCCCTTCCAGTCGCGCCACCCGTCGAGGTCGGCCGGCGGGGCCGGGGTGCGGCCCTCCCACCAGACCTCGTGGGTCTTCTCGTTGTAGGCGACGTTCGTGAACAGGGCGTGGGTGTCCTCGGCGACGGCGTCCAGGGCCGTCGGGTTGGTCCGCTCGTTGGTGTCCTTGGCGACGCCGAAGACGCCGTTCTCGGGGTTCATCCCGTAGAGGTGGCCGTCCTCGCCGACCCACAGCCACGCGATGTCGTCCCCGTAGAACTCCACGTGGTACCGCTCGCCGAGGGCGTCCGGCGCGAGCGTCATCGCGAGGTTGGTCTTGCCTGAGGCGCTGGGGAACCCCCCGCAGATGTGGTGCTTCTCGCCGGTCTCCTTGTCGGTGACACCGAGGAGCATGAACTGCTCGCCGAGGAACTCCCCCGACGCCCAGCCGTCGTAGGCGGCCTGCCTCAGCCCGTGCGCGATCTTGCCGAGCAGGGCGTTGCCGCCGTAGCTGGACCCGAAGTGCAGGATCGTCCGCTCGTCGGCGACGGTGACGAAGTACCGCTTGTCCTCCGGCGTGCCCTGGCCGAGGGTCGGCAGGTCACCGGTGACGTGGACGGCCCGGACGAACATGTCGGGCTCGTCGAGGTCGTTGATGAGGTCGATGCCGACCCGGGCCATCCGGATCATGTGCAGGCACACGGTCCGGTTGTCGGTGATCTCGACGCCGGCGGCGAACCGCTCGAGCGGGGACCCGGGGGGCGACATGAGGTAGGGGATGACGTACATCGTCTTCCCGGCCATCGCGCCCTTCATGTGGCCCTCGACGACGGGACGGATCTCGTCGGTGTGCTTCCAGTTGTTGTAGACGCCCTCGTCCTGGGGGCGGCTCGTCGCGACGATCGTGCGCTCCTCGGAGCGGGCGGTGTCCTTGGAGTAGCTGCGCGAGTAGTACAGCCCCTCCCCGGCCGGGTCGATCTCGCCGGCGTCGAGGGACTCCCGGAGCAGCCGGGCGTCGTCGACGGCGCTCACCACCTCGATCCGCTCGGCGTCCAGGAACTGCGCCCAGTGCAGGACGTACTCCCGGACGCTGCTGTTCGTCAGCCCCGCGTCATCCAGGGACTTCTCCAGGTCGGCCACGGTTCCTCACCCTTCTCGTCGGTCACAGATGCCGGGACCGGTGCACCACGACGCCGGGGTGTCCGCTCCACGAGACGGCCATTGGACCGCAGTCGGAAGGGGCGGGCCACCACCCGGGACGACCCCTGCGGGAGGGCTTGGTCACATCGGGTACCCACGACGAGACCTGCGTCACAGATACCGGTCAGTAGGGGTGGGTGTAAGCGATTTCGCCTGTGGGACAACGTTGTCACGGATGTGACGTACCCGACCCCGGCACGGCGTCCCCGCGCGGCGCTCCCCGACCACGCCCGGTGCATAGAGCTCGCTGGGTCGGCGCGAGCCCGCTGGGTCGGCGCGAGATCGCTGGGTCGGCGCGACCTCGTCCGTCGCCGACGTCGTCAGTCGCCCGGGTCGGGGAGGCCGTCGGCCTTCGCGACGGCCCGGCGGTCGAGCACCCGGGCGACCTCGGGCGAGGGCGCACCACCGCCGCGCTCGGCCGGCCACCACCACGCCGACTCGGGCCGCCGCGGTGGGTCGGGGTAGGCGTCGACGAGACCGGTGACGAGGTCGTGCAGCGCGGCGTGGAACCGGTCGGTCAGCTCCTCGGCGCCCTCCCCCGGCAGCGCCCACAACGGCTCGCCGACCCACAGCCCGACCCACCGGCCGCGACGCAGCGACAGGTGCGGCCCCACCGTCCACACCCGGTGCAGGCCCCACGTCGCGACCGGGACGAGCGGCACCCCGGCCTCGACGGCCAGCCGGGCGGCGCCGAGCCGCAGGTCGGCGCGGTCCTTGACGACGAAGGAGTGCCCGATCGTCGCCTCCGGGTACACGCCGACGAGCTCACCGGCGTGCAGCGCCCGGAGCGCCGTCCGGGCCGCCACCGCCCCGTGCCGCCGGTCGACGGGGATGTGGCGCATGCCGCGCATGAGCGGGCCGCCGACCGGTGAGCGGAAGACCGCCTCCTTCGCCATGAAGCGCACGAGCCGGCCGCGCCGGACGGCCGGCAGTCCGACGACGAGGAAGTCGAGGAAGCTCTGGTGGTTCGCCGCGACGACGGCGGCGCCGGACGTGGGCACGTGCTGCTCCCCGCGGACGTCGAAGCGCAACCCGAGGAGCCGGAACAGCACGAAGGCCGCCCGGATGACCACGCGGTACAGCCGGTCGTCGCCCACGGCCGCACGCTACCGACGCGCAGGGGTGCGCGTCGGCAGCCGCGGCGGACCGGGCCGTGGCGGTGGCGCTCACCCGGTGTGGTGCACCTCCTGCAGCCGGTAGACCGGGGTGTCCAGGCCCTCGTACCGGGCCTTGAGCTGGAGGGCGAGGAACTGCGAGTAGTGGCGTGACTGGTGGAGGTTGCCGCCGTGCATCCACAGGTTGGTCACCTGGGTCGGCTTCCACATGTTGCGCTGCTCGCCCTCCCACGGACCGGGGTCCTTCGGCGTGTCGGACCCCAGGCCCCAGCACTTGCCCAGCCGGTCGGCGGTCTCCTGGTCGACGAGGTCGGCGACCCAGCCGTTCATCGAGTCGTACCCGGTCGCGAAGACGACGAGGTCCGCCGGCAGCTCGGTGCCGTCGTCGAGCACGACGGCGTCCTCGGTGAGCCGGACGACCTGGCCGTGCGCCAGGGTCACCTCGCCGTCCGCGACGAGGTCGGCCGCGCCCACGTCGATGTAGTAGCCCGAGCCGCGTCGGAGGTACTTCATGAACAGTCCCGAGCCGTCGGCGCCCCAGTCGTGCCAGAACCCGGCCTTCTCGAGCCGGTCGTAGAAGTCCTTGTCGACCTCGGCCATCGTCTCGTAGGCCGGGATCTGGAACTCGTGAAGGATGCGGTACGGCAGCGAGGCGAAGATCAGGTCGGCCTTCTCGGTCGTCACGCCGGCGTCGAGCGCCCGCTCCGAGTAGAGGTCACCGAGCCCGTACTCCATGAGGCTGTCCGACTTCACGATGTGCGTCGAGCTCCGCTGCACCATCGTGACGTCGACGTCGTTCTCCCACAGCGCGCCGCAGATGTCGAAGGCGCTGTTGTTGCTGCCGATGACGACCGCCCTCCTGCCGCGGTAGGCGTCCGGCCCGGGGTGGCGCGAGGAGTGGTGGACGTCGCCCCGGAAGACGTCGAGGCCCTCGACCTCGGGCATCCGGGCCTTGCCGGACATCCCGGTCGCGAAGACGACGTGCGTGGGCGTGAGGGTCAGCGGCCGGCCCTCCCTCTCGACCTCGACCGTCCACTCCCCCGCCTCCTCGTTCCAGGTCACGCTCCTGGCCTCGGTGCTCGACCAGTACGGGATCTCCATGACCTTCACGTACGACTCGAGCCAGTCGCCGATCTTGTCCTTCGGCGCGAAGACCGGCCAGGTGTCCGGGAACTTGATGTAGGGCAGGTGGTCGTACCAGACGGGGTCGTGGAGGCAGAGCGACTTGTACCGGCCGCGCCACTGGTCGCCGGGGCGTGGGTGCTTGTCGATCACGAGGCTCGGCACGCCGAGCTGCCGCAGCCGCGCGCCGAGGCCGATGCCGCCCTGGCCGCCCCCGATGACGAGGACGTACGGCTGCGTGGTCGACCCGAGCGACTCGGCCTCCTCCTGGCGCTGCTCCTTCCAGGTCGTCCGCGTCCTGTTCGCCCCGTGCTCGGCGCCCATCGGCCGCCGCCGGCGCCGCGGCTCCTCGAACCCCTTGAGCTCGTCGAGGGTCGTGAGCAGCGTCCAGGCCCTGTCCGCGCCGTCCTCCTCCTTCAGGCGCACGAGGCCGGTGCCGCGCCCGACGGCGGTCTCGAACGTGAACCAGGCGGTGACGACGCCACCGTCCTCGGTCGCCGGCTCGCTCGTCGCGAACGACGACGGTGCCGTCCGGGCGAGCGTCTCCGTCAGCAGGTCGCGGACCCCGTCCGGGTGCTCGACCGTCGTGAGGTTCCACGAGAAGGACACGAGGTCGCGCCAGTAGCTCTCCGCGGCGAACATCCCTGCCGCCCGCTCGACGTCGCCGGCGGTCAGCGCCGCCTCGAGGTCGGCGAGCCAGGCGTCCGCCCGGTCGGGTGCGGACCGTCCCTCGGTGGCGGGTCGCTCCAGGGTGTCGGTCATGGCAGGGCTCCTTCCCGCGGGCGGGTCCACGTCGACCCGCGTCCGGGCCAGGGAACCCCCGGGACGCACCTCCCGGGAAGGGTTGCACCGGGTTGCAGCCCCTCCGATCCGACGGGGTGCACCCGCCCGGCCCGGACTAGCCTGGACACGACGTCCGGCGCCCCTGCGCGCCGACGGTCAGGAGTCGACGATGACGCCGTTCGCGGGCAGCGCCGTGGTCCCGGGCACCGACCTCGGGCAGCACGCCCGCGCGCTCCGCCGGACGCACGACGCCGTCATGGGCGGCGCCCGGCCGCAGGACCCCGTCCGCCCCCTCGTCTCGCGCTCGTGGTCGCGCGTCCTCGGCTTCGGGCTCGACCCGACCCACGCCAACGCCCGCGACCCCCTGCCGCGTGCCGAGGTCGAGCGCCGCCGCCAGGCCTCGCCCCTCGCCCTCGTCGTCGACGAGGTCCGCTCGGTCCTCACCTCGGTCGCCGACGCGTCCCGCTTCATCGTCGTCGTCACCGACGCCGACGGCATCATCCTGTGGCGCGAGGGCTCGGCCGGCGTCCTGCGCACCGCCGACCGGCTCGGCTTCTGCGAGGGGGCGACCTGGACCGAGGACCACGTCGGGACGAACGCCATCGGGACGGCGCTCGCCGAGCAGGCCCCGGTCCAGCTCTTCTCGGCCGAGCACTTCGAGGAGGGTCAGCACCCCTGGTACTGCACGGCGTCCCCGGTCCACGACCCGCGGACCGGTGCCCTGCTCGGGGTCGTCGACGTGTCGGGCCCGGCCCTCACGCTGCACCCGGCCCTCGTCGCCCTCGTCGGCACCGCCGCGCGGCTCGCGGAGGCCGCGCTGTGGCGCCACCACGAACAGGCGCTGCGACGGGTGCGGCGCTCGGCCGAGCACGTCCTGGCCACGACGAGCGGACCGCTGCTCCTCGTCGACGACGACGGCTGGGTGGCCCACCACTGCGGTGTCCTCGTGAGGGACCGCGTGGCGGCCCCTCGGGCGGACCGGCCCGTGTCCGTCCCCGGGCTCGGGCTGTGCCTGCCGGAGCGGGTCGGCGAGGGGTGGCTCGTGCGCCCCGGCGCGTCGGGGTCCTCGCTCCGGGCCCGGCTCCACGAGGTCGCCGGGGACACCGTGCTCGACGTCACCGGGTCGGACGGGGCGTCCTGGCGGGTCACGCTCACCCCGCGCCACGCCACCGTCCTGCGCGCCCTCGCCGCGGCGACGCCCCACGGCAGGACGGCCGCGGACCTCAGCCGGGACCTGTTCGGGGACGACGAGCACCGCGTCACCGTCCGCGCGGAGGTGAGCCGGCTGCGCCGGGTCGTCGGCGCGCTCGTCGCGACGGCCCCGTACCGGCTCGCCGACGGCGTCACCCTCGTGGACGGGTCCTGAGTCCGTCAGGGCACGGAGAGGACGACCTTCCCGACGGCCTGACCCTTCCGTACGAGCCGCGCCGCCTCGGCGTGCCCCGCCCAGGGCAGCACCTCGTGGACGACGGGGCGGACCGAGCCGTTGGCGACGAGCGGCAGCACCTGCTCGCGGACGGTGCCGAGCAGCTCCGCGAGCTCGTCGGGCAGCCCGTAGGACACCCCGACGACGGTGACCCGCCCGAAGGACAGGGCGTCGACGTCGACCCGTGCCTGCGGGCCCCCGAGGCGGCCCATCTGCACGACGGTCCCGTGCGGCCGGGTGGCCGCGATCGCGCCGTCGAGCACGTCGCCGGCGACGTGCTCGAGGACGAGGTCGACGCCCTCGCCGCCGGTGAGGGCCCGGACCCGTTCGCCGAGGTCGTCCGTGCCGACGAGCACCTCGTCGGCCCCCACCTGGCCGAGAAGGTCGGCCTTGCCCGCCGAGCGCGTCGTCGCGAGGACCCGGGAGGCTCCGAGGGCCTTCGCCAGCCGGACGCCGACGAGGCCGATCGCCGAGGTGGCGCCCGTCACGAGGACCGTGCGACCGGGCTCGAACCCCCCGGCACGGAGCGCGCCGTGCTCGGTGAGGAGGGCCGTGGGCAGTGCGGCGGCGTCCGACAGCGGGACGCCGTCGGGCACCGGCAGCGTGTGCCGCGCGTCGGCGGCGACGAGGCCGGCGAACGCGCCGGGCGTGCAGGCGGCGACGGACGTGCCGAGGAGTGACTCATCGACCCCGGCCCCGACCGCGACGACCTCGCCGGCCGTCTCGTAGCCGGCGACGCCGGGCTCGTCGACGGCCGCCGCGGCGGCCATCCCTGCCACGTCGGCGTTGTTCACCGCGACGTACCGGGAGCGGACGAGCACCACTCCGGGACCGGCCGTCGGGGCCGGACGCTCCTCCTCGAGCCAGGTGCCGTCCGGTCCGGGGACGAGGACGGTCGTGGTCTGCGCGGTCATGGGATCTCCCTCACCGACGGGTCGCTGGGTCTCCCCCATGGGACCACCCACGGTACGCACGCGGGAGGGCGCGCTCGTCCGGGTCCCCCCGCACCCCCCGGGGAGCAGGGCGTCCCCGGGCCGCCGTCAGCCGGTCCCGCCGAGTGCGCACCACAGGATCCCGGCGGCGGGAGCACCGACGAGCGTGAGCACCGCGAGCCCGGTCGCTGCGCCCGTCGACCAGGGCCGCGTGACCGGCGGCCCGACGTCGGGGTCGCCCTGCCGCAGGACGGGGGCGACCCAGCGGAGGTAGTAGAACAGCGACACGAGCGTGTTGGCGAGCAGGGCGACCGAGAGCCAGGGCATCCCTCCGTCCCAGGCCGCGGTCGCGACCGCGAGCTTCCCGACGAACACCGCCGTCGGCGGGGTGCCGACGAGACCGAGCAGGGCGACGACGAGGGACGCGGCGAGGGCCGGGCGACCGCGTCCCAGCCCGGCGTACCCCGCGAGGTCCCGCACGTCCGGCAGGGCCGTCGTCACCGCGAAGGCGACGACGTTCGTCACGGCGTACGCCGCGAGGTAGAGCAGCATCGCGGCAGCGGCGAGCGACGTCCGGCCAGCGACGGCGACCGGCACGAGGAGGTAGCCGACCTGGCTCACCGTCGACCACCCGAGGAGCCGGCGCGGGTCGTCCTGTCCGAACGCCGCGAGGTTGCCCAGCGTCATGCTCGCCACCGCGAGGACGGCGACGAGCAGCCCCCACGGCAACGTCTCCGGCAGCGCCGTGACGAGGCGGTACAGCGCGACGACGGCCCCGACCTTCGGGATCGTCGTGACGAAGGCGGCCGTGTGGCCCCCGGCCCCCTGGGCGGCGTCGGGCACCCAGAAGTGCGCCGGGACCGCGCCGGCCTTGAACGCCAGCCCGGCGACGACGCACACGACACCGACCGCGAGCGGCGCCGCAGGAGCGGTGGCCAGCCGGGCGGCGAGGTCGGGCAGCCGGGTGGTGCCGGCCAGCCCGTAGACCAGGGTCGTGCCGAGGAGCAGGAGGATCCCGAAGACCGCGCCGGTGAGGTAGGTCTTCAGGGCGGCCTCGGCGCCACGGTCCGTGCGTCGCAGGCCGACGAGGCCGTAGAGGGGGATGCTCGCGAGGAGGAAGGCGGCGGCGAGCACGAGCAGGTCGCGGGCCCCGCCGAGGACGAGGGCGCCGGTCGCGGCGAGGAGCATCAGGGCGTACGTCTCGCTCTCCCGGTCGTCGTCGCGGACCTCCTCCTCGGCGAGCAGGAGGACCGCGAGGGTGGCCAGCGCGACGACGACCCGGGTGCCCGTCGTGAGCCCGTCGACGACGACGGCGCCCTCCAGCGCCGGCCCCGGGTCCCGGGACCCGACCAGGGCGGCGACGAGGGCCGCGAGCAGGGCTCCCGCAGCGACGACGCGCAGCCGCCACTGCCGGCGCCGCGGCGTGAAGGAGCCGCCCAGCAGGCACACGAGCCCCCCGGCGAGCAGGAGGATCTCCGGCAGCATCGCGAGCGGCCGCATCTCCATCGTCCCCACGCGCTACCTCCCGAGGACCGCGACGACGGCCGCGGCCGCGGGCTCGACGACGTCGAGGAGCGGGCGGGGCGCGAGCCCGATCGCGAGTGAGAGGAGCAGGAGCGGCCCGACCGCGAGCAGCTCGTGCGCGCGCACGTCCGAGAAGCGGTGCGTCGCGGGTCCGGCCTCGCCGGTGACGAGCCGCTGCAGGGTCCACAGCAGCAGTCCGGCGACCAGCAGGATCCCGAGCAGTCCGACGGCGCTCCAGGGGACGGCGGCGATGCTGCCGGCGAAGATCTGCAGCTCGGCGACGAACCCGGACAGGCCGGGCAGGCCGAGCGAGGCGAACGCCGCGACCGCGAACAGCGCCGTGAACCGGGGTGCGCGTCCCGCGAGCCCGCCGAACCGGTCGATCTCGTACGTCCCGCTGCGCTCGAGGACCACCCCCGCGAGGAGGAAGAGGGCCGCCGTGACGAGCCCGTGGCTCACCATCTGCGTCACGGCCCCGCTCACCGCGACCTCACGGGCCCCGGCGGTGTCCGCTGCCACGACGCCCGCCGCACCGACGGCCAGCACGACGTAGCCCATGTGGTTGACGGAGGTGTAGGCGATGAGCCGCTTGAGGTCGCGCTGGGCCATCGCGACGAGCGCCCCCCACAGGACCGACACCAGCCCAACGACGAGGACGACCCACGCCCACGCCTGCCAGGCGTCCGGCAGCAGGGTCATCCCGAGCCGGACGAACCCGTAGGTCCCGAGCTTGAGGAGAACCCCGGCAAGGACCGCCGACCCCGCCGCGGGCGCGTCGGTGTGCGCCGGCGGGAGCCAGGTGTGGAACGGCACCGTCGGGGTCTTCACGGCGAGCCCGAGCAGGATCGCTCCGAGGACGACCGCCGCCGCGGTGCCTCCCCCGGCGAACGGGTCCTGCCGGGCCAGCTCGACCATGTCGAAGGTGTGCGGGTCGGACGCGACGTAGAGCCCGATGAAGCCGCCGAGCAGCGCGAGCGACCCGAGGAAGGTGTAGAGGAAGAACAGCAGCGCCGAGCGGGCCCGCTCCCCGTGCCCCCACCCGGCGATGACGAGGTACATGCCGACGATCGACAGGTCGAAGAAGACGAAGAAGAGGACGAGGTCGGCGGCGGCGAAGGTCCCCACGCACACGGTCTCCAGGGCGAGGAAGACCGCCACCCGGGACCGGGGCCGGTCCTCGTCGCGCAACGAGTACAGGGCGGCCGCGAGGAAGACCACGGCCGTCATCGCGACGAGCGGCAGCGACAGGCCGTCGAGACCGACGTGGTAGTCGGACGCGACCCCGGGGATCCACGGCACCCGCGTCTCGAACGCGAGCGTGCCCTCCGCGGGCGTGTCGTAGCGCGCCCACAGGACCGCGACGAGCGCCAGCTCGAGCGCCGACGCCACGACCCAGCCCCAGCGGAGCACCGGGGAGGGCAGCCGCGGGCCGCAGAGCAGGGACGCGGCCAGCAGCGGGAGGAAGACGGTCAGGGAGAGCACGGTCACCTCGCGACGAGGAGCAGGACGGTGCCGAGCGCGACGAGCGCGACGGCCTGGACGTAGTACTGGTGCAGCTGCCCGGTCTGCGGGCGTCGCGCCGCCTCTCCGGCCCGGCGGGCGGCACCGGCGACGGCGAGGACGGCACCGTGCACCCGACGCTCGTCACCCCGACGGGCGACCTGCGCGACGCGGACGGTGCCACCGGCCGCGCGGTCCACGGCGGCCTCCAGGACGCTCCGCTCCCCCGCCGCCACGGTGGCGGCGAGCCGGTGCACGACCGCCGGGACGGCGCGGACGGTCCGCGCCAGTCCCTCGTCGACCCGGGCCGCCGCGTCCGCGAGGCGTAGGGTCGGTGCGACGAGGCCGCCACGGACCGCCGCCTCGACGCCGCCCCAGGCCCGCGCCCGGGCCCAGGACCCCGGCGGTCGCGCCCAGACCGCGGCCACGACGGCGAGGGCGAGCACCCCCGACGCGGCGGCGAGCGGACCGGGACCGGTGGCGGACGCCCCGACGACCCCGGCGACCGTCTCACCCACGGCCGGGACGGCGACGAGCCCACCGAGGGCGGCCGCGACGATGAGCACCGCGACGGCGACGGCCGTCGACGGGCCGACCCGCCCGGACGCCGGCTCCTCGGACCCGCGGAGCCGGGAGGCCTCCCGCGCCTCGGCGTCGGTCACCGGCGCCCACAGCACCCGCAGGACGACTCCCGCGTACGCCGCCGACAGCGCGGCCCCGAGCACCGCGACGACACCGAGGGCGGGCGAGCGCGCGAACGCGGCCGCGAGGACGAGGTCCTTCGTCGCCCACAGCGACAGCGGCGGCACCCCGGCCAGAGAGAGCAGGGCGAGCGAGGCGAGCACCCGCAGACCCCGGTGCCGCCGGACCGCCCCCCGCAGTCCCGCGAGCTGCTTCGTCCCGTGCGCGGCCAGCCACGCCCCCGCCACGAGGAAGAGGGCGGCCTTGGTCGCGGCGTGCGCGAGGAGGTGCGTCGTGCCCGCGACGACCCCGCCGACGCCCGCGGCGAGCACGACGAACCCGAGCTGCGCCGACGTCGACGCGGCGAGCAGCTGCTTGAGGTCACGCTGCCCGAGGGCGACCAGGCCGAGCAGCACGGTGGAGAGCGCACCGACCCACGCGACGGTCGGGCCCGCCCAGGACGTCGCGGCGAGCAGCGGCTCGACCCGCAGGAGCAGGTAGCCGCCGAGCGCGACCATCGCCGCCGAGTGCAGGAGCGCGCTGACGGGCGCCGGACCGGCCATCGCCCGCGCCAGCCAGAACGCGAGGACCAGCTGGGCGGACTTGCCGAGGGCCGCGACGACGAGGCCTGCCGCCACGACGGACCGCCAGCCCGGGGACGCCGCCGCCAGGTCGTCCAGGGCCGTCCCCGCGCCTCCGGCGAGGGCGGCCCCGGTCGCGACGTAGAGGCCGAGGTCGGCCCCCCGGGTCGCGACGAAGGCGGTGAGCCCCGACTCGACCCGGTGGGGGTCCCGCCAGCGGAAGCCGATGAGGGCGTACGACATCGCCCCCATGACCTCCCAGCCGAGCAGGAGGGCGGGCAGGGTCGTCGCGGCGACGGTGACGAGGGCGGCCGCGCAGAAGAGCAGCATGAGGCCGTGGAAGCGGGCCGCGCTGCCGCGCACCTGGTCCGGGGCCGCGAGGAGCGCGAGGGCGGTCACGGCGGTGACGGCCGGCGCGAGGAGCACCCCCGGACCGCGCAGCGCGAGCCCGAGGTCGGCCCCGGCGACGAAGGGGACGGCCACCTCGGCGCCGCTCGTCCCGGCGACGACGGCGAGCGTCGTGCTCAGCACGGCGGTCCCGACGCCGACGACCACGGCGTGCGGGTGGCGGATCGGGACGAGCAGGAGGAGACCCCCGACGACGGCCGGGAGGACGGGCAGCGCCCACAGGAGGGCGTCGGTCATCGGCGCCTCACCCGGCCAGGTCCGTCGCGGAGTCGGTCGTGTCGGACCCCCGGTACCGGTGGACGAGGGTCGCGACGGCGAAGCCGGTCGCCATCTCGACCGTCATCGCGGCGAGGACGAGCAGGAGCAGGACCTGTCCGGTGGGGTCCGGGGCGAGGAACCACCACATGGCGCCGGCGGCGAGGAGGACGGCGTTGACCATGACCTCCAGGCCCATCATCACCATGACGACCACCTGCTGGGAGATCGCGCCGTACAGGCCGACGGCGAAGAGCGCGGCCGCGACGAGCAGCACCGTCTGGAGCGTCATCGGCCGACCCCTCCCCGCTGCGGGTCGCGCGGCGGACGGACGTCGAGGTCGTCGCCGAACCGGTCGTACCGCGTCCGGCCGGCCGCGAGGACGACCCCGGTGACGATGGTCGCGACCATGACCGGGCTGACGACGACCATCGTGAGCATCTGCGGGCCCATGAGGGACTCGCCGAGGGCGGCGGTGACGTCCGGGTCCGGGAGCCCTCGGCGCGACGGCCACGGGACGAGCAGCGCCCCGGCGCCGAGGACGACGAACGCGAGGACGGACACGACGAGCGCCGCCCGTTTGTCGTGCACCATCGACATCGGCATGAGCGCGGGGTTCATCCCCATGAACATCACCATGTAGACGCCCATGACGGCCATCTCCATGACCATCATGAGGACGACGAGGACACCGAGGTAGCCCTGCTCCATGAGCAGCAGCGTCAGGCCCACCGCGACGAACGAGACGGCGAGGGCGTAGGTGGCCCGGGCCATCGAGTCGACGACGAAGACGGCCACCGCACTCGCGACGGCGACCGTCCCGAGCCCCCAGAAGAGCACGTCGAGGAGCACGCCGGTCACCCCCGCACCGCGACGACGACGGCCACGACGAGGTCCTGCATCAGGACCGCGGGCAGGAGGACGACCCAGCCGACCTCCATCGCCAGCTCCGGCCGCACCACGGGGAGGCGTCGGCGCAGGGCGAGCAGCAGCGTGAGCACCGCCGCCGTCTTGAGCAGGACCCACAGCCACCCGGGCAGCACCGGCCCCGCACCGCCCCCGAGGAACATCGGCACGGCGAACGCCGAGCCCGCGACGAGCAGGCAGGCCAGGCCCGCCCGGGCGACGAGCCGGTCGACCCCGCTCAGCTCGCAGAGCACCCCGCCCGCGACGTCGGCACCGGCCGGGGAGGTGAAGGGCCCGCGGACGGAGAACGCGGCGACCCCCACGAGGAAGACGACGAAGGCGACGGGCATCCACACGACGAACCACAGGTCGTCCTGGGCCGCCGCGACCTCGGCGACGTCCAGGCTCGAGGCGGCGAGCGCGGGGGCGACGAGCGCGAACATCAGGGGCAGCTCGTAGGCGAGGGCGAGGGCGAGGAAGCGGTAGCCACCGACGAGCGAGTACGCGGCGTTCGCCCCCCACCCCAGCAGCCAGACCAGGGCCCACACGAGGACGTCGAGCGCGGTGAACCACACGACACCGACGTCGAGGTCGGCGACGACGCGGTTCCCGAGCGGGACGAGCGCGACCATGAGCAGCGCGACGACGACCAGGCCCCCGCCCGCGACCCGCCACAGGAGGAGGTCGGCGGAGACCGGGGCCCTGCGGCGCTGGCGGAGGAGGCGGAGGGTCTCGTCGAGCGGTCGGGTCAGCTCCGGCCCGACGGGTCCCCCACGGGCGCGGGCCGCGAGGACCCCCTCGGCCACGAGGGCGGCCGCGGCGAGGACCACGAGCAGGACCCCGGCCAGCAGGGCGCCCCACGGCCCGGCCGCCGTCACGGTGTCAGGCATCGGCGCCCACCTTGCACGGCGCCCGGAGGCCGAGGCTCGCGACGAGGATGCGGGCGACGCCGAGGTCCTGGTGGGCCAGGAGGTCGTCGAGGACGACGGCCGGCTGCCCGGGCTCCCCGCCGTGGCTGTCGGCGCCCTCACGGTACTCACGGGCAGCGGTGTCGGCGCGCTCCAGCAGGACGAGCAGCCGGTCGAGGCAGTCCCCGGCGGCGGACCCGGGGAGACCTGCGCGGAGCACGGCCTCCCGCTCCAGGTACCCCACGCCCCGCAGCGCCCATCCGAGCCGGCGCGAGCGGGCCACCCGGTGGCGCAGGTCGGCGATCGTGGCTCGGGCGTCGTCCCCGTGGCGCGCCAGCAGGGTGTCGCGCGCCGTGCGGGCGGCGTCCGTCGCGTCCTCCCATCCGACGAGCGCGAGCACCGCGGCGACGTCGTCGCAGGCCCGGGCCGCCCGCAGCCGCGGGTGCGGCTCCGCCGCGACCGTCCCGCCCCCGACCCACGAGGTGCTCCCGGCCACGACGAGGTCCCCGTGGAGCCGGACGTCGACGACGAGTCCCGGCGGCCAGTGGGGCAGCACCGGGCCGAGGCGCAGGGGCAGCACGTCCATCTCGAGCCCGTCGCGGTCGTCCGGGTCCCCCTCGGCGAGCGGGATCCCGTCGGGCGCCATGGCCGTGTCGTCGTGGTCGGTGTCGCCGAGGTCGGGGACGGTGGGACGGCTCCGTGCGTCGTCGTCCCGGGCCCCGAGGTCCAGCAGGTCGCGGACCGCGTCGTCGAGGGCTGCGTCGACCGCGTGCTCCGATCGGGCCCCGACGCGGACACGGGGGCCGGGCATGGCCTCCCACACCCGCTCGAGCACGACCTGCGTGTCCTCGTCCGGGACGCCGGCGACGAGGAGCACGTCGGCGCCGGCCGGGCAGTCCGCGAGGCGCCATCCCCGGCGCAGCACGGCCCCCTCGCACGCCGCGCGGACCTGCCACGCCCCCGGGCACTCGACGAGGAGGACCCGGCTCGCCCGCACGGCGCGGCGTTCGACCCACTGCCTCAGACCCACCGGAACGCCCCCTCACGCCAGGCCCACGCCACGGCCACCGCGAGCACGCCGAGGAAGAGGAACATCTCGACGACGGCGCCGATGCCGAGGTCGGCGACGACGAGGACCCACGGGTACATGAAGAGCATCTCGACGTCGACGGCGAGGAAGACGAGCGTCGCCGGGTACCAGCGGACGTGGAAGCGGGACAGTGCGTGGGCGTCGGGGACCCCGCCGGACTGGTACGGCAGGGTGCGCAGCACCGGGTCCCGGAACAGCAGCCCGTCGACGACGTGGACGACGAGCACCGCGCCGACGGCGACGCACGCTGCGAGCACCATCCCGGTCATGCGGCCGTCCTCTCGTCCTCGTCGTGGCACCCACACCGTCCCGTCCCGGTGTGGCTTCCGTCAGCGACCGCCCACCCTACGCCATACCCTGCGGGGGTATCCCGGTCCTGCCCGACGACGCCGGCGGGGTTATCCGCCCCGGGACTCAGGCCCGACGCCAGTCCGTCGCCCGGTCGTGGCCGTGCGCCGCCATGAGGGTGAGGCCGCCGTCGACGACGAGCGAGGACCCCGTGAGGTAGGACGACCGCGGGGACGCGAGGAACCCCACGGCCGCCGCGATCTCCTCGACGTGCCCGGGACGTCCGACCGGGTTGCCCGGGCGGTCGGTCGAGAACGCGTCGGACGGGTCGGCGTCGTTGATCGGGGTCGTGACCTCGCCGGGGGCGACGGAGTTGACGAGGATGCCGTGCCCGGCGAGCTCGAGCGCCAGGGACTTCGTGAGCATGCCGAGCCCCGCCTTCGCGACGGAGTAGGCGCTCGCCCCGTACCGCGGCACGTGCTCGTGGACGCTCGTGACGTTGACGATCCGCCCGCCGCGTCCCTGCTGCACCATCACCCGCGCGGCGGCCTGGGCGTTGAGGAAGGACCCGGTGAGGTCGGTCGCGATCATCCGGTCCCACGTCTCCCGGTCGAGGTCGAGGGCGGGGACGCGCTCGTCGGTGCCGGCGTTGTTCACGAGGACGCCGATGCCGCCGAGGTCCTCGACGAGCCGGGCCGTCGTCCCCGCCGTGCCGGGGTCGGCCGTGTCCTGCTGGGCGACGACGCACCGCTGACCGCGCTCGGTGACGAGACGACGGGTGTCCTCGGCCCCCTCCTCGTCGCTGTGGTAGGTGATGCCGACGTCGAAGCCCTCCGTCGCGAGGAGGGCCGCGACGGCCTTGCCGATGCCGGAGTCGCCGCCGGTGACGACGGCCAGACGGGGGTGTGCCGGTGGTGTGTTCATGCCCGTCCCCTACCCCGCACGACTCGGAGCCACGCCCGCGATGTCGCACACGGCGTCCGCGCGTCCGGCTCACCTCGGGGAGCTGGGCGCGGGCCGGCCCCGGGCACACGACGACGCCCCCTCCGCGGTGCGGAGGGGGCGCCTGCGTCGTTGGGTGGCCTACATCCCTGCAGTGCCGGCCAACGGTGCCGAACCGAACCCCCTGCGGTCCGTCCGGTTGCGGCGGCCTCGACCCCTGCAGTCTCGACCGCCTCTGGCTCCCACTTTACGATCCCTTTACCTTCACCGGCCAGGGGCCGAACGGACGAGGCCCATCGGCCGTTCGGCCCGACCCCGCGCTTCTCCCTCGCGGTCCGGGCGGCGCCGTGTCTAGCCTTTGTCTCAGGACGGCCCGGATCGCCATCCCCCTGCACGGCGATCCGGGCCGTCCTTCGTCGTCCTCGGACCTCGTCGGTGGACGAGCGGCGTACCCGCGGCGACCTCCCGGCGGCACGCGAACGGCCCCCGACCTGCGTCTCGCAGGTCGGGGGCCGTTCGTCGTGGTGGGCGATACTGGGTTTGAACCAGTGACCTCTTCCGTGTCAAGGAAGCGCGCTACCACTGCGCCAATCGCCCGTGGGGTTACTACTCGAGGTGGAGACGGGATTTGAACCCGTGTACGCGGCTTTGCAGGCCGCTGCCTCGCCTCTCGGCCACTCCACCGTGGGGGCGGCTAACCCTCCGAGCGGATGACCGGCCTCGAACCGGCGACCTCAACCTTGGCAAGGTTGCGCTCTACCAACTGAGCTACATCCGCGCGCGTCGTTCGGTGCTCCCTGGCGAGAACCCCTCTCGGCGTGCTCCGAGACAGTATCCGATCCGCGACGCGTTCTCCAAACCGGGACCGGCGGACGGCCACCCGGCTCGGACGCACCCGCTCAGCGGTCCGACTCGGCCATCGGCACGACGTCCTTGGCAGGCTCCGGCTCGGTGCCGGTGGCGTTGTTCGCCATCGGCGTGAGCGGCCGGTTCGCGGCGTCCCGCAGCGCCCGGATGTCGAGGTCGTCGCGCAGGCTCTCGGACCGGGCGTAGCCCGCGAACGGGTCCTGGAGAGCCGGCGGGACCTCCGCGGGACGCCGGCGCTCGCGCACCCCACGGACCCAGTCGGCGAACCGGGTGTGCAGGGCGCGCCCCTCGTCGTGCGGCCACAGCTCGCGGATCGCGGCGTTCAGGGCCGCGCCGATGAGCACGGCGATCGCGAGGGCGTAGAGCCAGATGAGGATGACGATGGGCGCCGACAGCGGCCCGTAGATCGAGGACCCGCCCAGCGAGGCCGCGATGGTCCCGCGGACGACGTAGGACGCCAACGCCCAGATGACGAGGGTGAGCGCGGCCCCGGGGATGTCCCGGCGCCACGGCGAGCGGCGGGGCGTGGACACGTGGTACAGGCTCGTGAGCCCGCCGATCGTGAGGACGGTGACGAGCGGCCAGTACAGCTGGGCCAGCGCCTCCCACGGGGCCGGCAGCCATCCCTCGATGATCGACTGGCCGAGCAGGACGAGCGGGATGGTGACGATCCCGAGGAGCAGCGCCACCGAGTACAGCGACAGCGACAGCGCCCGGGTCCGCACGATCCCCCGCACCCCGGACTGGCCGTACATGATCGAGATGGTGTCGACGAAGACGTTGAGGGCCCGCGAGCCGGACCACAGCGAGAGGATGAAGCCGATCGACAGCAGGTCGGCCCGGCCGGTGTCGAGGACGTCGTCAACGGTCTCGCTGAGCACCGAGTCGATGACCGGCTGGGTGAGGAACTGCGCGGAGTAGTCGAGGATGTCCTGCCGCACCTCGACGACGGTGTCGGGACCGAGGGCGTTGCCGAGGTAGCCGAGGCCGCCGAACAGCCCGAGGACGAGCGGCGGCAGGGACAGCAGGGCGAAGAAGCCCGCCTCGGAGGCCAGCCCCGTCACCCGGTAGCGCAGGCAGATCCGCGTCGTCGCGACCGTGAGGCGGGCGGTCGTCAGCGCTCCGGGGACGGACGCGAGCAGCGCCCGCACGCGTCGCCTGGCCCCGGTCATGCAGCCCACGGTATCCGCCGTACCGTGAAGGGGTGCGGACCCACGAGGTGACGAACCAGGTTCCCCCGCTGCCGGACCACGACGTCCTCGGCGGCGACGCGGTGCTGCACGAGGCACTCGGACGGTGGGGCGGGCCGGCGGACGACCCCGCCCGCGAGGCCCTGGCGGCGCTCGGGCGGCTCGCGGGGACAGCGGCGGTGCGCGACCTCGCCGACCGGGCCGAACGCAACGCCCCGGTGCTGCGCACCCACTCCCCGACCGGCGAGCGGGTCGACGAGGTCGCCTACGACCCGGCCTACCACCGGCTCATGGAGGTCGCCGTCGGCGCGGGCCTCACGGCCGAGCCCTGGACCCTGCCGACCGGCACCGGCGCCCACGTGCGGCGCGCCACCGGGTTCGTCACCTGGTCCCAGGTCGAGGCGGCCCACCTGTGCCCCGTGTCGATGACCTACGCCTCGGCCCCCGCGCTCGCCGCCGAGCCCGACGTCGCGGCGCGCTGGCTGCCGGGCATCGCCGCCCGGGCCTACGACCCCGACCTGCGCCAGCACACCGACAAGCCCGGGCTCACGCTCGGCATGGGGATGACCGAGAAGCAGGGCGGCTCGGACGTGCGTGCCAACACCACCCGCGCCGTCGCCGTCCCCGGCGGGCCGCTCGCCGGGCGGACCTACCGGCTCACCGGGCACAAATGGTTCTGCTCGGCCCCGATGAGCGACGGCTTCCTCGTCCTCGCGCAGGCCGACGGCGGGCTCACCTGCTTCCTCCTCCCCCGCGTCCTCGACGACGGCGAGCGGAACGCCCTGCGGCTGCAGCGCCTCAAGGACAAGCTCGGCAACCGCGCCAACGCCTCCTCCGAGGTCGAGCTCGACGAGGCGTGGGCCGTCCGCGTCGGCGACGAGGGCCGAGGTGTCCGCACGATCATCGACATGGTCGCCTCCACCCGGCTCGACTGCGTCCTCGGCTCGGCCGCCACCCAGCGGGCCGCCCTCGTGCGGGCGGTCCACCACGCCCGCCACCGGCGCGCCTTCGGCGCCGTCCTCGTCGACCAGCCGCTCATGCGCAACGTCCTCACCGACCTCGCCGTCGAGTCCGAGGCCTCGACCCTCCTCGGCATGCGCCTCGCGCACGCCGTCGACGCCGGGGAGCGAGACCTCGTCCGGCTCGGCGTCGCGCTCGCGAAGGTGTGGGTCTGCAAGCGGACCCCGCCGATGGTCGCCGAGGCGCTGGAGTGCCTCGGCGGCAACGGGTACGTCGAGGAGAACGGGCTCGCGCGGCTGTACCGGGAGGCACCGCTCAACTCGATCTGGGAGGGCTCGGGCAACGTCGGGTCGCTCGACGTGCTGCGGGCGATCGCCCGCGAGCCCGGCTCGCTCGAGGCCGTCCTCGCCGAGGTCGACGCCGTCCGCGGGTCCGACCCGGACCTCGACGCGTCGGCCCGGGAGTGCCGGACCCTCGCCGCCGCCGCGGGCGACGAGGACGCCGCCTGGGGTGCGCGCCGGCTCGTCGAGCGGCTGGCCGTCACCCTCCAGGGGGCGTTCCTCGTCCGGCACTCACCGGCCCCGGTGGCCGAGGCCTTCGTCTCCGGTCGGCTCCGGGGTGGGCACGGGGGCGCTTTCGGCACCCTCGGCCCCGACGTCGGACCGACCGCGGCGGGTGCGGTGCTCGACCGGGTCCTGCCGGGCTGAGGCGGAGCGCCGCTCAGGTCGCGGCCAGGCGCTCCCGCTCGGCGTCGACGTCGAAGTCCGCGGCGGGCCACTGCGGGTCCATCGCCTCGAGCGCCTCGAGCAGCAGGTTCGTTACGGCGAGGCGGGCGAACCACTTCCGGTCCGCCGGCACGACGTGCCACGGCGCGGCGTCGGTCGAGCAGCGCTCGAGCGCGACCTGGTACGCCTCCTGGTAGGCGTCCCAGTGCATCCGCTCGTCGACGTCGCCGGGGTTGTACTTCCAGAACTTGTCCGGCCGGCGCAGCCGCTCCCCGAGCCGCGCCTTCTGCTCCTTCTGGGACACGTGGAGCATCACCTTGACGACGCTCGTCCCGCCGTCGACGACGCCCTCCTCGAAGCGGTTGATCTGGCCGTAGCGTCGCGCCCACTGAGCCCGCGGCACGAGGTCGTGGACACGGACGACGAGGACGTCCTCGTAGTGCGAGCGGTCGAACACCCCGATCCGGCCCGCCGCCGGCAGGGCCCGGCGGATCCGCCAGAGGAACGGGTGCCGCCGCTCCTCGGCCGTCGGCACCTTGAACGCGGTGATGGCCACCCCCTGCGGGTCGACGCTGCCCACGACGTGCCGCATGATCCCGCCCTTGCCGGCGGTGTCCATCCCCTGGATCACGAGGAGCACCGAGCGGCCGCCGCCCCCGGACGCCTCGGCGTACAGACGCTCCTGGAGGTCCCCGAGCCGCGCCTGGAGCGCGGCCATCGCCTCCTCGGCGTGCTTCTTCTTGCCGGCGAACCCCGGTGTCGAGCGGGGGTGGACGTCGGCGAGCCGGTCGCCGGGCCGGAAGCGCAGCAGGTCCGACCACGAGCCGGTCGTCTCGTCGGCCCGGGCCTGCTTCTCCTTGGCCTTCTGCTTGGCCAGCTTGCGCGCGGCCTTGCCGGTGAGCTCCTCGTCGGCCACCCGGGCCCTCTTCGGGGGCTTCCCCTTCCCGAGCGACGCCGCGTCGGCCTTCTTCCCGGACTTCTTCCTCGAACCCTTCGCCATCACGGCATCCTTCCAGACCCGGGGCCGGCTGCGAGGATGACCGGATGCGCGTCCTCCTCGACCCCCGCCGTCCGAGCCGCCCCGGGGAACGCGTGGCGGCCGGGGAGCTCGAACGGCTCTACGCCCCGTCCCAGCGCCGCTGGGTCCGGTCCAACATGGTGACGACGCTCGACGGGTCGGCCGTCGGCTCGGACGGCCGCAGCGGGTCGGTCAACACCGCAGCCGACGGCAAGGTCTTCGGCCTGCTGCGCGACCACGCGGACGCCGTCGTCGCCGGTGCCGGGACGATGCGCGACGAGGGCTACCGCAGGGTCGCGCCGACCCGACGCTCGCCCGTCCCGCCCGCGCTCGTCGCCGTCACCCGCAGCGGGCGCGTGCCCGAGGGGCTGCGCACCCCCACGCAGGGGCGCGGAGAGGGCCTGCTCGTGACGTGCGAGGCCGCCGGGACGGACCGGCTGTCCCGGGCCCGCTCCGTCCTCGGCGAGGAGAACGTCCTCGTGTGCGGGGACGCCCGGGTCGACCTGTCCGGCGCCGTCGACGCCCTCGCCGCCCGCGGCCTCACCCGGCTGCTGCTGGAGGGCGGGCCGTCGTTGCTCGCCACCGCCCTCGAGGCGGGCGTCGTCGACGAGATGGCGGTGACGGTCGTGCCGACGGTCGTCGGCGGCGACTTCCCCCGGATCGTGACCGGCCCGCCCCTGGCCGTCCCGGACGGGGTGGCGCTGCGTCCGCACCTGCTGCTCGAGGAGTCGGGGACGCTGCTCGGGCTGTGGCGGGTGCGCCGCTGACGTCGGCGCCCCGCCGCCGGGAGGACCTCAGGCGACGTAGTCGGCGACGAGGTCCTCCCACCGGTCCGGCTCGGTGTTCCACTCCTTGCAGTGCCGGGCGACCCGCCAGTCCGGGAACGTCACGAGGTCCGCGCGGGCCTGGGCGAGAGCGAGGGACGGCCCGAACGGGACGAACTCGTCGTCGGCGGAGTGCACGAGGAGCATGGGGTGGCGCAGCTCGTCGGCGCGACGGACCCAGTCGGTGAGCGCGAGGTCGACACCCTCGTGGACGCCGACGAGCCGGTGGCCCCAGCGTTGGCGCATCATCACCCGGGCGAGCGACCCGACGGGCCGTGGCACGTGGTGCGAGCGGGCGTGGTGGGCCAGGACGTCGCCCCAGTCGACGACCGGCGCGTCGAGGACGACCCGGGAGACGAGGTCGGCGCGTGGGGACCGGTCGAGCAGCTGGAGGACGATCGCCCCGCCCATCGACCAGCCGCCGAGGAGGATCTCGGTGGCCCCCCGGGCGACCGCGTACTCGATCGCGGCGTCGACGTCCCGCCACTCGGAGAGGCCGAGGGCGTACCGGCGGTCGGGCCCGGACGGCACCCCCTCGTCGTTGCGGTACGTCGGGACGAGGCAGGTCCACCCCTGACCGAGCAGCGGCGGGAGGGCCCGGAGCACCTCCTCGCGCCGGGCACCGCGCCCGTGGACGAGGACGGCCCACCGGGAGGTGGGGCCGGTGTCCGGGGGGACGACCCACGCCGGCATGGCCCCGAGCTCGCCGTCGTAGGTCACGTGCTCCGTGGCGAGGCCGAGGCTCTCGTCCGGCGGCGAGCCGACGAAGTAGCCGTTCCACCGGGCGGTGCCGGGCCGCAGCCGTCCGGCGTCGACGCCGAGCAGGACACGGCGCACGGTCCCGGCGGCGGCGTCGAGGTCGGTGACGTCCCCGAGCCGGGCGTGCCCGCGGCCGTTGTCGAGCCACAGCCCGTACCGGCCCGGGACGACGGTCTCGGCGGTGGTGTCGAGGACGACGGCGTCGTCCTCGACCTCCCGGACGACGACGTCGTCGGGCCGGAACGGGTCGGGGGTGAGCACCCGTCGGGCGAAGTACGCGGCCGCCGCGAGCGACCCGCCGGCCGAGGCGACCGTCGCCGTCCCGCCGACCGCCGCCCCCGCGATCGCCGCGACCTTGGCCCGCGACGGCGGCCGGCTCACGACCCGTCCCCGTCGAGCACGGCCGAGAGGTCGTAGGACACCGGCTCGTCGAGCTGGTCGTAGGTGCAGTCGGCGGGATCCTTGTCCGGGCGCCACCGGACGAACTGGGCGGTGTGCCGGAAGCGGACCCCCTCCATGTGGTCGTAGCGGACCTCGACGACCCGCTCCGGGCGCAGCGGGGTGAACGACAGGTCCTTGCCCGCGGCCCACCGGCTGCCGGCCGACGACTGCGGGGTCCGGGACCCCTCCTCCTGCCGGGCCCATGCCCACGGGTGGTCGTCGAAGGTCGTGACGAGCGGCTGCAGCTCCTCGAAGAGCTCGCGGCGGCGGGCCATCGGGAAGGCGCCGATGACCCCGACCGACAGCAGCGACCCGTCGGCGTCGTGGATGCCGAGCAGGAGGGAGCCGACGACGTCCGGACCGGACTTGTGCGTGCGGTACCCGGCGACGACGCAGTCGGCGGTGCGCTCGTGCTTGATCTTGAGCATGGTGCGCTTGTCCGGCTCGTAGCGGCCGTCGACCGGCTTGGCGACGAGACCGTCGAGCCCGGCGCCCTCGAAGGCGGTGAACCACTCGCGGGCGACCTCGGGGTCGCGGGTCGCGGGGGTGAGGTGGACCGGGGCCTCGGCGACGGCCAGCGCCTCCTCGAGCAGCGCGCGTCGCTCGGCGAACGGGCGTCCGGTGAGGTCCTCGTCGCCGAGGGCCAGCAGGTCGAAGGCGACGAAGCGGGCCGGGGTCTCCTGAGCCAGCTTCCGCACGCGGCTGGCGGCCGGGTGGATCCGCTGGCTCAGCAGGTCGAAGTCGAGCCGGTCCTCGCCGGGGCGGACGACGACGATCTCGCCGTCGACGACGCAGCGCTCCGGCAGGTTGGCCAGGGCCGCCTCGACCACCTCGGGGAAGTATCGGGTCATCGGCTTCTCGTTGCGGCTGCCGATCTCGACCCGGTCGCCGGAGCGGAAGACGATCGAGCGGAACCCGTCCCACTTCGGCTCGTAGACGACCTCGACGTCGGTGAGGGCCTTGGCCTGCAGCCCCTTGACGGGCTTGGCGAGCATCGGGGGCACCGGGGGCACGAGCGGCATCCCCCACTCCTCGCGCAGCGCGGCGTCCCGCTCGGCCTTCGGCGCCTCGTACTCGTCGTCGGCCTTGTCGGACCGGCGCTTCGAGGGCTGCACCCGGGGCGGCTCACCGGGCATCTTCGGGTAGTCCGGGGGGAAGTTCAGCTCGCCGAGCCCGCGCTCCTCGACGTCGCGGGTCCACAGCGCGAGGGCTCCGCCGAGGTCGCCCACGGCGTCGTCGATCCCCTCCCAGGCGTCGCCGCGGTCCTCGACGACGTCCGGCACCGTGAGCACGGTGAAGTCGCCGGGGACGACGGTCGCGAGCTCGTCCCAGGTCACCGGCATCGACACCGGCGCCCCGGGCAGCGGCCGGGGGCTGTACGCACTGGCGATGGTGCGGTCGCGGCAGGCCTGGTTGAAGTCGACGAACACCCGCTCGCCCCGCTCCTCCTTCCACCAGGACGAGGTGACGAGGTCGGGCAGGCGCCGCTCGAGCTCGCGGGCGATCCCGATGACCCCGTGGCGCACCGCGAGGAACTCGTGCGCGGGTCGTACCCGCGCGTAGACGTGGACGCCCCGGTTGCCGCTCGTCTTGGCCCAGGCGGTGAGCCCGATCCCGGCCATCAGCTCGCGCAGCGCCTGCGCGGCCTCGACGGCGTCGGCGAACGTGCGTCCCGGCTGCGGGTCGAGGTCGATGCGCAGCTCGTCGGGGTCGTCGTTGTCGGCGGTGCGGACCGGCCAGGGGTGGAAGGTCACGGTGTTCATCTGGACGGCCCAGACGGCGGTGGCGACCTCGTCGACGACGACCTGGTCGTGCTGTCGTCCGCTGGGGTACCGGCACCGCGTCGTGCGGACCCAGTCGGGCATGCCCTTGGGCGGGTTCTTCTGGTAGAACTCCTCGCCCTCGATGCCGTCGGGGAAGCGCTGGAGGGTGACGGGCCGGTCCCCGATGTGCCGCACCAGGGGGTCGCCGACCGCCATGACGTACCCCGCGAGGTCGCCCTTGGTGATCCCCGCGTCCGGCCACATCACCCGGTCGGGGCTGCTGAGCCGGACCTGCCGCACGCCCCCCGGACCCTCGACCTCGACGATCTGCGCATCCGCCATGCGCCGAGCCTAGCCAGCCCCGGGGACACGACGACGCGACGACGCCGGACCTTGGTCCCTGGCGACGCGCGGGCGCGCCGACGAGGCTGGGAGGACCCACCGGGAACGACCCCGAGGAGGCCGACCATGAACACCACCACCCACCGCCCCGTCCTGCTCGGCACGGACGGCTGCGAGCACAGCACCGCCGCCCTGGAGTGGGCGGTCGCGGAAGCCGTCCGACGCGACCGCGACCTGCGGGTCCTCCACGCCGTCCCGGTCACCCTCGGGGGGATCCACGCCCTGCCGGCGATGGAGCACCAGGAGGCGCACGCCGAGCAGGTGGTGAGCGAGACAACCGAGCGGGCGCACCGGCTCGCGCCGGACCTCACGGTGACGACCGTGCGCCCCGTCGGGGACGCGGCCGCCTCCCTCGTCCACGAGTCGCGCACGGCCGACCTCGTCGTCGTGGGCGCGCGCGGTCGGGGAGCCGTCGCCGGCGCCTTCCTCGGGTCGACGTCGCTGCACGTCGCGGGGCACGCGCACTGCCCCGTCGCCGTCGTCCGGCACCGTGCCGACGCCGACACCCCGCGCACGGCCGTCGTCGTCGGCGTCGACGGCTCCGGGAACGCCGACGCCGCCCTCGGCGAGGCCTTCCGGCTCGCCGACGAACGCGGGATGCCGCTCGTCGTCGTGCACGGCTCGACGGCCGCCACCGTCGGGACCCACCTGGCGGTCGTCGACTCGCCGGAGCTGCGCGAGCGCATCGCCGAGTACGAGCGGTCGAGCACGGAGCACGCGGTGGCCGGCTGGCGGCAGAAGTACCCCGGGGTGGACGTCGACGTGCGGGTCGTCGACGAGCACCCCGTCCTCGCCCTCACCGACGCGGCGGCGGACGCCGCGATCCTCGTCGTGGGCAGCCGCGGGCTCGGCGGGTTCGGCGGCCTCGTCCTCGGCTCGGTGGGGCAGGGCGTCCTGCACCGGGCGCAGTGCCCGGTGCTCGTGGTGCGCCCCGAGTCCGGCTGAGCCGGACCGCCGCGGCCCGCCGGGAACCTTCCGGCGGGCCGCGGTGTTGGACCCGGCATGACGATGAAGCCGACCGACCGCCAGTACGCCGTGACCAAGTCGGACGAGCAGTGGCGCGAGACGCTCTCCCCCGCCGAGTACCAGGTGCTGCGCGAGGCCGGCACCGAGCGGCCGTTCGTCGGGGAGTACACCGACACGACGACCGTGGGGACCTACTCGTGCCGGGCGTGCGGCGCCGAGCTGTTCACGTCCGGGACGAAGTTCGAGAGCCACTGCGGGTGGCCGTCGTTCTACACCCCGCTCGCCGGCGACTCGGTCGAGCTCATCGAGGACCGCACGCTCGGGATGGTCCGCACCGAGGTCCGGTGTGCCTCGTGCGGCAGCCACCTCGGCCACGTCTTCGAGGGCGAGGGCTACGACACCCCGACGGACCAGCGGTACTGCATCAACTCGATCAGCCTCACCCTCCACCCGGCCGACGGTTCCTGACCGGGTCGGTCACACGAGGACGAGGCTGAGCAGCCAGACGACGACGATCCCGGTGACGCCCTGCACGAGCGTCGCCGCGGTCTGCGCCCGGTAGGCCTGTGCGACGCTCATCCGGCTGAACTGGGTCACGACCCAGAAGTAGCTGTCGTTGGCGTGCGACACGGTCATCGCGCCCGCCCCGATCGCGAGGACGACGAGGGTACGACCGAGGTCGCTGTCGTAGCCCAGGCTGCCGACGAGGGGCGCGACGAGGGCCGAGGTCGTGACGAGGGCGACGGTGCTCGAGCCCTGCGCGGACTTCAGCGCGGCGGCGACGAGGAAGGGCATGAAGATCCCCACGCCGAGCGCCGACAGGGAGCTCCCCAGGTAGTCGCCGAGGTCGGTCGCCTGGATGACGGCACCGAACGCGCCACCCGCCCCCGTGATGAGCAGGATCGGCGCCGCCGCGGTGATCGCGGCCGCCACCTGCTCGGTGAAGGCACCGACCCCGCCGCGGCCGCGCAGCAGCGGGAGCGCGACGAGGACGCCGACGAGCAGTGCCATGACCGGTTCGCCGAGGAACGCGAGCCCGGTGTAGAGCACCCCGTCACCGAACGGCGCGGCGGGCAGCTCGGCCACCGACCCGAGCATGATGAGCAGGATGGGGACGAGGATCGGCGCGAACGACGCCCAGGCCCCGGGCAGCGGTCCGACGCTCTCGCGCACCTCGTCGAAGGCCTCCCGGCTCTCCTGCAGCCGCTCCTGGAGCCCGGCGGGGGCCTCGTCGCGGAAGCGGTTGGCCCAGAGCAGCCCGGCGCCGGCGGTCACCGCGGCGACCGGGGCGCCGAGGAGGATGACGAGGCCGAGCCGGTCGGCCATCCCGAGGTTGCCCGCGGCCGCGATCGGGCCGGGCGTCGGCGGGACGAAGGTGTGCGTGGCGTAGAGCCCGGTGGCGAGGGCGACGGACATCGCGACCGGCGAGGTGCCGGCCCGTTTGGCGATCGACTCCTTGAGCGAGTTGAGGATGACGTACCCGGAGTCGCAGAACACCGGGATCGACACGAAGTAGCCGATGATCGAGATCGTCAGCGTCGGGAAGCGGTCCCCGAGCAGACGGATCACGGTGTTCGCCATCGTCACCGCGGCCCCGGCCCGCTCGAGCATCACCCCGACGACGGTGCCGAGGACGATGACGAGGCCGATCCCGCCGAGGAGGTCGCCGAAGCCGTCGGCGACGACCGTGACGACGCCGTCGGTGTCCTCCCCGTCGACGAGCGGCAGGCCGAAGGCGACGCCCCCGACCAGGGCGGCCCCGAGCAGGGCCATGAACGGGTGGATCCGGAAGCGCGACGACGCGAGCACGAGCAGCGCGACGACGACGACGAGGACGACGAGGTCGGTCATGGACGCACCCTCCCACCGCGGCGGGTGCTTCGGGGGCCTACGCCCGCAGCGCCTCCCGCAGCCCTACCAGGTGCCGCCGTCGTGTGACGGAGGCGTGCCCCGCGGCGCGCCCTCCGCGGTGCCGTCGGGGTCCTCCCCCTCCTCGACGAGCCGGCGCGCCTCGTCCCGCTCCTGCGGGCTCATCTCCCGGAAGCGGTCCCACCCGCGGTCGGCGAGCGGTCCGACGAACCGGGAGAACCCGTCCTCCCGGGCGACGTCGCGCAGCGAGGCCCGTCCCTCGAGGACGGCCGTGAGCCGCTCCCGGACCCTCGGGTCGGCCTGGTCGCGGAGGGTCTCGAGCGACAGCCGCAGCTGGCGTTGCAGGGCCGCGTTCCCGGTGAGGCCGGGCAGGAGCGGCCGGTCGTCGCCGGGCGGGGTCGTGGGCTCGCTCATCCGACGGCCTTGTTGTCGTAGTCCCCGGAGGGCAGGGTCATGTCGACCGACTCCGCGATGGCCCCGCTCAACGTCGCGATGACACCGATGGTGCCGTTGGCGATCTGGAAGGCGAGGTCGATGGCGTCGACGACGAGCTTGATCTTGGCGACGGCGGCGACGATGGCCGCCGCGGCCGCGCCGCCCCCGACGAGCCCGCCGACGACCGTCCACGACGACGCGGCCGCCGCCGCGAGGGCGACCGCGGCGGTGAGCACCAGGTCGAAGACGACGGAGACGCCGTCCTCGACGGCGATCCCGCACTCGTAGACCCCGAAGGCCACCTCGTTGCAGTCGTCGGCGAGCGAGTCCAGCGTCGTCTTGAGCGACCGCAGCTCCGCCGAGACACCGGCGAAGTACGTGCTCATCGCGTCGGCCGCGGTCCCCGTCCAGCCCCCGAGGGCGAGGGACACGCTGGAGTCGAGCGAGCCCGCGTAGGAGTCGCAGAACCCGCCGAGGTTGCGCAGGGCCGAGGAGACCTTCGTGACGTCCTTCCAGTCCCCGGCGAGCATCTCGCTCCAGGCGTTCGGGATGTCGTCGCCCCCCATCTCCTCCCACGCCGCGAGGGCCATCGACCCCAGGGAGGGGATCTTCGAGCGGGCGTTGATGATCGCCTCCCACTCGTCGGGGATGGCGTCCTCCGGCGTCGGCTCGAAGAGCCAGCCGCTCGGGGCGTAGCCGCCGCCACCGCTGTCGGGCTTGAGCGCCATCACCGGCTCCAGTACGTCGAGTCGAGCTCCTGCGCGGTCTGCGCGTCGAGCGAGCGGTAGGTGTCGCGGGAGGCGCGGATCTCGCTCGCCGCGCGTCCGGCGATCTGGCCGAGGCGGCGGAAGAGCCGCTCGAGGTCGTCGTCGACGTGGATCGTCGCGTCGCCGAGCCGGGCCATGAGCCCTCCGCCGGTGACCCGGACGTCGGCGTGGCTCAGCGCGTACGAGCGCGCGTTGTCGGCGTCCGTCTCGAGCTCGTCGAGCGCCTTCGCGAACGTCGCGAGCGACTGCGGCTGCACCGAGAACCGCTCCCCGCTACCGGACCCCCGTCCGCCCTCCGTTGCCCGTGCCACGTCTGCTCCCCTCGTCGTCGGCCACCACGGTGGTGGTCGGCGCCATCCTCGCAGCCGGGAGGGGTGTCGCACATGGGGAGCGGTCCCCGTCGGCCGTTCGGCCGGTCAGACGTGATGCCCGGCGAGCAGCGCGACGGCCTGGGCCCGGCGCTCGAGCCCCAGCTTGGCGAGGATCGAGGTCATGTAGTTCTTCACGGTCTTCTCCGACAGGTACAGGCGCGTGCCGATCTCCCGGTTCGTCAGGCCCTCGGCGACCCCCGCGAGCACCCGGCGCTCCTGGGGCGTCAGCGCCGCGAGCCGCGGGTCCTCGGGTGGCTCCCAGTCGTGGCGCAGCCGGTCGACGAGGTCGGGCGAGAGCCGGTTCGCCCCGGCCGCGGCGCGGCGCACCGCACCGACGAGGTCGGCGCCGCGCACGTCCTTCAGGACGTAGTCGGCGGCCCCCGCCGCCACCGCCGCGGCGAGGGCGTCCGCGTCGTCGTAGGAGGTGAGGACGAGCCCGGCGATCGACGGGTCGACGGCCCGGACGCGTCGACACACGTCCGGGCCGGACCCGTCGGGCAGCCGCGCGTCGAGGACCATGACGTCCGGCCGCAGCGCCGGGATGCGGTGGACGGCGTCCTCGGCCGAGCCGGACTCGCCGACGACGACGACGTCGGGCTCGGACTCCAGGAGGTCGATGACGCCCCGGCGGACGAGCTCGTGGTCGTCGAGCAGGAAGACCCGGATCACCGTGGCGCTCACCTCGTGCGTCATCGTCGTCCGGGCCTTCGTGGAGGCGACGGGACCGGCGCGGGTGCCGGCCGCCCTGCTCGGCCGCTCCCTCCGGGCCGGTCCCGTCGTCTCCGGTGCAAGCATCGGGCCCCGGGGCGCGGCCCGGACAGGGACCTTGGTCCCGTCCTCATCGGGGCACCCGCCACGAGAGCGCGGACCCGCCGCCAGCGGCCGGTCCGGCGTCCAGCCGTCCCCCGCGACGCTCCGCCCGCCGGGTGAGGTTGACCAGCCCCGACCGCGGCCCGGTGCCCGCCATGCCCCTGCCGTCGTCGACGACCTCGACGAGCACCTCGTCCCCGACGAGCACGCGCACCGCGACGTGCCGCGCGCCGGCGTGGCGGGCGACGTTGCTCATCGCCTCGCGAACGACCGCGAGCACGTCGGCCGCGAGGTCGTCCGGCAGGCCGGCGAGGTCCCCCTCGAGCGTGAGGGTCGGCGCCTGCGGCAGCACGCCCGCGGTCGCGGTGACGACGTCGCCGAGGGCCGAGCGCAGCCCGGCGCCGGTGATGTCCCGGTGCAGCCCGAAGATCGTGTGCCGGATGTCCCGGATCACGGCGTCGACCTCGTCGACCGCGGCCTCGAGCCGGTCCCGGACCGAGGCGTCGCGCTCGAGCCGCGCGGTGGACTGCAGGGCCAGGCCGGTCGCGAAGAGCCGCTGGATGACGTGGTCGTGCATGTCGCGGGCGATCCGGTCGTGGTCCTCGACGCGTTCCAGGCGCGCCTGCTCGCGCTGGGCGGCGGCCGCGGTGAGCCCGACCGAGAGCCGGTGGGCGAAGTCGGCGAGCGGCGGCTCCGGGGCGCCGGGCGCGACGACCACCCCGTCGACGACGAGGAGCCCCACCTCCTCGTCGACCCCGAGCAGCTCGACCCGGGCGGTCTCCGGGGCGACGTCGTCGACGACCTCTCCGGGGGCGGGGACGACCTCGCCGGCGGAGGCGACGACGACGGTCCGCCCGCCGGTGCGCCGCACGACGAGGCACGAGCGGGCCGCGGTGAGCCGGTGGACGACGTCGGCGACGTCGGCGAGCACCTCGTCGGCGGACCGGCCCCCGAGCAGCTCCAGGACGAGGTCGCGGACCGCCTCGGACCACGCGTGCGCGGACCGGCTGCTCTCGTAGAGCCGCGCGTGGTCGATGGCGACGCCGGCGACCGCGGCCAGGGCGACGACGGACGCCTCGTCGTCGGCGTCGAAGTCCGCCCCCGACTCCTTGTCGGTGAGGTAGAGGTTGCCGAACACCTCGTCCCGGACGCGGACGGGCGCCCCGAGGAAGCGCGTCATCGTCGGGTGACCCGGGGGGAAGCCGTGCGCGAGCGGGTGGTCGGCGATCGAGGGGACCCGCTGCGGACCCCGGGTCTCGATGACGAGCCCGAGGAGGCCGTAGCCGTGGGGCAGGTCACCGATCGCGCGGCGCTGCTCGTCGCTGACGCCCGCCGTCACGAAGTCGACGAGCCGCTCCCCGGAGTCGTCGAGCACCCCGAGGGCCCCGTACCGCGCGCCGACGAGCCGGCAGGCGGCGTCGACGATGCGACGCAGCACGGCGTGCAGGTCCAGGTCGGTGCCGATCGCCACCACGGCGTCCATCAGCGCACCGCGCCCGGCCACCGTGACGGTCTCCGGCACCACCGGGTCGCGCGTCACCTACCGAGCGTAGTGCGCGACCCGTCCGGGGGTCACGCCCTCGGCGGGGTGCGGTGGGTCACCGCAGCCGCGCGACGAGGTCCGCGACCTCGACCCGGGGGCCGGTGTAGAACGGCACCTCCTCGCGGACGTGCCGCCGGGCCTGCGAGGCGCGCAGCTCGCGCATGAGGTCGACGATGCGGTGCAGCTCGTCGGCCTCGAAGGCGAGCACCCACTCGTAGTCGTTCAGCGCGAAGGAGGCGATGGTGTTGGCCCGCACGTCGGGGTACTCCCGGGCCATCCTCCCGTGCTCGACCAGCATGTCGCGGCGCTCGGTGTCGTCGAGGAGGTACCAGTCGTAGGAGCGGACGAAGGGGTAGACGCAGACGTAGTCGCGTGCCTCCTCGCCGGACATGAACGCCGGGACGTGGCTCTTGTTGAACTCGGCGGGGCGGTGCAGCGCGGCGACCGACCACACCGGCCGCAGGTGCCGGCCGAGGCCGGTGCGCAGCAGCCGGTGGTAGGCGTCCTGGAGCGCCTCGACGGTCGGGGCGTGCCACCAGACCATGACGTCGGCGTCGGCGCGCAGGCCGGCGACGTCGTACACGCCGCGGACGACGACGTCACCGCCGCCGAGGTCGTCGACGAGGGACTCGACCTCGGCGGTGAGCGCGTCGCGGTCGGCGTCGCCGAGCGGCTCGGCGAGCGCGAAGACCGACCACATGGCGTACCGGATCGAGTCGTTGATCTCGCGGATGCGGGCCGCGCCGGGCTTGCCGGGGGCGGGACGCGACGGGGTGCTCATGGGTGCTCTCCTCGGGAGGGGACGGATCGTGCGGTCAGGTGGTGGACGACGGCCTCGGCGGCGCGGGTGGCGGAGCCGACGACGGCAGGGACCCCGACCCCGTCGTAGGCGGCGCCGGCGACGGCGAGGCCGGGCAGGGCGGCGACGTCGGCGCGGACCGCCTCGACCCGGTCGACGTGCCCGACGGCGTACTGCGGCAGGGCGCCGCCCCACCGCTGGACGTGCGCGTCGACGACGCGGGGCAGGGGGGCCGCCAGCGCCGCGCCGACCTCGGCGACGGCGAGCGCGACGAGGTCCTCGTCGGTCCGCTGGAGCGACGCCTCCTCCCCCGCCCGGCCGACGGACGCGCGCAGGTGCACGACGGCGTCGTCGAGCGCGTCGACCCACCCCCACTTCGCGGCGCTGAAGGTGGCCGCCTTGATGCCGCGGCCGTCGACCGGTGGGACGAGGAAGCCGGAGCCGGGCAGCCCGGGCAGCCCCGCCCGGGTGACGGCGAGGGTGACGACGGCCATCGAGGCGGTCTCGACGTCGGCGAGGAGGCTGGCGGCGTGGGCGGCGTGCGGGGCGAGCAGCCGCGAGGTCGGGGCGGGTGGGACGGCCAGCACCACGGCGTCGACCTCGAGGGCCGTGGGGTCCGCGGCGGAGCCGACGACGAGGCGCCAGCCGTGTGCGGTGCGCTCGAGGGCCCGCACGGTGCTGCCGATGCGCACCTCGACGCCGAGGGTGCCGAGGTGGGCGAGCGCGAGCCCGGGGAGCCGGCCGACCCCGCCGACGACGCCCGCGAACGGCGGCCGCTCCGGGGGCGCGGGCGGGCCGGGGACCTCGCCGCGCAGCAGCGAGTCGCCGGCGACGCCGCGCTGCCACACGGCGGGCATCGTCGCCCGCAGGGAGAGCCGGTGCGCGTGCCCGGCGTAGACCCCGCCGAGGAGCGGCTCGACGAGGCGGTCGACGACGGCCGCCCCGAGGCGGGTCGCGACGTAGTCGCCGACGGCCACGTCCTCGGTGAGCGGACCACCGGGCCACGGCCGCTCGTCGGCGAGCCGCGCCACCTCGGGCTCCTCGAGCACACCGCGTGCGGACGCGGGGGTGGCGGGGACGCCGAGCAGCGTCGCGCGGGGCATCGGGTGCAGGCGGCCGCGGCTCCACACCGCGGCGGAGGTCGTGGCGGGGGACGTGAGGTCCTGCGCGGCGCCGAGCCGGCCGACGAGGTCGACGGCCTCGGGCCGGACCGCGAGGAGGGACTCGGCGCCGACGTCGACGAGGTGGCCGGCGACCTCCTCGCGGCGCAGGGCACCCCCGACCGTCGGCCCCTTCTCGAGGACCGTCACCCGGGCGCCGGGCAGGGCCTCGGCGACCTCGACCGCCGCGGTGAGCCCGGCGACGCCGCCGCCGACGACGGCGACCCGCGGGGCCGGGCGCACGGCGGTGTCGGACATGCCCTCAGGATCCCACGCGGTGGTGAGCGGACCGGCCCGGGGCCGTGACCGCGCCGACGCCGCGACGTGACCGCATCGAGACCGGGCGACGGGAACCCGGTCGCGGCGCGCCGCGCCACAGCGGGGACGGCGCACGACGGAGCGCCCCGACGAAGGAGTCACCGTGAACACCAGCCACCACCCGTCCCGGCCCCGGGTCCTCGTCGCGGCCGCGGCGATCGCCCTCCTCGGCCTCACCGCCTGCAGCAGCGGGAACGACGCGATGTCCGGCGCCGACGGCGGGTCGGCGGGGTCCGCCGGCGCCGAGGAGTCCGCCGACGACCTCGCGGCCGACGAGCCGTCCGCGGACCGGGCGACCGCGGCGGCCCCGGGCGAGGTCGCCCCGGCCGTGGTCGAGCGCCGCCTCGCCCGGCGCGCCGACATCAGCCTCGCCGTCGACGACGTGGCCCGGGCGGCCTCCCGGCTGCGGGCCGTCGCCTCGGCCGCGGACGGGCTCGTGACGAACGAGGAGGTCTCGTCCGACCCCGTCGACCCGGCCTCGACGACGCGGCCGACCGGGTGGGGCACGGTGACGATCTCCGTCCCCGCCGACCGGCTCGACGCGACCCTCGACGAGGTGGCGGGCGTCGGCACGGTCCTCTCGCGGAGCACGAGCACCGACGACGTCACCGCGCAGTACGTCGACACCGAGTCCCGGGTCGCGTCGATGCAGGAGAGCGTCTCGCGGGTCCGCGGGCTCCTCGCGGACGCGAGCGACCTCTCGGACGTCGTCCAGCTCGAGGCCGAGCTGTCCCGGCGCCAGGCCGACCTCGAGGCCTACCAGAGCACCCTCGCGGCTTTGCGGGACCGCGTGACGCTCGCCCCGATCACGGTGCAGCTGACGACCGACGCGGACGTCCTGCCGCAGGAGGAGGACCCGACCGGGTTCCTCGCCGGGCTCGCCTCGGGCTGGTCGGCGTTCACGACGTCGGTGACCCTGCTGCTCACCCTCGCCGGGGCCCTGCTGCCCTTCGCCGTGGCCGCCGCCCTCGTCCTCGTGCCCGCCGGGCTGTGGTGGCGCCGCCGCCATCCGGTGCCCGCCGCCACGACCCCGCCGGCCCCGACCGCCTGAGCCGGTCCCGAGCGTCCGGGCCGGTCCCGAGCGTCCGGGCCGGTCCCGACCGTCCGGTGCGGACGCTCAGCGGGCCGAGACCTCGTGGACGAGCTCGACGACGCGGGTCACGACGTCGGGGTCGGTGTCCGGCAGGACCCCGTGGCCGAGGTTGAAGACGTGGCCCGGGGCGGCGCGGCCCTCCTCGACGATCTCGCGGACCCGGCGCTCCAGCGCCTCCCACGGGGCGAAGAGCAGCGCCGGGTCGAGGTTGCCCTGGAGCGGCCAGCGGCCACCGGTCCGCTCGAGGGCGTCGGTGAGCGAGACGCGGTAGTCGACGCCGACGACGTCGGCCCCGGCCTCCCCCATGAGGGTGAGCAGCTCGCCGGTCCCGACCCCGAAGTGGATTCGCGGCACCCCGAGGTCGGCGACCTCGGCGAGCGCCGCCGCCGAGTGCTCCTGGACGAAGCGGACGTAGTCGGCGCGGCTCAGTACCCCGGCCCACGAGTCGAAGAGCTGGAGGGCGGACGCCCCCGCCTCGCCCTGGACCCGCAGGAACGCCCCGGAGATCCGGGCGAGCCGGGCGC
Organism: Phycicoccus avicenniae; assembly: GCF_018139485.1. Taxonomy (GTDB): domain Bacteria; phylum Actinomycetota; class Actinomycetes; order Actinomycetales; family Dermatophilaceae; genus Phycicoccus; species Phycicoccus avicenniae. Next base: position 412,144 of record NZ_JAGSNF010000003.1, read on the forward strand.
ACAGGTCGTGCCAGAGGTCGGGGTCGCCGTGCATGAGCGCCTTCGTGTGCTCGTGGTTCTTCGACGGCCCGCCCTCGACGAGGTAGGAGGCGAGGGTGAACGGCGCCCCGGCGAAGCCGATGAGCGGCGTGGGCCCGAGCTCGGCGACGAGCCGGCGCACGGACTCGTCGATGTCCGGCACGTCCTCGGGGACGAGGTCGCGGATCCGCTCCACGCCCGCCCTGTCCCGGACCGGCTCGGCGACGACCGGCCCCACCCCCGGGACGATGTCGAGGTCGATGCCGACGGCCGCGAGCGGGACGACGATGTCGGAGAAGAAGATGGCCGCGTCGACGCCGTGCCGGCGGACCGGCTGGAGGGTGATCTCGGTGACGAGGTCGGGCCGGCGGCACGCCTCGAGCATCCCCACGCCCTCGCGCACCGCGCGGTACTCCGGCAGCGACCGGCCCGCCTGGCGCATGAACCACACGGGGGTGTGCGGGACGTCGAGCCCGCGGGCGGCCCGCACGAGCGGGGAGTCGGAGGCGGCGGCCGGCGGCTGGGAGGTCGTCACGACGACCCATCCTCCCACCGCCGCGACGCCGCCGACGCCACGAGGACCGCGCTCAGGCGGCGATGAGGACCGCGCCGACGACGGCGAGGGCGACCCCGACCTGCTGGACCCGCTGCAGCCGCTCGTCGAGGACGAAGCGGGCGAGCACGACGGTGACGACCGGGTACAGCGAGGCGAGGACGGAGGCGACGCTCACCTGTCCCCGGGCGGAGGCGAGCGCGAAGAGGGCGTTCGCGGCGAGGTCGCCGCAGCCGATGACGAGGAGCCAGGGGGTCTCCCGCGCGCGCACCCCGCCGGCGGACCGGAGGAGGAGCGCGAGGAGCAGGAGGACGAGCAGCGACGTCGAGCGCATCCCCCACAGCGTCATGAGCGTCGACTCCCGCGCGCCTCGGTCGAGGAAGAACAGGCCGAACCCGAAGCCCAGCGCCGCGACGGCGGCGAGCGCGACGGGACGCACCGACAGCCCGGCCCGCAGCTCCGGACCGGACGCGAGGGTCACCCCGACCACGGCGACCGCCATCCCCGCCCAGGCCGACGCGGCCGGCCGCTCGCCGCCGAGCACGCCGAGCACGACGGGGACGACGACGCCGAGGCCCGCGATGGGGGCGACGACGCCCATCGTCCCGGTCGAGAGGGCGGTGTAGAAGCAGACGAGGCCCGTGGTCCCGGCGAGGCCCGCGCCCACCGCCCACGGGTACCAGCCGCCGCCCGGGACCGACGTGCCGTGCACGCCGAGGACGACGGCGGTGAGGACGACGAGCGCCAGCCCCTGGGTCCAGCCGACGACGGCGACCGGGGGCCTGCGACGGGAAACGAGTCCGGCCGCGAAGTCGGAGGTGCCCCACACGAGGGAGGACCCGAGGGCGACGAGGCTCAGCACGCGCGCACTGTAGACGGCGGCTCCCGCGCCGACCGGCGTGGCCTCACCCACCGGACGGCCCGGTCCGCTTACTGTGCTGCCGTGGCCCGTAGCACATTGACCGGCCGGGAGCCGCAGGAGTTCTCCCAGGCCCTCGCCGACCTGCACGCCGCGCGTCTGCGCCCGGAGGTCCGGCTCACCGAGGTCCCGGCCCCCCAGCGCATCGCCCCGCACGCCGTCGCGCTCACCGCGGACGTGCTCGACCCGCGGGACCGGGACGAGGAGCTGGCCACCGGCCGGTTCGTCCTGCTCCACGACCCCTCCTCCCCGGAGCCGTGGGACGGGGAGTGGCGGGTCGTCACCTTCGCCCGCGCCGAGCTCGAGGCGGAGTTCGCCGTCGAGCCGCTGCTCGGGGAGGTCGGCTGGACGTGGCTCACCGACGCCCTCGAGTCCCGCGGGCTCGGGGTCCGCGCGGCGGCCGGCACGGTGACCCGGGTGGTCTCCGAGAGCTTCGGCGGTCTGTCCGACCGCCCCGCGAGCGTCGAGATGGAGCTGCGCGCGTCGTGGACCCCGGACGGGGACGCCGTCGGGGCGCACCTCGCCGCGTGGTCCGAGCTCATGTGCACGATCGCCGGGCTGCCCCCGCTGCCCGACGGCGTCGTCTCGCTGCCCGGTCCGCGGCGGTGACGAGGAGCCGATGAGCCAGCTCCCCGACCCGTCCCAGGACCCGTCGGTCGGCGTCGACGCGCCCGCGTCCGCCCCGCCGCCGGTCCCCCTCTCCGAGCCCGCCGACGGCGTGCCGCCCGTCGTGGAGTCCGAGCGCGGGCTCGACGAGGTCGCCCGTGCGGTCGCCGCGGGTGTCGGTCCCGTCGCCATCGACGCCGAGCGCGCGTCCGGCTACCGGTACGGCCAGCGCGCCTACCTCGTCCAGCTGCGCCGTGAGGGGTCCGGCTCGTGGCTCGTCGACCCCATCGCGCTGCCGGACCTCTCCCCCGTCGCCGACGCCATCGGCCCGGCGGAGTGGATCCTGCACGCCGCCACCCAGGACCTCGCGTGTCTCGCGGAGGTCGGGCTGCGTCCCCGCCAGCTCTTCGACACCGAGCTCGCGGCCCGCATCCTCGGCCTCCCCCGCGTCGGCCTCGCCGCCGTCGTCGAGCACTACCTCGGACTCTCCCTCGCCAAGGAGCACTCGGCGGTCGACTGGTCCACCCGCCCGCTGCCGGAGCCGTGGCTGCGGTACGCCGCGCTCGACGTCGAGGTGCTCGGCGAGCTGCGCAACCTCATGGGCGTCGACCTCGCGGCGCAGGGCAAGGACGAGTGGGCGCGCCAGGAGTTCGAGGCCCTCCTCGAGTGGGCCCCCGCCGAGAGGGTCGACCCCTGGCGCCGGACCTCGGGCATCAACACCCTGCGTCAGCGCCGGGCCATCGGCGTCGTCCGCGAGCTCTGGTACGCCCGGGACGTCATCGCCCGAGAGCGGGACACCTCCGTGGGGCGGGTCCTGCCCGACGCCTCGCTCGTCGAGATCGCCAAGGCCGCGCCCCGCTCCCCCGCCGACCTGCCGTCCGGGCACCGCGCGATCAAGCGCTACGGGCGGCAGTGGGTCGAGGCCGTGGCCCGGGCCCACGACATCCCCGAGGACGAGCTGCCGCCGCGCTCGCTGCCCTCCGACGGCCCGCCGCCCCCGCGGGTGTGGGCCGACAAGGACCCCGTCGCGGCGGAACGGCTCGCCGCGACGCGCGCCGCCCTCACCGACTTCGCGCAGGAGCACACGATCCCCGTCGAGAACGTCTGCTCGCCCGACCCGCTGCGCCGTGTCGTCTGGGACCCGCCGCAGGACCACGACGTCGCGTCCTTCGCCGACGCGCTGCGGGCCCGGGGGGTCCGCCCGTGGCAGGCGGGGATCGTCGCACCGATGCTGCACGCGGCCTTCGCCGCGCACCCCGACGACTGACCCGCGAGCACAGGTCCGCGGGTCAGAAGTCCTGGCTCGTCTCCACCGGCCCGGTCCGGCCGTGCCTACGGTGGTGCCGCTTCAGGTGCACCCGCCGGGAGAGCCGGATCGAGGGCCGGAGCATCAGCTGCGCGGACCCGACGACGAACAGCCACGTCCCGGCGTACGTCGTGTCCGCGGAGAAGAAGAGGATGCTGCCGACGAGGAACCAGATCGCGACGAGCAGGTCGTTGACGATGCTCACCGTCTCGTAGCGGTCGCGGATCACGAGCTCCTCGCGCGCACCGGGCAGCTGCAGGTCCATCGGTCCTCCTCGGGTGTCGACGGACCCATCGTGGCAAACCGTCGCCCGTCCTCGTGAGCACACTCACGCCGAGGGTGGGTGCGCGGTAAGCAAGCGCTTAGTTATGCTCGGGACCGGACCCGGCGACCCGGGTCCTCGACCCCGTCCCCGACCCGGGAGGACCCCCGTGCCCCGTGAGCTCCAGGAGGTCGTCTTCGTCGACGGCGTCCGCACCCCGTTCGGCAAGGCCGGTGAGAAGGGCATGTACGCCCAGACCCGCGCCGACGACCTCGTCGTCAAGTGCGTCCGCGAGCTGCTCCGACGCCACCCCGAGCTCCCGAAGGAGCGCGTCGAGGAAGTCGCGATCGCCGCGACCACCCAGATCGGCGACCAGGGGCTGACCCTCGGCCGGCTCACCGGGCTGCTGTCGGGCCTGCCGAAGAGCACGCCCGGCTACTCGATCGACCGGATGTGCGCCGGGGCGATGACGGCCGTGACGAACGTGTCGTCCTCCATCGGCGTCGGCGCCATCGACGTGGCCGTCGCGGGCGGCGTCGAGCACATGGGCCGGCACCCGATGGGCGAGGGCGTCGACCCCAACCCGCGGATCGTCGCCGAGCGGCTCGTCGACGAGTCCGCCCTCGTCATGGGCAGGACCGCCGAGAACCTCCACGACCGCTTCCCGGAGCTGACGAAGGAGCGCTGCGACGCCTTCGCCGTCGGCAGCCAGCGCAAGCTCGCCGCGGCGTACGAGGCCGGGCACGTCCAGCCCGACCTCGTCCCCGTCGCCACCCGGCACGTCGAGAAGGGCTGGGGCCTCGCGACGGTCGACGAGCCGCCCCGCCCGGGCACCACGCTCGAGGAGCTGGCGACGCTCAGGACCCCGTTCCGCCCGCACGGCAACGTCACCGCGGGCAACGCCGCCGGGCTCAACGACGGCGCGACCGCGTGCCTCCTGGCCTCGCAGGCCGCCGCCGACGAGCTCGGCCTCCCGGTGCGGATGCGGCTGGTGTCGTACGCCTTCGTCGGCGTCGAGCCGGAGGTCATGGGCATCGGCCCCGTCCCGGCGACCGAGAAGGCGCTCGCCAAGGCCGGCCTGACGATCGAGGACATCGGCCTCTTCGAGCTCAACGAGGCGTTCGCCGTCCAGGTCCTGTCCTTCCTCGACCACTTCGGGATCGCCGACGACGACGAGCGGGTCAACCCCTGGGGCGGCGCCATCGCGACCGGCCACCCGCTCGCCTCCTCCGGCGTGCGGCTCATGACCCAGCTCGCGCGGCACTTCGAGGCCCACCCCGAGGTCCGCTACGGCCTCACCGCGATGTGCATCGGCATCGGGATGGGTGGCGCCGTCATCTGGGAGAACCCCCAGCACGCCGACTACGGGAAGGACGCCTGAGCCATGACCACGACCGCCCCCGAGGCCCACGCCGAGGTCGTCACGCACAGCCCGGTCCAGGACGTCGTCCTGCCAGGCGGCGCGGGCGTCCTCGCCCTCGTGACGCTGGACAACGGCAAGGACCACACCCGTCCGACCACCTTCGGACCCGAGTCCGTCGCCGGGCTCCAGGAGACCTTCGACTCCCTGCGCGCCCGAGCCGAGGCCGGCGAGATCCAGGCCGCCGCCGTCACCGGCAAGCCGTTCGTCTTCGCCGTCGGCGCCGACCTGTCCGGCGTGCCGACCGTCACCGACCGCGCGCAGGCCCTGGAGATCGCCCGCGCCGGACACCGCGCCTTCGCGACGTTCGCCGACCTGCCCGTCCCGACGTTCGCCTTCGTGAACGGGGCGGCGATGGGCGGCGGTGTCGAGCTCGCGCTGTCCGCGACGTACCGGACCGTGTCGGCCGGTGTCCCGGCGTTCGCCCTGCCCGAGACCTTCCTCGGGCTGCTGCCCGGGTGGGGTGGGTGCTGGCTGCTGCCGCGGCTCGTCGGGCCGGAGCACGCGCTCACGGTCATCGCGGCGAACCCGCTGTCCCAGAACCGGATGCTGCCGGCGAAGGACGTCGCCCGGCTCGGCATCGCCGACGTCCTCCTCGAGCCCGCCGACTTCCTCGAGGACTCCCTGCGCTGGGCCGCCGCCGTGCTCACCGGTGAGGTGTCGGTCGACCGCGCCCCGGTCGACCTCGACGACGCGCAGGCCTGGGACGCGGCGTGCGACGCCGCCCGGAAGAACGCCCTCGCGAAGACCGCGGGCCGCTCCCCCGGCGTCCTGCGGGCGATCGACCTCGTCCGCGCCGCCCGCACGAGTGACCGCGAGGAGGCCTTCGCCGCCGAGGACGAGGCGCTCGGCGACCTCGTCATGTCCGACGAGCTGCGCGCCGGCCTGTACGCCTTCGACCTCGTCCAGAAGCGCGCCAAGCGGCCGGCCGGCGCCCCGGACAAGGCCCTCGCCCGGCCCGTGACGAAGGTCGGCGTCGTCGGCGCCGGGCTCATGGCGAGCCAGCTCGCGCTGCTCTTCGCCCGCCGCCTCGGGGTCCCGGTCGTCATGACCGACCTCGACGAGGAGCGGGTGACCACGGGCGTCGAGTCCGTCCACCGGGAGGTCGAGGCGCTTCTCGAGAAGCGCCGAGTCTCCCCCGACCAGGCGTCCTTCCTCACCCGCGCCGTCACCGGCTCGACGTCCAAGGACGGGTTCGCCGACGCCGACCTCGTCATCGAGGCCGTCTTCGAGGAGATGTCGGTCAAGCAGCAGGTGTTCGCCGAGGTCGAGGCCGTCGTCTCCCCCGAGTGCGTCCTCATGACGAACACCTCGTCGCTGTCGGTCACCGAGATGGCGAGCCGGCTGGAGCACCCGGAGCGGGTCGTCGGGTTCCACTTCTTCAACCCGGTCGCCGTCATGCCGCTGCTCGAGATCGTCCCCGGCGAGCGGACCGACGAGGCGACGCTCGCGACGGCGTTCGCGACCGGCAAGGCGCTGAGGAAGACGTGCATCCGCTCCAAGGACACCGCGTCGTTCGTCGTCAACCGCCTGCTCGGCCGGTTCATGGGCGAGTACAGCCGGATCGTCGACGAGGGCACCCCGGTCGAGGTCGCGGACCGCGCCGTCGCGGGCCTGGCCCCGATGCCGCCGTTCGTCCTCCTCGGGCTCGTCGGGCCGGCCATCGCGCTGCACAACAGCGAGACGCTGCACCGCGCCTTCGGCGACCGGTTCCACGTCTCGCCGACGCTGCGCCGCGTCGTCGAGGCCGGCAAGCGCGGGTACTACCTCACCGACGAGCGCGGCCGCCCCGTCCCCGACCCGGAGGTCGAGGCGATGCGCGAGCAGCCGGCCGAGCCGGTCGTCCTCGAGGTCGACGAGGTCCGTGAGCGGGTGCTCGGCGCCATCGCGGAGGAGGTCGGCATCATGCTCGCCGACGGGGTCGTCGAGGCCCCGATGGACATCGACCTCGCGATGATCACCGGCGCCGGGTTCCAGTTCTGGAACGGCGGGATCATCCCGCTCCTGGACCGCGAGGGCGTCACCGAACGGGTCCTCGGCCGCCGGGTCCTGCCCCGCGGCGTCGCGAGCGTCCTCGCCTGAGCCGCGGGCGCGCGGGAGGGTCGCCGGGCGGCCCTCCCGCGCGTCCCAGGTCGTGCGGGGTCCTGAGGGCGACGCTCAGGACACCCCGCCCGGCGCGTTCGACATATCTCATATGTGATCTACAGTGGGGATCGTGACGACGACCACCGACACGTACCTGACCCGCATCGGCACCCTCATCCGGGACGCGCGACGCCACCAGGGGCTGACCCAGAACGAGCTCGCGGAGCTGCTCGGCACGAGCCAGAGCGCCGTCGCGCGGATCGAGCAGGGCAAGCAGAACCTGTCCCTCGAGATGCTCGCCCGCGTCGGCGAGAAGCTCGACAGCGAGTTCGTCTCGCTCGGGCACTCCGGCCCGCAGCACCTGCGGATCGTCGGCGGCCAGAAGCTCTCCGGGTCCATCCCGGTCAAGACGAGCAAGAACGCCGCCGTCGCGCTGCTGTGCGCGAGCCTGCTCAACAAGGGCCGCACGACGCTGCGCAACCTCGCCCGCATCGAGGAGGTCAACCGGATCATCGAGGTCCTCACCTCGATCGGCGTCAAGGTCCGCTGGCTGCCCGACAGCAACGACCTCGAGATCGTGCCGCCGGCCCGGCTCGACATCGCCGGCATCGACATCGAGGCGGCCCGGCGCACCCGGACCGTCATCATGTTCCTCGGCCCGCTGCTCCACGAGTACGACGCCTTCCGGCTGCCGTACGCCGGCGGCTGCGACCTCGGGACCCGCACCGTCGAGCCGCACCTGTCGGCGCTGCGCCACTTCGGCCTCGACGTCACCGCGACGCACGGCTTCTACGAGTCGGCCGTCGACGCCGAGCGGCACCCGAAGCGCGCCATCGTCCTCACCGAGCGCGGCGACACCGTCACCGAGAACGTCCTCATGGCGGCCGCCCGCTACGAGGGCACGACGGTCATCCGCAACGCCTCGTCGAACTACATGGTCCAGGACCTGTGCTTCTTCCTCCAGGGCCTCGGCGTGCGGATCGAGGGGATCGGCACGACCACCCTCACCGTGACCGGCGTCACGACCGTCGACATGGACATCGAGTACTCCCCCTCCGAGGACCCGATCGAGGCGATGAGCCTCATCGCGGCCGCGGTCGTCACGAAGTCGACGATCACGATCGAGCGTGTCCCGATCGAGTTCCTCGAGATCGAGCTCGCGACGCTCGAGGAGATGGGCCTGCGGTTCGACACCACCGAGGAGTACCTCGCGAAGAACGGGCACACCCGGCTCGTCGACCTCACGATCCATCCCGGCCCGCTCACCGCGCCGAAGGACAAGATCGCGCCGATGCCCTTCCCGGGCCTCAACATCGACAACCTGCCGTTCTTCGCGCTCATCGCGGCCTGCGCCGAGGGCACGACGATGATCCACGACTGGGTCTACGAGAACCGGGCGATCTACCTCACCGAGCTGACGAAGATCGGCGGCCAGGTCCAGCTGCTCGACCCGCACCGCGTCATGATCACCGGCCCGACGCCGAAGTGGCGTGCCGCCGAGGTCATGTGCCCGCCGGCCCTGCGTCCCGGCGTCGTCGTCCTCCTCGCGATGCTCGCGGCGCCGGGCACGTCGGTCCTGCGCAACGTCTACGTCATCAACCGCGGCTACGAGGACCTCGCCGAGCGGCTCAATGCTCTCGGCGCGACGATCGAGACCTTCCGCGACATCTGACATGTCGCTCCCGGAGCGGCCCGCCGTCGGGCAGGTCGTCACCGTCTTCCGCAACCGGCTGCGCCCGGAGCACGAGGACGCCTACCGGGACGAGCTGGCCGTCGTCGCCGACCTCGCGGCGTCGATGCCGGGGTTCGTCGAGACGAAGACGTTCGTCGCCGACGACGGCGAGCGGTGCACGGTCGTGACCTTCGCCGACGCCGCCTCGCACGCGGGGTGGCGGGACCACCCGCGGCACCGGGAGGCCCAGCGGCACGGCGTCGCGGACTACTACGCGGAGTACTCCATCGCCGTCGGTGAGACGTCGTACGCCTCCTCGCACGTGCACCCGGGCGACTGATCCTTCGACCGCGCGTCGGTCCGAGCGGCACCTCACGGTCGTCGACGTCGGGCAACACGCCGACGGTCGGCGCGGCGACTTCAAGGGGTGAGTGCAACACGACCTGCGGAGGTGTGTTGTGACGTTGAAGGTGGCTCGTCGTTTCGAGGATGTGTTCTGGCGGGAGTACCGCCGGCACGGACGGGTGGAGGTCGCGGCT
>NZ_JAGSNF010000004.1 GCF_018139485.1 Phycicoccus avicenniae
CGAGCCGGAACCCGTCGACGCAGCAGCCTGCGAGTCCGAGCTCTTCGAGTCACCGACCACGGACACGGCGTTCCCACCGGCCGTCACCGGCGCCTGGACGACCGCGTCGGCATCGTTCCCGCCGGCCACGCTGTCCTCACCCGAGGTGGCGTCACCACCGGACGACCCCGAGCCGGAACCCGTCGACGCAGCAGCCTGCGAGTCCGAGCTCTTCGAGTCACCGACCACGGACACGGCGTTCCCACCGGCCGTCACCGGCGCCTCCACGACGGCTTCGACGACATTCCCTCCGAGGAGGCTGTCCGTTCCCGACATGGACTCGTCGGCCCACGCCGATGCGGAGAAGAACACTCCGCTTCCGATCACGAGGGCTGCGGTTCCGAGCCCTCTGCGAATGCATGCACGCATGATTCGACGTCCTTTCCTGACTGAATGTGTCCCGCGACGACCGCGGGTGGGCGCCCACGCACCTCGACGGTGCGCAGGGGCCGTTCAACCAGGGCTGGTGCCGGGGATGAGGGCAGGGGACGGTGCAGGGCGCACCGTCAGCTCCCGCACGAGGTCGCTGAGCGCCTCGGGGAGCGCCGGCCAGACGACGGGGAGGGCCGCGACGTCCGGACCCGGTCCGGCGCCCCCCTTCCCGCGGTTCGCGCCGGACGAGGAACCCAGGGCCCCCGCGGCCGCGGCGACTCCGAGGAGCGACAGCGGCTGCAGGGGAGCGGGGGCCCCGGGAAGCTGAGGACGAACGCCGTCGGCGACAGCCGCGGCGACGACCGCCGAGGTCGCGGCGGCGGCAGCGACCACGGTGGCCGGCTGCACGACGGACCGAGCATGCTCGGCGAGGCGGAGGCTCGCGGCCTCCGCACGGAGGACCCCGGGCGCTGCACCGAGCACCGGACGGGCCGAGGGATCGAGGTCACGAAGGACGCCCGGAGCCGGGTCGACGACGTCACGGCCCGAGGTCGGCGCCCCGACCGGGTCGAGCACGTCGCCCACCGGCTCGTCGACGACGTCGTGGGCGGCGCCCGGGGCGCCGCCGGCCACACCGTCGACGACGTCGGTCACAGGGTCCACGCCGCCGACGACGGTCTCGACGACCTCCGTGACATCACCCACGGCCCCGTCGGCGACGTCCGTGACGGGGTCGAGGGTGCCGGTCACCGCCCCGCCGAGTGCCTCGTCGGCCACGTCGGTGACCGACGTGACGGCGCGGTCCGCGACGCGGGTCACCGTCCGGGCCGACTCGGTCGCCGTCGAGGTGGTGCTCCGGACGGCGGTCGTCGCGCTCTTGCCGGTGCGCTGGACGGTGGTGGTCGTGGTCTCGACGGTGTCAGCGGTCTTCGTCGTCGTCGACCGGACGGTGGCATCGACCGCGGTGGACGCCGAGTCGACCACCGGCTCGACGACCGGCGCGGCGGGCGTCGCCGCCTTCACGGTCTCGGTGGTCTTCGTGACCGTCGCGGCCACGTCGTCGGTCGTCGTCCGCGCGGTCGAGGCCACGGCCGCGGTCGTCGACTCGACGACCTCGTCGACCGGCTCGGTCACGGCCTTCTCGACGACGGTGTCGGCGTTCTCGAGGACCTTCCCCGCGCTCCCGAGGAGACCCTCGTCGGCCGATGCGGAGCTCGCGAAGGCGACGGTGAGGAGGAACCAGGTGAGCCCGAGGACGGCAGCGCCGAGCACGACCCTCACGGGCCCCCTCAGCACCACACGGTCGTCCACCACGGCTCCCATCGGTTCTCTCACCTGGAACTTCGTTTCACTAGACCACGCCGGATTGCATTCCCTCAAGCATTTCTCCGAATTCGTTCGCGCAACTATTCGCCGACTGAGGAATAGCGCAATTCGCCGCCCGGAGAGCCGTGTCGACCGGACGGTCGGTCATTGCCATTTCAATCACAGGTGTCTACGCCGGAAATGACAACGTTGACGTCGGTCCGTCGCCGTCGCCGGGCTCGCCTCCCGGGCGTCGCCGCTGATCGGTTGCGACACAGCGGATCCCGGGCGCTCAGCGCGTGACGTTCGGACCCTGCGCGGCAGGGTGCGCGATACTGGCCGGATGAGCACCGTGATCGAGGTCGCGACCCCTGACGGACCCATGCCGACGCACCTGTGGACCCCCGCCTCGGGCACCGGTCCGGGCGTGCTCCTGCTCCAGGAGATCTTCGGTGTCAGCCCCTACGTCCGACGCCGGGCCCAGGACCTCGCCGACCTCGGATACGCCGTCCTCGCCCCCGAGATCTACTGGCGGATCGGCGTCGGCGAGGTGGCCGACGGCCCCTCGATGCTCGACGAGGGACTCGCCGCCGCCGGCCGGCTGGACTGGGACCTCGCCGTCGCCGATGCGCGCACGGCCCTGGACGCGCTGGCCGCCCGCGACGACGTCACGGGCGGCGTCGCGGTCGTCGGGTTCTGCTTCGGTGGGGGCCTGGGGTACGCGGCCGTCGCCGAGCGCCCGGCCGACGCCCTCGTCTCGTTCTACGGCTCGGCCCTGCCCGACCTCGTGCAGGCGGTCCCGTCGGTGTCCACCCCCTCGCTCCACGTCTTCGGTGAGGCGGACTCCTACATCCCCATGGACGTCGTCGCCCGCATCCGGGACAGCGTGACCTCCGGTCCCGCCCCGGCCGACGTCGTGACCTACCCCGGCGCCGACCACGCCTTCGACAACCCGGACTTCGTCAACCACGACCCGGACGCGAGCCGCGACGCCTGGGCCACGGCGACGCGCTGGCTCGGCCAGCGGCTCCCGACCGGCTGACCGCCCCGTCGCTCAGGGCGGACGTCAGGGGCAGGCGCACGGGGCGCAGCCGCACCGCGGACACCCCTGGGCGTAGCGGGCGACCGCGGCGTCGAGGTCGACGCCCATCTGGTTCGCGAGCGAGGCGACCCAGGCCACGACGTCGCCGAACTCGTGCTCGCGCTGCTCGTGGGTGCCCTTGCGCACCGCCTGCGCGAGCTCACCGACCTCCTCGGCCAGCCACGCGACGGTGCTCGGCACCCCTCGGGCTCGGTCCCGCTCGCCGTAGGTGTCCTCGATGACCCGCTGCAGGTGTGCCAGCTCCATCCCCGCAACGTACCCGCGAGGCGACGCGGGGCCCCGCGCCGTCAGTTGAGCGACGGCCCCTCGGGCTCCGGCACCGACGGCAGCGCCCCGAACTCGCCCACGATCGCGGTCTCCCGGCGCAGCAGCGACAGCACCGTCCGCAGGCGCGTCGCGGGGTCGGGGCCGTCGAGGACCCGCTGGCGGTCGGCGACGTCGAGGACCATCCGTTCCGCCACGCGGTACGGCACGTCCTTCGCGAGCGCCTCGAGCGGCTCGGCCGTCGCGCCGACGGTGTCGAGGTACTGCTCGTGCGCCAGGCGCACCCGCGCCGCGAGGGCCTCGAGGGGCGCGTCCTCGGGAACGGGCTCGTCCTCGAGCCAGGTGACGTCTCCGGTGACGTACGGGGTGCCCGCGGCGTCGTCGACCCGGTCGAGACGGAACCGCCGCGCACCGCGTCCGACGAGGTGCACCACCGTCCCGGAGGGTCCCTCCGCGAGCGCCATCGCGTCGACGACGGCCTCGCACCCGATGCCCTGGAGGTCGGCGGCACGTCCGTCGCCGACCTCGTGCCCCTGACGGATGAGGAGGACCCCGAACCGCCGCTCGCCCTCGGGCAGCTCGGCGAGGTCCTGCGCGAGCCGCAGGTAGCGCGGCTCGAACAGCTGCAGCGGCAGCCTGCCCCCGGGCAGCAGGACGGTGCCGAGCGGGAACAGCGGCAACGGACTCACCCCGCCACTGTAGGCGCGGCGGCCGAGGGCCAGGAGTCAGCCGAGCCCGACGGCGCGGGCGGGGGTGAGGGTCGCGGCCCGTAGGGCGTCCGCCCTGTCGATGCCGGCGACCTCGACGGCCCAGCGGACGGCGCCGGGCAGCGTCGTCGTGCTCCCCGCGATCGACCCGCCGTCGACGAGGCGGGCCGTCCCCTCGGACACGGTGACGGCCAGCCCCCCGAGCTCGTAGTCACCGTCACCGAGTCCGGTCGCCGTCATCGCGTCGGAGACGAGCGCCACGTGGTCGGGTCCGACGACGTCGAAGACCATCCGGACCACCTCCGGGGCGACGTGCACGCCGTCGGCGATGAGCTCGACGACCGCCTCACCGCGCGCCGCGGCGGCGAGCGCCGCCGCCACCGGGCCGCCCGCGCGGTGGTGCATCGGGGGCATCCCGTTGAAGAGGTGCGTCACGAGGGCCGGGGTGCCCTGCAGGTCGGCCACCGCCGCGAGGGTCCGCGCCGTCGTCTCCGCGTCGGCGTCGGTGTGGCCGACGGACGGGCGGATGCCGTGTGCGACGAGGGTCCGCACGAGGGCGTCCGCCCCCGGCAGCTCGGGGGCGAACGTGAGGTGGCGCAGCGCCCGGGGCGCTCCGCCGGCCGCGGCGGCCTCGACGAGCCGCTCGACGAGGGCCGGGTCGGGTGCGCGGAGGGCATCCGGGTCGTGCGCCCCACGGCGCTCGACGGACAGGAATGGTCCCTCGAGGTGGATGCCGGCGAGGACGCCCTCCGCGACGAGGGGCGCGAGGACCCCGACCTGGGCCACGAGGTCGTCCGGACGGGCGGAGACCAGGCTCGCGACGAGTGTCCCGACACCGTCGGCGGCGTGGTGGGAGGCCGCGCGGCGGCTGCCGTCCGCGCTCGTCCCGAAGGCGTCCCCGACGGCACCGTGGCAGTGGACGTCGACGAGCCCTCCGGGTGGCAGCAGGTCGGTGGGTGGGGCGCTCACGACGGGTGACGCTACCGGGGTCGGCCGGGGCGGTGGGGTCCGGGCACAGGTCGCGCCAGTAGCGTCGCGCCCGTGGACCGGCTCGACCAGGCGTGGGACCGGGTGCAGCCCGTGGGCGAGGTGACCCTGAGCGGCACCCCGCTCCTCGTCGTGCTCGGCGCCGCCCTCGTCGTCGTCGGGGTCCGTCCGCTCTGGTCGGTGCTGCGGCTCGCGGTCACCCTGGTCCACGAGCTGGGGCACGCGGGCGTGGGCGTGCTCTCCGGGCGGCGCTTCACCGGGTTCGTGCTGCGCGGGGACATGTCGGGCCACGCCGTGACGGTCGGCCCGGCGCGGGGGTTCGGCCGGGTCGCCACGACGTGGGCCGGCTACCCCGCTCCCGCCGTCGTCGGTGCGCTGCTCGTCGTGCTGGCCGTCGCGGGCTGGGGTCCCGCCGTGCTCGCCGTCGTGCTCCTCGTCCTCGTGCTCTCCCTCGTGCGGGCCCGCTCGGTGCTCACCGCCGCCGTCGTCCTCGCCGTCGGCGCCGCGACGGCCACCCTGTGGTGGTCCGCGGGCGACCTGCTCCAGGCACAGGTGCTCGTCGGCACCGGCCTCGTGCTCCTCGTCGGGGCCTGGCGCCACCTCGGCGCCGTGGCCGGCAGCCGGGACGGGCAGAGCGACGCGGCCGTGCTCGCCCGGCTCACCCCGCTGCCTCGGACCGTCTGGCTGCTCAGCTTCGTCGTCGTGTGCGCCGGGGCGACGTGGGTCGTCGCGGGCGCCGTCCTGCCGGCGCTGCGCGGCTGACCCGCGGCCACACCGGGCGGCACGTCCCCCGCGGTGTCGGGTCGGGCCCCGGGGGTGCCGTAGTCTTGACCCATCGGGCCGTCCAGTTCTGCCCCGGACCCGATCCTTTGATGTCGATGCCGATGTGACGAGCACGTCACGGCGCCGCGGCCCCGAAGCCCGCCCGGCAGAACATCCGACGCCGACGCCGGTGACCGCACCCGCGTCGAGCCAGACCGCCTTGGAGAACCCTCCGTGTCCGACGACACCTTCGGCACGCTCGGCGTGCCCCCCGTCCTCGTCGACGTCCTCGCCTCCGCGGGGATCTCGACGCCCACCCCCATCCAGCAGGCCACCCTGCCCGACTCTCTCGCCGGCCGGGACGTCCTCGGCCGGGGACGCACCGGCTCGGGCAAGACGCTCGCGTTCGTGCTGCCGCTGCTCTCCCGGGTCGCCGCCGACAAGGGAGGCCGCGCCCCGAGGCGCCCCCGCGCCCTCGTCCTCGCCCCCACCCGCGAGCTCGCGGCGCAGATCGACGAGGTGGCCGCACCCCTGGCGGCCGCTCTCGGGCTGCGGACGACGACGGTGTTCGGCGGCGTCGGCCAGGGCCCCCAGGTGTCCGCGCTACGGCGCGGGATCGACCTCCTCGTCGCCTGCCCCGGCCGGCTCGAGGACCTCATCGGCCAGGGCCACGCCGACCTGTCCCGCGTGGAGGTCACCGTCATCGACGAGGCCGACCACATGTCGGACCTCGGGTTCCTCCCCCAGGTCAAGCGCCTCCTGGACGCCACCCCGCCGGGGGGCCAGCGGATGCTGTTCTCCGCGACCCTCGACTCCGGGATCGGCGTGCTCGCGAAGCGGTACCTGCACGACCCGGTGAAGCACGAGGCCGACTCGGACCGCTCGCCGGTGTCCGCGATGGCCCACCACGTGCTGCACGTCGCGCCGACCGCCCACCTCGCCGTCCTCACCGACCTCGCCGCCGCGCCGGGACGCACGGTCGTGTTCACCCGGACCAAGCACCGCGCCAAGCGGATCGCCCGGCAGCTCAACGCCGCCGGGGTCGCCGCGGTCGAGCTGCACGGCAACCTCAGCCAGGGCCAGCGGACCCGCACGATGGAGGCCTTCCACAGCGGTGCCGCGGGGACCCTCGTCGCGACCGACATCGCGGCGCGGGGCATCCACGTCGACGACGTCGCCCTCGTCGTCCACGCGGACCCGCCGGTCGAGCACAAGGCGTACCTGCACCGCTCCGGGCGCACCGCCCGGGCCGGCGCCTCCGGCACCGTCGTCACGCTCATGACCGACGACCAGGTCCGTGACGTGCGCGACCTCACCCGCAAGGCCGGGATCCGCCCCACCGTCACCCGCGCGCACGAGACCCACCCCGTCCTCCTCGAGCTCGCTCCCGGGGACCGCTCGTTCGAGGGCGGGCTGGTCCCGTCCGGGCCGGGCGGCTCGCGTGGCGGTTCCGGTGGCGGCGGCCGGTCCGACGGCGGCCGGTCCGGTGGCCGTTCCGGCGGCGGCCGATCCGGTGGTCGCGCCGGCGGCGGCCGATCCGGCGGCGGCCGGTCCGGCGGTGGCCGGTCCGACGGTGGCTCTGCGGGCGGTCGACGGTCCGGTGGGACACGCTCGACGGGCGTCCCCGCCGCCGCGGCCTCCGGTGACGGGGGCGGTCGGCGCGGGAACGGTCGCCGCCGCGGCTCGCGTAGGGGTGGCGCCGCGTCGCCGACGTCCCGCCCCGGCGGTGCCGCGGCCTTCTCCGAGCGCGCGGGCGGACGCCGCACCCGCTGAGCCACCGCCACGACGAGGGCCCCACGGCAGGATGCCGTGGGGCCCTCGTCGTGGCTCGCCGGTCAGCGCAGGACGAAGCCGCTCGTCAGCGTCTGACCGTTCCACGGCACGACGACGGTGACCTCGTAGGTGGCGCCCCGCTCGGGGAGGCCCCGCGTGCGGAGGAGGTAGACCCACTCGCCGTCCTCGAGGCGCATCTCGCCCTCCGCGACGACGTCCCCGTCGAGGGTGACGACGACCTCGGGCTGCAGGCCCTCGGGCACCGAGCCGTCGGCCAGGGTGAAGGAGGCCTTCACCGGGACCGTCGAGTTCTGCTTCACCGAGCGCCCGGCCTTGGCGAGCGGGCCGGTGATGCCGTCCGTCTCCAGGGTCGCGTTCGGCGCGAGACCGACCATGACGGGGTCGTGGTCGGAGACCCGGAACTCGTCCGGCGCGAAGAGGGTGTCGATCTGGCCCGCGGACTTGAAGTCGGTGTTGTAGTCGAGCACCGACGGCTCGTCCGCGTTGACGTGGTAGTCCGCGACCCCGGTGACCTGCCCGAGCAGCGTCTCCGAGGAGAGCGCGTGGTCGAGGTAGCCCCACTGTCCGTCGAAGACGTAGGAGTAGGCGTCCTCACCGAGGTACTCCCGGACGAGGTTGGTGAAGCCACCCTCCTCGAGCGTCGTGATCGGTGTCTCCATCGCGTAGGAGTTGTAGTCGCCGACCATGAGGACGTCGAGGTCGCCGGTGCCCGTCGGGTCGGTGCCGAACCAGTCGAGCAGGTCCCGCACCGCGTTCGTCCGCACGACCGCGCAGTTGCCCTGGCCGTCACCGAGGTCCGGCGTCTCGCACGCCGAGCCCTTGGACTTCAGGTGGTTGACGTTCGTCGAGAAGACACCACCGGTCGCATCGACCTCCCACGCCTGGAGCAGCGAGGCGCGGTTCTTCGGGGACGCATCGCCGCCGGTGATGAACTCGTCGGTGTTGAGCACCGCGGTCTCACCGACCGGCGTGACGGTGCCGGGCCGGTAGATGGCCCCGACCTTGATGGCGTCGGCCCCGAGGGCGTCGACCTGCCCGGTCAGCGCGTCGACGTCGAGCACCTCGTAGGTGCCGGCTCCCATCTCGGCGTTCACGGCGTCGACGAGGTACTGCAGGGCGCTGTCGGCGCCGTAGCCGTCGTTCTCGACCTCGTTGACCCCGACGACGTCGGCGTCCATCTCGACGATAGCGGCGACGGTCTTCACGGTCTGGCGGTCGAGCTCGGTCTGGTCGCCGGCGCCGCGGCAGTCGAGCGGCGGGCCGCTCACGCCTCCCGTACAGCCGGTGAAGGTGTCGAAGTAGTTGAGCAGGTTCATCCCGACGGCGGTGACGTCACCGCCGACCTCCGGGGCGCCCTCGGGGCGGGGGTTGGCCGCCTCGAAGGTGATGCCCTCCCCGGTCTGCTCGAGAGGGCGAAGGCGCCACGTGTTGGGGCTCGCCCCGTTGCCACCCCAGCCGTACGTCATGACACCGGTCGCGTCGGTGACGGTGTCGCCACCACGCAGGGTGTTCTCGGCACTGAGCGGCTGCCCGCCCCGGCCCCAGATGATCGGCTCGGGGTTCTGGTTCTGCAGCGTGTCGTCGATGACGAGGCGGTTGAGGTCGTTCTGCGCCTGGAGGGCGAGAGCCTCCTCGCCGGGGGCGACGACGTTCGTCGGCTGCTGGAGGCGGCCGCCCGAGGACACCGTCACCTGGCCGAACCGGCCGAGCTGGAAGTGCTCGGTGACCGACAGGTCCTGCGGGAAGGTCACCGACATGCCCTCGTACCGCTCCGGCTCGTCGGGCGAGGAGAAGGGCAGGGTCACCTCGGTCGGCTCGACCGAGCCGGTGCCGCAGAGCTCGATGCTCGTGACGCCCGAGACCTGGGTCTGGTCCTGGAAGTCACCGGCCGTGCCCGTGACGACGACGAGGTCGCCGACCGAGACGGAGTCGTTGCTGCCGTTGAAGACGAAGAGCGCGTCGGAGGTGGCGGGGTCGCCGTCACCCTCCGGGTCCTGGATGTAGAAGCCGCGCAGGGCCGGCGACGGGCCCTCGTAGTCGGCGACGACGACGCCGCGCGTCGTGACCGGACCGGTGACCGCGGCGCTCGCGCCGTAGCCCTGGATCTCGTACGTCGGGGTGACCGCGACCGAGCAGGCGTCGGCCACGCCGAAGGTGACGACGTGGTCGGCCTCCATCGTGTCCGGCGGGTCGTTCGCGTCGAGGTCGGCGACCCCGTCCGCGGCGACGGTGAGCGTGCAGTCCTGACCGGTGGCCGGGGCGGACGCGGGGTCGACGGTGAAGGTCTCGGCGCCACCGGAGACGGTGACGTCGACGGCCCCGTCCTGGGTGCAGACGAGCGAGACGGCGCCGTCGGCGAGCGCGACCGGCTCGCTGAAGGTCACCGAGTACGACTGCGACGGGGTTGCCGTGCCGCCGTCCTCGGGGGTGCTGGACACGACGATCGGGGACTCGTCGGGGGCCGGCTCGCCGTCGCAGTCCGCGGTGTGCGACCCCAGCCCGTCGAACGTGTTGTTCGGGAAGGCGTCCCACTCGAGGGCGGGGTCGAACGCGTCGTCCGGGGTCGTGTCGCCGGCGCACACGCTCGCCATCCGGCGCAGCGTGCTGTCCTGCGTCGTCACGTCACCGGTGCCCCACCGGGTGCCGGGGTCGACGCCGACCTGGCCGAAGGAGTCGACGACCGACCCCGTCGCCCCGCCCTTGCGCAGGACCACCGCGTCGTCGCCGTTGAAGTTGACGACCCCGCCGTTCGTCACGTCGGCCTGGGCGAGGATCGCCGGGTCGGCGCTGGGGTGGGCAGCGACGAAGACGTCGCCCGCGGCCACCGTGCCGGTCAACGCCAGCGACGAGGTGACGCCCGACGAGCCGTTGCTGTAGAGCTCGAGACGGTAGCCACCGCCGGAGAGGTCGATGTCCGCCCCGGTGCCGTTGTAGATCTCGAGCGCCTTGTTGAAGCTCGAGCCCTCGACGTACTCCGAGACGACGAGGTCGGTGGCGGGGTCGGCCGACGCGGGGGTGGGCGTCAGGGCGACGGGGGTGGCCAGGGCGAGGGCGCCGACGGCGACCCTTCCCACGAGCCGACGCAGCGGCGTCCGGTGCATGCATCCTCCAGAGGTATCGCGGGGGGCCGCCGACCTGTCCTCGGTGCCTCGACCCGCAGTGGTGCGCGGCGAACCTAACACCGTCGTCAGACAGGGAACAGGGCTGCAGCGTGACCTGCGGGTAAGGACTGGGTAAAGCCTCGGACCGTCCACCCGCGCGCCTCCTCCCACCGTGCGTCGGGTTTGTCGAACCTGCAGGTCACAGCCGGTCCCGGGCGGCGCGCAGCGGCTAGCGTCGAGGGCGTCCGACCGACGAAGGAGCATCGACGATGGCGTACAGCAAGGGCGACGAGGTCAGCTGGAAGACCTCGCAGGGCACGACGCACGGCACGGTCAAGGAGAAGCGGGTGAAGGAGTTCCAGCACGACGGGCAGACCTTCAAGCCCGAGGACGACGACCCGTACTACCTCGTGGAGTCCGAGAAGACGGGGTCGGTCGCCGCCCACAAGGAGTCGGCCCTGAGGAAGAAGTCGTGAGCCCCGTCCCGCCGAAGGACGTCCAGGAGGCCGCCGCCCGCGCGGTCCGCTGGATCGAGGACGGCAAGGCCGGCAAGAACTTCACCGACACCGGACGGAGGCGGGCGCACCAGCTCGCCGACGGCGACGACGTGAGCGAGCAGGTCGTGAAGAAGATGCACGCCTACTTCGCGCGACACTCCGTCGACAAGGACGCCGACGGCTTCAAGCACGGGACCGACGGCTTCCCGAGCCCCGGCCGCGTCGCGTGGGACGCCTGGGGCGGCGACCCCGGCGAGCGGTGGGCGAACAGCCAGGTCGACGGCTGACCCGACGGCCGGGTCAGTCGGACTGGGCACCGGGGACGGAGACCTCCCGGAGGAACCGGGCGAGCACCGGCGCCATCGCCTCGGGGTCCCAGGCGTGGCCGGCGCCGGGCAGCTCTGCCACCGTCGCCCGGGGCAGGACCTCGGCGAGACGAGCCGCGGCCGCCGGCATCTCCGGGAAGGTCTCCGACCCGAAGCACGTGAGCACCGGGAGGTCGACGGTCGACCCGAGGGACCGGTCCTCCAGCGCCGCCGTCGCCCACGCCAACGCCTGAGCGTCCGCCCGCTGCGTCCGTGTGGCCGCGGCGAGCCGGGGCCAGGCCGGCGAGGACCTCATGCCGTCCAGCCACTCGGGCGGCATGTCCCGCATGTACTGCTCCGTCGCCGCCTCGAGGTCGCCGGCGTCGAGGTGCCGCTCCACGTCGGCGGCCCACGCCGCCGTGTCCGCCGCTGGGCCCGCGAGCGGCGCCTCCCAGAGCACGAGCCCCTCCGCTCGCACCCCGTCGGCCACCGCCCGGAGCGCCAGCGAGCACCCGGAGGAGTGCCCGACGAGGACGACGGGTTCCCCGACGTGGTCGACGACCGCACGGAGCGCCGCGACCTCCCGGGCGAGGTCCAGCACCCCGTGGGCCACCGACTCGTTCCGCCCGAGGCGGTCCGGGACGAGCGCGCGGCAGCCGCCGTCGGCGAGGAGGCGGGCGGTCGACGCGGTCATCTCGTCGTCCGCCCTCGACGGGCCGGCTCCGGCGACGAACACGACGGCCGGACCGGACCCGAGGTCGTCGAGGGCGACGCGGTCGCCGCGGCTGCTCGTCACGAAGGTGGTCATCGTCACTCCCTGATATTGGACTAGTGAGTACAGAAAGTGACACTAGACTGAGTCGTCCAGAGTCGCAAGAGGAAGGACGTCCCGTGCCGGCCGCACTCCGCCCCAGCTCCGCGCGCAAGCGCGCCGCCGTGCTCGCTGCCGCCGAGCAGGTGTTCCTCCGCGACGGCTACCGCGCGGCGACGATGGACGAGGTGGCGTCGATCTCCGGGGTGTCGAAGCAGACGGCCTACGCGCACTTCGGCTCGAAGGAGGCACTGTTCGTCGCCCTCGTCACGTCGATGACCGAGGACGCCGGCGAACGGACCGAGCCGGAGCCGCCCGACGCGGTGGGCGGGGTCGAGGCGTTCCTCCTCGAGCACGCCCGGGCCCTCCTCGAGGCGGTCCTCGCGCCGCGGATCGTCCGGCTGCGACGGCTCGTCGTCGGGGAGGCGATGCACTTCCCCGGGCTCGGCGAGGCGCTGTGGACCCACGGCCCGGCGGCGTCGATGGCGTGGGTCGCGCAGCACCTGCGGGACTTCGCCGACCGGGGGTGGCTGCACGTCCCGGACCCCGACCGGTCCGCCGCGACGTGGAACTGGCTCGTCATGGCGGCCCCCCTCGAGGAGGCGATGCTCCGCGGCGGCCCGGACGAGGGGGCAGACGGCCTCGAAGCCCACTGCCGGGAGGCGGTCCGGGTCTTCCTCGCCGCGCACGCCGCCTGAGCACCGGCGTCAGGGGGCCGGGGCCACCACCGTCTCGACCTCGGCGGCCTCCAGCGCGTGGGCCGTCTCGTCGTCGACCGGACGGTCCGTGACGAGCACGTCGACGGCCGACAGCGGCAGGATCCGCGCGAACGTGCCACGCCCGATCTTCGTCGCGTCGGCCGCCACGACGACCCTGCGGGCCACCGCCGCGAGGTCGCGGCTGGCCTGGGCCTCGCCCTCGTGCACCGTCGTCGCCCCGAAGCGACCGCTCAGCCCGTCGACGCCGAGGACCGCGAGGTCGAGGGCGACGTCCTGCAGCGAGGCCGTGACCATCGGGCCGACGAGCTCGTAGGACTGCCGGCGCGGCACGCCTCCGGTGACGACGATCTTCACGTGCTCCCGCACCGACAGCTCGTAGGCGATGTTGAGGGCGTTCGTCACGACGGTGACCCCGGGCGCCCCGTCGGCCGGGCGCAGGGCGTCGTCGCGGCCGAGCCGCCGGGCGACCTCGGTCGTCGTCGTCCCCCCGTTGAGGCCGACGGCGTCCCCCGGGCGGACGAGACAGGCGACGGCGTCGGCGATGGCGACCTTGGCCGACGCCTGCCGAGCCGCCTTGTACTGCAGTGGCAGCTCGTACCCCGAGCCGCGCGCCGTCGCCCCGCCGTGGGTGCGGGTGACGAGGCCCTGCTCGGCGAGCGTCGTGAGATCCCGGCGCACCGTGGCGCCCGAGACGCCGAGCGCGCGCTCCACGTCCGCCACCGTCACCGTGCCGCGCTCGCTCACGAGGTCGAGGAGGGCGGCGAGCCGCTGTTGGGGGGTCATCCGGTCTCCTGTCCGGTCGGTGCGGACAGTGTTGCACGCGCTGATCGTTTCTGATCGAATGAAGATCGTTCGATCATTCTCGTGCAGCACCGTCGTGGTGCGCACCCCACCACTGGAGACCGCCCCATGCCCCGCTTCCACGTCGAGGACGAGATCGCCTCGCAGCCCGAGACCTGGGCGGCGGCCCTCGCGCTCGCGCCGACCGTCGCCGACCACCTGCCCGCCCCCGGGGAGCGGGTCGCCGTCGTCGGGTGCGGCACGAGCTGGTTCGTCGCGATGGCCTACGCGGTCCTGCGCGAGCAGGCGGACCACGGCCTCACGGACGCCTTCGCCGGCAGCGAGTTCCCCACGACCCGGGACTACGACCGCGTCGTCGCGATCTCGCGGTCCGGCACGACGACCGAGATCGTGACGCTGCTCGAGCGTCTCCACGGCCGGCCGACGACCCTGCTCACCGCGGTGCCCGACGCCCCGGCGGCCGCGGTCGCCGGGGCGGTCGTCGACCTGTCCTTCGCCGACGAGCGGTCCGTCGTCCAGACCCGGTTCGCGACGAGCGCCCTCGCGCTCCTGCGGGCGCACACCGGTGAGGACCTCGACCGGGCCGTCGCCGACGCCCGCACCGCGCTCACGACCCCGCTCCCGGACGCCGGGACCGACCAGTGCACCTTCCTCGGCCAGGGCTGGACCGTCGGCCTCGCGGCCGAGGCCGCCCTGAAGACCCGTGAGGCCGCGCAGTTCTGGGCCGAGTCCTACCCGGCGATGGACTACCGCCACGGACCCGTCGCCATCGCCCAGCCGGGCCGCCTCGTCTGGAGCCTCGGCGAGGTCCCCGAGGGCCTCGACGAGGAGGTCGCCGCCACCGGCGCGACGTTCGTGCACCACGACCTCGACCCGATGGCGGGCCTCGTCGTCGCCCAGCGCTTCGCCGTCGCGCTCGCCGTGGCGCGCGGGCTCGACCCCGACAACCCCCGATCCCTCACCCGGTCCGTCATCCTCACGTGATGGACACCTCCGTCCCCGTGTGGGGGGTCGACGTCGGCGGGACGACGACCAAGGCCCTCCGGCTCGACGCCGCGGGCGCCGTGCTCGACGAGCGCCGCGCGCCGACGACGGGACCGGACCCCGACGGCACGCTCGTCACGGCGACGGTGGCCCGGCTGCTCGACGGACGGGACCCGCGCGAGCCGGTGGGGGTCGTCGTGCCCGGCATCGTCGACGACGAGGCGGGGGTCGCGCGCTGGTCGGCGAACCTCGGCTTCCGCGACGCCCCGCTGCTGCGCCACCTCACCGACCGGCTGCGCGGGCCGGTGGCCTTCGGGCACGACGTCCGCGCGGGCGCCCTCGCGGAGGCCGCCGACGGCGCGGCGGCCGGCGTCGAGGGCCCGGTCGTCTTCCTCCCGGTCGGGACGGGCATCGCCGCGGCGACGCTCGTCGACGGCCGGCCGGTCGTCTCCGAGGGCTGGGCGGGCGAGGTCGGCCAGCTCGTCCTGCCCGGCGGCCGCTGCGCCGGGCACCGGGTCGAGGAGGTCGGGTCGGCCGCGGCCCTCGCGCGGCGAGCCGGCGAGCCGGACGCCCTGAGCGTCGCCCGCCGGGTCGAGGCGGGCGACCCCGACGCCCGCGCGCTGTGGGACGACGCGGTCGAGGCCCTCGCCGTCGCGACCGCCGCGCTCGTCGTGTCGGTCGCCCCGACCGTGGTCGTCCTCGGGGGCGGGCTCTCCCGGTCCGGTCGCCTGCTCCTCGACCCGCTGGGGGACGCGCTCGCCGCACTCGTGCCGGGCCTGCGCGTCCCGCGTCTCGTCACCGCGAGCCACGGCGACCTCGCCGCGGCCCGCGGTGCCGCCGTCCTCGCGCGCCGGGCCGATGCGAGGACCTCGCCCGACGGCGGGGACGGAGCCCTCCGGTGACCACGCCGTCCCGGGTCGTCGTCGTGACCCCCAACCCGGCCGTCGACGTCACGTACCGGGTCGACGAGCAGCGCCTCGGGGAGACCGTCCGGGTCCGCGACGTCGTCCGGCGCCCGGGCGGCAAGGGGGTCAACGTCACCCGCGTCCTCACCGCGCTCGGCGTCCCCGCGGTCGCGGTCCAGCCCGTCGGCGGCGCCGCGGGGGCCTGGTTCGCCGAGTCGCTCGGCGCGGACGTCGACGCCGTCTGCGTCCCGAGCCCCGTCGGCACCCGCACGACGGTCGCCGTGGACGACCGTGCGACCCACCCGACGCTCTTCGCCGAGCCGGGTGACCCGCAGCCGGCCGAGGTCTGGGACCGGGTCGTCGGCGAGGTGGACCGGCTCGCCGTCCCCGGCGGCTGGGTGGTCGTGTCGGGGTCCCTGCCACCGGAAACCCCGGTCGACCTCGTGGCCCGGCTCGTCGCGGCGTCGCACGGCGCCGGAGCCCGGGTGCTCGTCGACACCTCCGGGGCACCCCTCCTCGCCGCCGCCGAGGCCCGCGCCGACCTCCTGACCCCCAACGCCGACGAGGCCCGCTCCGCCACCGGCGCGGACGACGTCCGGCTCGCCGTCGACGACCTCCTCGCCTGCGGGGCGGGTGCGGTCGTCGTCTCGCGAGGGGCGGACGGACTCCTCGCCCGGACCGCGACCGGTGCCGAGGCCGAGCAAGCCGCCGTCCCCGGGGTCTCGGGCAACCCGACCGGCGCGGGCGACGCCGCGACCGCGGGGCTGCTCGAGGCTCTCGGCGCTGACGCCGTCTCCGCCGCCAGCCTGGCGCCCGCCCTTCGCCGGGCAGCCGTCGTGGCGGCTGCCGCCGTGCTGTCGGCGGTCGCGGGCGACGCCGACCCGGCCGTCCTCGACGGGCTCGACGCCCGTCTCGCCCCACCACCGCCCACCCGTCCCCGCGAGGAGAGCCCGTGACCCCGTCCACCCCCCGGCAGCAGGCCCGGCCCGACCTCGTCGGCGAGTCCCGGTCCGCCGGCCGCGGCCTCGGCGCCTTCAACGTCGTCCTCCTCGAGCACGCCGAGGGCATCGTGTCCGGTGCCGAGGACGCCGGCCTGCCGGTCGTGCTCCAGGTGAGCCAGAACACCGCGCGCTACCACGGCGCCTTCGAGCCGGTCGGCGTCGCGAGCATCGCCCTCGCCAGGGCCGCGACGGTCCCGGTCCTCGTCCACCTCGACCACGCCGAGGACGTCGACCTCGTCCAGCGCGCCGTGGCCCTCGGGGTCGACAGCGTCATGTACGACGGGTCCGCCCTGCCCTACGACGAGAACGTCGCGACGACCCGTGCCGTCGTCGAGCACTGCCACGCCCACGGCGTCCGGGTCGAGGCCGAGCTCGGCGAGGTCGGCGGCAAGGACGGCGTCCACGCCCCCGGGGCGCGGACCGACCCCGACGAGGCGGCGGCCTTCGTCGCCGCCACGGGCGTCGACTCGCTCGCGGTCGCCGTCGGCACCTCGCACGCGATGACGACGCGGACGGCGGCCGTCGACCACGACCTCATCGCGCGACTCGCCGCGACCGTGCCGGTCCCGCTCGTGCTCCACGGCTCGTCGGGGCTCGACGACGCCGGTCTCGCCGCGGCCGTCGCCGCCGGGATGACGAAGGTCAACATCTCGACCCACCTCAACGCGCTCTTCACCGCCGCCGTCCGCGACGCCCTGACCGACGACGCGGTCGTCGACCCCAGGAAGTACGTCGGCCCGGGCCGGGACGCCCTCGCCGCCGAGGTCACGCGCCTGCTGCGGCTGCTCCACGGATGACCTCGCTCCTCGGCCTGCCACCGTCGTCCGCCCCGCCGGACGCGGGCCTCCTCGAGCGGGTGCGCGACGCCCTCGGGGCGGACCGGCCACCGGGCGAGGCCGCCGACCTGCCGCACCCCGACCTGCCCGCCCTCGTCGCGACCCTGCGGGCGCTCGAGGACGACGCCGTGCGACGGCACCGCTCGCTCGGGCTGTCGGAGGGGCGGACCGCGGCGACGCTCGCCGACGTCGGACGCAAGGTCGCGACGTACGGCGCGGACGCGCCCCTGTGGTGGCTCGTCGAGATCCTCCGCGGCGACGTCGTCGCCGCCGGCCGGCTCCAGGTGCAGCGGGTGCCGGCCGCGGACGGGGCCGCGCTCCACGTCCCGGAAGGCGGCCCGCTCACCCCGGACGCGGTCGACGAGGCCCTCGCCGAGGTCCGACGCGTCGTCGGGCCGGTCCCCCTGCACTGCACGACGTGGCTCTTCGACCCGGTGCTCGACGGGCTCGCCCCGACGTCGAACATCCGCCGTCTCCGCGCCCGCTTCGACGTCGCGCCCGCCGCGCCGTCGCCGGAGGGGGACGAGGACGCCTGCCGGTTCGTCTTCCGGCGCACCGTCGCGGAGGTGCTCGACGTCGAGACCGTCCACCCCCGCACCTCCCTCGAGCGGCTCGTCGCCGGTCACCTGCGCGCGGGCGGTCACTGGTCGGTCCCCCGCGGGACCGTGCGCGCGTCGGTCGCCGCCTGACCTGCCCGGAACCCTCGACGGCTGCACCGGCGCCGGGAACATCACACCGGTCGGGGACCTTGGCACGGAGGTAGCAGGACGACGCCCTCCGGGCCCCGGAGCGGTGTCCTTCGCCCATCAGCAGGAGTGATGACATGAAGCAGCGTGCGCTCGGAGACGTCCAGGTCGGTGCCGTCGGTCTCGGCGGGATGCCGATGTCCATCGAGGGCCGCCCCGACGAGGCGCGCTCGGTCTCCACGATCCACGCCGCCCTCGACGCGGGCGTGACGCTCGTCGACACCGCCGACGCGTACCACCGGGACGCCGGCGAGGTCGGCCACAACGAGTCCCTCATCGCCAAGGCCCTCGCGACCTACGGCGGGGACACCTCCGCGGTCGTCGTCGCGACGAAGGGCGGGCACCTGCGCCCCGGCGACGGCTCGTGGACCCAGAACGGCCGTCCCGAGTACCTCCAGGAGGCGGCTCGCGCCTCGGCGCGTCGTCTCGGGGTCGAGTCCATCGGTCTCTACCAGTTCCACCGGCCGGACCCGGAGGTCCCCTACGCCGAGTCGATCGGGGCGCTCGTGCAGCTGCTCGACGACGGCGTCATCCAGCGGGCCGGCATCTCGAACGCCTCCGTGGCGCAGATCGACGAGGCGAACGAGGTCCTCGGCGGCCGGCTCGTGTCGGTGCAGAACCAGTTCTCCCCGGCGTTCCGGTCCTCGCGCGCCGAGCTCGACCGGTGCGCGGAGCTCGGGATCGCCTTCCTGCCGTGGAGCCCGCTCGGCGGCATCAAGAGCGCGGCCGACCTCGGCGGCAACCACTCGGCGTTCGGCACGATCGCACAGGAGCGCGGCGTGAGCCCGCAGCAGGTCGCCCTCGCGTGGGAGCTGGCCCTGTCCGACGTCGTCCTGCCGATCCCCGGGTCCTCGCGTCCGGCGTCGATCGAGGACTCGGTGCGTGCGGCCGACCTCGAGCTGACCGCCGAGGAGCTCGCGGCGCTCGAGGCCGACCCCGCCTGACGGCCCTCAGACGCCCACGGCGACGGGGTCGGGCAGACGCGCTCCCGTCTCCGCGTCGAACAGGTGCCGGGTGGCCCCGTCGACCGTGACGTCGACGGGGTCACCTGCGCGGAGGTCCGTGAAGCCAGGTACTCGCACCCGGAACGCACCGACCGCCGTGTCCAGGGCGATGTCGGTGTGGCTCCCGAGAGGCTCGGTCACCCGGACCCGCCCGAGCCCACCGCCGTCGCTCGCCCGCCGCACGGAGCACTCGCTGGGGCGCAGCCCGAGGCGGACGGTACGTCCTTCTCCCAGGGTGTGCGGGTGGGTGATCTCCCAGCCGTCGGCGATCCGCAGGCCCCCGCCGGTCGTCGTCACGGTCTGGAGGTTCATCTGCGGCTTGCCGACGAACGAGGCGACGAACTCGGTGGCCGGCCGCTCGTAGATCTCTCCCGGGGTACCGAACTGCTCGAGCCGTCCCTTGCTCATGACGGCGATCTCGTCCGAGAGGGACATCGCCTCCTCCTGGTCGTGCGTGACGTAGACCGTCGTCGCCCCGACCTCGGCGTGGAGGACCTTCAGCTCCTCACGGGTCCGGTCGCGCAGCAGCGCGTCGAGGTTCGACAGCGGCTCGTCGAAGAGCAGCACCGCCGGGCGTCGGGCGATGGCGCGGGCCAGGGCGACGCGCTGGCGCTGCCCACCCGAGAGCGCCCGGGGCCTCTTGCCGAGCTGCGAGGTGATCTCGAGACGCTCGGCGGCGTCGCGGACCCGCTGATCGAGCTCGGCGCGGTCCATCTTGCGCATCCGCAGGCCGAAGGCGATGTTGTCGTACACGTCGAGGTGCGGGTAGAGCGCGTAGTCCTGGAAGACGAACGCGAGGTCCCGCTTGTGCGGCTCGACGTCCTGGACCGGACGACCGCCGATGCTGATCGACCCCTCGGTGACCCCCTCGAGGCCGGCGATCATGTTGAGGGTCGTCGACTTCCCGCACCCCGACGGACCGAGCAAGGACACGAAGTGTCCGCCCTCGATCGTGTAGGAGAGCGCTTTGACGGCCGGCTCGGTGTCCTTGGCGCCGTACCGCTTGCTGACGTTGTCGAACGTGATGTCTGCCGAGGTCATCCCTTGACGGCTCCTTCGGTGATCCCCTGGACGATCCAGCGCTGGGCCACGAGGGCCAGCGCCAGCACGGGGAGGGCGGTGATCACCCCGGCCGTCGCGGCCGCGGTGTAGTCGGTGGCGAAGAGACCCTGGAACGCGGCGGTGCGCACCGGGAGGGTCTCGGCGTTCGGTCCGGTGAGGATCTTGGCCAGGAAGAAGTCGCTCCACGCGGTGATGAAGGCGAAGATCGCGGTGGCCGCGAACCCCGGCCCGGACAGCGGGATGACGACGCGCCGCAGGACCCCGAGGTGGCTGCAGCCGTCGATCCGTGCGGCCCGCTCGAGGTTGACCGGGATGGAGTCGAAGAAGCTCACCATCATCCAGATGACGAGCGGCAGGATGAAGGCCGCGTACGTGAGCACGAGCCCCGTGAGGCTGTCGTAGAGCCCGAAGTCGCGCATGAGCACGAACAGCGGCACCGCGAGCACGATCGCCGGGATGGCCTGCACGGTCATCATCGCCAGGAGCAGCGTCTGGCTGCCCCGGAAGCGGAATCGCGAGATCGAGTACGCCGCGAGGCTGCCGAGCAGCATGCAGATGACGGTCGTGGCCACGCCGACCACGACGGAGTTGGTCATCGAGCGCACGAACCCCGAGTCCCCGAACAGCTCGCCGTACTTGGCGAGGGTCAGGTCCGTGGGGGCGAAGCTCATCGGCGAGGAACGGAGGTTCTCCGACGGGTAGACGCTGTACACGACCATCCACAGGAACGGGACGACGAGGTACACGACGAGCAGGGCCACGGCGACACGGTGCGCGACGCGGCCCACGTCGACGCGGCGACGGGGTCCGGCAGTGTCGTTCATCGGCGGGTCTCCTTGTCACGTCGGCCGAGCAGCAGGACCCAGAACGCCGCCACGAGGATGACGATGACCATGATCGCGATCGACATGGACGCGCCGTAGCCGCGGTCGAGGTAGCTGAAGGTCGTGAGGTAGGCGAGGAAGTTCACCGTCGTCGTGGCGCCCGCCGGCCCACCGGAGCCGCCCGTCAGGACGTAGATGCTGTCGAACACCTTGATGCTCCACATCGACTGCACGATGAGCAGGAACATGATGGTGCCGCGCAGGTTCGGCAGGGTCATCCGCCAGAACCGCTGCCACGACCCCGCCCCGTCGATGCTCGCCGCCCGGTAGATGTTCGCCGGGATCGACTGCAGCGACGCGATCGTCATGAGCGCGAGGAAGGGGGTGAGCTTCCACACCTCGGCGAAGATGAGGACGCCGAGGGTGAGGTCCGGTACCGCGAGCCACTGCACCGGCCGGTCGACGATGCCGAGGGTCATGAGGATGCTGTTCGCGACGCCGTAGGTGCCGTCGAAGATGAGCTTCCACATGATGCCGTTGACCACCGGCGGGACCGCCCACGGCACGAGGAGCAGGACCCGGGCGACGGCACGGCCACGGAAGCGCTGGTTGAGGAGCACCCCCATGCCGACGGCGAAGGCCACGCCGCCGAACACCGTGAAGAGGCAGAACACCCCGGTCCGTGCGAGTGACGCGAGGAACGCGTCGTCGCCGAGCAGGCGGACGTAGTTCGCCAACCCGACGACGCGCGTCGCCTCGGGTCGCTTGTCGTTGAGCTCGTAGAGGCTGAGGACGAACGCGTAGACCAGCGGGTAGAGGAACAGGGCGGCGATGGTCAGCCCCGCCGGGGTGGCCGCGAAGATCGCGAACCGCCGGTCCTTGCGCTCGACCGCCGACAGCGTGGTTCGTCCCAGCACGCGTCAGCCCAGGTACTTCTCGACGACGGGCAGGAGCTCCTGCTGCGAGGCGCGCATCGCCGCCGCGGGCTCCTCGTCGCCGTTCATCGCGCGGTTGACGTGGACGCTGAGCAGCTGGTCGAGCTCGTTCGACCAAGGAGTGCCGTAGCGCCTCGTGACGTACTCGGTCGACTGCTCGTAGGTCGCGACGACCGGAAGCGCCTCCTCGGTCGCGGGGTCGTCGAGGATCTCCTGCGAGACCGGGAACCACCCCTCCTTCTCGACGATCTCCCGCTGGGAGGTGGCGCTCGCGGCGAACTCCAGCCACTTCAGGGCGGCGGACTTGTTCTCGGAGAACGCGCTGATCGCGTAGCCCTCGGACCCGTCGATCGAGGCCGAGCGGACGTTGATGCCCGGGATCAGCCCGTTCCCGACGGTCGCCGCACTCGTCGTCGCCGCGTCGGAGGTCGCCACCGACCACTGGAAGGGCCAGTTGAAGACGATCGAGGTGTTGCCCTGCGAGAACACCTCGACGAGGTCGGAGGCGTTCGTGATCTGCAGGGACGCGGGGTTCATCACCTCGTGGTCGCGGTACAGCTCGACGAGCTTGGTCATCGCCTCGACGCCCGCCTCGCTGTCGAGCTGCGGGGTGTAGTCGGCGTCGTACAGCTCGCCACCGCACAGCAGCATCGTGCGCAGGAAGTTCTGGTACGCGCCGGCGGGGTTGCCCATGTCGCAGGTGTACCCGTAGCGGCCGTCGGTCGTGAGCTTCTTCGCCGCGGCGACGAACTCGTCCCAGCTCTCCGGGGCGGCGTCCGGGTCGAGGCCGGCGCGCTCGAAGTGCTCCTTGTTCCAGAACATCGTCTGGACGCTGGCGAACTTCGGCAGTCCGTACACCGTGTCGTCCCAGGAGACGGCGTCCAGGGCCGGGCGGATGACGTCGGCGGGGAGGGAGTCCTGGGCGAGCGGCTGCAGCCAGCCGGCCTGACCGAACTCCGCCGACCACCCGGCCCACGTCATGATGACGTCGTAGGACGTGTCCTGACCGGCGAACATCGTCGCGAAGCGGTCGTGCAGGTCGTTGAAGTTGGCCATCTCGTAGTTGCGGACGGTGATGCCGGTCTGCTCCTGGAAGGTCTCGATGAGGCCGTTCTGGAACACCTGGTTCGTGTTGTCGTCGAGGATCGAGATCTCGCCGCCGGCCTCGCCGCCGGAGGACAGGGCGCTCGGGCTCGCGGAGGACCCCGCGGAGCCGCCGGGGCTCACGCACCCGGCGAGGGCGGTGCCCCCGAGGACGAGGCCACCCCCGAGGAGGGAGCGACGGGTGAGGATCGACTGGTGTCTGGGCATGGCGCGGTCCTTCAGTGGGTGATGGGGGTGTTCTGACCGGTCTCGAGGGAGTCATGGAGGGCGGCGACCGCCCGGGTGACGAGGAGGCCGTGGTCGGCGTCCGGGACGTCGACGGGGTCCCCCAGGCAGAGGTCGACGAAGTCGCGCGTCATCTCGACCGGCGCCCCCCTGAGCCGTCCGCGGGGGTCCGTCCCGGACTCGCCGACGTAGCTGAGCCGGTCGCTCCCCACCCGGACGACGCCGGACCGGTCGACGTCGACGAGGTAGTGGTCGGTCGCGGTCTCGACCTCGAAGCGGAAGTCGAAGACCGCGGGCCGCCCCGTGGGCAGCGCCCACCCGGAGTCGAGGGTGACGACCGAGTCGTCCGACATCCGGAACGAGGCGGAGACCCGGTCCCACGTGTCGATCCCGTCGGCGCTCAGCACCTTGCGCACCCCCCGGGCGAAGACCTCGACGGGACGGGCCCCGGACAGCCACATCGCCATGTCGAGGCTGTGCGGCACGAGGAACCAGCCGGGGGTGGACCGAGCGCTCCAGGACAGCATCTCGCGGGGCACCCAGGCGGTGTCCTGCAACGAGGCCCGCTGGGCGACGAAGACCTGGTCCGTGGCCCGGAGCGCGCTGCGCACGGTCTGGAACCGCGGGTTCCACCGGTTCTCGAAGCCGAGCATGACGTGGGTCCCGGGCGACGCGGCGCCCGCCAGGGCCTCGGCGTCCTCGACGGTCGTCGCGAGCGGCTTCTCGAAGAGGGTGTGCAGCCCGTGGCCGAGGGCGACGAGCCCCGGCTCGCGGTGGGCGAAGTCGGGGGTCGCCACGATGACGGCGTCGACCCGGTCGAGGCCGGACAGCAGGTCCTCGAGCGACTCCCGCACGGGCACCCCGAAGTCGGACCCCAGGGCCTCCGCCGTCATGGGAGCCGTCTCGACGAAGCCCACGACCTCGCCGCGCGGGTGCTCACGGACGACCTCGCCGTACATCCGTCCGCGGATCCCTCCGCCGACGACCACGACGTCCAGTCGTTCGCCCATGCTGGTCCTCCACCTGTTCGGTCCGTCCCTCGCGGCTGCTCCGACGAGGTATGTTGGGGAACCCTACAAACCTCCTGACCTGGTGTCCAGGGGTTCCGTCGGACGAGTTGGACCGGAGACGCGACAAGATGGGCACATCCGGGGTCCCGCGGACCCACCGCCCGCACCACGGAGAGGAACGGCCATGACCGACTCGTTGTCGACGCTCGTGACGAGCGCCGACGTCGGCGGCGTGAACCGGGCCAGGGTGATGCGGGCGCTCTACCGCCACGGCCCACTGAGCCGCTCCGACCTGGCGAAGCAGCTCGACGTCAGCCGGGCCACGATCACGGCCGTCGTCCAGCCCCTCATCAGCGCGACCGCGCTGCGCGAGCTCCCGGCGAGGTCCACGACGGCGGCCGGCGGCAAGCCTCCGCGACCATTGTGGTTCGGGTCCGACCGGTGCATCGGCGCCGTCTACCTCGGGGCCGACGAGATCACGGTGGCCACGGTCGCGAAGGACGGCACCGTCCTTCAGCGGCACGACGTCGCGCTGCCGCGCACGTCGGACCCGGAGGCCTTCCTCGAGGCGCTGCGCTCGGCCCTCGTCCCCTTGCGCGACCAGCCGCTCCTCGGCATCGGGATCGGCCTCGCCGGCATGGTGGACACCGACGAGGGGAGGGTCCTGCTGAGCTTCCGCGCCCCGGTCCTCAGCGGCATGCCCGTCGGGGCGCACGTCGCCTCGTGGTTCGACGTCCCCGTCCACATCGACCACCACCCGAGGGTCCAGGCGATCGGCGACCAGTGGTTCGGGCTGGGTCGGGACCTCACCGACTTCGTCTCCGTCTTCACGGGGGAGGTCCTGGGCGCCGGCGTCGTCATGGCCGGCCGTGTCGTGCGGGGCCCGCGCGGCGCGGGCGGCGAGGCCGGACACATGATGGTCGACGCACGCGGATCACAGTGCGAGTGCGGACGACGAGGATGCTGGGAGACGGTCGCCACGCTGCCCTGGCTCCGGGCCGAGGCGGTGCGGACGCGACTGACCGACGGTGACCTGGCCACGAGCCGTCGCCTCAGCGACCTGGCCGACGAGGGGTCGGAGGAGGCGGAACGCCTGCTCGACCGGTACGCACGCAACCTCGCCGAGGGGATGGGGAATCTCGACCAGCTGTTGGGGCTGCACCACTACATCGTCCACGGTGACGCCGTCGGCGGCGGTGAGCGGATGCGGGCACGCATCGCCGGTCACCTGGCGGCGGCGTCTCCCGACCGGGGCGGGCCGCCGGTCGTGACCCTCGCCGAGCCGTCGGACGACGCCACGATCCTCGGCGCCGCGGGGCTCGTCCTCTCACACGTCTACGCCTGCAGCCTCTGAGGCGCGCGCCGCCCGGGTGGGCGAGCGACCCCGCCTGACGAGTGCACGGCGACCGACGGCGCGACCGCCCCGGTCGCGCCGGCGGTGGTCTAAGCCGAGGTGGCCGCGGACGCTCGCGTGCCCCTTGAGGAGGTTGCGGGCGATGGTCCGGCGCTGGATCTCGTCGGTGCCCTCGTAGATCCGCAGCAGCCGCAGCTCGCGGTACCACCGCTCGAGCGGCAGCTCGCGGGTGTAGCCCATCCCGCCGTGCACCTGGAGCATCCGGTCGACGATCTCGTTGCAGTGCACGCCGCCGTACAGCTTGGCCATCGACTGCGCCTGCCGGGAGTCGTCGCCCCGGTCCACCTGCCACGCCGCGGCCAGCACGAGCCACCGCAGCGCCTCGATGTCGACGGCGGAGTCCGCGACCATCCACTGGATGGCCTGCCGCTCGGCGATCGGCTTGCCGAAGGTCTCGCGGTTGCGGGCCCACTCCATGCCCATCTCGACCATCCGCTCGCACCCGCCGAGCGCGCGGGCCGGCAGCAGGTACCGGCCGCGGCCGATCCACTGCATCGCGAGCGCGAAGCCCTTGCCCTCCTCGCCGAGGATCGCCGACGACGGCACCCGGACGCCGTCGAACGTCAGCGCCGCCGGGCCCCACTCGCCCATCGTGTCGATCTGGTCCGAGGTCCAGCCCTGGTCGCGGTCGACGATGAAGCACGTCACCGACTCCCCGGTCCGGCCCTCCTTGTGCTTCTCGGCATCGGTGACGGCGAAGACCATGACGAAGTCCGCCTCCGTCCCGCCGGTGATGAACGTCTTCTCGCCGGTGATGACCCAGTCGTCTCCGTCCTGCTTCGCCGAGGTACGGATGGCCCGCGCGTCGGACCCCGCCCCTGGCTCGGTGATCGCGAAGCACGACTTCTTCGTGCCCTCGATCGTCGGGACGAGGTACTCCTCCTTCTGCGCGTCGTTGGCGTGGAAGAGGATGTTGTCGGCGTACCCGCCGAAGCGGAACGGGACGAACGAGCGCCCCAGCTCGACCTCGACGAGGGCCGCCATGACGGCCGACAGCCCCATCCCGCCGTACTCCTCGGGCGTCTGCACCCCGAAGAACCCGGACTCTCGGGCCAGGTCCTGCAGCCGCTTCAGCTCCTCCGGCGGCAGGCCACGCTCACCGCGCCGCTCCCGGGCCAGCACGTCCTGCTCGAGCGGCAGGATCTCCTTCTCGACGAAGGTGCGCACCCACTGCCGGATGTCCTTCTCGTCCTCGGTCAGGTCCAGGTCCATCGTCAGCTCTCCGTTCCGCGGGGGGTCGCGCCGGCGGTGCCGCCGGCGGTGGGGGTCGTGTCGTGCGGGTCGCCGAACCGGGCCCGCAGCTCACGCTTGAGGACCTTCATGCTCGGGCCGAGCGGCAGGGCGTCGACGACCTCGACCCGCCGCGGGTACTTGTGCTTGCCCAGCTGCTCGCGCGACCACGCGACGAGCGCCTCGGGGTCGAAGGCGTCGGAGGCCGGCACGACGACGGCGACGACCTCCTCGCCGTAGGTGTCGTCGGGGACGCCGATGACGGCGACCTGCGCGACGTCCTCGTGCCGGGACAGGACGTCCTCGACGTCGCGGGGGTAGACATTGAAGCCGCCCCGGATGACGAGGTCCTTCGTCCGGTCGACGATCCGGACGAAC
Source organism: Phycicoccus avicenniae (assembly GCF_018139485.1). GTDB lineage: Bacteria > Actinomycetota > Actinomycetes > Actinomycetales > Dermatophilaceae > Phycicoccus > Phycicoccus avicenniae. The sequence goes on from NZ_JAGSNF010000004.1 coordinate 27,225, forward strand.
CCGTCCTCGTCCTTGACGCCGATGTCCCCGGTCCGGAACCAGCCGTCGACCATGACCTGCTCCGTGGCGGCCGGGTCGTCGAGGTAGCCGGCGAAGACGTTGTGCCCCCGGACGACGACCTCGCCCCGCTCGCCGGTCGGGCGCAGCAGGATCGCGTCGGGCACCGTCTCGTCGGCGATCTCGACGTCGACGCCCCAGATCGGGTGGCCGATCGTGCCGGCGCGGGTGCCGAACTGCTTCTGGTTCGCCGTCGCCGTGGGTGAGGTCTCGGACAGCCCGTACCCCTCGTAGATCGGCGCCCCGAACGTCGCCTCGAACCGCTCGAGGACGACGACCGGCAGCGACGCCCCGCCGGACACGCAGTCCCGCAGCCGGGGCAGCGCGGCGGCCTGCGGGGCCGCCTCGAGCAGCTGGACGTACATCGTCGGCACGCCCATGAAGATCGTCGCGCCCTCGCGGACCATGAGGTCGATGGCGCCGGCGGCGTCGAACCGCGGCTGGAAGACGACGGTCGTCCCGAGCCGGAACGTCGTGTTCATCGCCACCGACTGCCCGTAGACATGGAAGAGCGGCAGGCTGCCCATGACGACGTCGTCGCGGCGGATCTCGTTGCCGTCGAACGCGTTCGTCGTGGCGTTCATGACGAGGTTGAGGTGGGTGAGCAGGGCGCCCTTGGGCAGCCCCGTCGTCCCGGAGGTGTAGAAGATGACGGCGGCGTCGCCGGGGTCGCGCGAGACGTAGGTCGGCAGCGGGTCGGCGTCGGCGGCCGCGAGGTCCGACGTCGACAGCGCCGGCACCCCCGTGCCCTCGGACACCGGTCCGGCGAGCGCGGCGAGGGCGTCGTGGTGCACGAGCAGCTCGGCGCCGCTGTGCTGGACGAGGTAGGAGATCTCTCGGGCCCCGAGCAGCGTCGGGACCGGGACGACGACCCCGCCCGCGGCGAGGATGCCGTAGTAGGACGTGACGAACTCGGTGACGTTCGGGGCGAGCAGCGCCACCCGGGAGCCCGGTCCGACGCCACGGGCTCGGAGCGCACCGGCCGCGGCGAGCGAGCGGTCCCACAGCTCGCGGTAGGTCGTGCGCCGATCGCCCTCGACGACGGCGACGTGGTCCGGCCGGCGCCGGGCCTGCTCGGCGACGAGGACGGCGAGGGAGAGGGTGGTCATCGGGCTCCTCGGGGTCACGGGGTCGTGGACGACGGCGGCGACGGGCCGCCGACGGGGCCGACCGGCCCGGCGGGTGGTCCGCCGGGCCGGTCGGGTGCGGTCACCCCGCGGACGGGACGCCGTTCTCCGGCGGCGCGTCGCCCGCGGCGGAGGCGTCCTCGGTGATCTCGGCGTCGCCGAGGTCGGTGACGAGGACGTCGGTCAGCTCCTCGCCGACCCCGCCCTGCAGCTCGACGACCTTGAGGCCGGACAGGCCGAGGTGGCTGTCGGCGGAGTACCGGAACGGGCCGTAGCCCGGCCCGACGAACCCGGCGCCACCGGACTCCAGCGCCTCGACGATGCCGTCGCGGCTCAGGTCGTCGCCCGCGGCCATCGCGGCCTGGACGAAGGTGTAGGCCCACGACATCCCGTAGATGCGGTAGTTCGTCAGCTCGCCCTCCTCGCCGTGGGCGTCCCAGACCTCCTGCCACAGCTGGACCCACGGGTTGTCCGGGCTGTCGACGCCGGGGATGTACTCGGAGGTCATGACGCCGTCGAGGAGCGAGGCGTCGTCCTCCACCGCGCCCTCGGAGAACCGCGCGAGGAGCGAGCCGACGAGGTTGGGGTCCGAGCCGACGTTGCTGTAGTACCACTGCGGCTCGTAGCCCAGCCGCAGCGCGACGAGCTGCGACAGCGCCGTGTAGGACGGCACGTTGAAGCCGAGGACGAGGTCGGCGCCGGCCGCCTGGAGCGCCGCCACCTGCGGGCCGACGTCGGTGTTGCCGGGCGTGTACCGGACCGTCTCGACGATCTGGTCGTCGATGAACTGGCGGACGCCCATCTCCCCGTCCTCGCCGAAGTCGTCGTCCTGGAGGAAGAGACCGACCTGGGCGTCGGGCATGTTCTCGGCGATGTACTGGCCGATGACCTTGCCCTCGATGACGTAGTCCGGCTGCCAGCCGAAGGTGTACGGGTACTCCTCCGGCGTCTCGCCCCACTTGCGGGCCCCGGAGCTGACGAACAGGTCGGGCACGCCCTCCTCGTTGAGGAAGTCGATGACCGCGCTGTGCGTCGGGGTCCCGAGACCGCCGACGATGCCGAAGACCTCGTCCTGCTGGACGAGCTCGTTCGTCACCTGCGTCGTGTTCGTCGGGTTGTACGCGTCGTCCTTGATGACGAGCTCGATGTCCCGCCCGCCGATGCCGCCGTTCTCGTTGACGTAGTCGAAGTACGCCTGGGCGCCGCCGGGGATCTCGGAGTAGCCGGGGGCGGCGACGCCGGTGAGCGGCCAGTGGCCGCCGATGGTGATCGTGTCCTCGGTGATGCCGGGGACGTCCTCCGCGGGCTCCGGTGCCGCGTCCTCCCTGCTCTCCCCGGCGCCGCACGCGGTGACCAGCGTGCAGGCCGCCGCGGCGAGGGCGACGACGACCGTGCGCCCCCTTCTCGTGGTGGTGCTCCTCATGACGACCTCTTCCTCTCGGTGCTGGGTGGTGCGTCGTGCTGGGGGTCCTCGGGACCGGTGGTGGCGCCCGTCCCCGAAGCGGCCCGGGTCCTCTCGTCGGCGGACGTCGGCGCGCCGGTGGACGCCGTCGCGCCGGCCGCGGCGGCCCGCCGCGCGGCGCGCTCGGCCCGCTTGAGGCGGATCGTCCCGACGAGCCCGCCGGGTGCGAGCAGGATGACGAGGACCATGACGAGGCCGTAGACGAGCGGGGCGAGCTCGGCGGACTGGACGTCGCTGAGGCCGACGTCGCCGCCGACCGAGGTGACGACCTGCGGCAGGAAGGTGAGCAGGCCCGCACCGATGAGCGCCCCGGTGAGGCTGCCGAGACCGCCGAGGACGATCGCGGTGAGCAGGGTGAGCGACAGGGTGAGGGTGAAGCCGCTCGGTGCGGTGAGCCGGACGACGAACGCCATGAAGCCGCCGGCCAGCCCCGCGCAGGCGGCGCTGACCACGAAGGCCAGGACCCGCGCCCGGCCGAGGTCGATCCCCGCGAGCTGTGCCGCGACCTCGTCGTCGCGCACGGCCTGCCAGCGCCGACCGGTGCGGCTTCGGGCGACGTTGGCGAGCAGGACGAGGACGGCGACGAGCGCCAGCCCGGCGAGGTAGGCGACGTACCGGCTCGAGGACGGGTCGGTCGCGGTGAGGAAGAAGACCGCGTCGGCGAACCACGCCGGGACGTCCGGGAGCGGGACGGTGAGCCCCTGCTCGCCACCGAGCAGGTCGCGCCAGAAGATCGCCAGCCCGGGGACGGCGATGGCGAGCGCGAGCGTCGCGCCGGCGATGTACGGCCCGTGCAGCCGGGCGGCGGCCAGCCCGACGACGACGCCGACGGCACCCGCGACGAGGACCGCGGCCACGAGGACGACGACGAGGGGCAGCCCGAGCTCGGTCCGCTGGAGCACCGCCGTCGTGTAGGCGCCGATCGCCATGAAGGCGCCGTGCCCGAGCGAGAGCTGGCCGTTGAGCCCGGTGAGGACGGTGAGCCCGGCGGCGGCGATCGCCAGGTAGGAGAAGGACGCGAGCTGCGAGACCCGGAAGCCGCCGAGGAAGGACAGCAGGAGCACGACGACGACGGCGCCGACGAGGCCGGCGAGCAGGTGCCGGCCGAGGGTGTCGTCGGTGACCCGACGCAACCGGTCCGGCAGGGCGAGGGTGCGCTCGGCCATGTCAGACCCTCCGCTCGTGGACGGTCGAGAAGAGCCCGCCGGGCCTGACGAGCAGGACGACGACGAGGACGAGCAGCGCGGCGAGCGGCACCACCTCGGACCCGACGTACCCGCTGACGACGCTGAGGGTGAGACCGAGGGACAGGCCGCCGACGACGGCCCCGCCGGGACTCTCGAGCCCGCCGAGCACCGCGGCGACGAAGCCGTAGACGACGACCGAGTCCATGTAGCCGGGGTGGACGAGCCCGCCGCCGGCGATGAGCAGCCCGGACAGCGAGCCGACGACCGATGCGAGCGCCCAGCCGAGCGTGAGCATCCGGCCGACCTTGACCCCGAGCAGCCGGGCGACCTCGGGGCCGAAGGCCGCCGCCCGCATCCGCAGCCCGATGTCGGTGCCGCGGAAGAGCGCGACGAGCAGACCCATGACCACGAGCACGGAGACGAGGGTGAAGATGCCGAACCCGGTGAGCGGGATCGTGCTGTCGCCGACGGTGAGCCCGCGGACCCCGAAGGGAGCCGGGAACGAGCGGAACCTCGAGCCGAAGACGAGCGCGGCGGCCGCGTGCAGCACGATGAACAGCCCGAGGGTGAGGATGACGGCGTTGAGCTCGGCCTTGCCCTCGACGTGCCGGACGACGACCCGCTCGATGACGGCGCCGAGGACGAAGCCGCTGAGCAGGGCCGCGACGAAGCCGACCCAGTACGAGGCCCCGGCGTCGATGAGGACGAGCGCGACGTACGTCGTCACCATCGCCATCGGCGCCTGGGCGAAGTTCACGATGCGCGTCGAGCGCCAGATCATCACCAGGGCGAGGGCGAACGCCGAGAACACCGCCCCGAGGGTGAGCCCGGTGAGCAGGGTGGTCGTCAGCTGCTGCATCTCAGAACCCCAGGTAGGCGTGACGGAGGGTGGCGTCGTCGACGAGGACCGCGGCGTCGTCGTGGACGACGACCTTCCCGAGGTCGAGGACGAGGCCGACGTCGCTGATGGACAGGGCGCTGCGGGCGTTCTGCTCGACGAGGACGACGGTGAGGCCGTCGTCGTCGACGAGCCCTCGGAGCAGGTCGAAGATCTGGGTGACGATGCGGGGCGCGAGGCCGAGCGACGGTTCGTCGAGCAGGAGGATGGCCGGGTCGGCGAGGAGGGCGCGGGCGATGACGAGCATCTGCCGCTCGCCCCCGGAGAGGGTGTGCGCCACCTGGTGCCGGCGCTCGCCGAGGACCGGGAAGAGGTCGGTGACCCGGTCGAGGTCGGCCTTGCGGCCGCCGCCCCGCGCGCCGAGCGCCCCGAGCCGCAGGTTCTCCTCGACGGTGAGCTGGGCGATGACCCCGCGACCCTCGGGGACGTGGGCCAGACCCGCGCGGGTCATCTCCTCGGCGGGCGTCGTGAGCAGGTCGGTGTCGCCGAGCCGGGCGCTGCCGGAGGCGGCGGGGACGAGGCCGGACAGGGTCCGCAGCAGCGTCGTCTTCCCGGCGCCGTTCGCGCCGAGGACGGCGGTGATCCTTCCCTGCGGCGCGGTGAAGGTCACTCCGTCGAGGGCGCGCACGGCACCGTAGGTCGTCGTGAGGTCGCGGACGTCGAGCACCTCAGGCCTCCTGTCCGACGTCGTCGCCGAGGTAGGCCGCGACCACCGCAGGGTCCTCGCGCACCACGTCGGGGCTGCCGCGGGCGATGAGCCGGCCGAAGTCGAGGACGGCGATGTCGTCGCAGACGGTCATGACGAGGTCCATGTGGTGCTCGACGAGCATGACCGCCATCCGCGAGGTGAGGCCGCGCACCAGCCCGGCGAGCTCGTCCATCTCCTCCCCGGAGAGCCCGGAGGCGGGCTCGTCGAGCAGGACGAGCTCCGGCTCCGCGACGAGGGCCCGGGCCAGGGCGACCTTCTTCCGGACGGCGTACGGCAGGCTCGCCGGGTAGCGGGGAGCGGTGTGCGCGATCCCGAGCTCCTCGAGGGCGGCCATCGCCCGCTCCCGCAGCGCCGCCTCCTCCCGGGCGCTCCGCGGCAGGGCCAGCAGCCCGGACCAGAAGCCCGCCCGGCCGTGCCGGTCGGCGCCGACGGTGACGTTGTCCAGGACGGTCATCCGCTCGAAGAGGCCGAGCCCCTGGAGGGTGCGGGCGATGCCGAGACCGGCGAGGTCGTGCGGGCGCAGCCGGTCCAGCCGCTCGCCCTTCCACGTGATCGTCCCCTCGTCGGGGCGCTGGAAGCCGCACGCGACGTTGAAGAGGGTCGTCTTGCCGGCGCCGTTCGGCCCGATGACGCCCAGGACGCGTCCGGGACCGACGTCGAGGCCGACCTCGGACAGGGCCATGATACCGCCGAAGCGCACCGTGACGCCCTCGAGCGCCAGCAGGGGGCTGCCGCTCGGCGCGGTCGCGTCGGGACGGGTGTCCGGCACGGTGGCTCCTCGACTCTGGGGAACACCTGGTGCGACGTCACGATGGTCGATGTGCACAAAGCACGGATATGGGCGCGCTGCACAGAAAGGGTGGTGCAGAACGCCCCGAACGGGCCGCGGGGGGTGACGGATCTGTGCTCCGGTGCCACGCTGGGGCCATGGCAGCAGCGGGGCCGCACCGGCTCCTCGCCCCGGCACCGACGCCCGTGGAGCCCGACGACGAGCTCGACGCGACGGTCCGGCGCGCCTGGGCGGCGCTGCTGCCGCAGGCCGACATGATCGCCGACGTCATCACCGCGACGATCTTCGACCGGGACCCCGACTGGTACGAGGCGGCCTCGGAGGCGCTGCTCGCCGACGTGCGGATGAGCACCCGCGAGCACATCACCGAGGGCATCCGGACGATGGCCGGGCGCTCCGACCCCGAGCACCGGCCGCCGGACATCTGGCGCGACACGGGGCGGCGCCGGGCCCGGCAGGGCGTCCCCCTCGAGCTCGTGCTCAACTCGTACACCCTCGGCACCCGGCTGCTGTGGGAGGCGCTCGTCGCCCTCGAGCCCCGCGAGGAGCTGGGGCTGGACGACCACGTCCTCCTCGTCGCCGGACGTCGGCTGTGGCACTCGCTCCAGGTGCAGAACGCCGTCCTCATCGACGCCCACCGCCGCGAGAGCGCCCGGCTGGAGCGCCGCGACCTCCAACGGCAGCAGGGCGTCCTCGACGGGCTCGTCGACGGCCGCGGGTCGGACCCGGCCTTCGCGGGCGACGCCGCACAGGTGCTCGGGATCGCCGCCGACGAACCGCTGGCCTGCGTCGTCGCCTCGCTCGACGAGTCGCTCGACGAGCCGCTGCGGGCCCCCGACGACCGGCTCGAACGCGCCGGCCGGATGTCGTTCTGGCACGTCCGCGGTGGGGTGCGGTTCGGCCTCGTGCCGATGGGCGGGCTCGACGAGCCGGGGCTCGTCGAGCTGCTGCGCCCGGCCGTCACCGGGCGCGTCGGCGTCGCCTCGACCCCCGAGGGTCTCGGCGGCTTCGGGAGCGCCTACCAGCTCGCGGTGCGCGCCGTGCAGACGCTGCCCCGCGGTGCCGCGGAGATCGCCCGGGTCACCGAACGGCTGCCGGAGGTGCTGCTCAGCGCGAACCCCGACATCACGGCGCTGCTCGTCGAACAGTCGATCGGCCCGCTGCTCGGCCAGCCCGAGGCCCACCGCGAGGTCCTCCTCGACACCCTCGCCGCGCTCATCCGCTGCAACGTGTCGCACTCCCGCGCGGCGGAGGAGCTGTACTGCCACCGCAACACCGTCATCTACCGGCAGCGCCAGATCGAGCAGCTCATCGGCCGGGACCTGCGGGTCCCGCGGGACCGGCTGCTCCTCGCGCTCGGCCTCATGGCGACCGGCCGCACCGTCAACCCGCACGGGGGCTGAGCCCGGCCGGGGGTCGTCGGCATGTCACGAAACGGCGTCGATGCCGCTCACGGTGCGGTCCCGATGTGCAATTCCACGCCGTCGACCCCCATCATGGGCGTCGTCCGTCTGCGCACGCAGGCACCGGGGAAGGATGAGGACGACGATGACGAAGCGGACGAAGGCGCTCCTCGCCGCCGCCGTCGCCCTGCCCATGGCGCTGGGGGGCGTCGGCACGGCGTACGCGACGCACTACCAGGACCGGGCCCTGCCCGGCAGCACGCTCGCCGGCACGTCCGTGTCCGGGTTGGCGCGCGCCGACCTCGTCACGGCGATCCGGGACCGGGCCGACGCCGTGACCGTCGAGGTCACCGCGGGCGACTCGCAGCGGACCGCGAGCCTCGCCGACCTCGGGTACGGCGTCGACGCGGAGGCGACGGCGGACGCCGTCCTCGCCGCCAACGGCTCGTGGTCCTCCTACGCCACCTCGCTGTACTCCGAGCGCGATCTCCCGGCCGTCGTGACGAGCGACGACGCGGTCGTCGCCGAGGTCGCGACCCGGCTCGTCGAGGACGCCGACCGGGTCGGCCGCGACGCCGCCGTCCGGCTGTCGGAGGACGAGGACTCCTTCACCGTGCGCAAGGCGGTCCCCGGCTTCACCGTCGACCCGGCGACCTTCCAGGACGCCGTCCGGGCCGCCGCCGCCTCGCTGTCCTCGACGAGCACCGTCGTCGAGTTCGTCGAGCGCGACCCGGCCGTGACGACCGCGGACGCGAGGAAGGTCGCGAAGGCCGCCAACGCCATGGTCGGGCGCTCGGTCGTCGTCTCCGACGGCTCCGAGGACCACGAGGCGGACGCGGCGACGAAGGCGTCCTGGGTGACCGTCCCCCTCACCGACGGCGTCCCGGGGATGCCGACCGTCGACGCCAAGGCCGTCACCGCCTGGGTCGACGGTCTCGCCGACGAGGCCCACCGCGACCCGTCGGACGGGCTGCGGAACGTCAGCCCCAGCGGCGACGTGCTCTCCGTCGTCACCGAGGCCGTCGACGGACGGTCGGTGAACAACGCCGAGGGCGTGACCGAGGCGGTCGTCGCGGCGATGGGCGGTGGCAGGAAGTACGCCGGGTCGTTCGAGTACGACGTCGCCGAGGGCGGCTACACCGACCGGACCGTCGCCGTCGGCGCCGAGAACCTCGCCTACCCCGCGGCCCCCGGTGAGAAGTGGGTCGACGTGAACCTGTCGAACTACACGATCACCGGCTACGTCGGCGCGGACGTCGTCCAGGGCCCGATCAAGATGGTCGACGGCGCCCCGGACACCCCCACCGTCACCGGGGTCTACCGCGTCTACCACAAGACGCCGATGATGACGATGCGCGGGCAGAACGCCGACGGCTCGGACTACGAGACCGAGGACGTCCCCTGGGTGTCGTTCTTCCACCGCGGGTACGCCCTGCACGGCGCGTACTGGCGGGACTCGTTCGGCTACTCCGGCTCGCACGGGTGCATCAACCTGCCCGTCGAGGTCGCGAAGTGGTTCTACGACTTCGCCCCGATCGGCACCCCGGTCGCCAGCCACCACTGAGCCCCCGAGCCTCACCTTCTGACCCCAGCCCAGGTCCCCGACTCACCCGGGCGACGTGCAGCTCACCCTTGCGAGGCACTTCGCGACCGTCCTCAGGTCACAACACGTGATGTGCGATGAGCCGGTTGAGGTACGCCACGTCCGTGTTGCCCTTGAACTCGAACCGCACGCGTCCGAGCCCCGAGAACCACAGCTCGAGCTCGGCGTCGAGGTCGAAGGTGCCCGCCGTCTCGAGTGAGAAGGCTTGCACCTTGGCGAACGGCAGAGAGGTGTAGTCCTTCTTCTTACCCGTGATCCCCTGGATGTTGACCGCGATGATGCGCTTGCTCGTGAAGACGATGTAGTCCCGCATACCGCGGAACGCGAGGTAGCCCTGTTCTCCCTCGATGAGGAGTGGGTCGATCTGAGCGGCGACCTGCCCGTAGTCGATGCGCCCCAGCTTGACGTAGCTCGCGTTCTGGAAGTCGATCATCACGGCACCCTAGGACGGCAGTCGTGACCCGGTGACGGAGGGTGCCGGCCGGTCGTACGCTGAGCCCATGGCGACGACCGCACCCGAGACGACCGAGGTCCGCTTCGGCGGCGAGCTCGAGGTCCTCGGGTCCACGACCCTCCTGCGCCTGCCGGCCGACGCGAGCGCGGCGCTGCCCTCCCGCGGCCAGGTCGCGACTCAGGGGACCCTCGACGGGCACCCGCTGACGACGGTCGTCGAGCCGGACGGGCGACGCGGCCACTGGCTGCGCGTCGACGACGACCTCGCCCGCACGGCCGGCGTCGGCGCGGGCGACCACGTCGACGTCGTCCTCACCGTCGCCGAGTCGTGGCCCGAGCCGGAGGTCCCCGACGACCTCGCCGGCGCCCTCGCCGACGCCCCGGAGCACATCCGGGACGTTTGGGACGACATCACCCCGATGGCCCGCTGGGAGTGGGTCCGCTGGGTGGGGGCGACGAAGAACCCGGACACCCGCGCCAAGCGGGTCGGCGTGAGCCTCGACAAGATGGACCACGGCAAGCGGCGGCCGTGCTGCTTCGACCTCGCCTCGTGCACCGACCCCGACGTCGCCCGCAGCGCCAAGCTGCCCGAGCGCGCCTGAGCCCGCTCAGCTCCCTCGGTCGGGGTCGCGCTCGATGCGGGTCCAGCCACGCCACCCCCGCTCGTGCAGGATCTCGGTGAGGCGCGACGCCGCCGGCGCAGCCTGCTCGGCCGATGCGTCCATGACCTGGACGACGACGTCGTCGAGGCCGTCGCCGAGCGGAGGTCCTCCCGCCCCGCCGTCGATCGCCGCCTCCACGAGCTTCTCGAGGAGGTCGGCGACCTCGACGACGCGGGGGTCGTCCGCGTCCCAGTCGACGGCGTCACCGAGGTACCCGTAGAGACGCTGCATGTCGGGGTCGTCGAGCTGGGTGTGCTTGTCTTCGATGATGGCGTCGATCCGCTCCGGTACCTGCGAGGCCAGCATGATCCAGGCGTCCCGCTCGAGCGTCACGTACCGCTCGTCGACCCCGAGGGCACGCAGCCGGTCGAGGTAGCCGACGACGCTGGGTGGCAGGGTCAACCGCTCACCGGAGCCCAGGAGAGCGATCCGACGCCGGTGCTCCCGCAACCGTCGGATCTCCGCCCGCAACGACGCGTCGACCTCGCCGACCGCGCGGTCGAACTCCCCCGGGCCGGCGTCGAGGAGCTCGCCGACCCGGAGCAGGGGCACGCCGGCTTCGGCCAGGGTCCGGATCCGGACGAGCCGGACGACCGCCGCGGCGTCGTAGGTGCGGTAGCCGGACCGGTCCCGCTCCGGCTCGGGCAGCAGTCCGACCTGGTGGTAGTGCCGCACCGCCCGCACCGTGACCCCGGCGTACCGCGCCAGCTGGCTGATCGTGAGCATCGCGGGTCCATCCTCGCTCAGGCGGCCGTGCGCGCGTAGACGCTGCGCGCGGCGAGGAAGGCGACGACGAGGAGTCCCGTGCACCAGGCGAGCGCGACCCACAGGTCGGCGCCGACCGGCTGTCCGGCGAACAGCGAGCGGATCGCGTCGACGATCGCGGTCACCGGTTGGTGCTCGGCGAAGAACCGGACCGGGCCGGGCATGGAGTCGGTCGGGACGAACGCCGAGCTGACGAACGGCAGGAAGACGAGCGGGTACGAGAACGCGCTCGCCCCGTCGACGGTCGTCGCCGTGAGCCCCGGGACGACGGCGAGCCAGGTGAGGGCCAGCGTGAAGAGGGCGAGGATGCCGGCGATGCCCAGCCACGCGAGGAGCCCCGCGTCGGAGCGGAACCCCATCAGGAGGGCCACCGCGACGACGAGGACGAGCGAGACCGCCGTCGCGACGACCGAGGTGAGGACGTGGGCCCACAGGACCGACGTCCGAGCGATCGGCAACGAGCGGAAGCGCTCGAGGATCCCGCCTTGGAGGTCGAGGAAGAGCCGGTAGGCCGTGTAGGCGACGCCGGAGGCGATCGTGACGACGAGGATGCCCGGCAACAGGTAGTCGACGTAGCTGCCACCGCCGGTCTCGATGGCGCCGCCGAGGACGTAGACGAACACCAGGAGCAGGGCGACCGGGGTCACGGCCGTCGTGACGACGGTGTCCGGACTGCGCAGGACGTGACGCAGGGACCGGCCGAGCAGGGCCGTGGTGTCAGCGAGGGGACGGGCGCTCATCGGGCGTCCCCCGTCGGGGTGTCGTGGGTGCCCCCGCCGACGACGGCGAGGAAGACGTCCTCGAGCGTCGGCTGCTTCTCGACGTACTCGACGGTCGCCGGCGGCATGAGGGCCTTGAGCTCGGCGAGAGTGCCCTCGGTGATGACCCGGCCCTCGTGGAGGATCGAGATCCGGTCGGCGAGCTGCTCGGCCTCCTCCAGGTACTGCGTCGTGAGCAGGACGGTCGTGCCACCGCGGGACAGCTCGCGGACGGCGTCCCACACCTCGATCCGGGACCGGGGGTCCAGACCCGTCGTCGGCTCGTCGAGGACCACGACCGGCGGCTCGCCGACGAGGCTCATCGCGAGGTCGAGCCGCCGCCGCATCCCACCGCTGTAGGTCCCGGCCCTGCGGTCCGCGGCGTCGGTGAGCGAGAAGCGGTCGAGCATCCGGTCCGCGAGGGTCCCGGGACCGGACAGGTGCCGCAACCGCGCGACGAGGACGAGGTTCTCGCGTCCGGTGAGGACGTCGTCGACCGCAGCGAACTGACCGGTCAGGCTCAGCGACTCGCGCACGCCCTCGGGGTCGCGGGCGACGTCGTGACCGTCGACCGTCGCCGTCCCGGCGTCGGCACGCAGCAGCGTCGCCAGGATGCGCACGAGCGTCGTCTTACCCGCGCCGTTGGAGCCCAGCAGGGCGTGGATGCTGCCGCGAGAGACCTCCAGGTCGACGCCGCGCAGGACCTCGAGGTCCCCGAAGGACCGCGTGAGGCCGGCGACGCGTATCGCAGGATCGGGGATGCGTGGGGCCGGCACTGGCCCTCCTTCGTGTCGTGTCGGGTGGGGCACGGCACGAGCGTGGAGGGTTGACCCTGCGTCAATGTCAAGCACCCGGCCGTGGCGTCCCCACCGGCCGGGCCCGGGATCAGATCGCCGGGTCGTCCGTCGCCGGACGGGCGGCGGCGCCGTCCGGGTCGGGCTCCACGCCCGGCGACGCGTCGGACCCGTTCGAGCGGACCCGGTCCACCGCGTCGCTCGCGGTGTCGCCGACCTTGCGCCCGGCCTCGGCCGCCTTGGCCCCGAAGACGCGTCCCGCCTCCCGTCCCTTGCGGACGGCGGCATCCTGGGTGCGGTCCTTCTGGCGCTGCACGGTGGGGTTCGACCAGAGGTCCCGGGCGGCCCCGGCGATCTCGTCGTACCGCTCACGGCCGGCCCGGGCGCCCAGCACGTAGCCCACGGCCGCGGCGGCCAGGATCGTCAGCTTCGACATGTCTCGTCCTCTCGCGCGGGCCGCGGCGGCGACCCGGTCGTCGTCCGGTCCGACCCTTCCTACCCCGTCGGGAGCGGCTCCACACCGCAGGACACTCCCGTGCTCACTGCATGACCGCGGCGAGGAGGGGCTCGAGGGCCTCGATCAGTGCCGTGACGTACCCGGGCGGGTCGGCGTCGTCGGGTGCCGACTCGAGCTCACCGACCTCGATGCCGACGACCTCACCCCCGGCGAGCACGGCCGCACACCGACGTAGGTCCTCGAGGGTCATCCCGCCCGGGACGCGGTAGTCGGTCGGCACGGTCCCGGGCTCGAGGACGTCGCAGTCGACGTGGACGAACACCGGACGGCCGGCGACGACGCGGCCCAGGTCCTCCGCCGTGCCCGGGCCGACCTCGACAAGAGTCACGATGTCGTCCTCGATCCGCGCCCGCTCGGGCGGGTCGACGTCCCGGGCACCGACGAGCACCGCGTTCCGGGACGCGAGCCCCGCGCCGAGCCCCGAGTCCCACAGTCCGAGCGGACCGCTGAACGCCAGCCCGCCGAGGTAGCCGGTCGTCGTGTCGTCGGGGGTGTTGAGGTCGGCGTGGGCGTCGAACCACACGACGACGGCGTCGGGCCGGTGCCGGGCGAGCACCGGGAGGGTGGCGAGCGCGACGGCGCAGCGGCTCGAGGCGAGGACGGGCGTCCGGCCGGCGACGAGGGCCGTGTCGAGCGCGTGGGCCGTCGCCTCGAGCGTCGGGCGGGCCGCGGCCAGCTCCTCGGCCCAGCCCGTCGACAGCGCGGGCTCGGGCCACCCGACGACCTCGGGGCGGACCCCCAGACGGTCGCCGAGGGCGGCGGCCAGCTGCCCGGAGCCGACCATCGCGAGGTCGTTGTAGTCGCCGGCGCGACCGGCGTGGTGGATGAGGGTGACGCTGTCGGGCACGGGACCTCCTCGGTGTCGGGCCGCCGGAGGGACGCCCCGCCAGCGTCGTCCACGCTAGGAACGGGCGGATCCCGCGGCAACCGGGTTCGGCGCCTACGATCGCCCGGTGAGCGCCGACCTCGTCGTCAAGGACCTCGCCGGTGGGTACGCGCACCGGACCCTCTTCGAGGCCCTCGACCTCACGGTGGCGCCGGGCGACGTCGTCGGCGTCGTGGGGGCGAACGGGGCCGGCAAGAGCACCCTCCTGCGCATCCTCGCGGGAGACCTCGATCCCCTCGCCGGGTCGGTCGCCACCGCGCCGGCGGACGCCTTCGTCGGCTGGCTCCCCCAGGAGCACGAGCGGGTCGAGGGCGAGACGGTGGCCGGGTACGTCGCTCGCCGGACCGGGGCCGCCGACGCCACGGCCTCGATGGAGTCGGCCGCCGCCGCGCTGGGCGGCGGGTCGGCCGCGGCCGACGACGCGTTCGCCCTGGCGCTCGACCACTGGCAGGCCAGCGGGGCCCCGGACCTCGACGACCGGCTGCCGACGGTGCTCGCCGACCTCGGCCTCGACGTCGGTCCCGAGGCCGCGATGACGACGCTGTCCGGAGGGCAGGCCGCCCGGGTCGCACTCGCGGCGCTGCTGCTCAGCCGGTTCGACGTCGTCCTCCTCGACGAGCCGACGAACGACCTGGACCTGCTCGGGCTGCAGCGCCTCGAGGACGTCGTCCGTGGGCAGCGCGCCGGGGTCGTTCTCGTCTCGCACGACCGCGAGTTCCTGTCCCGGGTCGTGACGCGGGTCGTCGAGCTCGACCTCGCGCAGCACCGGGTCGCGGTGTACGACGGCGGGTACGACGCCTACCTCGAGGAGCGGGCCGTCGCCCGTCGGCACGCCCGGGAGGCCTACGAGGAGTTCGCCGACCGCAAGGCCGACCTCGTCGCCCGGGCCCGGGTGCAGCGCGAGTGGAGCAGCCAGGGCGTGCGCAACGCGATGCGCAAGAGCCCCGACAACGACAAGATCCGGCGTCGCGCGCAGACCGAGTCCTCGGAGAAGCAGGGCCGCAAGGTCCGTCAGATGGAGTCGCGCATCGCCCGCCTCGAGGAGGTCGATGAGCCCCGCAAGGAGTGGGAGCTGCGGTTCTCCATCGGGCGGGCACCACGGTCCAGCACGGTCGTCGCGACGCTCGACGCCGCGACGGTGCGGCGGGGGACGTTCGCGTTCGGGCCCGCGTCGCTCCAGGTGAGCGCGGGCGACCGGATCGGGGTCACGGGACCGAACGGTGCCGGGAAGACGACCCTCCTGCGGCTGCTCACCGGGGCCCTCGCCCCGGACGCCGGACGCGCCGGGCTGGGGTCCTCGGTCGCGGTGGGCGAGATCGACCAGGCCCGCACCGGCCTGGCCGAGGACCTGCCGCTCCTCGCGGCGTTCGAGGCGGCGCTGCCGAGCACGACCCCGGCGGACCTGCGGACCCTCCTCGCGAAGTTCGGCCTGCGGGCCGGGCAGGTGACGAGTCTGGTCGGCCGGCTCTCACCCGGGGAGCGGACCCGCGCGGCGATGGCCCTCCTCCAGGCCCGCGGCGTCAACGTGCTCGTCCTCGACGAGCCGACCAACCACCTCGACCTCCCGGCCATCGAGCAGCTGGAGTCCGCGCTGGAGTCCTACGACGGGACGCTGCTGCTCGTCTCGCACGACCGGCGTCTGCTCGACGCCGTCCGGCTCGACCAGCGCTGGCACGTCGACGACGGCCGGGTCACCGTCGAGCACGTCGGCTGAGGACGCGCGACCGCTCAGTCCTCGCGTGCGGCGACCCAGGCGTCGAGCGCCTCGAGGACGGTGTCGGTGACCGAGTGCGCCGGGACGAAGCCCAGCACGTCGCGGGCCTTGTCCATCGAGAACATCGGGGCCCGGGCGACGTGGTCGAGGGTGATCGCCGCGTTCTCGGGTCCGGCCCGCTCGGCGAACTCGGCCCAGGGCACGTACTCGAGCCGGGG
This sequence comes from Phycicoccus avicenniae, assembly GCF_018139485.1. Lineage (GTDB taxonomy): Bacteria > Actinomycetota > Actinomycetes > Actinomycetales > Dermatophilaceae > Phycicoccus > Phycicoccus avicenniae. Next base: position 43,228 of record NZ_JAGSNF010000004.1, read on the forward strand.
CTCGTGGCCGAAGTGCCGTGCGACGAGCTCGGCGTAGCCGCGCAGGGTCAGCGCCTCGGTGCAGACGCTGTTGAAGCTCTCACCGGTCGCGGCCTCGGGGTTCTCGACGCACGCGAGGTGCAGCCCGGCGACGTCCTCGGCGTGGACGTGATGGATCGTCTCGCCGCCGCGGTCGGGCAGCAGGCAGGACCCGTCGGCGCGCAGCCGCTCGACGACGGCCGGGTCGAGGTTGCCGGAGGGGCCGATGGGCATCCATCCCGGTCCGCTGATGTGGCCCGGGTGGACGACCGAGGCGCGCACCCGGTCCTGCCCCACGAGGTACCGCTCGATCGCGAGCTTCGCGACGCCGTAGTCGCCGTACGGATGCTTCGGTGCGGCCTCGGTCGTCGGGACGAGCGTGCTCGGCCCGTAGGACCACACGGACCCGGTGTGCACGACGTGCTGACCGTCGAGCGCCTCGACGAGGTGGCGTGCCTGGTCGGTCGTGAAGCAGGTGAGGTCGACGACGGCGTCGGGCGACAGGCCGGCGACCGTGTCGCCGAACGTCCCGTCGGCCTCGGCGACCTCCCGGTCGACGGTGACCGGACGCGCCTCGCCCCACGCGGGGTCGCGGGTGTAGGGCTGCTGCCGTCCGCGGCTGACGACCGACACCTCGTGCCCGGCCCGCACGAGCTGCGGGACGAGGTAGGTGCCGACGTGCCCGGTTCCTCCGATGACGGTGACGCGCATGGTCCCGACGCTACGCGCCCACCGGGGTCGGGATGCTGCCGAGGGCCGGCACGCGTCGGGCGTCGCCTCGTCCTCGGGGTGGAGCCCGCCTCAGCCTCCGTGGTGAGGACGTCCGGGACGTCCCGGCCTAGCGTCGAGGACAGCACGCGCGGCCCCGGACCTCCCGGGACGACGTCCGCGCCGGACCGAGGAGACACGATGAGTCCGCTGCTCGACGACCTCACCCTCCCCGAGACCCTCATGGCCTTCCTGCACACCGACGACGGCCAGGTCCGGCAGTCGGTCCGGCCGGTGCACCTGACGGCCGCCGCCGAGCTCGGCGAGCTGGCGCTCGACGGGCACGTCGACATCGAGGACGACGGGTCGGTCACGCTGCTCGAGAGCGAGCACGCTCCGTCCCGCCCCTGGGTCGAGGTGGCGCTCGCCGAGCTGTCCGAGCACCCCACGACGGTGGAGCGCTGGGTGCGCGGTCGCCGCGACGCCGTGCAGGTCCAGCAGCGGGCCGCGCTCGAGCGGGGCGTGCTGTCCAAGGACCGCGGCCGCTTCCTGGGGTTCATCGGGTACGACCGGCACCTCGTCGCGCCGCAGCTCCGCGAGGACCTGCTGGGCGATCTGGAGGCGCCCGGGGCCGAGGAGGTGCCCCGCGCCGCCGCGCTGGCCGCGCTCCTCACGACCCCCGCGATGCGCCGTGCCCTGCGGTTCGACGGGGACCGGGTCGAGCGGCTCACCGCCCTCGCGAGCACGGCCGAGGACGCGGTCGACCCCGGGCCGATGTTCCGCACGATGGACTACGCGATCGCCACGGCGGTGGCGGGCGTCGTCCTCGGCGGCTCGGGCGACTGAGCCCGGCCGAGTCGGCCCGTCCCCGGCGGGAGACCGGCTCAGCGGGCCTGGCGGCGGAGCTCGGCCTTCGCGAGGGCGTTCTTGTGCACCTCGTCCGGGCCGTCCGCGAAGCGCAGCGTGCGGTTGCCCGCCCAGGCCGCGGCGAGGTCGAAGTCCTGGGAGATGCCGCCGGCCCCGTGCACCTGGATGGCCTTGTCGAGGATCCACTCGACGGTCGCCGGGGTGGCGATCTTGATGGCCTGGATCTCGGTGTGCGCGCCTTTGTTGCCGACGGTGTCCATGAGCCAGGCCGCCTTGAGGACGAGGAGGCGCAGCTGCTCGATCCGCACCCGGGACTCGGCGATCCAGTCGCGGACCACGCCCTGCTCGGACAGCGTCCGGCCGAAGGCGACCCGTTCCGAGGCGCGGGTGCACATCATCTCGAGGGCCTTCTCGGCCACCCCGATGGCCCGCATGCAGTGGTGGATGCGGCCCGGGCCGAGCCGGGCCTGGGCGATGGCGAACCCGGCCCCCTCCTCGCCGACGAGCGCCGACGCCGGCACCCGGACGTCGTGGAACGCGAGCTCCGCGTGCCCACCGTGGTCGCGGTCGTCGTAGCCGAAGACCTCCATCGGCCGGACGACCTCGACGCCCTCGGCGTCCCGCGGGACGAGGATCATCGAATGCTGCCGGTGCCGGTCGGCCGACGGGTCGGTCTTGCCCATGACGACGAAGACCTCGCACTGCGGGTTCATCGCCCCGGTGATCCACCACTTGCGCCCCGACACGACGTACTCGTCGCCCTCTCGGCGGATGGACGTCGAGACGTTCGTCGCGTCGGACGAGGCGACGTCGGGTTCGGTCATCGCGAACGCGGAGCGAATGCGCCCGTCGAGCAGCGGTCGAAGCCACCGGTCCTTCTGCTCGGGGGTACCGAACATCGCGAGGACCTCCATGTTCCCCGTGTCCGGCGCGGCGCAGTTGAGCGCCGCGGGGGCGAGACGGCCCATGCGGCCGGTGACCTCGGCGAGCGGGGCGTACTGGAGGTTCGTCAGACCGGCGCCGTACCGCTCACCCCCCGTCTCGCCGGGGAGGAAGAGGTTCCACAGCCCGCGGTCGCGCGCCTCGGCCCGCAGCTCGTCGAGCACCGGGACGCTCGACCAGGCCCACGGGTCGTCGAGAGCGGCGAGCTGCTCGTCGAACACCGGGCCGGCGGGGGCGATCCGGGTGTCGAGGAAGTCGAGCAGCGCGGTGCGCAGCTCCTCGGTGCGGGCATCGGGCGCGAAGTCCATGGGTGCTCCTCGGGTGGCGGTCGGGTGGGCGGTCGGGACGCGGGGCGAGTCAGGTGGTCGTTCGGCGGGGAGGCCGGGACAGGGGTGTGCTGCGAGATGCTCCGGATCCGGCGGAGATACTCCGGATCCGGAGGGTTCCGGCGCCACACCCCCTCCGGCGGAGCGCTGGGCGTGTGACGCGCGGCGCGGGGCGCGTCACGCGGAGCGCGGGGCGCGTCACGCGGACCGACCCCCGAGCGCGGCGAGACCGGCCTCGAGGAGCGGGTCGACGACGGCGCCGACCCCTTCGAAGCCGTCGCCGACGGTCTGCCCGGCGAGGTAGCGGTGGTGGATGCCCTCGAGGATGGCCGCGAGCTTGTAGGCGGCGAGCGCCACGCGGAAGCCGAGGTCGAGGTCGTCGACCCCGATGCCGCACGCCGCCGCGTACCGCTGGAGCATCTCCGCCTCGCTGAGGTGCCCGGGCGCCCGGACGGCGTCCGCGACCGCCCCGGGCGCGACGTCCGCGAGCCGCCCGTAGAGGACGAGGAGCGCGACGTCGGTGAGGGTGTCGCCGAGGGTGGCCATCTCCCAGTCGATGACGGCGGCGATGCGGTCCCCGTCGTCGGTGAGGCAGTTGTCGAGCCGGTAGTCGCCGTGGACGATGCCCGGACGGGCCTGCGCTTGGGCCTGCTCGACCCCGGCCGCGAGTGCCTCCCCGAGCCGCGCCTCGAGCGGGCGCTCGGTCGTCAAGGACCGCTCCATCTGGCCTCGCCACCGTCGGACCTGCCGCTCGAGGAAGCCGTCCGGGCGCCCGAAGTCGGCGAGCCCGACCGCGGTCGGGTCGACCCGGTGCAGCGCGGCGAGGGTGTCGACCATCCGCTCGCTCACGACCCGGGTGCGCTCCGGGCCGAGGGCGGACAACTCGCGGGCCGTGCGGTAGGGGCGGCCCGACACGTCGGCCATGACGTAGAAGGGTGCGCCGACGACGGACTCGTCCTCGCACAGGGCGTACGTCGCGGGGACGTGGACGTCCGTGCCCGCGAGCGCGGCCATGACCCGGTGCTCGCGCGGCATGTCGTGGGCGGTCGCGAGGACGTGCCCGAGCGGGGGCCGACGGACGACCCAGGTCCGCGCACCGTCACCGACGCGGTACGTGAGGTTCGACTTGCCGCCCGCGATGTGGGCGACCGCGAGGTCCCGGTCACCGGCGAGCGCGGTCGCCGGGTCGTCGCCGAGGGTGCGTCGCCACCAGGCGGTGAGCGCCGCCGGGTCGAGCCCGGGGACGGCCGACCCGTCGTCCGGGCCGGGGCCGTCGGCGGCCGGCCGGTCGCTCACGGCACCACGACGCTGATGACCTCGGCGACGCAGCCCGGCTTGGCCCCGTCCTCGATCTCGACGGTGACCTTCGTGCGCACCTGGTAGCCACCCCCGCCGGGCTCGACGGAGAGCAGCTCGACACCGGCCCGCACCCGCGCCCCGACCGGCACCGGCGCCGGGTAGCGGACCTTGTCCGAGCCGTAGTTGACACCCATGGAGATGCCATCGACGGCGTAGACCTGCCAGACGAGCATCGGGACGAGCGACAGCGTGAGGTAGCCGTGGGCGATCGTCCCGCCGAACGGCCCGTGCTTCGCCCGCTCGACGTCGACGTGGATCCACTGGTGGTCCCCCGTCGCGTCGGCGAAGGTGTCGACCTGCTCCTGGGTCACGGTGTGCCAGGGCGAGTGCCCGAGGTGCTCGCCGGCGGCGGCCATGAGCTCCTCGACGCCGTGGAAGGTGCGCATCGTCTACTCCTGTCGTCGATATCGGTGTGCTGCGGGTCGTACCCGGTGCGTCCCGGCCTCAGTCCCGAGGCCCGCCGGCGACGTAGAGCACCTGACCCGAGACGAACCCGGCGCCCTCGCTGCAGAAGAACGACGCCGCGTGGGCGATGTCCTCGGGCCGGCCGGTCCTCGCGACGGGGATCTGCGACGCGGCGGCCGCCTTGAACTCCTCGAAGCCCATCCCGACGCGCTCGGCCGTCGCGGCCGTCATGTCGGTCTCGATGAAGCCGGGGGCGATGGCGTTGGCCGTGACGTCGTACCGACCGAGCTCGAAGGCCAGCGTCTTCGTGAACCCCTGCATCCCGGCCTTGGCGGCGGAGTAGTTCGCCTGGCCGCGGTTGCCGAGCGCCGAGGTGCTCGAGAGGTTGACGATGCGGCCGTGCTTCGCCTCGACCATGTGCGCCTGGCACGCCCGGCTCATGAGGAACGCACCGCGGAGGTGGACGTTCATCACGGCGTCCCAGTCGTCGGTCGTCATCTTGAAGAGCAGGTTGTCCCGGATGATGCCGGCGTTGTTGACGAGCACCGTCGGCGGGCCGAGCTCGCCCGCGATGCGCTCGACGGCGGCGGCGACGGCGGCCTCGTCGGACACGTCGCAGCCGACGGCGAGCGCGCGACCCCCGGCGTGCGTGATGTCGTCGACGACGCCCTGGCAGGCCGACTCGTCGAGGTCGACGACGGCGACGGCCATCCCGTCCGACGCGAGACGGCGGGCGACCTCGGCGCCGATGCCGCGGGCGGATCCGGTGACGACGGCGGTGCGGGGGGTGCTCATCGGGTGGTGCTCCTTCGGGGGTTCGGGGTCGGTGGTGCGGGATCGGGTGGCGCCGTCGACGCCGGTCAGGCGTCGGCGACGTACGCGACGCGGCCGACGGTGTCGCCGTCGGCGAGCCGCTGGATGCCGTCGGCGACGGCGGTGAGGGCGAGCCGCTCGCTGACGAGCGGAGCGACGACACCCTCGGCGGCGAGCCGGACGAGGTCGTCGTGGCAGCGGCGGACGGCGGCGGGATCCATCCGCTGGTAGAGCCCCCAGTGCAGGCCGAGGACGGAGTAGTTCTTCACGAGGGCGTGGCCGAGCGCGGGCGCCTGGATCTCGCCGCCGGCGAACCCGACGACGACGATGCGGCCCTCGAAGGCGATGCACTTCGTCGAGCGGCGGTAGGTCTCACCGCCGACCGGGTCGTAGACGACGTCCGCGCCGCGGCCTCCGGTCTCGGCCTTGACGACCTCGACGAAGTCCTCGGTGTGCCGGTCGACGACGACGTCGGCGCCGAGCGTGCGGGCGACCTCGGCCTTCGCCGGTCCGCCGACGACGCCGATGACCCGCGCCCCCGCCGCCTTGCCGAGCTGGATCGCGGCGGAGCCGACGCCCCCGGCGGCGGCGTGGACGAGCAGCGTCTCGCCCTCGCGCAGCGCCGCGCGGCGGTGCAGGCCGAACCAGCCGGTCTGGTAGCCGATGAAGAGCGAGGACGCCTGGGCGTCGTCGAGGGCGTCCGGCGCGGGGAAGGTCGAGGCGACGTCCATGACGGCGAGCTCGGCGAACCCGCCCCGGGGCAGGACCGTGCCGCCGACGACGCGGTCGCCGACCGCCGGTCCGTCGGGACCGACGCCCTCACCGAGCGCGACGACCTCGCCGCACACCTCGACGCCGGGGGTGAACGGCAGGTCGGGCTTGACCTGGTACTCCCCGCGGCACATGAGGACGTCGGGGAAGTTCGCCGGCGTCGCGAGGACGCGGACGACGACCTGCCCCGGCCCGGGGGTGGGGTCGGGGACGTCGGCGAGCGTGAGGACGTCGCGAGGCGCGCCGAGCTCGGAGACCAGCCAGCCGCGCATCAGACGCTCGCCCCCGTGCCGGGTCCGGCGAGCACGCCGGCGTCCTCGAGCTTGCGCTGGAGCCGGTTCATCCCGCCGAGCCACCGGTCGCTGTCGTGCGCCCGGGCCTCGTAGTAGCCGGCGACCTCGGGGTGCGGCAGGACGAGGAAGCGGTCGTCGGCGAGCGCCTCGACGGCGAGGTCGGCGACCTCCTCGGGGGTGCGGGCGGAGTCGCGGCTCAGCAGGCCCGCGAGGCCCGAGGCGTTCTCGAGCATCCGGGTGCGGACCCCCTGCGGGCAGATCGCCTGGCTCACGATCCCGCGGTGCCGGTAGGTGACGGACAGCCACTCCGCGAGGGCGACGGCGCCGTGCTTCGTCACGGAGTACGTCGGGCTGCCGAGCATCGTGAGCAGGCCCGCGGCCGACGCGGTGACGACGTACCGTCCGGAGCCGCGCTCGAGCCACCGCGGGACGAGCAGCCGGGCCGTGCGCACGTGCGCCATGACGTTGACGTCGTGGACCGCCCGCCAGTCGTCCTCCGAGGAGTCGAGACCGCCGATCCGGTCGATACCGGCGTTGCCGAACCACACGTCGACCTCGCCGAGCGCGTCGTGGGCGGCGGCGACGAGCGCCTCGACGCCCGCGACGGTCCCGACGTCGGCGGTCACCGGGGTGGCGCCGGTCGTCCCGGCGACGTCGGTGAGCGCGTCGCCGTCGACGTCCGCGGCGACGACCCGCAGGCCCTCGGCGGCGAGCCGGGCGGTGAGGGCGGCGCCGATGCCGTGCGCGGCGCCGGTGACGACGGCGGTCGCGACCATCAGACGCCGCCGGTGAGGGTGACCCCGCCGTCGACGACGAGCGTCTGACCGGTGAGCCAGCCCGCGTCGTCGGAGAGGAGGAAGGCGACGACCGACCCGATGTCCTCGGGGACGCCGAGCCGCTTCAGCGGGTACTGCGCGGCGACCTGCTCCTCACGGCCCTCGTAGAGGGCGCGGGCGAACTGGGTCTTGACGACGGCCGGGGCGACGGCGTTGACCCGCACCGTCGGCCCGAGCTCGACGGCGAGCGACTCGGTGAGGCTGACGAGCGCGGCCTTGCTCGCGCCGTACATCGAGATCCCGGGCGCGGGCTTCGTGCCGGCGACCGAGGCGACGTTGACGACGGACCCGCCGTGCTCGCCCATCCACGCGGCGTGCGCGGCCTGGGTCCAACCGAGCGCGGCGACGACGTTGACCTCGAGGATCTTGCGCGCCGCGTCGAGGTCGAGCTCGACGAGCGGACCGTACGCCGGGTTGATGCCCGCGTTGTTGACGAGCAGGTCGAGGCTGCCGAACGTGTCGACCGCCGTGGCGACGGCGGCCGCACGGTGCTCGGCGTCGTCCGCCTTGCCGGCGACGGCGACCGCGTGGTCCGCACCGCCGAGCGCGCTGACAGCCTCGTCGAGCGCCTCCTGCTTGCGCGCGGTGAGGACGACGCGTCCGCCCTCGGCGACGACCCGCTCGGCGATCCCGAGGCCGATGCCCCGACTCGCCCCGGTGACGAGGGCGACCTTGCCCTCGAGCCGGCGGCCGGTGGGCTCGGACGGGGTGGCGGTCACGACAGCCGCTCCAGGACCATCGCCATGCCCTGGCCACCGCCGACGCACATCGTCTCGAGCCCGATCTGGCCGTCGGTGCGGCGCAGCCCGTTGAGCAGGGTCGAGGTGATCCGGGCGCCGGTCATCCCGAACGGGTGGCCGACGGCGATCGCGCCGCCGTGGACGTTGAGCTTGTCCTCGTCGAGCCCGAGCTCGCGGGCGGACCCGATGACCTGCGCGGCGAACGCCTCGTTGAGCTCGACGAGGTCGAGGTCGGCGACGGACATCCCGGCGCGGGCGAGCGCCTGGCGGGTCGCGTCGACGGGGCCGAGGCCCATGATCTCGGGCGAGAGCCCGGAGACGCCGGTCGAGACGATCCGGGCGAGCGGGGTGATGCCCAGCTCCTTCGCCTTCGTGTCGGACATGACGACGACCGCGGCAGCGCCGTCGTTGAGCGGGCAGCAGTTGCCGGCCGTCACCGTGCCGTCGGGCCGGAAGACCGGTTGCAGCTGGGAGACACCCTCGTAGGTGACGCCGGCGCGGGGGCCGTCGTCGCGGTCGACGACGGTGCCGTCCGGGAGGGTGACGGGGGTGATGTCGGTGGCCCAGAAGCCGTCGGCGATGGCCTGCTCGGCGCGGTTCTGGCTGCGCACGCCCCAGCGGTCCTGGTCCTCGCGGGAGACCCCGTTCCGCTGCGCGACGTTCTCGGCGGTCTGGCCCATCGCGATAAAGACGTCGGGCAGCTCGCCGGACTCGCGCGGGTCTGTCCAGGTGTCGGCACCACCCTGGGCGCGGCGCTCGGTGCGGGCCTCGGCGTCGGCGACCCTCGGGTTGTGGCTGCCGGGCAGGCCGTCGGAGCGGCCGGTGCCGTAGCGGCTCACGGTCTCGACACCCATGGAGACGAAGACGTCGCCCTCCCCGGCGCGGATCGCGTGCATCGCCATCCGCGTCGTCTGGAGCGAGGAGGAGCAGTACCGGTTGACGGTGACCCCGGGCAGGTGGTCCATCCCGGCGAGGACGGCGACGGCACGGCCGAGGTTGTGCCCCGACTCCCCGGCCGGCTGGCCGACGCCGAGCATGAGGTCGTCGATCTCGCGGCGGTCCAGCTGGGGGACCTGGGCGAGTGCGGCCTCGAGCATCTGGACCGACAGGTCGTCCGGTCGGGCGTCGACGAGCGAGCCCTTCCCGGCGCGGCCGATCGGGGATCGTGCGGTCGCGACGATGACGGCGTCCGGCATCGAGCACCTCCCTGTGCTTGACTAAGCGCTTGTTCAGCCACAGCATGGTGCGGCGACCCGACGGTCGTCAACCCCGGGCAGGACCGGCCCGGTGGGACGTCCGTCACGGTCGGACCCGGCCGACGGTCCGGCCTGCAGCGATGACGGGTGACGACGTGAGGAGGCGACCGGTGACGACGACCCCCCGCCGTGCCGCGCGCCCGGAGGAGACCCGGGACCGGCTCTACGCCGCCGCCGTCGAGGCGTTCGCGACGAAGGGCTTCCACGGCACGACGACCCGGGACATCGCGGCGGCCGCCGGCATGTCGCCCGCGGCGCTGTACGTCCACCACCGGTCGAAGGAGGAGATCCTCTACCGGATCTCCCGCCGAGGGCACGAGACGACGCTCGGCATCGTCCGCTCGGCCCGGGCCACGCCGGGGGACCAGGTCGACCGGCTGCGCGCGGTCGTCCGGGAGTTCGTGACGTACCACGCCCGCGCGCACACCTCGGCGCGCATCGTGAACTACGAGCTCGCCGCCCTCGCCCCGGAGCACCGCGAGGAGATCGAGACGCTGCGGCACGCCATCGACGTCGAGATGCAGGGGGTCGTGCGGGACGGTGTCGACGCGGGGCTCTTCACGTGCCCCGAGCCCCGGGTCGCGGCGGCGGCGCTGCTGTCGCTCGGGGTCGACGTCGCCCGGTGGTACCGGGACGGCGGGGCGTGGAGCCCCGAGACGCTCGCCGAGCACTACGCCGACGTCGCCGTCCGCGTCGTCGGAGCCCCCGCCGGTCGGTGATGAGTTCCCGGGCCCGCGGCCGTCATAACCCGTGACCGCACACGACACGGGAGGATGACGATGACGACGGACACATCGACGAGGGAGGGGGCTGTGGACCCGCTGGCCGAGGTTGACGAGGCGGGGTTCGCCGCGCTCACCGAGCCGCACCGGCGCGAGCTGCACGTCCACTGCTACCGGATGCTCGGCTCGTTCGAGGACGCCGAGGACACCGTCCAGGAGACGTTCCTGCGCGCCTGGCGTCGCCGCGCGACGTACGAGGGCCGGGCCAGCGTCCGCGCCTGGCTCTACCGCATCGCGACGAACGCCTGCCTCGACCTCCTCGCCCGGCGCCGGCCGGACCCCGCGACCGGCGGCGAGGTGCGCTGGCTGCAGCCCTATCCCGACGTCCTCCTCGACGAGCTGCCCGCCGACGCTGCGCAGGAGCCGGAGAGCCGGGCCCTGTCCCGGGAGACCATCGAGCTCGCCTACGTCGTCGCCGTCCAGCACCTGGCGCCGCGGCCACGAGCGGTACTCGTCCTCCGCGACGTCCTCGGTTGGCCGGCGAAGGACGTCGCCGACCTCCTCGGCGACTCCGTGCACTCGGTGAACAGCGCCCTCCAGCGCGCCCGCGCCCGGATGCGCGAACACCTGCCGGCCGACCGGCAGTCGTGGACCGGGCCCGACGGCGACGCCACGGCCCAGGACCTCGTGCGGCGCTACACGGAGGCGAGCGTCGCGGCCGACGTCGGCGCCCTCGCCCGGATGCTCCGCGACGACGTCCGGTTCGCGATGCCGCCGTCGCACGGCCTCGTCGTCGGCCGGGACGCCGTCATCGCGGACTGGACGGCGGAGGGCTTCCCGCAGATGTCCGGCCTGCGGGCGGTGCCCACGGCCGTCAACCGGCAGCCCGCCGTCGCGTTCTACCTGTGGAGCGAGAGCGAGGGCCTGCACCGCCCGCTGACCGTCGACGTGCTGCGGATCTCGGACGGGACGGTCGCCGAGGTGACGATCTTCGACGCGGACCGGTTCGCCGGCCTCGGGCTCCCGCCGAACCTGCCGCGCGGCGAGGTCCGCGTCGACCCCCGACGCGACGCACGGCGACGGTGAGCGGGTGGGCTCCTCGGCCGGGCCTTCCGCACGACCCCTGGCGGGGTGTCGGCGCTCCGGCCTACCGTCGGGGCAGCACCGTCAGGAGGACCGCGATGACCGACCACGGCGACCGCACGACCCGGCCGGGCGGCGGGGACGTCGACGCCCACCTCGCCGCCGTCGCCGATGACCGACGGCGTGCGGACGCGCAGGCCGTCCTCGTCCTCATGCGCGAGGTCACCGGCGCCGAGCCACGGATGTGGGGTGCGTCGACGATCGGCTTCGGCCGCCAGCCGTACCGCACCGCCGACGGCAAGGACCGGGAGTGGTTCGCGGTCGGCCTCGCGGCCCGCACGGCGGCGCTCACCCTCTACGGGCTGACGTACTACGGCTCGAACGACGACCTGCTGGCCCGGCTCGGCCCGCACACGACGGGCAAGGGGTGCCTCTACGTCAAGAGACTCTCCGACGTCGACCCCGCCGTCCTGCGCGACCTCGTCGCCCGCGCCTGGGCGACGAACTACGAGGAGCAGCCGTGAGCGACGCAGCGGGGCACGGCATCCCGGTCGACGCCCTCGACTTCTACGACGACCTCGCCGCGGACAACTCCCGCGACTGGTGGCACGCCCACAAGGCCCGGTGGGAGTCCTCCGTCCGCGAGCCGATGGAGCGACTGTGCGACGCGCTCGCCGACGAGTTCGGGCAGGCCCACCTCTTCCGCCCTCAGCGCGACGTGCGGTTCAGCGCCGACAAGTCCCCCTACAAGGACCACCAGGGCGCCCTCGTCTCGCTGGAGGCCGGCATCGGGTGGTACGTCCAGGTCTCGGCGGCCGGGCTCTTCGCCGGCGGCGGCTTCTACCCGACCGGCCCCGACCAGACCCGCCGGTACCGGGCCGCGGTCGACCGCCCCATGGCCGGCCAGGAGCTCGAGCGGCTCACGGCGGCGCTCGTCGCCGACGGCTTCGTCCTCGGCGGCGAACGGGTCAGGACCCGACCGCGGGACGTCCCGGCCGACCACCCCCGCCTCGAGCTGCTGCGCCACAAGCACCTCACCGCGGCCCGGGACCACGGTGCACCGGCGTGGCTGCCGACCGCCGAGGTCGTCGACCGGGTCCGCGCGGACTGGCGGGCCGTCCGGCCGCTCGTCGAGTGGGTCGCGGCGGAGGTCGGCCCGAGCGAGGAGCCGCGGCGGCGCTGACGCCCGCGCCACACCGCGTGGAAGGATCGGCGGCGATGACGCTCACCGAACGACTCACCGGCTCCGCGGCCCCCGACCTCGGGGACGTCGACGCCCGCGGGTCCGGTGACGGCATCGGCGCCGACGCCGCCCTCGACGTGTTCGTCGAGTGGGCCGGGGAGCGCGGGTTCGTGCTCTACCCGGCGCAGGAGGAGGCCGTGCTCGCCCTCGCCGACGACGCGCACGTCGTCCTCGCGACCCCCACCGGGTCCGGCAAGTCGCTCGTCGCCGTCGCCGCGCACGCCCAGGCCCTCGCCACCGGGCGCCGGTCGTGGTACACCGCCCCGATCAAGGCCCTCGTGTCCGAGAAGTTCTTCGCCCTCGTCGAGACCTTCGGCGCCGAGAACGTCGGGATGCTCACCGGCGACGCCGCCGTGAACCCCGGCGCCCCGATCGTCTGCGCGACCGCCGAGGTCCTCGCCAACCACGCCCTGCGCGAGCGGGACGCCACCGACGTCGGCCTCGTCGTCATGGACGAGTTCCACTTCTACGGCGAGCCGGACCGCGGCTGGGCCTGGCAGGTCCCGCTCCTTCTCATGCCCGACACCCAGCACCTCCTCATGTCGGCGACCCTCGGCGACACGAGCGACCTCGAGCGCGACCTGCACCGCCGCACCGGCCGCGACGTCGTCGCCGTCACCGGTGCCGAGCGCCCCGTGCCGCTGGAGTTCGAGTGGGTCCTCACCCCGGTCCACGACACGATCGAGCTGCTCCTGCGCGACGGCCGGGCCCCCGTCTACGTCGTGTCCTTCACCCAGGCCGCCGCCGTCGAGCAGGCGCAGGCCCTCATGTCCGTCGAGGTCGTCTCCCAGGAGCGGAAGAAGGCAATCAAGGAGGCCGTCGGCGGCTTCCGGTTCGGCAAGGGGTTCGGCCACACCCTGCGCCGGCTCGTCCTCCACGGCATCGGCGTCCACCACGCCGGGATGCTGCCGAAGTACCGGCGCCTCGTCGAGACACTGGCCCAGGCCGGGCTGCTCGCCGTCGTCAGCGGCACCGACACCCTCGGCGTCGGCATCAACGTGCCGATCCGCACGGTCCTGCTCACCTCGCTCACGAAGTACGACGGCCGCAAGCAGCGGGTCCTGCGGGCGCGGGAGTTCCACCAGATCGCCGGGCGGGCGGGGCGGGCAGGCTTCGACACCGTCGGGTACGTCGTCGTCCAGGCGCCGGACCACGTCATCGAGAACTCCAAGGCCCTCGCGAAGGCCGGCGGCGACCCGAAGAAGGAGCGTCGCATCGTCCGCAAGAAGCCGCCCGAGGGCGTGCTCACGTACAACGAGGCGGCGTACGACAAGCTCGTCGCTGGCGAGCCGGAGCCGCTGCGGTCCCGGATGCGGGTGACCCACGCGATGGTCCTGGGCGTCCTCGACCAGTGGGAGGTGCAGCAGGACGGTCTGTGGACCCTGCTGCTGGACAACCACGAGGACGACGAGCGCCGCGAGCGGCTCGTCGAGCGGGCCGTCCAGGTGCTCGGGTCGCTGCTGCGCTCCGGTGTCGTCGAGCCCGACGACGGGTCCGGCGTCGACGACTGGCTGCCGCCCGTCGAGGAGCACGACGCGCCGGCCACTCCCGAGGATGCCACCGAGGACGCACGGCCCGCCCAGGACGACCCACCGCGCGCCGTCGACCCCGCCCCGGGCGGGTCCTCGCTCGGCGCGCTCGGCGAGGCGCTCGCCGCGGCCGGCCTCGCTCCGGCGTCCGACGACGGGCCGGACGCACCCGCCGACGACCCGGACGAGACACCCGAGCCCGAGCCGGCGGAGCCGACCGCCCTCGAGCGCTTCCTCCGCCGCGACGGTCGCCGCTACGAGGAGGGCCCGTTCCAGGTGGCGATGGACCTCCACGAGGGGTTCGCGCTCAACCAGTCGCTGTCGGCGTTCGCCCTCGCGGTGCTCGACGTGCTGGACCCCGAGCACCCGGACTACGCGCTCGACGTCCTCAGCGTCATCGAGGCCACCCTCGACGACCCCCGCCCGGTCCTCTCCGCCCAGCAGTACGAGGCGCGGGGTGAGGCGGTCGCGGCGATGAAGGCCGACGGGATGGAGTACGAGGAGCGGATGGACGCCCTCGAGGACGTCACGTGGCCCAAGCCCCTCGCCGACCTCCTCGAGCAGTCGCTGCGGACCTACCGGCAGAGCCACCCGTGGGTCGACCCGCGGGACCTGTCGCCGAAGTCCGTCGTGCGCGAGATGTTCGAGCGGGCCATGTCGTTCGGCGAGTTCACCGCCCACCACAAGCTCGCCCGGGCCGAGGGCGTCGTCCTGCGCTACCTCACCGACGCCTACCGGGCGCTGCGCTCGACCGTCCCGACGTCGGCCCGCACCGAGGACGTCGACGACCTCGTCGAGTGGCTCGGCGAGATCGTCCGGCACACCGACTCCAGCCTCCTCGACGAGTGGGAGGCGCTGACGAACCCGACCGACGAACCGGGCACCGAGGTGCGGCCGACGACCGAGGGTCGGGCCCTGTCGGCGAACCCCCGGGCGCTGCGGGTCATGGTCCGCCAGAGCATGTTCCGCCGCGTCGAGCTGCTGTCGCTCGGGCGGTACGAGGCGCTCGCCGCGCTCGACGGCGGGCTCACGGCCGACGCGTGGCAGGACGCCGCCGCCGAGTACGCGAGCGAGTACGACGGCATCGGGACCGGGCCGAGCGCCCGCGGCCCGGCGTTCTTCGGCGTCGAGACCGGCGACGGGGCGTGGACGGTGACCCAGATCGTCGAGGACCCGGAGGGCGACCACGACTGGCGGATCACCGCCGAGCTCGACCTCGCCGCGACGGACGAGGCCGGCGAGCCCGCGCTCGTCGTCACCGCTTTCGCCCCGGCGACCTGACCCCGTCGGCCACGGCGCGCATCCCAGGGCACGGGCACGAGGTCCCGCAACCCCTGGCGCCCCGATCGTTGCCGACCCGTGACCCCCGATGACGGGCGTCATCCAGACGGATGACACCTGTCACTGACGGGTGTGATCCGCGCCTCGACAGGATCGGCGCGGGGATCCGACCGGGCCCCGTGAGCCGCAGCAGGAGACCCCGCGATGGACCATCGCCACCTCGCCCACCTCGACGCCGACCCCGACTTCTACGACGACGTGTGGCAGGTGGCCCCGGCGCCGGGCGACGTGCTCGGTCCCGCCGCGGTCCCCGACCGGGTCGAGGTCACCGACCACGGACCGTGGCGGATCTACCGCACCCCGGTCATGCTCCCCGACTCCGGGTGGAAGGTGCACGTCTCGTGCGTCCCCACCCGCGCCCGGGACGTGGTCGCGACCGTCGTCGCCGAGGCCCTGGCGGAGGACCTCACGTGCAAGCACCTGCGCAGCCGCCGGCTCGTCGCCGCGAGCCAGGCGAAGTACGCCGACCCCTCAGCGGCCGGGAAGGTCGTGACGATCTACACGGCGGAGGAGACCGCGCTCGCGCGGATCGTGGCGCGGCTCACCGCCCGGCTCGCCGGCGAACCGGGAGCACGCATCCTCAGCGACATCCCCGTGGACGGGGCGCCGGTGTCGGTCCGCTTCGGTGCCTTCCGGGGGGTCCACCACGTCGACGCGCTCGGCCGGTGCGCGGTCGGTCGGAGGGGTGCCGCCGGGTCGGCCGACCCGGTGGCCGACGACCGCTCACCGCACAGCGGTGCTCGCGCCGCGGGGTACGTGCCCGAGGTCGTCGCGATCCTGCGCGAGGCCGCGGCGGCACGCGACGCCGACGCGGTGCTGCCGGTCACCGACGTCCGGCTGATGCACCGCTCGAACGCCGGCGGGGTGTACTCCGCCACGTGGGAGGACGGACGCCGCGTCGTCCTCAAGGAGGCACGTCGGCACACCGGCTTCGACGCCTCCGGGTCGGACGCGGTGACCCGGCTGCGGCACGAGCGCCGTGCGCTCGAGCGGCTCGCCGGGACCGGCGTCGTCCCGGAGGTCGTGCGCCACCACGTCGCGGGCGACAGCGAGTTCCTCGTCCTCGAGCACGTCGACGGCCCGGTCCTCACCTCCGGGCTCGCGACGAGGCACCCGGCCGCCGTCCCCGGGGCGGACGGACCCGCCTACCGGCACTGGGTCGAGCGCGTCGTCTCGGGGACGCGGGCCTCGCTCGAGGTGCTCCACGCGCACGGCGTCACGCACCGCGACGTGCACAGCGGGAACGTCATCGACCGCGACGGACGGATGGTGCTCGTCGACCTCGAGTCCGCGGCCGTCGACGGGGTCGCCGTCGCCGAGGGCGTCGGCACCGTCCTGTCCAGCCCCGGAGCCGACGTCACGCCGCAGGGTGACCTCGACGCCCTCGAGCGGATGCGCGCCGTGCTCGTCAACCCGCAGTACTCGCTCACCTCCCGCCGCCCCGACCTCGCGGCCGCTCTCGTGCGGGCGGGGGAGTCCGACCTCGACGACGCCGAGCAGCCGGTCGGCGCCGACGACACCGAGCCGACCGGCCCGGACCCGGCCCGCCTCCTCGCAGGCCTGCGTGTCGCGGCGGACCCGACCCGGACCGACCGCCTCCTGCCCTCGGACGTCGCGGGCTTCGCGGTGCCGGGGGGCGGGCTGGGACTGCTGCACGGCGCCGGGGGCGTCCTCGCGACCTTGGCCCGCACGGGGGCACAGGTCCCGGACGAGTGGCGCGCCTGGCTCGTGGCCCGCGCGCTCGAGGCGCCCTACCTCGCCCCGGGGCTCGGCGACGGCGCCGAAGGTGTCGCCCTGTGCCTCTCGATGCTCGGCGAGGACGACGCGTCACGCACCGTCCTCGAACGGTGGGCCGACCGGTCGGGGGCCTGTCCCTGGTGGTCGCGCGGTGCCGCGGGTCGGGCCGTCGCCCTCGCCGAGCTCTCCGCCCGACTCGACGACCCGTCCCTCGCCGCGACCGCGCTCGGCCTCGCCACGGAGGTGCTGGAGGCGGTCGAGACCGACGTTCCGCCGCCCGGACACCGCGCCGGGCTGCTCGACGGGTGGGCCGGGGTGGGCCTCGCCCTGCTCCGGGTCGCCGAGCTCACCGCCGGCGCCCCGCCCGGTCCCGGCGCCGACCTCACCGGGCCCGGCGGCGCCCCGCTCGGGCCCGACGGGGTCGCCGCGCGCCTGCGCGCCGGCGCCCGCGCCGCCCTGCGCCGCGAGACCGGCGCCGTCCGGGTCAGCGCCGGGGCCTGGCTCACCGGTGACGGCCGGCGCGTCATGCCCTACCTCGGCACCGGGTCCGCCGCCCTCGGCCTGCTCGCCGCGGCCCTCGGCGAGGACGGGGACCCCGAGGCGGTCCGCGGGGTGCGGCTCGCGTGCTCGCTGCGCTCGGTGGCGGGTGCCGGCCTGCTGCACGGCCGGGCCGGACTCCTCGCCACCCTCACACTGCTCGCGCCCGACGACCCGGTCGTCGCCACCCACCGGCGCCGGCTGGCCTGGTACACCGTCCCCGCCCACGCGACGGGTCGCCGCGAGCACCCCGAGGCCGCGGAGGCCGACCTCGTCCTGGGCGACCAGAACATGCGCTGCGCGGCCGACGTCGGCTCGGGGGCCGCGGGCGTCCTGCTCGTGGCCGACCCCGACCCGCGACGGGCGGCGGGGGCCTTCTCGGACCTGCTCTGCCTGCCCCGGGCCGGCACCGGATGGCACGACGTCACGGATGCCATGACACCCGTCACGACAGGTCGCTGACCGCGGCTACTACTGCGGCTCCCCGGGGCCGACGAGAGTGGAACCAGTCGAGCGGGAAGGCCGCCGGCACCACGTAGGGAGAGGACGAACCACCATGAGCGTCAACGAGATGCAGACCCTGACCACCGTCGACGAGGTCATCGACGGGCCGATGGACTGGCCCTTCAGCACGATCTCGATCGTCTACTGCTGAGTCGTGGTCGTCATGACGTCCCCGGCCCCCGGGGGTCGACGCGAGCGGCCGGCCCTGCCCCGGGCCGGGGTGGTGGCACTCCGGGTCGACGGCCTCTCGGCCGACGGGGACGCGACCCGGGACTCCGCGACGGTCACGGACGTCGGGTTCGGGGTCGAGGCGGGCAGCGTCGTCCTCCTCACCCCGGCCGGCGCCGGCCGCACCGTCGTCCTGTGCCTCACCGGCGAGCTGCCCCGCCGTTCGGGTCGGGTCGAGAGCGGCTCGGGTGCGGCGCGTCGAGAGGTCGACGACACGGCCTGGCGCGCGGTCCTCGGCCGGGTGCCCGGCCCGCCGGAGACCCCCGCCGACACCCCGGTGGGCACCGTGCTCGACGAGCGGGGTGAGGCCGCCCGTCGGATGGCGGCGCGCCTCGGGGTCACGGTCGACGCCGGGACCCACGTCGGCGACCTCGACCCGGCCGACGGGATCCTGCTCGGCGTCGCCGTCGCCCTCGCCGACGACCCGGACGTCGTCGCCGTCGACCTCCGGGGTCCGACCCGCGTCGTCGCCCACGCGGCCACCGTCCTCGACGCCGTCCGCGACGTCGTCGACGTCGACGGGCGGACCGTGCTCGTCGTCGCCGACGCCGGCGCCCTCGACGCGGCCGCGCTCCGTCTCGTCGACGAGGTCGTCGAGCTCGTCCCCGCCGACGGGCCGTGACGCGTGGGCGCTGTTACAGTCGCGACGAGCACCCAGGGGGCAGGAACGAGGCTGGTACCGGTGAAGAGCCAAGGCGGCGGTGACGCCCGCATCGCCCTCGTCGCCTCGTGGGGCGTCGTCGTCGTGGTCGTCGTCCAGGGCACCCTGTCGATGCTCACCCAGGAGAGCGACGACCTCACGCTCCTGACCCGGGCCGTCGCCGTCGTCACCGGCGCGCTCGCCGCGGTCCTCTTCACCGTCGTCCAGCTGCGCTCGGTCCGGGACCGCGACGTCCCCGCCTGGATGCCCTGGCTCGTCGTCCTGTTCGCCACGGTCGCCTTCGTCATCGGCGCCTGGCTGGCCGCGTCCCTGTCGTTGGGCGTGTTCGCGCTGCTCCTCACGCGGTGGCGGCTGCTCGCCGTCGGGGCCACCTACCTCGTCGCGCTCGCGGCGTTCATGGTGTCCCAGGAGGTCAACGCCTTCCTCGTCTTCTTCTTCGCGGTCGTCCTCGCGGCGATCGCCCTCATGCTCTACGTCCTCACCCGGCTCGCCATCACCGTCGGCGAGCTCGCCCGGGCCCGCGAGACCGTGGCCCGGCTCCGCGTCGACGAGGAGCGGCACCGCATCTCGCGCGACCTGCACGACATCCTCGGACGCAGCCTCGTGGCCGTCGGCCTGCGCGTGCAGACCGCCATCCGGCTCCTCGAGCGCGACCCCGCCCGCTGCGGCGAGCAGCTCGAGGAGGTCGGTCGCATGGTCTCGGAGGGCCAGGCGCAGCTGCGCGGACTCACCAGGGGCGAGACGGTGCTCGGCTTCGCCGACGAGCTCGAGTCCGCCCAGGAGCTCTTCGCCCGGCTCGGCATCCGGTGCGAGGCCGACGTCACGACCGCCGGTCCGATGGGGGAGGTCGTCGACTCCCTCGGGTCCCGGGTGCTGCGCGAGAGCGTGACGAACCTGCTCAAGCACTCCCGGCCGTCCTGGGTCGAGATCCGCCTGCGCCAGGAGGCCACCACCGCCGTGCTCGTCGTCGTCAACGACGGCGCCTCCGACGACGGCCGGGCGCGGGGGACGGGGCTCACCGACCTCGCGAGCCGGGCCGGCGACCTCGGCGGATCGCTCGAGGCCGGCCACCTCTCCGACGGCCGCTTCCGGGTCATCGCCCGGCTGCCCCGGGTCGAGGGGTCCGACGCCGCCACGCCCAGCACCCACGAGAGTCCCTTGGGAGCCCGTCCGTGACCGACACCGACCGCCTGCGCATCCTCATCGCCGACGACGTCGACCTCGTCGCGGAGGCCTTCCAGGCGCTCCTCGACACCGAGCCCACCTTCGAGGTCGTCGGACGGGTGAGCCGCGGCGACGAGGTGGCCGCGGCCGTCGAGCGGCTCTCCCCCGACGTCGCCGTCCTCGACGTCGACATGCCGGGGATGAGCGGCATCGAGGCCGCCGCCGGCGTCAGCGGCTGCAAGGTCCTCCTGCTCACGGCCCTCGAGGGTCCCGGGCACATGCACAAGGCGCTCGCCGCGGGCGCCAACGGCTACATCCTCAAGTCGACGACCGGCAGCCGGCTCGTCGAGGCCATCCGCACCGTCGCGTCCGGTGGGACGGCGATCGACCCCGAGCTCGCCGCCGAAGCACTGCGCAGCGGACCGTGCCCGCTCACCGACCGGGAGATCGACATCCTCCGGCTCGTCGGGCAGGGTCGCAGCACGGAGGCGATCGCCGGTGAGCTCTACCTGTCCCGGGGCACGGTGCGGAACTACCTGAGCAACGCCATGGTCAAGCTCGACGCCGAGTCCCGGGCCGAGGCCTTCGCCAAGGCCGAGCGACGCGGCTGGCTCTGACCCCGCGGCCGGCTCGCGGCCCGCGGCCGGCTCCGAGGCCCCGTCCGGTCCCGACCACCGACCGGCACCCCTGACACACGTCATCCGCCCGGTGTAGCGGGTCACCGCCCGTGCGGACCTCCGTTGTCCGGCAGCCTCCCCCGTGCGTCGATGGGAGCATCCGCGGAGGCACCCGGCCCCCGCCCGCCGAAGGGGACGTTCGTGATCCAGACCCGAGACCTGCGGATGTCGTTCGACTCCGGGAGGGGCCGGCGACGCCGGACCGTCGAGGCGGTCCGGGGGATCGACCTCGACATCGGCCGCGGCGAGATCGTCGGCCTGCTCGGGCCGAACGGCGCCGGCAAGACGACGACCCTCCGGATCCTCTCGACCCTGCTGCGCCCCACGTCCGGCGAGGTCCTCGTCTGCGGGCGCGACGTCCGCGCCGACCCCCGCGAGGTCCGCCGCCGCCTCGGCTACGTCTCCCAGGGAGGGTCGACCTCCCGTCGGGCCCGGGCCGGCGACGAGGCGACCGACCGCGGCATGCTCTACGGACTGACCCGGCGGGCGGCCCGTACCCGGGCCCGCGACCTCTTCGACCGGCTCGACCTCGGCGACCTGTGGGACCGGCCCGCCGGGTCGCTCTCCGGCGGCCAGCGGCGGCGGCTGGAGATCGCCACCGCCCTCGTCCACGACCCCGAGCTCGTCGTCCTCGACGAGCCGACGACCGGGCTCGACCCGCAGTCCCGCGCCAACCTCTGGGACCACATCCGCGACCTGCGCGCCTCCCGCGGTGCGACCGTGCTCGTGACGACCCACTACCTCGACGAGGCGGACGCCCTGTCGGACCGGCTCGTCGTCGTCGACCACGGCAGCGTCGTCGCGACCGGGACGAGCGAGGACCTCAAGGCAGACCTCGACGACGACGTCCTCACCGTCCGGCTCGCCGACCCCGCCGACGCCGGCCGGGCCGCGCTGTGCGCCGGGGCGGCGACCGGGGACGTGTTCACGCCGGGCGACGGCGTCGTGACCGGCCCGCTCCGCGCCGGGTCCGGCGGGCTCGCCGTCGTCGTCCGAGAGCTCGACCGGCACGACGTCGCCGTCGCCGGCCTCGACGTGCGTCGGCCCACCCTCGACGACGTGTTCCTCACCCTCACCGGCCGCTCGCTCCGCGACGCCGCCTGACCCCGGGAGACCCCATGACCCTGCTCCGCGACGCCACCGTCGTCCTCCGCCGCCAGGTGCGGCTCAACCTGCGCAACCCCGCGTGGGTGCTGCTCGGCGTGGCCCAGCCGATCCTGTACCTCGTCCTCTTCGCCCCACTCCTCGGGCCCATCGCCGACCAGATCGGGGTGGAGAACGCCTACACCTTCTTCGTCCCGGGGCTCGTCGTCCAGATGGGGCTCTTCGGAGCCCTCTACGTCGGGTTCAACCTCCTCGCCGAGTGGCGGGAGGGGGTCGTCGAGGCCGAGCGGGTGACCCCGGCGAGCCGCGGCGCCCTCCTGCTCGGCCGGCTCGGGCGCGACGTCCTCCAGCTGGGCATCCAGTGCCTGATCCTCGTCGGCGCCGGCTACGTCATGGGGATGGACGCGCCGGTCGCCGGCGCTCTCGCGGGGGTCGGGATCGCCCTGCTCCTCGGCGCCGCGGGGTCGGCGCTGTCGAACGCCGTCGCGTTGCGCACCCGCAGCGAGGAGGTCATGGCCCCGCTCGTCAACGTCGTGACGATGCCGGTCCTCCTGCTGTCCGGGATCCTCCTGCCGATGACGCTCGGACCGGGATGGCTGCGGACCGTCAGCGACGTCATGCCGGTGCGTCACGTCGTCGACGCGGTCCGCGACGTCTTCTCCGGCACCCCGTCGGCCCCGACCGTCGGGCTGGGCGTCGGCGTGACCTGCGCGATGCTCGTCGCCGGCCTCACGGTCGGTGTGCTCGCCTTCCGCCGAGAGGACGCCTGACCCGGCGTCGCCCCTGTCGAACACCCGGTGGTCGTGTCCTGTTCCCGACCACCGGGTGTCGGCGTGCCCGGGTCCGGGCCGCCGCAGGACGGCCGGTCCGCCGGGCCGCCGGTGACCGATGTCACCGCCCGCGTGATGGCTGCCGCCGGTCCCCGCCCCACCCCTTCCTGCGCTGCGGCACAAGCCGTTCGATGGCTGCAGACCGACCGTCCGACCCGCCCCGAGAGGCCACCATGAACCGTCGCACCGCCCTCCGCCTCGCCGGAGCCGGCCTCGCCACCACCGTCGGCGGGCACCAGCTCGCCGCCCGGGCCGGCACCGCCGAGCTGCCCCCCGGTCTCGCCCTCGGCCGGGGCCTGACCCACGACCACGGCCCGGCGATGCCGACCGAGCGC
This sequence comes from Phycicoccus avicenniae, assembly GCF_018139485.1. Lineage (GTDB taxonomy): Bacteria > Actinomycetota > Actinomycetes > Actinomycetales > Dermatophilaceae > Phycicoccus > Phycicoccus avicenniae. The sequence continues at coordinate 66,257 of NZ_JAGSNF010000004.1, forward strand.
CCCGCCGACGCCGGCACCCGGCCGGCCCTGGAGAAGTTCTCGCTCCCGCTGCCGATCCTGCCCGACGCGGTCCCGGTCGTGAGCAGCCGAGGACTCGACGTCTTCGAGAGCCGGATCCGCGAGGTGCGGGCCGAGATCTTCCCCGGCCACCCCACGTCGGTCTACGGCTACTTCAGCAGCTGGGTCCCACCCGTCGTGCGGGCCCGTCGCGGCCGCCGGACCATCGTCCGGCAGCGGAACGAGACCGACGTCCCGGTCTCGGTGCACCTGCACGGCGGGGTGAACCGTGAGGTCTTCGACGGCCGGATGTCGCACCCGGTCCTCCCCGGCGGCAGCTTCGCCTACGTCTACGACAACGACCAGCCGGCGAGCACGCTGTGGCTGCACGACCACACCCACCACACCGACGCCGAGAACGTCTACCGCGGCATGTCGAGCCCCTACCTCGTGACGAGCGACGAGGAGGAGGCGCTGGGCCTGCCCTCGGGCGAGTTCGAGGTCCCCCTCGTCCTGCGTGACGCGGACGTCGGCTCCGACGGCGGGCTCGTCTTCACGATGGACGACACGGAGCACCGCTCGACGATCCTCGTCAACGGCACGCCGTGGCCCCGCATGGAGGTCCGCCGCCGCAAGTACCGCTTCCGGGTCATCAACTCCTCCGCGATGCGCTTCTTCGTCCTCGGCCTCTCCGACGGCACGCCGATGACCCAGATCGGCGCGGACGCGAGCCTCCTGGAGTCGCCGGTGCCCGCGCCCGTCGTCCTCCTGTCCCCCGGGGAGCGCGCCGACCTCGTCGTCGACTTCTCCCAGTGGCCCACGGGCACCGACGTCGACGTCGTCAACTACACGGGGCCGGGCCCGATGGAGGACGTCGGCCAGGTCATGCGGTTCTCGGTCGGCGCCGACGCGAGCGACGACAGCGTCGTCCCGGACCGACTCACGACGCTGCCCGCGGTGCCGCCGGCGAGCGTCGAGCGGCACGTGACGATGCGGATGAGCGAGCCCGGGACGACCCCGATGATCGCGACGATCGACGACCGCTCCTTCGACATGAGCCGGGTCGACACCCGGGTCGACTTCGGCACGACCGAGGAGTGGACGGTGACGAACGAGAGCGCCACGATCCCGCACAACTTCCACTGCCACCTCGCGCACATGCGGGTCCTGGACCGCAGCACCGGCCCGGCCGCACCGAACGAGCTCGGCCTCAAGGACACCGTCGCGATCTTCCCCGGCGAGAGCGTCCGGGTCCGGATGACCTTCGACCGGCACCGGGGCCTCTACCCCTACCACTGCCACATGCTCGACCACGGCGCGATGGGCATGATGGCCCAGCTGAGGGTGGTGTGACCGATGACGGTCCAGGCCATCCCGCGCCTCGCCGCCCCGCAGGCGACCGCCGGCACCTCCGGCACCCCGGAGGCCCGGGCGGCGACGGTCCTCACCCGCACCCTCGAGCGCCTCGCGTGCTCCGACGACGCGGCCCTGCTCACCCCCGACCGGGCGCTCACCGGCCGCGAGGTCGTCGCCCGGGTCCGCGCGACCGCGGGAGCGCTCGCCGACGCGGGCGCCGGGCCCGGCACGGTCGTCGCCGTCCTCACCGGACCCAACGACCCCGACGTCGTCGTCGGTCGGTACGCCGCCCGTCTCGTCGGCGCCGGCGTCGTGCACCTGCGCTCGATGAACCCGCGGACCGACGAGGAGGCGTTCGGGGTCGAGGCCCAGCTCGACGTCCTCGATCGCACGGGCGCCGTGGCCGTCGTCGTCGACGCCGCCTCGCTCGAGCGGGCGACCACGCTGCGCTCCCACCGGCCCCTGCTGCGCGTCGTGCCCGTGGGGACGGACGCCGCCACCGACGGGCCGGCCGCGGTCACCGTCGTCCCGGTCCCCACCCCCGACGCCGCGTGCGCGGTCGTCGACGTCACGAGCGGCACGACCGGGGCGCCCCGCCTCGTCCGCCAGAGCCACCGCTCCCGCGAGCGCCTCGTCGAACGGCTCGCCGACGACCTCGGGAGCGCACCGGTCCACCTGCTGTCGGTGACGCCCGCGACCCACACGACGGCCCCGATGCTCGACGCCGTCCTGCTCTCCGGCGGCTCCGTCGTGCTCCACCGCCGGTTCGACCCGGGCGCGGTGCTGGGCGCCGTCGAGGGTGGCGTCACCGACCTGTACCTCGCGGTCCCGCACCTCTGCGCGCTGCTCGACGACCCCCGCACCGCCACCGCCGACCTGCGCTCCCTGCGCCGGGTCGTCTACAGCGGTACCCCCGCGGCGCCGCACCGGGTGGCCGCGGCCCGGCGGGTCCTCGGGCGGACCGTCGTCCAGGTCTACGGGACGACGGAGACCGGCGGGATCAGCGCCCTCACCCCCGAGGACCACGACGAGCCGGTCCTGCACGGCACGGTCGGGCGGCCCTTCCCGTGGGTCGACGTGGAGGTCCGTGACCCGGACACCGGCGAGTCGCTCCCGCGCGGTCACGCCGGTGCCGTGTGGGTGCGGTCGGGCACGACCGCCGACGGCTACTGGGGGGAGGACCCCTCGGCGCTGACCCGGGACGGCTGGGTGGCCACCGGTGACCTCGGCGCGCTCGAGCCGCACGGCCGGCTGCGGCTCGTCGGGCGGCTCGCCGGGGTCATCAAGCTCGGTGGGCTCAAGATCTACCCGGCGGCCATCGAGTCCGCCCTGCGCGAGCACCCGTCGGTCTCCGACGCGGTCGTCCACGGCATCCGGGACGCCGAGCGCCGCGAGGCCGTGCACGCCGTCGTCGTCCCGCGGGCCGGCCAGGTCGTCGACGAGGACGAGCTCGTCGCGCACGTGACGGCCCGGCTCAGCGCCACCCACGCGCCGACCCGCGTCGTCGTGTGGACCGGTGTTCCCCTGACCCGGTCGGGCAAGCCGGACCGGCGGCTCGTCCGAGAGCTGCTGGGAGGATGACGATGACGACCCGGACCGGCCCCCGCGAGACGCGACTGCGACGTCTCTACCGCCACTCCCCGAGCGGGCTCCTCGTGACCCCGCTCGACCACACCCTGGCCTGCGGTCCCGTGACCCGCCCCGGGCGCTCGCTCGACGACCTCGTCGCCGCGCTGGCCGCCGGGGGGTCGGACGCCGTCGTCCTCCACAAGGGCGCCGTGCGGCACGTCGCCCCCGAGCACCTCGCCGCCGTCGGGCTCGTCCTGCACCTCAACGGCAGCACCGCCTCGGCTCCCGACCCCGACGCCAAGGTGCTCCTCACCTCGGTCGAGGAGGCACTGCGGCTCGGCGCCGACGCGGTGAGCGTCCACGTCAACCTCGGGTCGAGGACCGAGGCCGACCAGCTCCGCGACCTCGCCGCCGTCGCGGACGCCTGCGAGCGGTGGCAGCTGCCGCTGCTCGTCATGGCCTACCCGCGCGGTCCCGGCGTGATCGACCCGACGGACCCCGACCTGCTGCTCCGGGCCGTCACCGTCGCGCACGACCTGGGGGCCGACCTCGTCAAGACCTCCGCCCCCCGCGACACCGCGACGACCCGCGACCTCGTCGCGAGCTGTCCGGTCCCCCTGCTGCTCGCGGGAGGCCCCCCACGCGAGGACGAGCGGCGGCTGCTCGCCGACGTCCGCCGTGCGGTCGCCGCCGGCGTCGGCGGGCTCGCCATGGGTCGGGCGCTCTTCGGCGCCGCCGACCCCCGACGCACGACCGCCTGCGTGGCGGCACTCATCCACCGGAGACCGGGTCTCGTCGCGAGCCCGCACCCCATCGAGGAAGGAAAGACCCATGTCGACGACGACCAGGCTGTGCTGGCTTGACCTGCGCGAGGCCCCGTCCCGGGACGCGATCGTCGAGGAGGCCCTGCACCACGGCATCGACGCCCTCGTCACGGCCCACCCCGACGACCTCGCGGACCTGCCCCCGTCCGTGGACCGCGTCCTGCTGTCCGAGGAGCCGATCGACACCACGACCCCGATCGGCGCCGCCGACGTCGTCGTGGCACCGATGACCCCCGAGGAGCGGCAGGCCCTCGAGCGGGCGCACCCGGACGTCCGGTTCGGCGTCTACGTCGACGTCGCGGACGCCCCGACCCTCGAGGACGCCTGCGTCGCGGCCGCCCGCGAGGACCTCACCGTCATCCGCTTCCGCGACCCGACGAAGATCCCGCTGGAGATCGTCCTCGCGGCGGCCTCCGGGGCGTCGGGCTCCGTCGTCACCCTCGCCGGCGACCTCGAGGAGGCGGAGATCGTCTTCACCGTCCTCGAGCACGGCTCCGACGGGGTCGCGCTGCGGGCCCGGGCCGTCGGCGAGGCGGGGGCCCTGCGCTCGGCCGCCCGGGCCGGGAGCGACCCGGTGAAGCTCGAGGAGCTGCGGGTCGTGCGCACGACGCACGTCGGCCTCGGCGAGCGAGCGTGCATCGACACCTGCTCCTATCTCGGCCTCGACGAGGGCATCCTCGTCGGCTCGACGTCGAAGGGGCAGATCCTCTGCGTCAGCGAGACCCACCCGCTGCCGTACATGCCGACCCGACCGTTCCGGGTCAACGCCGGCGCCATCCACTCCTACACCGTGGGGGAGGGAGGCCGGACCCGCTACCTCAGCGAGCTCACCGCCGGCGACCGGGTGACCGCGGTCCGCACCGACGGCAGCACCCGGCTCGTCACGGTCGGCCGGGTCAAGATCGAGAGCCGTCCGCTCATCAGCATCGACGCCGAGAGCGCCGACGGCCGCCCCGTCAACCTCATCCTCCAGCACGACTGGCACGTCCGCGTGCTCGGCCCGGGCGCGGAGGTCCTCAACAGCACCGAGCTGCGCCCGGGACACCTCGTCCTCGGGTACCTCCCGACGGCCGACCGGCACGTCGGGTACCCCATCGAGGAGTACTGCCGCGAGCAGTGACCCCCGTCCACCCCGTGCCGACCGGCACCCCACGAAAGGAACCTCCCATGTCCACCATCACGCCCACCGCCGAGGTCGCCCCGCGGCCCGTGCCCACCGTGTCCACCCTCGTCGCCGTCGTCGTCCGGGCGGCCGTCGTCGCGCTCGTCGCCAACATCGTCCTGCAGACCATCGCCCGGATCGCCGGCGTCGAGACCGTCGTCGTCCCCCCGGGCGCCGCCGCCGTCACCGTCGCCCCGGTCTCCGTCGTCACGATGACCGTCGTGCCCCTCGTCGTCGGCGGCGCCGTCCTCCTGGTCGCCTCCCGCATCTCCGCGGCCGCCGTCACCGCGCTGCCGTGGATCGGTGTCGTCCTCGGGGTCGGCACGGCGCTCATGCCGCTGTCGATGGGTGGCGACCTCGCGGGACGCCTCGTCCTCGCCGCGATGCACGTCGTCGTCGGCGTCGCCTGGTTCGTCTCGGTCCGCCGCAGCCAGGGCTGACGGCCCACGACGAAGGGCCCGCCGGCGACCAGCCGGCGGGCCCTTCGTCGTGCCGTGGGTCGGCGGCTCAGCCCGGGGGCAGCCAGCCGAGCGGGGCGAGGAGCTCGTCCTGGGCGGAGAGCGAGGCGCCCGCGACGAGCTGCGCGTCGCGCACGTCCCGCCACGGGCCGTCCGGGACGTGGAGCGAGGCCGCGAGGTGGCGCGAGGCCACCTGGGCCTGCGCCGCCCGCGGCGCCCGGAGCCGGCTGTAGGCGGCGAGCCGCTCGACGACGCCGGTCGGCTCCGGGGCGGCGAGGCAGCGGCCGAGCACCCAGGCGTCCTCGAGGCCCTGGTTCACCCCCTGCGCGGCGAACGGCAGCATCGGGTGCGCGGCATCACCGACGAGCACCGTGCGTCCCCGCGCCAGGTGGTGCAGCGGCTCCCGGTCGTGCAGCGCCCACGCACTCGTGGCGCCGACCCGGGAGACGATCGCGGCGAGGAGGGTGTCCCAGCCGAGGTAGGCGGCGAGCAGCTCGTCGACCGGCGCCGGCGCGGTCCAGTCCTCGCCGCCGCCGCTCGAGGGGACGACGGCGACGATGTTGAGCATCTCCCCGCCGCGGATCGGGTACACGACGGCGTGCGACCCGGGCCCGACCCAGATCCGCACGACCGGCTCGGCGGCCTCCGGCGGGCACAGCATCGTCGGGACGAGCGCGCGGTACGCGGCGAGACCGCTCGGCGTAGGGGTGTCCGGGACGAGGGTGCCGCGGACGGTCGAGCGGATGCCGTCGGCGCCGACGACGACGTCGCCCTGCTCGACGCTCCCGTCCTCGAGGGTCACGGTGGCGCAGCCGTCGGCCGTGTCGACGTCGGTGACGCAGGCGTCGAGCCGGACCGTGCCCTCCGGGACGGCGCCGAGCAGGGCGTACTGGAGGTCGGCGCGGTGCACGGCGAGGTACGGGGCGCCGTAGCGCTCCTCGCAGGAGTCGCCGAGCTCGGTGCGGCTGATGACCTCCCCGCGCCAGGAGCGGACCTCGCGGGAGGACACCGCGACGGCCCGCTCCAGGACGGCCCCGAGGACACCGGTCTGGCGCAGCAGGTTCACCGAGCGCGGCGAGAGCTGCACCCCGGCCCCGACCTCGTCGAGGGACGACGCGCGCTCCAGGACGGTGCACCGGCGCCCGTGGCCGCCGAGGGTCGCGGCGAGCATGAGACCGGCCATCCCCCCGCCGACGACGACGGGGTCGCAGGGGCCCGTCATCTCAGAGCCACCCCTTGTCGTGCGCCAGCCGCGCCGCCTCGTAGCGGTTGCGCGCGTCGAGCTTGCGGATCGCCGAGGAGCTGATGTTGCGGACCGTCCCCCCGGTGAGGAAGAGGCGGGTCGCGATCTCCTTGACGGGCAGGCCCTCGGTCGTGAGCAGGAGCACGTCCCGCTCCCGGGGGGTGAGCGTGCAGCCGTCGGCGTCGTCCGCCGACGGAGCGAACGAGGTGTCGATCGTCGGGCAGCCCATCGCCGTCCCCCGCACCGCGTGAAGCAGGTGGGAGAGCCCTGCCTGGTGGGACAGGAGGCTGATGTTGCCCTGGCGCAGCGCCGTGTCGACGGCGGCGCGGGAGGGCTCGGTCGCGACGACGACGACACCGCAGCGGTGCGTCTCGGCGATCTCCTTCGCGAGCTCGAGCGACGGGCGGCCGACGACGCCGGCGAGCAGGACGACGTGCGGGTGCCAGCCGGCGACGACGTCGGCGACCTGCTCGAGCCCGTGGACGAGCTTGATGGCGGCGAAGTCGCCCGAGCCGCCGAGGCTCTGGGCCAGGACCTCGCCGGTGAGCCGGCAGGGGTGGCCGACGACCAGCCGCAGGACCGCCTGGCCACCGGGGCGCGGGGCCGATCCGGAGCGGGCGGGGGACCGGGTCGCCTCGGGGTGCGGGGCCGGCAGCGGCGTCGTCGGGGCGACGGTGGCCGTCGCCGTCCGCGGTGCGGGAGCGCGGGTGGGTGTCGTCGTCATGAGCCGGTGCCCCCTGCCAGGTCGTGGCGCGCCGGGGTGCTGCGGCGGGCGGTGGCGGTGTCCTCCATGGCCGTCTCCTCTTCGGGTCGGTGCGGCGACCGGGGTGGTCGTCGGCATGCTCCGACTCTCGTCGCGAGGGGGGTCCCCGCGGCAGTGCGCGAGGACACGGGAGCCACGTGACCGGTGTCACCGGGCGACGGGACGCGGGGTCACGGCGGCCGGGACGGGTGTCATCCTGCGCAGACCCCTCGGGACGGGCGGGTCGCCGACACCGGTCGGCACGCACGACAGGACCCACCCGGTGCACCGGGTGGGTCCTGTGGTCGTGCGCTGCGAACGCGGGGTTCAGCAGGCGGAGCAGGTCGAGCTCGAGGAGGACGAGGTCCCGATCGAGCCGCTCGAGGCGCCCATCTCGGGGAGGGCGGTGCCGTCCGCGGCCTCGAGCACCTCGACGTCCTGGACGTCGAAGCCGTCGAAGGTGATGTCCTGGGTGTCCTTGCTCATGTTCTTCTCCTTCTCGTGGTGGTGATCTGGGATCCGGCGCTACCACCGGATGTCCCAGCGGCTGTTCTTGCGCCACGACGAACGTAGGTCGGTGCCGGTGCCCAGCTGAAGGGTCGAGTGCCGCATCGGTCGTCCCTGTCACCCCGCGGATGACCCACGTCACGGCGGCGGTGCCGGCGAGCCTCCGCTCCCGGCACCACCGTCGGTCACGAGACACATTGTCCTGCAGTCTTTTCCGGGACGATCCCGCGCCGCGCAGCTCGGGAGGCACCTCCCGGTCCGAGGTGGCAGGCACGGCGGGCGGGGTCCCCACGACGAGCCCCACACCCGTGGGTACGCGGCGTCGGGGACGGCCCCGTCACGGGCCGGATGACGGCTGTCACCACCTCGGCCCACGGACCTGTCCGGCGCCCCCACCCGCGTGAGAGGACGGAGGGGACACGAACGGACGGACCCCGAACGGAGCACCCGATGACACGCACGACCACCCCGACCGGCACCCCCGCCGGCCCCCCGGAGCTGGAGGTCGTCGGCCTGCGCGTCCACACCCACGGCGAGGTGACCCCCGCGTGGGTCCGCGACACCGTGCTCCCCGTCTGGGACGAGGTGCGCGACGGCGGCCGGCGGCTCGTCCGCCTCCGCCGCGGCTGGCTCGGCGGACCCCACGTCGACGTCGTCGCCGTCGGGCCGACCCCCGATCGGGACGTGTGGGCCGCCCTCGCCCGGTCGCTCGACGCCGGTCCGCCGCCCGCGACGCCGCTGGACCCGGAGGAGTACCTCGACCGGGCGCGGGTCCGCGGCCGGCTCGAGCGGGTCGACCCGCCCTACCTGCCGCTCCGCGAGCACGGCACGACCCTCCTCCTCGACCGGGCGGCCGCCGAGGCCACGGGCCCGACCGCCGCGCTGCGCGGGCTCGCCGACGCCGTCCTCGCCCCGGCCCTCGTCGGGAACCTCCGCGAGGTCGCCGAGCGACCCGACCGCCTGCCCGCGACCCTTCTGGACGTCCTCACCGTCGTCGCCGACGCCCACGTGCTCGGCGCCGGCTTCGGGACCTTCTCGCTCCGTTCGCACGCCGAGGCGCTGCTCGCCTCCTGGTCCCCGCGGGGCGACCTGCGACCCGAGCTGCACGCCCGCTACGAGCAGCAGCGGGGCCCGATCGTCGAGCGGGTCGCCGAGCTCCTCGGCGGTGACGGCGGCGGCGGGGTCACCGCCTGGCGGACCGCGGTCGCCTACACCAGGGGCGTGCTCGACGAGTCGGTCCGGCGGGGTGACCTCACGAACGCCGCCGTCGACGCCGCGGCGGACCCCGACGCCGCCGCCCGGCCCGCGACGACCACCGACCACCCCGACACCGACTTCCACCGCGCGGTCCACGGGTCCGGCGCCACCGACGGCGCGGGCGAGTGGTTCGCCGCCTACCGCGTGCTCGTCAACTGCGTCTACGGGCAGCTGCCGCTCCTCGGCGTCTCCCCGCTGCACCGGGCCTGGGGCTGCTGGGCCGTGGCGCACGCCGTCGACGAGGTGCTCGGCGAGACCTGGACCGACCGCCTCGCGGCCGCCGCGCCGCGTCCCCGACAGGAGGCCACCCGATGACCGACCTCGCGCCCCCCCGCCACACCGCCGCCCCGGAGCCGTCCGACGCCGGCCCGGTGTGGTTCCACCGGATGAACCCGTTCGCCCGGGCCCTCCTGTCCGACCCGGACCAGGCCGCCCTCCTCGCCCGGCTCGGCGACGCCGACGCCGACGCCGCACGGGCGGCCGAGAGCGCCGGCGCCGAGCTGCACGACCTCGTCGGCGCCACGGAGGACCCGGCCGAGCGCAAGGCCCTCCTCGGGGTCAGCCGCGCCCTGCGCAAGGGGCGCCCCCTGCCCGACGGCCCGCGCCCGGCCTCCGTCGTCGCGTGGGAGCAGGCCGCACGCCGACGGGCGGACGTCGTCGCGCAGGTCCGGGACGGCCACGCCGACGCCCTGGCACGAGAACGCCGTGAGCTCGCCCGGCAGCTCACCGACCCCTCGCTGCGGGCCTCCCTCGAGCTCGTCGCCCCGGAGGTCGCCCGGCAGGCGGGGCGCTACGTCGACGCCGTCGCCGACAGCGGCCGCGCGGCGAGCCGGGTCCTCAAGGCCGAGCGCGGGCTCCTGCAGTACGTCCTGCGGGCCGCGGTCCGCACCAGCCCCCTGTCCCGGCTCACGGCCGTGGGGCTCACCCACGCCGCACCCGGCGGCACCCACCCGGACACCCCCGTCGTCCTCGACGAGCGGTCCGTCTGCTCCCTCGACCGGGTCATGTTCGACCACGTCGTCGGCGGCGCGCTCGAGCGGGACGGCGTCCTCGGCGACGACCCGCACGTCGGCGTCCCCGCGACCGGCGCCGTCGCCGACGGCCGGCTCTACGTCCTGCGCCCCACGAGCGAGGGCTGGCAGCGCGTCGGCGTCCCGCTCACCTCGCCGCTGGCGGAGGTCGTCGACGCCGTCGCCCTCGGTCCGGCGCCGCTCTCGCGCGTCGTGGCCCGCGTCGCGCAGACCCTGCGCACCGACGACCGGGAGGTCGTCGCCGGCGTCGTGCGGTCGGCCGTGGCCCAGGGCCTGCTCTGCACGCTGGAGCCGACGACCGACGCCGACCTGCTCGACCTCGACCCCCGGGGGTCCGCGCTCCTCGCGGAACACCTGCCGGCCGTCGGCCGCGCCCTCGCGGACCTCGCCGAGGCCCCCGCGGAACGACGCCGCGAGATCGTGGAGACGCTCGACACCACGCTCGGCACGCTGAGCCGGGCCGCCGGCCGGCCGGCGCGCGTCGCCGTCGCCGAGGACCGGTTCGTCGAGCTCGCCCCGGTCGACCCGGCGGGGTGGGGGCCGGCGCTGGACGACCTCGGGCCGGCCGTCGACCTGCTCGCCACCTTCGACTGGCTCGCCGACGTCGCCGTCGCGCTCGAGGACGCCTTCCTCGAGCGGCACGGCGCCGGCTCCCGCGTGTCCCTCGTCGAGGAGGCGCCCGCGCTCGTCGCGTCCGTCACGGCCGCCGCGGAGCGGATGACCCGCGTGTACGCCGAGGCCGCCGACGACCCGGCCGTCCTCGACACCATCGGCGGCGCCGACTCCGTCCTCGCGCGGCTCTACGCCGTCCGCCGCGGCATCGAGAACGCCGTCGGGGCCGCCGTCGAGGCCGCCCTGGCCGAGGGCCGGGAGGAGGTCGTGCTCGACGTCGGCACCGTCCACCGGCTCCTCGACGGGCTGCCGGACCGGCTCCGGGCCCGCCCGCTCGGCTACGGCGTGCTCGTGCAGTCCCTCGGGGACCGGCTCGTCGTCAACGACGGGCTGCCGGGCCACGGCATGCTCTTCTCCCGCTTCCTCGGGCCGGACCGCGCCCTCGGGGGCGACGCCCTGCCCCGGCTGCGGGCCGGGCTGCTCGAGCGCTACGCCGAGCCCGGGAGCACCCTCGTCGAGGACCGCACCCACCACGGCATGAACGTCAACGTCCACCCGCCGGTGCTCGACGACACGCTCGAGCCCGCCGACTGGCACCGCCTCGAGCTCCGCCACGACACCGGCACCGGCCGGCTCGACGTCGTCGACGGCGAGCGCCCGCTCAAGGTCCTCCCGATCGGTGGCGGACACCCCGGCCTGTACCCACCGCCGCTGTCGGTCGCCTCGGGTCTCGTCATCGCGGGGCGCCTCTACAACGGCATGCCCGACGCCTGGGCCGAGCGGGACGGCCGGGATGCCACGACGACCCGTCGGGTACCCCGCGTCCTCGTCGGGGACGTCGTCGTGAGCCGGGCGCGCTGGTACCCCGGCGCGGACCTGGAGCAGGCCCTCGCCGAGCCCGACGAGGCCGAGCGCCTGCTCGCCGTCGCCCGCTGGCGTGCGGCGCACGGCGTCCCGCACGAGGTCGTCGTCAAGTCCGTCCCCGCCGACAGCGGCCCGGCGTCGGTGGGCAGCCCCGACGCCCAGGCGGTCCGCTTCCGCAGCAAGCCGCAGTACGTCGACCTCGACAGCGCGCTGTGCGTCCGGGTGCTGCCTCGGATGCTCGAACGGCGCGGCGGCGAGGACGCCCCCGCGCTCTACCTCGAGGAGGCCGCACCGGGTGTGCGGCCGGGCACCCACGCCGCCGAGTGGGTCGTCGAGGTCTCCCGCCCCGCCGGCGGACGGTTCACCCACGGAGGATCCCGATGAGGCTCAAGGCCCGACCCGACCTGCACCACGCACCGCTGCCCGACGGGGTCTACGTCTCGTCGGGCACCGGGGAGTTCGCCCTCTCCGGCTGGTCGGGCTTCGCCGACCTCCTCGGTCGCTGCCTGCCCCTGCTGGGGCGGGGCGCCGACGAGGACGAGCTGGTCACGGCCATCGGCACGGAGAAGGCCCGGCCCGCGGTGCGTCACCTCGTCGGCCAGCTCGAGGCCCACGACATGGTGCTCCGCCTCGACGCCCTCGGCACCGAGGAGCCGGACGGGGAGGACCGGGCCCGGCACGCCGAGCTCCTGGCCTACCTGGAGTGCCGCTCCTCGGAGCCGTACGCGGCGTTCGAGGAGATCCTCTCGGCCCGCGTTCTCCTCGTCGGACCCGACGCCGCCCTGACCGTCGCCGGCAGCGCCCTGCGCGAGCTCGGGATCTCCGGCGACGTCGAGGACACCGGTGGTCGCGACCACGACGTCGCGGTCACCGTCCTGCCGCGGGACCGCGTCGGGGAGATCCCGCCCCGGGCGCGACGCGTCCTGCCGGTCGTCGTGGGCGAGCGGGCTGCTCTCGTCGGTCCGCTCGTCCACGACCTGCACGGCTGGCGCCGGTGGCGCTCCCTCGTCGAGCGCACCCTCGACCGGGACGGCCCGGGGCTCGACGAGGCGGCCGGGACGGCCGTCGCCGTCTCCTCCGCCGTGCACCTGCTGCTCCAGGACCTCGCCTCGGTCGCCGGTCCCGACGCGTACGTCGTCGCCGGCGAGACGCTCGCGGTGCAGGCGCTGGACCTGCCCCGCGAGACCGGTCACGACGGCGACGAGACCACGCTCGACGACGCCGACGACGAGGACCACGACGCCGACCTCGGCGGCTGGCTCGTCCGGCTCACCGACCCCTGGGTCGGCCCGGCCGAACCCCTCGACGAGGACACGCTGCCGCAGATGCCGGTGGCCCTGCGCCGGGTGCGCACCCCCGACGGAGGCGTCGTCGTCGCGGACGGCCCCGACCAACGGACCGCCGCGGCGGCGGCCGTGCTCGCCGTGTCCCGGCGGCTGTGCGGCGGCGGGTCGGCGGGCGCGAGCACGCTGCGGTGGCTCCTCGACGGTGCGCTCCGTGCCCTCGCCGACCGCGCCGTCGGCACGTCGGGCGTCGCCGTCGGAGGAGGCGACGACGCCCGGCTCGCCGCCGCCCTCGAGGCCGCCGGCGCCTCCCCCCGGCTCACCGCCGCCCACGTGCCGGGCCTCACGTGGGTCCTCGTGCGCTGCGCCCTCCCCGACGGCCGGTCGACGACGGCCTGGGGTCCGGACATGGGGACCGCGACCCGGGACGCGCTGTCGCGGGCGGTCGCCGTGCACACCCTCCGCGGACACGGCTCCGCCCTCCTCGGCGCCCCCGGGACCGCCGCGCTGCGCGACGCCACCCCCGAGCAGGCGTCGGCGCTCGCCGAGGAGATCCGGGGCTGGCTCGTGGCGCGCGGCTTCCGGCTCGTCGGACGGCGTCACCCGGCCGACCCCCACGTCGGTGCCGGGCCGGTGCACCACGGCCGCGTCCGTCTCGTCGAGAGCCACGAGGCCGCACGCGGACCGGAGGACCGACGCACCGGGCTGCAGACCCTCACCGCCCTGCTCACCGCCCGGACCGGCGCCGACCCCGTCGTGACGAGCGGCTGGGAGCACGACGTGCTCGAGGAGGCCGTGACCCGCTCGCGCACCTCCGGTCGACCGCTCGTCCCGGTCCGGACGGGCGCGGACGCCGTCGTCGTCGGGCCGCTGTGGTCCGCGGCCTCGGCGGCGGGGTGTCCGGCGTGCGCCGAGACCCGGCGGCGGACCGTCCTCGACCACGTGCTCGGGGTCGACCTGCGGCAGCCCGCGACGCCGGCGGGACCGGCGCCGGCGAGCCTCCTCGACCTCGCGGCGACGACGCTGCGCGGGACGAGCCCGCCCCGCGAGGGTGAGGTCCTCGTCGTCGGCGCGGACGGCGTGAGCCGCCACCACGTGCTGCGGCACCCCACGTGCCCGTGGTGCGCCCCCACCCCCGGGTCGGACGCGCCGCAGGGCCTCGACCTCCTCGACGCGCCGGTCGACCCCGAGGACCCGACCCGGGTCGCGGCGGGGACGCCCCTGCTCGACGCGGACCGGCTCGCCGCCGCCGTCGACGACCGCTACGGACCGGTCCGCGGCATCCTGCGCGAGGAGGCCGTGCCGTACGCCATGAGCATGGCCGTCCTCGCCGGCGGCCCCGTCATGGGGCACGGCCGTGCGCTGTCCTTCGACCGGACCCGCTCGGTCGCGGTCCTCGAGGCGTACGAGCGGCTCGCGGGCTTCCCCTACGAGGCGCCCGTCGTCACCGACCGTACCTACCGCGAGGTCGCCGCGGACGCCGTGGACCCACTGCGGCTGGGCCGGTACTCGCCGGCGCAGCTCGCGCACCCGAGCTCCAAGGTCGAGGCCTACCACCCCGACCTGCCGCTCGACTGGGCCTGGGGCGTCGACCTCGCCTCGGGACGGGCCCGGCTCGTCCCCGCCGAGGTCGGCTTCTACCAGTACGACCACGCCTTCAAGCGTGACCTCCGCGCGTCACGGTCCGCCCCGCCGGAGCAGCGGCGTCGGGTCTTCCTCGAGTCCTCGAGCGGGTGCGCCCTCGGCTCGACGCTCGCCGAGGCGGTCGTCCACGCCCTCTTCGAGGTCGCCGAGCGGGACGCGTTCCTCCTCGCCTGGCACCGGGGCGACCCGCTGCCGGAGGTGCCGGCCCGTGAGCTCGCCGACCCGGTCGTCGACGCCCTCGTCGCCCTCGTCGAGTCCCGGGGACTCGACGTCCACTTCCTCCGGGCGACCCAGGACGTCGACCTCCCCGTCGTGTGGGTCCTCGCCGTGTCCCGGGACGGGACGTTCCCCGCGTCCTTCACGAGCGCCGGCTCGGGCGCCGACCCGGTCTCGGCCGCTCGGTCCGGGCTGCGCGAGGTCGCCCAGCTCGCGACGATGCCGCTGGACTGGGACGAGGACGACGCCCGCGCCCTCGTCGCCGACTCGTGGCGGGTCCGTGAGCTCGAGGACCACGTCCGCTGGTCCTCGGCGCCCGAGGCGCTGGAGCGGGTGACCTCCGTCCTCGGCGGACCGCAGGTCTCGCTCGCCGAGGCCTTCCCGGGCTGGCCCGCGCGGCTGCGACCGCACGACGGCAGCATCCGCACGACCCTGGGGCTCGTCGCCGGCGCCTTCGCCGACGCCGGTCTGGGCGAGGTCGTCGTCGTCGACCAGTCGACGCGCGAGCACCGGGACCAGGAACTGCACGTCGTGAAGACCGTCGTCCCCGGCACCGTCCCGATGGTCTTCGGCCAGGCCCACCAGCGGTTGCTCGGGATCCCGCGGCTCGAGGCGGCCCTCGCCGGCCGTGACCCGGCCGCGCACCCCCACGACCCGCACCCGTTCCCGTGACGTTCGCCCCGACCCGCGTCCCCGGTCCCGGCTGGCTGCCCGGACCGGGACGCCAGGGTGCCGTCGACCGCGAGACCCTCTGGTACGACCACGCCCTCGGGGACGACGCGCCGGTCCCGCCGCCGTGGGCCGGACGGCCGGCGGGGGACGAGGAGCCGGTGCCGGACGACCTCGTCGACCTGGTCGCCCGCCCGGGGAAGGCCCGACCCTGGCCGTCGGGGCTGTGGGGGTCCGCGGTGGCGACGGCCTTCCCGGCTCCCGCCCCGGCGGGACCCGACGCGACGGGATCCGTGGGGCGGGCCTCGCTGCGGCTGGCGGCGCACGCCGTGGCCGCGGTCCGCCGCGACCCCGACGACCCCTACAACGACCACCGCGCCTACGCCTCCCCGCGGTGCGTCTTCCCGGTCAGGGCGGCCGTCGTCACCGACGGCGAGTGGCACGTCCTCGACCCCGACCGACGACGTGTCGTCCCCTCGGGCGTCGACGCCGGCCCGGCGGCCGACGAGGGGACCATCGCGCTCTCCGGGCGGTGGGACGCCGTCCCCGCGGGCTACGGCTGGTTCCGCGGCGGACTCGTCGCGATCGAGACCGGGATCCTCCTGCGTCACCTCGCGGTGCTCGGCCGGCTGCACGGGCTCCCCCTGTCGGTCTCGGCGCCGGGACCCGGGGCCGGCACCACCTCGGCGCGCCGGACGTGGCGCGACCCCGCGCGGTGGTCCCCGCCGTGGGTCCTCACCCCGGACACCGCGGCTCCGGCCACCGGGGGCTCCGCGGTGTCGCCGGACCTGCCGCCCGACCCGTGGGCAGGGGCGTCGGCCCCGGCCGCCGGCCCCGTCCTGCACGGCGACGACGCGGGCGAGGACCTCGCGCGCGTCTACGGCTCGCACGTCGTCCCGGGGCCACCCGCAGCCCTCGGGACCGGCCTCCCGGACCACCCGGGGACCGGTGACGCCGGGTCCTGGGCCGAGGTCCTGTGGCGTCGGAGTGCGGGACGGATGCCCCGGGGCCTCTTCGGCTTCCGGGTCGCGGACCGTGCCGTCGACCGCGGGGACGCCCACGCGCTGGCGCGCTGGGCGCTGCTCCCCCCACCGGGACCGGTCGCCGCGGCCGACGCCGGCCGCCGGGTCCACGCCCTCGTCCGGGACGTGCCGGGACTCGAGCCCGGCGTGCACGAGGTCGTCGACGGGGCGTTCCACCCGCGGGCCACCCTCCCGGACGCCCTCGACCGCTTCGCCGCCGCCTACCTCTACGGGTCGGACGTGATGTCCCGCAACGACATCGCCCACGCCCCCCTCGTCCTCGTGACGACGAGCCGTCCCCGCGCCGCGGTCCGGCGGGCCGGGCCGGGCGGCTGGACCGCGACGCACGTCGCCGCGGGCTGGCTCGCCCACGGGGTGTCGCTCGCCGCGGCGGCCCGCCGGCTCGTCGCCCGCCCGGTCCGTGCGCTCGACGAGCGCGACGTCGCCGCGGCCCTCGACCTCGACGACGACGAGATGGTGGGCCTCGCCGTCGTCGTCTCCCACCACGCCCCCCACGGCGGACTGCAGATCGACCTCAGGAGCTGACGACATGACGCACTGGACCTCCCGGCACCTCCATCTCGCGACCGGCGCGACGAGCGCGCTCGACCGCGTCCTCGCGGAGGTGGCCGCCCCCGCAGCGCGGGACACCGGCCGACCCTGGTTCTTCGTCCGGTACTGGCAGGGCGGCCCGCACCTCCGCCTGCGGGTGGCGGACCTCGACGGCCCGGCCGCCGACCGCCTCACCGCACGCCTGGAGCGGCTCCTCGAGCCGCACCTCGCGCCGCGCGCCGGAGAGCCGCCGGTCGAGGAGGCCGCCTACACCGCCGAGGCGTCCCGGCACGCCCGCGGCGAGACCGGCGAGAACCGCACCGTCTCCGCTCTGCGTCCGGCCGGTGCCCACCCCGCGACGTACGAGCCGGAGCTCGAGCGGTACGGCGGCGCGGACGTCATGGCGGCCTCGGAGCGGCTCTTCGTGCGCTCCTCCGAGCTCGTCGTCGACGTCCTGCCGAGCGTGCCCACCCTCGCCGACCGACGGCGGCTCGCGCTGCGGCTCGCGGCCGCCGCCGCACGTCCGCTCGGCCCGCTGCCCGCGCAGTCGGTCTTCTTCGAGGTCGGTCGTCGGTCGTGGGCGGCCTGGGCCCGGTCGTACGGCACGGACGAGGCCGTGGTCACGGCCACGGCCCGCGTCGACCGTGCGCCGGCGCCCGGGGCCTTCGAACCCCTGCCGGGGGTGCTGGGGACATGGCACGACGACGTCGCGGTCCTCGTCGCCACCCTCGGGCACGCGGGGCACCCGGTACCGGGGGCCGTGGTCTCCTCGCACGTCCACATGACGCACAACCGGCTGGGGCTGGGCATCCTCGACGAGCTGCGGACCTACGCCGTCCTCGCGCGGACGTTCCCGGCCGACCCGGCGGCGGTCCCGGACCTCGGGCTGCCGGTCCCGGCCTGAGCGGTGACGTCCCGACCGCGCCGGGGACGTCCGGGCGAGGCGAGAGGTCAGTCCGGGTCGCCGCTCCCGAGGACCGTCCACCCGGCCAGCGGCTCGCCGGCGACGACGTCCGCGGCGTCCCGGCGGCCGAGGACGAAGTCCCCGACGGAGGACTCGCGCAGCCAGTCCAGGCCGAGGACCCGCGCGGAGAGGTCGGCGTCGCCGTTGCCGAGCGCGCACGGCGCGAGGTCGAGGTCGGTCGCCACGAGGTACATCGTCTGGTAGATCGCGCCGGTCGTGCGCAGCACGTTGGCGTAGGCGATCGAGCGGTACCGCCAGGACATCCGCTGGAACCGGGCCGTCAGGGTGAGGAGCACGTCGGGGCTCGAGGGATGTCCGGTGGCGGCGGCCGCGACGGCGAGCATCGCGCGGGCCGGCTCGGGGTCGTCGTCGACGAGCTCGAGGCGGTGCCGCAGGGCGTCGTAGTGGTAGACGCCGGGGTCGAGCCCGTCGCACCGCCGGACGGTGAGGTACAGCTCGTGCTCGTACAGCCCGCCTCCGCTCGGGTACGGACGGGAGACCTTGGACTCCTCGGCGGAGCCGACCGGGGGGTCGAAGCGCGCCCGGTCACGGAAGCTGCGGTGCAGGAAGGTCGCGAGCTCGACGAGGGTGACCGGCGCGTCGGCGTAGTCGCGCACCGAGCGCCGCTGCCGGACGGCGTCGGCGAGGCTGAGGCCCCCGGACCAGGGCGGCGGGTCGGGCAGGGCGACGACGCGCGCACACTCCGGACGGGGGTCGGTGACGGCGGGTAGCGGGTCGACGAGTCCGCGGTGAGGGCTGAGGGCACCGAGCGGCTCGTCCCACCGGCCGCTGCGACTGCGACTGTGCATGAGCAGGTCGTGGAAGTCCCACTGGCGCAGGACCTCGTCGGTGTCGCTGCGGAACGTCCCGTCGGCGTCCGCGCGCTCGAGCAGGCCCGCGCCGGCCCAGTGACCCAGCAGCTCAGCGGCCGCGAGGCCCCCGGGCAGGGTGGGGAGGTCGCCGACCCGGCGGGGCACGGCCACCTCGGCGGCGAGGGACCGGGCCTCGGGGGAGGTGAGGACGAAGCGGTGGACCGACCGCGGGCACTCGAGGACGAGCTGGTCCTCCCGGCTGCGCAGGAGGGCGAACCGGTCGAGCCGGACGACGTCGTCGTCGCTCGGCGGATGTGGGGTGTACCCGGTCGCCCGGGTCGTCCCCTCGTGCCGCATCACCTCGTGCTCCGCCAGCGTCAGGCGGTTCGTCGCGAGGTGCGCGAGCCGGCCGAGCAGGGCGTCGGCGGCGCGCCGGGCCTCGTCGGGGAGGTCGTCACCGACGGTCGCACCGTTCCCGGCGAGGTGCTCGCGGACCGGGACCGGCAGGCCCCGCAGGCGGGTGACCCTCCCGGCGCCGTCGAGGACGAGGTCCTCGCCGTCGAGGTCCGCAGCGACCGAGGGGCGCAGTCCGGCGCGGCCCTCGAGGAGGCCGACCGCGGGGAGCGGGGTCATCGCGGAGCCGGGGCGGGCCGGAGTGCGTCGACGGCCATGAGGGCGAGCATCGCGACCCCGGTCAGGACCGCGGCGGCCGCGACGGCCTCGGCGCCGACGACCCATCCCAGAGCGAGGCCGAGCACGCCGAGGCCGGCGAGGGTCCAGCCGAGGACCCCGAAGACCGGCGCGTCGAAGGCGGAGGCGAAGGGGACGAAGTGCAGCCCGACGGCGAGGACGACGACCCCGGGCATGAGCTCGGGCCGACCCGCGGCGTCGAGCGCGACGCGGCCGACGGCGAACGCGGCGAGCATGCCGAGCACCGAGCCGGTGTAGACGAGCCCGGCGAACCGACCCGGCGGCTCGAGGTCCCGCAGACGGCGGCGACGCAGGAGGACCGCCCAGGCGCAGAGGGCCAGGGCCAGGGCCCACGCGGCGACGGCGAGCGCCGGCCAGGGGTCCGGCAGCAGCACACGGTTGACGTGGACGAACGCGCTGGCCCCCGACGCGCCGATGATGACGCCGAGCACCTGCGGGTGGAGCAGGTGGTGGATCCCCCGGTGTGGGCGGTCGAGGTCCGATGCGGGGGCGTGCACGGTGGGTCCTGTCGTCGCCGCCATGGCGGTCGTCCTTCCGGCCGGGGTGCTCACCCCACCACTGTCCACCCCCCGCTGCCCCCGGTGCAGTGTCAGGACGCATCGTCAGCGGATGACGGGTGTCATCCGGGACGGCGATGGAGCCGGGGTGATGCCAACGCGCCCCTGCACGCGCCATCACCCCGGCTCGTCCGGCGACGCCCTGCACGTCCCGGCCCGACCGCCACGTCCGAACGGACGCGACAGCCGTGATGCGACATGGGGGGAACGGTGCCGCCCCCCTGCCTATTCCTCGTCCACCGAAAATCGCGTCGTTCACCTGCGAGGAGGTGTGGCTGTCGGAGCGATGGGTAAGGATGGACGGACTGACCGGCTACCTGATGGAAGGACCCCGGCCATGACCACCACGACGACGTGGGACCCCACCACGCTGACCAGCCGCTACGACGCCGTCCGCTCCCACACCGAGCGCCTCGCGTCCCCGCTGTCCCCCGAGGACCAGACCGTCCAGTCGATGCCCGACGTGTCACCCACGAAGTGGCACCGGGCGCACGTGACGTGGTTCTTCGAGACCTTCGTGCTGTCCGAGCACGAACCGGGCTTCGCCCCGTTCCAGGACCAGTACTGGTTCCTCTTCAACAGCTACTACGAGGGCATCGGCCCGCGGTACGCCCGCCCCGACCGCGGCCTCGTCACCCGCCCGGGGGCGCACGAGGTCGGGGACTACCGCGGCAACGTCGACGAGCGGATGCGCGACCTCATGACGACGCTCGACGAGGGCACCCTCGACAAGCTCGCCGCGACGATCGAGCTCGGCTTCCACCACGAGCAGCAGCACCAGGAGCTGCTCCTCATGGACATCAAGCACGTCCTCTCCCGCAACCCGCTCCAGCCGGTGTACGCCGGACGCCCCCGCGCGTCCTGCGAGCCGGACGCGATGGGCTGGGTGGACGTCGAGGGCGGGCTCGTCGAGGTCGGCCACGAGGGCGGCGGCTTCTCGTTCGACAACGAGCTGCCCCGGCACCGACAGTGGCTGGAGCCGTACCGCCTCGCCGACCGGCTCGTGACGAACGGCGAGTGGCTGGAGTTCATGCGCGACGGCGGGTACGCCCGTCCCGACCTGTGGCTCTCCGACGGCTGGGCGACGGTGAGGGCCGAGGACTGGGACGCGCCGTTCTACTGGACCGAGCACGACGGCGTCTGGCTCGAGCACACCCTGCACGGCACCTTCCCCGTCAACCCGGGCCTCCCGGTGAGCCACGTGAGCTTCTACGAGGCCGAGGCCTACGCGACGTGGGCGGGCAAGCGGCTGCCCAGCGAGGCCGAGTGGGAGCACGCCGTCGTCCAGGACGGTCAGGCGGGCGCCGAGGCGACGGCCGGCAACCTCGCCGACGACGAGAGCTACCACCCCTCGCCCGCCCCCGACCACGACGGGAAGCACCGGCTGCGCCAGGTGTACGGCGACTGCTGGGAGTGGACGTCGTCGGCCTACCACCCCTACCCGGGCTTCCACCCGCCCGAGGGCGCCATCGGCGAGTACAACGGGAAGTTCATGTCGAACCAGATGGTGCTGCGCGGCGGCTGCGCCCTCACCCCGGCGGGGCACGCCCGGGCGACGTACCGCAACTTCTTCCCGCACCGCTCGCGATGGGCGCTCTCGGGTGTCCGGCTGGCCGACGGCGGCGTCGCGCGGGACCTCACGTGAGCGCGCGACCGGTCGAGCCGCGCGTCGAGGTCCTCCTCGACCCCGACTGGGCCTCCGGCTCCCTCGTCGAGGACGTCCGACGCGGGCTCGGCGGCCTGCCCCGCCGGCTGCCGCCGAAGTGGTTGTACGACGACGTCGGCGCCCGGCTCTTCGACGAGATCACCCGGCTGCCGGAGTACTACCCGACCGAGGCCGAGCGCTCGATCCTCGCGGAGCACGCCGTCGACATCGCCGCGGCGTGCGACGCCTCCACCCTCGTCGAGCTCGGCAGCGGCACCTCCGACAAGACCCGGACACTGCTCGACGCCTTCCGGGCGCCCGACCGGCCCGGGGGGTCGCTGCGCCGGTTCGTCCCGGTCGACGTCAGCGACGCCACGCTCCGCGAGGCGGCCTCGATGCTCAGCGAGCGGTACCCCGGCCTGGCCGTCGAGGCCGTCGTCGGTGACTTCACGCTGCACCTCGGCCGGCTGCCGCGCGGGGACCGCCGGATGGTCGCCTTCCTCGGCAGCACGATCGGCAACTTCTACCGCGAGGAGCGGGCGGCCTTCCTCGGGGCGCTCGCCGACTCGCTCGACACCGGGGAGTGGCTGCTCCTCGGGACCGACCTCGTCAAGGACGAGGGCCGGCTGCTCGCTGCCTACGACGACTCCGCCGGGGTCACCGAGCGGTTCATCCGCAACTGCCTCACCGTCGTCAACCGCGAGCTCGGGGCCGACTTCGACCCCGGAGCCTTCTCGTACGCGCCGCTGTGGGACCGCCGGATGGAGCGGGTCGACATGCGGCTGCGCGCCGAGGAGGACCAGCACGTCACCGTGCCAGGCGCGGGCCTCGAGATCGACGTCGCCGCCGGTGAGGAGATCCGCGTCGAGATCTCGACGAAGTTCCGCTTCGCCGGGATCCGCGACGAGCTCGCCGAGGCCGGCTTCTCCGTCACGCAGAGCTGGACGGACGCAGCGGGCGACTTCGCCCTCACCCTCGCCCGCCGGGACTGAGCCACCGCCGGGCAACCTTCGACACCCGGCGCCGCCGAGATGCCGCGGGAGGCGGCGCGGTCGACGAGACTGGGGCGATGCTCCTGCGCGGTCGCCACGTCCTGCTCACCGGCGCGACGGGGGCGATCGGGCAGCGGCTCGCGGAGGGCCTCGCCGTGCGGGGCGCCCTCGCGACGCTCGTCGCCCGGTCCGAGGAGGACCTGAGCCGGCTCGCCGAGCGTGTCGGCGGGCGGTCGTTCGCCGCCGACCTCACCGACCGGGCCGCCCGGGACGACCTGGTGCCGCGGGTCGAGGCGGGGCACGGGCCGGTCGACGTCGTCGTCCACAACGCGGGGGTCGAGACCGCGGGCCTCCTCGTCGACCTGGGACCCGACGACGTCGAGCGCACGAGCGCCCTCAACCTCGTGGCCCCGCTCGATCTCACCCGGGCGCTCCTGCCCGGCATGCTCGAGCGGGGCCGTGGGCACGTCGTCATGGTGTCCTCGCTCGCGGGGGTGGCGAGCTTCCCGGGTCTCGCGGTCTACGGCGCGACGAAGGCCGGGCTGACGCAGGCGAGCGCCGCCCTCGCGACAGAGCTCCGCGGGACCGGGGTCCGCACGACCGTCGCCGAGCTGGGCCCCGTCGCCTCGCCGATGATGGACCGGGTCCGTGAGCACCCGACCGTCGCCGCCTCCTTCGCGCGGGCCCGGCTCCTGCGGGTGCTGCGCGACCTCGACCCCGACGAGGCGGCCCGAGCGGTGCTCGACGCCGTGGAGGCCGACCGGTCCGTCGTCCGCCGCCCCCGGCGGGCGGCCCCACTCGCCCTCCTGCCCGCGGCGCCGCGCCGGCTCGTCGGCACCGTGCTGCGGGGGGTCCCCGTCGTCCGTGCGGGCGAGCGACCCGACGGGACGGCCGCTCGCCGCGCCGGGAGCGACGCGTGAGCCCTCGGCCCGTCCGGCGCAAGATCGCCGCCGCCACCTGGCGCGCGCCCGCCGAGGGCCGGATCCACGCCCGCACCGTCGTCGACGTCAGCGCCGCCCTCGCCCACGTGGACCACCTGAGGGAGACGACCGGGGAGCGGGTGACGCTGCTGCACCTCGTCGGCGCCGCCCTCGGGCGGGCCCTGCGCGCCGTCCCCGAGGCCCGGGCCCGGGTCGTCCTCGGGCGGGTCGTGCGCACCGACGACTGCACCGTCGCGTTCGCGGTCGACGTCGCCGACGGGCTCGACCTCGGGCCGGTGCGGGTCCAGCACGCCGACCGGGCCACGACGGTCGAGGTGACCCGGAGCCTGTCGGCCTCGGCGGCCACGCTGCGGCGGGCCGAGGACCGGCACCACCGCCGCACGAGCGCGCTGGTGCGGGTCGCGCCGTGGTGGGTCATGCGACCGGTCATGGCGACGGCGAGCGTGCTCGTCGGCGGCTTCGGCGTCCCCGCGTTCGGCCAGCCCGGCCGACCGCTCGGGACGGCCTTCGTGTCGAACGTCGGCAGCCTGGGCCTGGACGAGGCGTTCCTCGCCCCGGCACCGTTCGCGCGGACGGCGGTCTACCTCGCCGTGGGCGCCGTACGGGACCGGCCCGTGGCCGTCCACGGCGAGGTCGTCGTGCGCCCGACGGTCGTCCTCGTCGCCACGGCGGACCACCGCATTGTCGACGGCGCCCACGCCGGCCGGCTGCAGCGGGTGCTCGTCGACCTGCTCGCCGACCCCGCGGCGCTCGACGTGGCAGGCTGACGAGCGGGTCGACCCCGACCACGGGCGCCGGACACGACGGAGGGCCACCCGGCGTCCGGGTGGCCCTCCGTGCCGTGCGGGATCGGTCAGGACGGGTCGGGACCGGTCCCGGGCTCGATCATCGTCGCGAGGTACTGCTGGACGCTGATCCGCTCGATGGCCTCGAGCTGGGACTCGAAGAAGTCGGCGTGCTTCTCCTCGTCGCGGACCATCTCCTCGAAGATCGCGGCCGAGCCGTGGTCGCCGAGGTCGTGGCACTCCTTGGCCGCGGCGTTGAACTGCGCGACGGCGGCCAGCTCGGAGGCGTGCGCGAGCCGGAGCATCTCCTCGGCGGTCTCGCCGACGGTGATGGAGTTCAGCTTCTGGACGTTGGGGTGGCCCTCGAAGAAGAGGATGCGGTTGATGATCGCGTCGGCGTCGCGCATCTCGTCGATGGACAGGTCGTAGAAGACCTTGCCGAGCCGGGTGAAGCCCCAGTTGTCGAGCATCCTCGCGTGGAGGAAGTACGTGTTGGTCACGGTGAGCTCGAAGGTCAGGGCCTCGTTGAACAGGTCCACGACCCGCCGGTCAACTGGCTGCACGGATGCTCTCCTCGTCGATGCTGATGGCCCGCAGGTCGTCCATCGTGCGGGCTCGGACCACGTCATGGTCGCAGACGATCGCCTTGACCGCGAAGACGCAGCCGCCACAGTCGGTCCCCGCACCGGTCTCGCGGCAGACGGCGGCGAGCGAGGTGGCGCCGGCGTCGACGGCGTCGGTGATCGCCCGGTCGTTGACGACCTTGCAGTGACAGATGATCACGCGGCACCTCCGCTCCCGAGCACGCCCACCCCGTCGGTGGTGAGGACAACCTAACCACACAAAGGTGAGGCTCACCTAACAGACCGCTGAGAGCGGGTCGCGCGTTCCGGGGACCGGGACGCCCGTCGCCCGCGGCGCCGATCCCCTGCCTGTCGCCCGATCTCGAGGTCGGGCAACACGCAGGCGCGCGGCGCCGGCTCCCTGCGTGTTGCCCGATCTCGACGGCGGGTCGACCGGGCCCGGTGCTGCGATGTCGCCGAGCACCACGCACCGGGCCGCCGGGTGGCCTCGGCACACAGGGCGCACGTCCGGCCCGCGGTGCCATCATCGACGGGCCACCCCAGCGAAGGGACCTCCCATGACACCGTCGTCCGCCCCCGCCGGCTTCACCTGCTCGCGCGTCGAGACCTCCCGCCTCACGACGAACGTGTGGACGAGCGGCCCGGAGGACGGCCGCCCCGTCCTCCTCGTCCACGGCAACCTCACGACGGGTGGCTTCTGGGCCTACGTCGCGGCCGCGCTGCCCGACGACGTCCGCGTCCTCGCCCCCGACCTGCGCGGGTTCGGGCTGACCGACCCCGAGCCCGTCGACGCGACCCGCGGGCTCGCCGACATGGCCGACGACGTCCACGCCCTCCTCGAGGCCCTCGACCTCGCCGGGACCGGCCGGGTCACCGCCGCCGGCTGGTCGATGGGAGGTGGGGTCGTCCAGCACCTGCTCGTCGACCACCCCGGGGACCTCGGGGCGGCCGTCCTCGTCGCACCCGTGTCGCCCTACGGCTTCGGCGGGACGACCGGTGTCGATGGGCGGCTGGCCTTCCCCGACGGTGCGAGCACCGGTGGCGGCGCCGCGAACGCCGACTTCGTCCGCCGCCTCGCCGCGAAGGACACCTCCGCGGACGACCCCCAGTCGAGTCCGCGGGTGATCCTGCGGACCTTCTTCGGCGCCGAGGAGAACACCGGCGCCGTCGACGAGGACTTCCTCGTCGACGAGCTCCTCACGACCCGGACGGGCGACGACTTCTACCCCGGCGACGCCGTCCCGTCCGAGCACTGGCCCACCGTCGCCCCCGGCCCGCACGGCATCCTCAACACGATGGCGCCGGTGCACTTCCGTACCGCGGAGGACCTCGTCGCCCTCTCGCCCAAGCCCCCGGTCACCTGGGTCCACGGCCTCGAGGACCAGGTCGTGAGCGACGCCTCGCTCTTCGACCTCGCGACGCTCGGGGCCGCCGGCGCCGTGCCCGGCTGGCCGGGGTCCGACGTCCTGCCGTCCCAGCCGATGGTGGCGCAGACCCGGGCCGTGCTCGCCCGGTACGCCGACCGGGGCGGCGTCACCCGCGAGGTGCCGCTCGAGGGGCGGGGACACGGCATCCCGCTCGCGGCGCCGGACACGGTCGCCGACGAGATCGTCGCCCTCCTGCCCCGCTGAGCCGGCGGACGGTCAGCCGGCGAGGCCCCGCAGCCCCTCCTCGACGGCGTCGAGCCAGCCGCCGACGCTGTCGCGCGCCTGCGGGGTGTCCGGGTAGCGGCAGCGCAGGTGCAGCCCCTCGTCGTTGACGACGAACCAGATCATCACGCCGTCGGTGCGGATGGACGCGGACACGTACTGCGTCGCGAGCCCGGGGTCGAGGCGGACCGGCAGCCGCCGCGTGTCCAGCCACGACACGGCGAACATCCCCGGAGCCTGCGGCATCCCGCCCCACGGCGCGAGGATCGGCCCGAGCGGCCACGACCCCAGCTCCATCGCCTCCTTGACGGCCGCCCGACACGCCCGCGGGTCGGGGTCGGCCGACTCGAGGACGGCGTTGGTGATGAACCAGCCGACGGCGTCGTGCCAGCGCTCGTCGTAGCGGCTGTGGACCGGGAAGACCGCTCGCAGCGGCCGCCCGGCGACCTCCCTCGTCACCCGGGTGAGCGCGGACACCGCGAGCGCGATCATCCGCACGCCGGCCCCCGACGCCGCCTCGGACAGCCGCCCGACGCCCGCCGTGTCGAGGACGTCCCGGACCTCGACGACCTCGTCCCGCGGCACGGACACGTCGCCGAGCGGCAACGGGAAGAGGGGCATGACACCGCCCTCGGCCTCGAGGACGTCGGCCCACCGCCGTCGCACCGGGCCCGGCGCCGGCGGACGGGCCGCGAGCTCGGCGGTGTGCTCGGCGAACGACGGGACGGCCGCGAGCCCGCCGCCGACGGGGCGTCCGGCCGCGACGTCGTCGAGCGTGGCCAGGAGGTCGCGGACGAGGACGACGAGGCTCCACATGTCGACGTGCGCGTGGTCGGCGGCGAGGACGGCGACCGGGCGGCGATCCTCCTGGTCGCAGCCCTGCGGGTCGCCGTCCGGCTCGACGACGACGAGCCGGTGCGACGGGGTCGCGAAGGGGGTGCAGGCGTCGTCGAGCACCTCCCGCACCACCTCCCGGGTGGCCCGCTCGGGGGGTGCGTCGTGCTCGACCCACCCCCGCACGGCGAGGTCGACCTCGTGGAGGGTGACGGCGCCCGACCCGCGGTCGAACGCGGTCGTCAGCGTGCCGTGCCGGGCGACGACCGCGGCCCACGCGACGGCGAGCGCCTCGTCCTCGAAGGGTCCCGGCAGCCGGGCCGCGATCGCCATCCAGGACCCGGGCCGGTCACCCTCGCCGACGTGCCGCCCCTGGTCGAACGACACCGGGCGCGCGGCGCCCGGTGGACCGGTCGGCGCGAGGACGAAGCTGCGGACCCGCCCGTGCGGCAGGGCCATCTGCGTGACGGTGGTCAGCCGCATGCGCCGTACTCTAGGGGCACCCCCGACGACGGCTCCCCTGGAGGAAGCGTGTCCACGTTCGACGTCACCGGTGCCACGCTCGACCACGACGTGGCGGGCGACGGGGGCCCGCTCGTCGTCCAGCTGCACGGCCTGACCTCGAGCCGGGACCGTGACGCGCGCATCGGGCTCGACGTGAGCCGGGCGATCGGGGGCCACCGGATCCTGCGCTACGACGCCCGCGGACACGGGCGCTCGACGGGCACCGCGGACCCGGACCGCTACCGCTGGGACGCCCTCGCCGAGGACCTCCTCGCGCTCCTCGACGACGTCGCCCCCGGCGAGCAGGTGCACGGCGTCGGCCCCTCGATGGGCACCGGCACCCTGCTCCATGCCGCGGTCCGCGACCCGGGACGCTTCGCGACCCTCACCCTCACCGTGCCGCCGACCGCGTGGACGACCCGGCGGGTGCAGGCGCGCACCTATCTCGCGAACGCCGACGTCGTCGAGCGCGAGGGGCTCGCGCACTTCGTCGCCCTGGCGCGCGAGCAGGCCGGGCCTCCGGCCCTCGCCGACGCCCCGCTCACCGAGCCGAGCGTCGCCGAGACGCTGCTGCCCGCCGTCCTCCGCGGCGCCGCGGCGACGGACCTGCCCGAGCCGGAGCTCGTCCGCGAGATCGGCGTGCCCACCCTCGTCCTCGCGTGGAGCGACGACCCCAACCACCCGCTGAGCACCGCCGCCCTGCTCCACGAACTCGTCGACGACAGCGAGCTCGTCGTCGCCCGTACCCCCTACGGGATCATGGCGTGGCCGGGGCTCGTCGCCGACCACGTCCTGACCCACCCCGCTCCGCTGGCGCCTTGGGCCCCGCCGGTCGACCCGACGCCGGCCCTGCGCGGGTTCGGCGCACTCTTCCCCTGGCGCCGCCGGGGCGAGGCCGTCTCACCCGTCCAGGGACCCGCCCCCGCCGGAAAGCCCATCCGCAGCGGGGCCGTCGTCGACGAGGGGTGACCACTCCGGGGGTGGCGCCGGGGCGAGGTCCGGATCGTCCTCGGGGAAGGTGCGGATCCGGCCCGGCGGGGTGTGCGGCCCCTCGAACCGCACGGTGACCCGCCCGACGCCGCTGCCCTGGACCCACCCCAGGCCGTGCTCGGAATGCGCGACGTCCTGGCCGGGCCGCCAGCGCGGTCCCGTCGGCTCGGGGACGGCCTCGACGAGCACCGTGGAGCCGTTCTCCTCCGTCGTCACCTCGCCGGCGTCGGGTCGCGCGAACTCCTCGTCGTCCTCGTCCGGCTCCGGGGCGGGCGCCGGCAGGACGTCGTCGAGCAGGCCGTCGAGCAGGTCGGGCTGGGTGTAGAGCGACAGGCCGGACACCCCGACACCGACGAGCCGCAGCCCGTCGCTCACGTCGAGGGCCGCGAGGAGCCGGTCCGCGTGCCGCCGGACGACGACCGGGTCGTCGGTCGGCTGGTCGAGCGTCGTCGAGCGGGTGAGGGTGCTGAAGTCGTGCCGCCGCGCCTTGAGGACGACGGTGCGGCCGGACAGCCCGTCCGTGCGGAGCCGGTCGGTGACCCGCTCGGTGAGCCGCGAGACGTGGCCGCCGAGCCGACCCCGGTCGGTGACGTCCGTGGGGAACGTCGTCTCGGCCGACACCGACTTCGCCGCCCGTTCGGTGACGACCTCGCGCGGGTCGACGCCGAGCGCGAAGGCGTGCAGCTGGGTGCCGTGCGCCCGACCGAGGAGCGCGACGCACTCGTCGGCGCCGATCTCCGCGAGCCGCCCGACGGTGGACACCCCGTGGGCGGCGAGCCGGGCGGCGGTCGCCGGACCGACGCCGGGGATGGCACGCACCGACATCGGGGCGAGGGTGGCGGCCTCCTCACCGGGCGGGACGAGGGCGAACCCGTCGGGCTTGGCAAGGTCGGAGTGGATCTTCGCGACGAGCTTGCTCGTGCCGGCACCGATCGAGGCGGTGAGGCCGGTGCGCTCGCGGATGGCGGTGCGCAGGTCCTCGGCGAGCGCGGTGACCTCGTCGACCGTGGGGGAGGGGTGGGCGGGGGTGAGGTCGAGGTAGGCCTCGTCGATGGACACCTGCTCCAGGAGGGGGGTGACCTCGCGGGCGAGATCCATCACCTGCACCGAGCAGTGCCGGTAGGCCTCGAAGCGCGGCCCGAGGTAGGCCGCGTTCGGGCACCGGCGCCGGGCGTCGGCCGTCGGCATCGCCGAGCGCACCCCGAAAACCCGGGCCTCGTACGACGCCGTCGAGACGACACCGCGACCCCCCACCCCACCGACGACGACCGGCTTGCCGCGCAGGGACGGCTTGTGCAGCTGCTCGACGGCGGTGAAGAACGCGTCGAGGTCCAGGTGGAGGATCACCGGACGCGCACGCACCCCGCCAGTCTGCCCCCGGCCGCCGACCTGCACGGAATCTCCACACCCCACGCACGCGACGGGCCGCCGCCCCGGTCGAGGATGGCGGCATGACGACCGGGGGACCCCACGACCGACGCCGACCCGCGCCGCCGAGCGCGACGCCGACTGCGTCACCGACCTCGCCACCGAGCGCTGCGTCCGGGCGGCCGCGACGCCACCCGCGACGTCGCACGCGCCGCCTCGCCCTCCCGGGGCTCTCGGCCGCGGTCGCCGCCACCCTCGTCGCTCTCGGTGGCTGCTCGCTCGCCGCACCCGTCGCCGACGACCCCGAGGACGCCTCGACCCTCGAGGGCCTCGTCGCGGCCTGGGACACCGCCCTCGCAGGGACGGCCCCGGCGACGCGCGGCGCGCTGACGCAGGCCCTGCGGGACCTCGAGCCCGAGGTGGCGGAGGGCCGCGGGACGGTGCGGTACGTGCCGGTGCTCGGGCGGGACCAGGACCTCGAGGAGGACGACCCCGTCGCGCTCGTCGTCTGGGAGCAGCGCACCGGCCCCGACCCCTTCACCGACGACGTCCCGCGGTGGGAGTCGATGTGCGCCCAGGTGCACGTCGACCGGTCCGCCGCCTCGCTCGTCGCGACCCAGCGCCGGTGCCCCGGGAGCGTGCCGGACGAGCCGCCGGAGCGGCCCGGCGGCCGGATGCCCGAGGGGATCGACGCGAGCGTCGTGACGGAGGGGTCGCTCCTCCGCGGCGTGGCGACGGCGACCGGCTCCTCCGCGGCCCCCCTGCGTCGGGCGACCAGCGCCCGTTCCCCGGGCGGCGCCGTCGACGCCTCACCCTGCCTCGACGGCGACCTCGTCGCGGCGACGGACCGGCTCACGGTGACGATCGGCGCGCGGGACGAGATGGTCGTCCGGGTCGTCAACGTCTCGGCGATCCCGTGCACCGTGCCGCCGCCGGACGACCTGCGCGCCACCCAGAACGGTTCCACCCCGACGCTCGACGCCCGGACGGCGCCAGGCCCCGACGTCACGCTGCACCCTCGGGAGTCCGCGACGACGACGCTCACCTGGCGACCGAGCCAACGCGTCGACCGGGAGACCCCCCAGCGGCTCGTCCTCGGCGTGGGCGGCCTCGAGCTGCCCGTGCATGCGGGTGTCGGCCTCCCCGTCGCCCCGCTCTCCGCGGAGGTCGGCGCGCGCGTCGACCTCTCGGCCTGGACCGTCCTCGGCTACGGCGCCACCCCCGACGACCGTCCGCTGGCCGTCGACGTCGCCCCGCGCTGCGAGCCGAAGGACCTCGCCGTCCGGACACTGCCACCGGCCGACGGGTCCGGGTCGGGGGCGCCCCCGCGCGCTGAGCTGCGCACCGTCGGTGTCCTCCCGTGCCGGGTCGACCCCGCGGTCCGGTGGCCTCCGCTGCCGGACGGGCTGCCCCCGCTGCTGCCGGGTCCGCCGGTCGTCCTGACCCCGGGGTGGGCGGCGACCGTCGACCTCGCGGCGCCCCTCGACGAGCGTCCGGGCGAGGTCCTCGTCGCCGGTCGCTGGGTCGCGGTGCGGACCGGCTCCGGCTGAGGCGCAGGAAGGACCGGCGGCTCGCACCGCACGCTCGGGTCACTCCACCGTCGTCGTGAGCCCGTCGGCGAGCAGGCAGAGCATCCCCTGGGCAGGGCCCGCCTCGGGCAGCGCGTCGGGGTAGGTCCACGCGACGTCGGCGGGGCCGCCGGCGAGCGAGCGATAGTGCGCGACGCCCTTGTAGGGGCAGACCGTCCGGGTCGGGCTCTCGAGGAGCAGGTCGGTGCGCACGTCCTCCTGCGGCACGTACCAGCGCACCGGCAGAGCGGTCTCGAAGACGCCGACCGCCCGGGTCGTGTCCGCGAGCACGACGTCGTCGCCGTCGTCGCGGTGCCACGTGACGACGACGCGCCGGCTGCTCGGGACGGCGTCGACCCGGTGGTAGGGGTCGCGGGGGTGGCCGAGGAGCACGGCGTCCTCCTCGAGGACCGCGTCGAGCGGGTCGTGGCCGTCGTCGCCCTCCTGGTCCCGGGCGTGCGGCGGCAGGAGGTCGAGGCGGTCGAGGGCGACCCCCGCGAGACCGGCGAGCTCCTCCATCCCCTCGACGGGGTCGCGGTAGAACCAGAACAGGTCCTCGACCACCCGGTCACCGACCCGCACCCCGGCGTACGTCGCGTCGCCCTTGAACGGGCAGTGGGTGCGGGTGTCGCTCGGGACGAGGGCGGCGTCGTCGAGGTCCTCGACCGGCACGTAGTACACGGGGAGAAGGTTCGACTCGTGGAGCAGGACGGCGCCGGTCGAGTCGAGGACGGTGCGGGCGCCTCCGGAGCCGTCCCCGACGCGGACCCGGACCCGCTTGTCGGTCGGGGCCAGCATCACCTTGTGCGCCGGGCCGTCGACGGTGAAGTTACCGGTGCCCGGACGCGAGGACAGGGGGCCAGGGGGGAACGTCAGTGCCATGGGGGGTCAACATCGACCGACCGCGAGGACTTCCGCGCGACCCACCCGACCCGCCCCACCGCGAGGTGACGCGCCGACCGCCGGTACGGACACCCGGCGTGTCAGGTCACCTCGCCGTCGACGCCCCGTCGCGGTCCCCGGCGTAGAGCGCGGCCGCGACCATCGCCGGCTGCCCGAGCAGCCGGCCGGCACGCTTCTCGTCGGTGTCGAGGCCGAAGCCGTCCTTGCGCTCCAGCCACTGCGCGACGTTGCCGGGGAAGACCGCGACGAAGAACGCCGCCCCGAGGCGACCGACGCGCGCCCGCGCCGGCTGCCGCCACGCGAGCAGCGTGGCCGCCCCGAGCGCGATCTCGGCGTAGCCCGACCACACGACGACGTCGTCCGGGTCGAAGGGCACCCACTCGGGCACCTGCGCCTGGAACTCCTCCCGGGCCACCGTCAGGTGCGCCACCCCGGCACCGACGAGGGCGGCCCCGAGCGCGACCTTCGTCAGCCCGCGGGCGACCCGCCCCGTGCGTCCCCGACCGTCCTCGACCTGCGTGTCAGTGCGTCCCATCCCCCGATCATGCCCCGTCCGGCTCAGCGGCCGCGGGCCCGGCGCCACGCCGCCCGGGCGCTGAGAGCGGACACGAGGGCGAGCAGCCCCGCGCAGCCGGTGAGGTACCAGCCCTCCCGGCCGACCGGCCCGTGCGGCTCGGCGACGACGAGCGCCTCGACCTTGGCGGGCATGAGGGCGACCACGACGGTGAGCACCGTGAGGACGAGCGCGAGCGCGGTGTGCGCGATGGCCTGGCGCACCCGATCCCGGCGCACGCTCGACGGCGTCATCCCCAGGCCTCCTCTCCGCGGTACGAGGACACCGGCAGTGTCCTCCGACCAGGAGGCCCGGGTCGACCCCCTGATACCTCGCACCGGGAGCGACCCCGACCCCGCACCGGACGACGACCGGCCGGCGGGCCGGTGAACCGGTGCCGGGACCCCGACTCACCGCCCCGCCGGTACCGCCCACCCCCCGGAAGGGCACCGAACGACCGAACGGCCCCGACCGGTGAGGTCGGGGCCGTTCGGGTTCGGTGCGCAAGGGGGGATTTGAACCCCCACGCCCGTAAGGACACTGCCACCTGAAGACAGCGCGTCTGCCGTTCCGCCACTTGCGCGTGGTGCTCGTGCGAGCCGTACCAGTGTGCCCGATGGAGGCCCGATGCTCCAAAGCGCTCGCGGGTACGGCGTCCGCGTCACGACATCGCGGGCGCCTCGGCCTCCGGGTGCCCCGGTCGGCCGCGATTGCCCCGCGAGCGCAGCCGCACTCCGGGTAGGGCGGGCGCCGGGATGCGCGGTGTCTCCCCCGAGTAGCCGTCGACACGGCCGAAGGGTCCGGCCTCCTCGCCGTCCGCCCCGGACTCCCAGGCCTCCCGGGCGGCGACGACCTCGTCGTGGCTGCGGCCGACGAAGTTCCACCACATGACGATCTCCTCCCCGAACGGCTTGCCCGCGAGGACGAGGACGCGGGCCCCGTCGGACCCGGCCCGCACGACGCGCGGACCCGGCGACGACGCGGCCGCAGGGTCGGCGGCGTCGACGACCCCGAGCTCGGCCCGCTCGAGCGCCTGGCCGCAGAACGTCACGCCACCGTCGTCGACGAGCACCCCGACCTCCCAGTCGTCGGGGACCGGCAGCCCGACCTCGGCGCCCCCGTCGAGGACGACCTCGACGCCGAGCAGCGGCGACTCGGTGCGCACCGGCGACGCCGCCCCCCAGAGCGACCCGACGAACACCTGGGCCGTCACCCCCTCGGCGGGCCGCAGCACCTCGGGCACGTGGTGCTCGAAGCGCGGCTCCACCCCGGCGGCGGCCTCGGGCAGCGCCACCCACAGCTGTGCGCCGTGGAGCACGGTCGTCGCCGACGTCGAGACCTCCGAGTGCGAGATCCCCCGGCCGGCCGTCATGAGGTTGACCTCGCCGGGCCGCACGAGCGCGGTCGTGCCCAGCGAGTCGCGGTGCTCGACCTCGCCGGAGAACAGCCACGACACGGTCGCGAGCCCGCAGTGCGGGTGCGGCGCCACGTCCATCCCCCCGGTGGCGGCGACGTCGTCCGGTCCGTAGTGGTCGGCGAAGCACCAGGCCCCGACGAACGACCGCTCCCGGGCGGGCAGCGTGCGCCGCACCGTCATCGCCCGGGGACCGCCGAGCGGCACCTCCCGCGGGCCCAGCACCTGCACGACGTGCTCCATGGCCCCACGGTACGCACCCGCCCGGACGGGCGTCCTCGGCGGCGTCCGGAC
This sequence comes from Phycicoccus avicenniae, assembly GCF_018139485.1. Taxonomy (GTDB): domain Bacteria; phylum Actinomycetota; class Actinomycetes; order Actinomycetales; family Dermatophilaceae; genus Phycicoccus; species Phycicoccus avicenniae. The sequence continues at coordinate 101,333 of NZ_JAGSNF010000004.1, forward strand.
GGTCGGCAAGTACGCTGGGCGGACGTCTGCCGACCCGAGACCGTGGAGGAGGTGCGCCGTGGGGCTGCTCGACCGCCTCGAGGCGGGGATCGAACGCGCCGTCCAGGGCACGTTCGCACGTCACCTGCGCTCCACCGTCCACCCCGTCGAGATCGCCAGCACGATCCGGCGGGCGATGGACGACCGCGCCGTCTCCTCCTCCGGACGCGCCATCGTCCCGAACGTCTTCGTCGTCGAGCTGAGCACCACCGACTTCGACCGACTCGCCGCCGACGACCTGCAGGGCGTCGAGGACGACCTCGTCGCCGCGGCCGAGGAGCACTGCGACGGCCAGGGCTACCAGCCGGCCGGCCCCATCGACATCGTCTTCGAGGAGCACGACGACCTCGAGACCGGCGTCTTCCGGCTCCGCCCGTCCAAGGCCTCCCGACCCCGGGCCACGGGGACGACCGGTCAGCACCAGCGGCTCGACCGCTCCGGCTCGGCCGGTCGCTCGTCCGGCCCGGCCGCCGCCGCGGGGGCCGGGGCCGCCGCGGCCGCCTCCGGGGCCGACGACGACGAGGCCACCCGCGCCCACGCGCAGCGTGAGGCCCCGCCGAGCCCCCCGCGCCGCAACAACCCGGCCGACCGGCCGTGGCTCGACGTCGACGGCGAGCGCTACCCGCTCATGGGGGCGATGACGATCCTCGGGCGGGACGACGCCGCCGACATCATCCTCGACGACCCGGGCATCTCCCGGCGGCACAGCGAGCTGCGGGTGACGACCGACGGCCCGCACTTCGTGACGACGGTGCGCGACCTCGGCTCGACGAACGGCACCTTCGTCAACGGCGAGCGGATCTCCAGCGCCCACCTCGACGACGGCGACCGGATCACCGTCGGACGGACGTCGATCACCTTCCGCGCGGGCCGGCGGTGACCACCCGATGCTGAGCGAGCTCACCCTCACCGTGCTCCGGCTCGGTCTCCTCGTCCTCCTGTGGCTCTTCATCTTCGCCGTCGTCGGCGTGCTGCGCGGCGACCTCTACGGCACCCGCGTCAACCGACGGCCCACGACCCCGGCCCGCGGCACCCCCGCGGTGCAGCCGCCGCCCGCGCCCCCGCGCCGGCGCGGCCTGCCGAAGCCGGTGAAGAAGGGGCCCTCCCGCCTCGTCGTCACCGCCGGGCCGCTGTCCGGGACGACGCTGCCGCTGCACCGCAGCGGCACCCTCATCGGCCGCAGCCCGGAGTGCGCGCTCGTCCTCGACGACGACTACGCCTCGGGCCGGCACGCCCGGATCTACCAGGACGACTCCGGGACGTGGATGGTCGAGGACCTCCGCTCGACGAACGGCACCTACCTCGGCGCGACCCGCCTCACCGAGCCGCGGGAGGTCGCCGTCGGCAGCGTCCTGCGCATCGGGCAGACGATGCTCGAGCTGCAGAGGTAGCCGATGCCCTTCGCCTTCCACTACGCAGCCCGGTCCGACGTCGGCATGGTGCGGTCCAAGAACGAGGACTCGGGCTACGCCGGACCCCACCTGCTCGCGATGGCGGACGGGATGGGCGGTCACGCCGGCGGCGACGTGGCCTCCTCGACGGTCGTCGCGGCGCTCGTCGACCTCGACGGCGAGTCCTTCTCCGGCCGGGACGCGAGCCAGGCCCTCCTCGACCGGATCCACGGCGCGAACCGCGACATCGGCGCGCAGATCGGCGACGACTCCGACCTCAGCGGGATGGGGACGACCCTCATCGCGATGCTGCGCACCGGCGAGAAGATCACCCTCGCTCACATCGGCGACTCCCGGGCCTTCCTCGTGCGCGACGGCCAGGTCACCCAGGTGACGAAGGACCACTCCTTCGTGCAGAACCTCGTCGACGAGGGGCGGATCAGCCCCGAGGAGGCCTCGACCCACCCGCAGCGCTCGCTCGTCACCCGGGTCCTCACCGGGGACGACGGGGACGAGCCGGACCTCGTCGTGCGCCAGGGCAAGGCCGGCGACCGGTACCTCATCGCCTCCGACGGCCTCACCGACTACGTTGCCCGCGACACCGTCGACGAGGTCCTCATCGGCACGGCCGACCCCGGCGAGTGCGCCGACCGGCTCGTCTCCCTCGCCCTCAAGGCGGGTGCCCCGGACAACGTGACCGTCGTCATCGGCGACCTCGTCGACATCTCCCGGGTCGACGCCCCGCCGACCCAGCCCCAGGTCGTCGGCGCCGCCGCGGCCGCCCGGCGCGGCACCCGTCCCATCCCCACCTCCCCCGCCGCCAAGGCCGCGGCGCTGACGAAGCAGGCGACGGGTGACGACGAGGACGAGGGGCTGACCCTCGCCGAGGAGGGCCCGCGCGGCACCCGGGGCACCGTCCTGCGCGCCGCCGCGGCCCTCGTCGTCGTCGGCGTCGTCCTCGCCGGCGGCGGGTACGCCGCGTACGCGTGGTCCCAGCAGCAGTACTACCTCGGGGCGGAGGAGGGCCAGGTGACGATCTTCCGCGGCGTCGACCAGGACCTCGGCTGGGTGTCGCTGTCGAGCCCGGAGCTGCGGACCCCCATCGCCGTCGACGACCTGCCGACGTCCTACCAGCAGAGCATCGAGGCCGGCATCGAGGCCACCGACCGCGCGGACGCCGACGAGCGGGTGGAGGAGCTGACCCTCCAGGCGGAGGCGTGCCGCTACGCCCGCTCGCAGGGCGACCCCTGCCGGACCGTCGCGAGCACGTGGACGACGCCGACCCCCACCCCCACCGGGTCGGTGACCGGATCGCCCACGGGCACGGGCACGGCCACACCGACGCGCACGCCCACGCCGACGGGGAGCGCCTCATGAGCATCGTCTCCTCGCTGAGCCCCCGCAGCGGGCGGTCCACCGAGCTCGTCCTGCTCCTCGGGGCCGTCGGCATCGTCGGCGTCGCCTACGTCAACCTCGGCCTCGCGACGACCGGCACCGTCCCGCCGGGGCTCGCCGCGCTCGGCGCCGGCTACCTCGGGGTCACGCTCGCGTTCCACCTCGTCCTGCGCTGGCGGGCCAAGCACGCCGACCCGCTCATGCTGCCGATCGTCACGCTGCTCAACGGGCTCGGCCTCGTGATGATCCACCGCATCGACATCGCCCGCGGCCGCGACCTGTCCGACGGCGTCGCCCTGCGCCAGCTCATGTGGTCGGCGCTGGCCGTCGGCATCGCCACCGCCGTCCTCGTCGTCCTGCGCGACCACCGGCTGCTGCGGCGCTACACCTACATCGCCGGGGTCGGCGGCTTCGCCCTGCTCCTGCTGCCGCTGCTGCCGGTCATCGGGACCGAGGAGTTCGGCTCGCGCATCTGGATCCGCCTCGGGCCGCTGTCCTTCCAGCCGGGCGAGGTCGCCAAGCTCGCCCTCGCCGTCTTCTTCGCCGGCTACCTCGTCCAGACCCGGGACGCCCTCTCGGTCGCCGGGCGCAAGATCCTCGGGCTCACCCTGCCCCGGGCGCGCGACCTCGGGCCGATCCTCCTCGCGTGGGGGGCGAGCCTCGGCGTCCTCGTCTTCGAGCGTGACCTCGGCTCCTCGCTGCTGTTCTTCGGCCTGTTCGTCGCGATGCTCTACGTCGCCACGGAGCGGGTGTCCTGGATCGCCATCGGTCTCGGCCTCTTCGTCGCGGGCGCGTACGTCGCCTACCTCGTCTTCGGCCACGTCCAGACGCGGGTCCTGCTGTGGCTCGACACCTTCAGCCCGGAGGCCCTCGAGACCTCCGACCAGCTGGCCCGCGGGCTCATGGGGATGGCGGCCGGCGGGATGGTCGGCACCGGTCTGGGCCAGGGACGCCCCGACATCACCTACCTCGCGGAGTCCGACTTCATCATCCCCAGCTTCGGCGAGGAGCTCGGGATGATCGGCCTCTTCGCGATCCTCACGCTCTACGCGCTGCTCGTCGAGCGAGGGCTGCGCACCTCGCTCGGCACCCGTGACGGCTTCGGCAAGCTGCTCGCGGCCGGGCTGTCGTTCTCGCTCGCGCTGCAGTGCTTCGTCGTCGTCGGCGGGGTCACCCGGATCATCCCGCTCACCGGCCTCACGGCGCCCTTCCTGTCCTCCGGCGGGTCCTCGCTCCTCGCGAACTGGGCCCTGCTCGCCCTCCTGCTGCGCATCTCCGACCACGCCCGCCGGCCGCTGCCCGACCCCTCGGAGGCCGAGGCCGTCGGGGCGGCCCACACGCAGGTGGTGAAGCTGCCGTGAACGCCCCCGTCCGCCGGCTGTCGCTCCTCGTCGGTGCGCTGTTCGCCGCGTTGCTCGTGTCGACGACGCTCATCCAGTACGTCTTCGCCGCCGACCTCAACGCCCGCGGCGACAACCGGCGCACCCTGCTCGCGACGTACGCCCGCGAGCGCGGCGAGATCCTCGTCGGCCAGGACGCCGTCGCCCGGTCCGTCCCCACCGACGACGAGTTCCGCTTCCAGCGCGAGTACGCGGACGGCGAGCTGTACTCGCACGTCACCGGCTTCTACTCCTTCTACGGGGCGTCGGGCGGTCTCGAGCAGGCCGAGAACGCGCTGCTGTCCGGGGCGAGCGACAAGCTGTTCTACCGCCGCGTCTCCGACCTCTTCACCGGCCGCTCGCCGCAGGGCGCGACGCTCGAGACGACCCTCGACCCCGCCGTCCAGCAGGCCGCCTCCGACGGCATCGGCGACAACCGCGGCGCCGCCGTCGCGCTCGACCCGCGGACCGGCGCCGTCCTCGCGATGGTGAGCAAGCCGACGTACGACCCGAACTCGCTCGCCGGCCACGACCTCGCGGCGCTCGACGAGACCTACCAGCAGCTGCAGGGCGCGGAGAACCGACCGCTCGTCAACCGGGCCATCGGCGGCGACCTCTACCCGCCGGGGTCGGTCTTCAAGGTCGTCACCGCGGCCGCCGCCCTGTCCGACGGGGAGTACACCGCCGACTCCGTGCTGCCCGGCGGCGCGGAGCTCGACCTGCCGCTCACCGACACGCCGCTGCCGAACTTCGGGAACCAGCCGTGCAGCGCCTCCGGCGAGGTGACGCTGCGGCAGGCGCTCATCACCTCGTGCAACCCGGCGTTCGGCGACCTCGGGATGAAGCTCGGCCAGGACACCCTCCGGGAGCAGGCGGCGATGTTCGGCTTCGGCGACGAGCTCTCCGTCCCGATGCGGGTGACGCCGAGCAGCATCGGCGCCGACCTGAACGAGCCGCAGCTCGCGCAGTCGGCCATCGGGCAGTTCGAGGACCGGGTCACCCCGATGCAGATGGCGATGGTCGCCGCGGGCGTCGCGAACGACGGCATCGTCATGCAGCCCTACCTCGTCGAGTCGGTCATCGGCTCGGACCTGTCGGTCATCGAGTCCGCCGACCCGGGCGAGCTGTCCGAGGCGGTGAGCCCGGACGTCGCCGAGACCCTCACCGAGATGATGGTCGCGACCGTCGACGAGGGCACGGGGCGCAACGCGCAGATCGGTGGGGTCCAGGTCGCCGGCAAGACGGGCACGGCCGAGCACGGCGAGGGGCGGCGCGCCCACGCGTGGTTCATCTCCTTCGCGCCGGCCGACGACCCGCAGATCGCGGTCGCGGTCGTCGTCGAGGACGGTGGCGAGTCCGGCGAGCAGACGGGGGGTGGCGCGGTGGCGGCACCGATCGCGCGCCAGATGATGGAAGCACGGCTGAACCGGTGAGGAGTGCACGACATGAGTGACGTCCCTGAGCTGCTCGGGGGACGGTACGAGGTGGGCGACCTCCTCGGCCGGGGCGGCATGGCCGAGGTCCACAAGGGGTTCGACACCCGGTTGGGCCGGCCCGTCGCCGTCAAGATGCTGCGCAGCGACCTCGCCCGGGACGCGACGTTCCTCAGCCGCTTCCGCCGCGAGGCGCAGTCCGCGGCGGCGCTCAACCACGCCTCGATCGTCGCCGTCTACGACCATGGCGAGGACCACGTCGTCACCCAGTCCGGCGGCGCGACGATCAACGTCCCGTACATCGTCATGGAGTTCGTCGACGGTCGGACGCTGCGCGAGGTCCTCACCGAGAAGGGCCAGCTCGAGCCGACCGAGGCCATCCGGGTCACCGAGGGGGTGCTCGACGCCCTCGCCTACAGCCACCGGCAGGGCATCGTGCACCGCGACATCAAGCCCGCGAACGTCATGATCGGCGGGGACGGCGCCGTCAAGGTCATGGACTTCGGCATCGCGCGGGCGATGGCCGACGCGAACGCCACGGTCACCCAGACCCAGGCCGTCATCGGCACCGCGCAGTACCTCTCCCCGGAGCAGGCGCAGGGCCAGTCCGTCGACGCCCGCTCGGACCTGTACTCCGCCGGCTGCATGCTCTTCGAGCTGCTCACCGGCCGGCCGCCCTTCCAGGGCGAGAGCCCGGTCGCCATCGCCTACCAGCACGTCGGCGAGCCGCCACCGCCGCCGTCGCGGTACGCCGACGCCGACCTCGACCCCGACCTCGACGCCGTCGTGCTCCACGCGCTGGAGAAGCCGCGCGAGAGCCGGTACCAGGACGCCGGCGAGTTCCGCGGCGACCTCCAGGCCGTCCGGCTCGGACGTGGGGTCAGCGCGTCCGCGAAGGCGTCGGCCGCGGCGGTGGCCGGTGCAGCCGCGGGCGCGGCGGGCGCGGCCGGCGCCGCGGCGGCGGCGCACGGTGGGGCGACCCAGGCCCTGCCGGCGACCGGGGGCGCGGCGGCCGGGAAGTACGCGCAGGACCGGACCGCCGCCTACCAGATGCCCGGCGAGTCGGGCACGCCCACGCCTCCGCCCCGGGACACCCGGGAGGACCGGTACGACGACGAGCCGCGACGCAGTCCGGCGGCGTGGACCGCGCTCATCGTCGCGGTCGTCGCGGCCCTCGGGCTGCTCGGCTACGGCCTCTACACCCAGCTGCGCGAGGACCCGGTGACGACGGTGGCGGTCCCCGACGTCACGGGGCAGCCGCAGCAGACCGCCGAGCTGAACCTCACCCGCGAGGGCTTCCCCTTCGACGTCCAGGTCGTCGCCGACGACGAGGTCGAGGAGGGGACCGTCATCTCGCAGACCCCTGCGGGCGGGACCCAGGCGGAGCCGGACACGACCGTCCGGCTCACCGTGTCCGGCGGGCCCGACAACGTCTCCGTGCCACCCCTGGAGGGGCGGTCCCTCGACGAGGCGGAGAACCTCCTCGCCGACCTCGGTCTCCAGCTGGGCACGGTGACCCGCACCGACGACCCGGAGGCCGCGGAGGACGAGGTGATCTCCAGCGACCCCGCTGCGGGCGACGAGGTGCAGCCCGGGACCCGGGTCGCGCTCGAGGTCGGCACCGGTCAGGTCGAGGTGCCGAACGTCGTCGGGCTGTCCCAGAACGAGGCCCAACGCGAGCTCGCCGACGCCAACCTGCGGGTCGAGACGGAGTACCGGCAGACGAACGACGCCGACGAGGGCACCGTCATCGAGCAGGACCCCTCGAGCGGCGGCAGCGTCGACACCGGGTCGAGCGTCCAGATCGTCGTCGCCCAGCGGCAGGCGCCGACGGTGACCCCGACGACGGTCACGCCGACCCCCTCGGAGTCGCCGACGCCGAGCGAGAGTCCGAGCCCCAGCCCGTCCCCGAGCGAGGGCGGCGACTGACCCGCGCCCCTGAGCGAGGGCGGCGGCTGGGCCGCCGGTGCGTGGGGCCCGGGCGACGAGGCACGATAGGGGCATGACCCGCGTCCTCGTCGTCGACAACTACGACAGCTTCGTCTTCACGATCGTCGGGTACCTCGAGCAGCTCGGGGCCGACTGCGAGGTCGTCCGCAACGACGCCGTCGCCCCCGCGGACGCCGCCGACTTCGACGGCGTCCTCGTCTCCCCGGGCCCCGGCACCCCCGAGGAGGCCGGGGTGTCGATGGCCATGATCGAGGGCTGCGCCGAGCGGGCCCAGCCGATGCTCGGGGTCTGCCTCGGGCACCAGGCGCTCGGGGTCGTCATGGGCGGCGTCGTCGGACGGGCGCCCGAGCTGCTGCACGGGAAGACCTCGACCGTGCTCCACGATGGGTCGGGCGTCCTCGCCGGGCTGCCGGACCCGTTCACCGCGACCCGGTACCACTCGCTCACCATCGAGCCGGCGTCGATGCCGGACACCCTCGTGGCGAACGGGCACACCGCGTCCGGGGTCGTCATGGCCGCGCGGCACGTCTCCCTGCCGCTGCACGGCGTGCAGTTCCACCCCGAGTCGGTCCTCACCGAGGGCGGGCACCGGATGCTCGCGAACTGGCTGCTGCTCACGGGGATGGACGACGCCGTCGAGCGCTCGGAGGGCCTGTCGCCGCTCGTCCACGACGCCGCCGGCGTGGCCCGAGCCGTCGCCGCCGACTGACCGTCGAGCGAGGCGTCGCCACAGGTCGTCAGCCGACGGTGTTGTCGTTGAAGGGCAGGGAGTCGGCGACGGCGGGGAAGACCCACTGGAAGAGCACGACGACGACGGCCGCGAGCAGCACGAGGGCCTCGATCGCCTTGAACCAGGCCGGCCCCGGCAGGGCGCGCCACAGGGCGGCGTACATCGGGTCAGGCCTCCGGGCTCACGCGCGGACCGGTGACGTCGTTCCAGTCCTCGAGCCGCCACTGCTCCCGCGGCACGGTCTCGACGAGCCGCCCGTGCGTGACGTAGCGGTGCGTCGCCGAGTACTTGGGGTGGCAGGACGTCATCGTGATGAGCGCCTCCTCGGGTGCGGCCCCGGGGTCGTCGGGCACCGGTTGGATGACCTGGGTCTCCCACGGGCGGACGATCTCGGAGCTCTCGATCTCGTAGACGAACACCTCGGGGCGGGTCTCGATGATGACCCGGTCGCCCTCGCGGAGCGCGTCGATGGTGTGGAACGGGCGGCCGTACGTCGTCCGGTGGCCGGCGATCGCGAAGTTGCCGACCTCGCCCGGGTCGGCGCTGCCGTCGTAGTGGCCGACGCCCAGCTCGAGGACCGGCCGACCCGTGCCCTCGATGACCGGGCGAGCGTAGTCCTCGCCGAACCGGGGGACGCGCACGATGGCGAAGGCGGCGTCCTCGTCGAGGTCGGGATAGGCGTCGGCGACCTCCGGGGGCAGACCCGTGCCGCCGCTCGCGAAGTCGTCGGCGAGCGCCTGGACGATGCGCTCCTGGTCCCGTTCGGCGACGACGTCGGTCCACCACAGCTGCCAGGCGACGAAGAGCAGGACGAGCGCGCCGGCCGTGATGAGGAGCTCGCCGAGCCCCCCGACGAGGCGCCGGATCACGACTCGTCCACCTCGGCGTGGGCGAGCGAGATGCTGCCGGAGTACGCGGGGAAGGTCTGCTCGCCGACGTCGGCGACGGAGTAGCCGAGCCCCACGGCGGTCGACCACTGCCGCAGCGTGTAGACCGCCGGGTCGGTGTCGAGCGCCTCCTGCATCGCCGCCGGGTCGCCGATCGCCGTCACCACGTAGGGCGGTGAGTACACGCGGCCCTTGAGGACGAGGGTGTTGCCGACGCAGCGGACGGCACTCGTCGAGACGACGCGCTGGTCCTGGAGCATCATCGCCTCGGCCCCGCCGGACCACAGAGCGTTGACGACGGCCTGGACGTCCTGCTGGTGGATGACGTAGTCGTCGGGGTCGGCGCCCTCCGGGACCTCGCCACCGACGAGCTTCGCGTCGTCGAGGGTCACCCGGACGGCGGGCCCGGCCACCGCGGTGCGTCCGGCGGACGGGGCGATGGCCGCGGCGCGCGACTCGAGCCCGGACGTCGTCGCGTCACCGGGCGCGAGGGCGGCGGTCGCCTCGTCGACCTCGGCCCGCAGGGTGCGGATCTGCTCGGTGCGTGCCGTGTTGACCTGGGTCTGCTCGCGGATGAGGTCGGGCAGGCGCGCGTAGTCCTCGCGCACGTCGCCGCCGTCGGAGACCCGGACGCTCGAGGCGAAGAGGGCGCCGGCGACGAGCGCCGCGACCGGGACGAGCCAGGGCCGCGGCGAGGGTCGCCGCACCGCTCCCGCGTGGGTGCCTGCCACCCCGTCACCTCCGTCCGCGCGTGTCGACGTCTACGCTAGGCCACGACGCTGAACGAATCCGAGGAGTTCCCCGTGCCCGAGTCCAAGGGTCGCCCCAAGCCCGCCTTCACCCCGCCGCGGCGGACGCGGTCCACCGAACCGCAGTCGAACGCCCCGTGGTTCGTGCCGGTGATGCTCGGTCTCATGGTCGTCGGCCTCGTCTGGGTCGTGACCTTCTACATCTCCGGGATCAACCAGTACCCCGTGCCGCAGATCGGCCGGTGGAACCTCGGCGTCGGCTTCGGGCTGATGCTCGCCGGGTTCCTCATGACGACCCGCTGGCGCTGACCCTCGCACGCGTCCCGGCGTTCCCGCGCGGACGGAGTTGTCCACAGGGGATGTCCACACTGGGGACAGAACTACACGCGTGTAATCCACAGGCACCTGTGGACAGGCGGACCGCCTAGGCCAGGGCGTACCGGGCGACGGCGAGCACCACGAGGACGACCCCGATGCCCGCGAGCGCGGCCCAGTGCACGGTCGGCCGACCCCGCTCGGTCATGCTCTTCGCCCGGCCGAGGTAGCCGATGGCCGCCGCGCACGCCGCCCCGACGACGAACCCGCCGAGGTGGGCCTGCCACGCGATGTTCGGGTAGACGAACCCGATGACGGCGTTGATGCCGATGATGACGTACATCCCGGCGGCCGACCGGTTGAGCCGGCGCTGCAGGACGAGGTAGGCGCCGAAGAGCCCGAAGACCGCCCCGGAGGCTCCGACCGCGGGTGTCCACCAGCCGACGCCCTGGCCCGCGACCGCCTCGGCGTACGTCGAGGACGGGCCGGACAGGAGCAGGTAGACGACGGAGCCCCCGACCGCGCTCAGCAGGTAGAGGGCGATGTAGCGGGCGCGGCCCAGCATCGGCTCGAGGTACTGCCCCATGAGGAAGAGCGCGTACATGTTGAACGCGATGTGGAAGATCGGCCCGTGCGCGAAGGCCGAGGTGAGGAAGCGCCACGGCTGGCTCTCGCCGAGCGCCGGGACGAAGGAGATGTCCCCGGTCAGACCGGGCATCACCTGCTGGAAGAGGTAGACGACGACGCACATGCCGATGAGGGTGAAGCTGACGACGGGGCGGCCGTCGGTCACCGTCCCGCCGAACACCGTCCGCGCCTGCCGGACCGACTTCTGCCCCTCCCGGACGCAGTCGACGCACTGGACGCCGACCGCCGCCGGCCGCTGACACTCGGGACAGACGGGCCGGCGGCAGCGCTGGCAGCGGACGTAGGACTCGCGGTCGGGGTGCCGCGGGCACACCGGGACCTCCTGCTCGGCGCTCGGCTCGGCAGGAGGCCCCGTCGGGGGCACCGGGGGTCGGTCGTCCACGGTCTCGTCCAGGGTGAGCGGTGGGTCAGTCCTCGTGAATCTCGACGCGCTCGATGACGACGTCCTCGCGCGGCTTGTCCTGCGGGCCGGTGGGGACGTTACCGAGCTCGTCGACGACGGCGCGGCTGGGGGCGTCGGCGACCTCGCCGAAGATCGTGTGCTTGCCGGTGAGCCAGGTCGTCGGCGCGACGGTGATGAAGAACTGCGAGCCGTTCGTGCCCTTGCCGCCGCGCGAGCCGGCGTTCGCCATCGCGAGCAGGTAAGGACGGTCGAAGCTCTTGTCCGGGTGGATCTCGTCGTCGAACGTGTAGCCGGGGCCGCCCATGCCCTTCCCGAGCGGGCAGCCGCCCTGGATCATGAAGTTCGGGATGATCCGGTGGAAGATCAGGCCGTCGTAGAACGGGGTCGGGTTCGTGCGGCCGGCGTCGTCCTGGTACTCCTGCTCGCCGGTGGCGAGGCCGGTGAAGTTCTTCACCGTCTTGGGCGCCTCGTTGGGGAAGAGCTCGACGACGATCGGGCCGTGGTTCGTGTGCAGCGTTGCCTTCATGTCCCGATCCTCTCACGCAGGGCTGGACGGTCCCTGTGGAGCCCGCGCGCGGGACACACCGTGGACGGATGCCGCCCCGACGTGTGCCCAGCAGGCAAAACAGGGCAGGATGGGGTGAGACGACCAGCCAAGGAGGACACGTGTTCCGCAACAAGAGCAGGACCGACCAGGCGAAGGACGCCGTCGTCGACGCCCGTTCCCGCGTCAGCGATGCCTCGCACGGGGCGGCCGCCGAGGCTCGTGGGCGGGCCAAGGACCTGCGGAAGCAGAGCGACGACCTGCGCAAGCAGAGCCGCAAGCAGGCCAAGCACCTGCGCAAGCAGGCGGAGTCCGAGTACGCCCACGCCCGCAAGTCCGGCAAGAAGCTGTCGAAGCAGGCGCAGTCGGAGTACGACGACGTCCGCAAGCAGGCCGCCGGGTACGCCGGTGCCGCGAAGGGCGCCGCCCAGGACTACGCCGACGTCGCCCGCAAGAAGGCGCACGAGGCCGCCGACGAGATCACCCCGCGCGTCGAGCACGCCCGGGACGCGTTCATGGAGGACGTCGTCCCGAAGATCGCCGCCGCCGTCGCGACCGCCGTCGCCGGTGCCGCGACGATGCGCGACCAGGCCACCGAGGCCGCCGAGCGCGCCCCCGACGCCTACGCCGTCCTCAAGGGCGATGCCACCGTGAAGCAGAAGAAGGGCAAGGGCCGCTGGGTCCTCGTCCTCGGGGCCGTCGCCGCGGGTGCCGCCGTCTACGCCTACCGCAAGAGCACCGAGCGTCCCGACCCGTGGGCGAGCGCTGGCTCCTACTCCCCGCCGTCCTCGGCGTCGACGCGGGTCAGCGAGACCGTCGACTCCGCGAAGGCCAAGGCCGGGGAGCTCAAGGACAAGGCCGCCGAGGCCGCGACCTCCGCCAAGGAGACCGCGTCGGCCAAGGCGACCGAGGCCAAGGCCGCCGCGTCGACGAAGGTCGAGGAGGCCAAGGGCGCCGCGGGCGCGGAGACCGACAAGGGCACCGCGACGTGGACCGACGCCACCGACAAGGCCGACGAGGTCCCGTCGACCTCCGGAACCTCGGAGGGCTCGGACCTGTCGACGCCGTCGATCGACGAGGGCTCGAACACCGCTGTCGACGAGAGCGACAAGCCCCAGAACTGACCGGTCGCCTTCCGGGCTTCCTGTCGAGCAGCGAACGCCGGTCGTCCTTCGGGACGGCCGGCGTTCGTGTGTCCGGGCTGCCGGGTGGGGCGGCCCGGAGCGGTGGCTGCTCCTACTCCTCGAAGCCCTTCGTCGGGTTGCACGCGTCACCGGGGGAGGGCAGGATCGCGCCCTTGACCTCCTGGGGACCCACCCCGAGCTGCTTCTTGATGAGGACGAGGAAGGTACCGTGGGACTGGGTCCTCGTCGGCTCCTCCTCGGTGATCTCGTCGTTGAGACCGGAGTACTTGCAGATGGAGCTGCCCTTGAGCGGCAGCTCCTGCCCGTTGCCGTTGACCTCGCCCGCCGAGGCGGGTGCGGCGGCGGCGACCGCGAGGGCACCCGCGGCGGCGAGTGCCGCCAGGGCGCGATGTGCTGACATGATCCACTCCTTCTGCGACCCCTGCTCGGAGTGGTTTCGGGACCGCGAGCGAAATCTAGGGCCGGTGGGTCGCGGGTGACCATGGCCCGATCGAGCCATCCGCGAACGGCTCGTGGGGCGAGTGGGACGGGGGTCAGCCGGTGAGCGTCACGAGAAGGACGAGGACGACGACGTTGACGACCGCCGTGAGCCAGAAGACGGTGCGGAACGGCTGCTTCGTCGTCTTGTGGCGGAAGAGCGGGCGGGCGACGAGGCCACCCGGCCAGCCGCCGAGCAGGTCGACGAGGTGCAGCCCGGACTCGGGGATGCGCCGGGTGCGGTCGCGGGCGGCGCGCTTGTCGACGCGATAGAGAGCGAAGGAGACGAGGCCGAGGACGAGGTAGACCGGCGCGACCCACGGGGTGACGCTGCCGGTCGCGACGAGGACGACGAGCACGACGAGGAAGACGCCGGCGACGACGAGCGCCGCCGTGAGACCCGCGCGGTTCCGCCGGCTGCGGCCGAGGAGGCGGGCGTCGGCGGCCTGCGGGCGTCCGCGCTCGTCCGTCGCGGTGAGGAAGGAGATGCGGTTCCCGTCACGCGGGCGCCGGCCGCGGGGGAGGGCGCTGATGTGGACGAAGACCCACTGGCTCCCGTCGTCCGGGACGATGAAGCCGAAGCCACGATCGTCGTTCCACTCCGTGACGACGCCCTCGGTGCGCATGACCCTCCAGTTCGCTGACCTGGGTAGAGGCTAACCCCCTGCACCCTCACCCGCGCCTCGTCAGGTGGTCACGGGTCGGGGTCGTCGTTCGCCCCGGACAGCGGCGCCTCGTGTGCGAAGCTGACGCGTGTCCTCCATGCCGCCCCCACCGCGAGCGTGGTTGCTCATGGCGGCGGGGGACGACCGCGGCCACGGGGGGAACGCCGGGTACGACGACCAGATCGACGCGTACTACTCGTGGGACAGCAACGTCCCGAACCACACGAAGCTCACGGTCGGTGACCCCGTCGCCGTCTGGGACAAACGACGACTTCTCGGCATCTCGGTCATCGAGCAGATCGACCGCCGCCCGGGCATCAAGGCCCTCAGCCGGTGTCCTCGCTGTGGCACGACGCGGATCAGCATCCGCAAGTCGGCCCGGCCGCTGCACCGGTGCATGAAGTGCCATCGGGAGTTCGACGTTCCCGACGTCGAGAGTGTGGAGGTCACCGAGTACGTCGCCCGGTACGACGCGGCGTGGACCTGGCTCACGGGTGTGCTGGGTGCGGACGAGATCAAGGCCGTCGCGGTGAACCCGAAGGAGTTCAACGCCATGCGCCTCCTCGACTGGACGGCCCTCGAGCGCGCGCTGTTGGATCGCGACGTCCCCCGGGCCGTCGGCCGGGTCACCTCCAGGGTCGACATCGCCCACGCCACGGACGACGGCATCGTCGTCGACCTGCCGCATGGACACACGACGGCGTTGGTCCGGGTTCGACGCGGTCAGAGTCGCTTCCGTGAGCAGACGCTGAGGCGGCAGGGCAGCGTCTGCGCGTTCACCGGTGATGCTCCCGACCGCGTTCTCGAGGCCGGCCACCTGTACAGCTACGCCCGACTCGGTGAGCACCACGAACACGGCGGTCTCATGCTGCGGCGGGACGTCCACCGTCTGTTCGACGACGGTCTGCTGTCGGTCGACCCCGACCGTCTCCGGGTGGACGTCGGTGACGATCTGCAGCGATACCCGCAGTACGCGGAGCTGCACCAGCGGACCCTCACGGTCCCCGTGCACGACCGTCAGATCGAGTGGCTCGCTCAACACTGGGCGGAGCATCGCACCTAGGCCGTCCGCGTGGAGCTGACGACACGACGAGGGCCCGGCACACGGCCGGGCCTGATCGATGGTGGAGCCAAGGGGACTCGAACCCCTAACCCCCTGCTTGCAAAGCAGGTGCGCTACCAATTGCGCCATGGCCCCTGGGTGGCCGGCGGGGCATCCTGCCGGCGGTGAAGCGAGGGGAGTCGTCAGCTCCGGGGGGTGTCGGTCGCCTCTGCCCAGAGCCGGTTCTCGGACTGCTTGTCCTTGATCTGCTTCGTCACCGCGAACGCACCCGCGGCCGACGCGACGAGGAGGAGGAGCTTCTTCACGCGGTCACCACCTGGGACGAGGAAAGGGTCGGTTGGTGGGCCTAACAGGACTTGAACCTGTGGCCTCTTCCTTATCAGGGAAGCGCTCTAACCGTCTGAGCTATAGGCCCGTCGCCGACCGGCGTCGCGCCCCCTGTGAGGAGGGCGCGGTGACCGAGGTTACCCGATCCCCGCCCGGCGCCCCAAAACGGCGGCCACACGGCTCCTGGCACCGATCGTGGAGTGCGTGCTGGTGGCGGAACGAGTGCGATCATCCCGGTTGTGGGACCAGAAACCGCACCTGGTGGCAGAAGGGGGGTCGGGTGGCGCCACACGCAGCGGCACGGCATCCGACGGGTACTGCGGGGGCGCCAGGAAGGCCGCGGGGGCTGCCGCAGAGGGACACGCCGCAAGGAGGCCGGGTGGAGGGCTGCCGCAGAAGGAGCGGCGACGGATCAGTCGTCGGTGAGGGTGAGGTGCAGCCCGCCGACGAGGGCGCTCGAGACGTTGTAGAGGAACGCCGCGAGCGTCGCGATCGCCGTGAAGAGGATGACGTCGATGACCCCGATGACGATCGACAGCGACACGACCCGCGTGAAGCCGATGAAGTCGAGGATGTCGAAGCCCTCGCCGCCGTCCTGGATGACGGAGCCGATGACGCCGTTGACCTGGTCGAAGACGCCCATCGCGTCGAGGACGGTCCACAGCACGACCGTCATGACGACCAGCGCGATGCCGAGCGCCACCGACAGCAGGAACGAGACCTTCATCGCCGACCACGGGTCGATCCGCGACACGATGAGTCGCACCCGGCGCGGGGCCGCCTGACGCGGCGCCTGCGGACGGGGAGCCCCGCCGCCCTGACGGGCCGGCGCCGACTCGGGCCGGCGCACCGGGGCGGTCCCACCGGCCTGACGGGCGGGCACGGGGCGCGTCGCGTCCTGGCCCTCCTGCCGTGCCGCGGGGCGCCGGTCCTCGCGCGACGGCTGGGTGGCGGTGCGGGCGGCGCCCTGCGGGGCGTCGGCGCGACCGCCGGAGGACGACCCGGTGCGGGCGGACGGACGCAGGGGGCGGCCGGCGCTGTCAGCGGTGCTCACGGGGTCCTCCTCGGTCAGACATCGTCATCCGACGGTACGGCATCCCCGGCGTCCGCTGCGACATCGCCACCACCGGTCTCGGTGTCCCCGCCCGTCACGCCGCCGTCCGCGTCGACCGCGGTGCCGGCGATCGCGTCGGGGTCGACCCCGGCCTCGACGAGCGCCTCGTCGACCGCCTCCTCGACGGCCTTCTCGGGGTTGCGGGCGACGGCCTTGACCTTGTCGCCCTTGCCCGGCTTGACGAGGATGACGCCCTGAGTGTTGCGGCCCTTGGGGGCGATCTCCTCGGTCGAGGACCGCACGATGTTGCCCTTCTCGAAGACGACGAGCAGCTCGTCGCCACCGAGGGTCGTCAGCGCCCCGGCGAGGTCGCCGTTCCGCTCGGTGATCTTCGCGACGGCGACACCGAGCGTCGCCCGCCCCTTGGCGTTCCACTCCGAGGCGTTGGTGCGCTTGGCCATGCCGTTCTCGAAGACGACGAAGACGTCCGGCTCGGTGCCGTCGCGCAGCACCGACATCGACAGCAGCTCGTCGTCGCCGCGGAACTTCATCCCGGTGACGCCGCTCGTCCCCCGTCCCATCGGCCGCAGCTGCGCGTCGTCGGCGTGGAAGCGCACCGACATCCCCTTCCGGGACACGAGCAGCAGGTCGTCCTCGGCCGCGACGAGCCCGACGCCGACGAGCTCGTCCTCGTCGCGGAGGTTGATCGCGATGAGGCCGCCCGTGCGAGGGCTGTCGTACTCGGTGAGGCGGGTCTTCTTCACGAGTCCGCCGCGGGTGGCGAGCACGAGGTACGGCGCGTCCTCGTAGGTGCGCAGCGCGAGGACCTGGGCGATCTCCTCGCCCGGCTGGAACGCCATGATGTTCGCGACGTGCTGGCCCTTGGAGTCGCGGCCGGCGTCCGGCAGCTCGTAGGCCTTCGCACGGTAGACCCGCCCGAGGGTGGTGAAGAACAGCAGCCAGTGGTGCGAGGTCGTCGCGAAGAAGTGCTCGACCATGTCCTCGCCCCGCAGCGTCGCCCCGCGCACCCCCTTGCCGCCCGGCTTCTGCGCCCGGTACAGGTCGACCCGGGTGCGCTTGGCGTACCCGCCCCGGGTGATCGTCACGACGACGTCCTCCTCGGGGATGAGGTCCTCCATCGACATGTCGCCGTCGCCCGGCATGATCGTCGTCCGCCGCTCGTCGCCGTACTTGTCGACGATGGCGCCGAGCTCGGAGGAGACGAGGTCCCGCTGGCGCTGCGGCGTCGCGAGGATGTCCTGATAGTCCTCGATCTGCGCCTGCAGCTCGTCGTGGTCGTCGATGATCTTCTGCCGCTCCAGGGCCGCGAGCCGCCGCAGCTGCATGTCGAGGATGGCCTGCGCCTGGATCTCGTCGATCTCGAGCAGGTCCATGAGGCCGGTGCGGGCCTCGTCGACGGTCGGGGACCGGCGGATGAGCGCGATGACCTCGTCGAGCGCGTCGAGCGCCTTGAGCAGGCCGCGCAGGATGTGGATGCGCTCCTCGGCCTTGCGCAGCCGGTACTCGGTGCGCCGGCGGATGACCTCGATCTGGTGCTCGACCCAGTACTTGACGAACGCGTCGATCGGCAGGGTGCGCGGCACCCCGTCGACGAGAGCGAGCATGTTCGCGCCGAACGTCGTCTGCAGCTGGGTGTGCTTGTAGAGGTTGTTGAGGACGACCTTGGCGATCGCGTCGCGCTTGAGGACGATGACGAGCCGCTGGCCGGTGCGGCCCGAGGTCTCGTCCCGGATGTCGGCGATGCCGGCGAGCCGGCCGTCCTTGACGTGCTCGGCGATCTTCTGCGCCAGCGAGTCCGGGTTGACCTGGTACGGCAGCTCCGTGACGACGAGGCACTGCCGGCCCTGGATCTCCTCGACCTCGACGACCGAGCGCATCATGATCGAGCCGCGGCCCGTGCGGTAGGCGTCCTCGATCCCCTGATGGCCCATGACGAGGGCGCCCGTCGGGAAGTCGGGGCCCTTGATCCGCTGCATCACCGCGGTGAGGGTCTCCTCGCGGGAGGCGTCGGGGTTGCGCAGCACCCACTCGGCGGCCTCGGCGACCTCGCGCAGGTTGTGCGGCGGGATCTGGGTCGCCATGCCGACGGCGATGCCGGCGCTGCCGTTGACGAGGAGGTTCGGGAACCGGGCCGGCAGGACCGTCGGCTCGAGGGTCTTGCCGTCGTAGTTCGGGGCGAAGTCGACGGTCTCCTCGTCGATGTCCCGGACCATCTCCATCGACAGCGGGGCCATCCGGCACTCGGTGTACCGGGGGGCCGCGGCCGGGTCGTCACCGGGGGAGCCGAAGTTCCCCTGGCCCTGGACGAGCGGGTAGCGCATCGACCAGTCCTGGACGAGCCGGACGAGGGCGTCGTAGATCGCCGTGTCGCCGTGCGGGTGGTACTGGCCCATGACGTCACCGACGACGCGGGAGCACTTGTTGAAGCCGCGGTCGGGCCGGTAGCCGCCGTCGTACATCGCGTAGAGGACACGGCGGTGCACGGGCTTGAGGCCGTCCCGGACGTCCGGCAGCGCGCGGGAGACGATGACGGACATCGCGTACTCGATGTACGAGCGCTGCATCTCGGCGTTGAGGTCGATCGGCTCCGAGCGGTCGGTCTCGACGGGCTGGTCAGTCATGCGGGTCCTTGCCGGGAGGGATGGTCAGGAGGTCGGGGGCGACGCGGACGACGTCGGGCGTCGACGTCAGATGTCGAGGAACCGGACGTCGCGGGCGTTGCGCTGGATGAACCCGCGCCGGGACTCGACGTCCTCGCCCATGAGGACGCTGAAGATCTCGTCGGCGGCGGCGGCGTCGTCGAGGGTGACCTGGAGGAGCACCCGCTGGTCGGGGTCCATCGTCGTCTCCCAGAGCTCGGAGTAGTCCATCTCTCCGAGGCCCTTGTAGCGCTGCACCGGGTTGTCCTTCGGCAGCCGCCAGCCCTTGCTCTGCCCCTCGGCGACGAGCGCGTCCCGTTCCCGGTCGGTGAAGGCGAACTCGTGCGGGTTGTTGCTCCACTTGATCCGGTACAGCGGCGGCTGGGCGAGGTAGACGTACCCGGCCTCGATCATCGGCTTCATGAACCGGAAGAGCAGCGTGAGCAGCAGGGTCCGGATGTGCATGCCGTCGACGTCGGCGTCGGCCATGAGGACGATCTTGTGGTAGCGGGCCTTCTCGATGTCGAAGTCCTCACCGATGCCGGTGCCGAAGGCCGAGATGAGCGCCTGGACCTCGGTGTTGGCGAGCGCCTTGTCCAGGCGGGCCCGCTCGACGTTGAGGATCTTGCCGCGGATCGGGAGGATCGCCTGGGTGTAGGGGTTGCGCCCCCGCACCGCCGACCCACCGGCCGAGTCGCCCTCGACGATGAAGACCTCGGAGACCGCCGGGTCCTTGGCCTGGCAGTCGCGCAGCTTGCCGGGCAGGCCGCCGGACTCGAGCACCCGCTTGCGGGTGGCCTCGCGGGCCTTGCGGGCGGCCAGCCGAGCGGTCGCCGCCTGGATCGCCTTGCGGACGATCTCCTTGCCCTCGGTGGGGTGGCTGTCGAGCCACCCGCCGAACTCCTCGGTCATCGCCCGCTGGACGAACCCCTTGACCTCGGAGTTGCCGAGCTTGGTCTTGGTCTGCCCCTCGAACTGCGGCTCGCCGAGCTTGACCGAGATGACGGCGGTGAGGCCCTCGCGGACGTCGTCGCCGGTGAGGTTGTCGTCCTTGTCCTTGAGGAGGTTGTTCTTGCGCGCGAAGTCGTTGACGAGCTTGGTCAGCGCCGCGCGGAAGCCCTCCTCGTGGGTGCCGCCCTCGTGGGTGTTGATCGTGTTGGCGTAGGTGTGCACCGACTCGCTGTACGAGGTGGTCCACTGCATCGCCAGCTCGAGCGAGAGCGCCCGCTCGACGTCCTCGGTGTCGATCGAGATGACCTCGGCGTGGACGGGGTCCGAGCGCTTGGAGGTGTTGAGGTGGTTGACGTAGTCGACGAGCCCGTCGTCGTAGCGGTAGCTGACCTTCTTCGCCGTCGTCGTCCGGGTCTCGCCCGAGGTGTCGTCGGTCGCCTCGACCTGCTCGGTCTGGTCGACGTCGTCGAGGTCGATCTCGTCCGCGTCGGTCTGCGGCACCCGCTCGTCGACGAGGGTGATCGTCAGGCCCTTGTTGAGGAAGGCGTACTGCTGGAAGCGCGAACGGAGCGTCTCGTAGTCGTAGGACGTCGTCTCGAAGATGTCCGGGCTGGCCCAGAACGTGATCGTCGTACCCGTCTCCTCGGTCGCCTCCTCCCGGGTGAGCGGACCGGTGGGGACACCGCCGGCGAACCCCATCCGGTGGGCGTGGCCCTTCTGCCGGACGCACACGTCGAGCCGGGTGGACAGGGCGTTGACGACGGAGGAGCCGACACCGTGCAGCCCGCCGGACACCTTGTACCCGCCGCCGCCGAACTTCCCGCCGGCGTGCAGCTGGGTGAGGACGAGCTCGACGGCGCTCACGCCCTCGGTCGGGTGGATGTCCGTGGGGATGCCGCGCCCGTTGTCCTTGACCCGCACGGCGCCGTCGGCCATGAGCGTGACGTCGATGGTGTCGGCGTAGCCGGCGAGTGCCTCGTCCACCGCGTTGTCGACGATCTCCCAGACGAGGTGGTGCAGGCCGCGCTCACCGGTCGAGCCGATGTACATGCCCGGTCGCTTGCGCACGGCCTCCAGGCCCTCGAGCACCGTGATCGACCCGGCGTCGTACTCGGGCCCGGCCGCCGGGGGGACCGGCACCTGTGCGGGCACGTCGGGGGTCTGGTCGGGCTGGTCCGCCACGGGTCTCCTTCGATGGGCAGGCCGACGGTCCTCGGGGGACGGACGGCGCACGGCACATGTCTGCGGGCGACGACGCCCACGCGCATGGTGACCCGTGCATCCTATCTCCCCGGGACGACACCAGACACGCTGGGAGGCCCGTGGCGGCCGTTTTCCGGGCTGATCTCGTCCGTCCACGGGCCCCCTCACGCACCAGGGCCCGTCAGCGGCCCAGAACGGCGATGAGCGGGTCGCCGAGGAGCCGGTCAGCCCTAGGCGGTCGCCGGCCCGGCGACCGCGGCCGTGACGAGCGCGCCGACGGCGTCCGCGAGGACCCCGGTGCGCTCCGGACCGACGTCCGCCCGGCCGAGGAGCATCGCGACGACGTGCAGCGCCCGCAGCGCGTCCGCGGCGCCGACGGCGTCCGGCACGGCCAGCAGCCGCGCGACCGCCGGGTGGAGCGCGTTGAGGACGAGGCCGGAGGTCGTGCCGTCGGCGGCCGGCTCGTGCGGCCACCACAGCGCCGGCCGGGTCTCCGGCCGGAAGGAGGCGACCTCCACGGCGACCCCGGGCAGGTGGGCGGAGGCGACCTCGACGAGGCGCCGCGCGCCGGCGGCGTCCTCGACGGGCGTGGGGTCGGCGATGCCTACGACGTCGGCCGGCCCCAGGGCCCGGAAGACCCGCCCGTCGGGGTCGAGCGCCGCGACGATCGCGGCGTCGTGCGGTCCGCTCGCGTCGAGGACGAGGCGGCCCGCGTGCACCGCGACGTCGACCATCGCGGCGTAGAGGTCGGCGTCGGTGACGTAGGGGACGGGGTCGCCGGCCGCGACGAGGGCGTCGAGCGTGCGGTCCCCCTGCGTCGTGCGGAACGGCATCGTCGAGCGCAGCAGGTCGCGCATGTCCTCGCCCTGGGCGGCCAGCGCCTTGAGGCCGTCGGCGTGCAGGCGCATCACCGCCTCGTAGGCGTCGGGTCGCAGGCCCTGGACCATGATGAGCTCGCCGAGCAGCACCTTCCCGAGCCGCTCGCGGACGATGTCGAGCGACCCGGTCTCCTGGAACGCCTCGCGGGAGGCGGTGAGCGGCAGGTCCCCACCGTCGATGACCGCCCGGCAGAAGAAGGCCCAGCCGGGCAGGACGTGGCTGTCGCTGTCCGCGACGAGCATCCCGCGCGAGTAGAGCCGGTCACCCGTCCGGTGCCCCGGCATCGCCGTGTACGGCAGGACGAAGCCGATGCCGCGCACGTCGAGGAGGGAGGAGTCGAGGGGGACGATGCCGAGCGGCTCGAAGCCGAGACGCTCGCGGCACCAGCGCAGCTGGTCCTCGACCGGCAGGTCCCACGGCGGGGTGACGCGCGAGACGAGCCGGTCGTCGACGAGGACGTCGACCGGCAGGTGCTCGACGAACGCCGCGGCGAGGTCGTGGACCGTCGGTGCGAGGCACCAGCCGGCACCCTCGGGACGGGGGTGGACGCGGACCTCGGTGCCGGGCCCCTCGAGCGGGGTGCTCGCCTCGCTGATCGAGAAGGTGCCGTCGGAGCGACCGACCCACGCGATCGTCGGGGCGTGCGGGTCCTTCGCCGAGCGGGACCGCAGCTCGACGGTGTCGCCGACGAGGAAGCAGGAGAGCAGCCCGATGCCGAACTGGCCGAGCAGCTGGCGCCGCGCGCCGGCGAAGTCGCCCCGCTTGCTCGAGCCGCCGATCGTCGCGAGCAGGTCGCGCATCTCGTCGGCGGTGAGCCCGACGCCGTCGTCGTGGACGACGAGCGGCTCGGCGCCCCGGGCCGAGGTGACCCGGACGGCGCCGGCGAACCCCGGCTCGAGGCGGGCCCGCGCCTCGAGGGCGTCGGTCGCGTTCTGGAGCAGCTCGCGCAGGAAGACGCGGGGGCTGCTGTAGAGGTGGTGGCTCAGGACGTCGACGATGCCGCGCAGGTCGACGTGGAACTGCTCGCGGGCCGCGGCGTCGGCGGCCGGCGCGGGGTCCGGTCCGCCCGCGGCGACCGGCCTGCCGGCACCACGGTCGGCACCGCGGCGTGCCGACGGCAGGAGCGCCTCGGGTTCGGGCCCCGGCTCGGTCGTTCGGTCCGCGTTGCGCTGTCGCACGGTGAGCCTCCGTGGTCGCTGTCTAGCCTCGTGCCATGGCCTGGTGGAGAACGACCGACGAGCCCGCCCGTCCGGCGGACGAGGTCCCCGGCGACGGCGAGTGGGCCGCCGGAGGCGGTCCCGAGCCTGCCGCAGGGGTGCAGGCGCCCGCTCCCGGACGGCCGGAGGTCGGCCCTTCGACGGGCGACGACGGTCCGAACGGGCGATCCGTCGAGGGGAGCGCGACGGCGACCCGCTTCGAGCGGGTGCTCGCGTCCGCCCTCGAGGCGGCGACGGCGATCGAGGGCGCACTCGGCGCCGCGGTCGTCGACAGCAGCCTCGGGATGGCGCTCGCGACGGCGGGCGACCCCCCGGGGATCGACCTCGACGTCGCCGCGGCCGGTAACTCCGCACTCGTCGCGGCCAAGCAGCGGACGATGGCCGACCTCGGACTCACGGACCGGATCGAGGACGTCCTCGTGACGCTCGGGACGCAGTACCACGTGATCCGGATGTCGGACGCCCATCCCGGGCTGTTCCTCTACCTCGTCCTCGACCGCTCCCGCGCCAACCTCGCGGCCGCGCGCTTCGAGCTCGGTCGGATCGAGCGCCGGATCCTCTCCCGGCCCTGATCCCGCCGGTCGGCTCAGTCCCGGCGCACCGTGCGGTCGAGGAGGCCGCGCACCTCGGGGGTGAGGCCCGACTCGGGCAGGTCGACCGCGAGGGGTGGGGCGTCGCACGCGACGGTCCAGCAGAAGCCGTCCCGCACGGGGTCCGGGGTCCGGGCGGCCTCGGCGATGCGCCGCAGCCGGCCGGCCGCGAGGAGCGAGCGCCAGTGGTGGGCGTCGTCGACCGGCAGCTCGGTGAGGTCGACCGTGCGCTCGCGGACCGTCCCGGCGACGCCCCCGGTGCGCCGGACACGCACCGTCGTCGGGTCGGCGTCGCCGGGCTCCTCGTCCGCGACCGGCGGGTCGGCCTGCGCCCCGTCGGCGGCAGCCCCGCCGTCCTCGTCGCCCGGGAGCACGCCGACCCCGGTCCACGCGGAGCGCACCGCCGCGACGACGGGGGAGTCCTCGCCGTACCGGGCGGAGGCCGCGGCGAGCGTGAGCCCCGCGAAGGTGGCGAAGTCGCAGTCGGCGCGGATGTCCCCGACGACGGTGTCGTACCAGACCTGGCCCGCGACCTCCCAGGCGTTGCCGCCGAGCGCGACGGCGAGGTCGTGGAACGCCTTGTTCGGGATCCCCGAGTTGATGTGCACGCCGCCGTTGTCCGCGGTCGTCGCGACGTAGTCGCGCATGTGCGCCGGCTGCGGGTCGGTGCCGAGCCGCGGGTCGTCGTAGGCCGTCCCGGGGGCCTTCATCGAGCGCAGCGCCACGCCCTGCACCCCCGGGGCGAGCAGGTCGGCCCCGACGAGCCAGTCCGCCTCGTCGGCGGACTGCCCCAGGTGGTGCTGGACGACGAGCACGCCGAACACGTCCGACACCGACTCGTTGAGGGCCCCGGACTGGCCCTGGTAGTTCAGCCCCGACGTGTACTGCGTGACGCCGTGCGCGAGCTCGTGGGCGATGACGTCGAGGCTGCGGGTGAAGGGGAGGAAGACGACGCCGTCCCCGTCGCCGAAGACCATCTGCCGGCCGTCCCAGAACGCGTTGTCGTAGTCCTGCCCGTAGTGCACGGTCGCGAGGAGCGGCAGGCCCTTGCCGTCGAGGGACGTGCGCGCGTACTCCTCCTGCCACATCGCCCACGTGGCACCGAGCCCGTCGTAGGCCTGGTCGACCTGCTCGTCCCCGCTCGGTCCGTCGCCCTCGGCCCGCACCCCGGTCCCCGGGAGGTCGGTCCCGCCGCCGGCGTCGTGCACCGAGCGCACGGGGCCCGCAGCGGTTCCCGGTGCGAGGTCCGGCACCGCCCCCGCCCGAGCGTCGACCGTCGGGTCCGGACGGACCTCGGCGGTGACCCGACCCCGGCGCAGCAGCTCGTCGACGCGTAGGGTCTCGCGCGCCGACCCGGCGGCCCGGGGCTCGTCCGACGCCGCGAGCGCGGAGAGCAGGTACGGCGGGACGATCGAGCAGTGCGGCGAGGACGTCATGACCCCACGATGCCCGCCGCCACCGACACCGGCGACCGGAGCGGCGGACGTCAGCGCACGATCTGCGCCGGCTGCTCGCCCGTGTCGGCGAGCGCCGCGAGGCCGACGGCCAGGGCGGCCCGGTCCTCCTCCGACATCCGGTCCAGGGCGGTCTGTAGTGCCTGCTCGCGGTGGTCCATGAGCATCCGCATCATCCGGCAGCCCTGGTCCGTCAGCGCCAGCTCGACCCGTCTCCGGTCCCCCGAGGACGGGACCCGCCGCACGAGACCGGCGCCGATGATCCGGTCGACCGTGCGGCTCGCGGAGGACACCGCCACCCCGGAGCTGCGCGCGATGGTGGACACCGTCGACCCGGGAGTGCTCGCGACGACGATGAGGGCCCGCAGCTGCATCCAGGTCACCCCGTCGGACCGCACGACGTCGCTGAACCCCTGGGCCGCCAGCGCCGTGAACCAGCTCATCCCCCGCAGGACGGTGCCGAGCTCGTCGTCCGCGTCTCCCACCACCGCCGCCATGGGGCCATCGTCCTGGGAATAGGCGTCGAAGGGCAACCGTTGCCTCCGTGCAACTTGTTCAGTGGACCCGTGAGGAGCAGGGATGTCCGACGTCGTCGTCGTGACCGAAGACCACGGGGGGTGGGCCGCAGGGTGTGCACGTGCCTTCGCGGACCAGGGGGACGTCGTCGTCGTGCTCGGGTCGGACCCGGGCAGACTGGCGGCGCTGACCGAGCCGAGCGTCACCGGGACACCCGTGGTGGTGCTCAGGTGCGACATCACCGACCCCGACGACCTCGAGCAGGTCGTCGACCAGATCGAGACCGAGCACGGCCCCATCGCCGTGTGGGTCAACGCGGCGCGGCACCCCGTGCCGCTGCCGTTCGACGACCTCGCGCCGCACGACGTGCGCCGCGCCACCGAGGTCGGTTACCTGTCGGCCGTCTACGGCACGATGTCGGCGGTGGAGCGGATGCGTGAGCGCGACCATGGCGTCGTCGTCCACCTCGTCCTCGACGGGGACGGGACGGGGGTCCCCGCCGCGACGGCCGGTGTCGACCTGGCGCTGCGCGGCTTCCACGCGTCCTTGATCGGCGAGCTCGCCGCCGACGGCTGCGGGGTCCGGTCGGCGGTGGTCGGCCTGTCCGGGACCGAGACCGTCACGGACCTCTCCGGCGTCGTCACCGCGGCGCACCTGCGGTCCGCCTGAGGCGCCCCGCGTCGGTGGCTCCGTCCCCGCTCAGCGGCGCAGCGCCGCAGCCATCCGCTGCTGCGCGAGCGGGGAGTGGAAGAGGTCGCCGCTGATCCGGGCCATGACGTCCCCGTCGGACTCGAGGTCGGCGAGCAGGCCGGCGGTGAGGATCCCCTTCGCGACGACGAGGCCCTGACGGGCCCCCGCCCGCAGGTCCTCGAGCACCGCGTGGACGGCACCGTCCATCCCCGCCTCGTCGACGACATGGGTCACGAGCCCGGCCTCGCGCGCCTCGGCGCTCGTCACGGTCCGGCCGCTGAGGAACCAGTCCGCGACGGCCCGGGGGGCGAGCCGGTGCCGCAGCGTGATGCCCACGGCCGCGGCGGCCAGCCCGAGCCGGACCTCGGTGAGGGCGAACGAGACGTCGTCGCGGCAGACGACGACGTCGGCGCTCGCGACGAGGCCGAGTCCGCCGGCGCGCACGGGTCCGTCGAGCCGCACGACGACCGGGACCGGCAGCGCGACGAGCCGGCGCTGGACGTCGATGATGCGGCGCGCCGTCTCGGTCATGTCGACCCGGGCCGCCTCCTTGAGGTCGGCGCCCGCGCAGAACACCCGCTGCGAGGAGCGGAGCAGGACGGCCTGGACGGTGTCGTCCTCGGCGAGCTCCTCGAGCCGCGTCGTGAGGTCGGCGAGCAGCCGCCGGGACAGCGCGTTGCGGTTGGCCGGGGAGTCGAGCACGAGGACGGCGACCCGGTCCTCGTCGTGCCGGGTGACGAGGGGGGCGTCGGGCTCGGGGGTCGGTACGTCGTCGCTCACGCCGGCGACCCTAGTCCGCGCGGCCCAGCGCCGACAGCGCGGCGCCGGCGGCCTGCGCGACGAGCCGGTCGTCCGCCTCGTCGCCGGCGTCCACGCGGTGCGACAGGACGGCGAGGACCACGGGGTCGCCCCCCTCGGGCCACACGACGCCGATGTCGTTGCGGACGCCGTGGCTGCCGGTCCCGGACCTCGTCGCGGCCTGCCAGCCGCCCGGCAGCCCGGCGCGGATGAGGGTGTCGCCCGTCCGCGAGGCGGCGAGCCACGCCATGAGCCGGTCGCGCTCCGGGGCCTCGAGGGCCTCGCCGACGGTGTACGAGGCGACGGTCGTCGCGAGCGCCCGCGGGGTGCTGGTGTCCCGCTCCTCGTCGGGGTCCCAGTCGGCGAGCGCCGGCTCGGGGCGGGAGACGTCGGTCGTCTCGTCCCCGACGGCCGCGAGCGTCTCCTCGAGGCCGTCCGGTCCGCCGACCACCTCGAGGAGGATGTTGGCGGCGGTGTTGTCGCCCTCGACGAGGCTCGCCTCGATGACGTCGCCGAGGGGCATCGTCCGGCCGGCCCGGGGACCGGTGACGGGGGCGTGGTCGAGCACGTCGGAGTAGGCGACACGGACCTCGCTGCGCAGTCCGGTGACCTTGAGCAGGTCCAGGGCGGCCGCGGCCAGCGGCGCCTTGATCGTCGACGCGTGGGCGAACCGCTCGTCGGCCCGCCACACCACCTCCCGGCCGGTGGCGGTGTCGAGGGCGTAGAGGCCGAGCCGGGCGTCGAACTCCTCCTCCAGTCCCTCCCACGCCGCGGTGTCCGCGGGCACCGGGTCGGCGTCCGCTGCCTCGGGGAACGGCGCGGTCGTCGCCGGTGCGCTGCTCGCC
Source organism: Phycicoccus avicenniae (assembly GCF_018139485.1). Lineage (GTDB taxonomy): Bacteria > Actinomycetota > Actinomycetes > Actinomycetales > Dermatophilaceae > Phycicoccus > Phycicoccus avicenniae. The sequence continues at coordinate 129,730 of NZ_JAGSNF010000004.1, forward strand.
GCGGACCCCAGGACGGCCGGTGCCGGTGCGGCGGCGTCCGACCCGGCGCCGCAGCCGGCGACGGCCAGCGTGACGGCGCAGCAGGCGACGAGGGCTCGCGGGCGGAGCGACGGTCGCGGCATCGGAGGTCCTGGGGTGGGTCGGCGGCAGGGACGTCGAGGGGTGTCGATCCTGCCCTGTCCGCCCGCCGGCCGGTGCATCGGGTCCCGGTCGGCGCCGTCAGTCCCGCGGCGAGACGCGGAAGACCGGGAAACCGGGTGCGGCGACGGCGAGGTCGGCGTCGGAGGCGTCCTTCGTCAGCCCGTCGACGAACCGGCCGACCTCCCAGCCCCATCGCCGCAGGTAGACCCGCAGGACCGGCGGACGGGACGAGGTCTCGACCTCGGTGAGACGGACCCGCTCGACCCGACGTCCGACCCGCAGCTCGGCGGCGCCGTCCGCGGCCCGGACGTTGCGGACCCACTCGGTCTCCCCGCGGGGGGAGACGAGGTAGCGCTGGCCGTCGAGGTCGAGGAGGTTGACGGGGGTGCTGCGCGGGACCCCCGACCGCCGACCGACCACGGTGAGGACCCGGGATCCGGCGAGGCTCACCCCGGCCTCGGTGAGCCGGCGGACGGCGGCGTTGAACCGTCGGTCCATCGCGGCGGGACGGACGTAGCGGGTGGTGGCCATCGGCGCTCCTCGGTTTGTGAGAGCAGTGCTCTCTTTCCTGGTGGGACGAGTGTGCGCCCGGGTCGTCCGCATGTCAAGAGCACTGCTCTCGTTTCGTGCGAGGATGGTCGCGTGAGCCCCACCCGAGCCGAGCACCGCGCCGCCGTCGAGCGGCGGATCCTCGAGGTGTCGCGGAGGCACCTCGTCACCGACGGACCCGCCGCACTGTCGCTGCGCGCGGTCGCCCGCGACCTGGGGATGGTCTCCTCCGCGGTCTACCGGTACGTCGCGAGCCGCGACGACCTGCTGACCCTCCTCCTCGTCGACGCCTACACCGACCTCGGCGACGTCGTGGACGCCGCCCTCGCCGACGCCGCCGACCGGCCATGGGACGAGCGGGTCGTCGTCGCGGCGGTGGCCTTCCACGGGTGGGGCCACCGGGACCCGTCGCGGTACGCCCTGCTCCACGGCAGTCCGGTCCCGGGCTACGCGGCTCCGCCGGAGCGCACGATGCAGCCGGGTACCCGAGTGCCGTTGGCGCTGAGCCGGCTCGTCGCGGAGGGGGTCGCCACCGGCGAGGTCACGGAGGACGGGGGACCGGCCGTCAGCGACCCCGGTCTCGCGGCCGAGCTCGGTCGAGCCGCCGACGAGCTGGGGCTCGACGCGGGGCCGGGTGTCGTCGCCCGCGCCCTGCTCCTGTGGGCCGGGGTCGTCGGCTCGACGAGCCTCGAGGTCTTCGGCCAGTACGGACCGGACGCATTCGCCCGGCCGGGTGCGCTCGTCGAGCACCAGGTGCGCGTCCTCCTCGACGTCGTCCGGGACCGCCCGGGCCGGACGTCATGACCTGGCGGCCCCGCCCGGCGTGAGGTGTCGGGCGGTCCGGATCAGCCGTAGGTGTCGCGCGGGCCGCGGCCGTCCTGGGCCCGGTGCCGGCCGCGGGACCAGCTCGGGGCGCTCGGCCCGACGACCTTCAGCTGCTGGACCGTGCCCTCGCCCACCTCCTCCGCGAGCCGGCCCATGAGGCTGGACTCGAGCAGGCGCAGCTGGGTCGCCCACGCCGTCGAGTCGGCACGGACGGTGAGGACGCCGTCGACGAAGTCGGTCGGGTGGGAGTGCGACGCGATGTCCGGGCCGACGATGGCCGGCCACCGGCCGATGACCGAGCCGACGGCGACGTCCGCGGCCCAGCCCCGCTCGGTGACGAACCGGTCGATCTGGTCGCCGAGGAGCTGGGGGTCCCGTCCGCCCCGGGCTGCGCCTCGACGTCCGTCCGGGAGGTCCTTCGTCCGCCGCCGGGGCTTGAGCCCGGGCCGCAGCCCCTTGGCCTTCGCGGCCGCGCGGGCCCGGGCGAGCGCCTCGGCCGGTGCGAGGGTGCCGTCCTCGCCGTCACCCGTCGGCACGTCGTCACCGACCGGGGCGCCGTCACCCGTCGACGACGTGTCCTCGCCCGGGTCCTCGGCGTCAGACGGAGGCATCGTCGGGCTCCGTGCCCTGGTCGGGCTCCGCGCTCGCGTCCGGCGGACCGCCGACGGCCCCGAGCGTCACCGGGACCGTCCGACCGGTGAGGGACTCCGGGACGTCCTCGGGGACCGCAGCGGTGACGAGCACCTGCTCGCAGTCGGCGACCATCGCCGCGAGCCGCTCGCGGCGGCCGGAGTCGAGCTCGGCGAACACGTCGTCGAGGACGAGCACGGGGTCGTCACCGAGGTCGGTCCGCAGCAGCTGGAAGGCCGCGATCCGCATCCCGAGGGCGAACGACCACGACTCGCCGTGGCTCGCGTAGCCCTTGGCCGGGAGGTCGCCGAGGGAGAGGACGACGTCGTCGCGGTGCGGCCCGACGAGACACTGCCCGCGCTCGACCTCCTGGTCCCGGACCTCGCCGAGCGAGGTGATGACCTCCTCGTGCAGCTCGGCGACCTCGGGGACCTCGGCGGCGGCGATCCGGGCGCTCGTCGCCTCGCGCAGCGATGACCGGTAGGCGACCCGGGCGTCGGACTGACCGGCGCTCACCGCGTCGTAGGCGCTCGTGAGGAACGGCGCGAGGTCGCGCAGCAACCGCAGCCGGGCGTAGAGGAGCTGGGACCCGACCCCGGCGAGCTGGGCGTCCCACACCTCGAGGGTGTGCAGCGCCGAGGCCGTCTCGGCCGCGGGGTCGACGGCGTCGGCGCCGGGTCGACGGCGACCACGACCCCGCCGGGAGAGGTAGGGCTGGGCCGACTTCAGGAGGGCGGAGCGCTGCTTGACGATCCGGTCGTACTCCTGCCGGACCCCGGCCCAGCGGGGCTGCCGCGCGACGAGCAGGTCGTCGAGGAACCGTCGCCGCTCGCCGGGGTCGCCCTTGACGAGGGCGAGGTCCTCCGGCGCGAAGAGCACGGTCCGCAGCGACCCGAGGACCTCACGGGGCCGGACGGGGGAGCGGTTGAGGCGGGCCCGGTTCGCCCGCCCCGGCGTGATCTCCAGCTCGACGAGGGTCTCGCGGCCCTCCCGGACGACGGCTCCGCGCACGACGGCCCGTTCCGCCCCGAAGCGCACGAGCGGCGCGTCGGTCGCGACCCGGTGGCTGGAGAGCGACGCGAGGTAGCCGATCGCCTCGACGAGGTTGGTCTTGCCCTGCCCGTTGAGGCCGACGAGCGTCGTCACCCCGGGCTCGAGCGGCAGCTCGGCGGTCGGGTAGCTGCGGAAGTCGGCGACCGACAGGTGCCGGACGTGCACCCCGGGTGTCAGCCCTTCTTCGTCGTGCGCTTCGCGGCGGCCTTCGTGCCACCGGTCTTCTTCGCACCGCCGCTGCGGGTCGCCGCCTTCTTCGTCGTGCCCGAGCCCGTGCGGCCGGGGGAGGCCGGGCCCGCCGTGCTCGCCTGCGCCGACTTCTTCGCGGCGGTCCTCTTCGACGGGGCCTTCTCCTTGCGGGCGGCCTTCTTCGTCGCCGCGTCGGCGCTCGCGACACCGGCCTTGGCCTCGGCGCGCAGCTTCTGCCCCTCGGCGACGGTCATCACCTGGTGGCCGCCGAAGCCGCCGCGCAGCGCCGCGACGGCCTGCATCGTCGGCGAGACCTCCTGACGGGAGGCGAACCGGGAGAAGAGCGAGGCGGTGATGACGGGCATCGGCACCGCGAGCTCGATGGCCTCCTCGACGGTCCACCGACCCTCGCCGGAGTCGGAGGTGTAGTCCGAGACGTCGTCGAGGGTGGGGTTCTCCTCGAGGGCGTCGACCATGAGGTCGAGCAGCCAGGAGCGCACGACGGTGCCGCGGCTCCACGCCTTGAAGGCGCCCGGGACGTCGTCGACGATGTCCTTCTTCATGAGGAGCTCGAAGCCCTCGGCGTACGCGGCCATGAGGCCGTACTCGATGCCGTTGTGGACCATCTTCGTGTAGTGGCCGGCGCCGACCTTGCCGGCGTGGACGAAGCCCTCGTCCCGCGGGCCCTCGGGGCGCAGCGCGTCGAAGATCGGCATCGCCTTGCGGACGTTGGTCTTCGTGCCGCCGGCCATGAGGCCGTAGCCGTTCTCGAGGCCCCAGATGCCGCCGGAGACGCCGCAGTCGACGTAGCCGACGCCCTGCTCCTTGAGGATCCGCTCGTTCTCCGCGTCGTCGGTCCACTTGCTGTTGCCGCCGTCGATGACGAGGTCACCCGTGTCGAGGAGGTCGGCGAGGGCGGCGACGGTGTCCCGGGTCGGCTTGCCGTGCGGCACCATGACCCAGACGACGCGGGGGCCGCTCAGCTGCTTCACCATGTCGGCGAGGCTGCTCGCGTCCGAGACCTGTGCGTTGCGGTCGTACCCGACGACCTCGTGTCCCGCGCGGCGGAGCCGCTCGCGCATGTTGCCGCCCATCTTCCCCAGGCCGACGAGTCCCAGCTGCATCCGATGCTCCTTGGTGTGCGTGTGGCGTGCGTCTCGCTCACCGGCAGGCTATCGGTGCCACCGGGGGCCGGCGCCAGGGCCGCCCGTCGGGGAGGGCGCCCGGCGCCGGGTCAGGAGGCGTAACGGACCGGCATGATGACGTAGCGGTACGAGGTGTCGGCCTCGCCGTCCTGCTCCTTCTGACCGGAGAGCACCGCCGGCCGCGAGGCCTGGGTGAAGGAGATCCGCGACCAGTCCGTGCCCACCTGGCCCAGCCCGTCGAGCAGGTAGGTCGGGTTGAAGGCGATCTCGATCTCGGGACCGGTGAGCGCGCACTCGACGGCCTCGGAGGCCTGGGCGTCGTCACCGGTGCCCGCCTCGATGGCGACCTGGCCGTCGCCGAACCGCAGCCGCACCGGAGTGTTGCGCTCGGCGACGAGCGCGACGCGCTTGACCGCCTCGACGAGCTCGTCGGTGCGCACCACGGCCTCGGTGTCGGACGTCGTCGGGAAGATCGAGGCGACCTTCGGGTACTCGCCGTCGAGCAGCCGGGTCGTCGTGCGGCGCCGCCCGGCCTCGAACCCGGCGAGGCCGTCGCCCCCGGCCGTGGCCCCCAGCGCGACGTCGATCGAGCCGCTCGCGCCGAGGCTGCGGGCGGTCTCGGAGAGGGTGCGGGCCGGCACGAGGACGACGTGGCTCGCGTCGGTGGCGGTCGGGCTCCACGTGATCTCGCGCATCGCGAGCCGGTACCGGTCGGTGGCGAGGAGGGTCATCTTGTCGCCGTCGACCTCGACCCGGACGCCGGTGAGGATGGGGAGGGTGTCCCCGCGGTCGGCCGCGACCGAGACCTGCGCGACGGCCTGCGTGAAGACGTGGCCGTCGACCGAGCCGGTGGGCTCGGGGGCGGTCGGCAGGGTGGGGTAGTCGTCGGCGGGCATCCGCAGGAGGCTGAAGCGGGAGGCGCCGCACGTGACCTGGACCTTGGACCCGTCGGCGACGACGTCGATCGGGCGGTTCGGCAGGTTGCGCGAGATGTCGGCGAGCAGGCGTCCGAGCACGAGGACGGTGCCGGCCTCGGTGACGTCGGCGGCGACGGTGACGCGTGCGGAGACCTCGTAGTCGAAGGCGCTGAGGGTGAGGGTGCCGTCGTCGGACGCCTCGAGGAGGATCCCGGCGAGGACCGGGACGGGCGGGCGCGCCGGCAGACCACGGGCCACCCAGGTGACGGCCTCGGCGAGGACGTCGCGCTCGACGCGGAACTTCACGGCTGACCGCCTTTTCCGGCGCGGCCCGTCCGCGCCTCACGTGTGGTGCTGGTGCTCCCCCGCCGCGGGCCGACCGGCCCGGCACAGGGAGGAATGACATTAGTGCACGCCGGGACGCGGCGACACCTGACCGGGAGCACTCCTCGGGGAGGTCTGTCGGTGGCCGGTGACAGGGTCGGAAGGCGGTCGGGGTCAGGGGGCTCCACAGGGTCGTGGTCGGGGTGGATCGATGCCGGGAGAGGACTCATCGCAGTGGTAGGAGCTGTGGAGACTGTGGACGACGGGACGTCCGCGCAGGTCGCGGGCCGCACGAGGGCTGTGGGTGGAGCGTGGGGCAGCCGGTGGAGGAGGGAGCGACGGTGTTGACGGCCATCGGCGGTTCACATCGCGTCCACCGCGGGTCCGTCGGTCGTCCACGTGTCGGGGCGGGTTGTCCACAGTCGTCCACAGGGGGTTGTGGACAGCGGTCTCGTGGGCCGGCCGTCGACGCGGAGGGACGGGGGTTTTCCACAGGGTCCGTACCCAGGGGTGGACGACGGGGGCCCGGACGCTCGTCGGGGGTCCCGGAGGGCGGGGTCCAGGGAGGACGCAGCCTCGTCGCTGTCGAAGGTTCGACGGAGGTTGTACACCGGGTGGGGACAACCTGTGGACGACGGCGTGGACGAGGACGGTGCTCCTGGGGAGGAGGTCAGCTCGACTGCTGCTTGATCCGGTTCGTCAGCTCGGTCACCTGGTTGTAGATCGCGCGGCGCTCGGCCATGAGCTGGCGGATCTTCTTCTCGGCGTGCATGACGGTCGTGTGGTCCCGTCCGCCGAACTGCTGCCCGATCTTCGGCAGCGACATCTCGGTGAGCTCGCGACACAGGTACATCGCGATCTGGCGCGCCGTGACGAGCACCCGGGAGCGGGACTGGCCCTGGAGGTCCTCGATCGTCAGCCCGAAGTAGGCCGCGGTCTGGGCGATGATCGTCGCCGGCGTCACCTGGCTGCCGGCGTCGTCGGGGATGAGGTCGCGCAGGACGATCTCGGCGAGGCTCATGTCGACCGGCTGACGGTTGAGGCTCGCGAACGCCGTGACCCGGATGAGGGCGCCCTCGAGCTCGCGGATGTTCGTCGAGATCCGCGAGGCGATGAACTCGTGGACGTCCTCGGGGACCGACAGCCGCTCCTGGATCGCCTTCTTGCGCAGGATCGCGATCCGGGTCTCGAGGTCCGGCGGCTGGACGTCGGTGAGCAGGCCCATCTCGAACCGGCTGCGCATCCGGGCCTCGAAGCCGGTGAGCAGCTTCGGCGGCACGTCGCTCGTGATGACGACCTGCTTGCCGGCGTTGTGCAGGGTGTTGAAGGTGTGGAAGAACTCCTCCTGCGTCTGCACCTTGCCCTGCAGGAACTGGATGTCGTCGATGAGCAGGACGTCGACGTCGCGGTACCGCCGCTGGAAGTTCGCCGCCTTGTCGTCGCGGATGCTGTTGATGAAGTCGTTCGTGAACTCCTCCGAGTTCACGTACCGCACCTTGACCCCGCCGAACAGCGCGCGGGCGTAGTGGCCGATCGCGTGGAGCAGGTGGGTCTTGCCGAGCCCGGAGTCCCCGTAGACGAAGAGCGGGTTGTAGGCCTTCGCGGGTGCCTCGGCGACGGCGACGGCGGCCGCGTGGGCGAACCGGTTGGACGCGCCGATGACGAAGGTGTCGAAGGTGTACTTCGGGTTGAGCCGGGTCAGCTCGACCTGCTCGGGGACGACCGCCCCCGGGCGGGGGCGCCGCATGCCCGGGACCTCGACGAGGTCGGGTCCCCCGGTGTCGTCCTGGTCCGTCGGGGGCGGTGGTGCCGACGAGGACGCGGGCTGCGCCACCACGGTGAGGTCGGGGATGCCGGTGTCGCCGTCGTCGTCGAGGGCGAGGTCGTGGATGGCCTGGCGCCGGTCGGCGGCGCGCTCGGCGTGACCGTCGTCCGGCAGGGGGCCGCCGGTCGTCGGGGCGGGGAGGTCGGCGGTGGCCTGGGCGTCGGCGAGCGTCGGGTCGACGGTGACCGCCAGCCGGACCTCCCGCCCGACCCGGGCACTGAGGCTCTGCGTCACCCGGTCCCGCAGGCGGGTCTCGACCTGGTCCTTCGTGAAGTCGTTGGGGACCGCGATGAGGGCGGTGTCGTCGAGCAGGCCGACGAGCCGGGCGAGCGAGAGGAACGCGCGCTGCTGCGCCTGGATCCCGTCGTCGTCGAGCGCCTCGAGCGTCGTCTGCCACAGCTCGGCCATGGTGCGGTCCGGCACGTCGTCCCCGTTCCTCGTCTCGGTGTGGTCTCGTCCTCCGGCGACTCCGGCGCGAGCCGTCCACACCGTTGTCCACAGGCTGTGGGTACGTGACGGTAGCCCGGACGGGGGGTCGGCGTCGACCGCGGCCCCCCGGCGTGGCGTTCCCACCATCGACGACGTCCCGTGCGATGGTAGAGGGTCGTGCGCGTCGGCGGGCGGGGACCGTCGGGTTTGGCCGCCGTGCTCACGCTCGGGTACCTTTGTGCGGTCGTCGGCTGTTTTCGCCTGCCCTTGACGCGCCGTTCCTCCCGCGGCCGCGGCACGGGCCCTCGATGACAGCCGACGAGGCTCCCCGACCACCGGGTCCATCAGGGCCCATCAGTGCGAAAGAGACGACTGTGAGCAAGCGGACCTTCCAGCCGAACAACCGCAAGCGTGCCAAGGTGCACGGCTTCCGTCTGCGGATGCGCACCCGTGCGGGCCGCGCGATCCTCGCCGGCCGCCGCCGCAAGGGTCGCGCCAAGCTCTCGGCCTGAGGGCGGTCGTGCTGCCGGCGCCGCACCGGCTCCGGGACCGCGCCGACTTCGCCACCACCGTGCGGGGTCGGAACGGGGCTCGAGCCGGGTCGCGCCTGCTCGTCGTCCACGCGGCTCGAACCGACGCGCGTGCGGGATGCCCGCCGCGCGTCGGTTTTGTCGTGTCCCGGGCGGTCGGTGGTGCCGTCGTCCGCAACCGGGTCAAGCGGCGGCTGCGGGCTCTCGCTGCTGCGAGGGTGCGGGCCCTGCCGTCCGGGGTCGACCTCGTCGTCCGCGCGAACCCCGCCGCGGCCGACGCCGTCTCGTCCCAGCTCGAGGCCGTCCTGGATCCGTTGTGGCACAAGGTGATCGGTCGGCTGGAGCCGGGGACGTGAGCGTCGGCCGGCTCGTGGCCCTCCCGCTGCTCTGGCTCGTGCGCGGGTACCAGCGCTTCGTCAGCCCGCTGCGTCCCCCGACGTGCCGATACTACCCGTCGTGCAGCAACTACGCGGTCACCGCGATCGAGCGCTTCGGTCCCCTGCGGGGTCCGTGGATGGCGCTCCGGCGACTGTTCCGGTGCCACCCGTGGACCCCGGGGGGTGTGGACCACGTGCCGGACCGTGACCCCACGACCGGTCGACCGGTCCCGGGGACGACCGGACCCAAGCCCTACCGAGGAACTCCCACCGACGCCGAGACGTCGCACCACTGACCCGCCCCGTCACCGCCGGTGACATCCCGAGGCCGGCCCCACCGGCGCAGCGAAGGACATCATGGTCGACCTGTTCAACAGCATCATGGCCCCGATCGAGTGGCTCGTGGCCACGATCATGTACGGCTTCCACGCCGTCCTCACGGAGCTCGGGATGCCCGAGGCCAGCGGGTGGACCTGGACGCTGTCGATCGTCGGGCTCGTGCTCGTCATGCGCGCGGCGATGATCCCGCTGTTCGTCCGGCAGATCAACGCCTCGCGCAAGCTGCAAATGATCCAGCCCGAGATCCAGAAGATCCAGAAGAAGTACAAGGGCAAGTCGGATCCGGAGTCCCGCCAGGCGATGACCCAGGAGACGATGGAGCTGTACAAGAAGGAGGGCACCAACCCCTTCTCCTCGTGCCTCCCCATCCTCGTGCAGTCGCCGTTCTTCTTCGGCCTGTTCCGGGTGCTCAACGGCCTCGACGAGATGGCGAGCGGTCAGCGCGAGGCGATCGGCCCGCTGAGCCGTGAGCTCGCGGCGCAGGCCGAGTCCGCGGACATCTTCGGGGCCCAGCTCTCCGACACGTTCATGGGCACGTTCGACGCGGGGTTCCCCGGGAACAGCATCTGGCAGGTGCGCGTCGTCACCGTCGTCCTGGTCATCCTCATGTCGGCGACGACCTTCCTCACCCAGCGCCAGCTGATGACGAAGAACATGCCGCAGTCGGCCCTCGACAGCCCCTTCGCCAAGCAGCAGAAGATGCTGCTCTACGTCTTCCCGATCATCTTCGCCGTGTCCGGCGTCAACTTCCCGATCGGTGTCCTCATCTACTGGTTCACGACGAACGTGTGGTCGATGACCCAGCAGTTCTACGTCATCCGCCGGATGCCGGCCCCCGGGTCCGCGGCCGAGAAGGCCTACCACGAGCGGCTCCGTCGCAAGGGCAAGCCCGTCCCCGGCGAGGCCGAGAAGGCCGAGGCGGAGGCCGAGGAGGCCGCGCGCCCCACGGGCCAGCGAGTCCAGCCGAAGTCGAAGAAGCGGGCCAAGAACAGCGCAGCCAAGCCGGCGGCGACCGGTGACGCCCCCGCTGCAGAGGCTGTGGCGTCGGACGAGCCCTCCTCGGGGGCGACGACCGCAGCCGACGACGCCTCCGCGGCCGGTGGTGGTTCCGCGAACGGCACGCGTCCGGCGGCCACCGGGACGAACGGGTCCGGACCCGGCCGGCAGACGCCGAAGAAGAAGTCCAAGAAGCAGAACCAGCGGTCCCGCCGCTGAGCGGTGACCGATCGACCTCCAGGACCCCGAGACAGGGAGTGGCATGACCGACCAGCGCAGTGACGAGCAGACGACGACGGACCGCGAGGAGGTTCTCGCGCAGACGGGCGCCGCACAGACGCCCGCCGCCGTGGGGAGCGACGAAGGCACCTCGACCACCCCCGGCGGCGCGGCGGACGCGACCGAGGAGGTCATGTCCGGCGCCGCATCCGGCGCGGGCGAGGAGAGGCGGAGCGAGGAGACCGAGGGCCTCACGGCGGGTACCGCCGACGCCGACCGGGCGGCCGGGTCCGGCACCCGTCGCGCGCAGCTCGAGCGCGAGGGTGAGATCGCCGCGGACTTCATCGAGACGCTCCTCGACATCTGCGACCTCGACGGGGACCTGGACGTCGACATCGACGGGGACCGGGCGGCTGTCTCCCTTGTCGACAGCGACGAGGGTCGCGTCCCGCGCCGTCTCGTCGGTGGGGACGGAGAGGTGCTCGACGCGCTCCAGGAGCTCACCCGTCTGGCGGTGAAGTCCCAGACCGGGGAGCGCAGCCGGCTCATGCTCGACATCGCCGGTCACCGCGCCGATGTCCGGGCCGGCCTCGTCAAGCTGGCCAAGGACGCGATCTCGGAGGTGCGATCGTCCGGCAGCGCGACGTCGCTGTCGCCGATGACCGCCTTCGAGCGCAAGGTCGTCCACGACGAGGTGCTCGCCGCCGGACTCGTGTCGGAGTCCGAGGGCAGCGAGCCCCGGCGGTACGTCGTCATCAGCCCCGCCTGACGTTTCACGTGGAACACGACGGGCCGGACGGCCCCGACTCTCGGCCCGCGGCCGCACCTCCGGGTGCGGCCGCGGTCTTCGGTGTGCGCCTGCCCCTGGCGGAGGCGTTCGTCGACGTCCTCGTCGACACCGGCGTGAGCCACGGGCTCATCGGGCCTCGTGAGGTGCCGAGGATCTGGGAGCGGCACGTCCTGAACTGCGCCGTCGTCCAGGACGCGTTCCCCGCGGGAGCCCGGGTCGTCGACGTCGGGTCGGGTGCGGGGCTCCCCGGTCTCGCGCTCGCGGTCGCACGACCGGACCTCGAGATGCACTTGGTCGAGCCCATGCTGCGGCGGACATCCTGGTTGCAGACCACCGTGGAACGGCTCGGACTCCAGGAGCAGGTCACGGTGCACCGGGGCCGCGCCGAGGACCTCGCCGGGGTGGTGTCTGCGCCGTGGGTCACGGCACGTGCGGTGGCCCGGCTCGACAAACTCGCCCGGTGGTGCGTGCCGCTCGTGTCGCCCGGGGGGACGATGGTGGCGATGAAGGGCCGGTCCGCCGAGGAGGAGCTCGCCGAGTGCCGCACGGCCCTCGGCCGTGTCGGGGTCGTCGACGCGCGGGTCACCGGGCACGGGGCCGGAATCCTCGAGGAAGCCGTCCTGACGGTCGACCTCACGGTCGGCGACCGGTCATCGCAGTCGAGGGGCGGAAGCGCGTCCGACCGCCGCCCGGGTCGACGTCGACGCGGCTGAGCGCTGTTCTCGGGACGCGGTGACGAGGCCGGGCTCACCCGCTCGCGCCGGCCGCCATCCTCCCCGGCTCTCCGCGGAGGCGATCTCGGTCGCGGGGCCGCGCAGGTGCCAACGGTGGCGGCGACGGTGTGGGCTCTGTCAGCACTGTGCCGTGTTTCACGTGAAACACGGGGCCCGAGCGTTTCACGTGAAACGGTCGTCCATTGCGGTAGCGCTCGTCGATGGCTGGGTGGCTGGTCCGCTCGTTGTCGCTCCTCGCCGTGCCCCCGAGCCACCCGACCGCAGTACCGTCCTCCGCCGTGACCGGGCGTGGGTCGTGCCCTGACCGGACCGGTCCTCAGGCCACCGGTCGTGACCAACGGGGGGCGTCGAGGGTGCGCGTCTGCGGCACGGGAAGAGTGGCCTCTCGGTCGGTCAGGTCCGACGTCACCGCGCCCATGCCCCGACCGTCGGCCTGGGACGGGTGACGACGTCACCGGCCGGGTCGCCCGGCGGCCGGGACCGACGCGGACCGACTGTCGGGTGCGGCACGGTCCCGACCCTGGCGCACCGAGGAGGATTCCGAGACCAGAGCCGGGGGGCGGGCCCGAGCCGCCGGCGTCGGCCCGGGGGGCGTCGGTCGACGGCCCGGCCGAACCGGTGCGCCGGGACGTCATCAACGAGCCGGGTCGGCGGCCTGCACTCGAGGGCGCCCGGCTCGATGCAGCCGGCATGGGACCGCGGCGTCGAAGCGTCGAGCACCGGGACGTCGTACTCGGACCAGGGCCACCCAGGGGGACATCACGCGCGGGGACAGCGGGTTCGGGGACGCCAGACCGGGGGACGCCGGAACCAGGGTGACGTGAGGGGCCCTGACCCGGGCACTGTCCTCCGGGCGGGGTGCAGGCTGTCCCGATCTCGTCGATGGCGACGACGCCGAGCTCGGGGCAGACGCTGCGGACGGCGAGCCGCACTCGTCCAAGGCCACGGTGCTGGACGCGCCAGGACCCGAAGGCCCCCGGTTGGACGCCACCGACGGACGCGACCGACCGACGCCACCGACGAGAGCACCGACCGCGACGGAGAGGAGGACGGGTCTCTCCTGACGACCCCGACGGAGGACCGGCCGGGGTAGCCGGCGTCCTCGCTCGGCGGCCTGCCCACGTCGAGGGGTGCGGCGTTGTCCACAGGTTGTCCACCGATCACCACGGCGCGATCACATGACCGGCGTCACCCCTCACACCGCATGACGGCGCGGAAGTCCACACCGGTAGCGCCGCGTCGACGTCGCCTCGGCCGTGCGTCGTCCACCGCCTGTCCACAGGGGCACGGCCCGCTTTGGCGTGTCGGTCTCTCGTGATGTTGGATGGGCGCGGTCGTGAAGAGGAGGTCCCTGTGGGTGGACGACTGACGGACGGGAGCGCCCCTCCGGTGGCGGACGGGTTGGGCTTCCCCCGGCCTCCGGGTCGCACGGACGAGACGCTGGGATGGCCACGGTCCGTTTCACGTGAAACGGGTCCCGCGCCGGACGAGTCCACGCCGACCCCCACGGCGGACGCGGTGGCAGCAGGCCCGTCGCCCGCGACGGCCGCCGACGTCGCCGCGGACGTCATCGACCCCCATGACCCCCTTTCCGCGGATGCCCGGGTCGCTCGCGCCCCGGACGTGGCGCAGGGCGCCCCTGTTTCACGTGAAACGACCCCTGAGGTCACCGCAGAGGCCCTGCGGCGTAGCCTGTCCGAGGCGGCCCGGGAGGAGTCGCCGACGCACGACGACACCGAGGAGCGAGCCGCCATCGCCGCATCCATCCCGGGAGCAGACGACCTCACGCCGCTCGCCCAGGCGGTCGCCGCCGACGCGCGCAAGCGGATCACGCTTGCCGGACGCGTCGTCCCCCGCCCCCCGTCGACCCGCGTGCTCACCGTGGCGAACCAGAAGGGTGGCGTCGGCAAGACGACGACGACGGTCAACATCGCCGCGGCGCTCGCCCAGGCCGGCTCGACCGTCCTCGTCATCGACCTCGACCCGCAGGGCAACGCGAGTACCGCCCTCGGCATCGAGCACCACTCCGAGGTCCCGAGCATCTACGACGTCCTCGTCGACGGTGATGCCCTGTCGGAGGTCGTCCAGGCGTGCCCCGACATCGACGGTCTCTGGTGCGCGCCGGCGACCATCGACCTCGCCGGCGCCGAGATCGAGCTCGTCTCCCTCGTGGCGCGGGAGACCCGCCTGCAGAAGGCGGTCGACGCCTACGTGTCCGAGCGTCGGGCGGCCGGTGAGCCGGTCGACTACATCCTCCTCGACTGTCCGCCGAGCCTCGGGCTGCTCACCGTCAACGCCTTCGTCGCTGCGAGTGAGGTGTTCATCCCGATCCAGTGCGAGTACTACGCCCTCGAGGGCCTCTCGCAGCTGCTCAAGAACATCGAGCTCATCCGCAGCCACCTCAACCCGCGGCTGCACGTCTCGACGATCCTGCTCACGATGCACGACGCCCGGACGCGGTTGTCCGCACAGGTCGCGGAAGAGGTCCGCACCCACTTCTCGGAGCAGACCCTCGACGCGACCGTCCCCCGGTCGGTCCGGATCTCCGAGGCGCCGAGCCACGGCCAGACCGTCATGACCTACGACCCGAACAGCAGTGGAGCCCTGTCCTACCTCGCGGCGGCGGTCGAGATGGCCGAGCGCGGGGCGGCGACAGCGCAGGAGGAGAGCTGATGGCGGAGAAGCGCCGCGCCCTGGGACGGGGGCTCGGAGCCCTCATCCCCGCCCAGCCGACGACCGACCGTCCGGTCGACGTCTTCTTCAAGGACCGGGACGTCCCGACGGTCGACCCGGGCCAGGTACCGTCCGCACCCGGCGACGGCCCGGGACGCGACGGGGCGGCGGTCCCCGCGGAGGCCTCCGACGAGGGCGCGGCCGACGAGCAGCTGCAGCCCGTCCCCGGCGCCGCCTTCGCGGAGCTCCCGCTCGACGCGATCCGCCCGAACCCGCGCCAGCCGCGCACGGTGTTCGACGAGGACGAGCTCGCCGAGCTCGTCCACTCGATCCGCGAGATCGGTGTGCTCCAGCCGATCGTCGTCCGCCCGGCGCCCGGTGCGGGACCGGACGACACGGTCCGCTACGAGCTCATCATGGGTGAGCGCCGGTGGCGCGCCAGCCGCGAGGCCGGCAAGGAGCGCGTGCCGGCCATCGTGCGCTCGACGGACGAGGACGACCTGCTCCGGGACGCCCTCCTGGAGAACCTCCACCGCAGCCAGCTGAACCCCCTCGAGGAGGCGGCCGCCTACCAGCAGCTGCTCGACGACTTCGGCTGCACCCAGGAAGAGCTCGCCGGCCGGATCGGACGCTCGCGGCCGCAGATCTCCAACACCCTCCGCCTGCTCCGGCTGCCGCCCGTCGTGGCCCGACGGGTCGCCGCGGGCGTCCTGAGCGCCGGGCACGCCCGTGCGCTCCTCGGCCTGTCCGATCCGGCGGCGATGGAGCGGATGGCGCAGCGGATCGTCGCCGAGGGCCTCTCCGTGCGCTCGGTCGAGGAGCTCGTCACCCTCGGGGAGGGCGACGGACCCGGCACCCGGCGACCGGCACCCCGGGCCGGGGGCCGGCGGCCGCAGCTGGACGACCTCGCCGCCGACCTCTCCGACCGGCTCGAGACCCGGGTGCGCATCGCCCTCGGGCAGCGCAAGGGACGCCTCACCGTGGAGTTCGCCTCGGTCGAGGACCTCAACCGGATCCTCGACGCGATGCACCTGCGGGGGGACGCACCCGCCGAGTGACCGGCGACGGTTCCCGTCACGTCCGGGCGTGCACGAGCCCCGGAGACCGCAGCACACGGAACGGCCCGGGCCCCTCGAGGGGCCCGGGCCGTCCGGCGTCGGTGCGGCTCAGCCGATGAAGGGCTCGAGCTCGCGGAGCAGCTTCGGCTTCGGCTGGGCGCCCATGATCGTCTTGACGATCTCGCCGCCCTGGTAGACGTGCATCGTCGGGATGCTCGTGATGCCGAACTTGCCCGTCGTGCCCGGGTTCTCGTCGGTGTTGAGCTTGACGATCGTCAGCTTGTCACCGTGGTCGCGGTTGATCTCCTCGAGCACGGGGGCGACGGCGCGGCACGGACCGCACCACTCGGCCCAGAAGTCGACGAGGACCGGCTTGTCGCTCTGGAGGACGTCGGCGTCGAACGTCGCGTCGGTCGTGCTCGTGATGTCTGCCATGGGGGGTTCCTTTCGGTGGGGCTGGGGAGGAGGGACGGGGGAGGGGACCGGCGGGAGGGCCGGGGTCAGTGCGCGAGGAAGCGCTCGGCGTCGAGCGCCGCCGCGCACCCCGAGCCGGCGGCGGTGATGGCCTGGCGGTAGGTGTGGTCGACGAGGTCGCCGCAGGCGAACACGCCCGGTACGTTGGTCACCGAGGTGCGTCCCTCGGTGAGGACGTACCCCTCGGCGTCGAGGTCGACGACGCCCTTGACGAGCTCGTTGCGGGGGTCGTGCCCGATCGCGATGAACAGACCGGTCACCGGAACCTCCCGTGTGTCACCGGTCACGGTGTCCCGCAACGTGATTCCCGAGATCTTCTCCTCACCGTGGATGGCGTCGACGGCGCTGTTCCACGCGAACCGGATCTTGTCGTTCGCCCGGGCGCGCTCGGCCATGATCCGGCTGGCACGCAGCTCGTCCCGGCGTACGACGACGGTGACGGACCGGGCGAACTTCGTGAGGAAGGTCGCCTCCTCCATCGCCGAGTCGCCACCGCCCACGACCGCGATGTCCTGGTCCCGGAAGAAGAACCCGTCGCACGTGGCGCACCACGAGACCCCGTGGCCGCTGAGCCGCTTCTCGTCCGGGAGCCCGAGCTCGCGGTAGGCGGACCCCATCGCGAGGATGACCGCGTGGGCACGGAACTCCTCGCCGCCCCCGGTGCGGACCAGCTTGACGTCGCCCTCGAGCTCGACGTGCTCGACGTCGTCGGTGAGGATCTCGGCGCCGAACCGCTCCGCCTGGCCGCGCATGTTCATCATGAGGTCGGGGCCCATGATGCCGTCGGTGAAGCCGGGGAAGTTCTCGACCTCGGTGGTGTTCATGAGCGCGCCGCCGGCGGTCACCGACCCCTCGATGACGAGGGGCTCGAGGTTCGCCCGGGCGGCGTACACCGCGGCGGTCCAGCCGGCGGGGCCGGAGCCGATGATGATGACGTTGCGGACGTCGGTGGTCACGAACACATCCCCTTGTGGTGCAGGTGGGTGGGAACCGCTACATGCGGTGATCTGTCGAACAGATCCTAGGGCCGCCGTGTTCCACGCGGGCAGCGGCCCGCCGACGGGCACGCCACCGTCGGGACGTCGTCGCTGGTCAGCACACCGTGACCGGCGCGGGGCCTCGGAGCAGCGGCAGGGGTCAGCGGACCGTCACCGGCCCGGCGATGACGTCCGACGCGTCGGCGTCCTCACCTCCGCACGTCGCCGGCACCGCCCAGGCCGTCCGCGTCCCGTCCTCGGCCGTCGCGACGACGAGGGCCGCGTCCCGGGTCGTGCCGACGGCGGTGAGCCGGACGACGAGGGCGTCGGAGGCCGGGACACCGAGAGCGCTCGCGCAGGCGCGGGCCCGGGCGGGGTCGGCGAGGGCGTCGCCGTCGTCCGCGTCGTCGGCCCCGGCCTCGGGGAAGGTGTCGTACGGCGGGACGGCGAGCAGCGCCACGGCCGAGGCGATCCCGTCGGACGGGACCGTTCCCTCCGAGCCGACGACCCGCACCCGCGAGGCCTCGTCGGCCGCGACGAGCCGCACGGTCGTCCCGGGGGCCACGCCCTGGGGACCCTCGTCGGGTCCGGTCCCGGCGGAGGGGTCGCCGGCCGACTCCTCGGACCGCCGGTCCCCCTCCTGGGTGCCCAGGTCCTCGGCAGAGCCCTCGTCCGCCGCGCTGTCGGCACCGCCGCTGTCGCTCATGCCGAGCGAGGCCGAGACCCCGCCGGACTGGAACGCCTGGAGGGCGACGCCGCCGACACCGACCGCGACGACCGCCGCGGCGGCGACACCGGCGACCCGCACGGCCGTCCGGCGGTGCAGTGGGACGACGGGTGCCAGGTGTCCACGACCGTCCGTCGAGGTGTCCGCGGAGGCCGGCTCGTCCGAGGTCTCCCACGGGGGGACCTGGGCGGCGACCGCGGCCTCGATCCGCGCGACGAGGTCGTCGGGCATGGGGCCGGGGTCGGGAAGCCCCCCGAGCAGGGCACGCATCCCCGTGGGGTCGTGCTCGATCGGGTCGCCGTCGTCGTGGCGCTGGCTCACGAGATGCTCCGGGGCGGGTCAGGAGGGGTGGTCGGGGACAGCAGGTAGGACGTCACGGCACGTCCTGGGGTTCCGTCGCGGCCGGGCCGTCGCCCGCCTCCGCTGAGGGTGGTCTCAGGACGGCGGCGAGGGCCTCGCGGCCCCGGAAGCAGCGGGACTTGACCGTCCCCTCGGCGACCCCGAGGACGACGGCGGCCTCGGCGACGGGCAGCCCGTGCATGTCGACGAGGACGAGCGCGGTCCGCTGGGCCTCGGGCAGCCGCGCGAGGGCCTCGCGGACGACGATGGCGGTCTCGGTCGACCCGTGGTGGTCGTGCCGGTCCGGCAGGTCGACCTCGCCGAGGTCGCCCGCGCGGCGGACCTTCGTCTTCTCCCGGCGGAGCCGGTCCAGACACGCGTTGACGACGATCCGGTGCAGCCACGTGGTGACCGCGGCGTCGCCGCGGTAGGCGTCGGCCCGGCGGAACGCGGAGACGAAGGCCTCCTGGACCGCGTCCGCCGCGAGCTCGCGGTCCCCGCACGTGCGCACGGCCACGGCGTACATCCGGTCCCGGTGCCGACGGAAGAGCTCGCCGAAGGCCACCCCGTCGTCGCCGGCGACGTGCTGGGCGAGCAGCGCCCGGTCGTCGAGCTCCGCGAGCCCGGCGGAGTCGGTCACGGCGGCACCCATCAGCCGGTGACGACGACCTCGTCGAGCCAGGCGCGTCGGTCACCCTCGGAGTCCGGGTAGAGCCCGGTGTACCAGACGATGACGTACTGGCCGCTCACGTCGTCGGGCACCTCGAAGGACACCTCGCCGTCGACCTCGGTCTGCTCCTCACCGACCTGGGTGGCTCCCTCGAGGTCGGGGTCGGCCGCGACGTACACCTCGACGTCGACCGGCTGGGGGATCGTGAGGCGGACCTCCTGCGGCTTGCGGTTGGGCCCGAGGTCGACGATGAGGCCGAGCCCGTCCTTGAGGCCGCCGAAGTTCTCGGCCCGGTAGTTCTCGGAGTACCAGCCGTCGGAGGTGTCGCCGTCGTACGTGCTGGCGGTGAGGTTGTTGTTCTCGGCGCCGTCGCCCTGCGGGTCGTAGGCCGTGACCTTGAGGATGGCGAGCGGCTCCGGGGCCGCCTCGCCACCGTCTCCCTCTCCCTCGCCGGAGGCGTCCTCGGACGGCTCACCGGTGGGGCTCTGGGAGGCGGACGGCGTCGGGTCCCCGACGCCGTCGAACCCGGCGAGGTCGGTGCGGGAACCGATCTGCCGGACGCCGTAGAAGCCGATGACGAGGGCGAGGACGAGGAACGCGGCGACGATGCCCAGCGCCAGCCGGGAGTCGTCGCGGCTCAGCCGCTCGGCGGGCACGAGCGGCGCGAGGTCCTCGTCGTCCTCGTAGGGGTCGTAGTCCGGGTCGTCCGGGCGTGCGGGCGCGGTGGCGGGGCGGCCGGTGGGCTCCCGGACGGTGTCGGGGGAGAGGTCGGAGACCCGGTCGACGGCGCGCTTCGCGGCGTGGCTGACCCGCGTGCCGACCGTCCCGAGGGCGGTGACGAGCGCGGTGCCGGCCGCCTCGGCGCGCTCGGAGGCGCCCGCGAGGGTCGCGCCGACCCCGGCCGACGCCGTCCCCCGGGCCAGGGCGTCGCCGGGCCCGTCGTCGTCACGGCGGGCGACGTCGCGCCCGCCGACGGGGACGAGCTCACGGGTCCCGGAGTCGTGCTCGTCGGGACTCCCGGAAGCGCCGTCCTGGTCGGAGCGGTCGTCCCCGGGCGCAGCGTCGCCGGGCGCGGTGGACCCGTCGGCGGAGGCGTCCACCGCGGGGTCGTTGCGTTCCGAATCGTCGTGTTCCGGGTCGTCGTGCTCGGGGTCCTGCTGGTCGGTGTCCTCGTCCCAGCCGGGACCGGAGGCGAGCCAGGCCGGTGGCTCGGGCCGCTCGGCGTCGTCCGGGCCGGCCTCGTGCGTGGGGGCGTCCGCCCGCGGGTCGCCGGCCGAGGCGGGACGGTAGGGCTCCTCGTCCTGGGGGGTCGCACCCGACGGCTCGGCCGGGGAGAACGCCGGCGAGGGGTCCGCGTCGGACCCACGACCGGACCGGCCCCGGTCCGTGGTGGCAGCAGAGCCCGCGGCAGCAGCAGCGCCACCAACAGCACCGGCAGCCGCGGCACCTGCCGCACCTCCGGCGGCGCCCGCGGCGCCCGCGGCGCCACCACCTGCGCCGGCAGCCCGGGCCCCACGGGCGGACGAGCCGTCACGGACGGGTCCGTCCGGACCCACCGGCTCGGCGGTCGGCCCGGGCGGCGCGGCGCGCTGCGGGACGACCGGCTTGCCGACGACCTGGCGGGACGGCCACGGCGCGACCTGACGGGCGTAGTCACCCGGGCTCGTCGGTCCCTGGTCGTCGTTGAGGGTGAGGCGGCAGATCGCGTCGA
Source organism: Phycicoccus avicenniae (assembly GCF_018139485.1). GTDB lineage: Bacteria > Actinomycetota > Actinomycetes > Actinomycetales > Dermatophilaceae > Phycicoccus > Phycicoccus avicenniae. Next base: position 150,371 of record NZ_JAGSNF010000004.1, read on the forward strand.
GGTCGCGCGGGACGCCCGATCCGATCTCGGACGGCGACGCGACGCCACCGGGCACCCGCGGGGCGGGGCCGAGCCCGGACCCGCCCGCACCGAGCGGCCACAGGCCGGTGAGCCCGGCGTAGGCGAGGGCCACGACGCCCACGGCGTCCCGTCGGGAGGCCTCGTCGGGGTCGAGCCCGTCCTCGCCCGCGCGCACGCCGGCGACCTCGAGGCCACGGAGGCGGATCTCGCCGTCGGGGGTGCGCAGCACGTCCGAGGGGGTGAGGTCGAGGTGGTGCATGCCCCGCCGCCGGGCGGAGTCGAGCGCGGTCGCGACCTCGCCGGTGATGCGGCGGACCTCGTCGCCGGGGACCCCGCCGGTCTCGACGAGCTCGGTGAGGGTGCGGGCCTCGCCGAGCTCCTCCTCGACGACGTAGGCGACGTCGTCGTCGCGACCGACGTCGAGGATGCGGACGAGGACCGGGTGGCCGACCGAGGCGGCACGGCGGGCGGCGTCGAGGAAGGAGTCGGCGCGGTGGTCGTCGGTGCCGATCGCCAGGAGCGAGACCGAGCGGCCGAGGGTGGAGTCGTCCGCGCTCCACCGTTCGACGCCGTGGTCGTCGGTGAGGCGGCGGCGCACGGCGTACCGTCCGCCGAGGACGGTGCCGGGTCCCACACCCTTCACCGCGGCTCCTTCCGGTCGAGGTCGCGGGCTCCCGGGCACGAGGACGCCCGGGACGTCCCATCGTAGACCGGGCGGGAGGGCCCCGCCCTCCGCGGCTCAGCCGCGTCGGGCCAGGTGCAGGCGACGTGCCACGGGGCGCACGAACTCGCCCACCTCGCGGACGCCGAGCAGGTGGGCGGCCGTCCACGTGACCGCGAGCTGGAGCACCCCGGCGGCGCCGAGGAGCAGCCCGCCGCCGAGGAGCGCCGACCACCCGCGGTCGGCGACGAGGACCGGGAAGAGGGCGTGGACGGCGAGCCCGATGAGGACCGCGCCGACGACCGCCGGCACCCCGACCCGCACGTAGACCGACGCCGCCCCGCGAAGCCCGAGGTGGCCGTGCTGGCGCTGGAGGACGAGGAACCCGACGAGCGCCCCGACGGCGTAGGCCAGCGTCTGGCCGAAGGCGAGCACCGTCGCCGTCCGGGTCGGCGGGAGGGTGGCCGCGACGAGCGCGACGACCGTCGAGGTCCCGGTGACGACGCACTGCGTCCGGAAGGACCAGAAGGTCTGTTGCTGGGCGTAGAAGACGCGGTCGTTGAGGTAGAGCCAGCCGAGCGGGACGACCCCGCCGAAGAGCCCGACGAGGACCGTCGCGACGGCCCGGGTCTGGTCGAGGGAGTTGTCGAAGAAGAACGTCGCGGTGACGACGGGGACCGTCGCGAGGACGAGCGCGACGACGGGCAGGAGGATGACCGACGGCAGCCGCAGCCCCTGGCGGTGGTAGCGGACGACGGTCGCGTGGTCGCCGTCGCTCGCCGCCTGGGACAGCCGGGTGTAGAGCGCCGTGACGAGCGAGACGGTGACGAGGCCGTGCGGCAGCATCGTCATGAGCAGGGCCGGCGCGAAGGACGCCATGCCGGCGGTCGTGACCCCCGCCTCGGCGCCGAGGTCGGAGGCCCGGGTCAGCACCCGGTTCGTCACGACGAAGCCGAGCTGGATGACGACGACCGACCCGAAGCTCCACCGCGCGACCTTCGAGACCTCGCCGAAGCCGTGACCCCGCAGGCCCCACCGGGGGCGGTACCGGAAGCCCATCCGGCGCAGCGGGACGACGAGGGCGACGGCCTGGACCGCGATCGAGAGGGTCGCCGTCCCCGCGAGGATCGCGATCATCTCGGGGGTCCACGCCCCGGGGTCGGCCTGGAGCGGCAGGCCCGCCTCGCGGAACCACAGCAGACCGGCGAGCGCGATGACGTTGGCGAGCGCGGGCGCCCACGTGAAGGCGGCGAACCGGCCGTGGGCGTTGAGCACCTGGCCGAAGATCGTGAAGAGGCCGTAGAAGAGGACCTGGGGGATGCAGACGAACGCGAAGATCGTCGCGAGCCGGGTCGCGACGGCGTCGTCGGTGTCGAAGTAGACCCGGACCCACACGGGTGCGAGGACGGTGAGGACGACCGTCGCGACGACGAACAGGGCGATGGCGACGGTGATGAGCCGGTTGACGAAGTCCTCGCCGCCGTCCGGCCGGGCGCGGGCCCGGACGATCTGGGGGACGAGGACGGCGTTGAGGGTGCCGCCGGCGAGGAGGAGGTAGAAGGAGTTCGGCAGGGTGTTCGCGACGGTGAACGCGTCCGCGGCGAGCCCGGCCGTGCCGATGACCGAGCCGAGGAGGGCGGCCCGCAGCAGCCCGGCGACACGGCTGACGAGCGTCCCCGCCGCCATCACCGCCCCGGAGCGCCCGACGCTCTGGGCCGGCGCGCTCACCCGGCGTCCCCGGCGAGACGCTGCCAGGCGAGCCGGGCGATGCGGCGCTCGTTGGGGAAGGTGAGGTGTCGGTGGGCCTCGTCGAGCGCGAACCAGGCGACGTCGATGGCCTCGTGGTCGGGGTCCTTCTCGATCGTCAGGTACCCGCCGGTGGCTTCCAGGAGGTAGTGGTGCACGTACTTGTGGATCCTCCGGTCGCCCGCGGCGAACCAGTAGTCGATGGTCCCGAGCTCGATGAGGACCCGGCCCTCGATGCCGGTCTCCTCGGCGACCTCGCGGGCCGCGGTCTCGGGGAGGGTCTCGTCGCCCTCGATGTGCCCCTTCGGCAGGCACCACTCAACGCGTCCGGCCCGGTTGCGCCGGGCGATGACGGCGATCCGGGCCCGGCCCTCGTGGACGTCGACGACGACGCCGCCGGCGCTGCGCTCCTCCACGGCCGGGAGCCGCCGGGCGGGGGCCCCGGTCGGATCGGCTGCGGCGTGGCTCATCTCGACACTGTAACGACCGGGGTCGCCGGGACCGGTCCCTCCGGAGGGGCCGGCACCGGACCGTCCCGGGGTGCTCGCCCGCGCCCCTAGGCTTGTCCCTCGTGTCGACCGCTCCGCCTCCGGCCGCGCTGCTGCGCCAGGCCGTCGCCCAGCTCGCCCCCGTCCTGACCGTGCTCACCGACCTCGGCGAGCGCTTCGCGGCGGACGGGCACGACCTCGCGCTCGTCGGCGGTCCGGTGCGCGACGCCTTCCTCGGCCGGACCTCGAACGACCTCGACCTCACGACGTCCGCGCGCCCCGACGACATCGAGCCGATCCTCCAGGACTGGGGCAACGCGACGTGGGACATGGGCCGGCAGTTCGGCACCATCGGCGCCCGGCGCGGCGGGACCGTCGTCGAGGTGACGACCTACCGGGCCGACGCCTACGACGGGACGACCCGCAAGCCGGTCGTCGCCTTCGGTGACTCGCTCGAGGAGGACCTGGTCCGCCGGGACTTCGCCGTCAACGCGATGGCCCTGCGGGTCCCGGACCTCGCCTTCGTCGACCCGCACGGGGGGCTCGCCGACCTCGAGCAGCGCGTCCTGCGCACCCCGTCCTCGCCCGAGGTCTCCTTCGGCGACGACCCGCTGCGGATGATGCGGGCGGCCCGGTTCGTCGCCCAGCTGGGGTTCGTGCCGGCGCCCGAGGTGCTCGGGGCGATGACGGAGATGGCGGGCTCCATCGACATCGTCTCGGCCGAGCGGGTCCGCGACGAGCTGTCCAAGCTGCTCCTCGGCGACCACCCCCGGGCCGGCCTCGAGCTGCTCGTCGCCTCCGGCCTCGCCGATCGCGTCCTGCCCGAGCTCCCGGCGCTCCGGCTCGAGATCGACGAGCACCACCGGCACAAGGACGTCTACGACCACTCGATGATCGTCCTCGAGCAGGCGATCGACCTCGAGGGTCCGGCCGACGGCCCGCCGGAGTCGGTGCCGGGACCGGACCTCGTCCTGCGGCTCGCCGCCATCCTCCACGACGTCGGCAAGCCGGCGACCCGGCGCTTCGAGGACGGCGGCGGGGTGTCCTTCCACCACCACGAGGTCGTCGGGGCCAAGCTCGCGGCGAAGCGGATGAAGGCGCTGCGCTTCGACAAGGAGACGACGAAGCGGGTGGCCCGGCTCGTCGAGCTGCACCTGCGCTTCCACGGCTACGGCGACGGGCAGTGGACCGACTCGGCCGTGCGCCGCTACGTCACCGACGCCGGGGACCTCCTGCCCCGCCTGCACCGGCTGACCCGGGCCGACTGCACGACCCGGAACGTGCGCAAGGCGCGCCGGCTCGCCGCGGCGTACGAGGACCTCGAGGTCCGGATCGACCGCCTGCTCGCCGAGGAGGAGCTCAAGGCCGTCCGCCCGGAGCTCGACGGGAACGAGATCGCCGAGGCCCTCGGCATCCGCCCGGGTCCGGTGCTCGGCCGCGCGTACAAGCACCTGCTCGCCGTCCGACTCGACGAGGGCCCTCTCGGCAAGGACGCCGCGCGCGAGCGACTCCTCGCCTGGTGGTCGCAGCAGCCCGAGTCCCGCGACGGCTGACCCGGGCGCCGGTCGCCCGGGCCTCCGACACCGGCGTGTCGCGCACGGAACCGCGACGCGCCGACGTTCGTTAGTCTGTCCCGCGTGTCCGAGGAGCAGCCGAGGACGGACCGCCCGGTCGCGGTAGGGGGACAGGGGCACGCCGTCGCCCAGCCCAGCCGTCGGCCGGCAATCGCGTCGGCCCGCCGCTGGCCGACGAGCGCGCTCTGCCTCCTCGACGCCGCCGTCCTCGTCGTCGTCATCGTCGTCCTCGCCCTCGCGCGCTACGACCTCGAGACGGCCGAGATCAACCGGCAGGGCCTGGGCACCGCCCTCGGGCTCGCCGTCGCGGTGCACGTCGTCACCTACCTCCTGCTCGTCGCCCGCCGCACCCGGTGGGGCAGCCAGGACGAGGTCGTCGGGCTCGGCGTGGTCACCGCCTTCCTCGTCGCCTCCCTCACCGCGGTGTCGGTCTCGACGACGCCCGCCCTGCTGCCCGCGACCGTGGCGCTCGCCGCGCCGCTCTGCGCCTTCTCGGGATGGCTCGCCCTGCGCTACCTCGCCCGGCAGTACCACCGCAGCCGTCGGCGCCGGGGCCGCTCGGACGCACGCCGCGCGATCGTCGTCGGCGCCGGCTGGGGCGGCCAGCGCGCCGTCGCGATGATGCTCGACGACTCCGCCAGCACCCTCATGCCGGTCGCCATCGTCGACGACGACCGCCGCAAGCAGAGCCACTCCGTGAGCGGGGTCCGGGTGCAGGGCCTCGTGCGCGACCTGCCCCGGATCGCGGCCCGCACCGAGGCCGAGGTCGTCCTCCTCGCCGTCCCCAGCGCCCCGCCCGGGTTCGTCGAGCAGGTCGTCGACCTCGCCGAGGTCGCCGAGTGCGAGCTGCTCGTCCTGCCCTCCTTCGACGAGATCGTCGGCGCCCGCGACGAGGAGCGTCGTGAGCCGGGCTCCGACCTCGACCCCCGGCCCACCTCCCGGATCGAGCTCTCGGCCCGCCAGCCGTTCCGCTCCGTCAACCTCGAGGACCTCCTCGGACGGGGCGCGGTCCACATCGACGAGGCCGGCATCGAGGGGTACCTGCGCGACCAAGTCGTCCTCGTCACCGGTGCCGGCGGCTCCATCGGCTCCCAGCTGTGCCGCGAGATCGCCGCCTTCGCGCCGGCGCGGCTCGTCGTCACCGACCGGGACGACAGCCTCCTCCACGCGACCCAGCTCTCGCTCGACGGGCGCGGGCTGCTCGACTCCGAGGACCTCGTCCTCGGCGACCTGCGCGACCGGTCCTTCGTCCGCGCCCTCGTGCGGCGGTACCGGCCGGACGTCGTCTTCCACGCGGCGGCCGTCAAGCACCTCACCCTCGCCGAGCGCTTCCCCGGCGAGGCCTTCCTCACGAACGTCGCCGCCACCTCGGACCTGCTCACCGAGTGCGTCGACGGCGGCGTCGAGCGGTTCGTCAACATCTCCACCGACAAGGCGGCCGACCCGCGCAGCGTCCTCGGCTACAGCAAGCGGATCACCGAGCGGCTCACCGCGACGCTGGGCACCGCGGCGGCGCCCGGGACGCGATACATCTCGGTCCGCTTCGGCAACGTCCTCGGCTCGCGCGGCTCCGCGCTCGCGACCTTCGCCACCCAGCTCTCGGCCGGGCTCCCGCTCACCATCACCTCGCCCGAGATGACCCGCTACTTCATGACGGTCCACGAGGCGACCCAGCTGGTGCTCCAGGCGGGGGTGCACGGACGGACCGGCGAAGGGCTCATCCTCGACATGGGCACGCCGCACAACATCGAGGACCTCGCCCGGCGCTTCGCGGCGCTCCAGGGCTACCCCGAGCCGACGATCCGCTACACGGGCGTGCGGCCGGGGGAGAAGCTCGAGGAGCGTGTGCTCGCCGAGTCCGAGCCCGACGAGCGGCCCTACCACCCGCTCGTCAGCCACGTCACGGTCCCGGTCCTGCACCCCGGGTGCCTCGACGAGATCGACCGCACCCGCGACGAGGTCCTCGCCGGGTCCGGGGAGGCGCTGGTGGCCTCGGTCCTGCCGTCGCTGGCGGCCTCGCCCGCGCCCGCGGTCCACCGCGACCGGACCGTGACCAGCGGTCGCCCGTGACGGGGGTGTTCCCGGGAGTCGTCGCGGTCGCCGTCTCGCTCGTCACCTCCGTCCTGCTCGTGCGGCTGCTGCTGCCCGTCCTCGTGCGCCGCGGGGTGCTCGACGTCCCGGTGTCCCGGTCGATGCACGCCGACCCCGTCCCCCGGGGCGGTGGGCTCGCCGTCGTCGGCGGGGCCCTGGCCGGGGTCGTCGCCGCCGTGCTCGTCGCGACGGTGACGGGGTCCCCGACGCCCGTCGCGGGGCTCGCCGCGCTGGTCCCGGTCGTCCTGCTCGCCGGTGTCGGCCTCGTCGACGACCTGCGCTCGCTCGGCACCGGGGTCCGGCTGCTCGCCCAGGTCGCCGTCGGGCTGGGGGTCGGTCTCGTCCTCGCGGCCGGCGTGCCGGCTGTCGCCTGGTCCTGGGTGCCGATCGTCGTCCTCGCGACGGTGCTCCTCGTCAACGTCACGAACTTCATGGACGGCGCGAACGGCGTCGTGAGCGGGCACGCCGTCGTCGCCGGCGGCTGGCTCGCCGTCGTCGCCGTCACGGCGGGCGTGCCCGGTGCCGCGGTCCTCACCCTCGCCGTCGCCGGAGCGGCCGCGGGGTTCCTGCCGGCGAACCTCCCCGTCGCACGGGTCTTCCTCGGTGACGTCGGCTCCTACGCCCTCGGGGCGACCTGGGCCGTCGTCGGCACCTGGCTCGTCGTCGAGGGCGCCCCCGTCGAGACGGTCCTCGCGCCCCTCGCGCTCCTCCTCGCCGACGCCGGGGTCACCCTGCTGCGCCGTCTCGCGGCGGGGGACCCGGTCACGGCCCCGCACCGGATGCACGTGTACCAGCGGCTCGTCCGGGGTGGCTGGTCGCACGCCCGGGTCGCCGCGCTCGTGGTGTCGGGGACCCTCCTGTGCTCGCTCGTCACCCTGCCGGGGGTGCTCGGCGCGGCCCCGGCGCTCCGGCTCGGGTCCGTCGCCCTCGTCCTCGTCGTGTGCGCCGCCTACCTCGCGCTCGTCGCGACCGTCGGTCCCGCGGCCCGCTGGGTCGCGGCGCGGGAGGCGAGCCGGTGAGGGTCCTGCTGCTCACGCACTACTACGCCCCCGAGGTGGGCGCCCCGCAGCACCGCTGGTCGGCGCTGGCCCGGGTGCTCACCGGCCTCGGCCACGAGCTCCACGTCCTCGCCCCGCCGCCGCACTACCCGGGGGGTCGCGTGCTGCCGGCGCACGCACACCTGCGCCCGGGGACCACGGCGACGGGGGAGCACGGGGAGACGGTGCACCGGGTCGCCTTCCGCCCCCACACCGGGGCCATCGGCGGACGGGTCGCCGACGAGGTCGTCGTCGCCGCCGACGTCGTCCGGCGTGGCCGGTCGGCCGTCTTGCCCCGGCCGGACGTCGTCGTCGCGACCGCGCCGCCGCTGCCGATGCTCGGAGCGGGCGGCCGGCTCGCGCGCCGGCTCGGGGTGCCGTTCGTCGCCGAGCTGCGCGACGCCTGGCCGGACCTGCTCGACGTCGCGGACCAGTGGTCCGGCGAGGAGCCCTCGCGGCTGCGGCGCGGCCTGCACGGCGTCTCGCGCAGGGCGCGCGGCGGCGTCGCGAGCGTCCTGACCCGCCAGCAGCGTCGGGCCGACGCCGTCGTCGTGACGACCGACACCTTCGCGGAGGTGCTCCGGGGTCGCGACGTGCCCACCGTCCACGTCGTCCGGAACGCCGCCCACGGGGTCTCCGGCTACGCCGAGCACGTCCCGCGGGTCCCGACGGCCGAGCTGCGGGTCCTGCACGCCGGGACCATGGGGCGATCGCAAGGGCTCGGCACGGCGGTGCGGGCCGCCGCGCTCGCCGCCGACCGCGGCGTCCCGGTCCGGCTGCGGCTCGTCGGCGCGGGCGCCGAGCGGGACCGGCTGGCCCGGCTCGCCGCCGAGCTGCGGGCGCCGGTCGACGTCGTCGGGCCGGTGCCGCACGCGACGATGGGGGAGCACTACGCCTGGGCCGACACCGCCCTCGTCACCCTGCGGGCGTGGCCCGCGCTGGAGTGGACCGTGCCGTCGAAGCTCTACGAGGTCATGGGCCTCGGCATCCACGTCACGGCGGCCGTCGGCGGGGAGGCCGCGGAGATCGTCGCCGGGCGCGAGGCGGGCACCGTCTCGGCCCCGGAGGACGTGGCCGGCCTGGCCGACGCGTGGGAGCGGCTGGCCGCCGACCGCGAGCTGCTGCGGGTGCCGGCCACGGGACGGGCCTGGGCCGCCGAGCACGCCGGCACCGACGCCCTCGGGCGCGCGTACGCCGACCTCCTCGAGGCGGTGGTCGCGGGTGCCCGCTGACCGCGCCGACGTCCGCGGCCTCGTCCGCAACCTCGCGATGCTCGCCTCCGTCGGGCGGGAACGGCTGCGCGACGACCCCGTGCGCTCCGGGGTCCTCGCCGTCCGCCGGGTGCCGCTCGTCGTGCGTCGCCCCCTGGCCCGCGCGCTGGTCGGCGCGGGCCGACGCAGCGGACGTCCGGCGCTGCACGCCCTCGGCCTCGTCGTCGCGGACCGGCCGGGCGAGGCCGTCCCGCTGCTCACGGGACGTCCGGTGCGAGGCCGGCTCGGGACCGAGCTCGCCGTCGAGCTCGGGCTCCCGCTGCCGGCGGACGCCGACCCCCGGCTGGCGGCCCGGCGCCGCTGGCACCTCGGGGACATGGGGGGTGCCGTCGCGCTCGCCGGGTCCTCCGACGCCCGCGCGGGGAGGCGCCAGGCCGAGCGCCTCGCGTCCGAACGGCTCGTCCACACCCCGGGTCACCGGCTCGCCGTGCCGACCCTCGAGGGATCCGCAGGGCCGCGTCCGCCCGTGACCCGGGCGCCGGGCGGCCCGTCCGTCCTCCACCTCCTGACGAACTCCCTCCCCTGGACCCAGTCCGGCTACGCGCTGCGCTCGCACGCCGTGCTGCGCGCCCAGCGGGACGTCGGCGTCGACGCCCGGGCGGTGACCCGCGTCGGGTACCCCGTGACCGTCGGTCTGCCGTGGGCGGCCGACCGGGACGTCGTCGACGGCGTGCCCTACCACCGGCTGCTGCCCCCTCGGCTCGCCCGGCTCCCGGAGCAACGGCTCGAGCAGACCGCGGCGGAGGTGGCCCGTCTGGCCCGCACGCAGCACGCCGACGTCCTCCACACGACGACGCACTTCGTCAACGGCCTCGTCGTCGAGGCCGCCGCCCACGCGCTCGGGCGTCCGTGGGTCTACGAGATGCGCGGGCAGCTCGAACGCACGTGGGTCGCGGGCCATCCGGCCGCCGAGCGGGACGACGCCGCCGCGAGCGAGCGCTACCGGTCCTGGAAGGAGCGCGAGGTCGAGATGGCCCGCGCCGCGGACCACGTCGTCGTGCTCTCGGAGGTGCTGCGCCGGCACGTCGTCGGTGCGGGGGTGGCCCCGGACCGGGTCACCGTCGTGCCGAACGCCGTCGACGCGGCGCTGCTGACCCTCCCCGACGACGGGCCGGAGGCCGCCCGACAGGCCCTCGGGCTTCCGGAGGACGGGCTGTGGGTCGGCACCGTCTCCTCGCTCGTCGGGTACGAGGGCCTCGACGTGCTCCTCGAGGCGGTCGCCCTCCTGCGGGCGGACGGGCTCGACGTGCGCTGCGCCCTCGTCGGGGACGGGGTGGCGCGGCCCGGTCTCGAGCGACTCGCCGACGACCTCGGCATCGCCGACCACGTCGTCCTCCCCGGCCGGGTCGACCGGTCGGTCGCCCCCGACTGGCACCGGGCGCTCGACGTCTTCGCGGTCCCGCGCCGTGACACCGAGGTCGCGCGCACCGTCACCCCGCTCAAGCCGGTCGAGGCGATGGCCCTCGGACGGCCGGTCGTCGCGAGCGACCTGCCGGCCCTCGCCGAGGTCGTCGGCCACGACGACGGCGCGGGACTGCTCGCACGGGCGGACGACCCGCGCGACCTGGCGGATAGACTCCGAGCGCTGTCCGCCGACCCCGCCCTGCGGGCCGACCTCGCGGGTCGCGGCCGACGGGTCGCCGCCGCCCGCACCTGGCAGGCGATGGCAGACAGGTACCTGGCCGTCTACGAGAGCGTGGGGAGCACCCGGTGAGCACCACCAAGACCCCGCCCTCCCTCCGCGTCGAGGACGTCGACATCAGCCGGATGCGTCCCGTCGGCCGCCGCCCCGGGCTCTTCTCGTACGTGCGGCAGCTGTGGGGGCGCCGGCACTTCGTGTGGGCCGACTCCCGGGCGCGGGCGTTCACGGGCACGAAGGACACGGTCCTCGGGCGCTTCTGGCTCGTCGGCCGGCCGCTCCTCGACGGGCTCACCTTCTACCTCATCTTCGGGCTGCTCCTCGGGGTCTCGCGCGGCATCGAGAACTACGTCGGCTTCCTCCTCATCGGGGTCTTCCTCTTCGGCTGGAGCTCGCAGTCGCTGAACGGCGGCGCCAACGTCCTGTCGTCCGGCAAGAACCTCATCCGCGGCTTCGCCTTCCCCCGGGCCGCGATCCCGCTCTCGCTCGCGCTCCGCGAGACGATGTCGATGGGCCCGCGGCTGCTCGTGATGGTCGCGATGATCCTCGTGATCCCGCCGCACGCGCAGGTCAGCGTCTACTGGCTGATCTTCCCGCTCGTCCTCGTCCTCCAGGGCCTGTTCAACGTGGGGGTCGTCCTCTACGCGGCGCGGCTCACGCACGCCGTGCCGGACCTGCGGCTCGTCCTCGGGTTCTTCTCCCGGTTGTGGCTCTACGGGTCGGGGGTCATGTACTCCATCGACCGTTTCGTCGAGCACCCGACCGTGCTCGCGATCGCCCAGCTCAACCCCGTCTACTGCGTCCTCGAGATCAGCCGTGACCTGCTGCTCTATGCCCGGATGCCGGACCTCACGCTGTGGATGACCCTCCTCGCCTGGGCCGTGGCCACGCCGCTGCTCGGCTTCCTCTACTTCTGGCAGGGAGAGGAGGAGTACGGCCGTGAGTGACCTCGCGCAGGACACCCCCGACACGACGTCGGCCCCCGCCGACGTGCCGGTCGGCGACCCGACGGTCAGCGTGCGCCGGCTGTCGGTGCACTACCGGGTGCCGAGCGGCGAGGACGACGGCAGCGGCCAGGCCCCCGGGCGGCTGCGCCGCCGGCTCGGGATGACCGGCACGGTGACCGTCCGGGCCGTCGACGACGTCTCGTTCGTCGCGCGCGCCGGCGAGGCCATCGGCGTCGTCGGCCAGAACGGGTCGGGCAAGTCCACCCTGCTGCGCGTCATCGCCGGGCTCGAGACCGCGACGCACGGGGACGTCCTCGCCACGTCGACGCCGATGTTCCTCGGGGTCAACGCCGCGCTCATGCCCGAGCTGTCCGGGCTGCAGAACGTCCGGCTCGGCCTCCTCGCGATGGGGCGCACGCCGGCGGAGGCCGACGAGATCGTCCCCGACGTGCTGCACGTCGCCGGTATCGGCAACGCCGTCCACCGCCCGATGAAGACGTACTCCTCCGGCATGGGCGCCCGCCTGCGGTTCGCCATCGCCGCCTCGGCCCGCCCGGAGATCCTCCTCATCGACGAGGCGCTCGCGACCGGTGACGCGGCCTCGAAGGAGCGCAGCGAGGAGCGGATGGCCCAGATCCGGCAGCAGGCGGGCACGATCTTCCTCGTCTCGCACGCCGCGCAGACCATCGAGGAGATGTGCACCCGGGCCATCTGGCTGCACGACGGCGAGCTCGTCCTCGACGGGCCCGCCGAGGAGACGGCGCGGGCCTACCGCTGGTGGGCGTGGAACGTCGCCAAGGGGGAGCACGAGATCGCCGCCGACGTCCTCGAGAGGTGCCGCGCCCGGCTGCGCGCCACCCTCGTGCGGCACGAGGACCAGACCGGCCGGCACATCGCCCGGCACTCGACCTGAAAGGCACCATGTCCCGTCGCATCATGACCATCTACGGCACCCGGCCCGAGGCGATCAAGGTCGCCCCGGTCATCCGGGGGCTCGAGGCCCACCCGGACCTCGAGTCGGTCACCGTCGTCACCGGGCAGCACCGCGAGATGCTCGACCAGGTCAACGAGATCTTCGGGATCACCCCGGACCACGACCTCGACGTCTTCGCGCACGGCCAGACCCTCAACGGGCTCATGGCGAAGGTCTTCGACCGGCTCGACCCGGTCCTCGTCGCCGAGCGGCCGGACGCCGTCGTCGTCCAGGGGGACACCTCGACGGTGGCCGCCGCGTCGATCGCGGCGTTCTACCGGCAGATCCCCGTCGTCCACGTCGAGGCGGGCCTGCGCAGCGGCGACATCCACTCCCCGTTCCCGGAGGAGGCCAACCGGAAGCTGACGTCGCAGACGACCGCGCTGCACCTCGCGCCGACCCCGACCTCGCGGGCGAACCTCGAGCGGGAGGCGGTGGACCCGGCCGGCATCGCCGTCACGGGGAACACCGTCATCGACGCCCTCCTGCACACCGTCGGTCAGGACGTGCCGCTCACGGACCCGCGGCTGCAGGCCGTCGAGGACGCCGACCGTCCCGTCCTGCTCGTCACGACCCATCGGCGGGAGAACTGGGGCGGGGCGATGGAGGGTGTCGGCCGGGCCCTCGCCCGGGTCGCGAAGACCTACCCCGAGCACGTCCTCGTCCTGCCGGCGCACCGGAACCCCATCGTGCGCGAGGCCGTGCTCCCGGCGCTCGAGGGGCTGGAGAACGTCGTCGTCACCGAGCCGCTCGCCTACGGCGAGTTCACCCGCGTCATGGCGCGCGCGAGCATCGTCCTCACCGACTCCGGCGGCGTCCAGGAGGAGGCGCCCTCGCTCGGCAAGCCGGTGCTCGTCATGCGCGAGAACACCGAGCGTCCCGAGGCCGTCGACGCCGGGACCGTCCGTCTCATCGGCACGGGCGAGGACCGTATCGTCGAGGAGATGTCCCGCCTGCTCGACGACCCCGCCGCGTACGCCGCGATGGCCAATGCCGTGAACCCGTACGGCGACGGGCGGGCCGCGGAACGCTCGGTGGCCGCGATCGCGGAGATGTTCGGGCTGGGGGAGCGGCTCCCGGACTTCGGGAGCTGACGGGCGTGCCTCTCGAGGACGGCCCGGTGAAGGTCCTCATCTACGGCAGCTGCGTCTCGCGGGACACCTTCGAGCTCCTCCCACGTGACAGGTATGCGCTCCTGGACTACGTCGCGAGACAGAGCCTGATCAGCGCCTTCTCCCCGGTCGACACGCAGGCGCTCTACCCCTTCGAGGCGGACTCCGCCTTCCAGCGCAGGATGCTCCACAACGACTGGCGCGCCAGTCTCGCGTCCACGGTCGAGTCCACGGCCGGAGACGTCGACGTGCTGCTCTGGGACCTGTGCGACGAGCGGCTGGGTGTCCGACACCTTCCATCGGGGGGTTACGTCACACGGTCGGTGGACCTGGTGTCCACCGGTGTCGACGCGCGTCTCCGGGACGAGGCCGAGCTCCTCGACCTGGGGTCGTCCCGCCACCGACGCCTCTGGTGGGAAGGGCTCGGTACCTTTCGCGACCTCCTCGAGCGCACGCACCTGCTGGAGAAGACCGTGCTCGTCGCCCCTCCGTGGGCGGCGCGGACCGTGACCGGCGAGCCGTCCCCGACCAGCTTCGGCAGGTCGGCCGACGAGGCCAACGAGCTCTTCGACGAGTACCACCGGTGGGCCGTCGAGGGACTCGGATGTCCCGTCGTCTCCCTGGCCCCCGACGACGCCCGGAGCGACTCCACACACCGTTGGGGCCTCGCGCCCTTCCACTACGCACGGGAGAACTACGTCTCCCTGGCGACGCAGATCGACGCCGTCGCGTCTGCCCGCAGCGGACGGACGTCCACGGGGGTGTGACGACGTGGCGTTCGGGAGCGCAGACGCACGGACCGGGCTCCTCCAGCCGTCGTAGGTGCCCTTCCTCTAGGGTGGTGCGTCGTCCGGGGGGTGTGCCGAGTGACGACCCCATCCACCACGAGACCCGAAGGCTGACGGGAACCCCACGTGCCCGAGACGACGACCGCGCTGGACCCTTCGCACCCTGGCTCCCCCACCCTGCTCGACTCCACGCGTGCGGCCGAGCCGTTGGGTGACACGGACGGCCGTGCCGACGTCCTGCTCGTGGCCAACACCTACCCCAGCGACCAGGCCCTGTACCGCAACGCGTTCCTCCACCGCAGGGTGCGGGCCTACCTGGAGGCGGGGATCGACGTCGAGGTGTACTACCTCCACCCACCGGTGACCGAGAGCTACCGCTACGTCTTCGACGGCGTGCGCGTCACCGTGGGCGGTCCTACGCACTACGAGGAGCGCATCGCACACCACCGCTACCGAGCGATCCTCGTGCACTTCGCGAACGAGCACATGATCCGACCCGTCGTCGAGCACCAGCCGGAGACCCCCGTCATCGTGTGGGTGCACGGCTTCGAGGCCGAGGCGTGGCACCGCCGGTGGTTCAACTTCACCGACGGCTCCACGCAGATCCGGGAGGCCCTGGCGAAGAAGGACGACTACCACGTGGCGCAGCTGCGTCTCATGGGGTGGCTGATGTCCACGACGGAGCTGGACGTCCGGGTCGTGCACGTCTCGGACTGGTTCCGTCGCACCATCGTCGAGCCGGACACCGGCATGCCGACGCGTCGTCCGTACGTCATCCCCAACATCGTGGACGGAGACTTCTTCCCCTACCGCGAGAAGGAGACGGACGACAGGTTGCACGTCCTGTCCATCCGGCCCTTCGCCTCCCACAAGTACGCCAACGACCAGACGGTGGCGGCCATCCTCGAGCTCTCCACACGCCCCTTCTTCGACCGGCTGCGCTTCACCCTGCGTGGCGAGGGACCGATGTTCGCCGAGACGGTGTCTCCGCTGAGGAACCTCCCGACGGTGTCCGTGGAGGAGGGATTCCTGCGCCAGGACGAGATCGCCGCGCTGCACGCCTCGCACGGGATCTTCCTCGCGCCGACGCGCTTCGACTCCCAGGGGGTGTCGATGTGCGAGGCGATGGCGAGCGGACTCGTGCCCGTGTCCACGGCCATCGCCGCGATCCCCGAGTTCGTCGAGGACCGGGAGAGCGGGCTGTTGGCCGCCCCTGAGGACCCAGTCGGGCTGGCCGACCGGATCGAGATGCTCTACTACAACACCGAGCTGTTCCACCGCCTGTCGGCGGCGGCCGCACGCCGGGTCCGTGATCAGTGCGGCGCGGAGGCGACGGTGGGCCGGGAGATCGAGATGATCGGACGGACCCGGTGACCGGCGAGGACTCGGTCGACTGGCGGTCGGCTTACGCGTACCTCGAGCTCGAGCTCGAGTCGGTCCTCGCGCAGGTGGCCGACCGCCTCGAGCGCCTGGAGGCCGCAGGCGACTCGGTCGTCGCGCACGTGCGTGCGGTCACGTTGAGGCAGCGCGAGTCCGGAGACCTCGAGAGTGTCGTCGTCGCCGACGGGACCGACCTCTCCTACGACTTCAGCGTCTACCGGGACGACGTCCTCGTCCGCGAGCAGCGGCGAGGGGCCTCGAACACCTTCGTGTGGGCGCCGAGCAGGTCCGGGACCTACCGCGTCCACGGCGTGGCGAGCAGCGGGGCCGGCGGGGCCGACAGTGCGACCTCGGTGGACCTGTCCGTCACGGTCGAGGGGCGGTGATCGGCGTGTCCAGCCGGCCGTTCCGGGTCCTCCTCTCCGCCCATGTCGACCTCAACGTCATCGACGGCTCCGCCTTCTTCGTCTCCGGGGTCGCGTCGCTGCTCACCAGCGCCCCCGGCATGGCGGTGCACGTCGTCACGGCGACACCGATCCGACGTCCGGTCGTCATCCACGAGATGCTGACCAACGACCGGGTCACCGTCACCGACCCCTTCAGGGACCAGACGCTCGCGGCACGGGTCCCCGAGTTCGCGGGAGCGACCCGCATGGACGAGTCGATGGCGGCGCGCGTGCTCGCGCACTACCTCGACCAGGGGCACTACGACGCCGTCGTGGTGCGGAGTACCGAGGTCGCGCACGCCCTCTCCGAGCTGAGGCAGGACCTCGGTCGGCGGCTCTGCGTCTACGTCACGGGGGTGGTGGCGTCCGACAGTGAGGTCGACCCCGTCGTCG
Source organism: Phycicoccus avicenniae (assembly GCF_018139485.1). Taxonomy (GTDB): domain Bacteria; phylum Actinomycetota; class Actinomycetes; order Actinomycetales; family Dermatophilaceae; genus Phycicoccus; species Phycicoccus avicenniae. Next base: position 166,938 of record NZ_JAGSNF010000004.1, read on the forward strand.
CTCACCGGCTTATGACCCTCCTGCACCGGGACGCGACGCTGCTCTGCCAGACACCCGAGATGCGCGACCACCTCGTCCGGGTCCTCGATGTTGACGACGCCGCCGGCACGGTCGCGCTCCTGAGCCCGGCCGTGCCGGCGGAGGACGACGTCGCACTCCCGCGGTCGGGAGGACCGCTGGTCCTCGCGTACACCGGGAAGTTCGCCCCCGCCTGGCACACGGTCGAGATGCTGGCCGGTTTCAAGGAGGCATCGTCGGCGGGTGCCGACCTGCGCCTCGTCGTCGCCGGGGACCACTTCAAGCGACCCCCTGAGTGGCCGTCGTTCGGCGACGAGGTGCGCTACCTCCTCGGTTCGCACCCGGGCATCTCGTGGGTCGGCGCCGTCACCCGGTCGGACGCCCGGGCCCTCGTCGCGGGCTCCGACGTCGGGATCGGCTGGCGTCACGCATCTCTCGACTCCAGCCTCGAGCTGTCGACGAAGCTGCTCGAGCACGGTGTCCTCGGACGGCCGTGCATCATCAACCCGACGCCGATGCACCGGAGGATGTTCGGGTCCGACTATCCCCTGTTCGCCGCCTCGACCACGCAGTTCGTCGAGCTGTTGGGGCGGATGGACCGTGACCGTTCGATGGTCGAGGACGCCGCGGAGACGGCCATGGCCGTCGCGGCGGACTACACCTACGAGCGCGTCTTCCGGGCGCTCTTCCCGACCCTGCTCGCGGCGTCGGGGATCGCCGACGACCGCGGCGAAGGGCTCTCCGAGGACATCGCGGCGCTGTGCGCGTCGGACGACAGGATCATCAGGCGGGGTCACCGATCGGTCGCCTGGCTCGCCGACCGCGCCGACGGCGCCCGCATCCTGCGCGAGTTCAGCCGCGGGTCCGAGGTGCACGACGTCGAACGGCTGGGTCCCTTCGTGCGTTTCTCGCCGGGAAGCCGCGAGGGGTCACAGCATTCCGCGGACCGCGAGCACGACGCGCTCGAGCTTCTCGAGGGCCTGCTCGGCGGGGGCGGGGGAGCGGCGGATGCCGAGCTCCGGTCGGCGCACCTGACGGTCGCCCACGACATCGGCGGCAGGGTTCGGCTGGCCGAGTCGGTGCCGGCCGCGGCACCGGACGAGCCCGGTGCCGCGGCGGCCGGCATGCTGCGCCGCCGGGAGACCGAGCTTGCCCAGGTCAGTGCCCGGTACGACGCCCTCGCGAACACGCGCCTCGGGCGCCTCCAGAGAGGTTACTGGCGGCTGCGCCGACGTCTTCGCCGACGCTGAGGACGACCCTGCTCGGACGCTCGGCGCCGCGAAGATCGTCCGAACGTCCGGGACCCCCACGAGCGCGGTGTGCGGACCGGAGACCTGACATACCGTGGGCGCTTGCCGCGGTGGATCCCCTGCCCGCCGCGGACCTGCCGATATCGGAGTCCCGCATGACGGTCACCCCTGCCCGCCGTACGCTCTCGTCCCTCACCGCCCTCGTCGTCCTGCTGGTCGTCGCGTTGACCCTGCCGAGCGCGCACGCCGACGCGCCGGTCGTCACCGGCTCGGAGACCGACCTGGGGGTACAGATCCCCGGGCAGCTGACCGGCCTCCGGTCGGAGGACTCGGACCAGGGCACCGTCGACGGGCGCCATCTGACCTTCTTCGTCAACAACGGGGGCTCGGGGAACAAGGCGCGATTCTTCGCGATGGACCTCGCGGGGAAGATGGTCGCCGAGATCCACGTCCCCCAGGGGACTGACGTCAAGGCGCTCGCGTACTCACCGGGGACCAAGAGCGTCTTCCTCGCTGCGAACAGCGCGACGTACGCCTTCGTCTACGAGTGGGACGGCGAGAGGCTGACGAAGGTCGGTTCGATCGCGAACCAGGCCGTCGTCCGGATCGCCGCCGCGGCGGACGGCGCCGTCTACCTGGGGACCTACGCCCCGTCGAACGGGCGCCTCTTCCGGTACCGAGGCGGGACCCTCTCCGACCTGGGACAGCCGATGTCGGGGGAGTCCTACGTCCGCTCCCTGGCGGTCGACTCCGCCAACGTGTGGGTGTCGAACTACCGGTCGTCCGCCGCGAAGCTCGTCCGGGTCAACCGGAGCACGGGGGCGAGGACGACGATCGCGACGCCGGCCGCGTTCTCCTCCCAGTGGTCGGCCTTCCACATGACACGGGCGGGGGACTACCTGTTCCTCCGTATGGTCAACGAGCCGCGACTGTTCGCCTACGACACCGTCAGGAACAGGTTCGAGTCCTTCGACGACCAGGTGGCGAGGGACCGAGCGGTGCCGGAGACACCGAATGTCAGGCCCTACATCGACGGCATCTCCCCGTACGGCATCTCCCCACTCATGGAAGGACGCTACGTCTACTTCCAGCGGTCGGGTGCCGGCATCATGCGCGTCGACCTCGAGGACGGCCTCAAGGCGATCCGGGTGGACAAGTGGCACGGCTCGGACAACACGAACCCGTGGCCCTCGGCCTCCGTCCCCGGCCCCGTCTCGTACGCCTGGCTGTCCGGGGTCGCGGGTCGCTCCGGCCACTCGCTCGTGACCACGACGATCGACGCCAAGGTGTACGTCAACACGCCGGGCCAGTCCGCTCCCGTCGTCATGACGCTGCCGGCGCGGGACGCACCGTCGCTCATCAACCGTCTCGGCACCGACGAGCGGGGCAACGTCCTGGCCGGAGGCTTCGACCTGCCAGAGGGCGTCGGCAGCTACTCACCGTCGTCCGGGGCCACGACGATCCTGAACGGTCCGCAGATGGAGGGCTTCGGCAGCTTCGGGTCCTCCACCGTGATGGGCGGGTACACCGGCAACTCCTCGTCGTCGGCGCCGCTCTACGTCCACACCGGGACGGGCCAGCCGACGCTCAGGACGTACATCAACAACAGCCAGGAGCGCCCGGTCGCGATGGTCCAGGTCGGTCAGCGGATGGCCATCGGGACGGTGCCGATCAAGAACCAGCTCGGCGGCGCGCTCAGCCTCTGGAACCCCTCGACGAACGCCCTCACGGTGAAGCGGAACCTCATCCCGGACCACAGCATCATCTCGCTGGCATCCCAGGGAGACCTCGTCGTGGGAGGGTCGTCGAACACCGGGGGTACGGGATCCACGCCCGCCGGCACGGTCGGCAAGATCTTCACCTACGACACGGGCTCGGGTGCCCTGAAGACCTTCACGCCCCCGGGGGCCTCGTCCGCGACGTACTCGTGGGTCGCTGCGATCACACCGGACCCGACCCAGACGAACCACTACTGGGCGCTGTCCACGGGATACCTCATCCAGTTCAAGGTCTCCTCCACCGGCAGCATCACCCTGACCCGGAACCTGGGAGCGTTCCCCAACACCTCCTCACCCACGGGCAAGGAGCTCGGGATCGCCATCGTCGACGGCACGCTGTTCGCGACGGTCGGTCAGGGACTGTCCGCCATCAACCCGGTCACCGGGGAGCAGACCGTCCTCGCGTCGAAGACGGCTACGGGTCCCGTCTCGGGACTGGTCAAGGTCGGAGCGTCCTCGCTGTACTACGCGCGTGGCGCGCGACTCTACGAGTACCGCGTCGGCAGCGCCACGTCGACGGCGTCGCTCGCCGCCCCGGTCGTCACCTCCCCGGACGTCTCTGCGCCGGTGGCCCCCGGCTCGATCGCCTTCGCCGGGACCGGGACCAAGAACTCCACGGTGGAGGTGTCCGACGGGTCCCGCACACGGTCGGCCCTCGTCCGGGACGACGGGACGTGGGAGCTGGCCGGCATGGACTTCCCCAGCGGGAGCCATGACCTCACGTTCACGGCCACGATGTCCGGTTTCGCGCCGAGGACGACGACCGTAACGCTCACCGTCTCGACGACGACCGGCGACCGGTGCTCGTTCGCGAAACCCGTCCCGACGAACATCGCGGTCGGTGGGTACAACCCGCCGAACAAGGACTACGCGTTCGAAGGCACCGGAACCCCCGGGACGCTCGTGACGATGGAGAGCGGGAGCAGGACACGCACCGCGACGGTCCGTGACGACGGCACCTGGTCGATGAACCCCGTCTGGTTCGGCTGGTGGTCGGGCATGGTGCCCTTCACCGCGTCGCGCGAGGGATGTGCGAGCCGGACGAACGAGGTCACGGCGTGGTTCGTCGAGAAGCCCTCGTACCACGTCCCGACGTTGCTCATCAGTCACACGGAGAGTGACTGGTACAGCGGCGGCGACATCGCGTTCAAGGGCAAAGGCACGCCCGGCGCCCTGGTCACCTTCCTCATCGGGAACCAGACGCGTTTCGCGGCCGTGAGCAGCACCGGCCGGTGGACGATGCGTGCCGTTGCGGTGTCCGACGCTCCGGTGTCCTTCCAGCTCCTCTCGGAGCTCCCCGGGTACGCCGACCAGACGGCGTCCTTCGACGTCCACTTCGGCGAGGCACCGACGTCCGTGGCCGCACCGCTCGTGACGAGCCACAGCCAGGGCAGCACCGTCCGGGCCGGTGACGTGGTCTTCAGCGGGAAGGGCACCCCGCGGACGAAGATCTCGCTCACCACGTCGGGTCGGACCGTGACCACCTACGTCCGTGAGAGCGGGCGGTGGGACCTCCCGTCCCTGCCGCTCGGCACGGGCACCACGACGCTGCGCTTCACCGCCTCGTCGCCCAACCTCTACCCCGCCTCCAGCGCCCTGACGGTGTCGGCCACGCCGTGAGGTGACGAGCGCTCGCCACCTCCAACAGATCCGTGGCAAGTTCGTAGATGTGTAGGGTGCCGGGCGAGCGCACCAAGAAAGACTGGCGCGGACCTCCAGCGGTTCGTTCGAAATGGGATGCTGCCAAGGGTTCCGTACAGGCGCTGGTGCGAAACCTAGGAACGTAGCGCGACAGGTGAGGAGAGACGTGACTGACATGGGCACCGACGAGTCGCCGATGCGCGAAATCGATGCCTCCCCCGACCTCGCCTCCTGGCTCACCGATGCGGTGGACGGGCTTGTCGCAACAGGGCTAGCGGTACCAGCGTATGAGGTCATCAGCGAGCTCGGTGTAGCGCAGTACTTGCCGGTCGCCAGTCTGCGGCGCCTATTTTCGTTGCTTCGGCGTCAGGGCTTTCTGTACCGCGCACAGCGCTTGGCGCGGTTCCTCGACACGTATGAGGACCGATCCGGGGATTTGCTTGCTGCCATCACTGCGGAACTGGCGGTGCTGCAAGGTTCTGTGCGCCCAGAGGTCACACCATCTGCGTCCCCCTACATCGCCCGCGAGAGCCAAGTACTGAACGTTGTCGGCACGTCGCTGCCACTCGTGGACTCGACGTTCACTCGACGAACGCATGCCGTGGCGCAACAGCTGTCCAAGTTCAGCCTCGACGTTGCGGTCGTGACGCAGATGGGCAACCACCAGCCGGACGGGTACACCGTGGAGGTGTTCGACGGGGTCAGTTATCACCGTCTCCCCGGGGCCGAGCGCAAGGACCTGGCGTTCGATAAGTGGCTCGCCGCGTTCAGTCAGCGGTTGGCCGCAGTTGTCCGCAAAGTCCGACCTTCAGTGGTCGTCGCTTCGTCTGATTTCGTCAATGGGATCGCGGCTGAGGCTGTGTGTCGCACCTACGACATTCCCTTCGTCTACGACGTTCGGGGCCTATGGGAAGACTCCTGGCTTCACCGGCAGCGGGCGGAGTACGGGTGGACCGAGGAGCAAGTCCCGGCACGTTGGGGACTCCCGGAGGCGTGGACGATGCGCCGTGAGCGCGAGTTGCAGGTCGTCGACGCTTCCGACGCCATCGTTGCAGGCAGCGAAATGATCGGTCGAAAGCTTCTCGATCTCGGTGTCGACGCCGAGCGGCTCACCATCATCACGCACCCTGAGGATGACGCTCTGCGATGGCTGGAGGTTTTCGAGGCACTCGGCGCGCTGGAAGCAGGCGCTGCCGAGATTGCACAAGCGGCTCGGCAACCGGTGGATTTTGCTCCCGCCCGAGAACTGGTTCGCGAGAGCCGCCGCTTGCCCCTTGAACGGTTCGCGGAGGCGGGCGGCTTCGGAACGACCCAGAGCATCCGCGATGAGGGGTGGCAGCTGGGAAGCCTCGCCCCGGTGGTCATCACCAGTCCCTTCGACTGGTCGAACGCGTGCCTCGAAAACCGGTCCCAAGCCTTCAGCCTCCATGCCTGGGACTTCATGGTTCCATTCCTGAAGGCGTGGGATCGCGACAGGGATAAGGATTCTCTGAGGTGGTCACTCGATCGCGCCGTCGACTGGGCCAAGACCTTCAATATCGGCGACGGCAGCGGCACCATGGTGTGGTACGACATGGCGATCGGACTCCGTGCACCGCGCTTGGCCTACCTCCTGCAAGAGGCGATCATCGAAGGCGAGCCAGACGACGTGGTTGAGCCGCTGGTCAACGCCGTGGCTAGGCACCAACAGGAGATTTTTGCCGGGAGAGCCTTCAACGCCCGAACCAATCACGGGTTCTACACCGCAGCGGGACAGCTCGCTTTCGCGCGCCGCTTGTCCGTCCTACCAGCGATGGACGTGCTGACTCGCCAAGGGCAAGCACGTCTAGGCACCGTTCTGGCCACGCAGTTCGCAGACGATGGTGGCCACCTTGAGCACTCTCCCGGCTACCACCGGATGCTTTTGGGTTCGTTTCGGGATGCCTCGGAGGACGGTCTCCTCACGGATGTCGAGACGGAGAAGCGTCTCGCGCGCGCGGAGGAGGTGATGGGATGGTTCATTCAGCCGAACGGGCGGATGGTTCAGATCGGCGACACGGCAGCCAAGACCGTCGTGGGTAGCGATCGCGCTGCACGGGCAGCTCACACCCAGTTCCTTGCCAGTGGTGGACGCGCCGGCAAGCCCAATGAGGAGGAGTTGGTGGTTCTCCCTACGTCTGGGTATGCAGTTGTCCGGTCACCCCAGCCGAAAGGGCGGGACGATCATCGTCGATCCGGTTATCTCACCCTCGTTGCGGCCTTTCACTCCCGAGCCCACAAACATTGCGACGACCTGTCACTTACCTGGTTCGACGAAGAACAGGAACTCGTCATCGACTCCGGACGCTACGGCTACCTCGACCCTCTTCCCGCGGACTCGCCGGATCGCAAGAGAGGCTTCTTCTACGGCCGTCCGGAGCGGCAATACGTAGAGGGGACCGTCGCGCATAACACCGTCCAGAGGGACAACGCCGATCACGAGCGCCGCGAGCGGCAGCCGTATGGCTCGGGGATCTTGTCTGGGTCGGAGAGGGACGGCTACTTCCGGTTGCACGGCAAGGTCCCGCATCACGGGTGGACACATGAGCGCGTTGTGACGTTTCTCCCCGGTCAGTGGCTGCATGTGGAGGACAGCGTCGTGGGTCAAGAACAACACGACTTCACCCTCTGGTGGAACTTCGCCGAGACGCTAGAGGATGGACGCCTCGCCGACGAGGTCTTGTCCTTCACTACGGCGGCCTCCGGACGTGCACTTCACGTCCGGTCGCTGAGCGATAACGAGATTGTGCCGCTCGTCCAGGGCCAGCAGGATCCCTGGCGGGGCTGGCGGGCGGCGATGGACTACGAGTTCACGCCAGTCTGGTCGCTCGGATACCGAGTGCGGCAGGCGACTACCCACACGTTCCGTACGCTCATGAGCCTAGGACGGCCCTTGGACGCCAAGCCACGTTCGCCCTTCGACTCCTGAGGTGCTCCGTCCAGCCGAGGGGCTCGATGCGCTGGCTGCTCCTGCATCGCGCACCGGCCCACTCACAGATCAACGTGGTGCGCGCGCCTCGGATTGGCAGGGCGCGCGAGACCAATAATGGGGGTCAAGCACGGAGCGTGCGCCCAGTACTCGCGACCGCGAGGTCCCGCTCGCACGCTTCGGCCGCCCGTGTCACGTCATCCAGGTACGCGTCGAAGGTCGACTCCCACAAGAACCTCTGAAGGAGAATCTCCTGCCGCGCAGTGCCTTCCCCCCGTTCCACCAGGGTGAGTGCTTCTTGTATAGCGGAGCCATCGAAGGATTCGGAAAATTCCAGCCGCCCCGCCACGTGCTCTCTGACAGGTCGCCAATCTAGATTTTGCCACATATAAGGTATCGCCCGGCGCGCAGCGCTCGGCTTGTAAAATGGGACTTCTGCCCATTTCGGCATTGCATACCGCAGAATTCGACGGTGCGCTTCCCCGTACTCAAGAGGGTTTCCTAGGCGGTGAGCGGCAAATGCGAGAACACTCGGTGAGAAGAAGGGCGCGATGGTATTGGGCGTCGCGTAGGTGACGGACCAATTCGGCATTTTGTCGAAATTGTAGATCAGGTCCAGCACCTGTGGCGCCGTCTTAAGACCGAGGTCCTGTGCCCGCGGAAAGTATGAAAGCAGATCATCTTTTACACGCTCCTTGGCGATGCTAGAGGCTCCCAAAGCAACCGACACCATGGTTGAGAGTTTGTCCATCGCTGCTCCGGCGGGCGCGTCCCTCAAACGTTCCTGCCACGTCCCGAGCAGGTTTCCACCGGCCATAAATTCGCCCCCTAACCCATTGAAGACGGGAGATCTGCGAGCAGAGAATCCACGGAAGTCACCAGCTCGGTAACCGGAAGGGGCTAAGTACCGCCCCTCCCAGGCTGTGTGCTGAGACAACAGTCGCGTCGCAAATTCCGCGCCGAGACCCGAGGGATCCTTCCGGGGCTGGACCTCATGGCCCACCGGGACGTCGAGCAAGGACACCAGGATGTTCGCTGTTTCCACTTCGCCGTGATCCGTAGCGACGGTTCGCAACTGTCGCACCGCTCCGCTACGGATCCCGACAGCCGCGACCACGCGAGAGTCCTTCCCTCCGCTCAAGTCGGCGGTAGCCGACAGGGGCCAGCGCTGCGCCGTCCTCATAAACGATTCCATGTCCAGAACGTTGGCCTCGGGTGTCGGTTCCGGCGTGGATATCACGTGGTCGAACCATTGTGCGGCGCGAGTCTCTACGCGGCTTCGCCCGCGCAGTCCGCGCGATTGCGCGTATACATGCGATCCGCCCGGCAATTGGCGACCCTGACCTAGCTGTGTGTGACCAGTAGTGGCCCAACCCAAGGTAGCCATACCGCTCCATGCCATCAGATTCTTTTCTGGGCGCTTTCCCATGAAGATGTGAGCCAACCCCGGACGAGTCGACCACACCTCAGCTTCCGGGAAATCGAAGTGAAAGAGACGAACGAGCCCAAGAACGTCATTGATGATTTGAAGTTCTCCTGCACGCCAACGGGCAACTGCAAAGGGCGCCCCCACGTTCGAGGCGTTCAGTGTCCCCGAGAAGAGCCCTTCACCGAGACTCCACTCGTCGACGCCACTGTCCGACTCCGCCGCAAGGCTTGGAACGTGCAGCCACGCAATCCCAGAGGATTCGCGTTGCAGATATGGAGTCCAAGCCACAGCGTGGTCTTCCGGTTGCCACCCTATGAAACCAGTGACCCGGTCCCCGACCTCAGTTCGGGTGTAGCCCTTGGGGTAAAGGGCGCGAAGATGATTTTCTGCGTGCTCAACACGAGTAGAGAATCTGTCCTGCGTCTCGGCTTCACGGAAGGCATAAGCAATGAAAGCGGCAGAATTTGACATGATTCCTTCCGAGATTGGTCTGTCAGTGATTCGCTGGCGTGGTCTGTTAATGTGGTCGGCAAATGCCGGTTGGCCCAACATTGTTGGCCGTGTCGTTTGGGTACGAGACATTGTCGTACGACAGGCTTGTCGCCAATCGATGCCCGATGGTCTGGTTAGCGATCCGTACTCGGGTTCGTGCTGCTCGCTGAGTGCGAAGGGTGAGGGATGTCGAGTCCTAGGGAGCGGTACACATCGACGTATGCCGAGGCGTTCTTGTCCCAGGTGCGTTCACGGCGTGTCCACGCCGCACCCTTGTTGGACAATTCGGCCATGCGGGCAGGGTCTGCCAGTAGGGCCGCGATAGTCGTCGCTAGGTGTCGTACGTCGTCGGCTCGGAAGAGCTCTGCCGCGCCACTCGCGTTCGCGATTTCAGCAAGGGCCGAGACATCCGAGAAGACACAAGCCCGACCGCTGGACATGGCTTCGTAGGGCTTGAGGGGTGTCACCAGCTCTGTCACAGCCGCACGCTTGCGCGGGACGACAAAAAGATCGATAGCGCCGTAGTACTCAAGCACTTGGTCATGCGGAACCCGGCCGGTGAAGGTGACATTGGTCAGACCGAGGGTTTGAGAAAGGACGCGCAGGTTGGGCAGCTCCGCTCCGTCGCCGACGATCAGTAGTTGAACGGGACTCTCAGGCATGCAATGGACGTGGCGCGAGAGCTCGTCGGCGTAGTGGGTGAGGGCATCGTCGTCGAGTTCAGGATGGTTGAGTCCTAGCCGCTCCGCCAACGTGTGTGAAGATTCAGGCGCGTCATCCTCCCCGTCTGATCCCCTGAGGACGGCAGCGACCACCTCGACGTCCGACATCGCGCGAACGAGGGTGTCGATTCCTTCGTACTCCACAATCGAGGAAATGTATCCGACCACGCGCGCGCTTGACGAGAATCCGAGCGCCTCACGCAGGGCGGGATTCGCTTCAAGGACAGGAAAGTCGTCCACGTCTACGGCATTGGGCACGATTGCGATTTCCGGCAATGAAAGATCAAAGCGGTCGGCAACATCTAACATGTGTGAACGCATCACCTGCGCCAATGTGACGACCGCTGAGGAGGCGCTCCGCATGCGCGCCTCCTGCTCAAGGCGCAGCCGGTAGACATCGGGCAGACCGAATCGCTCCTCGACAACGCCGAGATCCCCCCAGCCCTCCGCCTTGGCTGTACGTGAGAGCCAACTTTCTTCCCAAAACCCTCGGGTCTCATTGATCATCGGGATGCCGTAGTGAGTGGCCACTGGGTGTGCAATCACGGCGTTGATGAAGTCCGAGTGGACGTGCAGGGCAGCTGGTCGCACCATTGAGACCACTTCGGCCAAGGCGATGACGTTGGCCTCAACCCACGCGTTCCAGGTTACGGCGCCTCGCACGGGGCCCCGGAGAGAGAAGTAACGGACTCCGCTGTGCACATACGTCTCCGTGCGTTCGCTTGCTCGCCCGGACGCCCCGGCCTGAGCTACAACAACGGGTGTGACTCCTGTTCTTGCCTGTGCCTCGACGGTGTACTGCGTACGCAGCGTGTACCCGGACTGTCGATCGGGCAGGGCACTGCCGACGACGTGCATGACCGTGCTCGAATTGCTTGCGCCCTCAAGAGCCGGCATCGAGACGTCCGGCCGCACGCGCCCGTGGTAGAGCTCAAGCTCCGAGGCCATCAGCGCGGCTGTGTGGACGTCATCGGGCTTGCCGAAGCGGTCCGCGATGCTTTGCATGACCTGTGCCGACACGCTGAGGTAGCCGAGCTGCCGCAACCGCTTCATCAACTGGCGCGACTCGGTGAGGCTGAGGCCGTCGACGAGATCGGGGTGCGCTCGCAGATGCCGGATCGTGTCTAGAGGGGAACTGCGGGCCACCGCACCGCGCACCTGGTTCAGTGCCTGCCGCTGGCTGACTAGGTTGTTCAGGGGGAGCCCGAGGTGTTCACCGATGTCCGCGAACGACTCGGTCAGCTCATGCACATCATCACTCAGGCCGGGGTGGGGCTCGCGCGCTGTTCGCTCGAGATCACTGAGTCGGGTAGTGAGCTGTTCTATGCGTTGTTCGCCGACAGGGCGCTGAACCATCTCGGCGAGCTGGACGTCGACCAAGTCCAGACGCCTACCGAGCTCATAGAGGTGGGGGTCCGCGGGCGGATGCAGGGCGTAGTCGGTGAATTGGCTGTCAAGCACAGCGAGCGTCGCGTCCATTTCGGCGAGGCGGGCGTCGAGAAGCTCCAGCGCATCAGCTGACGCGGCAGTCGCGGTCAGGGTGGCGAGGCGTCGTTGCACGTTCGCGACCCGCGTAGCCTGGCCGTTCGCCCGCCGTCGGTAGTCCCGCGCGAGCACCCAAAGGATCACCGCAGTCGCGGTAAGGGCGATGAGCGCGGCAACACCGAGAGCCGCGAAGTCATTGCCCCGCTCGACTCCGATGGAGAGAAGGAGCACTACGATCGCTCCGTAGCTGGAGGCTGTGGCCGCGCACGCGATTGCAAACAATTTTCGCTGCCTCGTTGTCATGCCTCTTCTCCTATGAGGAAGGGGAGCACGTGGAGTTTTGGTAACGGTGGCGTGGCGGGCCAGTACACGATTTGTTCGTGGTCGTGTGAAGTCAGCCGAATCAGCGCCAGACGCCGCGGGTGTCGATGACAGCCTTCTCGGCCAGCCGCTCGCGGGGCACGTTCTTGAACTCCTTGTGGTCGACGAGGAGCACAACGATGTCGGCTTCGCGCAGGGCCTCCTCGACCGTCGCGAGCCGGACGTTGTCGAAGGCCGACAGGGACGCGGGCAGCGCCTCGACGTTCGGCTCGACGGCGAGGACGCGGGCGTCGCCGTGGCGCTGGGCCAGCTTGACGGTGATGTCGAGGGCCGGCGACTCACGCAGGTCGTCGATGTCCGGCTTGAACGCGAGGCCGAGCGCGGCGATGACCGGCTCCTTGAACCGGTCGGCGCGCTCGGCGACCTTGGTGAGGACGACCTCGGGCTTGTGGTCGTTCACCTCGCGGGCCGTGCGGATGAGCCGCGCCTCGTCGGGCACGGCGCTCACGATGAACCACGGGTCGACGGCGATGCAGTGCCCGCCGACGCCCGGGCCGGGCTGGAGGATGTTGACGCGGGGGTGCTTGTTCGCGAGCTCGATGAGCTCGAAGACGTCGATGCCGAGCTTCTCGGCGATGATCGACAGCTCGTTGGCGAAGGCGATGTTGACGTCCCGGAACGAGTTCTCGGTGAGCTTGGCCATCTCGGCCGTCGTCGCGTCCGTGAGGTGCAGCGCGGCCCGGCAGAACACCTGGTAGAGGTCGCGGGCGTGCTCGGCCGCCTCGGGGGTGAGGCCGCCGATGATGCGGTCGTTCGTGACGAGCTCGATCATGACCCGACCCGGCAGCACCCGCTCCGGGCAGTGTGCGACGTGGACGACGGGTCGGTTGCCCGAGCCGTCGAGCGACAGGTCCGGACGGGCCTCCATGACCCGGGCGGCCATGTGCTCGGTCGTGCCCGGGGGCGAGGTCGACTCGAGGATGAGCAGCTCGCCGCCGCGCAGCTGCGGGATGATCGCGTCGGTCGCGGCGTCGATGTACGACAGGTCGGCGGCGTGGCCGTCCTTGAACGGCGTCGGCACGGCGACGATGTAGACGTCGGCGTGCGGGGTGTCCTTGCGCGCCGAGAGCCGGCCCTGGCTCACCGCGCCGGCGACGTGGGTCGCGAGGTCCGGCTCGACGAAGGGCACCTCGCCCCGGTTCACCGCGTCGACGTGGCGGTCGCTGACGTCCACGCCGGTCACCGTCACCCCGTTCGTCGCGAGGATGGCCGCCGTCGGCAGCCCGATGTACCCGAGCCCGATGACGGCGACGGTGTCGATCTCCATGTGGTGTGTTCCCCTTGCTCAGCTCATGACGTGGCTCTCGAGGAGCCCGAACCCGACGACCCTGGAGTTCGCCAACAGCTCGGCGGCCCCTGCCTCCCAGGTGTGCGACCCCGCAGTATGCCGCATCTGGACGAACCCGAAGCGGTCCGCCGCGTACACCCTGCCACCCCCGTCGACGACGTCCCGGAGGAACCCCGTGTCCTCGCCGCGGGACACCGCGTCGAACGGGTGCGCCCGGGCGACCTCCCGCGCGGTGACCATCGTCGGTCCCATGACGAGGTCGGTGTAGCGGTGCTCGCGCTCCGGGAAGCGCAGCACGGTCGCGTCGTGGGACTCCAGGTACATGTGGTGCGCCTGCTTCCCGACGACGTCGGCGCCGGAGTAGTCCAGCGCGTACAGCTGGTCGGACAGGTAGTGCGGCCCGTAGAGGTCGTCGTCGTCGACCTTCGCGACGACCTCGCCGTCGGCGGCGTCGACGAGGGCGTTGAGGCACGTCCCGAGCGGGTCCGACGCGGGGGCGTGCAGCCGCACGAGGTCGATCCCGAGGTCCGCGGCGAGGTCCGCGACGTCGTCGCCGACCTCGAAGCCGTGGCCGAGGAGCAGCACCTGGAGGTCGACGTCCTCCTGCCGGCCCAGCTGGCGCAGGACGTGCTCGACCTGGTGCGGGCGGTTCGTCGAGACGAGGGCGCTCACCGACGGCCGGCGCACGCGGGCCGCGTCGAGCCCGGCGGCGGAGAGCACCGTGTCGACCCGGTGGCCATAGGTGTGGCCGGACCAGATGCGTCGTTGGGCGCGGTGGACGGTGCGGTCCCGCAGCTCGGCGCTGCGCACGAGCGCCCGGAGCGTCCACTCCGCCTCGTCGGGGGCGGCGACCTGGAGCACCTCGTCCTCGGCGAAGAACCCACCGATGGCCTCGCTCGGCGTCGACACGACCGGCGTCCCGCAGGCACTCGCCTCGAAGATCCGACGGGCGCACATGCTCGGCGACCCGACGACCGAGTTGACGTTGAGGACGACCTTGTAGGCCCGCTGCGCCGTGAGCATCCGTGCGTAGTCGAGGGAACCGACGACGCGGTCGTCGAGCGGCGCCGGGAACTGGTAGCGCTCGTCCCCGCCGAGGTAGCGCGAGTAGATCTCGAGCCCGGTGTCCATCCGCCCGGACACCCGGTCCGCGGCCCCGAGCAGCAGGTCCATCTGCTCGCGCCGCTCCGGATGGCGGTGCGCGAAGTACATCCCGGCGAAGACGACGTCCCGGCTCTGGTGGTCGGCGGTCGGCAGCCGCACCGGGTTGTGGACCGCCGGCTGCGCCGCGAAGGGCAGCACCCCGACGCGGTCGTGCCCGAGGTCCCGGCGGTAGTCCTCGAGCCGGTTCTCGTCGGTCGTGAAGACGTGGTCGAACAGCCGCGCGGTGTCGAGGAAGTCCCCGTAGTGGACCGGGTCCTCCTTGTTCCAGAAGACCGTCGGGACGCCGGCCTCGCGGCACCACGCCACGAGGTCCCGCAGCTCCCCGTCCGGCGCGGACGGTCCGGTCAGCCGGTACTGCCAGGCGTCGCCGTTGCCGTGCCACGCCGACTCGACGAAGAGGAGGTCGAGCGGGCGCGGCTGCTCCACCTGGTCCCGCCAGCGCGACGGCACGAGCCGCACCTGGTCCCACTCGAACCGGTAGGCGAGCGTCGAGAAGTCGTCGAGGACCACGCCGACCCGCAGGTCGGGGCGCCGGGGGGCCCGGTCCGGCAGCGGCCAGGGGTCGACCTCGACCCCGTCCGGTCCCACGCGCACCGTCCCCGCGGGGCGGTCCAGGCCCCGTCGTCGGAGGTGCCGACGGACCTGTCCGACACCGCCGTGCCGCAGGTGCCACAGCGCACGGCGCAGGTCTCGGGTCCGGCTGCCCGTCCCGGGCACGACGCTCACCTCGCTCGACGTGGGTCGGCGGGTGTCCCCCACCGCGGCTGCCGGTCAACGTACCCGACCCCGGGGGTGACCCGTCGGCGTCGACCGGCGTGGCCCGCCCGCGGCCCGTCGCACCACCGAGGAACTCCTGAGAGGTGTCCGTCCGGTCCGACCGACCCGTGACGGCGGTCTTTGGCACAATGACGCCCGTGCATCGGTTCCGGGGGACAGACGTCGGTCTCGGCGTCCTCGTCATGGCGATCAACATCGCGTTGGTCGTCGGCGTCGTGTACTTCACGACCGCCCGCACTCCGGACGAGACCCAGGCAGCCCCGTCACCCTCCCCCTCGTCGACCCCCAGCGGGAGCGCGTCGACGAGCCCCTCGCCCAGCCCCACGCCCACACCGAGCGACGTCGACGTCGCGGGGCTGTTCGCCGAGGACGAGCCCCTGACGATGGCGGTGCTCGGGGACCAGACCGGCGACGGTCCGGGCGAGTGGGTCGGCCAGCTCGCGGGCCTCCTGGCCCAGGAGCGGGAGGTCGAGCTCTCGGTGCTCTCCCCCGCCGACCCCACGATCTACGAGGACCCGGTGACGACCGGCTCCGGTGGCGGCACGGTCACGATCCGCAACGGCAGCCGCGCCGGCACCACCGCGCGCTACGCCGCGAGCCGGGTGCAGTTCCTCGTCCGCGACGAGCCCGACGTCGTCGTCCTCAACTACGGCCGCAACGACGACGCCGACTCCGTCGCCGAGGGCCTGGACCGCACGGCGGAGGCGGTCCGGGACGAGTGGCCGGACGCGACCGTGCTCGTCACCGTGCAGCCGCCCACGTTCGACGACGCCAACGAGGCCGTCCGCGAGGCGACGGCCGACTGGGCCGAGGCGGAGGACCTCCCGACGCTCGACATCGCCGCGGTCTTCGAGGGGACCGGCGCGCCGAACGCCTACATCTCCTCCCGCGACCCGTCCGTCATGTCGACGACCGGGGACCAGCTGTGGGGGCAGGCGGCCTACGCCCTCCTCACCGGCGGCGACCTGCCCGTCGTCGAGCAGGAGGCCCCGGCGCCGGAGCCCGAGGTCGCCCCGGAAACCGGGACGACGACGGGTCAGGACACGACCGGCGGCACGACCGGTGGCGGAGGGACCACCGGCGGCGGCACGACCGGTGGTGGTGGGGGGACCGATCCCGACCCCGAGCCCACGACCGCCGAGCCGACGCCCGAGCCCACCGCGCCGCGGCCGGACCCGACCCCGCCGCCGACGACGGAGCCGCCGACCCCGCCCCAGGAGTGCCTCATCGACCCAGAGAGCTGCGACTGACCGGACCTCGTCCGGACGCCCGGCGGGTGCCGGGGGGTGCCGGATCGCCGGGTCAGCCCTCGCGCTTGACCGCGGAGATCTCGAACTCGAGGGTGATGCGCTCCGAGACGAGGACCCCGCCGGAGTCCAGCGGCATGTTCCACTCGAGACCGAAGTCGCGCCGGTTCACCTTGCGGGTGCCCTCGAAGCCGGCGCGCAGCACGCCGAACGCGTCCTTCTCGACGCCCGCCAAGGCGATCGGGATGGACAGCGTCTGGGTGACGTCCTTGATCGTGAGGTCGCCGGTGACGAGGTAGGCGTCGTCCTCGATCTCCTCCACGCGGGTGCTGTGGAAGGTGATGTCCGGGTACTTCTCGACGTCGAAGAAGTCCGGGCTGCGCAGGTGCTCGTCGCGCTGCGGGGTGCGGGTGTCGACGCTGGCCGCCTTGAGCACGATCTCGACCGTCGACTTCTCCATCGTGTCGAGGTCGGCGTGCAGGTGTCCGCTGATGTCGTTGAAGGACCCGCGCACCGTCGTGATCATCGCGTGCCGGGCGGAGAACCCGATCCGCGTGTGGGTGGGGTCGAGGTCCCAGTCACCGCTGAGGGTGGGTGCCGTGTCGGCCATGCCTGTCTCCGATCGGTCCTGGCACACGGCGGATGCGCGCCGGGCACTCTGACGAGCGAGTGTGGCAGAGCCCGACTGCGGCGGACGAGGGTTTCGCGCACATCGCACCCGACCGGACGACGCCCCCGACGGACTCCGTGCCGCTCCGGGACGACCCCCGGGGAGCGCTCCCCATCGTGGCGGGCGGCTCGGCGGGTCTAGGCTCCGGGGACCACCGTCGTCGCTCCAGGGGGAACCCCGTCGTGCCCGTCCTCGCCCATCCCGGACCGAGCTCGCCGCCGCCGCCGCGGGTCCGGCTGGACGCCGACGACACGTGGAGCGCCCTCCCGGCCGAGGACGGCCTGCTGCGCGCCGAGGCCCCGGGTAGCGCGAGCGACCCGGTGGCCGTCGCCGTCCGGCACCACGTCGGACCCGCCGCCCTGGGCTCGGACGACCTGGCGGGGACCCTCGCGGGGCGCGCCGCCTCCGGAGCAGGGCGGGAGGACGGCCAGGTCGAGGAGCCGTTCGTCGTCGAGCTCGGCGGTCGGGACTGGCACGCCCGCAACGTGTCCTGGGTCGATGCCGGCACCGATGTCGTCGAGGTCGTCCTCGTCACGAGCCTCGGCGGCGACGACGTCGCGAGCCGTCACCTCGTCGCGATCGGACGGGTGCGCGGCGCGGGGCTGGACGCGGACTACGACGTCCTCCAGTCGGTGCTCGAGACGCTCGTCGTGGAGACGGACGGATGACCCGCTCGGGCCGGGTGCTCCGCGGGAGCTCCCTCCTCGTGCAGTCCGGCGCCGCCACCGACGTGGGGCGGGTGCGCGACCACAACGAGGACTCCCTCCTCGCGGGCGCGCGGGTGTTCGCGGTGGCGGACGGCATGGGCGGTCACGCCGGCGGTGAGGTCGCCTCACGGCTGGTGGTCGAGGCGCTGCAGCGGCTCGAGGACGCCCCGGCGACGCGACCCGAGGACGTCACGGCGGCCCTCCACGCGGCCAACCGGTCGATCCAGGACGCCGTGCGGGCCGATCCCGCCCTCCGCGGGATGGGGACGACGGCCACCGGGGTGACCCTCGTGGAGACCGGCGGCAGCGAGCACTGGGTCGTCTTCAACGTCGGGGACTCGCGGGTCTACCGGCTCGCCGGGAACCGGATGCAGCAGATCACCCGTGACCACTCCGAGGTGCGAGAGCTCGTCGACGCCGGCCTGCTCGACCCGGCGGACGCGGCGTCGCACCCGCTGCGCAACGTCATCACGAGGTCGCTCGGCACCGACCCGGCTCCCGACCCCGACGTCTGGGTCCTCGCCCCGACGCCGGGGGAGCGGTTCGTCGTGTGCAGCGACGGCCTGTCGGGCGAGCTCGACGACCGCGACGTCATGCTGCTGGCCCGGCGTCACGCCGACCCCCAGGAGGCGGCCGACGAGCTCGTCGCGGCGGCCGTGCGGGCCGGGGGGCGCGACAACGTGTCGGTCGTCGTCGTGGCGGTCTCCGCTGACGGCGAGGTGGACGAGGACACCGAGCCGCGGTCCGGGCTGCGACCCTGACCTCGCGGGCGGGCGTCGCGGCTCAGGCCGTCGGGACGGAGTCGAGCACCTCGTAGCCCCCCGAGCCGTCGTCCCGCCAGGTCCGCACGAGGACGTCGACGGCGTCGAGCACCCACGGCCGCCCCTCGTGGGCGTCGAGGGCGGCGACGAGCCGCTCGAGGTAGGGCAGGCCGGTGCGGTCCGTGACGAGCCCGAGGGGCAGGACGGGCCGGAAGGACCGGCGGTCGACGAAGAACCCGAGCTCGGCGACGACGGGCGGCAGGGCCCGGCTCACCGCGAAGGTCCCGTCGACGTCCCCGTCGAGCCGCAGGCCCACCGTCGGGTCGTCGTTCTCGAGCGCCCACGCCCCGGCGAGCCGGACCTCGGGGGTCCCGGTGCCGACGAGACGCTCGCGCAGGTACTCGCAGAGGCCGTTCGCGCTCGGCGTCGTGAGGTTGCCCAGTCGCACCATCGGCATGACGAGCTCGTCCACCGGTGTCGCGGCCAGCTCGTCGGCGCCCCGGGGCACGCCGTCCCGCACGGCGACGGCGGCGGCGAGCACGTCGTCCGGGGGCCGGATGCCGAGCGACACGTTCATGGACACCTCCGTGGGGACCGCGGGACGCCCGATGGTCCCACGACCCCTCCCCGAGGAGCGGCGGGGATGGGCACACCGGCCCTCGCGTGTCGGACGCGCCAGTACCCTGGGCACGGACGGGCCCGGTGGTCCGGGAACCGCGACACGTGGACGACGACGGACGGGAGGGGACTCGGTGACGACGGTCCGCAGCGCGGCGCACCCCGGTTTCGTGGAGGTCACCGCCCCCGGGCTCACGGCGGTCGTCGAGGTCCCCGACCGTCATCGCGAGGCCCTGACGGCCGCGGCCCAGGACGGCCTCGTCGCCCTCCTGGACCTCCTGTGCTCCCGCGGCCTCGTCGTCATGCCGGCCTTCGCCGTCGTCGAGACGTCCGAGGGCCGGGCCCGCGCGGTCGTCCGCGGCGGCTGCCGGGTCCTCGTCGACGGCGGCGACGCCGTGACCTCGCAGGACCGGACCCCGTGGCGCGACGTGGACCTCGAGCCCGGCGGTGTGCTCACCGTCGCCGCCCCCGAGCCCGAGGTGCCGCGGGGCTGGCGCCGTCCGGCCCGTCTGCGCGGTGGCGAGTCCGCCGCCGTTGCTGCGGCGACGGGCGCGGCGGCGGTGACCGATGGCGTGGACGACGAGCCGCCGGAGCCGAGCGGGTCCCGGCCCGAGCCGGTCGAGCAGGAGCCCACTGAGGCGGAAGCCGTCACCGCGGAGCCGGAGCCCGAGGAGCTGGTGCCCGAAGAGGGGCTCGACGTGCAGCCGGACGAGGGCTCCGTCGAGCCCGTCGCCGTCGAGCCCGCTGACGCGGAGGCGCCGGTCGCCGAGGCCGCGGACGACGCCGAGGCCGCGCCGCAGCCCGACCTCACCCTCCCGCCGCCCGAGGACTCGGCCGGCGCCCCACCCGTCGAGCGGGTCCCGGCCACCCCGCCCCCGGAGCGCTCCATCATCGACTCGGTCCCTTGGCGCCGGTCCGGGGACGACGCCGAGGACCGGGCCGCCGTGCCGCCGCCGCCGACCTCCACGCCGGAGCCGGTGCGGACGGCCGCCCTGCCCGTGCTCGAGGACCCGGACGCGTCGGCCCGGCCCGGGCCCGACCCGACCCGGACCCCCCGACCGGACCCGACCCCCGAGGCCGCCCCCGAGCCGGAGCCCAGCGGGGAGGCGTCTGCCCCCGAGGTGACGACCGCCCGCGCCGACCTGCCCCGCAGTGACGAGGACCTCGACCGTCCGGTCGTCCTCGCCGTCCTGTGCCCCGCGGGGCACCACTCGCCGCCGCACGCCGGCCGGTGCCGCACGTGCGGGCGCGAGATCCCCCCGCAGCAACCCGTCCCCGTCCCCCGGCCGCCGCTCGGCGTCCTGCGGATCAGCACCGGTGGGGTCGTCCCGCTGGACCGCGGTGTCCTGCTCGGGCGGGCGCCGCGGGTCAACGAGGAGCTGCCCCCGGCGCAGCGGCCGCACCTCGTGCGCGTCGGTGGCGTCGACCGCGACATCAGCCGCAACCACGCCGAGGTCGTCATCGAGGGGTGGCACGTCCTCGTGCGCGACCTCGGCTCGACGAACGGCACGACCGTCGCGCTGCCCGGCGAGGACCCGGTGCGGCTGCGTCCCACCGAGGACCACGGGATCGAGCCCGGCACCGTCGTCACCCTCGCCGACGAGGTCTCGCTGACCTTCGAGGTCGACGGGTGAGCACCGGCGCCCCCGAGATCCCCGGGGCGGAGTTCGTCCGGCCGCTCGGCTCCGGCGGCTACGCCGACGTCTACCTCTACGAGCAGCAGTCGCCGCGGATGAACGTCGCGGTCAAGGTGCTCAAGCGCCAGGGCCTCACGACGGCGATCCGGCGACAGTTCGTCGACGAGGCGAACACGATGGCGCAGCTCGCCGACCACCCCTTCATCGTCCAGGTCTTCCGCTCGGACCAGACGGCCGACGGCGGCGCCTACCTCGTCATGAAGTACTACCCGCCGCCGAACCTCGCGCAGCGGGCCCGGGCGGAGCGGATCTCCGTCGAGGAGGTGCTGCGCACCGGCATCCAGCTCGCCTCGGCGGTCGAGACGGCGCACCGGGCGGGCATCGTCCACCGCGACATCAAGCCCGCGAACGTCCTCATGAGCCAGTACGGCCAGCCAGGCCTCACCGACTTCGGGATCGCCGGACGGGGCGGGCACGCCGAGGACGTCGACGAGGACGTCGGTGTCTCCGTCCCGTGGTCGGCCCCGGAGGTGCTGTACGGGCAGAGCAACGGGGACGCCCGCAGCGACGTGTACTCCCTCGCCGCGACGCTGTGGCACGTCCTCGTCGGCCGCTCGCCGTTCGAGCAGCCGGGCGGGGACAACTCGGCGTACGCCCTCATGCCGCGGATCCGGGCGACGCCGGTGCCCGCGACCGGTCGTGCCGACGTCCCGGTGAGCCTCGAGCGGCTGCTCGCGCACGCGATGGCGAAGAACCCCGACGCCCGTCCGCAGACCGCGCTGGACCTGGCCCGCGCCCTCCAGGCCGTCGAGCAGGAGCAGCGCTTCGCCCGCACCTCGGTCGTCGTCCTCGACGAGGGCGGCAACGCCGCGGTGTCGGCGCTGCCCGGGGCGGGAGGGAGCGAGGACCACGACCGCACGAGCGTGCGAGCCGTCGCGGTGACCCCGAGGCCGGAGGCCGAGACCCGGGATGCGGGGCCGACGGACGCGCGCCGCGACGACGAGGACGCGCCGGCGACCATCGGCGGAGGAGTCGTCCTCGCCGTCGTCGCGGGGCTCGTCGCCGTGACCGCCGGGGTCCTCGTGTGGGCGCTCGGTGGGGACGACGACACCCCCGAGGCCCCGGTGGCGAACCCCACGGTGACCCGGACGGCGCCGCCGAGCCGGGCCGTCGACTACCCGGAGCAGCCGGCCATCGACGCCAGGACGAGCGAGGGGGCGGTGACCTTCTCGTGGAACTACGTCGGGGCCGCCGACGGCGACTTCTTCCAGCTGCGGGTCGCCGGGGACGAGGCCTCCGTCGAGGAGGCCCCCGTCGTCACGGTGACCGACGAGCGCCGCTACACGGCGGCCGTCGACCCCGGGGAGACGGTGTGCGCCCAGGTCGCGGTGTCCCGGGACAGCGGCATCACCTCGCCGCCGTCGTCGGTCCGCTGCGAGGTCGCGCCGTGACGTCGTCGTCGAACGCCGTGCCCGCGCCCGCGGGCCAGGACCCCCGGGGGGACGCATGGGAGTGACCGTCGAGTTCTGTGGCGAGCCGTTCGTCGCGCCGGAGGACCGGCCGCTGACGATCGGCCGCGTCGCCGACGTCGAGATCGACGACAACCCCTACCTGCACCGGGTCTTCCTCCAGGTGCACCACGAGCACGGGCTGTGGTGGCTGACGAACGTCGGGTCCACGCTCACCGCGACGGTCGCCGACCGCAAGGGGCTCTTCCAGGCCTGGCTCTCCCCGGGGGCGCGGATCCCGTTGGCGCTCGAGGCGTTCACGGTCTGGTTCACCGCCGGCCCGACGACCTACGACTTCGACGTCCTCGTGGAGGACACCCCCTTCGTGTCGGTCGAGACGGCGGCGGACCCCGAGCCCGAGGACTCCGTCGCCGAGACGACGGTCGGCCGGGTGTCGATGACCCCGGACCAGAAGCTGCTCGTCGTGGCACTCTGCGAGTCGTTCCTGCGCACGACGTACGCCGGTGGCGGCCAGATCCCGTCGTCCGCCGACGCCGCCGGCCGGTTGGGCTGGACGACGACGAAGTTCAACCGCAAGCTCGACAACGTGTGCCAGAAGCTCGCCGACGCCGGCACCCGCGGTCTGCACGGCGGACCGGGCAAGCTCGCGTCCAACCGCAAGCAGCGGCTCGTCGAGCACGCCCTGTCGACCCGGATGGTCACCGAGGCCGACCTCGCCCTCCTCCCCGACGACTGACGCCGGACGCCGGTGCCTCGATCGAGGTGTCCCCGCGCGAGGATCCGTGCGGTGATACCTCGACCCGACGGCTGCCGATGGGGCTCGAGGTGCTGCGGCGCGGGTTCCCGTGCGCTGACACCTCGACCCACCGGCAGAAGGTCCGTCGTCCGCCGGGCGGGGCCTCCGCCGCTCTGCGGTGGGCGGGGAGTGCTCCCCTCCCGTTGCGGCCCGCAGCCCGGTGTCCCGCGGTTACCCTGATCCGGCAGGCCCGCCCGGGGAGGTTCGGCGGGCCGACACCCCTGACCCGCACCACTTCCGAGGAGACCTGACGTGCGACCGGACCCGGCTCGGCGCGGTGGCAGGGCCGCGTCCGGTGCGCGTCGCCGGGTCGCGAGCCTCGTCACCGTCGTCCTCGTCGCCTCCGGTCTCGGCTACGCCGCCGTCGCGAGCCAGGGCACGACCGTCCACGAGACCGAGCTCGACGACGCGGGTGTCTGGGTCAGCTCCGGGGTGCAGGCGAAGTTCGCCAAGGCCAACGTCCCCGTCGGCCAGCTCGACACCGGTGTCGCGACGGACGTCCCGACCGGCAGCGGGCTCGACGTCCTCCAGGACGGGGCGAGCGTCCTCGGCCTCTCGACGGGCACCGGCTCCCTCTTCCCCATCGACGTCCGCACCTCGACCGCCGCCGACGCCGTGGCGACCGTCGAGCCGGGCGCCGGCGACGACACCGTGTTCGCCCCCCGCAAC
Organism: Phycicoccus avicenniae; assembly: GCF_018139485.1. Taxonomy (GTDB): domain Bacteria; phylum Actinomycetota; class Actinomycetes; order Actinomycetales; family Dermatophilaceae; genus Phycicoccus; species Phycicoccus avicenniae. Next base: position 190,884 of record NZ_JAGSNF010000004.1, read on the forward strand.
GTCGACCTGCGGGGCGGCACCGTCGCGATGCTCGCGCGCGAGAGCGGCGAGCTCTTCGCCCAGCGTGTCGACCCCCGGACCGGGACGGACTCCTTCGGCGGCCTGGCCGTCGGCGCCGAGCCGGTCGCCGAGATCGGCGGCGCCGGCGCGGTGACGGTCGGGCTCGACGGTGCCGTGCGCGCGGTGTCGGGCGAGGACGGCACGGTGACGACGCTGACCCCGACGACGGCCGGCTTCGGCGCCCCCACCGTCGTCGAGACCGCGCTGCGAACCGCCGTCCCGGACATCACCGTCGTCGGCTCGACGTGGGTCGCCTACGACGCCGCGACGGACACCCTCTTCACCGAGGACCGGCCCGACGGGTTCCCGGCGCAGGCGCTCGCCGGCGACGGGGACACGCTCGCGGCGCTCCAGCAGCCGGGCCCGGACGCCGAGGCGGTCGTCCTGCAGACCGTGGGCCGGGCCGTGCCCGTCCCGCTGGGCGACGGGGACCGGGTCGGGGGCGTCGTCGTCGGCGAGCAGGTCGACCGCGTGCCGGGAGCGACCCTCGTGAGCCGCCCGGTCGTGCTCGACGGGTGCCTCCACGCGGCGTGGGCCGAGCAGGGGCAGGTCTTCTACGGCGCGAACTGCGGACGCGTCGAGCCGCAGCCGACGGCCACCCTCCCCGCGGAGGGGTCCGAGCCGACGCGCGACGGCGTGGCCTTCCGGGTCAACCGCGGCCTCGTCGTCCTCAACGACCTCGACAACGGCGGCGTCTGGGACCTCACCGACCAGCCGGTGAAGATCGACGACTGGGACGCCCTCACCCCGCCGACGCAGCAGGACGACGACAACGAGAAGGAGGACGAGAACCTCCTCGACGAGGCCGTCCTCGAGCAACCGCCGACCGCCGAGCCGGACGAGACGACCGTGCGGCCGGGCCGCACGAGCAAGCTGCACGTCCTGGACAACGACACCGATGTCGCCGGGTCGGTCCTCTCGATCGACCAGCGCGACGTGTCGGCCCCGACGATGGAGGGGGTCACCGCCACCGTCTCGGCCGACGGCCAGGCGGTCGACGTGTCGGTGCCCGAGGGCACCGAGGGGCAGTCGTTCGAGTTCCGGTACAAGGTGAACAACGGCGCGACCGTCTCGGAGCAGGACGCCCGGGTCGCGGTCCGCATCGTCCCGGACGAGGTCAACGGCCCGCCCCGGCTGCGGCCCGGCGCAGAGCTCACCGCCGCCGACTACCCCGTCATCGCCGGCAAGCGGCTGTCCGTGCCGGTCCTCGCGGACTGGCGCGACCCGGAGAACGACATCCTCGCCGCGCGCGCCGACCGCGAGGGAAGCGTCGTCGACGGTGCGGGCCGGGTCACCCTCACCGCCCCCACCGAGACCGGGCTCCAGCCGGTCGCCTACGTCGTCACCGACGGGCGGGGCGGCTCCACCGAGGGCACCGTGCGCGCCCGCGTGCTCGAGGCCGGCGGCGAGGACGACTTCGTCCCGCCGACGACGCAGCCGGACGCGGTCCGCGGGGTCGTCGGCAAGCCGCTCCAGGTCGACCCGCTCGGCAACGACATCGCCGGCGCCGACCCCGCGGAGCCCGACGCCTCGCTGGCCCTGCGCTCGGAGGTCCGGCCGGTCGGGCCGCTCCAGGTCGACACCGACCTCGCCACCGGCACCGTGACCGTGACCGGCAGCGCCCCCGGCACCTACGAGCTCGGCTACTCGGCGGTGACCGGCGCCGGCGCCGCCCCCGGCCGGATCCGGGTCGACATCGTGGAGCCGCCCGAGGGGGCCCCACCGGTCTCGGTGCCCGACAGCGCGACGCTCAACGACCAAGCTCCGGCGATGGTCGACGTCCTCGCGAACGACTACTCGCCGCGCGGTGACGTCCTCGTCACGGCGTCCGTCGAGTCCGACGGCGGCTCGGAGTGGATCCAGCCCTCGATCTACCAGGGACGCTGGGTCCGCCTCGAGGCCCGCGAGCCCACCCCGACCGGCGCGGACCGCCGGGGCACGGTCCGCTACACCGTGAGCGACGGCTCGCAGCGGGTCACCGGTGAGGTGTCGGTCCTGCAGCAGGCCGCCCTCGAGGACGCCGTCCCGATCGTCGAGGACGACGAGGCCGTCGTCCGCGAGGGCGACACGGTCTCGGTGCCCGTCCTCGACAACGACACGATGGCCGACGGCATCCCGCTGCGCCTCGACCCGGGCAGCGTGCGGGTCGTCAGCGAGGACGACGAGCAGCGGGCCTTCGCCAGCGGCAACGTCATCCGCTACGTCCCCGAGCACACCGGCCTCGTCACCGACCGGTTCGTGACGATCGAGTACGCCGCGTACGCCGAGGGGTTCAAGGAGCGCGCGCAGTCGGCCCGGGTCCGGGTCCAGGTGACGCCCCTGCCAAGCGCCCAGCGGGTCAACCAGGCCCCCGTCGCCCGCAGCTTCACCGCCACCGTCACGGCGGGCGACCCGCTGACGATGACCGTGCCGACCTTCGGGGTCGACGCCGACGGCGACTCGGTGACCGTCACCGGGGTGGTCGGCGCCGAGGGCGGGCCCGTCGACCTCACCCACGGACGGGTCGTCGGCATCGGCCCGACGACGATCCGCTACGAGGCCTTCCCGCTCGCGGCGGGCACCGAGGTCATCACGTACGAGGTGCGCGACCGGTTCGGCGCGACGAGCCGGGCCTACGTCCGGGTCGGCGTCGTCCAGCCCGGCGACCCGCAGCCCCCGGTCGCCGTGCCCGACGAGGTCTTCGCCGCGCCGGGCAAGACGGTGACGGTGCGCCCGCTCGCCAACGACCTCATCGCCCGCGGCGACGTCGTCGAGGTCGAGACCGACACCCTCAACTCGGCCGAGACGATGGAGCAGTGGGACGTCGACGAGGACCACGTCGTGACGACCGAGGTCCCCGACGACACGACGCGGTTGCACCAGATGGTCTACGGGATCGGCAACGGCCTCTTCGACCCCTCCCGCGCGAGCATCCTCGTCCGCCCGGTGCCCGGCTACGAGAACCCGCCGGTCGCGAACGACGACGTCGCCGCGTTCGAGGCCGGCGAGACCTCGGCGCTCGTCGACGTCCTCGCCAACGACACCGACGTCGACTCCGACCCCGCGACGCTGCGGGTCGTCGACGTGCTCTCGCCGGACGCCGCCCTCGACCCCGCGACGGGTCAGGTGCGCGTGCAGGTCCTGGACCGTCCGTACTCCGTGCCGTACGTCATCGAGGACGAGGACGGCCTGCGGGCGATGGCCCTCGTCCACGTGCCGACCGGGGCGGACGGACAGCCCTTCGTCGTCCCGGGGACGCTCGTCGAGATGGACCAGGACTCCAGCGAGACCGTCGCCCTCAACGACCACGTCCGCTCGCCGCGCGACCGCCCCGTCTCGGTGACGGCCGCCGACACCGTGTCGGCCTCGCCGGCCGAGAACCTCGAGGTGACCCTCACCGACAACCAGACCCTCGAGCTCACCTCGAGCAACGGGTACGTCGGCCCGGCGGCGGTCATGCTCGAGGTCACCGACCAGACCGAGCTCGACCAGACCGACGTCGGGACGGCCTACGTGTCGATCCCCATGCAGATCGGCCCGAAGGTCCCGCTCCTGCGTTGTCCCGACGGGGCCGTCACCCTCACCGCGGGCGGCCTGCCCCGGCGGGTGGACATCCCGACGTTCTGCCACGCCTGGGTCCCCGTCGGGATGACGCTCGACGACGTCGAGTTCGAGACGAGCTGGACCGAGGAGCCGGACGCCAACCTGTCCGTCGACGGTCCCGGCGGCCGGCTGCTCACCCTGTCCGCCGACGCGGGCGCCCGGTCCTCGACGGGCGCGCTCGCCGTGTCGTCCCCGGGGATGGACGAGGCGTCGGCCATCGCGGTCCGGGTCGTCGGGCGCGGGGACGAGAAGGCGGAGGACGACGGCGGGTCCGAGGACGAGGACGAGTCGCCGCTGCCGCCCGCGAGCGTCCGGCCGATCTCGGTCACCGGGCTCACCGAGGGCGACACCGTCACGGTCGACGTCCGCCCCTACCTCGACTCGCCGCTGCCCGACCCGTCGTGCACCGTCACCGGCGCCGCGGTCGAGTCCGGCGAGGGGATCACCGCGAGCGCCTCCGGGTGCGAGGTCACCCTCACCGCGGGCGAGCGGCCCTCGCTCGAGGCCCGAGTCGGCATCACCGTCGTCGACGGTCCGGACCGCCAGGCGGTGCCGGGGCGGATCGCCGTGACGCTCCTCGGTCGCCCCTCCGTGCCGCAGCAGGTCGGTGCGGTCGCCGACCGCGACGCCGGCGGCCAGGCCCGGGTCTCGTGGCTGCCTCCGGAGTACGACGGCGGGTCGGCGGTCACCGCGTACACGGTCCGCTGGACCGGGGGCGGAACCGGCACGCGACGCTGCTCGGCCTCGCCCTGCACCGTCCAGGGCCTGACGAACGGCGAGGACTACCGCTTCACCGTCGCCGCCGTCAACGGCGTCGGCGAGGGCGAGGAGTCGGCGCCGACCCCCGCCGTCCGACCGGACAAGCTGCCGGAGCGGGTCACCGGCGTCCGGATGGTCGACCGCGGCGACGGCACCCTGACGATCGGCTGGGACGAGCCGGTCAACGAGGGCAGCGCCATCTCGAAGTACGTCGTGCGGCTCATCTCCTCGGACGGGGACACCGTCACCGAGGACGTCCCCGCCTCCACCCGGCGCCGGACCGTCGGCGGCCTCGACAACATGGCCGAGCAGGAGGTCCAGGTCCAGGCGTGGAACGAGCTGGGCGCCGGACCGTTCGGGCCGGCCGTGACGATGCAGTCGGCCGGCACGCCACCGGCGCTGCCCGCCCCGGACATCGCCGCGAGCGGTCCCGGGCCGGCGCGGGACTCGGCGACGCTCACGGTGTCGTGGCAGCAGGGCTCGCCGAACGGGCCGCCGACGAGCGGGTACACCCTCTACCAGTCGGTGGACGGCGGTGGCTGGACGCGGGTGCGCGACACCGCGCCGGACGTGCGGCAGGCCCGCGTCGTCATCCCCTACGACGGCCGGACCTACCGGTACGCCGCGACCCTGACGAACGGCGCGGACATCGAGGGGCCGCGCCGGAACAGCTCGTCGTTCACCTCGGTGGGCCAGCCGTCGAACCCGTCGGTGACGGCCAGGACCCCCGACAGCAACCGCCGCATCCAGCTCGTCGTCGGGGTCGGCCAGCCCCGCGCCGGGGGGTTCACCGCGATCCGCTGGCGGGGCGGCGGCCAGTCGGGCACGTACTCCTGCGGGTGCGCGCCCGGGTCGACGGTGCGCTTCGACGTCGGGCCGTTCGACACCAGCCCGACGAACAACCGGACGATCACCGTGTGGACCGTCAACTCCGGCGGCCAGGAGAGCAACCAGCGCTCGGACAGCGCGACGCCGTACGGCAACACGCTGACGCCGACCGGCTTCAACGGCTCCCGCAGCGGGGACCGGGTCACCTGGTCGTGGAACCTGCCGACGAACGGCCGGACCATCGACCAGGTGCAGCTTCAGGGCGCGGTGTCGGGGACCTACGGCGGCAACAAGACGAGCCAGTCGATCGACCGCGGTCCCGGCACGTACCGGCTGCGGGTGCGGTCGCACTCGGCGGCGGGCTGGTCCGGCTGGACGGCCTACCGCTCGGTCACGGTGCCGAACCCGCCGCCGCCTCCCCCGTCGGACCCGATCACGAACCTGCGGCCGAACGGCCCGACGAACGACTGCGGCAACTGCCGGGACATCCTGTGGAACGCCCCCGGCGTCCCGAACGGCACGTACACGATGCGCTGCTACCGCGGCGGCCGGTCCGACCCCTTCTACACGGGCCAGGCTCGCGTCGAGGGCGGGCGACGGGCGTCCGGCTACTGCGCCCTCGACCCCAACCTCAGCGACCGCGCCCGCATCGTGCTCGCCGGTGGCGGCCGGACCTACGACTCCGGCATGCAGCGCTGGTTCCCGTAGGACGACCGTGCCCCGCCGACCACCACCCCCGAGAGGAACCCACCACCGATGACCGTCACGAGCGACCAGGCCGCCTGGTTCTCCTCCACGTTCGGCGCGATGGTCGCCAACGTCGACAAGGCCGTGCTCGGCAAGGAGCACGTCGTCCGGCTCGCGCTCACGTGCATGCTCTCCGAGGGGCACCTGCTGCTCGAGGACTTCCCCGGCACGGGCAAGACGCAGCTGGCCCGGGCGATGGCGGGCACCGTCAAGGGCAGCAACTCGCGCATCCAGTTCACCCCGGACCTGCTCCCCTCGGACGTCACCGGCGTGACGATCTACGACCCGAACAGCAAGCGGTTCGAGTTCCACGAGGGCCCGGTCTTCGCGACGATCGTCCTCGCCGACGAGATCAACCGGGCCTCGCCGAAGACCCAGTCCGCCCTGCTCGAGGTCATGGAGGAGGGGCACGTGACGGTCGACCGGACCCGGCACTCCGTCGGTGAGCCGTTCATGGTCATCGCGACCCAGAACCCCATCGAGCAGGCCGGCACCTACCGGCTGCCCGAGGCCCAGCTCGACCGGTTCCTCATGAAGACGACGCTCGGCTACCCCGACCACGACGCGACGGTGCGGGTGCTGCGCGAGGCCAAGGTCCGCGACCGGACCCGGGCGCTCGAGCCGGTCGTCACGAGCGACGTCGTCAAGGACATGGCCGACCTCGCCGACGAGGTGCACGTCGACGACGCGATCCTCGACTACGTGTCGCGGATCGCCGAGGAGACCCGGCGGCACGTGAGCATCCGGCTCGGGCTGTCGGTCCGCGGCTGCCTCGCCTACGTCCGGTGCGCCAAGACGTGGGCCATCAGCCAGGGCCGCGACCACGTCGTCCCCGACGACGTCAAGCTCCTCGCCCAGCCGATCCTCGGCCACCGGCTCCTCGTCACCGCCGAAGCCCAGTTCGCGGGCATCACCGAGGCGCAGGTCGTCGACCAGATCCTCGCCGAGGTCGCTCCGCCCACGGAGCGCGTCCCGGCATGACCCCGCACCCCGGCCCCCCCGAGGACGCCGAGTCGACCGTGCGTCGCTCGGACCTCACGCCTGCGCCCGGACGCGCAGCGGAGCGGACGGCGGGGCCTGCGGCAGCGGACGACAGGTCTGCGACGGGGGGTGACGGCAGCGGGGCAGGCGGCCGACGTGCACGGGCCGACGGGTCGGGACGGGGGTCGCGGTCCCGGCGCGGGCGGGGCGTGCGGGTACGGCTGCCGCGCCTGCCCGCCCTCCGGCGCCCCGTCCCGCTCGAGACCCGACGGGGTGACGAGCGACGCGGCACCGTCCCGCGCGGCCGGACCGCACCGGTCGGCGACACCCGCACGATCACCCTGCCCCGGGTCCAGGTGCCGAGCGCCCTCACCGACACCGGCGCCCGCATCCTCGTCCTCACCAGCGAGCGGATCCGCCCGATCGCCGGGCGCACCCGTCCGGTCTGGCACCCCGTCGTCGAGGTGCTGCGGTGGGTCTCCGCGCTCGGCTGGACGGTGCTCGGCGTCGGTGTCCTCGCCTGGTGGCTCACCGCGACCTACGCATGGACCGAGCTGGCGGCCGTCGCGGTCACCTGCGTCGTCCTCGTCGCCGCGTGCGTACTGCTCGCGGTCGGCCGGGCCCGGGTCGAGATCGTCGCCGACGTCGACCCCGCCCGGGTGACGGTCGGCGACCCCGCGACCGGCCGGATCGCCGTGACGAACGTGGCCCGCACCCCGCTCCTGCCGCTGCTCGTCGAGCTGCCGGTCGGACGGACCGCAGCGCGGTTCACCCTCCCGGCGCTCGCGGCGGGGCGCACCCACGAGGAGCTCTTCGTCGTCCCCACCCACCGGCGCGGCGTCGTCGCGGTCGGCCCGGCGACGACGGTCCACGGCGACCCGCTCGGGGTCGTGCGCCGGGTCGTGGAGTGGACCGAGCGCACCGAGCTCGTCGTCCACCCGCGCACCACCGCGCTCGAGAGCCTCGGGGCCGGGCTGCTGCGCGACCTCGAGGGCGAGGTCACGCCCGACCTGTCGATGTCCGACCTCGCCTTCCACGCGCTGCGGGAGTACCAGCCGGGGGACGACCGTCGCTACATCCACTGGCGGTCCTCCGCCAAGCACGGCCGGCTGCTCGTCCGGCAGTTCCTCGACACCCGGCGCTCGCACCTGTCCGTCACCGTCGACACCGACCCCGGCGTCTACGCCGAGGGCCTCGACGGCGTCGAGCTCGGCATCGAGTGCGCGGCCTCGCTCGCCGTGCGCTCGATCCTCGACGAGCAGGACACGACCGTCGTCTGCCACGGCGAGTCGGCGTCCCGGACCACGGTCCCGCTCACCCTCGACGCCCTCGCCCGGGCGGAGGTCGGCGCCCACGACCTCCACACGGCGGTCGGGACGGCGGCCGGTCTCGCTCCCGACGCGAGCGTCGCCGTCCTCGTCACCGGCGTGGACCGGCCCTTCATCCAGGTGCAGCGGACCCTGGACCAGTTCGAGCCCGAGGTCGTCAAGGTCGCCCTCGTCGTCGACGCCGAGGTGCCCGTCGGCGTGCGCCGGCTCGGCCCGATCGTCGTCCTCCACGTCCGCGAGCTCCTCGACCTGCGGCGCGTCCTGTTCGCGGGGGCCCTCGCATGAGCGCCGCCGACCCCACCTCGAACCGCGCGACGGACGCCCCGGGCCTCGCCGACGCCCTGCGCGGCGGCCCCGCGCGACGGCGGACCCGACGCGACCCGGACGCCCCGTCGGTCCTCGCGCGGCTCGTCCCGGACCGGGACGGCCTCGTCGACATCGGGTTCGCGGCGGCGCTCGTGAGCATCGCCCTCGTCGGGATGCGCACCGGCTTCCTCGGCGCCGAGTGGGTGGTCGCCGCGTGGGCCGGCCTCGTCCTCGGCCTGCTCGTCGGGCACGTCGCGGCGACCCTGCGCTGGGCCGCCCTCACCGGCTTCCTCGTCCTCGCCGGCGTCTACTTCCTCCTCGGCGGCCCGCTCGCCGTCCGCGACTCCCTCGTCGCCGGGGTCCTCCCGACCCCGCAGACGGTCGCCGACCTCGCCGTGTGGGGCGTCGAGGGGTGGAAGCGCTGGCTCACCCTCCTGCCCCCGGTCGACGCCCGCGGTCCGGTGCTCGCCCTGCCGTGGCTCGCCGGGCTGCTCGGCGGGGCCCTCACCCTCGGCCTCGCCCGACGGTGGACCTCCGTCCCGCTCACCGCCGTGACGCCGGTCGCCCTGCTCGCGGCGTCCATCGCGTTCGGGACGACCCGTCCGGCCGCCCTGCTCGTGCAGGGCGTCGGGTTCGCGGCGGTGCTCGTCGGGTGGCTCGTCGTCCGCTCGCACCGTCTGCGCGCCCCGCTGCAGAACGGTGCGGGGCGACGTGCTCGCCTGCTCACCGGGGCGGCGCTCGCCGGCGGGGCGCTCCTCGCCGGTGGGCTCGCGACGCCGGTGCTCCCGGGTGCCGGGGACCCGGCGGCCCGCGACGTCGTCCGCACCCGCCTCGTGCCACCGCTCGAGGTCTCGCAGTTCGCGAGCCCCCTGCCGGGCTACCGGCAGTACACCGAGCCGAACGAGGCCGACCTCTACGAGGAGGAGGTGCTGCGCGTCGCCGGGCTGCCCGAGGGTGCCATGGTGCGCTTCGCGACCCTCGACCGCTACGACGGCCTCGTGTGGGGCGCCGCCGACCGCAGCGCCGACGGCGTCCCGTTCCAGCAGGTGGGGTCCCGGATCGCCGAGTCCGGGCCGGGGACCCCGGTCGAGGTGCAGGTCTCGGTGCCCGACGGCGGCTACTCCGGGACGTGGCTGCCCACGGTCGGGGAGCCCACGCGCATCGAGTTCGACGGACCGCGCGCCGACGACCTCGCCGACGCCCTGTGGCTCAACACCGCGACCGACACCGCCGTCGTGCCGGCCGGCCTGCTCGGCGGGGAGACGTACCGGATGAGCGCGATGCTCCCGCCGGCGCCCGCCGAGGAGCTGCCCGAGGACCTCGCCGTCGCGGGCGGGGCCTCGCTCGACGTCGACACCGACTTCCTCGACGCCCGCATCGACGCCTGGACGGCCCGGGCGGAGGGCGGCGCCTGGGGCCGCCTGCGCGCGGTCGCCGCCGCGATGCGCACCGAGGGGACCTACACCGACGGCGGCACCGCCGGGTCGGTCGAGAGCGTCTACCTCCCCGGGCACGCCGTCTCCCGGCTCACCCGCTTCGTCGGCTCGACGAAGCTGGCGGGCAACGACGAGCAGTACGCAGCGACCCTCGCCCTCGTCGGGCAACGGCTCGGCATCCCGACCCGGGTCGTCATGGGCGCCGAGCCACAGGCCGACGGCGTCGTCCGCGGCAAGGACGTCCACGCGTGGGTCGAGGTCCAGCAGGACGACGGGTCGTGGTTCCCGGTCGGCTGGGAGACCTTCGTCCCGAGCCGGGACAAGGCCCCGAGCGAGCAGCAGCTGCGGACCGAGGAGCAGCAGGTGGGCGCCCAGGTGCCGCCGCCCGCCGGGGTCAGCCCGCCGTCGGTGCTCCAGGGCCCCGACCAGGCGCAGAACGCCACCGACGTCGAACGACGGGAGCGCAACCCGCTCGACCCCACGCAGTGGGCGCTGTGGCTCCAGCTCCTCGCCGGCGTCGTCCTCCTGCTGCTGCTCGCGGCCGCGTACGTCGCCGTCGTCCGGTGGCTCAAGGCCCGGCGTCGGCGCCGGCACGCGAGCACGGGTCCCGTCCCCGCGCGGGCGGCCTGGGTCTGGCGCGACCTCGTCGCCGAGGCCCGGGCCGTCGGGGTCGACGTCCCCCGCGGGGTGACGCGCCGCGAGCAGGCCGACCACCTCGACGCCGCGGTCGCGCTCGCCGGGCGTCCCCGCACCCCGGACGGGGAGGCGGCCCGGGGCGTGGCCCTGCCCGACGGCGTCGTCCCGTCGGCGCAGGTCGCCGCGGGCGTCGACGCGGTCGTCTTCGGTCCCGGCGACGGCGACCCGACCCGCACGACGACGCTGTTCGACGACGCCGAGCGGGCGCGCCGCACCCTGCGGTCCGGGACCGGCCGGTGGGCCCGGCTGCGCTCCGACGCCGACCCGCGCCCGCTCCTCGCGCGCACCGAGCGGACCGGTCGGCGCCCCCGGCCGGCGTGGCGGTCCGTCCCCGTCCTCCGGCGCACCTGATCCCAGGGACCACGGTCCGCGCCCCAGCACCCGACCCGCGCGACGACGAACCGGCGTGCGGGCGTGTGCCGCCGGGCAGGTCGTGGCAGGGTTGCCCCGACCGCGCAGGCCAGGGGAGGACCGATGGAGCAGCCGCAGCACGTCGTGCGCCAGGGGCCCAGGACGTGGGTCGTCGTCGCGTTGACCCTCGCCGCCGTGCTCGTCGTGGCGCTCTCGTTCGTCGGGGGTCTCGTCACCGGCATCGCGATCGGCGGCTCCGGCACGGCCGCGCCGGCGCCCGTGCCCGACGGCGACCCCGGCGGCGATCCCGGCGGCGGCTCCGGCGGTGACGCCGGGGGAGGGAGCGGGACGGACGGTTCGATCGACCCGTGCGTCGTCGGCACCTGGCGCACCGTCGAGCAGACCGAGAGCGCCGACACCGAGCAGGGCCGGGTGACGATCTCGGGAGTCACCCGCACGCTGGAGTTCGCCGAGGACGGCACCGAGACCGTCACGTACGACGGCACCCCCGCCACCGTGACGACCGACGCCGGGGCCGGCGAGGCGGTGTTCGAGGGCACGGTCGTCTACCGGGCCTCGACCGCCGGCAGCACGATGTCCTTCGAGCTCGTGTCGGTCGACGGCACGCTCACGGTGTCCGCCGGGGACGGGGAGCCCGAGACCCAGGAGCTCCAGCCCGGCACCGGCGACGTGTCCTACACGTGCAGCGAGGACCGGCTGACCCAGGAGTCGCCCGGCTTCCGCTCCGTCCTCGAGCGCGTCCCCTGAGACCGCCGTGACGCCCCCCGTCCTCGCTGGCCTCGGGCTGGCCCTCGGCGCGGCCCTGGCACCGGTGCTGCGCCGCGTCCTCGACCGCCGTGGGTACCGGTACCCCGACGAGGCCCACCTGCCGCATCGCGACACCCGGTGGGTCCTCCTCGTCCTCCCCGTCGCGCTCGCGCTCGTCCTCGCCGCCCGGGTCCCCACGGACGCCGCCCTCGGCGTCCTGCTCGCCGCCGCCGTCCCCTTCCTCGTCGCCGTCTCGGCCATCGACCTCGACACCCGACGCCTCCCGGACCGCTGGGTCGGGCCGGGGGTGCTCACCGGACTCCTGGGCCTCGTCGTCGTCGCGCTGATCCGCGGCACGCTCGACCCGCTCGTGGCGGGCGTCCTCGGGGCCCTGGCCCTCGGCGGCTTCTACCTCCTCAACGTCGTCGTCGGGGCGAGCATCGGCGCGGGCGACGGCATGGGGCTCGGCGACGCCAAGCTCGCCGTCCTCCTCGGTCTGCTCCTCGGGCCGCTGTCCTGGACCCACGTCGTCGTCGCCACGGTCCTCGCGTTCGTCCTCGCCGGGGTGCAGGCGCTGTGGATGGTCCTCGCCCGGGGGGCGGGACGTCGCTCCAGCCTGGCGTTCGGGCCGCACATGGCGCTCGGGACCGTCCTCGTCCTCGCGGCCCCTGGGGTCGGGGCGCTCGTGGGGGCCGGCCGATGACGGCGCCGGACCGCCCCCGCTTCGGCCCCGGACCGGCCCGCCTGCTCGTCGACGGGCGGGACGTGGCGGCCCTCGCGGTCGCCGACACCCGGGCGAGCCGGAACCGCGGACTGCTCGGGACGAGCGCGGTCGACGGCGCGCTGTGGATCACGAAGTGCCCGACCGTGCACATGGTGGGGATGCGCTACCCCATCGACGTCGCCGTGCTCGACCGCCGCGGTCGGGTGCTGAAGGTCGCCACCCTGCGGCCCTGGACCGGCATGACGTGGCCGCGGCTGCGCGCGTCGGTGACGGTCGAGGCGGCGGCGGGGTCGATGGAGGCCTGGCAGGTCCGCCGCGGGTCGGTGCTCGAGGTCGGCTGAGCGGCCCTGCGGGCGTGGGGTGCCGGGGGTGTCCTGGGGCTCGTGGGGCGCACGGAACGGGTGCGGTGGGGCCCAGGACTCTGGGCCCCACTTTTGGGACCGCAGCCCCACACCCGCGGGCGTCGGCGCGGTTAGCGTGGCCGCATGCACTGCGTGGGGTCCCGGGTCCGGCAGGGCCCGCGGACCGTCCGCGGGCCGGGTCAGCCGAGCCCGCGCCGCAGGCCCCTGGCCCTGGGGTCGAACAGGGCCGCGAGCCCGAGGAGGGCCACCCCGGCCACGACGATCGACAGCGGGTACCGCGAGGGCCCGGCGTTCGTCGGGAGCACCCAGACGACCGCGTCCTGCATGACGGGCCCGTCGCACATCACGCGGTCCGTCGACGCCGTCGGGCCGACGACGGCGACCGGCTCGAGCGAGACCTGGTCGACGACCCGGGTGCCCAGCTGCCGGGGGTCCGCCGGCGAGCGCAGCGGCGCCGACCCCTCCCGAGTGAAGCGGGTGCAGCCGAGCGCCTCCGGGGCGGGCACGGTCCCGTCGCGCAGGGCCGCCGCGAAGACGGTCGAGCCGGCGTCGAACCACGGGGTCGCGCCGACGAGCGTCGTCTCGCCGGGCAGCAGCTGCTGCGGGGTCGGGCGGTCCATCGACCACGCGACGGTCCCGACGCCGATGGCCCCGAGCCCGAGGACGGCGCACACGGCCGCCAGCACGAGCGAGATGCTGTGCGAGCGACGGCTGTTCGTGCGTCGTCGGGGCCGGTGTCTTTTCTTCGCCATTCTCGTCATCGCTGTCAGGGACTGTCGCCCCACGCTATGCTCGCGACGAGCCGCAGGAGGGCGGTTCGTCCCGGGGGAGTCTCAGGAGAGCCTACGGATGTCGCTGTCGTTGTGCGTGCTCGACCCGTCGAGAGCACCGGACTCGGTCCAGATGTGGCGCTTCGGCGAGGACGACGTCCCCGTGAGCGGCCGCCTCGGCGGGCCCGAGGTCGTGGGGCGGCTGCGGCCCTCCCTCCGGGCCGACTCCCGGATCGTCGTCCTGCACCGTCCCGCCGACCACGCGGGCGCGGCCCTCCTCGCGAACGTCGTGTCCGGTGCCCTCCCGGCGGTCCCGGTCACCCGGCTGCCCGTCACCTCCAGCCTGCTCGCCGCGACGGTCATCGCCCTCGAGGCGGCCCACGTCGAGGGGGAGGGCGACCTCGCCCGGCTCGCGCGGATCCCGCAGACCCTCGACGTCACCGTCAGCGGCGCGTGGCTGCGGCGGGTGACCCGGCTCGACGACCCGAGCCCGAGCTTCGGCCAGCACCTGCGCTCGATCTTCCCCTGGGGGCCACGCTTCGTCGCGCGCTGCGGTCCGGACGGCCGCGTCGTCAAGGCCGAGCCCGCCGGCTTCGACGGCTCCGGCACCGGCCGGCTCGTCGTCGGCGCCCCCGAGGGCTCACCCGGCGTCGACCGGCTCGTCGCCTGGTTCGGCTCCGACGCCGTCGTCCACGTGCCGCCGGTCGTCGCCGACGTCCGGGGCGTCTACGGCAACCCCGGGGTCGAGTTCGCCGTCGTCGACGAGTTCCTCGCCGCACCCGGTCCCCGCACGGCCCGCTGTCCCGTCTGCCGTGAGCCGATGCACGCCGACACCTGCCCGTTCTGCCACGTCCGCCCCGACTCTCGCGAGGTACCCGCCGCATGAACCCCCGTCAGCGACGAGGACTCCTGTTCGTCCTCGTCTCGTTCGTCGTCGCCGTCGGCACGTTCTTCGCCGTGTCCGCGTACGTCGCGAACGTCAACACGCAGGTCGGGTCGCGGGTGACCGTCTACCAGGCCCGGGGCGCCATCGAGGCCTACACCCCGCTCGGGCCGGACAACCTCGAGGCCGTCGAGATCCCCGAGCGCTGGGTCCCGGAGTCCTCGGTCCTCACCCTCGACGAGCTCCAGGGGCGGCGGATCGGCTTCCGCCTCAACGAGGGCTCGACGGTGAGCTCGGACATGCTCATCCCGAGCAGCGCCCTGTCCTCCACCGAGCGCGAGGTCGCGATCAACGTCGACGCGGTGACCGGCGTCGCGGGTCGCGTCCGGCCGGGCGACCGGGTCGACATCTACGCCGTCTTCTCCGAGGTGCCGGGGCTCCCGCAGTCCGTGCGGATCCTCGTGCGCGACGTGCGGATCGTCTCGATCGCCGGCGTGCAGACCGTCACCTCGCAGAGCACCGAGGGTGGCACGTTCGAGCAGGACGTCATCCCCGTGACCCTCGCACTCGAGCCCGACCAGGCCCTGTCGGTGACCTTCGCCGCGGAGTTCGCGAGCCAGGTCCGGCTCGTCGCCCTGCCCAACGACGTCGGGACGAACCGCGAGGGCGAGCCCAACGAGTACGACGCCGGCGAGCTCGGCGGCGAGGCCGTCCCGATGAAGGCCAACTGATGCGCATCCTCATCGGCATGTCGAACGGCACGGTCGAGTCCGACCTGCGCTCGCTCCTCGACGAGCTCGACGGCACCGAGGTCGTCGGGGTCGCGCAGTCCTCGTCGATGGTCCTGGACTACGCGTCGCGGATCGACCCGGACGTCGTCATCCTGCACGAACACCTCGGTCCGGAGCCGGTCGCCCAGACGATCCGGGACCTCGGCACCCGGTTCCCCAGCGTCGCCGTGCTCCAGATCTCCGGGGAGCGCACGGACGCCACCGTCATCCGGGCGATGGAGGCCGGGGCCCGCGGCGTCATCGGCCACCCCTTCGCCTTCGACGACCTGTCGGCCAAGATCACCCAGGCGGGTGACTGGGCACGCCACATGAAGAACATCCTCGCCGGCGCCATCGCCCAGGCGAGCTCGGCCCGCGGCAAGGTCCTCGCCTTCGTCGGCGCCAAGGGCGGGGTCGGCACGACGACCCTCGCCCTCCACGTCGCCATCGACCACCTCACGGCCAACCCCGACCGCAGGGTCTGCGTCGTCGACCTCGACCTCGAGAAGGGCGACGTCAGCGCCGTCCTCGAGGTCCGCCAGGCCGTCTCCATCGCCGACCTCGCGAAGGTGCACCAGGACCTGTCGAGCACGACGGTCAACGACGCCATCGTCCAGCACGAGTGCGGCCTCAACCTGCTCCTCAGCCCCGCCGACGTCCGGCACACCGAGATCATCACCGCCGAGGCGCTGCGCCCGATCTTCGCCCTGCTGCGTCGCGAGTTCGACCTCATCGTCGTCGACGGCGGCGGGTCGGTCTCGCCGAGCCAGGCGACCGTCCTCGAGCTCGCCGACGAGGCCGTCGTCGTCACGACGGCCGACGTCCTCGCGGTCCGGGCGATGCGCAAGCGGGTGCTCGCCTGGGAGGCTCTCGGGGTCACCGACGAGCGGGCCCTGCGGGTGCTCGTCAACAAGGTCGACAAGACGAGCATCTTCCCGGCGTCGGCCGTCGAGCAGCTGACGACCGCGAGCGTGCTGGAGAGCACCGTCCCGCTGTCGGTCCGCGCCCTCGAGCCCGCGATGAACGAGCGCGACCCCCGGGCCGTCACCGAGGTCGCGTGGTGGAAGCTCATGACCGCCGTCCGCCGCGACCTCGACCTCGAGACCGCGGCGGTCGAGAAGACCCCCAAGGGAGGACGGATGCGCGGCACCCGGGCCACGACCCCCACGGAGCCGACCCCCGCCGACGAGGCCGCCGCGGTCGCCACCGCCCAGGCGACGGCGGACGCGGCCGACGAGGCGTCCGACGGCGCCGGACCGGACGCGGAGCCTGCCTCGAGGCCGGCCGGCCGTCGCCGGATCCGCGAACGGGGCCAGCTCTCGCTCGAGAACGTCGTCATGCTGCCGTTCGCGCTGCTCATCGCCCTGGCCGCGTGGCAGGTGGTCGTCATCGGGCTCACCTTCGTGATGTCCGGCAACGCGGCGGCCGCCGCGGCGCGCGAGTACTCGGTGAGCGGCAACCGGTCCGCCGCCGAGGCCGAGGCCCGGCGCAGCACGCCGATGGGCTTCGACGACCTCGGCGTCTCGGTCTCCGGGAACGACGTCACCGTCCGGATGCGGATCCCGATGGCCGGACCGCGGAACATCGGCTTCCCCCAGGAGCTCAGCTCGACCCGGGGGATGGTGAGCGAACGATGAGCGCCCGCCGCGAGCGGGGCACCGCCTCGCTGGAGTTCATGGTCCTCGTGCCGTTCCTGCTGCTCGTCGCCTTCCTCGTGTGGCAGCTGGCGATCGGCGGCTGGGCCGCCGTGTCCGCCAACGAGGCCGCCCGCGCCGCCGCCCGGGCCGCGACCCTCGGGGACGACCCCCGGGCCGCGGCCGAGGACGCCCTGCCCGGTCCGCTGCGCGACTTCCGGCTCAGCGGGGGCCGGGCGGGCGACGGCTACAGCTACACCGTCGAGGTCGAGGTCCCGGCGTTCACCGCCATCGGCCTCGACCCCGTCTCGCGGACGGTCGACATGCCGGCAGAGCTCCCGTGAGCAGGTCCTACGGGTCCTTCATCGGCGACGCCGCCGCCGCGAGCCGGCTCGGCGGCGAGGACGAGACCCTCATCGCGACGTTCCGTCGGATGCTCCTGGAGGAGGTCGACCTCGGCGAGCTGAGCAAGCTCGAGCCCGGTCAGCGCCGGGCCCGCCTCGAGCGGGTCATCGCCCACCTCGTCTCCCGTGAGGGCGTCATCCTCTCCACGAGCGAGCGCAACCTGCTCGTCCGCCGGGTCGTCGACGAGGCCGTCGGCCTCGGTGTCCTCGAGCCGATCCTCGCCGACCCCACCGTCAGCGAGATCATGATCAACGGCTACGAGACGATCTTCGTCGAGCGCAGTGGCCGGCTCGAGCAGTGGCCCGGCTCGTTCACGAGCGAGGAGCAGCTGCTCCAGACCATCGACCGCATCGTCTCCACCGTGAACCGGCGCGTCGACGAGTCCAGCCCGATGGCCGACGCGCGGCTGCCCGCCGACGCCCGGATGCCGCGCGGCGCCCGCGTCAACGTCGTCCTCCCGCCGCTGTCGCTCAACGGCCCCACGGTGACGATCCGGCTCTTCCCGACGGCGATCTCCCTCGAGCGGCTCATCGAGTGGGGCTCGGTGAACCGGGACATCGCCGAGCTGCTGCGGGCCTGCGTCGAGGCCCGGCTGAACGTCGTCGTGAGCGGTGGCACCGGCTCGGGCAAGACGACGCTGCTCAACGCGCTCTCCAGCTTCATCGCCCCGAGCGAGCGGATCGTCACCATCGAGGACGCCGCGGAGCTCAGCCTCGACCAGCCGCACACGATCCGGCTCGAGACCCGTCCCCCGAACGTCGAGGGCCGCGGCCAGGTGACGATCCGCGACCTCGTCCGCAACGCGCTGCGCATGCGGCCCGACCGGATCATCGTCGGGGAGTGCCGCGGCGGCGAGGCGCTCGACATGCTCCAGGCGATGAACACCGGTCACGAGGGGTCGCTGACGACGGTCCACGCGAACAGCCCCGACGACGCGCTCGCCCGGCTCGAGACGCTGTCCTCGATGAGCGACGTCGAGGTGCCCTTCCATGCGATCCGCGACCAGGTGAACTCGGCGATCGACGTCATCATCCAGCTCACCCGACAGTCCGACGGCGCGCGCCGCGTCGTCGACGCCAGCTACGTCGCCTCCCGGCGCCAGGAGGAGTTCGACCTCGTGCCCCTCGTGACGTGGGACCCGGTGCACGTCGACGAGGTCGCCCGCACCAAGGGTCGGTTCGTCACCCACGGCGCCCCGCCCGCGCTGCGCCGGAGGATCGTCGAGGCGGGCGCGACCCTCCCGGCCTTCATGGAGGAGCCGTGACCGGGCTCGTCATGATCCTCGGCCCGGTCGTGGCGGTCGTCTTCCTCATGCTCGGGCTGCGTGAGTTCGCCCGGGTCGCCCGGCACCGGCACGCCGCGATCACCGGTGCCGAGAGCGGGATGGAGACCGACGAACCGAGCCTCCTCGAGATCCTCGACGCCTCGTTCTCGCGGACCCGGGTCGGCCGGTGGCTCTCGCGCGAGCTCGACGTCGCCGGCATCGACCGTCGCCCGTCGGTCGTCGCCTTCGGCGGGCTCGCCGTAGCGGTCGCGCTCGTCGTCGCGCTGTGGACCCTCCTCGCGCCGCTGCTCGGCGTCCTCGGGTTCGCCCTCGGGGCGCTCCTCACCCGGATGTTCCTGCGCCGGGCCCGGGAGCGGCGCAAGGAGGCCTTCGTCGGCCAGCTCCCCGAGCTCGCCCGGGTCCTCGCCAACGCGAGCTTCGCCGGCCTGTCCCTGCCGACCGCCCTCGCGGTCGCGGGCGACGAGCTCGCCGAGCCCGCCCGCACCGAGCTCTCCCGGGTCGCCACCCGGCTGCGGTTCGGCGCCCCCCTGACGACCGCGCTCGACGAGCTGAGCGAACGGGTCGGCTCGCGCGAGACCTCCGTCCTCATCTCGACCCTCGTCGTCGCCCAGCGCAGCGGCGGGTCGCTCGTCACCGCGCTGCGCGACATCGCCGAAGCCCTCGACCAGCGCAAGGAGACCCGGCGGGAGGTGAAGACGACCCTGTCCCAGCCGGTCGTCACGTCCTACCTCGTCATCGGCATGGGGTTCGCGATGCTCCTCATGCTCAACGTGATGAACCCCGGGACGGTCGACAAGATGACCCGTGAGCCGCTGGGGCAGGGGGCGCTGGCACTCGCGGCGATGATCTTCGGCGGCGGCTTCTGGGCCATCCGCCGGATGACGAGGTTCGACATATGAGCTGGCTCGTCGGCGCGGTGCCCGGCCTCGTCGCGGCGGTGGCGGTCTACCTGCTCCTGCGCGGCTGGCGGATGCTGCGGACCGACCCCGCGACCGACCTCCACGTCGAGGACCTCGCGCTGCTCCAGGGGTCGACGAAGCGGCGGGCGACCTCCCAGGGGCCGCTCGCGGCGCTGTCCTACCGGCTCGCCCCGGCGGTCCGCCGCTCGATGCCCGCGTCCGCGACGACGTGGCTGCGGCGCCAGATCGACCAGGCCGGTCGTCCCGCCGGGATGGACGTCGACTCCGTCATCGCCCGCGGCGTCATGTGGGCGGTCATCGTCTCCCCGGCCGTCGTCATCTTCGTGCTCCAGGGCCGCATCATCCCGGTCCTGCTCGCGGTGGGCGCGATCCTCGTCATGCCGCTCTCCCGGCTGTCCGCGGTGGCCCGCAAGCGGCGCGAGCAGATCGACCGCGACCTGCCGGACTTCCTCGACGTGCTCGCCGTCACCGTGAGCGCCGGGATCGGGTTCCGCCAGGCCCTCGCCGTCGTCGCGCAGCGCTTCGGCGGACCGCTCTCCGAGGAGATCATGACGACGCTGCACCAGATCGGGACGGGGGCGAGCGTGCGGGCCGCGTTCCGGTCGCTGCGCGAGCGCAACTCCTCGGAGTCGATCGAGGAGTTCGCGACGGCCTACCTCCAGGCCGAGGAGCTCGGCGCGCCGCTCGTCGACACGCTCAACCAGATCGCCGGGGACATGCGGCGGGCGTCGGCGCAGCGGTTCCGGCAGAAGGCGGCCTCGCTCGCGCCCCGGGTCACCCTCCTCACGACGATCGTCATGGTCCCCGGGGCGATGGTCCTGCTCGTCGTCGGCCTCTTCATCGGGTCCGACCTCGACCTGGGGTCCTTCGGTGGGCTCTGACGGCACGGCCGGGTCGCGGCTCGCCCTGCGGGTCGCCCAGGTCGCGCTGCTCGTCCGGCTGGGTCTGCTCCTGCTCCTCCAGGTCGTGTGGCTGCTGCGCGGGGACGGGGTGCTCTCGGTGCCGGTCGTCGTCGCGGCCGTCTTCTCCTACGTCGCGCTGTCGTCCTCGCGGGTGCGGGCCCTCGTCGCCCGGCACCCGATCCTCGTCCTCCTCGACGTCGTCCTCGTCGCGGTCGTCGTCGGCGTCGTCGGGGTCGACACCCCCTTCGTCCTCGCGCTCGCGACCTCGGCCCTCGTCGTCGGTCTGTGGCTGCCGCGGGTCCCCGGGCTGCTCGTCGTCGCCGTGCTCGTCGCCGTCCACCTCACCCTGCTCGCCCGCGAGCCGGTCGACGAGGCGACGGTGACGGCGTTCGTCATCGTCGTCCCCGCGGTCCTCGTCACGCTCTGGCTCCTCGGGGTCGCCATCCAGCGCACGGCCGCGGTGGAGTCCCGCACGCAGGCCGCGCTGCGGGACGCGATGTCGGTGGCCGCCACCTCGCAGGAGCGCGCCCGGATCGCCCGAGAGATGCACGACACGATCGCCAAGTCGCTCCAGTCGATGGCCCTCACGGCCTCCAGCCTGCCCGCGCACCTCGAGCGCCGCCCCGAGGTCGCGACCCAGCGGGCCAAGGAGCTCGAGGCCGACTGCACCGCGGTCATCGGCCAGGTCCGCGAGCTCATGGGCGAGCTGCGGACCGAGTCGGCCCAGGTGCCGTTCTGCGACAGCGTCGCGCAGGTGGTCGACGAGTGGCGCAGCGCGACCGGCCGACGGGTCACCGTCCGGCTCGAGCCGGTCGACGTCACCGACTCCCTCGTGCGCTACGAGCTGCTCATGGCCCTGCGGGAGGCGCTCGACAACGTCCGGCAGCACGCCGGGCGGTGCACGACGCGGGTGTCGCTCGGCGCCGAAGAGGACCGGGTCACCCTGCAGGTGAGCGACGACGGGCGGGGCAGCGAGACCGAGCACGTCGCCGCCTCGCCCGAGCGCGGCCACTTCGGGGTCGCGGGGATGCGGGAGCGGATGGAGCTCGTCGGGGGGTCGTTCGCGCACGACACCGCGCCGGGGCGGGGGACGACAGTGACCTTCGGCGTGCACCGCCGGGGGCTCGTGGAACGGACGACGGAGGTCATGGCCTGATGCCCTACACCGTGTGCATCGTCGACGACAGCGACGTGATGCGTCGGGGGATCCGCTCCCTCGTCGAGACCGACGACGGCCTCGAGATCGTCGCCGAGGCCCGTGACGGGGACGAGGCCGTCGCCGAGGTCGCCCGGACCCGTCCGGACGTCGTCCTCCTCGACGTGCGGATGCCCGCGCGCGACGGGGTGTCGGTCGTCCGCGAGATCTCGCAGACCTCGCACGTCCTCATGCTCACGTTCTCGGACGAGAGCGAGGTGATCCTCGCGGCGCTCGACGAGGGCGCCGTCGGCTACCTCGTGCACGGCACCTTCGACGCCGAGGGCCTCGGGGCGATGGTGCGGGCCGCGGCCCAGGGCATCGGGTCCCTGTCCGGGCCGGCGCTCGCCGCCGTGCGCGGAGGCTCCGGGACGACCCGGTCGGTGGCCCACCGTGGCGCCTTCGAGCTGTCCGAGCGGCAGGCCGAGGTCATGGACCTCGTGGCGGCCGGCAAGGGGAACGGGGCGATCGCCCGCGAGCTCTTCCTGTCGGAGAAGACGGTGAAGAACCACATCAACCAGATCTTCCCCAAGCTCGGCGTCACGACCCGGGCCGAGGCGATCGTCGTGTGGCTCGGCTCCGGGCCCGGGTCGTGACCGGGACCCTTTGGGCCTCGCCTTGGGCCCTCGGGCCCTGGGCGGGCCCCGCCCGTCCCCGTAAGTTCTTCCTCGTCAGGTCGGGGACCGCAGGCCCTCGGAACACAGGGGAAGCACAGACCAAGGAGCACACCATGACCCACTCCATCGCCGCCCGCTACACCAGCCTCGCGCGCCGCCTCCGGGAGCGCGCCGAGTCCGGCCAGAACGGCCTCGAGTACCTCGGCATGGCGCTCGTCGCCGGTGTCGTCATCGCCGCGATCGCGGGTGTCGTCAACAACGGCTCCGTCACCGGCGTCATCCAGGACGCCTGGAACAACATCCTCAAGGGTGGCGGCAGCTGACCGACGTGAGGACGGGGCGAGGGCCGGAGACGGTCCTCGCCCCTCCCGCGGTCCACACGGAGGGGAAGGGCTCGAGCCGATGAGGACGAGACGACAGGAAGCCGGCCAGGCGGTCACCGCCCTGGTCGTCGCGGCGACCCTGCTCGTCGTCGGCGCCGCCCTCGCCCTCGTCTACCGCGGCTCCGCGGCCGCCAGCCAGGCGAGCACGATCCAGTCCGGGGCGGACGCCGCCGCCCTCGCCGGCGCGCAGCGGGTCGCCGACCAGGCGTGGGGCAAGATCCAGGCCTCGCTCAACTCCCGTCGAGGGGAGTGGCACGGCAACGACGGGTTCGGCCGGGCACAGTCCTACGCCTCGCGCAACGACACCCGTCTCACCACCTACTCCTACTTCCCGCTCGCCGACCGGGTCGAGGCCACGGTGACGAGCGACTTCCGGACCGAGACCGGCTCGCCCGAGCGGGCCTCGGCCGTCGCCGAGACCGGTCGCCGGCTCGCGGTCTGCATCGTCGTGACGATCCCCGGGTCGGTGACCGGGTACGAGACGACCGCGACGTGCGGCGACATCACCGTCGACGTCTACGTCGACCCGTCGGGGGGGACCGTCACGCTGCTCACGCCACCCGGCCAGCTGAAGAAGGAGTTCCGGGTCCGCCTCGTCGAGTGACCCGCCACGAACGTCGGAGCCCGGTCCGCCCGCAGGGGGTGTGGGACCGGGCTCCGATGCGTTCGCCGGTCGCTCCCGTCCGGGGCGCAGCCGCCGTCCCGGGAGCGGGTGGTCAGCCCGGCCGGGACACCGGGAGGGTGAGGTTGTCGAACCAGGGGCTCTTGAGCTCGACCTCGTCGACGTCGTCCGGCAGCGGCGGGAAGAGCGCCGACTGCGGACTGCTCTCGGTGCCGTCGGTCAGGCGCAGGACCGGGTTCGACACCGCGCCGGGAACCTCCGTGTCGTCCTCGCCCTGGCGGGAGTAGGTGAGGACCCGGTACTCCGTGTCGTCCACGACCATCCGCGGGTACAGCTCCCAGGACAGGTAGTTGGCGTCCTGCGGGTTGCTGCCCCCACCACCGGTCATCGTCCAGACGAGGAGGGTCGAGGTGGGGGACGCGTCGAGCCGGTAGAAGGTGAAGGTCGCGCCGCGGAAGCTCGACCCGGAGGCTCCGGTCGTCGTCCCGATCTCCTCGAGCGGGGCGGCGCCGTCGACGACCTCGCGGGACCGGTCGACCGGAGCCGTCTCGCTGGGCGACGGCGTCCCGGTGGCGCTGGCGCTCGGGCCGTCGCCCGTGGGAGTGGCGTCGGGCTCGTCGTCCGAGCACCCCGCGAGCAGGCCTGCGGTGAGGGCGGCGACGGCGAGGGCGGCGACACGGTCGCGTCGGAAGGTCATCGTCGCTCCTCAGCTCGGCAGGGTGATCGTCACCCGGCGGTTCAGGGCACGCCCCTCGGCGGTGCCGTTGTCGGCGATCGGCTCGGCCTCGCCCTTGCCCTCGGTGCGCACCGTGATGCCGTCGGGCAGACGCTGCTCGAGCGCGCGACCCACGGCCCGGGCGCGGCGCTGGGAGAGGTCGAGGTTGTAGGAGTCGCTCGCGTTGCTGTCGGTGTGCCCGGTGACGGTGATCGTCCCGCTCGTGCCGGCGGCCTCGATCTGCTCGGCGGCGTCGGCGATGACCGACCGGGCCCGCGAGGTGAGCCGCGCCTCGTCGGTCGCGAAGAGGACCGACGCGTCGAGGTCGAGCTCCTGCTGCTCGCCGTCCTGGGTCGTCGTGACGTCCTCGGACAGGTCCTTGACCCGCGACTGGAGATCGAAGACGGAGCGTGAGTCGTCGGCCTCGGCGACCTCCGCCGCGTCGACGGAGGGCCAGCCGGTGCCGACGGCCGGTGCCGCCTCCTCGACGGTGGGCTCGAGCGGGCCGTCCTCGACCGGGACCCCTTGGACGAGCTGCGAGGCGACGAACACGTCGACGACGTCGACGTCGTCCGGCACCTCGGCGAGGACGACGTGGGCGACGGGCGCGCGCTCCGGGTCCTCCGCGGTCGTCGCGAAGTCGACGATCCCCGTCGAGAGGCATCCCGTCGGCGTCGACGCCGCGAGTGCGCCGTACGCCAGGCCCTGCTCGGCGTCGACGGCCGCGGCGGCGCACAGGGTGTTCGTCCCCTGGGGGAAGACGTAGGTGTTGCCGTTGCCGTACGCCGAGAAGGTGGCGCGGTCGCCGAGGGCGTCCTGCGGCGTTCCCATCGAGTAGTACAGGACGGTGCCGCCGTCGATGCGGCGCAGCCCGTGGACCGAGAGCACGGCGAGGCGGTCGTCGTTGACGTTCCCCACCCAGGTCTGGGCCAGGACGGGGACGTCCTCGACCGTGGGGAGCGGCGGGGCCTCGGTGGCGCCCGCGACGGTCGGCGTCGCCGTGAGGGCCAGGGCGGCCAGCGTCGCGGCAGCGGTTCTCATCGTGGATGTTCCCCCGGGTCGGATGCGGACGGTCACACTGTACCGACGCGGTTGCGGCACCGGGGGTTCCGTCCGCCCGCCCGTCCCGCGCCCGCCACGCACCCCGGGCGGCGCGGGGTCAGGACCGGGTGACGGGCACCGTGACGTCGCCGAACCAGGGAGAGGTCAGGGTGACCGACGTGACGTTCTCCGGAAGGGGCGGGTACATCGCCCCCTGCGGGTTCGGCTCGGCTCGCATCGCCCGCATGTCGACGCACACGCACTGGGTCTCCCCGGTGGGGGTCTCGTAGGTGAGCACGGAGAAGGCCTTCCGCTTGGTGTTGAGCACCGGGAAGCTCTCCCACAGGCGGACGTCGAAGTCGGACCCGGCGCGGACCGTCCGGGGGTGGGTGGCGGACCAGACGAGCAGGGTCGAGCGCTCGTCGCTCTCGAGCCGGAGGATCTCGAAGGTGGCCCCGGAGTAGGACGAGCCCTCCCTCGCCGTCGTCGTCGCGAGCGGCCGGTACTCCGGGGCCTCGACGAAGTCGGCCGTGGGGCCGGCGCTCGTCGGGGTGGGGCTGCGGGCGATCGTCAGCGTCGGGCTGGCGGAGGGGCTCGACGCGGACTCCCCGGAGCAGCCGGCGAGGGCGAGGGCGGCGGCGATCGCGGCCGCGGAGAGACGGGAGGGCACCGGGGTCATCCCTCGGTCGCCGACGGCGAGGGGGACGGGGACGGCGACGACGTGGCGGAGGGGTCCGGTGTCGGCTGGGGCTCGGGGCGGTCCCGCACCGTCGTGACGAGGGCCCGACGGGTGCCGTCCCGGACGGCGTCCACGAGCTGGGTCGTCGGGATCGTCGGCCAGCCGGTGCCGACCGTCGGGGCCGGGTCGTCGACCTCGGGTGTGAGCGGGCCGTCGCCGACGGGGACCCCCCGGACGAAGGCGCTGCCGATGAGGACGTCGACCTCGGTGAGCCGCTTCGGGACCGGGGCGAGGGCGACCCACTGGACGACGGCGCGCTCCGAGAGCCGGAAGCGGTCCTCCGGAGCCACGGGCGGCGGGGCCTTGACGGCCTCGCCCCGCTCGGTGCGCAGGGCCGCGTACGACCGCTTGCCGGGGACGTCGATGACGGCGGCGGTGTCCATGAAGGTGGCGCCGGACGACGCCTGGAGGGTGCCGTAGGTCTCGGGCCCGGTGCCGTAGCGGGTCACGGGGAGCAGCTCGGGGTCCGGGGCCTCGCCGGAGAACCCGACCGAGTAGTAGAGGATCGTCGCCGCCTCGAAGCGCCGGACGCCGTGGACGCTCACCGTCATCGTCGGAGGACGCTCCTCGGTCTCGCCGAGGGCGGCCACGAAGGCCTGCCCGAACACGGGGACGACGTCGTCGGAGGGGACGTCGGCGGGCACCGGTGCGGCGCCCGACAGCGCGAGGCCCACCGCGGCCACGACGCCCCCGAACGCGGCCCGCACAGCTCCTCGCCCCGACACACCGGGGACGATACCCGCCGACCGCGGGGCCGGCCGGGTGAACGGGACCGCGCGCGGGTGAACGGGTGGCGACGGCGGTCAGCCCGCGCCCATGCACCCCGCCCACGGCACCCAGCCGGTGCCGTCGTCGTACTCCGCGTCGGTGAGGGCGGCGCTCGGTAGCGAGAACGCGCCTTCCAGCCCGACCTCCCCGAGGAGCTTCCCCGAGGCATTAGCGCTGATGTCGAGGCTGTCCCCGGTGTCGTAGGTGAGGCGGGTCTGCTGGCCCCGCTCGTCGATCATCGCCGCGAAGTCCTCGGTGGCCGGACGGTCGAGCAGCAGCCCACCCGGGCCTGCGACCGCTGTCGTCGCGGCCTCCGCGAGGTAGTCCTCGAAGAGCTGCCGGTCGGCGTCGCTGTCGAGCGAGACGGTGTCGGTGTAGACCGAGCGCTCCCCGTCCGTGACGACGTTGGTCTCGAACCGGACCGCGGTGGTCTCGCCGTCCGCGTCGGTCTCGACGACCATCCGGGTCGACGCGGTGCCACCGAGCGAGCCGGCCTCGATCGAGATGGCCCCGCTGAGGTCGAGGGTGCCGCTCGCGCCGACGTAGTACGTGCGCCGCCCGTCGGCGTGCACCTCGACGGCGCCGTCCGCGCCGACCGCGGCCTCTAGCTCGCCGCCACCGACCCACGCGGTGATCCCGGCGGACCCGGACGCGCTGAGACCGCCGGAGTAGACGACGCTGTCGGGCTCGCGGGGCTTGTCGACGAAGCCGGTCTGCTCGCCGATCCAGGTGATGGGGCCGGACAGCGGTCCGGTCGTGGAGTCGACGGTGTCGGCGAAGCGGGCGTAGTCGACGAGCGCGGCGAGCTCGTCCTCGCTGCGGACGGTCCAGACCTGTGACTCGGCGGCGTCGAGGTAGGCGCCGCCGCCGGCGTAGAGGTCACTGCCCCACCGGGTGCCGTTGACCTCGAGCCGGGCGTCCCAGCCGACCCCGCCCTCGACGCCCAGCTGGCCCCCGTCGACCATCGCGACCCGGTAGGTCCCGTCGCTCAGCTCCTCGACGACGAGGGCGCGCTCGTTCTTGCCGGACACGACGAAGGCGGCCTTCATGCTCGCCCGGTGGCCGTCCTCGCCGACGACGCACGGCTCGGTCGGCACCTTCGGGTTCGCCAGCTGCGACCCGTCGCCGGAACAGTCGCCCTGCCCGAGGCTCGTGATGGCGCACCAGGCCTGGGAGACGGTGGCCCCCACCGACCCGGTGTTGACCGTGAGCGCGACGGCGACGATGACGACGCCGGCGATGAGCGCGCCCCCGATCTTCTCGAGGGACGCCTGGCCGCTCTCGGCCGCGCGCCGTGCTGGTCCCGCCCCGGTCACCTCGTCCGCCCTTCGCTCGTCCTCGTCCGGTCCCTCCCGGCCGGACGTCGCGATCCTCGCAGCACGGGTGCCGGGGCGGCAGGGCCCAGGGGCCCGGCCTCGGGCCCAGGCGTGGTGCGGAGGTCGGGTCCTCGGGCGGATCCCCGGGGGCGCCCGCTCGGGCATGATGGGCCGGGTGAGGACGACGGGGAGGACGACGGTCCGGGTGGCGTCGCTGCTGGCGGGCACCGTGGCGGTGCTCGTGGCGGCCGCCTGCTCCGGACCCGGGGCGGAGGACGGGACCGGCACGGACCGGCTCGAGAGCATCCGACCGAGCGCCACGGCGAGCGACCTGGCGCCTGCCGCCGCGCCGCCGCCGGGGTTCCGGACGGTGACTGCCGAGGGCTTCACCATCGCGGTGCCCGAGGGGTGGGAGGAGCGGACGACCGCGCCGCAGGAGGGCCCGAGGGGGGAGTCCACGACGACGACCGGCTTCCGGCCCCCCGGCGGGGACACCGAGACCTGGCAGGGTCTGAGCGTCGTCGTCGTCGAGAACGACCCGGTCCCGGTCACCGAGAGCAGCGAGGTGCTCGCCTCGACGAAGCAGGACGTCGCCGGCGCGACCGATGTCACCCGGCGCAGCGTCGAGTGGCCCGGGGCGAGCGAGGCGGTCGTCGTCGACTGGACCGAGGAGGTCCGCTCGACGCCGGTGCGCTACCGCCAGCTCATGCTGCGGGTCGGCGCGTCCACGACGGTGAACGTCGTCGCCCTCACCCGGGAGGACCTCTTCGCCGACGGCGACGCGGCGAGCGCCCTGCGGACGGTCGCGCTGACCCCCGAGGCCGCCTGAGCCCGCGCCGGCGTCGCTCCGGCGTCCGTCGATCCCGCAGGGTCAGCGGCGACGGGGGTCGGAGGCCCGGGCCACGACCCGCATGACGAGGGCGGTCCCGGCGATGAACAGGCTGCCGACGACGAGCGCGACGGAGAACACGAGCGCCTGACGGCCGGGGCTCGTCGCGACCGCGACCGAGGCGAGGCCGTCCCCGGTGCACGTCATCTCACGCCCCGCGAAGGCCTCCGAGACCGGCAGGGCCTCGACGTGCTCGACGCCGTCGACGTCGATGGTGTCGGGGAGCACCGGGGGCACGGCGGAGCCGGACCGGGACAGCTCGCCGAAGGTGCACGTGACCGCCGACCCGGCGAGGTCCGCAGGGGCGACGAAGACCGCGGCGTCCCCGTCGACGTCGTCGCCGAGCGTCACCGGTTCGCCGGGGGCGGCCCGCAGCGCCACCGACGGCGCGGCCGAGAGCGCGACGACTCCGAAGGCCAGACCCGCGAGCAGGACGACGGCCGAGCCGGTGAGCACGAGGGGCCAGAACCGGGCGGACGAGTACGGGAACGACGAGGCCGGCATGGGAGGATCATCCCAGTTCGGACCGACGTCGACCCGAGGGAGCACGGCATGACCACGCGTCACGTGCTGTGGGCCGTCGGGGGCGTCGTGGCGGTGGGTGTCGTCGTGGGGATCCTCGGGACCGTCGGGGTGGTCGCCGGCTCGAGCGCGCTGAGCGTGGGGTCGGCCGTCGTGCTGCGGACGGTGCTCTCCCTGCTGGGCCTGGGCTTCGTCGTCGTCGTCCTCGCGCGACGGGGGCCGTGGGACCGGCCGCTCCCGCTCGTCGGTGTCGCTGCGGGCGGGCTGCTCCTCGACCCTCTCCTGTGGTCGGCGACGGCCGAGGCCGGGGGACCGCTCTTCGGCGTGGCCCTCACGGGTTCCACGGTCGCCGGCCTCCTGCTCGACGTCGTCGTGTGGCTCGGGCTCGCCGCCGGGACCGCGCTCGTCGGGCTGCGCGGCCACGACGAGGACCCCCGCCGGCTGCGCTGACCGGACCCCCGCCGGCCGCCGGGCGGACCGGCCCGGCTGTCGGGGAGGGGGACCCGGGCCCGGGACCAGGCCCCTGGGCCCTGGGGCCGGACCCTCCCGCGCCGGTAGCGTCGGCCACGTCCGTCGAGCCGTCCCGGGGGGAGACCCGTCATCATGACCCAGCGAGGGGGAGCGCGGTCCGCGTGGCACGAGCGGGGGGCCACGGCCGCCGAGTACATCGGCATCGCGCTCATCGTGGGCGTCGTCGTCGCGGGGGTGGCGCTCGTCGTGAACTCGACGTCGGCCACGGAGCAGGTCCAGCGGGCCTGGTGCATGGTCACCGGCGGGTCCGACTGCGGCGCCGGTGGCGGGGACGGGGACGGGCAGGCGGCGGCCGAGGACGACGCCCCCGAGGACTCCGACTTCGAGCCGGACAAGTGCACGATCCAGCAGACCGGCGACAGCTACAGCTCGGTCATCAAGATCGGGTTCGTCGAGATCGGCGAGAACGCCGGGTTCGTCGTCACCGAGTACAGCGACGGGACCGTGACGATGACCGCCTCCAACGGCGGCGAGATCGGTGCCACCGGTGGCTTCGGGGCCGACGCGGCCTTCGGCCAGCTCGAGGCGGGGGCGTCGGTCGACTTCGGCGGCGGCGTCGAGTTCGACTACGGCAGCACGTGGCAGTTCGAGTCGATGGACCAGGCCGAGCAGTTCCGCGACCAGCTCGACGACTACCTCTACGACCAGTGGGCGCTCACCCACCCCGCGTGCGCCATGGGGGTCTGCATGCCGCGGCCACTGCTCGGCGCCGACCCGCCGCCGGTGCCGTCGACGAGCTTCGGCGGCATCGCGCTCACCGGTGACGTCACGGGCGAGCTCGGCATCTCGACGACGACGGGCACGGCGCCGCTCACCCAGGCGGCGATGACCCAGCAGGGGGTCACCGCGCAGCTGGGCGGAAGCGCGCAGTGGACGGTGACGAACGACAACAAGGGCACGCCGGACGACGCCGAGGACGACACGCGGACCTACGTCACCGACCTGTCGCTCAACGCCGAGCTCACCGGGCAGATCGCGCTCGCGACGGGGGGCACGGGGTCGATGGCCGGGATGTCGCTCTCGATCACCCGCAACTCCGACAACGTCATCACCGAGGTCCAGATCGTCTCCACGAGCGAGGTGAGCTCCAGCGGGGGCGGGTCCGCCGACGGCGAGGTGACCCAGGGCTCGGGCGACAACCAGAACAGCGCCGGCGGCGGCATCACCGGCGGGACGACGGACGGCGACGTCGTCGTCACCGAGACGACGCTCCAGCTGGACCCGGAGGACGCCGCGAGCCAGCAGATCGTCACGGACTGGCTCGGCGGCACCGGGAACTACGCGTACCCCGGCCTCATCTCCCTCAACGCCGTCGACCCGTCGCAGGCCGACCCGGACGACCCGTTCGCGATGCTCATGCACAACAACGCGACCTCGAGCACGGTCGCCTACGACCAGGTCACCGACGCGCAGGGCTTCGCGCTCAACGTGAAGTTCGGCCTGGCGTTCGGGGCGGACTTCACGATGGAGTCCGAGGAGACGACGGCGACCGAGGCGGCCTACCTCGGGGCGCCGCAGCCGGACGGCACGAGGCCGGCCGTGCCCTACGAGGCCTGCGTGGAATGATCGGCACCGGATCGCGACGCGGGAGGACACGATGACGACGATGCGCACGGTGGCGGCGCTCCTGGCGGGGCTGGGGCTCGCCGTGACGACCGGCTGCTCGGGGGGCACGGCCGGGTACAGCGAGGTCGAGGTCGGGCACCTGACCCTCGAGCGGCCCGAGTCCTGGTCGGAGGAGCCGGCCACGGGCGAGCTGTGGACCCAGCGGTACGTCGGCGACGGCATGGAGCTGCAGGTCTCCGGGGAGTTCAGCACCGACCCCACGGCATCGGCCGCCTACAGCCGTCTCGACCTGCCCGCGACGGTGCAGCTCGAGGGATACGAGGGCAGCGGGGTCGACAACGCGACGGTCGAGGGCGCCGACACCGCCGTCCGCAGCGACTTCACCTACACCGAGGACGGCACCCCGCACCAGGGCGTGTGGGTGATCGCGGGCCAGTGGCCGTCGCCGTCGACCGCGGCCATCGCGATCACCGGGGAGACCCTCGACGCGACCGTCGTCGACCAGATCATCGCCTCGCTCCGGTTCAGCAGGACCGGCGGCGGCTCGTGAGCCCTCGCCCGGTCCTCCTCGCGGCGGTCGTCGACGTCGCGGTCGTCCTGCTCCTGCAGTCCCTCGTGCTCGCGCTGCCGATCGTCTCGGCCCCGGTCGGTGCCCTCGTCGGTGCCGGGGTGCTCGTCGCGCTCGTCCGCCCGGTGGGGCGGGACGCCGTCCTCGCGGCCGCGGGCGTCGGCGTCCTCGGGGCCTTCGCCTCGCTCGCCGGCCTCGCGGCGCAGGGCGTCCCGGTCCTGTCCCCGACCTACCTCGTCGGCTGGGTCGTGACGCTCGTCGTCTCCGGCGCGGTCGGTGCCGGGGTCCTGTGGACGGTCGGCCGCACCGCCCGTCCCGGCCTGCGCTGAGCGCCGACGCACGACGACGCGGGCGGCCCCTCGAAGGGAACCGCCCGCGTCGTCGTGTCGCGTGCTACGGCGCAGGACTCGTCGTGATCACGACCGGTACCGCGCCGTAGGTCGCGAGTCCGGGGGCGCTCAGCGCTCCTCGTCGCCGGTGATGAAGGCCTCGAGGCGGGTGCGGCCGACCTCGTCCGGGCGCTGCTCCGGCGGGGACTTCATGAGGTAGGACGACGCCGAGAGCAGCGCGCCGCCGATGCCGCGGTCCTTGGCGATCTTCGCCGCGCGGATGGCGTCGATGATGATGCCGGCCGAGTTCGGGGAGTCCCAGACCTCCAGCTTGTACTCGAGGTTGAGCGGGACGTCGCCGAAGGCGCGACCCTCGAGGCGGACGTAGGCCCACTTGCGGTCGTCGAGCCACGCGACGTAGTCGGACGGGCCGATGTGGACGTTGCGGTCCTCGGTCTTGCCCGCGAGCTCGCCGGTGAGGTTGCTCGTCACGGCCTGGGTCTTGGAGATCTTCTTCGACTCCAGGCGCTCGCGCTCGAGCATGTTCTTGAAGTCCATGTTGCCGCCGACGTTGAGCTGGTAGGTGCGGTCCAGCTGGACGCCGCGGTCCTCGAAGAGCTTCGCCATGACGCGGTGCGTGATCGTCGCGCCGACCTGGGACTTGATGTCGTCGCCGATGATCGGGACGCCCGCGGCCTCGAACTTCGCGGCCCACTCGGGGTCGGAGGCGATGAAGACCGGGAGGGCGTTGACGAAGGCGACGCCGGCGTCGATGGCGCACTGGGCGTAGAACTTGTCGGCCTGCTCCGAGCCCACCGGGAGGTAGGAGACGAGGACGTCGACCTGCGCGTCGCGGAGGGCGCCGACGACGTCGACCGGCTCGGCCGGGGACTCGTCGATCGTCTGCGCGTAGTACTTGCCGATGCCGTCGAGGGTGTGGCCGCGCTGGACGGTGACCCCGGTCGTCGGGACGTCGGCGATCTTGATCGTGTTGTTCTCGGAGGCGTTGATCGCCTCGCCGAGGTCCTTGCCGACCTTCTTGTCGTCGACGTCGAACGCGGCGACGAACTCGACGTCGCGGACGTGGTACTGCCCGAAGACGACGTGCATGAGGCCCGGCACGGTCGTGGCCGGGTCGGCGTCCCGGTAGTAGTGGACGCCCTGGACGAGCGAGGACGCGCAGTTGCCGACGCCGACGATGGCGACGCGGATGGAACCCATGGTCTTTCTCCTACGGAGGTCGGTGGGTGGACGGGTGGACGGCCGACGGGGCGGGTGCCCCGCCGCCCTACGGCTGGGGGCCGGGGTCGGTGGGGTGGCGCCGCTCGGCGTCGATGAGCTCGGAGAGCCACCGCACCTCGCGCTCGGTCCGGTCCTCACCGTGCTGCTGGAGGGCCGCGGTGTACGCGTCCATCCGTTCCCGGCGGGCCGTGGAGACCTGCCGGACGTTGTCGAGCCGCTCCTCGAGCCGGGAGCGCCGGCCCTCGAGGATGCGGAGCCGCACCTCGCGCTCGGTGCGCGCGAAGAAGGCGAACCGGACGTCGAAGCCGTCGTCGTCGTACGCCGAGGCGTCGGTGCGGGCGACGAGGTCGGCGAAGTGCTCCTTGCCGGCCGCGGTGAGCTCGTAGACGACCCGAGCGCGCTTGCCGCTGCCCGCGGTGTCCTCGGCCTCGGCGATCAGGCCCCGCGTGAGCAGGGACTTCAGAGCCGGGTAGAGCGTGCCGTAGGACAGCGCCCGGAACGGCCCGAGCGCGAGGTCGAGCCGGCGACGCAGGTCGTAGCCGTGGGTCGGCCCCTCGTGGAGCAGGCCGAGGACGGCGAACTCGAGCAGCTGGGCGCGGCGCGACACCATCGGGCTCCCTCCGTCCTCACGCGCGATGACCGGTCCGGTCGATGTATCGCTCGTGAACGTAGCACAGATATATCGTGTCGATACATCGACGGTCCCGCCGCCGGTCAGGGACGTGCCGCGCCGCCCGTATGGAGCGCACGCCCAGGATCGGCCGCCATACTTGCTCCTCGGACGCGACACCCTCGCGTCCGTCCGTTCGCCCCGACACCCCCGGAAGCCGATGACGACTCGTAAGCCCCGTACCCGCGCCGAGGCCAAGCGCGCCACGAACGGCCGACGCACCCGCAGCGGCGGGGACGGCACGTCCACCCGCCGGACCTGGGCCAGGCGTGGCCTGTGGGCCGGCCTCGTCGCCGCCGTGCTCGGCGTCGTCGGGCTCGGCATCGCCTACGCCCTCACCGACGTCCCCGAGCCGAACGAGATGGTCACCGCCCAGGCGAGCGTCGTGTACTACGCCGACGGCGAGACCGAGATGGCGCGGCTGTCCGAGGACGGGGGCAACCGCGAGTCGGTGCCGCTGTCGGAGATCAGCGAGGACATGCAGCACGCGATCCTCGCCGCCGAGGACCGCAACTTCTACGAGAACAGCGGCATCAGCCCCACGGGCATCGCCCGGGCCGTGTGGGTCGCCGTCAAGGGCGGGGAGGCGACCCAGGGCGGCTCGACGATCACCCAGCAGTACGTGAAGAACTACTTCCTCACCCAGGACCGCACGATCACCCGCAAGGCCCGCGAGATCCTCATCTCGCTCAAGGTGGACCGGCAGCTGTCCAAGGACGAGATCCTCGAGAACTACCTCAACACGATCTACTACGGCCGCGGCGCCTACGGCATCGAGACCGCCGCGGAGGCCTACTTCGGCGTCACGGCGGCCGAGCTGACCCCGGCCCAGTCGGCGGTCCTCGCCTCGGTGATCCGCGGACCGTCGCTCTACGACCCCCGGCTCGGCGAGGAGCAGCAGCAGAACGTCGAGACGCGCAGCAGCTACATCCTCGACGCGATGGTCGACCAGGGGTGGCTGGACTCGGGGCAGCGTGCCGACGCGACCTTCCCGGAGGTCGCCGCGTACCGCCAGCGCCAGTTCACCGGGACGAACGGCTACGCCGTCGACCTCATCAAGACCGAGCTGGTCGACAAGCACCGGCTCACCGAGTCCGACATCCAGCGTGGCGGCCTGCGGATCGTGTCGACGATCGAGAAGCCGAAGCAGGACGCGGCGGTCGCGGCGGTGGACGAGCAGCGGCCCGAGGGGCACGACGACATCCACGAGGGCCTGGTGTCCATCGAGCCCGGCGACGGTGCCGTGCGTGCCCTCTACGGCGGCCGCGACTTCTCCGAGCGCCAGCTCAACGACGCGACGCAGGCGACGATGCAGGCCGGCTCGACGTTCAAGATCTTCTCGCTCATCGCAGCGCTGCAGAGCGGCGACGTGAACCTGCGGTCCACGTTCGACGGGTCGAGCCCGCAGTTCCTCGAGGAGTTCGCGGACCCGGGTGCCGACTCCGAGAACGCCCGCGAGGGTCGGGTGAAGAACTTCGGCGACGAGTCCTTCGGGTACATCTCGGTCCTCGACGCGACGCGCAGCTCGGTCAACACGGCCTACGCGCACATGAACATCGAGGCCGGCCCCGAGAACACGATGCAGGCCGCCGAGGACGCCGGGGTGCGCTCGGAGCTGCAGGCCAACCTGTCGAACGTCCTCGGCACGGACTACGTCACCGTCATGGACATGGCCAACGCCTACGCGACCATCGCGGCGCAGGGGGTGCGGGCCGAGCCCTACCTCGTCAGCGAGATCCGCTTCCTCGACGACTCCCTCCCGACGATCGAGGCCGAGCCGCAGACCCAGCGGGTCTTCGAGGAGGACCTCATGGCGGACGTCATCACCGCGATGCAGGAGCCGGTCCAGGGCGGCACCGCCCGCTACGTCGGCGAGAACCTCGGCCGGCCGGCCGCGGGCAAGACCGGCACCTCCGAGAGCTTCCGCTCCGCGTGGTTCGACGGCTACGTGCCGCAGCTCGCGACCGCGGTCGGGATGTACCGGTCCGACCCGGAGAGCGGCGACGAGCTGCGGATGGAGGACCTCGAGAACGCCGGGAGCATCACCGGCGGGTCCTACCCCGCGCGGATCTGGACCGAGTACATGAAGGTCGCCCTCGAGGGGACCGAGGTCCAGGAGTTCCCGGAGGCGGCCTACATCAACGAGGACGCCGCGCCCCCGCCCCCACCCCCGGCGCCCGAGCCCGAGCCGGAGCCGGAGCCCTCGCAGGAGCCGACGCCGACCGAGGAGCCGACGCCGACCGAGGAGCCGGAGCCGACCCCGACGCCGGAGCCGACGGAGCCGGAGCCCACCCCGGAGCCCTCGCCGTCGCTCACCGTGCCGCCGCCTCCGACCGACGGGCCACCGACGCCGTCGCCGCAGGCGTCCCCGCCCGAGAGCGGCTGACGCCCGCGCGCCGATGAGGACCGGGTCGGGGGTGCCACCACGGCTCCCTGCAGGGGCGAGCACCCCGGCCGGGGGGCGTCGTGGCGCGTCCGCCCCGCCGCGGGCGCGCGGGCCGGCGGCGCTCGCGCCGGTCGTCCTCCTCCTCTCGCTGCCGCTCGTCGTCGCCGCCTTGCGCCAGGCGGCGTGCGCCTCCGGGGGGTGGGAGGGGCGCGAGCCGGTGTGGCGCCAGTGCGCGTCGCCCCTGTTCGCCTCGCTCGTCGGCGACGGCGCCGGTCGTGGCCTCACGGCGTTGCTCGCCGGCCGGGTCCCGCTCGAGGTCCCGCCCGTGCCCGCGGTCGTCACGACGACGCTGGCGAGCCTCGCGCCCGGGCCGGGCCTGCCGCAGCAACGCGGCGTGCTGCTCCTCTGGCTGGCCGTCGCCGCCCTCCTGCTCGCCGGGCTCGTCGTCCTCGTCGGCACCGTCCACGGTCATCCGGAGGCCGACCCGGTCGCCCTCGCCCTGTCACCGGTCCTCGCCCTCACGGTCCTGCTGTCCGCCGACCTCGTGCCGGTCACCCTCGCCGTCGCCGCCGTGTGGGCCTGGTCGCGTCGCCGCCCCGAGCTCGCCGGCGTGCTCGTCGCGCTCGCCGTGCTGGGCGGCCGCCCGGCCCTCGTCGTCCTCCTCGCCCTCGTCCTCACCCCGCCCCCGCGGGTCCGTACCCCCGTCCGCCGTCTGCTCACGGCGGGTGGGGCCACCGGTCTCCTCGTCCTCGGTCCCATCGTCGCGCTCGACCTCGGGCTCGTGACCCGCCCCCTCGTCGCGTGGTGGACCGTCGGGGCGGCGAGCGGGTCGCCGTGGTTCGTCCCGACGCTGGCCGGGCACCCGGTCCGGCCGTGGCACGCGGCGCTGCTGTCGGTCGGGGGGCTCGTCCTCGCGGCCGTCATGCTGCTCGTCCTCTCCCGGCGCCGGCCCCGTCCGGCGACGGCGGACCTCGCGCTCCTCGGGCTCGTCGTCGCCGTCGGCACCGGGTCGTCCGCGCCGGTGTCCGCGGCGCTGTGGCTCGTGCCCTTCGTCGCCCTCGCGGGCATCGGGTGGCGCGACCACCTGCTCTGGGCGGGTGTCGAGGCGGTGCACGCCGTCGCCTGGTTCGGCCTGCTCACGGGCGAGGACGACCCGGGCCGCGGGCTGCCCGCGGGGTGGTACACGCTCGCCCTCGTCGGCCGGCTCCTCGTCCTCGGCCGGCTCGCCTGGGTCGTGTGGTCCCGCGCGAGTTGGGGACCGGGCGCGCTGCCCGGTACGCTTGACCGGTTGCCCACCGTGCCTGTGGACAAGGCCCGGGCCGATGTGGGCGGCAATGCATACCCTCCTGTCACGGAAGGACCGTGACCGTTCAGACCGAAGGAGGCGGGGTAACGCATGCGTGAGTACGAACTCATGGTCATCCTCGACCCGGAGCTCGACGACCGGACCGTCCAGCCCCAGCTGGAGAAGTTCCTCAAGGTCGTCACGACCGACGGTGGCTCCGTCGACACGATCGACGTCTGGGGCCGGCGCCGCCTGGCCTACGAGATCAAGAAGAAGGCCGAGGGCATCTACGCCGTCGTCAACTTCACCTCGGAGCCGGCCACGGCCAAAGAGCTGGACCGCCAGCTCGGCCTCAACGAGCAGGTCATGCGGACCAAGCTCCTGCGCCCCGGCGCCTGAGCCTTCCGTCACCAGCCCACCGAGAAGACCCACGAAGGGGACCCGTCATGGCAGGCGACACCATCATCACGATCGTCGGCAACCTCACCGCCGACCCCGAGCTGCGCTTCACCCCGTCCGGGGCGGCCGTCGCGAACTTCACCGTCGCGTCGACCCCGCGCCAGTTCGACCGCCAGAACAACGAGTGGAAGGACGGCGAGACGCTGTTCATGCGCTGCTCCATCTGGCGCGACGCGGCGGAGAACGTCGCCGAGTCCCTCCACCGGGGCACCCGGGTCGTCGTGACGGGCCGGCTGAAGTCGCGCTCGTTCGAGACCAAGGAGGGCGAGAAGCGCACCGTCATGGAGCTCGAGGTCGACGAGGTCGGCCCGTCCCTGCGGTACGCCTCGGCCAAGGTCACCAAGGCCGAGCGCGGCGGTGGCGGCGGCTTCGGCGGTGGTGGTGGCGGCGGCTTCCAGCAGAACGACCCGTGGGCCACCGGCGGCCAGCCCCAGCAGGGCGGCGGCCAGGGCGGCTACGGCGGTGGCCAGCAGCCCCCGCAGCAGCCGCAGGGTGGTCAGCAGGGCGGCGGCTGGGGCCAGGCGCCGAACTACGACGAGCCCCCCTTCTGACCGTCGGCCGCACGGCCTGACGGCACACCACACGACAGACCCCATCCCTGGGAGACCAGGGCTCATCCGCCGGGAGCCCCCGGCAGAAGGAGAGCACCACGATGGCCAAGCCCGCCATTCGCAAGCCGAAGAAGAAGGCCAACCCGCTCAAGGCGGCGAAGGTCGAGAACATCGACTACAAGGACGTCGCGCTGCTGCGCAAGTTCATCTCCGACCGCGGCAAGATCCGCGCGCGTCGGGTGACCGGCGTCTCGGTCCAGGAGCAGCGCCTCATCGCCAACGCGGTCAAGAACGCCCGCGAGATGGCGCTCCTGCCCTACTCGAGCTCGTCCCGCTGAGCGAAGGAGCCAGAACGATGAAGGTCATCCTCACCCACGAGGTCTCGGGTCTCGGCACCGCCGGTGACGTCGTCGACGTCAAGGACGGCTACGCCCGTAACTTCCTCTTCAAGCGCAGCCTCGCCACGCCGTGGACCAAGGGCGGCCAGAAGCAGGTCGACGCGATCGCCAAGGCCCGCGCCAGCCGCGCCGTGAAGTCCCTCGAGGAGGCGCAGTCCATCAAGGGCAACCTCGAGGCCGACGCCGTGCCCGTCACCGCCCACGCCGGGAGCAGCGGCCGCCTCTTCGGCGCCGTCTCGACCGCCGACATCGCGGCGGCCGTCAAGGAGAACGGCGGCCCCGACCTGGACCGTCGCACGATCGAGGTCCCGACCCCGATCCGCCAGGTCGGCACGCACACCGCCTTCGTCCGCCTCCACCCGGAGGTCCGGGCGACGGTCGCGCTGGACGTCGTCGCCGGCTGACGGACGACACGTCCTCGACGAGGGCCCCGGACCGGCACGGTCCGGGGCCCTCGTGCGTCGCCGGATGTCGAGGGATTGTCGAAAGTCGTGACCTTCCCGTGACCTTGCTGCAAAAACCCTGTGCGACAGCGTGTCCCGGTTGCGCGAGTGCTCTTCGGGGATCCGGGGGTGGTGGGGGCGGCTGGTCAGGCGGTCACCCGCTGACCTACCGTGGGCGGTTGACCGAGTGCTGTCTTCCGACCTCGTGAGGAGAACGACCCGTGTCCGTCACAGACCGACCCGACGCGCGATCCGCGGAGCCCGATCCGCCGACGCCGCCCACCTCGGGTGACAAGATGATCACCGCGCCCAGGGTCTTCTGGCCCGCGCTCGGCATCCTCGTCGCCTTCGTCGCCTTCGCCCTGATCTTCCCCACCGCGATGGGCGACACCTTCTCCGCCATCAGCGACGCCGTCGTCGGTGACCTCGGCTGGTACTACATCCTCATCGTCAGCGGCTTCATCGCCTTCTCGATCTGGGTGGCCGTCGCCCCCATGGGCCGCGTCGTCCTCGGCAAGGACAACGAGAAGCCGGAGTTCGGCCTCGTCCCGTGGTTCGCCATGCTCTTCGCCGCCGGCATGGGCATCGGCCTCGTCTTCTGGGGGGTCGCCGAGCCGCTGAGCCACTTCGCCTCGCCCCCGCCCGGGACCGGTGAGAGCGCCGCCGAGCGCGCCCGCGCCGCGACGGACGTCACCTACCTCCACTGGGGCCTGCACGCCTGGGGCATCTACGTCGTCGTCGGTCTCGCGATGGCCTACGCGATCCACCGCAAGGGCCGCCCGGTCTCCATCCGCTGGGCCCTCGAGCCGCTCCTCGGCGACCGCGTCAAGGGCGTCCTCGGCGACGTCATCGACGTCATCGCCGTCGTCGGCACCCTCTTCGGTGTCGCGACCTCCCTCGGCTTCGGCGTCTCCCAGGTCGCCGCGGGTCTGGACTTCATGGGCGTCGTCGACGGCGCCGGGACGGGCCTGCTCGTCGCGCTCGTCATCGGCATCACCGCGATCGCGACGATCTCGGTCGTCACCGGTCTCGACAAGGGGATCAAGATCCTCTCGAACGTCAACATGGGGCTCGCCGGAGGGCTGCTGCTCTTCGTCCTGCTCCTCGGCCCGACGGTCTTCCTCCTCGGTGACTTCGTGTCCTCCGTCGGCAGCTACGTGTCGAACTTCTTCCGCCTGTCGTTCCAGACCCTCGCCTTCGAGGGCGAGGACGGCACCTCCTGGGTGTCCGGCTGGACGACGTTCTACT
Source organism: Phycicoccus avicenniae (assembly GCF_018139485.1). Taxonomy (GTDB): domain Bacteria; phylum Actinomycetota; class Actinomycetes; order Actinomycetales; family Dermatophilaceae; genus Phycicoccus; species Phycicoccus avicenniae. Next base: position 231,864 of record NZ_JAGSNF010000004.1, read on the forward strand.
GGGGCTGGTGGATGAGCTGGGCGCCCTTCGTCGGCGTCTTCATCGCCCGCATCTCCCGCGGCCGGACGGTCCGCGAGTTCGTCGCCGGCGTGCTCCTCGTCCCGACGGTCGTCACCTTCCTGTGGTTCGCCGTGATGGGCGGGTCCGGCATCCACCGCGAGATCTTCGGCGAAGGCGGCATCATCGCCGAGGACGGCACCGTGTCGACCGACGCCGCGCTCTTCCAGCTGCTCGACGGCCTGCCGCTGTCCGGTCTGCTGAGCGTCGTCGCGCTCGTGCTCATCGTCGTCTTCTTCGTCACGAGCTCGGACTCCGGCTCGTTCGTCGTCGACATGCTCTCCAGCGGTGGCGACCCGCACCCGCCGGTGTGGAGCCGGGTCATGTGGGCCGTCCTCGAGGGTGCCGTCGCGATCGCCCTGCTCCTCGCGGGCGGTGGCGGGCTCGACGCCCTCCAGACGGCGGCGATCCTGCTGGCCCTGCCGTTCTCGTTCGTCATCATCGGCATGGTCGTCGCCACGACGAGGGCGCTGCTGCGCGAGAACGGACGGATGGACCGCGCCGAGCGCGGCCTGCTCGCCGACGAGATCGCCGGGCAGATCGCCCGTCGCTCGGACTTCCGCGACGCGGTGCAGACGCCGCCGGACGAGAAGGTCCCGGAGAGCGCTCTCGACCGGGCCGGCCACGACCGCCGGACCCCGGAGGGTGCGGCGCCGCCCGCCGCCACCCGGGACGCTCCCGAGAAGCCGTGACCTGACGGTCGCCCCACGTGGCCCCGCCGACGTCCTCGTCGGCGGGGCCACGTGCATGTCCGGGTGGGCCCGGCGGGTGGGCCGGCTGTCGGGGGCGCCACCTATCGTGGCGGCATGGCTCGGACGGCGACACGCAGCAGCTCCCGCGGTGCGGCGACGTTCCGCTGCACCGAGTGCGGCTGGCAGACCGCCAAATGGGTGGGCCGGTGCGGTGAGTGCCAGGCGTGGGGCAGCGTCGCCGAGGTGGGCACGGTCACCGCGCGGACGGCGGCCGCCCCGGTCACCCGGCCCGCGGTCCCCATCGCCGAGGTCGACGCCAGCCACGCGACGGCCCGGCCCACCGAGGTCGCCGAGTTCGACCGGGTGCTCGGCGGCGGGCTCGTCCCCGGGGCGGTCGTCCTCGTCGCGGGCGAGCCGGGCATCGGGAAGTCCACGCTCCTCCTCGACGTCGCCGGCCGCGCCGCCCGGTCGGGGGTCGCCGGCGAGCGACGTGTCCTCTACGTGAGCGGCGAGGAGTCCGCGGCCCAGGTCCGGGCCCGGGCCGAGCGCATCGAGGCGATGGCCCGCACCCTCTACCTCGCGAGCGAGACCGACCTCGCGACGCTCCTCGGCCAGGTCGAGCAGGTCGACCCCGAGCTGCTCGTCGTCGACTCCGTCCAGACCGTCTCCAGCGCAGAGGTCGAGGGCGCCGCCGGCAACGTGGCACAGGTCCGCGAGGTCGCGGCGTCGCTCATCGCGCTCGCCAAGGCTCGGGGCATCGCCGTGCTCCTCGTCGGTCACGTGACGAAGGACGGCTCCATCGCAGGACCACGCGTCCTCGAGCACCTCGTCGACGTCGTCGTCCAGTTCGAGGGCGACCGGCACTCCCGCCTCCGTCTCGTGCGGGCCGTGAAGAACCGCTACGGACCGACGGACGAGGTCGGTTGCTTCGACCTGTCCGACGTCGGGATCGTCGGGCTCGCCGACCCCAGCGGCCTGTTCCTCTCCGGCCGCACCGCCCAGGTGCCCGGCACCTGCGTCACCGTGACCCTCGAGGGGCGCCGGCCGCTCGTCACCGAGGTGCAGGCCCTCGTCACCCAGTCCTCGCTGTCCACCCCACGTCGGGCGACCAGCGGTCTCGACGCGGCGCGGGTCAGCATGGTCCTCGCCGTGCTCGACAAGCGGGCGTCGGCCCCGATCGGCGGCAGCGACGCCTACCTCTCGACGGTCGGCGGGGTCCGCCTCACCGAGCCGGCCGCCGACCTCGCCGTGACCCTCGCCCTCGCCGGGGCCATCACCGACCGACCGCTCCCGGACGGCACGGTCGCCTTCGGCGAGGTGGGCCTCGCCGGCGAGATCCGCCCCGTGACCGGGGCTCACCGCCGGCTCGCCGAGGCCGCGCGGCTGGGCTTCCGCCGCGCCGTCGTGCCCACCGGTGTGCTCGGTGCGGGGCCGGTCCCGGACGGCATCGACGTCCTCGAGGTCGGGACCGTCCGCGAGGCGGTGGGCCGCGCCCTGCACCCCGGCGGGTGAGCGGGCCCTCGCGGCGCCGGCCGCCGGATCGAGACCACGTCGTGACCTCGGCGGCGGTTAGGATGCGCGGGAGAATGGCCTGGCGTTCCTCGCCGGCCGCGGGGCCGAGGAGCGGTGAAGGAGCATGAGCGTGCCCGTCCAGTCCGACGACGAGCTGCTGCGCGCCACCCTGGCCGCGGTCGCCCCCGGGACCGAGCTGCGGGACGGTCTCGAGCGCATCCTCCGCGGCCGCACCGGCGCCCTCATCGTGCTCGGCCACGACAAGGTCATCGAGCAGATCGCGACGGGCGGCTTCCCCCTCGACATCGAGTTCTCCGCCACCCGGCTGCGTGAGCTCGCGAAGATGGACGGCGGGGTCGTCATCGACCGCGACGTCACCCGCATCCTGCGCGCAGCGACCCAGATGCTCCCGGACGCCGGCATCGAGACGAGCGAGTCCGGCACCCGGCACCGCACCGCCGAGCGGGTCGCGAAGCAGTCCGGCTTCCCCGTCGTCTCGGTGAGCCAGTCGATGCGCATCATCCAGCTGTACGTCGCCGGCCGACGCGTCGTCCTCGAGGACTCCAGCGCGATCCTGTCCCGGGCGAACCAGGCCCTCCAGACCCTCGAGCGGTACAAGGCCCGGCTCGACGAGGTGACCGGCACGCTGTCGGCGCTCGAGATCGAGGACCTCGTCACCGTCCGGGACGTCGCGAACGTCCTGCAGCGGCTGGAGATGGTCCGGCGGATCAAGGACGAGATCGCGGAGTACGTCGTCCAGCTGGGCACGGACGGCCGTCTGCTGAGCCTCCAGCTCGAGGAGCTGACCGGCGGTCTGTCCGACGACCTCGGTCTCGTCATCCGCGACTACCTGCCCGAGGCCAAGGCCGGGTACGCCCACGCCGAGGCCGTCGCCAACCTCGTCGCCATGGACAACACCGAGCTCCTCGACCCGGCGGCGGGCGCGAAGGCGATGGGCTTCACTGTCGTCGGCGACGCCCTCGACTCCTCGGTCAGCCCGCTCGGGCACCGCCTCCTGTCGAAGGTGCCGCGCCTCCCCGGCGCCATCGCCGGTCGGCTCGTCGAGCACTTCGGCTCGCTGCAGAAGCTCCTCGCCGCCAACGTCGACGACCTGATGACCGTCGACGGGGTCGGTGAGGGCCGGGCGAGGCTCGTGCGTGAGGGCCTCTCGCGGCTCGCCGAGACGAGCATCCTCGAGCGCTACGTCTGACGTGGCGGGCCTTCCCACCGCGCCGGCCGACCTCCACGAGCGGGTCCTCGACTGGTTCGCCGTCAACGCACGGCCCCTCCCGTGGCGGGACCCGGCCTGCACGCCGTGGGGGGTCCTCGTCTCCGAGGTGATGTCCCAGCAGACCCCGGTCGCCCGGGTCGAGCCGGTGTGGCGGACGTGGCTGGAGCGCTGGCCGACGCCCGCGGACCTCGCCGCCGAGTCGCCGGGCGAGGTCGTGCGGGCGTGGGGCCGGCTCGGCTACCCGCGCCGGGCGCTGCGCCTGCGCGACGCGGCGGTCGCCGTCGTCGAGCGGCACGCCGGCGAGGTCCCGGCCGACGAGGAGAGCCTGCGCGCGCTGCCGGGGGTCGGGGCGTACACGGCGGCGGCGGTCGCCGCGTTCGCGTTCGGCCGGCGCAGCGTCGTCGTCGACACCAACGTGCGCCGGGTGCTCGCGCGGGCGGTCGAGGGGCGGGCGCTGCCGTCGCCCGCCCTCACCGCGGCCGAGAGCCGGCTCGCCGCGACGCTCGTGCCCGAGGACCCGGAGCGGGCCGCCCTGTGGAACGTCGCCGTGATGGAGCTCGGAGCCCTCGTCTGCCGTGCCCGTGGGCCGGAGTGCGACCGCTGCCCCCTGCTCGACCGGTGCGCCTGGGTCGCCGCCGGCAGCCCTCCGGACGACGGGCCCGCGCGTCGAGGCCAGGCGTGGCACGGCACCGACCGGCAGGTGCGCGGCGCGCTGGTGCAGGCCCTGCGTGAGCAGGCCGACCCCGTGCCGCGCCCCGAGCTCGAACGGACGGTGACCTCCCGGCTCGGGATCGTCGGGGCCCCGGCGGTCGAGCAGGTCGACCGGTGTCTCGCCTCCCTCGTCGAGGACGGCCTCGTCGAGCCGGTCGAGGACGCCTTCCGCCTCCCCGCCTGACCGCCGCCCGCCGCCGGTCTCGACCATCCCGACCCGCGCGGAGTGGCGTCGAGATCGGGCAACACGCACAGGACGCGGCCCAGTTCCCTGCGTCTTGCCCTATCTCGACGGAGCGGTGGCGGGTGTCCGGACTCCGCACGGGCAGCACCGGGGTCCGTGGAACGTCGTGGCGTCTCCGGCCCGTCGCCCGGGACAATGACGGCATGACCGACACCGTGACCCACCGCACCGCCGAGGAGCTGGAGGCGTTCCTCCCGCAGCTGCACGCGGCCCCGCAGGACCGCGGCACCCTGGACCTCGTGGTCCGCCGCCCGCGGGTCGGCGAGCGGGAGGTGCTCGACGAGGGCGAGCTCGACCTCGAGCTGGGGCTCGTCGGCGACTCGTGGAAGGACCGGCCGAGCAGCCGCAGCGCCGACGGCGGACCCCACCCCGACATGCAGCTCAACGTCATGAGCACACGGATGATCGGCTTCCTCGCCGGCGACGCGGACCGCGTCCCCCTCGCGGGCGACCAGCTCTACCTCGACCTCGACCTCTCGCACGACAACCTCCCGGCGGGCAGCCGGCTCGTCATCGGCGACCCACGGGCGCGCGGCGCGGTCGTCGAGGTGACCGACCAGCCGCACACCGGGTGCGCGAAGTTCGTCGAGCGGTTCGGCGCCGAGGGGATGCGCTTCGTCAACGGCAGGGTCGGCCGACCGATGCGGCTGCGCGGCCTCAACGCGAAGGTCGTGGTCCCGGGGCGGGTGCGCCCGGGAGACCTCGTCGTCGTCGAGCGCCCCTGACCGGGGACCCGCGCCGGCGGTGCGGTCCCCGCACGGGGCCCTGAGGCCGCACCCGGCTGCGCAGGCCCGTGGCCGGCCCGCACACGACGACGGCCCGCCCCCGGGTGGGGACGGGCCGCCGTACGACGTCGGTCGCGGTCGCGGTCAGCGGTAGACCGGCTGCGCCTGCGGGTTGAGCTCCTCGAGCGTCACCTTCTTCGCCTGCTTGAGGCTGGGCTCGGTGATGTCGAGGACGTCGAAGCCCTTCTGGATGTCGGAGCTGAAGACGTGGCCGTTGTAGTAGTACGCCGACCACGTGCCACCGACGGTCGCCGGGGCGAGCGGACCGCGCTCGAACCACCCGAGCTCACGCGGCTTCTTGGCGTTCGTGAAGTCCCAGAGCGAGACCCCGCCCTGGTACCAGGACTGCACCATGACGTCCCGCCCGTTGACGGGCACGATCGAGCCGTTGTGGGCGACGCAGTTCTCGCTGTCGTCCTGGTGGCGCGGGATCTTGAAGTACGACGCGAAGGTTAGCTCGTTGTCCTTGCTCAGCGTGTAGATGGCGTTGGCGCCCCGCGTCGGGCCGATGTCGGCGTTGCACGTCGCCGCGCCGCCACCGCCGAGCTCGTCGGTGAAGACGACCTTGGTGCCCTTCTGGTTGAACGTCGCCGAGTGCCAGAACGCGAAGTTCTCGGTGTCCTGGACCCGCTCGACGACGACCGGGTTCACCGGGTCCGAGATGTCCATGATGATGCCGTCACCCATGCAGGCCCCGGCGGCGATGTCCCGCGACGGGAAGGTCGTGATGTCGTGGCAGCCGCTCGTCGCGGAGTAGCCGTGCCCCTCGGAGTCCGTGCCGCCGGGGTTGCCGCCGTCGGGGAAGAGGTTCGGGACGTTGACGACGGCCGCGGACGCCGGGTCGGCCTTGGGGACCTCGACGATCGAGATGCTGTCGTGGGGGGTCGTGCAGTCCGGGTAGCTGTCCCGGGGGCCGTAGCTCGAGACGTAGACGTAGTCCGAGTCCTCACCGGGCACGAGCGAGTTCGTGTGCGAGCCGCAGTCCGTCTCGACGGCGGTGACGTAGGCGGGGGCGGTCGGGTCGGAGACGTCGAAGACCTTGATGCCCTCCCACGAGTCCTTCACCGTCGCCGACTGCGTCGTCGAGGAGCACGAGTCGTCCGAGCGCGAGCTGTCCGTCGACAGGTAGAGCAGGTCGCCGGAGACCGTCACGTCGTTCTGCGACCCCGGGCAGTTGACCTGGCTCAGGGTCTGCGGGTCCGAGGGGTCGGAGATGTCGTAGATGACGAAGCCCTGGTAGTTGCCGACGTACGCCCGGTCCCCCTGGAAGGCGATGTCGGTGCCGAACTGACCGACGAACGGACCGGTGTGCGGCACGTTGGCCAGGTGCTCGATGTTCGCGCTGCGCCCGACCTGGTCCGGCGCGAGGTCGGTGCCGGACAGCCCGACCCCGTCCCCGGCGGAGGCCGCGCTCACCCCGCCCCCGAGCACGAGCGCCGCTCCGGCCACGGTGGCGGCGAGACGGAACCGTCGCATGTCCACTCCCTCTCCTCGTCGGCCGGCGCCAGGTGGTGGTGCCGGTCCGGTGGTCGCCCCACTGTGCCGTCGCCAGGGCCACCGGTCGGTCTGGCGTGGGTAAAGACTCGGCAAGGGAGTCGCCGGGGTCGCCCCGGGCCCCCCGTCCTGCCCGCCACCGACCTACAGTGACGCGATGCGCCCGTCCCGACCCTCCCTGGCGCCGGCCCGCGCCGCGGTCGTCGGCGTCCTGCTCGCCGCCCTCGCCGCCGGCTGCTCCGGCGACCCGGTCGCCACCCCGGAGCCCAACCCCGGCAGCGTGCCCGTGCTCCAGCCGGGACGCCCCGGCGAGCCGAACGCCACGCTCAGCGGGCCGGGGGCGACCTCGGTACCGGTCCCGACCGCCTCGAGCGAGGACGCGCGGTTCCTCCAGGAGATGATCGCCCACCACGCCCAGGCCATCGTCATGGTCGAGAGCGTCGGCGACCGGTTCGGCGACGACCGGGTCGCGAGCCTCGCCTCCCGGATCCGGGACGAGCAGGGGCCGGAGATCGAGGCGATGGCGACGTGGCTGCGCGGCCACGGCGAGGACGTCCCCCCCGAGGCGACGAACCCGCGGCTGTCGGACCACTCCTCGCACGCGGGGATGCCCGGCATGGCGTCCCGGGCCGAGCTGACCCGGCTGTCGGGTCTGTCCGGGGCCGAGGCGGACACCTTCTTCCTCGCGATGATGATCCGCCACCACGAGGGTGCGCTGACGATGGTCGACGAGCACGCCGAGGCCGCGGCGGACGAGCGCGTCCAGGAGATCTCGGCCGACATCGCCGTCGTCCAGACGAAGCAGATCGCCCAGATGCAGGAGATGCTCTCCGGGGGCTCCTGACCCGGGGCGGTCCCCGGCGCGGCAGGATGCCCCCATGCCCGAGGGACACACCCTGGCCGCGCTCGCCCGCGACCTCCACGCCGCCTTCGCCGGGACGACCCCGACGGTGACGAGCCCCCAGGGGCGCTTCGCGCAGGGCGCGGCCCGCGTCAGCGGACGGCCCTTCGTCGGCGCGACCTCCCGGGGCAAGCACCTCCTCCTCGAGTTCGGGGACGAGCAGTGGGTCCACGTCCACCTCGGCCTCATCGGGACCTTCACCGTCGACGCGGGTGACTGGACCGCCGAGGCGCCGGTCACCGGGGCCGTCCGGATGCGGCTCGCCACCCCCGAGCACGTCGCGGACCTGCGCGGCCCGATCGTGTGCAGCGTGCTCACCCCCGAGGAGGTCGCTGCGGTCCTCGCGCGGCTCGGACCCGACCCGCTCCGGCCCGACGCCGACCCGGAGCGTGCGTGGCAGCGGATCCACCGCTCCGGGCGCAGCGTCGCCGAGCTGCTCATGGACCAGGCCGTGCTCGCCGGGGTCGGCAACGTCTACCGGTGCGAGGTGCTCTGGCGGCACCGCCTCTCGCCGACGACCGCGGGCCGCGACCTACGGCCGGCCTCGTGGAGCCTGGTGTGGGACGACCTCGTCCGGCTCATGCCGCTCGGGGTCGCGACAGGACGGATCGTCACCGTCGAGGAGCAGGTGCTCGAGGTCGAGGCGGCGCTCGGACGCGGCGAGCGGCCGCGGCTCACGCGGCGGACCTCCTCGGTCTACAAGCGGGAGGGGCTCCCGTGCGAGCGGTGCGGGTCCCGCATCCGTGCCCGGCTCGTCGCCGGGCGCACGCTCTACTGGTGCGGCCGCTGCCAGCGGCGACGGTGAGTCCGGGTCGTCCGTTCGGCCGAGGCGTCCCTCGGCCGTCCGGTCAGGCTCGACGAGGTGGCCTGGGATTTCCTCCCGCGGAACGGCGCTGGGGATGCGGACCGGCCGATGTCTTCCTAGGCTGTGACCGCTCTCAGGAGCATTCACCCTGCTCACAGGTGACATCCAGCACGTGTTGCCGCTCCCGAACCCCCTGCATCAGGAGCCCCGGTGGACTCGCATCCTCCTCGACCCATGTCCGTGCGCCGCTTCCTCGGCGCCCTGCTCGCCGCGACGCTCACCGTCGTCGCGCCGGCGGGTGTCGCCGTGGCGTACGAACGACCGACCGTCGCCTTCTCCGGCGGCACGGCCACGATGCCCGGGTCGGGGCTGGCCCAGACGTGGACCGCGACCGGACAGTCGGCCCTGAGCACGACCTTCACCACCGTCGACTCGCGGGACGTCGTCGGGCAGTACTCCCCGAGTCTCGACGGCTCCACGCCCACGCAGTCGGTGACGACGTCGATGGCGGGCTGTCCCGTGAGCGGCGGCTGCACGAACCGGGGCACACTGTCCGTCGCGTTCGCGCAGCCGGTGACGGATCCCGTGATCCACGTGGCGGGCCTCGGCGGCTTCACCAGCTCGGGCACCAACGCGTCCGCCTTCCACGCGGTCCTCACGGCGACCACCCCGGGGGTCACGCTGACCCGGGTCGGCTCGAGCACGAACCTCCAGGTGACGAACGCCGGACGGACGGTCACCACGGTCAACGACTCGACGTCCGTCAACTGTGGCAGCACGGCCAACGGCGCCGCCGCGGTGGCGGGGTGCGGCTCGGTCCGGGTCAACGGGACGGTGACGACGCTCGAGTTCGCCGTCACCGGCGCCGCCGCCGTCACCTCCGGCACCGGTTTCGTGAGCAGCACCGCGGGGGACGCGTTCTTCGTCGTGGCGACGACCGGTGAGGACTTCGGCGACGGCCCGGCCTCCTACGACGGGTCGGACGCCGCCCGCGCGGCGGTGAGCGACGTCCGCCTCGGGACGCAGGTCACGGCGGACAACACGAACACCGCGAACTCCGCCACGAGCCCGCTCGCCTCCGCGAGCGCGACGAACGACTCCGGCGACGACGGCGTGACGATGGCGCCGATCACCCGCACCCAGACGTCCTACTCGCGCACGGTGGCGATCTCCGGCGCGAGCAAGGCGGGACAGGTCTGCGGGTGGATCGACCTCGACCGCAACGGGGTCTACTCGGCCGGCGAGCGGGCCTGTGCGCCGGTGTCCGCCGGTCAGACCTCCGCGACCCTCACGTGGTCCGGGCTGTCCGGCCTCTCGGCGGGCACGAGCTACGCGCGCTTCCGGGTCGGCTACACCGACGCCACCGCCTCGCCCCGCGGCGCCTCCCCCGCCGGCGAGGTCGAGGACCACACCGTCCAGATCGTCCAGCCCGCCCCGCCGACCGCGCGGCCGGACACGGCGAGCACCGCCCAGAACACCGACGTGACGCTCGACCCGGTCGTCAACGACGCGGCCGACCCGACGCTCACCCTCGTCCGCTCGAGCGTCCGTCTGCTCGACCCCGCGGACGGCCAGTACAAGACGTCCGTGACGGTCCCCGGGCAGGGGACGTACACCGTGGACACGGCGACGGGACGGGTCACCTTCGACCCGCTGCCCTCGTACACCGGGACGAGCACGGTCACCTACCGCGTCACCGACTCCGACGGCGGCACCGCGACCTCGACGATCGCCACGACGGTCACCGCCGTGACGCCGGTCCTGCAGAACGACACGCGCACGACCCCCTACGACACGACCACGACCGTCGGCGTGCTCGGCAACGACGCCCCCGGCGCGGCGAGCGCACCGCTGGACCCCACGACCGTCGTCCTGCGCGACCCCGCGACCGGCGCCTTCGGGCGGACCCTCACCGTCCCCCGGGAGGGCACCTACACGGTCTCCCCGACGACCGGTGCGGTGACCTTCGACCCGCTGCCGACGTTCTTCGGGACCGCGACCCCGGTGACCTACCGGGTGACGGACGCCAACGGGACGACCGCGACGGCGACCCTCACGGTGACCGTGACCGAGCCCGGTGACACGGTCGTCCGCCCGGACACCGCGGAGACCGTCCAGGACGAGCCGGTGACCCTGTCGCCGCTCGAGAACGACACGACGACGGCCGGGGTCTCCCTCGTCCCGTCCTCGATCCGCCTGCTCGACGCCGGCGGCGACCCCGTCATCACGCTCACCGTCCCCGGTGAGGGCGTGTACACCCTCGACCCGGCGACCGGGGTGGTCGCCTTCGACCCCGAGCCCGGCTTCACCGGCGAGGCGACGCGCGTCGGGTACCAGGTCCGCGACACCGCGGGCCGCACGGAGTCCTCGACGATCACCGTGACCGTCACGCCCGTCACGCCGCTCGCCCGTCCGGACTCGGCGACGACCCCCTACCTCACCCCCGTGACCGTGCCGCTCCTCGGCAACGACGCCGCGGGCGACCCCACCGCGCCGCTCGTCCTCGGCTCCGTCGAGATCCAGGACCCCGACTCGGGCGACTGGGTCACCGAGCTGACCGTGGACGGTGTCGGCACGTACACCGTCCAGGGGGACGGCTCCGTCGCGTTCGTCCCGGCGGAGGGCTTCGAGGGGACGACGGACCCCGTGGCCTACCGGGTCGCCGACGACAACGGCACCCTTGCGGAGTCGACCGTCACGGTCACCGTCGGCGCGGCCCCCGACGCGACCGACGACGAGGGCGCGACGATCCAGGACGAGCCGGTGACGGTCCCCGTCCTCGACAACGACGAGGCCGGCACCGACGCCACCCTCGACCCCGCGAGCGTCGTGCTCTACGACCCGGTCGCCGAGGCGTACGCCGACACCGTGACCGTCGAGGGCGTCGGGACCTGGACGGTCGACCCCGCCACCGGTGACGTCACCTTCGACCCGGAGCCGCAGTACACGGGGACCGCCTCGATCGGCTACCGGGTCACCGACAGCGACGGCAACACCGCCACCGCGAGCGTCTCCGTCGTCGTGGACCCGGTGGTGCCCGTCGCGACCCCCGACACCCGCACGACCCCGTACGAGACCCCCGTCGTCGTCCCGGTCCTCGGGAACGACGCCGCCGGCGACCCGAGCGCCCCGCTCGTCCCCGGCTCGGTCGAGATCCAGGACCCGGACACCGGCGCCTGGGTCACCGAGCTCGTGGTCGACGGACAGGGCACCTACACCGTCGACCCCGACACCGGGGCGGTCCGCTTCGTCCCCGCCCAGGGCTTCACCGGCGCCGCGACGGAGCTCGCGTACCGGCTGCTCGACGACAACGGCACCCGTGCCGCCTCCACGCTCCAGGTCACCGTGGCGACCCCCGACGTCCCCGTCGCGTCCCCGGACACCCGCACGACGGTGCAGGACGAGCCGGTGACGCTCGCCCCGCTGGCGAACGACACCTCCGACCCGCGCGCGCCCTTCCAGCCGGGCACGCTGCAGCTGCTCGACCCGTCGGACACGACGTACAAGGACACCGTGACCGTCGCCGGCGTCGGCACCTGGACGGTGTCGGCCGGCCGGGTCACCTTCGACCCCGAGCCGGACTACACCGGCGAGACGACGATCGCCTACCGCGCCCTCGACGAGGCCGGCCAGACCGCGGCGTCCACGATCACCGTCACCGTCACCCCGGTGACCCCCGTCGCGAGGCCGGACACCGCGACGACCCCGTACCTCACGCCGGTGGCCGTGCCGCTGCTCGCGAACGACGAGCCCGGCGACCCGTCGGCCCCCCTCGTCGTCGGCTCCGTGGAGATCCAGGACCCGGAGACCGAGGAGTGGAGCACGAGCGTCACGACCGACGAGGGCGTGTGGACCGTCGACGACGCCACCGGCGCGGTGATGTTCGAGCCCGCCGACGGCTTCGAGGGTCCGACGACCCCGCTGGCCTACCGGGTCGCCGACGACAACGGCACCCTCGCCGAGTCCACCGTCACCGTGACCGTCGGCGACGCCCCGGAGGCGAGCGACGACGCGGCGACGACGATCCAGGACGAGCCGGTCACCGTCCCCGTCCTCGACAACGACGACCCCGGCACCGGCGCCTCGCTCGTCCCGAGCAGTGTCGTGCTCCTCGACCCCGACACCGGGGAGCCGGCCGGCGGTGAGCTCGTCGTCGCCGGCGTCGGACGGTGGACGGTCGACGCCTCGAACGGTGTCCTCACCTTCGACCCGGAGCCGCAGTACCTCGGCACCGCCGAGATCGACTACCGCGTCACGGACTCCGACGGCAACACCACGTCGGCCACCGCACGCGTCGAGGTCACGCCCGTCACGCCGACCGCGAACCCCGACACCACGACGACCGGGTACCAGCAGCCCGTCACGGTCCCCGTCCTCGCCAACGACGAGGCCGGCGACCCGACCGCCCCGCTCGTGCCGGGGTCGGTCGAGCTGCGGGACCCCGACTCCGGCGACTGGGTCACGGAGGTCGTCGTGGCCGGCGAGGGCACCTACACCGTCACCGACGGCGGTGCCGTGGACTTCGTCCCGGACCCGGACTTCCTCGGGGCGGGCACCCAGCTCACCTACCGGGTCGCCGACGGCAACGGCACGCTGACGCAGTCGACCCTCCGGGTCACGGTGAGCGACCCCGACGCCCCCGTCGCGGACCCCGACTTCGCCGAAACCCTCCAGGGGGTCCCGGTCACCGTCACCCCGCTCGACAACGACGCGGCGGACCCGCGCACCGCGCTCGACGTCGCGACGCTCGCGCTGCTCGGGCCGGACGGCGAGCCCACCGACACCGTCACGGTCGACGGCGTCGGCACCTGGACCGTCGACGGCGGCGGTGAGGTCACCTTCACGCCGGAGCCCGGCTTCGTCGGCGACGCGAGCGTCGGCTACCGCGTCGAGGACGCGACCGGCCAGGAGGCGACGTCGGAGATCACCGTGACCGTCGCCCCCGTGACGCCGGTCGCCGCGCCGGACACCGAGCGCACCGACGCCTTCGTCCCGGTGACGATCGACGTCCTCGCCAACGACGCGGCCGGCGACCCGAGCGCCCTGCTGGACCCCGCGAGCGTCGAGCTGTTCGACGAGTCCACGGACACGTGGGTCACCACCCTCACGACGTCCGAGGGCACGTGGACCGTCGGCGGCGACGGGCAGGTCGAGTTCGTCCCCGCGGACGACTTCACGTTCGGCACGACCGCGCCGGTGACCTACCGGGTGGCCGACGGGAACGGGACCTTCGCGACGTCGACGATCACCGTGGACGTCGACCCGGTGCCCACGGTCGAGGACGACACGGTGAGCACGCCGCAGGGCGTCCCCGCCCGGGTCGAGGTCCTCGCGAACGACACCCCGGGCAACGGCCAGCCCTTCGTCTCGCCGGCGGTCGCCCTCCTGGACCCGCTGACGGGCGAGTACGTCGACGAGGTGACGGTGGCCGGTGTCGGCACGTGGACCGTCGAGCCGGACGACGCCGTGGTCTTCACCCCCGAGCCCGGGTACCGCGGGCCGGCGGCGATCGGCTACCGGGTGACGAACTCCGTCGGCAACACCGCCAACGGCACCGTCACCGTGGACGTCGCCGCGGTCGAGCCGGACCTCACGCCGGACTCGGCGAGCACGCCCTACGAGACGCCCGTGGTCGTCCCGGTCCTCGGCAACGACGAGCCGGGCGACGCCGACGTCGCGATCGACCCGACGACGGTCCAGCTGCGCGACCCCGCGACCGGTGAGTGGGTCACGACCCTCACGACCCGCGCCGGGACGTGGACGGTCGACCCGGAGACCGGGGAGGTCGGGCTCCTCCCGGCCCAGGGGTTCACGGGCTCGACCCAGGCGATCGCCTACCGGGTCGCGGACGCCAACGGCACGTTCGCGTCGTCGACCGTCACGGTGCTCGTCGGGACCCCCGACGTCCCCGTCGCCGTGCCGGACCCCGCGACGACGATCCAGAACGTGCCGGTGACGGTCGACGTGCTGGACAACGACCAGGCGGACGACCGTGCGCCGCTGCAGCCCGGCACGGTCCGGCTGCTGGACGTGGCGGACGGCACCTTCAAGACCAGCGTCTCCGTCGCGGGCGTCGGGACGTGGACGGTCGACCCGGCGACCGGTGCCGCGACCTTCGACCCGGTCCCGACCTACACCGGCACCGCGGGCATCAGCTACCGCGTCGCCGACGAGGCCGGCCAGGTGACGACGTCCACCGTGTCCGTCACGGTCGACCCGGTGACGCCGGTCCTCGCGCCCGACACCGCCTCCACGCCGTTCGCGACCCCGGTCAACATCCCGGTCCTCGCAAACGACCTGCCGGGCGACCCGAGCGCCCCGCTGCGCCCGCAGACCGTCCAGCTGCGCGACCGCGTCACCGGTGAGTGGGTGACGACCTACGAGCCCGAGAGCGGGCTGTGGCGGGTCAACGTCGTCGACGGCTCGGTGACGGTCACGCCCGCCGAGGGCTACACCGGCCCCATCCCGGACATCACCTACCGGGTGGCCGACGCCAACGGCACCTTCGCCACGTCGACGATCACCGTGACCGTCGGCTCGCCCCCGCAGGCCGCCGACGACCCCGCCGAGACGCTCCAGGGCGTCCCGGTCTCCCTCGACCCGCTGGCCAACGACACCCCGGGCACGGACGCCTCCTTCGTGCCGCCGGTCGTGCGGCTCGTCGACCCGATGGACGGCGCGCAGAAGGCCTCCGTCACGGTCCCCGGCGTCGGCACGTGGTCCTTCGACCCCGAGACCGGCCTCGTGACGCTCGACCCGGTCCCGACCCTCGTCGGCGACGCGAGCATCGACTACGTCGTCGTCGACTCCGACGGCAACGAGGCGTCGGCGACGATCACCGTCGCCGTGGGGGCGGTGACCCCCGTCGCGACGCCGGACACCGAGGACACGACCTACCTCACCCCGGTGCGGGTCGCCGTCCTCGACAACGACGAGCCGGGAGACGACAGCGCCCCGCTCGTGCCTGGGACCGTGCGGATCCAGGACCCGGGCACCGGTGCCTGGGTGACGTCGGTCTCCACCGACGAGGGCACGTGGACCGTCGACACCGCCACCGGCGAGGTCCTCCTCGCCCCGGCGGACGGCTTCTCCGGCGAGACGGCCCCGCTGGCCTACCGGGTCGCGGACACGAACGGGACGCGCACGGCGTCGACGGTCACGGTGACCGTCGGCACCCCGCCGGTGGCGGTCGACGACCGCGCCGAGACGATCCAGGACGAGCCGGTCACGATCGACCCGATCCTCGACGACGACCCCGGCTCGGGCACGACGTTCGACGCCGACAGCGTCGCCCTCGTCGACCCCGTGACCGGGCTGCCGACCGACGCGGTCGTCGTCGACGGCGTCGGGACGTGGAGTGTCGGGGACACCGGTCTCGTCACCTTCGACCCCGAGCCGGCGTACACCGGGACCGCGACCCTGCGGTACTCCGTGACCGACGGTGCGGGGAACACCGCGACGGCGCTCCTCGAGGTCGAGGTCTCGCCCGTCGTGCCGGTCCTCACTCCCGACACGGCGACGACGCCGTACCTCACCCCGGTCGTCGTCGACGTGCTCGACGACGACGAGCCCGGCGACCCGAGCGCGCCGCTCGTCCCGGCCGGACTGCAGCTGCAGGACCCGGAGACGGGCGAGTGGGGCACGTCGGTCACGACCGGGGCGGGGACGTGGACGGTCGACGGCGACACCGGCGAGGTGACCTTCGAGCCCGCCGAGGACGTCGAGGGCCCGCAGGAGATCGCCTACCGCGTCCCCGACGACAACGGCACCTACGCCGCGTCCACCCTCACCGTCACGGTGGGTGTCGCCCCGGTCGCCCGGGACGACGAGGACACGACGATCCAGGACGAGCCGGTGACCTTCGACCCGCTCGTCAACGACGACCCGGGCACCGGAGCGGCGTTCGAGACCTCGACGCTCGCGCTCGTCGACCCGGCCGGCGGCACCGCACAGGTCGTCGTCGTCCCCGGTGTCGGGCTCTGGACCACCGAGAACGGCCTCGTGACCTTCGACCCCGAGCCGCAGTTCCTCGGTGAGGCCGCGCTCGACTACGTCGTCGAGGACTCCGACGGGAACCCGGCGACGGCGACCATGGTCGTGACGGTCACCCCCGTGACGCCGACCGCCGAGCCGGACACCCGGTCCACGGCGTACGAGACGCCCGTGACGGTCGACGTGCTGACGAACGACACGGCCGGGGACGACACCGCCCCGCTCGTGCCCGGGTCCGTCGAGGTGCAGGACCCCGACACCGGGGCGTGGGTCACCGAGCTGACCGTCGACGGCGAGGGCACCTACGTCGTCGACGTGGGCGCCGGCACGGTCGTCTTCACGCCCGCGGACGGCTTCACCGGTGTCGGCACCGAGATCGCCTACCGGGTGGCCGACGACAACGGCACGCTCGCCGCCTCGACCCTGCGGGTCGTCGTCGACCTGCCCGACCCGCCGACCGCGGCCGCCGACACGGCGACGACCGTGCAGGACGTGGCGGTGACCGTCGGGACCCTCGGCAACGACACCGCGGGACCGGGCTCGGCCCTGCTCCCCGCCACCGTCGAGCTGCTCGACCCCGCCGACACGACGTGGAAGGACGCGGTGACCGTCGACGGCGTCGGCACGTGGACCGTGGACCCCGCGACGGGCGAGGTCACCTTCGACCCGGTCCCGACCTTCGTCGGCGACGCCGTCGTGGCCTACCGCGTCCAGGACGAGGTGGGCCAGACCGTGGCCTCGACGGTGACCGTCACCGTCGAGCCGGTGCGCCCCGTCGTCGTCGACGACACCGCGACGACACCCTTCGGGACGCCGGTCGAGGTCCCCGTCCTCGCCAACGACACCCCTGGGGACCCGAGCGCGCCGCTCGTCCCGGGCTCGGTCGAGATCCAGGACCCCGCGACCGGGGACTGGGTCGCGACGGTGACGACCGGTGAGGGCACGTGGACCGTCGACCCGGACACCGGCACGGTGACGTTCGAGCCGGCGGACGGCTTCTTCGGACCGTCGACGCCGCTCGGCTACCGGGTCGCCGACGAGAACGGGACCCGGGCGGGCGGCACGGTCACCGTGACCGTCGGCGCCGCGCCGGTCGCCGCGGACGACTCCGGGTCGACGATCCAGGACGAGCCCGTGACGCTCGACTTGCTCGGGAACGACGTGCCGGGCACCGCCGCGGACCTCGTGCCGGGCAGCGTCCGGCTCCTCGACCCGGCGACCGACACCTACGGCGACACCGTCACGGTGGACGACGTCGGGACGTGGACGGTCGACCCGGACACCGGTGCCGTCACCTTCGACCCGGAGCCGGGGTACACCGGCACGGCGTCGGTCGACTACCGCGTCGAGGACTCCGACGGCAACACCGCGGACGCGACCGTCTCGGTCGTCGTGACGCCGGTGGTCCCGGTGGCGGTCGACGACTCCGCCCGGACCCCCTCCGAGACGGCGGTCGACCTCCCCGTCCTGGACAACGACACGGCGGGTGACCCCACCGCGCCCCTGGACCCGACGACGGTCGAGCTCTACGACGTCGCCCGGGGGGCCTGGGTCACGACCCTCGTCGTGCCGGGCGAGGGGGAGTACACGGTGGACCCGGGCACGGGTGTCGTGTCCTTCACCCCGGCCGACGGGCTCCAGGGCGTCACCGAGGCGCTCGACTACCGGGTCGCCGACGGCAACGGCACCCTCGCCCGGGCGTCGCTCACGGTCTCGGTCGGTGACGCACCCGTCGCCGCGGACGACACGGCGACGACGTCGCAAGCCCGCCCGGTCACGGTTCCGCTGCTCGACAACGACACCCCGGGCACGGACGCGACGTTCGACCCCGCCACCGTCGTCCTCGTCGACCCCGACACCGACGAGCGGGTGACCACCCTCGTCGTCGACGGGGAGGGCACCTGGGAGGTCGACCCGGCGACGGGCTCGGTGACCTTCACGCCGGAGCCCGGCTTCACCGGGCGGACGACCCCGGTCGACTACGAGGTCACCGACAGCGACGGCAACACCGCCGGGGCGTCGGTCGCCGTCGAGATGACGCCCGTCGTCCCGGTCGCCACCGACGACACGGCGACGACGCCGTACCTCGTCCCGGTGACCGTCGACGTCCTCGCGAACGACCGGGGTGGTGACGGCGCGACCGCGCTCGACCCGACCACCGTGCGCCTCTACGACCCGGAGGCCGAGGAGTGGGTCACCACCCTCGTCGTCGACGAGGTCGGGACGTGGACCGTGGGCGACGACGGCACGGTGACCTTCACGCCCGCCGAGGGCTTCTCGGGCCCGGCTCCGGCGGTCCGGTACCGCGTCGCCGACGTCAACGGCACGACGACGACCGCCTCGGTCACCGTCGTCGTCGCGGCACCGCAGGGTGCCGCGGCGGAGCCGAACGTCGTCACCGGGCGGCCCGGCCAGCCGGTGACCCTCGACCCGCTGGCGAACGACGTGCCCAGCGACGGGGCGGCGTGGGACCGCTCCTCCCTGCAGCTGCAGGACCCCGTGACGGGGGAGTGGAGCCGTCGGGTCGTCGTCGAGGGCGTCGGGACGTGGGTCGTGAACGACGACGGCACGGTGACGTTCACGCCGGTCGAGGGCTTCTCCGGCACCGCGGCCGTCCCGTACCGGGTGACCGACACCGCCGGGGTCACCGTCGTGTCGACGCTCACGGTCGTCATGCCGGCCGGGCCGGGCGATCCGGGTGACCCCGGCGATCCGGGCGACCCCGGTGACCCCGGCGACCCCGGCGATCCGGGTGAGCCGGGTGACCCGGGTGACCCCGGTGACCCGGGCCGCCCCGGGGCCCCCGGTGCGCCGGGCCGCCCCGGCACCCCGGCACCGCCGATGGCCGGTCCGGGCCGGCTGGCGCAGACCGGGACCGACCCCGCCGGTCTCCTCGGCCTCGGGCTCCTCCTGCTCGTCAGCGGCGCGGGAGCGGTCCTGGCCGCCCGGCGGCGCGGAGAGGCCGGCTGAGACCGCAGCGACCGGGCCTCCGACCACCTCCCGTGGTCGGGGGCCCGTCCGTGTCCGGGCTGTGTCGGGCACCCCGCAGGGACCACGGTGCGAGCGTCGCCCGGACCCGTGTACGCCGAGGGCGAACGGGCGCGCCGACCGGAACATCGGGGCGCACGATGGACGTTGGCACCCCCGTAGATGCGCTCCGCCCGACGTTCAGCCCTCGACAGGGGCCCCGGGTCGTCGGACGGCGCGACTAGCATCGAGGGGACTCGACGTCAGGAGTAGCACCATGTTCGAACGGTTCACCGACCGGGCCCGCCGCGTGGTCGTCCTCGCCCAGGAGGAGGCCAGGGGGCTCAACCACAACTACATCGGGACCGAGCACATCCTGCTCGGCCTCATCCACGAGGGTGAGGGCGTGGCGAGCAAGGCCCTGGAGAGCCTCGGCATCAGCCTCGAGGCGGTTCGCGAGCAGGTGCAGGAGATCATCGGTCAGGGCCAGCAGGCCCCGACCGGTCACATCCCGTTCACGCCGCGGGCCAAGAAGGTCCTCGAGCTCAGCCTCCGCGAGGCGCTGCAGCTCGGCCACAACTACATCGGGACCGAGCACATCCTGCTCGGCCTGATCCGCGAGGGCGAGGGCGTGGCCGCTCAGGTCCTCGTCAAGCTCGGGGCCGACCTGTCCCGGGTGCGCCAGCAGGTCATCCAGCTCATCTCCGGCTACCAGGGCAAGGAAGGCGCCACCCAGGGCGCCGGTGCCCCCGCCGGTGGTCCGGCCGAGGGCACGCCGTCCGGCTCCCTCGTCCTCGACCAGTTCGGCCGCAACCTCACCCAGGCCGCGCGCGAGGGCAAGCTCGACCCGGTCATCGGTCGCGAGAAGGAGATCGAGCGGGTCATGCAGGTGCTGTCCCGCCGCACGAAGAACAACCCCGTCCTCATCGGCGAGCCCGGTGTCGGCAAGACCGCGGTCGTCGAGGGGCTCGCCCAGGACGTCGTCAAGGGCGAGGTTCCCGAGACCCTCAAGGACAAGCAGCTCTACACCCTCGACCTCGGTGCGCTCGTCGCCGGCAGCCGCTACCGCGGTGACTTCGAGGAGCGGCTGAAGAAGGTCCTCAAGGAGATCCGCACCCGCGGCGACATCGTCCTGTTCATCGACGAGATCCACACCCTCGTCGGGGCCGGTGCGGCCGAGGGCGCCATCGACGCCGCGAGCATCCTCAAGCCGATGCTGGCCCGGGGCGAGCTCCAGGTCATCGGGGCGACGACGCTCGACGAGTACCGCAAGCACATCGAGAAGGACGCCGCCCTCGAGCGGCGGTTCCAGCCGATCCAGGTCGCCGAGCCGTCGCTCGCCCACGCCATCGAGATCCTCAAGGGCCTGCGCGACCGCTACGAGGCCCACCACCGCGTGTCCATCACCGACGCCGCGCTCGTCGCGGCGGCGAACATGGCCGACCGGTACGTCAACGACCGCTTCCTCCCGGACAAGGCGATCGACCTCATCGACGAGGCGGGCGCGCGACTGCGCATCCGCCGCATGACCGCTCCGCCGGACCTGCGCGAGTTCGACGAGAAGATCGCGGGCGTCGTCCGCGAGAAGGAGTCGGCGATCGACGGGCAGGACTTCGAGAAGGCCGCGCGGCTGCGCGACGACGAGAAGAACCTGCGCAACGAGAAGTCCAAGCGCGAGGCCGAGTGGAAGGCCGGCGACATGGACGTCATCGCCGAGGTCGACGAGGAGCTCATCGCCGAGGTCCTCGCCGCGTCCACGGGCATCCCGGTGTTCAAGCTCACCGAGGAGGAGTCGAGCCGGCTGCTCCACATGGAGGACGAGCTGCACAAGCGCGTCGTCGGCATGGACGACGCCATCAAGGCGCTCTCCCAGGCCATCCGGCGCACCCGGGCCGGCCTGAAGGACCCGCGCCGTCCCGGTGGCTCGTTCATCTTCGCCGGCCCCACCGGTGTCGGGAAGACCGAGCTCGCGAAGACGCTCGCCGAGTTCCTCTTCGGCGACGAGGACAGCCTCATCCAGCTCGACATGTCGGAGTACAGCGAGAAGCACACCGTCTCGCGCCTCTTCGGCAGCCCGCCCGGGTACGTCGGCTACGAGGAGGGCGGCCAGCTCACCGAGAAGGTGCGGCGCAAGCCGTTCTCGGTCGTCCTCTTCGACGAGGTCGAGAAGGCCCACCCCGAGATCTTCAACAGCCTCCTGCAGGTGCTCGAGGACGGCCGGCTCACCGACTCCCAGGGTCGGATGGTCGACTTCAAGAACACCGTCATCATCATGACGACCAACCTCGGCACCCGGGACATCTCCAAGGGCACCCTCGGCTTCTCGGCCGGTCAGGACTCGCGCAGCGACTACGACCGGATGAAGGCCAAGGTCAACGACGAGCTGAAGCAGCACTTCCGGCCCGAGTTCCTCAACCGTGTCGACGACACGATCGTCTTCCCGCAGCTGACGCAGGCGGAGATCGTCCAGATCGTCGACCTCGAGATCGCCAAGCTCGACACGCGACTCAAGGACAAGGACATGGGCATCGAGCTCACCCCCGCGGCGAAGAACCTCCTCGCCACGAAGGGCTACGACCCGGTCCTCGGCGCCCGGCCGCTGCGCCGCACGATCCAGCGCGACATCGAGGACGTCCTGTCCGAGAAGATCCTCTTCGGCGAGCTGAAGTCCGGCGAGATCGTCGCGGTGGACGCCACCGGAGAGACCAAGGACGACGGCTTCACCTTCGAGGGCGCGCCGCACAGCCGGGGGATCGACCTCCCGGTCGTCGCGGCGGAGGCCGGCGAGAACTGACCCCCACCGAGCACGCACCGAGGCCCCCGACCGGCGACGGTCGGGGGCCTCACCCGTGGTCGCCGTGGGCACGAGAATGGCATCGACGCCCGACGAAAAGGGCCGCGGCGCGGGTGCGCCACAAATCCCCGCGGATCGGTGGGAATCGCGAAACGGGCCCCGACCTGCATCGACGTTCGCGCCTCCTCGTCACGCGGCGGCCCGCTGCCGCAGCCGATCCCGCAGGTCCGGGCCCGGCAATTCCGCCGGGATGGAACACAAAAGTGTCGGAACTTTGCACGTTCTTTACCCGCCGGACGCCATTCGTGCCCCATGATTGGGAATGCAAGGGCCTCCGGGGCACCTTGCAGGGCGGCCCGCTACCACCCCTGCGGTGGCGGGCCGCCGCCATGTCCGGACGCGGCGGCCCGTGCCTCGCCCCGCGACTACGCTGCTGCGGTGACGTCCGAGCCCCCGCCGCCCACGGCGTCCCCGGCACCCGCGACCGGTGACGACCTGCCCGACCGGGTCCTCGTCCGCCCCGCCCGGACCGCCGACGTGCGGGCCATCCGGGCGCTCGTCAGCCCGCTCGCGGAGACGCGGGTGCTCCTGCAGAAGGAGGCCGTCGGCTACTACGAGACGGTCGGGGACTTCGTCGTCGCGGAGCGGGACGGCGTCGTCGTGGGCTGCGGGGCGCTGCACGTCCTGTGGGAGGACCTCGGGGAGGTCAGGACGTTGGCCGTGGAGGCAGCCCTCGAGAACCGGGGCATCGGCTCCGTCATCCTCGAGCGTCTCGTGACGCGTGCACGCGACCTCGGCGTCTCCCGACTGTTCTGCCTCACGTTCGAGACCGCGTTCTTCGCCCGACACGGCTTCGAGCCGATCGAGGGCCAGGCCGTCGAGCCGGACGTCTACGCCGAGCTGCTGCGCTCCTACGACGAGGGCGTCGCGGAGTTCCTCGACCTCGAACGGGTCAAGCCCAACACCCTCGGCAACACCCGCATGCTCCGCCGGCTCTGAACCGCGGACGGCCGCACGCGGTCGTCCGGCGGGTCCTGCCGCACCGGGGGCCGGCGGTCAGCCCGGGCGCTCCGAGGACGTCGCGGGCTCGGGACGCTCGTCCGAGCCGAGCGGGTCACGTGGCCCGACGGCACCTCGGTCCTCGCGCGACCGCGCGTCGCGTCCGGTGCCCGCCCGGGGGCGCCGGAGCGCACGGACCGCGCACCACCCGAGCCCGACGAGGAGCAGCAGAGCGAGGACGACGACCGCGGCGCCGAGGGGGAGCGCCCAGTCCGCCCGGGACAGCACGTCGTCGGCGACCGCCCGGGCCGGGTCGACCTCGCCGGCATCGAGGAGGGCGACCGCCTCGTCCGCCGACGCGTCGACCCCGAGCAGGCCCGCGCCGAGCGTCGTGAACGGGTCCCGGTCGGCGCTCGCGACGTCCCGGGCGGCGCCCACGGCCGTGATCGTGCGGGCCGCGGCGGGCAGCGTGTCCGCGAGCGCTGTGTAGTCGTCCTCGTACTCGGCGTCCTCGTAGAAGTCACGGACGGCGTCGGGCACCCCGAGCCCGGTCGTGCCGGCGGCGTCCTGGACCGCCATCGCCTGCGGCGCGAGGTCGGCGACGGCCTCGCGCACCGCCCGGGAGCGGTCGAACTCCCACTCGGTCATCGCGTCCCGCAGTCCCTCCGGGGGCAGCCACGCCCCGTCGGCGGCGTCGAGCTCGGCGTACGCCTCACGCTCGCGGGCGCGGGGCTCGAGGAGCTCCT
This sequence comes from Phycicoccus avicenniae, assembly GCF_018139485.1. GTDB lineage: Bacteria > Actinomycetota > Actinomycetes > Actinomycetales > Dermatophilaceae > Phycicoccus > Phycicoccus avicenniae. The sequence continues at coordinate 255,794 of NZ_JAGSNF010000004.1, forward strand.
GCTGACGCTCGGTGAGCACCCATCGGGCGTAGGTGTCGGGCCCTGTCGTGACTCCTCCCCGGGTCTCGACGAGGTCGAGCCAGTCCTGCCACGAGGTCCTGCCGGCCCCGGGGTCGACGACGCCGTCGGGGTCGTAGGCGCGCTCGCCGCGGACCGCCGCCCCGACGACCGCGGCGAAGGCGTCGTCGTCGAGGTCGCCGAGGAGGTCGGTCATCACCCGGTGGGCCGCGGGGTAGGCGTACTGGTCGACCTCCCCGGACCGGGCCCCGGCGTCCCCGGACCAGGCGTTGAGCGGGACGGCGAGGTCGGAGCCACGGGACACCGACGGACGCTCGGCCCGGTCCCGGTCCGTCGCGACGACGGCCCGCTCGGCGACGACCTGGGCCAGCCCCTCGTAGACCCACCGCTCGTCGAAGCGGTCGCCCGACAGCCAGGCGTGGGACAGCTCGTGGAAGATGAGGTCGGCGTCGAGCTGCTCGCCGACGACGATCTCGTCGCCACCGGGGTCGAACCAGCCGTCGTAGCCCTGCACGGAGGGGCCGGCGTCCTCCCGGATGCGCTGGAGCCCACCGGGCCACTCGTTGCCGACGAGGCGCTCGAGGGTCGGGATCCCCTCGGACACGGCGTCGGAGACGAACTCCGCCCACCGGTCGTCCCCGGGGAAGGCCTCGAGGACGAACGCGAGGTCGCCGACGTCGACGGTCGTCTCGCTGACGACGCTGGTGTCCCGCAGCGACACCAGGGCCCACAGGCCGCCGTCCTCGTCGGGCGCACCGGTCGCCTCGTGCGTCGTCGTCTCCCCGTCCGAAGGCTGGGACGAGAACCCGTCGTACGTGCTCGTCAGGGTCATCGCCCGGGGGGCGACGACCCGCACCGTGTTGTCCCCGGCGTCCCCGGGGCCGTACGCGACGAACGTCGCGAAGCCCGGACCGACGCGGGTGAAGTCCTCCGAGCGCGGCTCCTCGCCGGGGACGTCGAAGGTGAGGGTGATGTCGCGCGACTGCCCGTAGAGCAGGTTGGGGAACCCGATCCGGGCGATGGCGACGCCGGGGTCCTCGGTGCCGCTCAGGGAGACCGACAGCGCGGTGCCGCCGCTCACGGCGCCGAGGTTCTCCGCGCCCGCCGGCACCGGGAGGGTGAAGGCGTCGAAGTAGTACTGGTAGACCCCGTCGGACTCCCGCTGGTCGGGGGTGACGTTCGCCAGCTCCATGTCGATGCGGGCGCGGACGAGGCCGGACTCGTCGTCGACCGTGTAGGTACTGCTCGCCCCGACGGTGAGCCCCTCGGTCGCGGCGGCCGGCCCGGCGGGCACGACGAGGCCCACGACGGCGACCGACGTGACGACGACGGTGCCGACGAGGCGGCGGACGGCTCGCGACATGGGACCCTCTCGGATGCGACTCGTCCGGCGCGTGGCACACGGACGTCCCCCGTCGATGGTAGGTGGTCGGGGGCCGCGCGTCCGCCGGTCGGAACCCGTGGGCGCCCTCAGCTCGCCTTCTTGGCTCCGGATTTCTTGGTGGCGGGCTTCTTCCCGGTCGTCTTCTTCGCCGTGCCCTTGCTCGTCGTCTTCTTGGCGTCCGACGAGCCCTTGCCGCCGCTCTTCGACGCGGCGGTCTTTTTCGTCGTGGCGCCCTTCGTCGACGACGTCCCCGAGCCGGAGGTCTGCGAGCCGCTCGACTCGCCGCGTGAGGCCTTCGCCTTCTCGACCGACCGGGAGAGCGCCGCGAGGAGGTCGACGACCTCGCCGCCCTCGTCCTCCTCGGCCGCGGCGACCTGCACCTCGCCACCCTCGACCTTGGCCCGGACGAGCTCCTTGACGGCGATCGCGTAGTCGTCCTCGTACTCGCCGGGGTCGAAGTCGCCGGCGAGCTGGTCGATGAGCATCCTCGCCATGTCCATCTCCTGGGACGAGGCCGACTGGTCCTCGTCGAGGAGGCCGAAGTCGCCGCTGCGGACCTCGTCCGGCCACAGCATCGTCTGCATGACGATGACCCCGTCGCGCACGCGCAGGACCGCCATCGTCATGCGGGTGCGAATGGACACCGTGACGATGGCGACCCGCTTCTCGGTCTCGAGGGCGTCGCGCAGCAGCACGTACGGCTTCGTCGCCGACTTGTCGGGCTCGAGGTAGTACGACTTGTCGAGCCACATCGGGTCGATCTGGTCGGCGGGGACGAACTTCGTGACGCCGATCTCCTTCGACGTCCTCGACGGCAGGTCGGCGAAGTCCTCGTCGGTGAGCACGACCATCTCGCCGTCCTCGGTCTCGTAACCCTTGGCGATGTCGTCGTAGCTGACCTCCTCGCCGTCGATCTGGCACACCCGGCGGTAGCGGATCCGTCCCCCGTCCTCACGGTGCACCTGCCGGAACTGGACGTCGTGGTTCTCGGTCGCGGAGTAGAGCCGGACCGGCACGTTGACGAGGCCGAAGGAGACGGCGCCCTTCCAGATCGCTCGCATCGTGACTCCCTGTCTCGCTCGCCCGCCCGGTCGCGACGGTGCTGCCCAGCGTAGGCCGCCGGAGGACGGGACGTCAGCCCCGCGGTGACCCGGCGGCGGCCAGGGCCCGCCCGACGACGGCGTCGAGCGGGGCCGGCGGGTGCTCGGGGTCGAGCAGGTCCGCGAGCCGGGCGGCGAGCCGGCGCTTGCGGCCGGACCCGGACCCGGCGAACCGGTGCAGCTGCTCGCGCGGGTGACGGTCGCGCCACTGCGGCATCTGCGCGAGGCTCTCGAAGGCGCCGATCTCGCCCATCGCCCGCACTTCGGCGAGGACCGCCCCCACCCCGAGCCCCCGGATGAGCACCTCCTCGAGGTCCCGGTCGCAGACGAACACCCCGTACCAGCCCAGCTCCTCGGGTGACTCCGCGCGCACGCCGTGCCGCCGCAGCGCCCCGGTGGCGAACCGCGACTCGGGGGCGTCGACGAGGACGAGGACGTCGGGCGCGGGGCCGCCGAGCGCGTCGAGGTGCCGCGCGAGGTTCGTCACCCCGGCCATGGGGACGACCTCGACCACGTCCGCCCCGGTCCGCGCCGCGAGGAGGCGGCGCACGACGACGGCGTCGCTCTCGCCCTCGACGAGGACGACGGGACGGCGCTCCATGCGGGGACGCTACCGCCGTCCCCTCCGGGGCGGGGGCGGGCAGGATGGGGGCATGCGCCCGATGCTCGCGACCGCCGCCGACGCCCCGCCGGCCGGTCCCGACTGGGTGCACGAGGTGAAGTGGGACGGGATGCGCGTGCTCGTCGACGTCCGCGACGGCCGGCTCACCGTGACCAGCCGCACCGAGCGGGACGTCACCGCCGCCTTCCCGGAGCTCGACGGGATCGCCGACACCTACGACGACCTGCTGCTCGACGGCGAGGTCGTCGCCCTCGACGAGGGGTTGCCGAGCTTCCACGCCCTCACCGAGCGGATGCACGTGGGCGAGCGTCGCCGTGCCGAGACCCTCGCCAGGAGCCGGCCGGTGACGCTGTTCGTCTTCGACCTGCTGCGGCTGTTCGGCCAGGACCTCACCGGTCAGCCCTGGACCGCGCGGCGCCGGCTGCTCGAGGAGCTCGAGCTCGACGGCCCGTCGTGGCACGTGCCGCAGGTCCACGACGACGGCGAGGCGCTGCTGCGGGTCACCGCGGACCAGGGACTCGAGGGCGTCGTGAGCAAGCGCCGCTCGGCCCGGTACCTCCCGGGCCGCCGCTCGCCCGACTGGCGCAAGGTCCCGCACCGACGGACGTACTCCGTCGTCGTGGGTGGCTGGCGGCCCGAGGCCGGGTCGGGCGCGTCGTCGGCGGGACGGCTCGGCGCGGTCCTCGTCGGCCTGCCCGACGGGGCCGGCGGCTGGCGCTACGCCGGTCGGGTCGGGTCGGGTCTCGCGGGGTCGGCCGGGGTCGCCCTGCTGCGCAGGGTCCGCGCGGCCGGGGCGGGGTCGTCGCCGTTCGTCGACGAGGTGCCCCGCGTCGACGCGGACGGGACGCACTGGGTGGAGCCCCGCGTCGTCGTCGAGGTCCGCACCCTCCAGCTGACGAGCGGGCACCGCCTGCGCCAGCCGACCTACCTCGGGGTGCGGTCCGACCTCGCCCCGGACGACCTCCAGGAGGTCGGCGATGGCGGGTGAGCCGACGGTGACGCGGGTCGAGGTCGGCGGCCGCCGGCTCAAGCTCACGAGCCTGGACAAGCCGATGTACCCGGCGACCGAGACGACGAAGGGGGAGGTGCTCGACTACTACGCCCGGGTCGCCGACGTCCTGCTGCCGCACCTCGCCGGGCGCCCGGTGACCCGGGTGCGGTGGCCGCACGGGGTCGAGGACCAGTCGTTCTTCGAGAAGAACCTCCCGAGCGGCGCGCCGTCGTGGCTGCCGCGGGTCCCCGTCGACGACGTCACCTACCCTCTCGTCCCCGGGCTCGCCGAGCTCGCGTACCTCGTCAACCTCAACTCCCTCGAGCTGCACGTCCCGCAGTGGACGGTCGACGACGACGGGGCACGGCGCAACCCGGACCGGCTCGTGGTCGACCTCGACCCGGGGAAGCCCGCGGGCCTGCACGAGTGCGCGACGGTGGCCCTGCTCGTCCGGGACCGGCTCGCCGCCCTCGGGCTGGAGCTGTACCCCGTGACGTCCGGCAGCAAGGGGATGCAGCTGTACGCGGCGCTCGGCGGGGACCTCACGTCCGACCAGGTCCGGGACCTCGCGCAGCAGCTGGCCCAGGAGATGACGAGGAAGCATCCCGACCTCGTCCTGTGGCGGATGACGAAGTCGCTGCGGCCGGGGAAGGTCTTCCTCGACTGGAGCCAGAACGTGGCGGCGAAGACGACGATCAGCCCGTACTCCCTGCGCGGACGGGAGCTGCCGCACGTCGCGGCCCCCCGGACCTGGGAGGAGGTCGAGCGCGGCGCCGAGGACCCGGGGGCCCTGGAGCAGGTGATGCTCGACGAGATGCTCGACCGGCTGGAGGAGCACGGCGACCTCCTCGCCGACCTGCCCTGACGTCGGCCGGCCGGAACGGGGACGGCCGCATCGAGATCGGCAGCACGCAGAGGATCGTCGTGCGTCACCTGGGTGCTGCCCGATCTCGACGAGTCCGGTCAGGGGGTCCCGACGTACGACGGGACGAAGAACTGGCCGTTGTTGAGCCGGAACGGCAGGTCGGCGCCCGCGAGCAGCCGGGTCTCGCCGTCGCGGGTCTCCGCGACCGCCGTCTCGAAGACGTTGGCTCCCTCGTGGAAGGTCGACAGCGACGCCGACACCGAGGACTCGGTGTTGCGGACGACCGGCCTCTCCGGGTCGAGGTCCCAGCCGCCGTGGTAGACGTTGAAGATCGCGCCGAGGATCTCGGTGCGCCCGCCCTCCTCGGTCTCGAAGACGGTCCACGGGCCTTCGGCCTTCACCCCGAACAGCCACACGTCCCCGCCCCGGTTGAGGATGTTCGGCTGCCCGTACGCCGGGTTCGCGAAGCGGACGAACGCCGTGACGTGGTCGAAGACGAAGGCGGTCTTGCCGAGCTCGGGCTTCTTGAAGGCCGTCCGCGCCGAGCAGCTGTCGAGGAACACCGTGCCGCCGCGCACCGAGTTCCGGTACATCGGCCCCTGCTGGAGGTGGACGTCCTGGAGGACGAGGGTGCGGGTGGAGGCGTGGTCGACGAAGTACGCCAGCTTCGTCTCGTTGGCCCAGCCGAAGTGCCGCTCGAGCATGAGCGGGGACGAGCCGTCGCCGACCGCGAACATCCCCTGGTCCTCCGCGAGGCCCGCGCCGGCCAGCACGTGCGTGTACATGAAGTTGACGCGCTCCACGGACCCCGGGATCGTCACCGTCCCGTCGAGCTTCCAGACGTGGTTCGGCGGGAACCAGACGACCGGCTTCCCGGCGTCCATGGCCGACTGGACCGCCGCCGTGTCGTCGGTCTCGCCGTCGCCGACGGCGCCGTGGTCGAGGACGCTCTCCCACTGCGAGAGGTCGTCCGGCCACGGCCCGCGGGGGCTCTCCTGCACCGGGAGGGCGAGCGAGGTCGTCCGCGACTGCTCGAACAGCGTCGCGACCGGTGAGGAGACGTACTCCGAGACGTTGTTGCCGGCCACCGCGACCGAGCCCGCACGGCGGACGGCGTAGGCGTACCCACCCGTCGTGAGGTCCCGGGCGAGCAGCTGGCCGTCCTGGGAGTCGATCGCCGGCAGCGAGCCGTCGCGCCCCTGGAGGAAGGACTCGACGATGACGAGGTGTCCTCCCTCTCCGGTGACCCGCGCCGCCGCGCCGGGCATGTCCCCGACGATCCGTCGGGCGGAGACGCACGAGTCGACGCACTCGATGCCGGAGACCCGCTGACCGGTCATCCGCACGCCGTCGAGGACGACGAGGTAGCCCCGCGGGGTCTCGCAGTGGAAGCCGTGGTCGAAGCCGACGAGGTCGAGGTCCTCGTAGGTGCCCTGGGTGACCCAGATCGGCAGCGACACCGCCTTGACACCCTCGCCCTCGGCGGCGCGGATCGTCACGTGCCGCACCGAGGCGTTGTTCGCCCCGCAGAAGAGCAGGCCGGTGGCTCCGGGGTTGCCGGACCCGGTGTCGATCGTGAGGTTCTGGACGTAGTTCGAGGCCACGGTGCCGTTCCGGTAGCCCTTGGCGAACGAGAGGACCGGCTTGTCGGCGCCCGGTCCGAACCCGGCCGAGCCGTCCGCGAGCCGGATCGTCACGCCGTCGCGGCTCTGGCCCTGGAACCGGATCCGGGCGTTGTTCTCGTTGTCGTTCGGCATCGTGTCGTACGGCCCGGAGTAGACGACGGTGTCCGACACGAGGTACTCGCCGTCGGGCAGGTAGATGATGTTCTGGCTGGCGTCCGGGTCGTTGCGGGTGTCGAGGTAGCGCTCGTGCACGAGGTCGTAGGCGGCGACGAGCGCGGCGGTGTCGTCGGTGACGCCGTCGCCCTTGGCGCCGAAGAGACGCTTGACGTCGATGACACCCACGTCGTCGACGGTCTTCGCGTACGCCTCCTCGGGGAAGACGACGTTCTCGGACCAGTCGCTGCGACCGGTCACCCAGTCGCGCCGGCCACGGCCCGGGCTCGGGGGCCGGTCGGCGGCGGCAGGACCGGCGGCCGCCACGACGGCTCCGCCGGCGCCGAGCGCACCGAGGAGCAGTCGCCGGCTGGGTCGCGGGCCGCTCGTGGTGAAGATGGGGACGTTCATGGTCGGACCTCTCCGTCCTGTGCGGTGGTGCGGTGCGGGATGCCGGGTGGGCAGAGGCGGGCGCCTCGCGAGGGGCGCCGCGGGGGCGGCGCGAGACGAGCCGCCCCCGCAGCCGTTGCTCACTCCTCGTCGTCGTCCGGGCCGTTGTCCGGGACGGGGCACTCGGTGGGGGAGTCCCCGGGGTAGAGGTCCCGGGTCGAGTAGTCGTAGCAGGTGATGTCCTCGTCGTCCCCGGGCACCCGCAGGACGAGGTCGGCCGGGACGCCGAGCTCCGCGGCCTCCTCGCTGCCGGGAGCCGGCCACGTCGCGATGACCCGCTCGGTGATCATGTCCTTGTAGTCGTCCGTCACGACGTCCGGTGCCGCGTCGACGACGAGCCCGTACTCCGCGACCCAGCCGGCGATGCGGTCGAGCGTCTCCTCGGAGGCCCCGTAGCCGCTCGGGATGCCTTCGGCGGGGCGGAAGTCACCGTTCTCCGGGTCGACGAAGACCGAGTCGACGGCCGTGATGCCGTCGGGGAGCTCGTCGCCGGGGACACGGACGGCGTAGTTGTCCTCGACACCCGTCGCGGGGTCGTCGAAGGACTGGAGCGTCAGGTGACCGTCGGTGGCGTGGAAGAGGTTGTGCGTGATCGAGTCCGAGACCGACGACTGCAGCGACAGCTCGCCGTTGGCCGGGACGGCCTGGGTGTTGTGGAAGAAGCTGTTGTTCCGGATGACGCTGCCGTCCACGGTGTTGAGCCCCAGGCCGGCCTTGCCGTTGAGGACGGCGACGTTGTCCTCGGCGAGGAACCTCCCGATGAAGGTCCGGGCGTTGTTCTGCATGTGGAGGCCGTTGCCCTCGTCGATCTCCATCGTCACGAACCCCTTGCGGAAGACGTGCGAGATGTTCGAGGACTGGTTGCCGAAGACGAAGTTCCCCGTCATCCGGATCCCGAACGTGTCCGGATTGTCGCCCTCCTCCGAGGCCGGCTTGGAGTTGCTGAAGCCGTGGGTGCCGGCGGTGGAGTACCAGGCGTTGTCGTAGACGAGGTTGTCCTCGCTGAACACGTACGTGCCGCCGTTGTTGCTCACCCCGGCGCCGGGGAAGTGGTGTACGACCATGTCGCGCACGGTGATCCGGCGTGAGCCGTTCATCGCCAGACCCCGGGCGCCGACCGGGGTCGAGAGCGCTTTGCCGTTCCACCAGGTCTCGAGGGCCTCGTCGATGCTCAGGTCGGCCGCGGTGCCCTCGAGCTCGAGGCCCTGGATGGTCCAGTGCTGCGACTGACGGACGAAGATCCCGTTGACGTCGGACTTGAGGGTCGCGTACTCGTTGCCCCAGTTGCGCAGGGCGAACGGCTTGGTGAACGTGCCGTTCTTGCCGTTGATCCGGATGAAGTTGTTGTCCCGGGTGCCGTCGAACGGCTGCCCGTACTCGGGGTTGGTGTACGTCCCGCCGCGGACGTAGATCGTGTCCCCGGGCTCGGCCTTGCCGACGGCCTTCTGGATGTCGCCGAGCGGCTCGTCGGGAGTGCCCTTGCCGCTGTCGGCGCCCCCGGGCGCGACGTAGATGCCGTCCGGCATGGCGTGGTCACTCGTGCGGACCTTGAGCTTGAGCGTCTTCGTCTTGCCCGAGGGGTAGGTCACCGTCATCTCGTGCTCCCCGACCTGGTCCGGCCACGGGGTCCAGCGCAGGTACCCGCTGCGGTCCTGGGCGCGCAGACCGGTGGGGGCGCCGTCGACGCCCCACGTCCCGTCCGCACTCGCGTAGGCGTCACCCGGAGGGACCAGGACACAGGCGAGCTCCGAGCCCGCCGGGATCTCGAGGTTGTTCTCGCACGGCGGAGGGGCGCCCTCGTCGAGGGCGACCGCGCGGTCGGGTGCGGTGACGAGCACGCCGCCGGCGAGGGCCACGCCGAGGGTCAGTGCCAGGGGACGACGGGTGACCGTCGCGGACGGTCGTGGACGGGTGGAGAACATCGTTGTTCCTTCCGGGAGCCGGTGGCAGAATTACTTATCCTGATGTAGAAAGTATTGATGCAACACGCCGAGGTCAAGAGCAGTCCGGTTTTCCAGGGTCGATGAGCACGGTCGCAAGACCCTTTCGCCGCACGGTTGACGGCGTTCCGCAGCAGTGTCTATTTTGTTCCTCCGAAGAGTAAAGAAACGACAGAGAGGTCGTCGTGAAGCGCCGTCACCCGTCAGGCCGCCCCGTCATCGACCGCCGCGGTGTGCTTCGCGGCCTCGGAGCCGCGGGGCTCGGCGTCGCCGGCTCCTCGGTGTTCGCCGCCCCGTCCGCCGCAGGACGGACCCCGCCGTCCGGGCGGCCGGGCTCGCCCCCCGGGCAGGCGCGCAAGCCCACCTCGCCGTACTTCGCCGAGCGGGTCGTCTACCCGCAGGCGGTGTACGCCGACGGGCTCGACGGGGTGGGTGTCTTCGACGTCCGGCGTCACTTCGGGGCCGTCGGGAACGGCGTCACCGACGACACGGCCGCCTTCGTCGCAGCGTACGACCACATCGTCGACCGGTACCAGGCGGAGAGGGACGACGTCGCGAGGTCGAGCCAGAACATCATCTACGTCCCGGACGGCGACTACCTCGTCAGCGACACGATCCTCTACACCGCCGCGCTCCTGGAGAACGGCAACGGCCAGGAGCAGATCGCGCGCGTCCGGTTCCAGGGTGAGAGCCGCGACGGGACCGTCATCCGCCTCCGGGACGAGGCGCCGGGCTTCGGCGAGGGTGCGCACAAGCCCGTGCTCAGCCTCGCCAAGGGGGTGCAGAACGGCTCCGTGGCGTCGAACTACGTCCAGAACCTCACGATCGACACGGGGTCGGGCAACCCGGGGGCGGTCGGCCTCGTCCACGCCGGGGCGAACAACGGCGGGGTCCGTCAGGTGACGATCCGGTCCGGCGACGGGACGGGTGACACGGGTCTCTCCCTCGAGATCCAGGTGACCCAGGGCAGCTACCGCAACCTCGTCGTCGAGGGCTTCGACACGGGGATCTTCGCCGGTCCGCCCCGGGGCTTCAGCGTGGCCTTCGAGCACGTCGCGCTCACCGGCCAGCGGGTCGCCGGCATCCACGTCGAGGACGCCGTTCTCTCGGTCCGGGACCTCGAGAACCGCAACCGCGTGCCGGCCGCCGTCGTGAGCGGTGACGACGGGCTGCTCGTCCTCCTCGAGAGCCGGCTCGTCGGCGGAGCTCCGGCGGAGGTCGCCGTGGAGTCCCGCGCCGGCGGGCTCCTCGTGCGGGACGTCGTCGTCGGGGGGTACGCGGGGGCGGTCTCGCGGGCCGGTGAGGTCGCCGTCCCGACCGGCCGGGTCACCGAGTACTCGGCCCAGGGGGTGCAGACCCTCTTCCCCACCGCCGAGCACACCCTGGGACTCGCCGTCGAGGAGACGCCGCTGCGCGCGTGGCCCGAGGACGTCGAGGCGTGGGCCAACGTCCAGGACTTCGGGGCGGTCGGCGACGGCGTGACCGACGACAGTGCCGCCATCCAGGCGGCGATGGACTCGGGTGCGGCCGTCGTCCACTTCCAGCCGGGGCACCGGTACGTCGTGGAGGCGACGGTGACGGTCCCCTCGTCCGTCGAGCGGGTGAACTTCATGTACACCCACGTCGTGCAGGGGCCCGCCCTCGACCGGCTCGACATCGAGGAGGGCCTGCCCATGTTCCGGGTCGGTGGACGGGCCGACGACGTGCCGCTCGTCGTCGAGGACCTCTTCGGCTGGATCCAGGGCGAGGAGCGCAGCCCCGTGATCGACCACGCGTCGCGCCGCACGCTCGTCGTCCTCGACTGCCACCACCAGCACGCGCCGATCTACCGCAACTCGGTCACCGGGGGGTGCGTGTTCCTGGAGTCGGTCTCGTGCCGCACCGGGCGCCACGAGCCGCACAAGGGTCTCCCGGGGTTCGTCTTCACCGGCCAGAAGGTCTGGGCGCGGTTCCTCGACCCCGAGTACGGCGACCCCAACCTCGTCAACGACGGGTCGGACCTGTGGGTCATGGCCTGCAAGTTCGAGGGGGGCTGGACGATGATCGACACGGTCGGCGGCGGTCGCACCGAGATGCTCGGCGGGATGAACAACGTCTTCCACGGCGGCTGGACGATCGACGCCGACCGCCCGATGCTGCGCACCGTCGACAGCGACGTCTCGTACACCCTCGGCACGTTCGGGTTCGGCAACCACTACGTGACCCTCGCGGAGGAGACCCGGGGCGAGGAGACCCGGACGCTGCAGCTGTCCGACGTCCCTCGCCGGTGGAACGACACCCACTCCTTCCTCCCGCTCTACGTCGGCCGCGGCCGCTGACCCCCACCACCGACCGAGAAGGACACGATGAAGCCCACGCTGAGCACCGCCGACGACGGCACCCGCTACCGCGACCTCGACGGCAACGGCCGGATGGACCCGTACGAGGACCCCCGGCTGACCGCCGAACAGCGCACAGAGGACCTCGTCGGTCGCCTGTCCCTCGAGGAGAAGGTCGGGCTGATGTTCCACCCGGTCATCCACGCCGGCCCCGAGGGCACCCTCGCCGAGACGGAGGTGGGGGGCCGTCCGACGACGTCCGACACCGTGAGCGGGCGGCTCATCACCCACTACAACGTCCACACCCTCGGCGGCCCCCGCCTCGGCGCCCGGTGGATGAACGCCCTCCAGGAGCTCGCGGAGCGGACCCCGCACGGCATCCCGGTGACGATCTCGACCGACCCCCGGCACGCCTTCGTGGAGAACAGCGAGGTCTCGTTCAAGGCGTCTGGCTTCTCGCAGTGGCCCGAGCCGCTCGGGTTCGCCGCCATCGACGACGTCGACCTCGTCCGGCGCTTCGCCGAGATCGCGCGGCAGGAGTACCGCGCGGTCGGGATCCGCTCGGCGCTGCACCCGCAGATCGACCTCACGACCGAACCGCGGTGGGGCCGTCAGGTGCAGTGCTTCGGCCAGGACGCCGGCCGGGCGGCGGAGTACGTGCGCGCCTACCTCGAGGGCTTCCAGGTGGGCCCGCAGCTCGGTCCGGACAGCGTCTCGTGCATCACGAAGCACTTCCCCGGCGCGGGGCCGCAGCTCGACGGCGAGGACGCGCACTTCCCGTACGGCCGCGAGCAGGTGTACCCCGGCGACATGTTCGAGTACCACCTCGAGCCCTTCCGCGCGGCGATCGAGGCCGGGACGGCCGGGATGATGCCGTACTACGCGATGCCGCAGGGCCTGGTCCGGGGCGGCGAGCCGATCGAGGAGGTCGGGTTCGGGTACAACCGGCAGATCCTCACCGGCCTGCTCCGCGAGGAGCTCGGGTACGACGGCGCGGTCGTCTCGGACTGGAAGCTCGTCATGGATCGCGACATGGACGGCCGGGTCTTCCCGGCCCGCGCGTGGGGCGCAGAGCACCTGACGGCCCGCGAGCGCATCGTGAAGATCCTCGACGCCGGGGTGGACCAGTTCGGCGGCGAGGACTTCACCGACCTCCTGCTGGCGATGGTCCGCGACGGTGAGGTCGCCGAGTCCCGGCTCGACGAGTCGGTCCGTCGCCTGCTGCTCGTGAAGTTCCGGCTCGGGCTCTTCGACGACCCGTTCGTCGACGAGGACGCCGCGGCCGAGCTCGTGGGGAACGACGGGTTCGCCGCGGAGGGCTTCCGGGCCCAGGCGCGGTCCTTCACCGTGCTCAAGGTCGACCGCGACGACGAGGAGGCTCCCGCCCTGCCGATCGGGTCCGGGCAGCGCCTCTACGTCGAGGGCGTCGACCTCGCCGTCGCCGGACGGTACGGCACGGTCGTCGAGCACCCGGAGGACGCCGACCTCGCCGTCATCCGGGTCAAGGCACCGTTCGAGCCGCGGGACGACATCCCGATGGAGAGGAAGTTCCACCAGGGGAGCCTGGAGTTCCCGCCCGGGCTGGCCTACCGTCTGCGCCGGATCGCCGACCGCGTGCCGGTCGTCCTCGACGTCGAGCTGGAGCGCCCCGCCGTGCTCACGCCCCTCGTCGACCTCGCGACGGTCCTCGTCGGCAGCTTCGGCGGCGGCGACGAGGCGTTCTTCGCGGCCCTGACCGGTGCGGTGGACCCCGACGCGACGCTGCCGACGGAGATCCCGCGCTCCATGGAGGCGGTCCGCGCCTCGCGCTCCGACGTCCCGTCGGACACGGTCGACCCCGTGTTCCCCGTGCGCTCCGGTCGGGTGCACCAGCAGGTGCCGACCGCCTGATCCGTCCGCCCGGCCGGCCCGGAGCCCGGTCCCTGTCCCGGGGGGCCGCCGGCCGGGCGGCGCCCAGTGGGATCAGGCGTAGTGGAGCATCTCGAGTGCGGTGGCCGCCCCGCTGCGCACGACGGCGTCGTCGTTGCCGGGGGCCCGCTCCAGGCGCAGGTCGTCCCGGAGCACCGGCACGAGCCGTGACCGGGTGCTCTCGCGGAGCTGGCCGAGCAGTGCGTCCGACGCGCTGGAGAGGACCCCGCCGACGAGGAGGAGGTCCGGGTTCCACAGGTTGGCGACGATGCCGAGCCCACGGCCCAGGTAGTCGACGAGCTCGCGCTCGACCTCGAGGGCGAGGGGGTTCCCGGCGGCGGCGAGGGCGTGGAGGGCAGGCAGGACGTCGGTCGTCGTCGGCGGGTCCAGATCGGGGGCGATCTCCCGCAGGCGCGCCCGCAGCCGACCCTCGCCCACCGCGCTCTCGAGACACCCGCGGGCGCCGCACGAACACAGGTGCCCGTCCTCGACCACCTGGATGTGGCCGAGGAAGCGCTCGCCTTCCGGAGCGCGGAAGTCCGTGGCGCCGTGACGGCTCACGATCCCCAGCCCGACGCCGCTGCGGACGTAGACGTACGCGAGCAGGTCGGCGCCGATCGGACCGTACTTCGCCTCGGTGAGCGCGAGGGCCTGGACGTTGTGCTGGACGACGGTGGGGATCCCGAGCGCGCGCTCGAGGACGTCGCTGACCTCGAGGTCGTGCCAGTCGAGGCCGATCGCGAGGCGGACGCTGCGCTGGTCCCGGCTGATCCGCCCCGGTGAGGCGACCCCGATCCCGACCACCGGGGCGCCGCTGTCCTCGCTCACGAGTCGGGCCAGGTGCTCGGCGATGCGGTCGAGGACGACGCTCGCCGGGGTGTCCGGGTCGGTCGTGAAGGAGTCGCGGGTGCGGACCCGCGCCATGGCGTCCGTGATCGCGAGGCGCACGAGCCCGACGCTGATCTGGACCGCGGCGACGGAGACCTGGTCGGCGACGGGGGTGAGCATCTTCGAGGGACGGCCCAGCCCGTCGGACGGCCGGACCGTCTCGAGCAGCACGCCGCGGTCGACGAGCGGTCCGACGACCTTCGAGATCGTCGCGATCGACAGCCCCGTGACCTCGGCCAGGCTGGTCCGGGACATGGGTCCCTCGTCGCGCAGGGTCCGCAGGACGAGCCCCTCGTGCGGGCTGCGGCCGTCGGGCCTGCCCGCGACGCCGATCAGGCTCATGCGTCCCCTCGTTCCGTCCTGCCGTCCTCGCAGCGGACACCCTACCGATGGGCGAGGGGATGGCGCCGACGTCGCCCGCGGATCAGGGTGCCCCGCGGTCGAAGACCCGGGACTCGGGGGTGTAGGAGCCGTCGAGCACGGCGGCGAGGTAGCGGCCGGCGTTGCGGAGGTACTGGTCGTCGGTCTGCGTCGCGGCGAGCCCGACGACCTCACGCGCGGCGTGGGCGGCCTCCCCGACGTACGTGAGCGCGTTCACGGCCTGCAGCCGCAGCCGGAGATGCTCACCGGGGGCGGCCAGCTCGCCGAGGACTGCCACGGACACGTCGGCGTTCCCGATCCGCGCGAGCAGCTCGGCGGCAGGGACCCGGACGTGCGGCGACGGGTCGTGCAGCGCGGTCCCTTCGACGACGTCGAGGGCCGGGGCGGCGTCCGCGCCGAGGGCGAGCAGGCCCTGGGCGCCCCAGAAGCGCACGACCTCGCGTGTGTCCCCGAGGGCGTCGACGAACCGCTGGACGTGCGCCGGGTCCCGGTCCGAGGCCGCCGTCGCGAGGGCGAGCACCTCGGGCAACGGGTAGTCGTCCGCGGACGGCGGCCCGTCGTCGACGGGCGAGCCCTCGGGCGCGAAGCCGCGGTCGCCGCACGCGAGGATCCACGCGTCGAGCGCGGCCTGCATCGTCGCGACCCGCTCGGCGTGCTCGGGCTCGGCGGCGAGGTCGACGAGGTGGTCGGGGTCCGCGACGCAGTCGTAGAGCTCGACGCCGGGTCGCGGCTCGAAAAACCGCCGCTGGACCGGGTCGAGCCGGCCGGCGCGCAGCTCGGTCTCCCACGACCGGTACCCGGCGGCCTGCCAGGCGAACGCCTGGTGCTGGCCGGCCGGGCGGTGCGGCAGGTAGTTGCGCAGCAGCCGGTACCGCTCGTCGCGGACCGTCCGCACGAGGTCGTAGCGCTCGTCCATCCGGTCGCGGGCCCCGAACGCGTAGGCGTGCGGGTCGCGGTCCCGACCGACGAGCGGGCGGCCGTCCATCGTCGGCGGGACCTGCGCCCCGCCGAGCGTGATGATCGTCGTCGTGACGTCGAGGTGCGTCACGGGCTCGTCGAGCCGTGACCCGGGGTCGGCCGGCAGCAGGTGCTGCCAGCGCGGTGGCGCCCACACGACGAGGGGGACGCGCAGGCCCTGGTCGTGGCAGTACCGCTTGCTCCACGGGGCGCATCCCCCGTGGTCCGAGGAGTACAGGACGACGGTGTCCTCCGTGAGCCCGTCCTCCTCGAGGGCCGCGAGGATCTGAACGAAGCGGGCGTCCGTCTCCTCGACCGCGGTGTAGTACCGCGCGATGTCGCCGCGGATCTCGGGGGTGTCGGGCAGGTACGGCGGGACGCGGACCTCGTCGGGCCGGACGGGCCCGACCTCGGTGCGCCACAGGGTCGACTCGTGGGTGGCGTTGGCGTTGAAGACCGCGAGGAAGGGCCGGTCGTCGGGGCGGTCGCGCCAGTCCCCGGAGGTCCCGTCGCCGTCCCAGACCGCTGCCGGGTCGACGTCGCAGTTGTAGTCGGTCTTGGGGTTGTTGGTGCAGAAGTACCCGGCCTCGCGCATCACCTCGGGGTAGGTCCGCAGCGACGGGTCCAGGTGCGGGCGCGACCGCATCTGGTGGGCTCCGTGCCGCTGTGCGGGAGCCCCCGTGAGGATGGCGAACCGCGCCGGGGCGCAGACGGGGTAGGTCGTGAACATGTTCTCGAACACGACGCCCTCACGGGCCAGTCGGTCGATCGTCGGGGTGCGGGCGAGACCGTCCCCCAGCTCGGCGCCGTGTGGCGAGCAGTCCTCGCTCACGAGCCACACGATGTTCGGACGACGGCCGGCGGTGGACACGGTGGGGCTCCTCCTCGGTGGAACGGCTGGTCAGGCGAAGTGCAGCATCTCGAGCGCCGACGCGGTGGCGCCCCGGACGAGGGCGGTGTCGCTGCCGTCCGCCTGCTCGACGCGCAGGTCGTCGCGCAGCAGGGGGAAGATGCGGTCGCGGGTGCGCTCGCGCAGGGTGGTGACGAGGCGCTCCGGGGCGGTGGACAGGATGCCGCCGAGCAGGACGAGGTCGGGCGTGAAGAGGTTGACCACCCCGCTCAGCGACCCGGCCAGGGCGTCGAGGTAGGCGTCCTCGTACGCGACGGCGTCCCGGTTCCCCGTCGTGGCCAGCTCGTGGACCCGGCTCAGGGCCTCGCCGCGGGGCGGGTCGGTCGCGTCGCCCATGGCGCGGAGGGCCCGGCGCACGGCAGGCTCGGACACGATCGTGTCGAGGCACCCGCGGGACCCGCAGCTGCACAGCTCGCCGCGGTCGACGACGCGGGTGTGCCCGAGGTAGCTCTCACCGCCGGACCCGCCGTAGAAGGCCTGGCCGCGGACGGCGATGCCGAGACCGACGCCCGTGCGCACGTACAGGTAGGCGACGTCTCCCGCGCGGCGGTAGGTGTGGCGCGACTCCGCGAGGGCCATGGTGCGCACGTTGTGGTCGACGACCACGGGCAGGCCGAGCCTCGCCTCGAGGACGTCGGCGATGGGCACGTCGCGCCACCCGAGGTGGACGGACACGGCGAGCGCCCGGCGGGCGGGGTCGACGGGGCCGGGCACGCCGACGCCCACCCCGACGACCGGGCTCCCGGTGTGGTCGGCGACGAGGGACTCGAGTGCCGCGCCCACGAGGTCGCAGACGGTCTCGGGGGCGGCGTCGACGGGGAAGGAGAGCGACTCGGTACGCGTCACGCCGTACCCGGCGTCACCGACGCCGAGGTGGACCGTTCCGGCGCCGATCTGGACACCGAGGACGGTGACGGCCTCGTCGACCGGGGTGAGCGTCACGGCGGGGCGGCCCACCGCCCGGGCGGCGACGACGCTCTCCGCGACGAGACCTTCGGACACCAGGTTGCCGACGACCTTGCTGATCGTCGTCGGGGACAGCCCGGTGGCCTCGGCGAGGCCGGTCCTGGAGGTGGGGCCGCCGTCGCGCAGGATGGTGAGCAGGCTCCGCTCGTGCGGAGTCCGCCGCGGGGCGCTCTGCAGGACGAGGCTCATGAGGATCTCCGGGCTGGACGGGGTGTCTGACCGCCGAACGTATCTTATTTTTCGTTGCGAGGGAAGTAATGGAATGACGACGCCACGGTGGCCGACCCAGTCGGCTGAAGGCCTGCAAAGACAGCGTGAAGTGGCCGTCCTCGGGGCGCGGTGTCGCGTGCGCCACGGGCGGATGACCGCGGCGGGGGGTTGACAGCGACGGGTGGGGGTGATTACTTTCCCAACTGAAATTATGAATCCCCGACCCCGGGGACCGACGCCTCAAGGAAGAGAGCAGTCAGATGCCTGCACCCAGTCGTACCGCCCGTCGCCGCATCCTGGTCCCGGGGGTGGCCCTGCTCGCCGCCGGTGCCCTGGCCTCCTGCTCGTCGGCGGTGGACGCCGGGAGCTCGGGCGGTGAGGCGACCGACGGCGGTACCGTCACCTTCGCCGTCGCCCTCGACGCGAACCCGGCGAACGCGCTGTCGCACCTCGCCCGCAACGACCCGTGGGTCGGCAGCGTCTACGACTCGCTCGTCCGCAAGGACGAGAACGGCGAGCCGCAGCCCCGCCTCGCGACCGAGTGGACCGTCTCGGAGGACGGCACGCAGGTGAGCGTCATGCTCCGCGACGACGTCACGTTCCACAACGGCGACCAGTTCGACGCCGAGGACGTCGTCTTCACCTTCGACGCCGTCGCGAACCAGACGGAGGGGTCCAACCTCAAGTACCTCACGCCCACGAGCGTCGAGGCCGTGAGCGCGACCCAGGTCGACCTCACGTTCGACAACCCCCCGGGCGACGCCCTCTTCGACTGGTTCGAGGCGGTGCCCATGCTCGACAGCGAGCAGTTCTCCGCCACCGACGACGGCACGACCGTCAACGGCACCGGCCCCTTCGCGTTCACCGACTGGCAGCCCGGCGCCGGCTACACGCTGGTGAAGAACGAGGACTACTGGGAGGGCGACGTCAACCTCGACTCCATCGACTACATCGTGACCGGTGACCCGACGGCCCAGCTGTCGGCGCTGCGCAGCGGCCGGGCCCAGATGGCGTGGGGGCTCACGGCCTCCGACGTCACGTCGATGACGAGCGACCCGCAGTGGGAGGCGATGGACGCCGGCGGCACGATCTACTCCTTCAACGTCAACCTCACGAAGAAGCCCTTCGACGAGGCCAAGGCCCGCGAGGCGATCGGCTACGCCATCGACTACGAGCGCATCAACGAGCAGGTGTTCGGCGGGACGGGCACCATCTCGAACGTGTTCTGGGACCCGGAGCTGCCGGGGATGACGGACGACCTGGTCACCCACTACAGCTACGACCCCGAGCGTGCGAAGGAGCTCATCGAGGAGGCCGGGGCGACCGGTGCGTCGGTGCCGATCTCCTTCGGTCCCAACCCGGCGCTGAAGGCCCAGTTCGAGATCGTCCAGAACAACCTCGCCGACATCGGTCTGAAGCCGAGCGCCAACCAGCTCGACAACGGCGCCTTCGGTGCCGGCCTCGCCGAGGGCGACCTCGGCCCGGCCTACATGCACCTCAACGGCCAGGTCGGCCTCTCGCCGCGGACGATGCTCGACTCGCTGCCCCAGATCCGCAAGGGCAACGCGTCGCAGCTGTGGAACGACGAGTACGTGGCCAAGCGCGAGGCGATCAAGACGGCGACGGACGACGCGGGTTTCGAGAGTGCCGTCGTCGACCTCACGGAGTACCTCCAGGAGGAGGCCGTCGCGTTCCCGCTCATCCAGGCCCCCATCCAGGTCGTCCACCAGGCGAACATCGAGGGCGTCACCGCCGACCGCGGCGGTCCGATGCACTTCGAGGGCGCCGCCATCACGGAGTGAGTGACCCACGATGCTGCGCTACCTCGTCCACAAGATCCCCTCCGTCCTCGGAGTGACGGTCGTGGCGTCGATGGTCGCGTTCGCCCTTCCTCGACTGGCACCCGGTGACCCCGCCGTGGCGCTGGTCGAGGGGGACGCGGACCCCGCGACGATCGAGGCCCTCCGTGCCGAGATGGGACTCGACCTCCCGCTGTGGGAGCAGTACCTGCGGTGGGTCGGCAACCTCCTCCAGGGCGACCTCGGGAACTCGTACCTGCTCAACCGGCCGGTGAGCCAGCTCATCGGCGCCCGGATGGAGAGCACGATCGAGCTCACGGTCGCCGCGACGCTCCTCATGATCGTCGTCGGGCTGGTCTTCGGCATCCTCGGCGGCTCCCGCCTCACCCCCTGGGCGCGCACCGCCGTCGACGCCTGGAACACCTTCTTCATCGCGGTGCCGGCCTACCTCGTGGGTCTGCTCCTCATCCTCTTCTTCGGGATCTACAACCGGGTCCTCCCGGTGAGCGGTGAGGTCGCGGTGCTCGACGACCCGAACTTCGGGCTCCAGTACCTCATCCTCCCGGCGCTCGCGCTCTCGCTGCCGGCGGCCGCGACGGTCTCGCGGCTCGTGCAGACGTCGATGCTCACGAACCGGGGCGAGGACTTCGTCGACCTCGCGGTCTCCAAGGGCGTGTCCCCGCGCCGGATCACGACGCGGCACGTCGCCCGCAACAGCCTCGGCACCGCCGCCGTCGTCGTCGGCCTGCGGATCGGCGACCTCCTCGCCGGCTCGCTGCTCATCGAGCTGATCTTCGCCCGCAACGGGCTCGGGTCGCTCGCCGTCGGCGCCGTCCAGCAACGCGACTACCTGCTGGTCCAGGTGCTCATCCTCTTCGCGGTCGTCATCGCGATCCTCGCGCAGCTCGCGTCGGAGATCACCCTGGCGGCCCTCGACCCCCGCATCCGATTGGGCTGACCGTCATGTCCACGACAGACCTCGACAACGCCGCCGCACCCCCGGCCGCACGCCGCTTCACCGTCCCGGTGTCGCTCGCGCGGTACGGCGCGGCCCTGCGCACGCCGCGCGGGATGATCGCGGCCGGCATCCTCCTCGCGCTCACGGCGATCGCCCTGCTCGCACCGGTGATCTTCCCGCAGGGCTACGACGTGCAGAGCCGGGACCGGTTCCTCGGGATGAGCACGCAGCACCTGTTCGGCACCGACGAGTACGGCCGGGACATCTTCGTCCGCACGGTCTACGGGCTGCGCACCGACCTGGCGCTCGTCGCCATCGCCGTGCCCGTCTCGGGGGTCATCGGCAGCCTGCTGGGCCTGTCCGGCGCGGTGTGGCCACGCTTCGGCAACCTCATGCAGCGGGTCTTCGACGTCATCATCGGCTTCCCGAGCTTCATCCTCGCGCTCTGCGTCGTCGTCGTCATGGGCGTCGGCTTCGCCTCGACGGTCGTCGCCATCACGATCCTCGGTCTGCCCGGCTTCGGCCGGCTCGCCCGGTCCGGCGCCCTCGAGCAGCAGAACCGCGAGTACGTCGTCGCCGCCCGCACCCTCGGGGTGAGCCGGCGCCGGATCCTCACCCGGCACATCGTGCCGAACACGGCGGACCCGCTCATCGTCCACGGCGCGATCTTCGCCGTGAACGCCGTCTTCATCGAGTCAGGGCTCGGCATCCTCGGCCTCGGGGTGCAGCCGCCGCAGCCGTCGCTGGGCTCCCTGCTCAACGTCGGCATGCGGTACGTCCGGGAGGCCCCGACCTACCCGGTCGGCCCGATCCTCGTCCTCCTCCTGCTCGCCCTCGCGCTGAGCATGCTGTCCGACTCGCTCAACGAAAGGGTGAACCGTCGATGATGACGACGTCCGAGAGCACCGACACCCCCGCCGCCGCCGACCGTCCGGCGCGCATCCCCGACCCCCGTCCCGGGTCCCGGAACCTCCTCGACGTGCGGGACCTCCGCGTGTCCTTCCCGACGCCCCGTGGGGTCGTCGAGGCGGTGAACGGCGTGTCCTTCTCGCTGGAGCAGGGCCGCATCCTCGGGATCGTCGGGGAGTCCGGGTCGGGCAAGTCCGTCACCGCGCGTGCCGTCATGCGGATGCTTCGCGAGCCCGGCCGTGTCGACGGCGGCTCGGTGACCCTCGACGGCCGCGACGTGCTCGCCGTGCCGGAGAAGGAGATGCGCGGGCTGCGCGGCGGGGAGGTCGCGATGGTCTTCCAGGACCCGCAGGCCGCCCTCAACCCCGTCATGAAGGTCGGCGACCAGATCGCCGAGGCGCTGCGCGTCCACGGGGTGCCGAAGGCGGCCGCCCGGGACCGGGCCCTCGAGCTGTTCCGCCAGGTCGGGATCCCCGACGTCGAGCGGACGATCGACCAGTACCCGCACGAGTTCTCCGGGGGCATGCGCCAGCGCGTCGTCATCGCCATCGCGCTGGCGAACAAGCCCCGGCTGCTCATCGCCGACGAGCCGACGACCGCGCTCGACGTGACGATCCAGGCCCAGATCCTCGAGCTGCTCGTCGAGCTGCGCAACGATCTGGGCGTCGCGATCGTCATGATCACGCACGACATGGGCGTCGTCGCCGAGCTGTGCGACGACCTCGTCGTCATGTACGGCGGCCGGGTCGTGGAGAGCGGCTCGGTGAAGGACGTCTTCGCCGAGCAGCGGCACCCTTACACGAAGGCCCTGCTCACCGCCGTGCCGCGCGCGGACGCCGGCGGCGACCAGCTCGTCGCCATCCCCGGGTCGCCCCCCAACCCGGCGGACCTGCCGCCGGGCTGCTCGTTCGCCCCCCGCTGCCCGGTCGCCCGCCCCTCCTGCTCCGAGGCGGTCCCCCCGCTCGAGGAGCTCGCCCCGGACCACCGCGCCGCCTGCTTCGTCAGTGCCGAGGGCGGGGACCTCTCGATGCCTCCGGCCGTCCAGGCACGGCACCGCGCGGCCCGCGCGGCCGAGGGCGAGCCGGTCCTCTCGGTCGAGAACCTGCGGACCAACGTGAGCCGGCAGCGCTCGCTCATCGGGCGGATCCAGCCCGTGTACGCCGTCGACGGGCTCTCCCTCGAGGTGCGCCCGGGCGAGACCCTGGGGCTCGTCGGTGAGTCCGGCTGCGGCAAGTCCACGCTGTCCCGGACGATCGTCGGGATCAACGAGGTCTCCGCGGGGACCATCACCGTCGACGGCCGGGACGTGACCCGGATGACGGGCGCGGACCGACAGCACGTCGCGAACACGATCCAGTACATCTTCCAGGACCCGTACGCGTCGCTGAACCCGCGTCGCACGATCGGGCAGTCGATGGACGAGGCCCTCGAGATGACGGGTGTCACGGGCTCCGCCGCCAGGAGCCGGGCGGCGGAGCTCATGGACACCGTCGGTCTCGCCGAGGGTCATCTGGCCCGCTACCCGCACGAGTTCTCCGGCGGCCAGCGCCAGCGCGTCGGGATCGCCCGGGCGCTGGCCAAGGAGCCGAAGCTGCTCATCTGCGACGAGCCGGTCTCCGCGCTCGACGTCTCCATCCAGGCCCAGATCATCAACCTCCTCGAGGAGCTGCGCGAGCGGCTGACGATCGGTCTGCTGTTCATCGCCCACGACCTCTCCGTCGTCCGGCACCTCTCCGACCGCGTCGCGGTCATGTACCTCGGGCGGATCGTGGAGACCGGGACGGTCCAGGAGGTCTACGACGACCCGCAGCACCCGTACACGAAGTCGCTGCTGTCGGCGACGCCCGAGCCCGTCGTCGACGACCAGGGGAGGCAGCGGATCGTCCTCACCGGTGACATGCCGAGCCCGGCGAACCCGCCGAGCGGCTGCCGCTTCCGCACGCGCTGCCCGATCGGCCCCCTCTTCCGGGAGGGCCGGGAGGTCTGCGAGCAGGAGGTCCCGGAGCTGACCCTCACTCCGGTCGGCCAGACCGCCGCCTGTCACTTCCCCGGCGAGCTCACCGAAGGAGCCCCCGCATGACCGATCGCCCCAACGTCCTCCTCGTCCTCGCCGACGACCTCGGCTACTCCGACATCGGCTGCTACGGCGGCGAGATCGAGACGCCGAACCTCGACCGCCTCGGGCGGGCCGGGGTGCGGTGCAGCAGCTTCTACAACACGGCACGGTGCAGCCCGTCCCGGGCGAGCCTGCTCACGGGCCGCGACCCGCACGAGACGGGCATCGGCATCCTCACCGAGAACGACGCCCCGACGGGCTACCCCGGCACGATGAGCCGGGAGTGGCCGACCCTCGCCGAGCACTTCAAGGACGCCGGCTACGCGACCTGCCTGTCGGGCAAGTGGCACCTGTCGAACGACGTCAAGGAGGCCAACGACTCCTGGCCGACCCGGCGCGGGTTCGACGAGTTCTACGGGATCCTCATGGGAGCCGACCACTACTTCCACCCGGTCGGGCTCTTCCACAACGAGGAGAAGCTGCCCTCCCCGGAGGAGCCGGGCTACTACTTCACCGACGCCGTGAGCGACCACGCGAGCGAGTGGGTCGCCGGCCGGGACGAGGACGACCCGTTCTTCCTCTACCTCGCGTACACGGCCCCGCACTGGCCGCTGCACGCGTCGCCCGAGGACATGGAGCGCTACGACGGCGTGTACGAGGAGGGCTGGGACGCGCTGCGCGCGGCCCGGCTCGAGCGGCTCCGCGAGGAGGGGCTGCTCGGCGAGTCCGCGCGGCTCTCCGAGCGGGACCTCAGCCAGCCCGCCTGGGACGAGGTGACCGAGACCTCGTGGGAGGCCAGCCGGATGGCGGCCTACGCCGCGATGGTCACCGCGATGGACCGCGGGATCGGGCGCATCCTCGACACGCTCGAGGCCCGGGGCGAGCTCGAGAACACGATCGTCGTCTTCCTCGCCGACAACGGCGGATGCGCCGAGATCCCCGGGGGCGCCGCGAAGTTCCGGGCACGGAACCGGGTCGAGATGCCGGACGGACGACCCGTTCGGGTCGAGAACACCCCGGACGTCCCGCCCGGCGGACCGGACACGTGGTGCGCCTACGGCCCCGCGTGGGCGAACCTGTCGAACAGCCCGTTCCGCCTCTACAAGCGGTGGACGCACGAGGGCGGCATCGCCTCGCCCTTCGTCGTCCACTGGCCGGCCGGAGGTCTCGCGGAGGGGGCGGTCGTCGACACGCCCTTCCAGCTGACCGACGTCATGCCGACCTTCCTCGAGGCCGCGGGTCTTCCGCGCAACGACGGGCGCGGGTCGAGCATGCTCGAGACGCTCCGCGGCGGCGAGGGCCCTGCGGCGCACACCCTCTACTGGGAGCACATCGGCAACTGCGCCGTCCGCGAGGGCGACTGGAAGCTCGTCCGCGAGGCCGAGCGGCCGTGGGAGCTCTACGACCTGGGGACCGACCGCTCCGAGCTCGACGACCTCGCACCCGCCCACCCGGAGCGCGTCGAGGCCATGGCCGCGGCGTGGCAGGAGTGGGCCGACGGCGTCGGTGTCCTGCCCTGGCCGGCGTACCAGGCCCCCTGGGACCCCGAGACCGACCGCCACCAGCACGCGCAGTGAGCGCGACCGCCGGACACCCGAGACCCCGCCCGACCGAGACGACCGGAGAAGCGACCCGATGAGCACACACACCCCGGACCCGACGACCGACGCCGGCCGCCGTCCCAACATCGTCATGATCCTCACCGACGACCACGCCGCGCACGCCGTCGGCGCCTACGGGTCGGTCGTCAACGACACGCCTCGCATCGACGAGATCGCGGAGGAAGGTGCCCGGCTCGACCACTGCTACGCGACGAACTCGCTGTGCGCCCCGAGCCGGGCGAGCATCCTCACCGGCACCTACAGCCACGTCAACGGGGTCAAGGGCCTCAAGACGCACATCGACGCGAGTCAGCCGACGTTCGTCACCCAGCTGCGCGAGGCCGGCTACCGGACGGCGATCGTCGGCAAGTGGCACATGGGCGACGGCGAGACGGACGGGGTCGGTCACGACCCGCAGGGGTTCGACTACTGGGACGTGCTCATCAACCAGGGCGAGTACAACGACCCCCGGTTTCTCTCCGCCGACGGTCTGCGCATCGAGCCGGGCTACGCGACGAACGTCATCACCGACCTGTCCCTGCGCTGGCTCGACGAGCAGGTCGCGCAGGACGAGGACCGCCCCTGGTGCATCCTCATCCACCACAAGGCCCCGCACCGGACGTGGATCCCGGACGAGGCCCACGCCGACCTCTACAGCGACCCGATCCCCGTGCCGTCGACGTTCTTCGACGACTACTCGAGCCGGACGACGTCCTCGCGCCGGGCCGCGATGCGGATCGCCGAGGGCCTGCACCTGCGCGACCTCAAGATGCTGCCCCCCGAGGGGCTCTCCTACGAGGAGCTCTCGCTGTGGAAGTACCAGCGCTACATGGAGGACTACCTGCGCTGCGTGCACTCCGTCGACGTCAACGTCGGCCGGGTCGTCGACTGGCTGCGCGAGAAGGACCTCTTCGACGACACGATGCTCATGTACTCCTCCGACCAGGGCTTCTTCCTCGGTGACCACGGCTGGTACGACAAGCGGTTCATGTACGAGGAGTCGATCAAGATGCCGTTCGTCGTCTCCTACCCGCGCCGCGTACCCGCCGGCACGGTGTACGAGGGCACGGCGAGCAACGTCGACATGGCCCAGACGATCCTCGACGCCGCCGGCGTGGCCCACCACCCCCGGATGCACGGCCGGTCCTTCTTCGGCGACCTCGTCGGCGCGCCGACCTCGCCCCAGGCGGACGGCCTGTACTACCGCTACTGGGAGAACGACGACTACGACCACCGGGCCCCGGCCCACTACGGCTGGCGCACCGAGCGGTACAAGCTCATCTACTTCTACAACGACGGGATGGGCATGCCGGGCACGACGAACCGGCAGTACCCGCCGGAGTGGGAGCTGTACGACATGCAGGAGGACCCGGAGGAGGTGCGCAACGTCTACGACGACCCGGCGTACGCCGAGGTCCGCGAGCGGCTCAAGGCCGAGATGTGGCGGGCGCAGGCGTCCTTCGACGACGTGCCGCACCCGAGCCAGCCCGTCCCCGCCGGGTGCGAGCCGGTCCCGGTGTGACCTCTGACGGGACGACCCGCCGGGGTCAGTCGGTCGTGGCGTCGTCCTGGTGGCCGCGGCGGCGGAACACCCGGCCGATGAGCGCACCCGGCAGGGCGCCGACGAGGGTGAGGACGAGACCGTACAGCGCGTCGGACGGGACGTCCTCGAGGTACTCGGCCCACGAGAAGAAGCTGTCCGACCCCACCTGCGGGAAGACCGCGAAGACGAGACCGACGAGCACCCCGACGAGCGCCCACCGGACGAGCACGTGCCCCAGGCCCGCGTGGCGGCCGTCGCGCAGGGCCCACACGAAGGCCCCGACGACGACGGCGAGCAGGGCGAGCACTCCGCCGCCGATGTCGGCGCCGTCGCCGGCGTCGAAGAGCAGGCCGAGGCCGAACCCGACGAGAGCGGCGAGGAGGGAGAGGACGACCCAGCGGACGATGACCTTCATGTAGGCAGCCTTCCACGGGTGGGTCCCCCGCGGAAGCCCGGAACGTCGGCTCACGAGCCCCCGGGGACGCGGCGTCCTGCGAGCCGAGGGCAGCCGGCGCACTCGCCGCAGTCGGGGAGGGCGTAGATGAGGCAGCAGGAGGCCCGGGCGGGCACGCCGGGCCGGACGATGCCGGCGACGGTCTCGGCGTCGCGTCGGGCGGCGGTCCACATGTCGTCGACGAGTCCGCCTCGGACCCGCGGGCCGAGGCGCACGGGGCTGGCGTAGGACGCCGCGAGCGGCTCGGCCACCGCGCGGTAATCCTCCTCGGCCCGGTCCAGCCGGGCACCGAGATCGCCGTCGTCGGCGACGAGACCGGACAGGGCGACCCTCTCGGGGACGAGGGCGTTCCCTCGGACGAACGTCAGCCCGTCGAGCCGGGCCCGCCACGGGCCGGTGGCGGCGGCGTACGCGGCGGTGTGCGCCCGGACCTGGAGGACCCACTGGAGCACGAAGACCGCCGCGACCGCCGGCGGCGCGACGCCGTCGTACCACCGCGCGTGAAGGGCGGACAGGGCCCGCTGCCAGTCGTGGGGGTCGTCGGTGGGGCGGTGCCCGAGGGCCGGGCCGGCGGTGAAGGTCAGCCACGCGTGCCGGGCTGACATGCGCGCGGCGGGGGGGGGCCCCCCCCCCCCGCGTCCGAGCGGACCTCGGGGGTCAGGAGTTCGCCTTCTCGTAGGCTTCCTGGACCTCCGTGGAGATCCGGCCGCGCTCGCTGATGTCGTAGCCGTTGTCGCGGGCCCACTGGCGGATCTGGCTCACGTCGCGACGGGCGGAGCGCCCACCGTTCTTGCTGCCGCCGCCGCTGCTCCGGCGTCCGCCCGTGCGCTCGGCGTGGCCGATCCACACGGCGAGGTCGTCGCGCAGCTTCGAGGCGTTCTCGCTCGTCAGGTCGATCTCGTAGGAGATCCCGTCGAGGGCGAAGGTGACCGTCTCGTCGGCGCTGGACTCCTTGTCGACGTCGTCGACGAGCAGGACCTGGACCTTCTTGGCCATGGGTGTTCCTCCGTGTGTCGTGATGCAAAGGCTGCGGGTGTGCTGCCCGTGCTTCTCTTTAGTCAGAGTATAGAGAAGGTAAAGCCTGTGTAAAGACAGATCCGAGGAAATCGGACCGATGGCGATTCTAGGGGGTTCCGCCGGAATTCTCTTCCGGACCATTCCGCGATTCCCGGGACAGCCGGTCCTCGTCCTCCTCCAGGCGCCGCTGGGCGAGGCGCTCGGTGCGGTCGCTCTCGACGATCCGCTTGATGATGGCGTAGAAGAATGCCGCGACGACGATCGTCGGCAGGAGGCCGGCGACGTAGGGCCACAGGGTCTGCACGCTCAGGCCTCCGGCTTCAGGTGCGGGAAGAGGATCGTCTCCCGAATGCTCGCATTCGTGAAGAACATGACGAGGCGGTCGACGCCGAAACCCAGGCCGCCCATCGGCGGCGCGCCGTACTCCAGGGCCCGCAGGAAGTCCTCGTCGAGCTCCATCGCCTCGGGGTCGCCGCCGGCGGCCCGCATCGACTGGTCGGTGAGGACCTGGCGCTGGACGACGGGGTCGACGAGCTCGGAGAACCCGGTACCGCGCTCGACGCCGCCGATGACGAGGTCCCAGGCCTCGATGAGGCCCTCGGCCGAGCGGTGCGGCCGGGCCAGCGGCTGGGCGATCGCGGGGTAGTCGCACAGGAACGTCGGCTGGAGCAGCGTGGGCTCGACGACCTCCCCGAGCAGCTCGAGGAAGACCCGGTCCTTCTCCAGCCCCGGGTCGACGTCCACGCCGTGCCGCTCGGCGTGTGCGAGGAGGGTCTCCTTCGGGGTGTCGATGGTCACCGGCTCCCCGACGGCCTCGCTCACCGCGTCGTAGACCGGCAGCCAGCGCCACTCGGTGTCGAGGTCCACGGTGCCGGCGGGGGTCTCGACCTGCCGGGAGCCGAGGGCGTCGGCGACGCCGAGGTAGATGTCGCGCAGCAGGGCGGCGATCGAGGTCTGGTCACCCCAGGCCTGGTAAGCCTCGAGCATCGTGAACTCGGGGGAGTGGGTGGCGTCGACGCCCTCGTTGCGGAAGATCCGGCCCATCTCGTAGACCCGGTCGACGCCCCCGACGACCGCCTTCTTGAGCGGCAGCTCGAGGGCGATCCGCAGGACCATGTCCTGGTCGAAGGCGTTGAGGTGGGTCCGGAAGGGGCGTGCGGCGGCGCCGCCGTGCACGAGCTGGAGGACGGGCGTCTCGACCTCGAGGTAGCCCTGGTCCTCGAGGACACCGCGGATCGCCCGGAGGGCGCTCGCCTTGGTCCGCACGAGGTCGCGGGCCTCCTGGCGCACGACGAGGTCGGCGTAGCGCTGGCGGACCCGGGACTCCTCGGAGAGCTCCTTGTGCAGGACCGGTAGCGGGCGGAGGGCCTTGCTCGCCATCTCCCAGCGGGTCGCCATGACGGAGAGCTCGCCCCGGCGGGACGAGACGACCCGGCCCTCGACGAAGACGTGGTCGCCGAGGTCGACGTCGCTCTTCCACGCCGCGAGGGCGTCCTCGCCGACCTCGGCGAGGCTGAGCATCACCTGGAGGCGGGTGCCGTCGCCCTCCTGGAGGGTGGCGAACGCGAGCTTGCCGGTGTTCCGGACGAACACGACCCGCCCGCCGACGCCGACGACGTCCTGGGTCTCCTCGCCCGCCTCGAGACCGGTCCAGCCGGCGCGGACCTCGGCGAGGCCGTGGGTGCGCGCGACGCTCACCGGGTACGCCTGGCCACCGGCGGCGATGATGCGGTCGCGCTTGTCGCGGCGGATCCGCATCTGCTCCGGCAGGTCGGCCTCGGGGGCGGCGGGGGTGGGTGCGTCGGTCACGAGCACCAAGCCTACGATTTAGCCGCCACGGGCCCGAATCCGTGACCGTGGTGATCGCGCGGTGCCACACTGCCGTCCATGACGAGGCCGCCGTGGCGCTGCCCTCCGTGGGTGCCCGTCGTGCTGCTCGTCGCCACCGTCGGTCAGCTCGCCGTCGCCCAGTGGTGGCCCGGCATCGACCGTTTCGCCGACAAGGCGTTCGGGGCGCGGCTCGTGCTCTACCCCGTCCTGATGCTCCTCGCCCCGGTCCTGTGGCGCGTCGTCGTGGGCCGCCGGCACCCGGGGGCACGGCCGCCCTTCGGGGCGTTCGCCCTCGTCATGGCGCCCTTCCTCGTCGACGTCACCGGCAACAGCCTCGACCTCTACGACACGGTCGTGTGGTGGGACGACGCGAACCACTACGTCAACTGGCTGCTCCTGCTCGGGGGGATCGGCCTGCTCGTCACCGACCGGGTCGAGCCGCCGTGGGCGGTGGTGGCGCTCGTCGCGGGGCTCGGAGCCGTGCTGGCGATCGGGTGGGAGCTGGGGGAGTGGTACACGTTCATCCGGCAGGGGACCGAGCTGGGGTCCGCCTACGAGGACACGCTGGGGGACCTCACCCTCGGCACGCTCGGGGCGACGACGGCCGGGCTCCTCGTCGTGTGGTCCCGTGGTCGCCGCCGACCACCGGGGACCGCGACGGACGAGGGCCTCAGCCCCGGCTCGCCTCCCGCAGCAGGCGGGCCAGGGCGGCGAGGTCGCCGCCGACGGCCCGGAGCGCACTGACGTCGAGCGGCACGCCGTGGGCGATGACCGGTCCCGCTGCCCGCACCGGCCGGGCGATGCCGGGTCCGGTCGTCACGCCGCAGGCGGCGACGGGACGGTCCCCGACGAGGGAGAGGACGAAGGGGGCATCCGCGTCACCGAGCAGGACGTGCTCGGCGTCGACCGGCGGGACGCCCATCGACTGCATCGAGGCGTCGTACTGGTCCGACCAGGACCACGGGACGTCGGTGAAGGCGTCGTCCTCGCCCAGGGCGACGGCGGCGGCCACCTCGCCCTGACGGCCGGCGGCGGTGAAGGACTCGAGCCGGACGCCGCGGGAGCCGCCGGGCCCCCGGACCCGGACGGCGTCGCCGGCGGCGAGCACGGCCGGGCGCGAGGTGCGCATCGAGGGGTCGACGACGATCCCGTCGTCGACGATGAGGCCGGCGGCCTCCGCGAGGTCGGTCCGGGGGCGGACCCCGATGCCGACGACGACGGTGTGCGCCGGGAGCACGCGGTCGTCGGACAGATGGACGCCGCGCACCGCACCGTCGTCCCGGAGGACCTCCTGGGGAGTCACACCGGTGTGGACCCGCACGCCGTTCCGCTCGTGGAGGCGGGTGAGCCAGTCGGCGACCGCGGGCGGGGCCACGCGCCCGAGGACGCGTGGGTCGGCCTCGACGACGTCGACCTCGACCCCGCGCTGTCGGGCGGCGGCGGCGACCTCGAGCCCGATGACGCCCCCCCCGACGACGACGAGCCGCGAGCCCTCGGTGAGCGACGCCGAGACCCGGGCGGCGTCCGCGGCGTCGCGCAGGTGGAGCACCCCGGGCCCGTCGGCCCCGGCGACGGCCAGGCGCCGGGCGGCGGCCCCCGGGGCGAGGACGACGGCGTCGAAGGCCCACGTGGTGCCGTCCTCCGTCGTGAGCACCCCGCGGCCGGGATCGAGGGCGACGACGGGCGTCGAGCGCCGGACGAAGATCCGCTCGCGCCAGCCGGCGTCGGGGGGCCACACCTCGGGGACGGGCGCGGCGGGGTCGAGCAGGACGCCCTTGGACAGCACGGTGCGGTCGTAGGGGGCGAGCGGCTCGTCGGCGAGCACCGCGACCGCCTCGCCCGCCTCGGCGAACCGCCGTGCGGCCGCCCCGGCGGCGGGCCCGCCGCCGACGACGACGAACCGGGGGGTCAGGCGCGAGGTGCTCACGCCTCACCCTCGCACGGCGGGCCGACCGGCGAGGTCAGCGGCTGCCGAAGTCCTGCGTCCAGTAGATGCCGTACGGGGAGGCGCCCCGGGAGACCCCGACCCCGACGGCCTTGTTCCGGCAGTTCAGGATGTTCTTGCGGTGCCCCGGGCTGTTCATCCACGCCCGGACCACCCCGGCCGGGGTGCGCTGGCCGGCGGCGATGTTCTCGGCGCTGCCGTAGCGGTAGCCCTCGGCGCGGATCCGGTCCCACGGGGTGCGGCCGTCGGGGGAGGTGTGGCTGAAGAAGCCCTTCGTCCGCATGTTCCAGCTGTGCTTGCGGGCGGCGGTCCACAGCCGCTCGTCGACCCGGAGGTTGGCGCACCCGGCCTTGCGACGCTCGGCGTTGACGAGGGAGACGACCTTCCGCTCGAGCTCGGCGCTCGTGACGGCCGACGCGGGGGCCGCGCCGACGACGGCGGCGGTCGGGGCGAGGAGGGCGGCCGCGAGCGCGGCGCGGACGAGGACGGAGCGGGCGGGAGCGGGCACGGGGTCACCTCTGGAAGGTCGGGAACCGCGTCGAGGATGCGTCGACGCGGGTGGTGGGCCGCCGCCCCCTGTCGCCGACCCGGGACCAGGGTGACACAGCACCGCGCCCCGCGGGGCCCGTCGGTGACGACGGGTCCGCGGGGCGCGTGCCGAGGCTGTCAGAGGCCGAGCTTGCGCTTCTTCTTCCGCCACGCCTTCGTCAGCTCGAGCCGGACGATGTCGCGGCGACGCCGGCCCTCGACCTTGTTCGGGAGCGAGAGCTGGACGACCTTGCCGTAGACGGACGCCGACTGCTTCCACAGCGTGCCCGTGACGTAGGGCAGGTCGTTGCGCTCCATGAGGTCGCGGATGCGCGGGGCGATCTCGGCGTACCGGTTGCTCGGCATGTCCGGGAACAGGTGGTGCTCGATCTGGTGGCTGAGGTTGCCCGTCATGACGTGCATCGCCTTCGAGCCGCGGATGTTGCCCGAGCCGAGCATCTGGCGCAGGTACCACTCGCCGCGGGTCTCCCCGTCGATCGAGGTCTTCTCGAACGTCGAGATCCCGGGCGGGAAGTGGCCGCAGATGATAACGGTGTTCGTCCAGACGTTGCGGACCAGGTTGGCGACGAGGTTCGCGGTGAGCGTCGTGCGGGCCGAGCCGGTGACGGCCGACATCGCCGGGTGGACGACGTAGTCCTTCGTCGCCTGTCGCTTGATCTTCTGAAGGACCTCGTCCCGGTTCCTCATGAACTCGGCCTTGTCCTCCTCGCTCATCCGGTGCTTCGTCGCGACGTACCGGCCGAGCTCGAGGTCGTACGCGGCGATCGAGTACTCGAAGAGGAGGGCGTTCCCGACGTGCCAGATCGGCTGGAAGAGGTAGAAGAGGCTCCACTTCTGGTCCTCGTCGACCCGCAGGATCCCGTAGCCGAGGTCGTTGTCGCGGCCCAGCACGTTCGTGAACGTGTGGTGGATCTCGTTGTGGCTGTGCTTCCACTGGCTCGCCGGCGAGGCGTTGTCCCACTCCCACGCCGTCGAGTGGATCTTCGGGTCACGCATCCAGTCCCACTGGCCGTGCATGACGTTGTGGCCGATCTCCATGTTCTCGAGGATCTTCGCGACCGACAGGCCGGCCGTCCCGAGCCACCACGCGGGGCGCACCCCCTTGACCTTGACGTTGCTGAAGAGCAGGAGGGCCCGGCTGCCCATCTCGAGGTAGCGCTGGGTCTTGATGACCTTGCGGATGTACGCGGCGTCGCGCTCGCCGCGGGAGTCCATGACCTCCTTGCGGAGGGCGTCGAGCTCGTGACCGAGCGCCTCGATGTCCTCCTGGGACAGGTGCGCGGCCGGGTTCGGCTTGCCGGACTTCTTGAAGGCCGGGCGCTCGGGGCGCGGGGCGTCGCTGGCGACGCGCAGGCGGGGGTTGATGCCGCCGGGCTTCGTGGACGCGTGGGCGGGGCGCTGGGGGGCGAGGGTCATGGGGATCGGGTCCTTCCGGGTCTCGCGGGCGGGGGCTGGTCGTCGTGGCGTCGGGTGGGCGGCGGCCGGCCCGACGCGGCAGGTCAGTGGTCGATCTCGCAGGAGCCGGCGACGGCGTTGATGCACGTCTGGATCGGCAGGGGTTCGTCGGACTCGTGGACGGTGACGTCGCCGGTGCGCAGGTCGCGCACGGCGCCGGCCCGCATCGGCAGGACGCAGCCGAAGCAGATGCCCATCCGGCAGCCGCTCGGCATGATGAGGCCGGCCTCCTCGCCGGCGTCGAGGATCGGGGTGGAGCCGTCGGCGTCCACGGTGACCCCGCTCGCGCCGAAGCTCACGGTGCCGCCCTCCCCGGGCTCGACGACGCTCGGGCGGAACCGCTCGACGTGCAGCCGCTCGGGGACACCGGCGTCGGCCCAGTGCTGCTCGGCCGCGTCGAGCAGGGCGGTCGGGCCGCAGAGCCACGTCTCACGCTCGCGCCAGTCCGGCACGAGCGTCTCGAGGCTCACGAGGTCGAGGACGCCGTGCTCGTCGTCGAGGTTGAGCCGCAGGTCCAGGCGCCCGGTCTCGTGGTGGGCGGCGAGCTCGCGGTGGAAGATGACGTCGCCACCGCTCGGCGCGCAGTGGACGTGCGCGACGTCGGCGAGCTCCGTCAGGTGGTTGCGGAGCATCCCGATGACCGGGGTGATGCCGCTGCCGGCCGTGAGGAAGAGGACCTTGGCCGGCGCGGGCGTCGGGAGGGTGAAGTCGCCGGTCGCCTGGTCGAGCATGACGAGCGTGCCGGGGCGGGCGTTGCGGACGAGGTGGTTGCTGACCTTCCCCTCGGGGATGGCCTTCGTCGTGATCGCGATGCAGCCCGCGGGGATGCCGGCGGCGGCCGAGCCGTCGGCGCGGTGGGTGAGGCTGTAGGCGCGCCAGTGCCGGACGCCGTCGATGTCGACGCCGATCCGGATGTACTGACCGGGGACGTGACCCAGCCAGCCGCGACCGGGCCGGATGACGACGGTGGCGGCGTCGGCGGTCTCGGGGCGGACCTCCACGATCCGCCCGCGCAGGTCGGCGCCGGTACGCATCGGGTCGATGAGGTCGAGGTAGTCGGCCGGGACGAGCGGGGTGGCGAGGGCCTCGGCCACCTTGCGGGCGCCGCGGACGACGCCGCCGAGGGGGCCGTCGGTGTGGGCGCCCAGGCGCGGCCTCGTGGCCCCGTCGGGGGTCGCTCGGTCGATGCTCGGTGCCGTCATGCATGCCAGCGTAACCTACGCAGCCGTAAGTTACGACTCCGTAGGTTTCTCTTCTCAGGAAGGGAACAGCGTCGCGTGTCCGAGGGTCGAGGTGGTCCTGGGCGAGGATCCGTGCGGCGTCACCTCGACCCGCGGAGGGCGGCAGCGGCTGGAGGCGTCCTCGCGCGGGGATCCGTGCGGTGGCACCTCGACACACACGTCGGCCGGGGTGACCGGGCGCGTGGTCGCGTCCCGTGTCACCCCGGCCGGTGGTGGCGCAGAGGGCTCGGGGTCAGTGGTCTCCGGCCATGAGGCGACCGATCTCCGTCCGGTCGGCGTCCTCGACCCGCATCTCGGCGACGACGGTGCCGCCGTGGACGACGGCGATCCGGTCCGACAGCGAGAGGATCTCGTCGAGCTCGGCCGACACGAGGAGCACGCCGGCGCCCTCGTCCCGGGCCTCGACGATCCGCCGGTGGATGAACTCGATCGACCCCACGTCGACGCCGCGGGTCGGCTGCGCCGCCATGAGCAGCTTCGGCTTGAAGGCCATCTCGCGGGCGACGACGACCTTCTGCTTGTTGCCGCCCGACAGCGACCCGGCGGTCTGGAACACCCCCGAGGAGCGGATGTCGAACTCCTCGCGCAGCCGTTCGGCGTTCTCGCGGACGGCGTCGAACTGCCGCACGCCGCTCTTGGCGTAGGGAGCCTGGTCGAACTCGTTGAGGACGAGGTTGTCGGCGATGGAGTACGACCCGACGATGCCGTGCTTCTCCCGGTCCTCCGGCACGTGGCCGAGGCCCGCGTGGTGGGTCTGGTACGGGTTGGCCGTCGTGAGGTCGAGGTCGCCGAGCCGCATCCGGCCCGAGACGACCTTGCGCATCCCGGCGAGGGCCTCGACGAGCTCGCGCTGGCCGTTGCCCTCGACCCCGGCGACCCCGACGATCTCGCCCGCGTTCACCGTGAGCGAGAAGCCGTCGACGGCGGCGAGGCCACGGTCGTCGCGGACGTGCAGGTCCTCGATCTCGAGCACCGGCTCGCCGGGCGTCGCAGGCTCCTTGTCGATCGACAGCACGACCTCGCGGCCCACCATCATCGTCGCGAGGCCGGTCGCGTCGGTCTCCTTCGTCGCGACCTCGCCGACGACCTCGCCCTGGCGCAGGACGTAGACCCGGTCGGCGACGGCGAGGACCTCCCGCAGCTTGTGCGTGATGAAGACGATCGAGGTGCCGGAGTTGGCGAGCTCGCGCATGACGCCGAGCAGCTCGTCGGTCTCCTGGGGGGTGAGGACGGCGGTCGGCTCGTCGAGGATGAGCAGGTCGACCCGGCGGGAGAGCGCCTTGAGGATCTCGACCCGCTGCTGGGTGCCGACCGGCAGGTCGTCGACCTCGGCGTCGGGGTCGACGGCGAGGCCGTGCTTCTCGGACAGCTCGCGGACCATCCGTCGGGCGGAGTCGAGGTCGAGGACGACGCCCGCCCGGGTCGACTCGTGCCCGAGCACCATGTTCTCGGCGACCGTCATGACGGGGACGAGCTGGAAGTGCTGGTGCACCATGCCGACCCCACGGCGGATGGCGTCCCGCGGGTCCTTGATCGGCGTGCTGTCGCCCTTGACCGACACCGTGCCCCGGTCCGGCGTGATGAGCCCGAAGATCTGGTTGACGAGGGTCGACTTGCCCGCGCCGTTCTCCCCGAGCAGGGCGACGATCTCGCCGCGGCGGACGTTCAGGGTGATGTCCCGGTTGGCGTGGACCGACCCGAACGACTTCGACAGTCCCTCGATGTCGAGGAGGACCTCGCCGATGACGCCCTCGCCGAACCCGGACTGCTCCGGGGGCAGCTCGAGCGCGGCGTCGGTCGTCGCGATGTCGGCGAGGTGGGACTGCGAGGTGTCGCCGCGCGTCGGGTGCGGGGTGCCCTCGGACTCCGGGCGGGAGGTGCTCTCGCTCATCACTGGTCCTTCTTGACGTAGGGCTGGCCGACGGCGCCCGGTGGCCGGACCCGTCCGGCCGCCACGGCGAGCACGACGAGCGTCGCGACGTAGGGCAGGGTGGCGGTGAGCTGCGGCGGGATGGAGAACCCGCCGGTCTGCTGCAGCTGTGAGGCCGTCGCGTTGACGAACCCGAAGAAGAGCGCCATCGAGAACGCCCGCAGCGGCCGCCACGCACCCATGATCATGATCGCGAGGGCGAGGAAGCCGCGGCCGGCCGTCATCTCCCGCTCGAAGGTGCTCGAGGCGTCCATCGAGAGGTAGACACCGGCGAGCCCGGCGAGCGAGCCCGCCAGGGTCACGTTGACCATCCGCAGCCGCTCGACCTTGATGCCGGCCGTGTCCGCCGCCGACGGGTACTCGCCGACCGCGCGGGTCCGCAGGCCCCACCGGCTGTGGAAGAGGGCGAGGTGGACGAGCACGGCGGCGAGGATCGCGATGAGCGCGATGACGCTGCGCCCGCTGAAGAAGACCTCCCCGAGCAGCGGGATCTGCGACAGCAGCGGCACCGAGACGTTCGGGATGACGCCGGGCAGCGACTGGCCGGACACGAGGTAGAACGACGTGAGCCCGGTGGCGATGATGTTGAGCACGACACCGGCGATGATCTGGTCCATCCGCCACCGCACCGCGGTGACGGCGAGGAAGCCGCCGGCGACGAGCCCGGTCCCGATGCCCGCGAGGACACCGACGATCATCGAGCCGCTCACGGCGGCGACGAAGAAGCCGGCGAACGCCGCGAGGAGCATCTGCCCCTCGATGCCGATGTTGACCACGCCGGAGCGCTCGCCGATGACGCCGACGAGGGCGGCCAGGACGAGGGGGATGGCGTAGCCCCAGGCAGCGCCGAACATCGACGGCGCGATGTCCCCCCGCACGAGGTTGAAGGCGTACGCCGCGACGAGCACGGCGGCGGCGATGACGAGGGGCGTGCGGTTCTTCGACGCCCAGGTCGACAGGCGCTCCATGTCAGTTCCCCCAGCTCGTCGTCGCGACGGACTGCTTGTCGGCGCGGCTGCGGAACAGCCACTTCCCGAGGACCGGGATCGAGACCATGAGCAGGATGAGGGCGAGGAGCAGGTCGACGATCTCCGGGGCGATGCCGGTCTGGAACTGCAGCCCGGCGGCGCCGGTGCGCAGGATGCCGACGAGGAACGCGGCGGGGATCGTCGCGAGCGGGTTGGCCCGGGCGAGGAGGGCGATCGTGATGCCGTCGAAGCCGAGCGAGCCGACGATCGCCGGCTCGAAGCGGTGCAGCGTGCCGAGCGCTTCGAGGGCCCCGGCGAGACCGGCGAGCCCGGCACCGGCGAGCATCGAGAGCACGACGACGCGGTTGATCGGGACGCCGGCGTAGCGGGCGGCCTCCTTGTTCGCGCCGACGGTGTTGAACCGGAAGCCGAAGGTCGTCCGGCCGAGCACCCACCAGCAGACGGCGGCGAGCACGA
Source organism: Phycicoccus avicenniae (assembly GCF_018139485.1). Lineage (GTDB taxonomy): Bacteria > Actinomycetota > Actinomycetes > Actinomycetales > Dermatophilaceae > Phycicoccus > Phycicoccus avicenniae. The sequence goes on from NZ_JAGSNF010000004.1 coordinate 294,212, forward strand.
CGGCGACGGCGAACCCCACGGGGACGCCGGCGACCGTGTCGAGCCGGGCGGCCTCGGGGATGCTCTCGGTCTGCGGGATGCCGCTCGTGCGCGAGGACTCGCCCTGGAGCGGCCCGACGACGAGCCAGAACGTCACCCCGGCGACGATGTAGTTGAGCATGATCGTCGAGATGACCTCGTGGACGCCGCGGTAGGCCTTGAGGACGCCGACGAGCAGCCCGACGACCGAGCCGAAGACGATCCCGACGAGCATCCCGAGCACGGCCCCGAGGAACCCGGCACCGCCGGCGACGTACGCGACCCAGGCGCCGAAGATCGCCCCGAGCTGCAGCTGGCCCTGGGCGCCGATGTTGAACAGGCCGACCCGCAGCGGCAGGACGACGGCGAGCCCGGTGAGGACCAGGGGGGCCGTCTTCTGGAGGGTGCGGGTCAGCGCGCCGTCGTTGACGAGGGCCCCGCGCAGCAGGACCTCGTAGGCGTACCAGGGGTTGACGCCCTGGTAGCGGATGAGGGCGGCGCCGATGAGCAGCGCGATGACGAGGGCGACGACGATGACGACGCCGCTCTGGTGGCCGATGAGGTAGGCGAGCAGCCCGGCGCGGTCCTTCGGCGCCTCCGGCTCGCGGGGTCCTCCGTCGGACGGCGGGGGCGCCTCTTCGGTTCTCGTGTCGGACATGCCTCTCCAATGGCTCGGGGTGCCCACAGTGTGCCGGTCGGGTCACGCGGGCGGAAGGGAGGCCCGGCGGCTCACGTGGGCGCCGGGAGGGATGGGGACGTGGTGAGGGGGCGGGCATCCGAGCGGATGCCCGCCCCCTCGGGGTCGGCCGGTCACCCGGGGTGACCGTCGGGACGGGTCAGAGGGTGACGCCGGTCTCCAGCGAGCCGTCCTGGAGCTGGGCGACGATCTCCTCGACCTGGCTCTTCACGTCGTCGGGGATGGTGTCCTCGAAGTCGTGGTAGGGCGCGATGCCGGCCTCGCCGACCGTCTGGACGCCCTCGAACTCGCCCGACTCGGCGGTCATGAGGGTGTCGGTGACGCCCTTGGTGATGAGCTTCATCGCCGAGGTGATGAGGCACGGCTGGGCCTGCGGGACGGTGTCCCACTGGTCGGTGTCGACACCGATGCAGTAGACGCTCTCACCGGCGCCGTCGGCCTTGGCGACCTCCTGGAGCGCACCGTTGCCGGTGTTGCCGCCCGCGCCGAAGACGACGTCGACGTCCTGGGCCAGCTGCTTGCGGGCCTCGCCGGCGCCCCACACCGGGTCGTTGAAGGCGTTGTCGCCGGCGGGGTGGTACACGGTCTGGACCGAGACCGCGTCGTTCGCGGCCTTCGCGCCGTTCTCGAAGCCCTTCGCGAACTTCTGGACCGGCGGGATCTCCTGGCCGAGGACCTGGCCCAGCTTGTCGGTCTCGGTCATGAGACCGGCGAGGAAGCCCGCGGCGTAGCCGGCCTGGTCCTCCGGGAAGATCAGGCCGGTGAGGTTCGTCAGCTCGGTGCCCTCGGGGTAGCCCTGGTCGACGCCGATGAACTTGGTCTCGGGGTTCTCCTCGGCGGCGGCGACGGTGGCCTCGGTCATGAGGAAGCCGACCGTGACGATCGCGTCGTAGGAGTTGTCCGTGAACTGCGCCATGTTCGCGGCGTAGTCCTTCGCGTCCTGGGTCTCGATGTACTTGTAGACGCCCTCGAGCTCGGTGGCCGCGGCCTCCGCGCCCTCGTGGGCGGACTGGTTGAAGGACTTGTCGTCGACGTTGCCGGTGTCGGTGACGAGGCCGATGCAGAAGACCTCCTCGTCGGCGCAGTTCGAGTCGTCGGTCGAGTAGCCGGCGGTGTCGCCGGAGCCCGTGTCCGAGCCGGTGTCGCCCCCGGCGCCGGAGGTGCCGGTGCTGCCGCCGCAGCCCGCGAGGGCCAGGGCGAGCGCCGCGGGGACCGCGACGAGGTAACGCGTGGACTTCATGGAGGATCTCCTCGTGGAACGTCGGGTGAGACGTGCAGATGCTACGTCCAGATCCGGCGCCCTCAGGACGTGGCTCGCAGTTGTGACGCAGCCGTTACCGACGGGTTCGGGAGGACTCACCACCCGGGTGCGGCGGACCATCCGGCGTCGATGGTGACGGTGGTGCCGGTGATGCCGGATGCGACGGGCGAGGCGAGGAACGCGACCGTCCCGGCCACCTCGGCGGCCGTCACCGGACGGCCGAGCGAGGCGGTGGCGCGGTACCTCGCCACGCCGTCCGGCCAGGCGTCCTCGAGCCCCTCCCGGTCGACCAGGCCCGGGGCGACGCCGACGACCCGGACCCCACGCGGACCGACCTCGTGGGCCGCGGCGGCGACGAGGTGGTGCAGGGCGGCCTTGGCGACGGCGTACGCGGCGTGGCCGGGGGCGGCCCGCAGGCCCTCGATGGACCCGACGACGACGGCCGCGCCGCCCGGGCCCATCCGGTCCGTCGCCTGCCGGAGCAGGACGGCGGTGGGCCGCAGCCCGGCACGGTGGTAGCCGTCCCAGGCGGCGGCGTCGAGGTCGGACCACCCCTGCTGGTGCTGGGGGAACGCGCTGAGGACGACGACGTCGGGGGTCCCGAGGTCGTCGGCGCAGCGGTCGAGGAGGCCCGCGCACGCGGCGTCGAGGGCCTGCGGGGTGTCGAGCGGCACGTCGAGGTCGGCCTGCAGGGTGCTCGCGCGGCGCCCACGGGCGGCGACGGCGGCGGCCACGTCCCGGGCGCCGGCCTCGTCCCCGCGGTAGTGGACGGCGACGTCGTGCCCGGCGTCGGCGAGGGCGAGCGCGACGGCGGCGCCGAGCCCGCCGCTCGCGCCGGTGACGAGGGCGGTCATCGCATCCGGCCGACGGGGCGGTCGCGCGTGAGCGTCGCGATCTCCGTCGCGAACTGCGGGTACTCGGTGGTGAGGGCGTCCCGGTCGCCGAGCTCGAAGTGCTCGGGTCGGAACGCGGGGGCGCACCAGCACGACAGCAGGGTCCAGTACCCGAGCGGCGTCGCCCCCATCCACGTGCCGCGACGGACGAGGACCTGCGGGTGCTCGGCGCCGAGGTAGCCCAGGACCCCGCTGCCCCCGGGGCGCAGCCGCAGCAGGGCCGCGGGGGCGCCGCCGAGCCACTGCCAGCCCTCGTCGACGGCGAGGCGGTGCATCGCCGAGAAGCCGTCCGCCTGGTCGGTGAGCAGGACGGTGATCCCGTTGAGGGCCTGGGTCCGGGGCCCCGCGACGTAGAAGCCGCCCTCCTCGGGGATCGGGACCATGCCGAGGCGCTCGACGACCTCGGCGGCGCTCTCCTCGGGTGGCTCGACGGACGGGATCTCCGGGACCTCGCTCACGACGCGTCCTCGGCGGCGGCGCGGGCGAGCGCGCCACGCTCGGCGGCGCGGGCGAGCACGTCGGCGGTGTCGAGCCGCGTGCTGCGCCGGTCCCGCACGACGAGCTCGCCGTCGACGAGGACGTGCTCGACGTCGGAGCGGCCGGCGGCGAAGACGAGGAGAGCGGTGACGTCGTGCACCGGGGTGAGGTGCGGGGCCCGCAGGTCGAGGACGACGAGGTCGCCCCGCTTGCCGGCCTCGACCGACCCGATGCTGCCGCCGAGCCCGAGGGCGCGGGCGCCGTCGATCGTCGCCGCCCGGAGCACCTCGTGCGCGCTGCCGACGTCGGGACGGCCGCTCGTGAGCCGCGCGAGGAGGGCGGCCTGGCGCATCGCCTGCCACATGTCGAGGTCGTTCGAGGACGAGCACCCGTCGGTGCCGATGCCGAGACGCACCCCGGCGCCGCGGACCTGCTCCCAGTGCAGGGCCCCGCTCGCGAGCTTCTGGTTCGAGCCCGCGCAGTGCGCGACGGCCCCGCCCCCGGCGACGAGCAGCTCGTGGTCGGACGGGCTCGTGTGGACGCCGTGACCGGCGACGAAGGGGACGTCGCCGGCGAGCCAGCCCGCGCGGTCGAGGATCTCGGTCGGCGTCGCGTCGTACCGTTCGCGGACGTCGGCGTTCTCGGCGGCGTTCTCCGACACGTGCGTCGTGAGCAGCGGCATCGCCGCGGGCGACCCGGGCGCGGGCTGGGCGGCGACCTCGCGCAGGACGAGGGCGACCTCGGCGAGGTGCTCGGGGGAGCAGGTGTACGTCGCGTGCGGCATCGCGGGGAGCGGGACCTCGGGGCCGCCGATGTCGAGCAGGCCGGTGCGCCACGCCCGCAGGAGGGCGATCCGTTCCTCCCAGGCGAGGCCGTCCGGGCCCGGGCCGTCCATGAAGACCGGGCCGATGACGTGCCGGCTGCCGGCCGCGACGGCGCCGCGGTGGGCGGCGTCGTGGTGGAAGTACATGTCGAGCTGGGTCGTGCAGCCCCCGAGCAACGACTCCAGGGCACCGAGCGTGGCCCCGAGCTCGACGGTGTCCGGGTCCATGACCGCGCCCTCGGCGGCCCAGACCCGGGTGAGGAAGCCCTGGAGGTCGACGTCCTCGGCGAGGCCGCGCAGCAGGGTCATCGGCAGGTGGGTGTGCAGGTTGACCAGGCCCGGCATGACGAGCCGGCCCCGTCCGTCGAGGACGGTGACGTCGTCCGAGGGCACGGTCGCCGCGGAGCCGTCCGCCCCGCCGGCGAGCTCGCCGCCGTCCCGCTCGTCGCCGACCCGGGTGACGACGCCGTCCTCGACGACGACGTCGACGTCCCGCAGGACGGTGTCGGCGTCGTCGACGGTGACGACGTACGAGACGCTCTCGATGACGACGGTGGCCATCAGGCCTCCTCCTCCGGGGCTGGGTCGGGGGCCGGGTCCGGTGCGGCGGCGCGGGCGGCGACGAGCGCGTCGAGGATCGCGAGGACCGCGGTGCTGGAGCGCGCGAGGACGGCCTCGATCTCGGCCATCGTGATCGGCTCCGTCGCGTCGCCGACCCCCGTCGCGGGGTTGACGACGAGCGAGATGGCGGCGTAGCGCAGGTCGGCCTCCGCGGCGAGGGTGACCTCGGGGACCCCGGTCATCCCTGCGACGTCGCCGCCGGCGAGCCGGGCGAGCCGGATCTCGGCCGCGGTCTCGAAGCGTGGCCCCTCGAAGGCCGCGTACACCCCGCCGTCGCGGATCGGTTCGCCCGCGGTGGCCGCCGCGGCGAGCACCTCGCGGCGCAGGTCCGGGTCGTACGCGGCGGAGACGTCGGTGTGGACGACCCCCTCGCGGGTCGAGCCGTCGAAGAAGGTGAGCGGCCGCTGCTTCGTGAAGTCGACGAAGTCGTCGAGGCAGAGCAGGTCCCCGGGGGCGAGCTCCGGGTCGATCGAGCCCGTGACGTTGACGGCGAGGACGTCGCGCACCCCGAGGTCGGCGAGGGCGCGGATGTTCGCGCGGTAGTTCACGAGGTGCGGCGGGACGGAGTGGCCGGAACCGTGCCGGGTGAGGAAGACGACGGGCAGGCCGTGCCAGGCTCCGTGGACGACGCGGGCGTCACCGAACCGTGTGGTGACGGTCTCCTCGCGGGGGTCCTGGAGGGCGTCGAGGTCGTAGAACCCGGTCCCGGCGACGACGGCGAGCGGCGGACGGGTCATGCCCCGCAACGCTACCCGTAGCCGTGCGGGGGCGGCGAGACGAGTCAGGGAGCCGCGGCGGGCGGCTGGCAGGATGCGGGCATGGCTGAGGTGGCGCTCGCGGCGACCGGCAGGGTCTCGCTCGATGCCGGGCGGGCCGTCGCCGGCGCGGGCGGGAACGCCGTCGACGTCGCCGTCGCGGCCGCCGTCGCGGCGATGGCGTCCGAGCCGGGGATCGTCTCGCTCGCCGGCGGGGCGTTCGTGTCGGTGTGGCCGGCGGACGGCGACCCGGTCGTCCTCGACGGCAACGTCGAGATGCCCGGGCGCGGGCTGGAGGCGTCGGCGTTCGGCGGCGGCGTCCGCGAGGTCTTCACCGCCTACGGGGGCGGGGTGACGATGTTCGCCGGGCACGGGTCGGTCGCGACGCCGGGGGCGGCCCTCGCCTGCGAGGAGGCCGTCCGGCGGTTCGGGGCGTCGGGGGCCTCCGGGTGGGCCGGGGTCGTCGCCCCGGCGGCCGCGGCCTGCCGAGAGGGATACCCCGTCAACGGGGCGGCGGCGCGCTACCTCGGGTTCGTCGGGGAGGTGCTCTTCGGGGAGGACCCGGAGGCGCTCGCGCTCGTCACGCGGGCCGACGGGACCCCGGTGACCGTGGGGGAGACGGTGACGAACGGGGCGCTCGCCGACGTCCTCGACCTCGTCGGGCGCTTCGGGGCCGCGGTGCTCACGACGGGTGAGGTCGGGCTGGCGATGGCCCGGGACATGGCCGCACGGGGCGGGCTCGTCACCGCAGACGACCTCGCGGCCTACCGGGTGCTCCCGCGCGACCCGGTCCGCCGGCAGGTCGGGGCGTGGGACCTCGCGCTCAACCCGCCGCCGTCGGTGGGCGGGCCGATGCTCGCGGTGATGCTCGGCGAGCTCGCCCGGCGGGGGACGTACGACTGGTCGGACGTCCTCGAGGTCCAGGAGGCGGTGCTGCGGTACCGGCTGGAGGTGCACGACGTCGCGACCGACCTCGACGCCGCAGGGCACGCGCTGCTGGCGTCCGTCGAGCGGCTGGGGCTCGCCGGGCTGCCGACGTCGGCGTCGACGGCGCACGTGTCGGCGGTCGACGCGGACGGGCTGGCGTGCGCGGTGACGATGTCGGCGGGCTACGGCGCGGGGATCACGGTGCCGGGGACCGGGATGCTGCTCAACAACGCGCTCGGGGAGCCCGAGCTCAACCGGCTCGGGCTGCACCGGCTGGAGCCGGGCACGCGGCTCGCCTCGAACATGGCGCCGACGACCGGGCGGACCGGGGACGGTCGGGTCATCGCCGTCGGGTCCCCGGGGGCCGACCGGATCACGACGGCCCTCGCCCAGGTCCTCGGCCAGGGGTGCCTGCGAGGAGCCGACCTGCAGGAGGCGATCGCGGCGCCGCGGGTGCACGTGCGCTTCGCCGACGACGGCGCGGCGGTCGTCGAGCACGAGTCGGACCCCGCCATCGCGGCCGCGGTCGTGGCGTCCGGGCTGGCCTCGACCGACCACGGCGAGACGTCGATGTACTTCGGCGGCGTCGGGGCGGCGTACCGGCGCGAGGACGGGATGCTCCAGGCCGCCGGTGACCCCCGTCGCGAGGCCGCCGTCGCCGTCCTCCCGGACTGACGCCAGACCTCTCCCGCCACTGTCGCTCTCGTCGGACGACGTCGAGATCGCCGAGCCCTGGTGTTGTGGCGACATGATCCGGCGAGGTCGGCATGGCCCGGCGACGTCGGCAGCGGTCGGAGAGGTCTGGCCGGGCCCGGCGACGTCAGCGGGTGGCGCCCGTGACCATCCACCGGTCGGTCCGCACCCGCAGCCACATGAGGGTGCCGCGGATCGCCATGAAGGCGGTGAACGCGACCCACAGCCACATGACGGCGTCGTTCGTGCCCGTCGCGGACCCACCCTGCAGCAGCCAGTCGCCGGCGAGGTGCACCCCGAGGACCAGCGGCAGGTAGAGCACGAGGTTCACGACCATGGCCCGCGCCAGCCACGCCCCGTCCCCGGCACCGATGAGGACACCGTCGACGACGAAGACGAACCCGGACAGCGGCTGCGACAGGGCGACGACGACGAGACCCGCGGCGATCGCGGCCTGCACGGCGGCGTCGGGGGTGAAGAGCGGTCCGAGCCAGGGACGCACCCCGAGGAGCACGATGCCCACGACGATGCCGGACACGACTCCCCACCGGACCATGAGCCGGGTGGCCGACCTCGTCGTCGCGAGGTCCCCGGCCCCGAGCGCCCGACCGGTGATGGCCTGCGCGGCGATCGCGATGGCGTCCAGGGCGAAGACGAGGAAGGACCAGACCGTCGCCGTCACCTGGTACGCCGCGAGCGGCACGTCGCCGAGCCCGGCCGCCACCCAGGTCGTGACGAGCAGGGCCCCGCGCAGCGCGAGCGTCCGCACGAGCAGCGGCACCCCGCCCCGGGCCGCCGCGAGCACCCGCCCGGGGTGCGCCCGCAGGGTCACCTCGGTCCGCGCGGCCTCCCGGACGAGGACGACGACGAGCGCCACGGCCATCCCGGTCTGGGCGATGACGGTGCCCCAGGCGGACCCGGCGATGCCCCAGCCGAGCCCGTGGACGAACCACCAGCTGAGCCCGGCGTTTGCGGAGAACCCGAGGACCGCCGCGACGAGCGGGGTGCGGGTGTCCTGCAGCCCGCGCAGCACCCCGGTCGTCGCGAGGACGACGAGCATGCCGGGGAGGCCGAACGCCGACACCCGCAGGTAGGTCGCCGCCTGCTCGAGGGCGGCGTCGGAGGCCCCGAACAGGCCGGCCAGGTCCCGCGCGCCGACGGCGACGACCGCCGTCGTGACGAGCCCGAGGGCCACGGCGAGCCACGTCCCGTCGATGCCCGCCGAGATCGCACCGGAGCGGGAGCCTGACCCCAGCTGGCGGGCGACGACCGACGTCGTGCCGTAGGCGAGGAAGACGAACACGTTGGCGGCGGTGAGCAGGACGGCGCTCGCCACCCCGAGGCCGGCGAGCGGGGCGACCCCGAGCCGGCCGACGATCGCGGAGTCGACGAGGAGGAAGAGCGGCTCGGCGACGAGCGCGAGGAACGCGGGGACGGCGAGGCGGAGCACCTCCCGGTGCTGTCCCACCTCCCGCGTCTCGCCCACGTCAGGCATTGAACCCGACGGCGGCGACGACCGCCCCACGGCCCGCCGGTCGGACCACCGTCCGGGTCCTCAGGCGAGCCCGAGGCCGCGGGCCTCCTCCCACAGCTCGTCCCGCACCCGGGGGTGGGCGACGTGCTCGACGAGCCGGCGGCACTGGTCGCGTTGGTCGTGACCGAGGAGCTCGGCGGTGCCGTGCTCGGAGACGACGGCGCTCTGCTGGACGCTCGTCACCGGCTCGTCGAGGAGCGGCACGACGGTCGAGACGTCGGCCTTGGGGTGCCAGGACCGCAACGCGATGACCGCCTGCCCGCCGGGCGAGTGCAGGGCGCCGACGACGAAGTCGGTCTGCCCGCCGAAGCCGGAGTGGATCCGCGCGTCGATCCGCGAGGCGTTGGCCTGCCCGAAGAGGTCGACCTCGAGCGCGGTGTTCACCGACGTCATCGCGCGCTGCCGGCTGATCGTCCCGGGGTCGTTCGTCACCTCGGTCCGAGTCATCCGCAGCCGAGGGTTGCCGTCGAGCCAGGCGTAGAGCTCCTCGGTGCCGAACGCGAAGGACGTCGTGAGCGGGTGGTCGGGGTCGAGGGCGCCGGCGTGGTCGAGGGCGAGGACGCCGTCGGAGAACATCTCGGTCCAGACCCGCAGCCCGCGCCGGTCGCGCAGGGCGGCGAGCGTCGCGTCGGGGACGCCGCCGATGCCGGCCTGCAAGGTCGCCCCGTCGCCGACCCGGGCGGCGACGCGCTCCCCGATGAGCCGGCTGTCGTCGTCCGGCGCGAGCGGGGTGTGGACGGGCAGGTCGGCCGGCACCTCGACGGCGAGGTCGACCGCGTCGAGCGGCACGAGGGCGTCGCCGAGCGTGTAGGGCATCCGGTCGTTGACGACCGCGACGACGGTCCCGGACCGCACCCGGCACGCCTCGAGCGCGGCGGGCAGGACGTTGACCTCGATGCCGAGCGACAGCATCCCGTCACGCGGTGGCGCGCAGTGCACGACGACGACGTCGGGGGCGAGCGGTCCGCCGAGGAGCAGCGGCACCATCGACAGCCGGCTCGGGACGTAGGACAGGTTCCGGTGGTGGCGCATCCCCGGGCCGACGAAGCACGTCTCGGCGACGACCCCGGGCCGGTCGGGGACCCCGGCCGGGGCGTTGAGGGCGTGCAGGACGTACCGCTCCCGGGCGGCGTCGAGCACCCGCACCGCCTCCCACGGCATCGCCGCGTTGCCGGACACGACGACCCGTGGGGTGTCCGGCAACGCGGCGAGGTGGCGTCCGAGCTCCTCCGGGGTCACCGTCCGCATGACCCCATCGTCCCCGATGCTCAGGAGGAGTAGCGGCCGAACCAGTCGGCGGCGGTCACCGGGTCCCCGTCGGCGTCGCGGACCCGGACCTGGGCGAGCGAGCCGTCGGCGACGACCTCGACCGTGTCGCCGTCGAAGCTCGTGAAGGACACCGAGACCGGCTCCGCGTACATCCCGAGCTGCTCCTCGAGGATCGAGGTCGCGACCCGCTCGCCGAGCCGGACCGACTCGTAGTAGTCGGTGAAGTAGTGCACCCCGGCGATGTTCCGGGCGATGGAGATGTTCGCCGCCAGCTTGTCGAGCTCACCCTGCACGGTCAGCCCCGGCGTGGGCTGCGGCGAGGCGGGCGCGAGGTGGGCCGTCCCGTCGGCGTCCGGCTCCGCGACGAAGGCCGGGTACGGCCAGGCGCGCGCCGACCCGTCCGCGTCGTGCATGTCGAACATCGCCTCGAGGACGGTGACGCACGCGCCCGCGACCGTGGCGTGCCCCGCTCCGTAGGCGGGGTGCGTCGGCGAGCCCTCGGGGAAGGCCATCGGGAGGAGGAAGTTCGCCGAGTCCTCGATCGTGGGCAGCCCGGCGGCCGCGGCGGCGTCCTGCACGACGTGGCCGTCGGTCCGGGCGTTCTGCGCCGCGTTGTGCGCGCTCACCCGGGCCAGGAGCCCGGGCGGGATCTTCCCCCGCAGCTCGTCGAGGGCGTCGCGCAGGTCCTGCTGCGGCAGGTGGGTCGCGGCGTCCGCCGTCGCGTTGAGGGTGAGCAGCGCCGCGACCACCTCGGGGCGGGCCCGGCGGTGGTGCATCCACTTCTGCCGCCACACCGCCTTGAGGGCTCGGCTCGACACCTCGGTGACGAGCGCGAGGACGTGCGGCCCGCCGAAGGACGCGAACGCGGACCGGGTCCTGCTGTCGGACTCGGGGAGCCCCGGGTCCTTCGGGAACCGCGTCCCGTCGGCGAGCATGATGAGGCAGGCGACGAGGTAGGCCTGGTAGAGCGCGTCGTAGTGGACGTACGTCGCGACGTCGCGGGGCGTCGTGAGGAACCGGCGATCGGGCCGGAAGACGTCGAGGCCGTTGAAGTCGACACCGTTCTGGCAGTCCAGCCACGAGGCCCACGTCGTCATCCAGTCGACGCCTTCCACCGCGACGATGCTGCGCTGGTCGACGACCTGGGTGCCGAAGAGGACGAACCCGTCCTCCTCGGAGAGGTTCGCCCGCTCCCCGGGGAACGTCGACGCCGCCGAGTTCCCGACCGCGCCCTCGACCGTGGCCGCGCTGTTGTCCGACCCGACGAGGAGGTACTGCGAGAGCCACGGCCCGCTCCGCGAGCCCGGCGTGGAGCCGCGGAAGAGGTCGGCCCCGGTGACGACGGGGGCGCGTCCCGCGAGGTGGTTCCGGCCGGCCCGGGTCCGGGGCGTCGCCGTCCCCGCGAGGAAGGGCATCGAGTCCAGCTCCTGGCGGATCGCGGTGACGTCCGGGCCGGACTCGTCCGCGATGGCCGTGAAGGGGACGTCCCGCAGGAGCGCCATCGCGTACAGCTCGGCCATCTCGGCGGCGAGCTCGTCGGTGGCCAGGAGCGGCGCCGGGGCGATGGCGAACGCGCCGGCGTCGGCTCCCTCGACGTCGTACACGTGGCCGGTGAGCGGGCTGGTCAGCCTGCGGTAGGTCGTCGGGCTCGGGGCACCGGTCGTGTAGCGGGGCGGGTCCTCGGGGGTGGCGCCCGAGCCGGTGCGGTTGCGGCCCACGGGGAGGGTCTCGAGGGCGCCCTCGTCGTGCCGGGTGACGGCCCGCACCATCGCGGCGTGGCTCGGCCGGTGGACGGCGCCGGTCGGGTCGTGCGGCAGCGTCTTGTGGAAGCTCAGGGCGTGGTCGTCGTAGTGGGTCTCCTCGCCGTTGGGGCGGGTGACGCCGTCCCCGCGTCCGCCGGCGGCGGCGGTGAGGGCGGCGCGGCGGGTGGCCGCGGCGTCCCGGCGGTCGTGGCAGTCCGGGACGGGACGGCCGATCGAGAGGGTCATGCTGGCCTCCTTCGTCGCGGAGGCCGATGCGTCGCCCCCGATGGAGCCAGGAGGCGGCGGTGGGAGGTGCTGATACCGGCGCCTCATACCGGCGCCCGTCGCCGGGGGCCGCGCTCGCGGACCGCACCGGACACGTCCGCGCCCTACCGTGGTCGGCATGTGCCGCAACATCCGTCAGCTCCACAACTTCGAGCCCCCCGCGACGACCGACGAGGTGCGGGCCGCCGCGCTGCAGTACGTCCGCAAGGTCAGTGGGTCGACGAGGCCGTCGCAGGCCAACGAGGAGGCCTTCGCGCGGGCCGTCGACGAGGTCGCCGAGGTGACGCGGCGCCTGCTCGACGGGCTCACGACGGCGGCACCGCCGAAGGACCGCGAGGTCGAGGCGGCCAAGGCGCGGGCCCGGGCCGCCGAGCGGTACGGCCGCACGGGCTGAGGACCCGCGCGTCGTCATCGGGGGTCGCCGGGGCGTCGCCGCAGGTGGGACGCGCGGGAGCGCCCAGGGCGGCGGTGCGGCGCTGTCGCGGGCCGGGCACCGCTCCGCGGGGTCGGCCGAACGGTGTCGCGCCCTGTGGACGGCAACACGCCCGACACTTTCTCGTGTGCACATCCGGTGGATGGTGAACCTGCAGGTCAGCGCCTCGACGAGGACGGTCCGTGACGCTCGTCCACAGGGTTACCCACCGACGGTGCACAACCGGCCCGGGCGTTTTCCACCGCTCGTCCACAGGCTGTCCCCAGCCGTTCGGCCGATGTGCCCCGTCCGGGTTGGAGGGGTCCCCGGGGGCGACCTACGGTTACCCGGCGGACCCGCTGTCGGTGGCCCCTGGTGGACTCTCCGGCACCGGTGGGGTCGCCGGGTCGCAGTGGGTGTCGTGGTCGTCGTCGCGTCGTCGGAAGGGTTGTCGGGTGAGCATCGCCGAGATCGGGTTCTCCGCCCCTCCGGAGCCCCCGGACGAGCGCGTCCCTCCCCAGGACCTCGGTGCCGAGCAGTCGGTCCTCGGCTCGATGCTCCTCGACAAGGACGCCATCGCCGACTGCCTCGAGGAGGTCAAGGCCCAGGACTTCTACCGCCCGGCGCACGAGGCCATCTTCGACGCCGTCCTCGACCTCTTCGGACGCGGTGAGCCCGCCGACGCGATCACCGTCGCCGACGAGCTGTCCAAGCGGGGCGACCTCGCCCGGGTCGGCGGCCAGGCCTACCTCCACCAGCTCATCCAGTCCGTCCCGACCGCCGCGAACGCCGGCTACTACGCCGAGATCGTCCACGAGCGGGCGGTGCTGCGGCGCCTCGTCGAGGCCGGCACCCGCATCGTCCAGATGGGGTACGCCCAGGGCGAGGGCGACATCGACGACATCGTCAACCGGGCCCAGGCCGAGGTGTACGGCGTCGCCGACAAGCGCGGCGGGGAGGACTACCACGCTCTCGGCGAGATCCTCGACGAGACCCTCACCGAGATCGAGGCCGCCTCGGGACGGACCGACGAGCTCATCGGCGTGCCGACCGGGTTCATCGAGCTCGACGAGCTGACCCACGGCCTCCACCCCGGCCAGATGATCGTCGTCGCGGCGCGCCCCGCGGTCGGGAAGTCGACCCTCGGCATCGACATCGTCCGGGCGGCGGCGATCAAGCACAACATGGCCGCGGCCGTGTTCTCGCTCGAGATGAGCCGCACCGAGATCACGATGCGCATCCTGTCCGCCGAGGCGACAATCCAGCTCCAGGACCTGCGCCGCGGCCTGAAGAACCAGGACCAGTGGAACAAGCTCGCGCGGATCATGGGCAAGATCAGCGACGCCCCGCTCTTCGTCGACGACAGCCCGAACATGTCGCTCATGGAGATCCGGGCCAAGTGCCGGCGCCTGAAGCAGCAGCACAACCTCAAGCTCGTCGTCATCGACTACCTCCAGCTCATGACGTCCGGCAAGAAGGTCGAGTCGCGCCAGCAGGAGGTCGCGGAGTTCTCCCGGGCCCTGAAGCTGCTCGCCAAGGAGATCGAGGTGCCCGTCATCGCGATCAGCCAGCTGAACCGTGGCCCCGAGCAGCGCACCGACAAGCGCCCCCAGATGTCCGACCTGCGTGAGTCCGGATCGATCGAGCAGGACGCCGACGTCGTCATCCTCCTGCACCGCGACCGCGGCGACGTCGAGCGGGAGGGGGAGGCCGACGTCATCGTCGCCAAGCACCGGAACGGGCCGACGAAGGACCTCGTCCTCGCCTTCCAGGGGCACTACTCGCGGTTCAACAACATGGCCAAGGACGGCGGCTTCTAGTGCCGACGACCAGAGAGTTTGCATCCTGGGCGGGAACAATGCGTCCTGACGCGTCCTCATCGTCGAGGGGTACCTGGACGGACGTCAGTCGATTCGATGGCGGGCGATAGGGCGCAAGCGGACCACAGCTCCCCAGGGCCAGTTGCTGGCTACAACGCGCTGTCAGCACATTGGGCCCGCAACGACTCGTAGACCCACGTCACAAGCCTCAGTCTTGCGACCGTCAAAGGGACTTTGGGGCGAGGGCTCCGTTCCTGTGGCGTGACCGTCCCGGCCCTGTCATAGTTCGTGCACCGGGAGGCTCAGGGCCTCTTGGGGGGCGGAGGAGTGGGGTGTGGACACTTCTACGGATGTGCGAAGCCGGATGCGATTTGTCGCTTCGCGCCAGGTTCCGGTGATGTCTGTGATTGCCTTCTTCATCATCGTTCTTCTGGACACGCGCCGGGAGCAGATGATCGTGACGGCCGGGGCCTTGGTGATCCTCGCGATCGGCATCGCCATGGACTGGAAGCGATTCGGCCGCGCACCGAAGCCCGAGGTCATCCGGCCGCGCTACGGGCAGGACTAGGCCTGACCCGGCCCCTTCGGCGCTCTTGCACGACTTCGACTACGAGGCGTGGCGGAAGAAGCAGCGGAAGGAACGGGGACGCTGTGGTGGAGGTGACCGTGGTCGGCCCGGTCCCTGACCTCATGGATCACGTCGTCCAGGTTCGCCACTGCCCGGGTCCGGACCTCCTTCAATCGTCTCCCTGGGGGCTGGTGGCCTGTCAGGCATCTTCGACCCGGAGTGCCACGCAAGTGCTGTGAGCGCCTCGCAGCGGCTCCTCATCCGCTTGGCCAACATCTCTGTGTCCTCTGCAGTCAAGCATGCCGCTCGGTTTGCACCGTCCTTGGCCTCTCGGCCCGTGACGGTTGGCCACGAGGGACTGGCTGCGAGCGATGCAAAGCTCAACTGTGGACGCAGGCGAATTCGCCTTGCACAGTCGGCTGCTGATGCACAGTCGATGGTCGTCGGCGTCTAGCGAGGACGGGCGCCTCGGCTCAGGGCAGGGTGCCGACGCTGACCCGGACGTGCCCGCCACGCCGGCTCCAGGATCGGACGCCGGCGAGGTCGCGCTCGACGACCTCCCAGGGATGGGCGTCGATGTCGGCGCCGCCGAGCGCGCAGGCGGCCCGGGCCAGCGGCGCGGCCCACGCCCACGGGCCGGTCGGCACGGCCATGTCGACGACCGCCACCCGGGCGGTCGGGGCGAGGACGCCGCGGACCGCCCGCCAGACAGCGGCCGGGTCGGGCATGAGCGACAGGCTGTAGGTCGCGAGGACCGCGTCGAACGGGGTGTCGCCGGCCGCCTCGTCGAGGGCCGCGGGGTCCGCGGCGTCCCCCGCCACCAACCGCACCGACGGGTGGCCGCGGGCCTTGCGCCGCGCCACACGGAGCATCGCCGCGCTGCGGTCGAGCCCGACGACCGTCCCCTCGGGGCCGACCGCGTCGAGCAGCAGCGGGAGGTTCAGCCCGGTACCGCAGCCGACGTCGAGGACCCGGTCGCCGGGCCGGAGGCCGAGCGCCCGGACGGCGACCCGTCGGCCGACGCCGTAGACCGGCTCTCCGGACAGCACGTCGTAGGTGCGGGCCATGAGGGTTCCGTACCGTGCCATCGCACCTCCGTCCGTGGGCTCCGTCGCCGCTGTCGGGTCGGGCTCCATCGTCGCCCACCGTGCGGCGAGCCAGGAAGGTGGCGTCGAGCCGGAGTCGCCGTGGCGAGCCGGGAAGGTGGCGGTGGGCCTCCTGCAGCGGGCTCATCACGCCGAAGCAGGCTCGGCGTCACAGAGAAGGCTCCGGGCAGGCCCCGACCCCGAGCCCGGTGTCAGGAGTTCGGGCGGCAGCCGTCGGACGTGCGGTCGCCCGGCGTGCCCGGACCCTCGTCGTCGCACGGGGCGGCCACGGGGCGCGGTCGCTCGTCCGGCCCGGCCCACGGGGTCGCGGGGCGTCCGCGCCGGTGCAGCTCGGCGAGGCGGGCGGCGCCCCGGCGGACCCGGTCGAGCCGGCCCCGTCCGTCGAGCTCGCGCCAGCGCATCCGCTCGTGCCGGGGCGCGGCCGACGTGCCGAACCACGCGAGGACGACCGTGACCGCGGCCAGCCAGACGCCGATCGTGCCGACGGTCCAGAGAGGGGCGAAGGCATCACCGAAGCTCATGGATCCATCGTTCTCCCGCGCCCTGTGACCTGGCGAGTGGCAGATATGACCCGTATCGTGTGATTTCTGCCAAACGGACGGGAGGCGAACGATGAAGACGGTGGCGGTCGTCGTGCAGGACGGGGTCGAGGCGTTCGGTCTCGGCTGCATCGTCGAGGTGTGGGGGGAGCCGTACCACCCCGAGGACGACAACCCCGTCTTCGACCTGCGCGTCTGTGCCGCTACCCCCGGCGTGGTCCGCGGACGCAGCGTCGACGTCGTCGTGCCGGAAGGGCTGGACTGGGCGGCCGGCGCCGACCTCGTCGCGATGACGTCCCGGCGTCCCCACCTGCCGGACCACCCGGCCGTCCTCGAGATGCTCCGCGCGGCGTACGACGGCGGCAGCGACGTCTTCGCGCACTGCTCGGGGACCTTCACCCTCGGCGCCGCCGGCCTGCTCGACGGGCGGGAGTGCACGACGCACTGGCGCTACACCGACCTCCTGCGCCGGCAGTACCCCGAGGCGGTCGTCCGCCCCGAGGTCCTCTACGTCCACGACGGGACGGTGCTCACCGGCGCCGGCTCGGCGGCCGCCCTCGACGCCTCGCTCCACCTCGTGCGCGACCGGCTCGGCAGCCGGCACGCCGCCGCCGCCGCCCGCCGCATCGTCATCCCCCCGCACCGCGACGGCGGCCAGGCGCAGTTCGTCGACCGCCCCGTCGTACCGACCGCCGCCGAGAGCCTCGCGCCGCTCCTCGAGTGGGCGACGAAGCACCTCGACGAGGACCTCGGCGTGCGGGCGCTCGCCCGCCGGTCGGCACTCTCCGAGCGGACGCTGGCCCGCCGCTTCCGGCAGGAGACCGGGATGACCCCGCACGCCTGGGTCGTCGAGCAGCGGGTGCGACGGGCCGAGCAGCTGCTCGAGCGGACCGACCTGTCGGTCGACGCCGTCGCCCGCGACGTCGGCTTCGGCAGCGCCGCGACCCTGCGCCACCACGTCCGGCGCGTGCGCGAGCTGAGCCCGACGGCCTACCGGTCCCGATTCGCCGTCTGAGATGGCGCGACCCGACCCGTCACGCCCCCCGCCGGAGCGACGGACGCGTCGGCGCGGCCGGAGCGCGCCAGGGACTCGGCGACGAACCCGGTCCGCTTCAGCTCCTCGACGACGTCGTCGAGGAACGCGACGCTCTGCGGCGACCTCGTGCGCGTCGTGCCCACGGCCTGACGGATCTCCATGAACGCCGGCTCCAGCACCCGCAGGTCCGGACGGCCCCCGGCGAGGTCCAGGACCGGTTGCCGGATCCCCGCGCCGACCTCGAGCCGCTCGGTCTCGAACACCGTCGTGCCCTCCGCTCCGCGGACGAGCTCGGCGTGTTCGAGGGTGCGGGTGAGGAACAGGTCGTACGCGGACCCCTCCTTCACGCCGACCCGGACACCCGGTCGGTCGACGTCGGGCACGGTCGTCGGACCTCCGTCCTCGCGGGTCACGAAGACCCCCTCGATGACGACGTAGGGCGCCGAGAAGGCCACCTCCTCCTCGCGGGCGGGATCGACGGCGAGGAAGCAGACGTCCGACTCCCCGTCGACCATCGACGCGAAGGACAGGCGAGCGGCGTCGAAGCACCGAAGCTCCACCGGGACGCCCAGTCGCGCCCCGATCTCCCGGGCGATGTCGACGGTCACGCCGCGCGGGTCGTCCGGGGTGCCCTGGGCCAGGACCGGGTTGCCGAGGTTGATCGCCGCGCGGAGGGTGCCCGTCGGTGCCAGGTCGTCGGTGATGTCCACGGCGTGATCCTGCCATCGGTCGCGGCGACCGCCCGGCGACGGCGTCATCCGCTGGCGAACCACTCGCTGTAGAAGAGGGCGAGCCCGGCGAGGACGCAGATGCCCGACACGATCCAGAACCGGACCACGATCGTCACCTCGCCCCAGCCGACGATCTCGAAGTGGTGGTGCAGCGGGGCGATCTTGAACACCCGCCTGCCGGTCAGCTTGAAGCTCGCGACCTGGATGATGACCGACAGGGTGACGATGACGAAGAGCCCGCCCAGGACCACGAGCAGCAGCTCTGTGCGGGTCAGGATCGCCAGCCCGGCGAGCGCGGCGCCCAGCGACAGCGACCCGGTGTCGCCCATGATGATGGCGGCGGGGGAGGCGTTCCACCACAGGAACCCGAAGCAGGCCCCGGCGACGGCCGCCGCGACGACGGCGAGGTCGAGGGCGTCCGCCACCGGATAGCACCCCGGCCCCGGGGCGACGGTGCACGCCTCGTTGTGCTGCCAGAGGCTGATCATCGTGTAGGCACCGAAGACCATGACCGCCGCACCGGTCGCGAGCCCGTCGAGCCCGTCGGTGATGTTGACCCCGTTCGAGGCGCCGGTGATGAGCAGGTTGGCCCAGAGGAGGAAGAGCACCGCGCCGAGCACCGGCCCGGCGAAAGCGAGGTCGACCGGGGTGTCGCGGACGAACGAGATCGCCGTCGACGCCGGTGGCCGGCCGCCGCTGTCCCGGGTCCACAGGGCGAGGGCGGCGAAGGCGACGGTGACGACCGACTGCCCGAGGAGCTTCTGGCGCGAGGTGAGCCCGAGGTTGCGTTCGCGGCGGATCTTCGTCCAGTCGTCGAGGAACCCGACGAGCCCGAGCCCGACGAGGAGGAAGAGGACGAGACCCGCGCCCACCGTCAGCCGTCCCCGGGACACCCCGAGGACGCCGGTGGCGTCGAAGAGCAGGAGCAGCAGATGCGAGCCGAGGTATCCGACGAGCGTCGCCCCGATGATGACCGTGCCGCCCATCGTCGGCTTGCCCCGCTTCACCTGGTGCAGGGCGAGGTCGTCGTGGATCGGCTGCCCCCAGCCGCGCCCGACGAAGTAGCGGATGAACGCGGGCGTGCCGAGCAGTGACACGACGAGGGCCAGGCCCCCGGCGAGCATCACGTTGACCATGGGTCTCCCGGTCCGTCGGCGAGGGGTGCGGGGCGTGTACCCGCCCCGGGGATGCCGCGACGGCACCGACCACGGACTGTAGTCCGCCGACACGAGGGGGGCCCGGGGGCCACGCCGGAGGGTCGCCGTCGGCCTAGTCTGGCGAGCGGTCCCGGTGGCGCCGGGGCCGGAGTCCGGACACGACGGAGGGGGACGAGATGAAGATGCTGCTGACCTCGGGGGGCGTGAGCACCCCGCTGCTCCGGTCGACCCTCGTCGACCTGCTCGGCCGTCCCCTCGAGGAGTGCGACGCGCTGTGCATCCCCACGGCGTCCTACGGGCACCCGTGGACGACGCCGGTCAACGCCTGGCGCTTCGTCACCGGGACCACCCCGGCCCCGATGGTCGAGCTCGGCTGGCGCTCGGTCGGGATCCTCGAGCTCGCGGCGCTGCCGAGCCTCGCGCGGGAGCGATGGGTGCCGTGGGTCGAGGCGGCCGACGTGCTGCTCGTCGACGGGGGCGACGCCCTCTACCTCGCGCACTGGATGCGCGAGTCCGGTCTCGTCGACCTCCTGCCCGACCTGCCCGGGGTCTGGGTCGGCCTCAGCGCCGGGACGATGGTGATGGCCCCGCAGGTCGGCGAGGAGTTCGTCGGCTGGCCACCCCCGGACGGGGCGGACCGGGCGCTCGGGATCGTCGACGTCGCGGTCTTCCCGCACATCGACAACCCCGACCTCCCGGAGAACACGATGGCCGCCGCCGAGCGCTGGGCCGCCGCCCTCGACGGACCGGCCTACGCCCTCGACGACCGCAGTGCCCTCGTCGTCGACGGCGGTCCGCCGCGGGTCGTCTCCGACGGCACCTGGCGGTTCTTCCCGGGCCCGGGCGCGGGGACGGCGTGAGCCTCAGCGACTGGTGTCGATGACGCAGAAGAGCGTGCCGCCCGGGTCCTCGAGGACGACGAAGTCCGCGTCGTCGGGGTAGTCCCACGGGACGCGGCTCGCTCCGAGCCCCACGAGCCGGTCGACCTCGGCCGCCTGCTCCGCCGCGCTGTCGGTCCACAGGTCGAGGTGGGTGCGGTCCGTCGTGTCCAGGTGCAGGCGCGGCCCGGAACCGTCGGGGGAGTGGAGGAACTCGGGGTTCGCTCCGCGCTCGTACCCCAGAGCGCCGACCCAGAAGTCGCCGGAGCGCCCGGTGTCCGAGACGTTGATCACGAGCGACCCGATCCGCAGCATGTCCGGCAACCTACGCCCCGGGCCGTGCCCGTGGGGCCGCACGGCCGCCCGGAGAGGGGGAGTGTGGTGGGCCCCAGCCCCTGCGTAGGGCCCACCACACGGGGCAACGCCCCGATGACCGGCGCGGGACGGAGGGCCCCGCCGCGGTCACCAACTTTTCATTGCTGAAAAGGTACTCCCCACCCTGACAGGTGCGGAGCGACACGCAGGTAAGGAGTGGGTCAAGTTTTCGTAAGGTCCTGACCAGAGCCGTCGGGAGCGGCGCGGGCGTAGGATCGGCGCGTCCACCCCACGCCGAGGAGCCTTCGATGAGCGCCCGGACCGAACGGGCCCTGCCCGAGCCCGCCCCGGACATCGCCGGTGCCCTCAACCGGTTGCTCACGACGGTCAAGTGGGTCGACGACGACGGGGTGCTGCAGGACCTCGACAACAACGTGCACCTCGCCGCGGCGGTCTCCCAGCTGAGGGGTCCGACGCCGCACGTGCAGATCCAGCGGATCCGGCAGGGGACCCAGACCGACCCACGGGTCAGTGTGCTGTGGGCCATCTGCCGGGTCCTCAACCGGCACACGACGGTCGAGGTGACGCCCGACTACTTCTTCGTCCCCGCCACCCGCGCGAGGGTGCAGCGCGAGCTCGACCTCGAGCTGGAGCGGGTCACGATGCGGGCCCGGGGACAGCGCGGTTGAGCGGACGGCCCGCGGACGTCACTCGTCGTGGCTCAGCGGGAACGCCGAGCTCGTGACGAACACGAGGCGCACCCCACCGTCCTCGGCGTCCCCGTCGGCCCGGCGCTCCTCGGAGCGGACGCGGAACCGCTCGAAGACGGCCACGAGCTCGTCGTCGAGCTCGTGGACGTCGTCGACGGTGAGCCACAGCGAGTAGTCGCGGCCGATCGTCGCCCCGACCCAGTCCTCCGGCCACTCGCCGGTCTGTCGCTCGGCGTCGAACCGGCGGATCCGGTTGATCCGCCGCTGCAGCGAGATCCAGTAGAGGTCCTCCTTGGCCCGGGCGATCGCCGGGTCGGAGTCGTCGTCGTCGGCCCACTCGATCGGCACCTGGCGGGCCTGCCACCGAGCCGTGCGTCCCTCGCCGTCGAGGTGCTCGATCCACTCGCCGTCGGCGAGGGCGGACAGATGGGCCTGGATGCCGCGGCGTGCCTCGGGGACCGCTCGCCCGAGCTCGAGGGTGCTCATCGGGCGGTCGCGCACCCTCAGCTGCTCGAAGAGGTCCATACGTGCAGGGTCGGCCGCCATCGCGTGCAGGTGACGCAGATGACGCTGCAGATCCATGCTGTCCAGCGTAGGGCCGGTTCGGAGAGGCCACAGGAGGTGTCCCGCACGGGATGATGGCGATGCCCCGGGAAACCCTGTCGAAAGGAACCATCATGCGCCGTCTGTTCGCCGTCCTCGGTCTCGCCACCATGCTCTTCGCCGTTCCGGCCGGGGTGGCCTCCGCCGCCTCCGGCCCGACCGCCGCGAAGCTCGGCCACTGCGCCGTCTGCTGACGCGACCGTCCTCGAGCACGACCCCGGGCTCCTGCGGGAGCCACCGATCCATCGCCATCACGCAGCACCCTCTGGAAGGAACCACCATGCGCCGTCTGTTCGCCGTCCTCGGTCTCGCCACCATGCTCTTCGCCGTTCCGGCCGGGGTGGCCTCCGCCGCCTCCGGCCCGACCGCCGCGAAGCTCGGCCACTGCGCCGTCTGCTGACGCGACCGTCCCCGAGCACGACCCCGGGCTCCTGCGGGAGCCACCGATCCATCGCCATCACGCAGCACCCTCTGGAAGGAACCATCATGCGCCGTCTGTTCGCCGTCCTCGGTCTCGCCACCATGCTCTTCGCCGTCCCGGCGGGAGTCGCCCAGGCGGGCTCCACGCCCTCCGTCCCGCTGGCCGGTCACTGCGCCGTCTGCTGACGCGACCGTCCCCGAGCACGACCCCGGGCTCCTGCGGGAGCCACCGATCCATCGCCATCACGCAGCACCCTCTGGAAGGAACCACCATGCGCCGTCTGTTCGCCGTCCTCGGTCTCGCCACCATGCTCTTCGCCGTCCCGGCCGGGGTGGCCTCGGCCGCCTCCGGCCCGACCGCCGCGAAGCTCGGTCACTGCGCCGTCTGCTGAACCGGTCGCCGAGGCCCGGGTCGCAACCCCGCGACCCGGGCCCCGGGTGTGCCCCGCCGCGACCTAGGGTTGCCGGATGCCGACCCCGCGCCACCAGCCGTCCTGGCTGGCCGACTCCGTCCTCTACCAGGTCTACCCGCAGTCCTTCGCGGACGGGAACGGCGACGGCGTCGGTGACCTGGCGGGTGCCCTCGAGCACCTCGACCACCTCGCGTGGCTCGGGGTCGACGCCGTGTGGTTCAGCCCGCTGTTCGCCTCGCCCTTCGCCGACGCCGGCTACGACGTCAGCGACTACCTGAGCGTCGCGCCCCGGTACGGCACGAACGAGGACCTCGTCGCGTTCGTCGACGCCGCCAGCAGCCGCGGGATCCGCGTGCTGCTCGACCTCGTCGCCGGGCACACGAGCGACCAGCACCCGTGGTTCCGGGAGTGGGCCGACGACCCCGCGGACGGCCGGTACATCGGCCACGACCGGGTCGGCCGCCCCGCCGGTATCTGGTGCCCGGTCCCCGGCGCCCGCGGCGGGTACTACCAGCTGAACTTCTACCCCTGCCAGCCGGCGCTGAACTTCGGCTACGCCCGGCAGGACCCCGCCGAGCCGTGGCGCGACCCGGTCGACGCCCCCGGTCCGCTCGCCAACCGTCAGGCGCTCAAGGACGTCATGGCGCACTGGTTCGACCTCGGCGTCAGCGGGTTCCGGGTCGACATGGCCGCCTCGCTCGTCAAGGACGACCCCGGCCACGTCGAGACCGGCCGGCTGTGGACCGAGATGCGCTCGTGGCTCGACGCGACGTACCCCGACGCGGCGCTCCTCTCGGAGTGGGGCGAGCCGGCGACGTCGGTCCCCGCGGGCTTCCACGCCGACTTCTTCCTCCAGTTCGGCAACCCCGCCCTCCGGGCGCTGTGGCACACCGGCACCGGCACGTCCGACGCGGCGTGGGGCCACGACGGCCGGTTCTTCTTCGACCCCGAGGGCAGCGGCGGCATCGACGTCTTCCTCCGCGAGTGGCGCCGGGCGACCGAGGCGATCGGCGTCGGCGGCGGGCACGTCGCCCTGCCGAGCGCGAACCACGACTACGCCCGGCTCGTCGCGGGGCCCCGGACCGCCGAGCAGGCCCGCGCCGCGTTCGCCTTCCTCCTCACGTGGCCGTCGCTGCCGACGATCTACATGGGCGACGAGATCGGGATGCGGTACGTCGAGGACCTCCCCGACGTCGAGGGCAGCATCCTGTCGCCGACGAACAACCGCACCGGCTCCCGCACGCCGATCCAGTGGGAGCCCGGCCCGGGCGCCGGATTCTCCACGGCGGGCGAGGCCGACTTCTACCTCCCGCTCGACCCCGACCCGCACCGCCCGGACGTCGCGACCCAGCGAGCCGACGAGTCCTCGCTCCTGCGCCTTGTCCGCCGGCTGGTCGCCCTCCGGCGCGAGACCCCGGCGCTGCGGCCGGGCGGCGACCTCGAGGTCCTCACCGAGGACTACCCGTTCGCCTACGTCCGCGGCGGCACCCACCTCGTCGTCGTGAACCCGCGCCGGGCCGAGGCGTCGACCGCGCTCCCCGACGGCTGGGCGGCCGCCGACCCCGTGCTCGTCGAGGGTGTGCGGACCGAGGGTGGACGCGTCGTCGTCGACGGCTTCGGCTTCGGGGTCCTCACCCGCGCCTGACGTACCCCCTTGCCGGGCGCCCCGGACCTCAGCACACTGGTCGCGACCCCGCCCGGCGCGAGCGGGACGGCTCGAGAAGGGGGCCCGCCATGGCCGCGATCCAGGTACTCGTGGGGACGACGAAGGGGGCGTTCGTCCTCGACGGCGACGACTCCCGGTCGGGGTGGTCGGTCCGGGGTCCGTACTGCGACGGCTGGCCCGTCAACCACGTGGTCGGCGACGCGGAGACGGGGACCATGTGGGCCGGCGGCGGTGGCGACTGGTCCGGTGCCGGGGTGTGGCGCTCGGGCGACGGCGGGCACACGTGGACGCTCGCCAAGCTCACGACGGGCGAGGTCGACACGTGGGCGGCGAACGACCCGGACCTCGCGGCGATGATCGGTTGGGAGGAGGGGGCGGCGCCGTTCGGCGACGACTTCAGCCAGGTGTGGTCCCTCGCCCGCGTCGGGGAGAGGCTCTACGCCGGGACGAAGCCCGCCACGCTGCTCGTGAGCGACGACGGCGGCGCGACGTGGTCGGTCGTCAAAGGCCTCACCGACCACCCGTCCGCCTCCGAGTGGGGGCCCGGGGCGGCCGGACTCGTCCTCCACACGATCATCAGCGACCCCGACGACCCCGAGGCGATGTGGGTCGGCATCTCCGCGGCAGGGGTGTTCGCGAGCACCGACGGCGGTGTCACGTGGGAGCGGCGCAACGACCTCGACGCCGAGGCCGGGGACGTCGCCGCCGACCACCCGGCCGGCCCGTCGGACGGCCACGTCGGGTTCTGCGTCCACCACGTCGAGCGCGCCCCGGGACGGGAGCGGCACGTGCTCTACCAGCAGAACCACCACGGGGTCTGGCGCTCCGACGACGGCGGCCTGCACTGGCGGTCGGTCACCGACGGCCTGCCGTCGACCTTCGGCTTCCCGCTGCTCGTCCACCCCCGCGACCCGGAGACGGTGTGGACCCTGCCGCTCAACGGCGACATTGAGGGCCGCTACCCGCCGGACGCCGCAGCCGCGGTGTGGCGCTCACGCGACGGGGGCGCCACGTGGGAGGCCGGGCGGACCGGGCTCCCGCAGGAGGCGTGCTACTTCACCGTGCTGCGGCAGGCGATGGCCGGCGACACCCAGGAGCCGGCGGGGGTGTACGTCGGGACGAACACCGGCTCGGTCTTCGTGAGTGCCGACGAGGGGGAGAGCTGGCAGGAGGTCGCGCGGCACCTGCCGACGATCCTGTCCGTCGAGGTGCTCGAGCCCGCGCCCACCGGATGACGCCCCCGGCGCCCGCCCGGCGACCGATGGCCGGCCCACCGGACGAGGACCGTCCGCTTCCGCACCTAGCCTGACGCTGACGCCGAGGAAGACCTGGAGGGGACGAGATGACCGACGCGACGGAGACGGACGACCGGCTGCCACAGCCCGAGGACGGTGACGAGCGCTCGCTCGCCCTCGGCTGGCTCGACTACTACCGCGACGCCGTCCGTGCGAAGTGCGCCGGCCTGTCACCGGAGGACCTCGCCGCGCGCTCGGCCCCACCCTCCGTCCTGTCCCTGCTCGGCCTCGTCCGCCACCTCGCCGAGATGGAGAACGCCTACGGCGCGTGGCCACTCTCGACCGGGACCCCGTTCGCGTGGGTGTGGGGCGAGTACGCGGACGACCACGAGGACGACGTCGACTGCGGCCCGCAGGACGTCGAGGTGTCCTTCCGGGTCTGGCGTGAACGGTGCGCCGCGACGGACGCCGCGCTCGCCGACGTCCCCGACCTGGCGGCCGTCGCCCCCGCGAACGGCCGCTCCGTCCGGTGGAACCTCGCGAAGCTCGCCGGCGAGTACGCCCGGCACTGCGGCCACGCGGACCTGCTGCGCGAGCGGATCGACGGCGCGACCGGGGAGTGATCGCGCGGCAGGATGGGCGGATGGACCTGACACCCGGGTGGATGCAGCTCTTCCTCGACGTCCCGCGGCGCGACGTCGAGGTGGCGACGGCGTTCTGGTCCGAGGTGACGGGGTGGTCGGTCTCGCCGACCCGCGGGGAGGAGGGCCAGTTCGTCACGCTGCTGCCGGGCTCCGCGCCGGCCTGGGTGAAGGTGCAGGCGGTCGGCGGCCCCGGAGGCGTGCACCTCGACCTCAACTCCGCCGACCGGGAGCGGGCCGTCGCGCGGGCCCTCGACCTCGGGGCCCGCGTCCTGCGCACCTACCAGGACGTCGTCGTCATGGCCTCGCCCGGCGGCTTCACCTTCTGCCAGACCCTCGTCGACCCCACCGACCCGGCACCGCGAATGACGCGGAGCCCGGTGAGCGTCCTCGACCAGGTCTGTCTCGACGTCCCCGCGGACGCGTGGGACGCCGAGACCGCCTTCTGGCGCGACCTCACCGGGAGGGGGTACCGGCGGGGCCTGCGCCCGGAGTTCGAGTTCCTCGATGACGGTGCCGCCGACGGGCCGCTGCGGATCCTGCTCCAGCGGCTCGACGATCCGGGCGGTCCGGTCCGCGCGCACCCCGATCTCGCCGTCGCCGACCGGGCGGCCGAGGAGGCGCGGCACGTCGCCGCCGGTGCCGAGGTGCGGGCGCGGTTCGAGCGCTGGACCGTGCTGCGAGCGCCCGGCGGCCAGGTCTACTGCCTCACCGACCGCGACCCGCTGACCGGACTAGTCCGCCGTGCCGTGCAGGAATGACAGGCACGTCGTCGCGTGGGACGGTGCTCGGTGTGGACCTCGACGGTTTCGGGCGAGCGGCGACGTCGCTCGACGGCGTCCGTCGGCGCACGGTCGACGGACGTGCCCGCTGGACGTACGACGGACGGCTCGTCGCCCGCGCGCTCGACGCGGACCACGTCGTGGTCCGCGTGCCGTTCGAGGTGCGCGACGAGCTGTGCACGCGGGCGCCGACGGTCTTCGACGTCCCTCGGCGGTTCCGGAAGCACATGATGGTCGTCGCCGACCTGGTGGCCGGGGACGACGAGGCGGTCGAGGACGCCCTCGAGGCGGCGTGGTCCTTCCAGCGGTCGCAGTCCGACACCTGACGGACGGGGCGACGTGGCGCGGGCGGTCCCGTCAGCCCTTGAGGTCGAGGTGCATGACGTGCAGCCCGACGAGCCCGTGGGATGCCGAGTCGAAGGCCCACGGCACCGTCCCGACGATGCGGAACCCGAGTGAGCGCCACAGGCCGACGGCGGCCGTGTTCGTCTCGATGACGGCGTTGAACTGGATCGCCCGGTAGCCCTGCTCGCGGTGCCACGCGACGACGTGCTCGCCGAGGCGCCGACCGACGCCGCGGCCGCGGGCGTCCGGCGCCGTCATGAACGACGCCGTCCCGACGTGGCTGCCGCGCCCCGGTCGGTTCGGGCCCATCGTCGCGCTGCCGAGCACCCGCCCGTCCTCCTCGAGGACGACGGTCCGTCCCGGTGCCGGGCGCATCCACAGCGCGCGGGCCTCGTCGGACGTCAGGTCCTCCGGGTAGGCGTAGGTGTCGCCCGCGGCGACCGTCGCGGCGAAGAACGGCCAGATGTGCGGCCAGTCCTCGTCCGTGGCCGTCCGGATCGCCTCGTCGGTGAGCAGGCCGTCGCTCACTCGCCGACCTGGCCGTCGATGGACTGGCGGAGGAGGTCGGCGTGCCCGTTGTGCCGGGCGTACTCCTCGACCATGTGCGTGACGATCCACCGCATGCTGAACGGCCGGCCGCTGCGCCGCCCGGTCCGCTGCGACAGGGTGCTCCAGTCGTCGACGGCGTCGAGGACCGCGTCGGCGCGGGCGACGTGCTCGTCGAAGAGGTCCCGCAGCTGCTGCGGGGTGTGGTCGGTCGCGTAGTGCCAGTCCCCGTCGTCGTCGGCGTCCCAGTCGACGGACGCCCAGGGCTCCGCCTCGTCATGCCCCGCGAAGACCTGCTCGAACCACCAGTGCTCGACCCAGGCCAGGTGCGAGACCATTCCGCCCAGGGTCATGTCCGACGGGGGAAGCGTCGTCGCGAGCTGCTCCGCGTCGAGACCGGCGGTCTTGCGGCGCAGCGTGGCGCGGTGGAAGTCGAGGAAGCCTCGCAGGGTGGCCCGCTCGTCGCCGTCGAGCGGCGGGTCGACGCGGTCGTCGGTCACGGGGTCGCTCACGGCGGTGACGCTACCGGGGTCGGGGACCGCGCGTCCGCCGACTTTCGCGCGGGCCCCCGGCCCCGGTTGACTGGACCGATGCGTCCGCCCAGCCCCGCCGACCTGCGCGCCCGGCTCGCCTCGCCCGCCACCCAGACCGACCTGCTCCAGGTCCTCAAGGCGGTCGTCGCGGCCGTCGTGTCCTGGGTCATCACGGAGGAGGTCCTGGACCTGCACCAGGCGTTCCTCGCGCCCTGGGTCGCCCTCCTCACCGTCCACGCCACGGTCCACCGGACCCTCTGGCGCGGGGTGCAGACGGTGCTCGCCGTCGGCGTCGGGGTCGTGCTCTCGCTCGTCGTCGTCCTCACGATGGGGTCCTCCTCGTGGTCGCTCGGCGTCGCCCTCCTCGTCGGTCTGCTCCTCGCCCGCCTGCCGCTCGTGCGCGACGAGGGCGTGACGATCGCGACGACGGCGCTCTTCGTCATCGCCGCGGGGTACGACGCCTCCGAGCAGCAGGCCGTCGCCTTCCTGCCGGACCGGCTGCTCGCCACCGGGATCGGCGTCGTCGTCGCGCTCCTCGTCAACGCCGTCGTCCTCCCGCCGCTCAACGACGCGAGCGCGCAGCGCCAGGTCGACGACGTCGACCGGCGGCTCGGCGACCTCATCGTCAAGATGGCGGGGCAGATGCGCCACCCCTGGCAGGAGCAGCAGGAGGACGACTGGGTCGAGGAGACCCGCTCGATCGACGAGGACGTCGACCACGCGTGGTCGCTCGTGCGGCACTCACAGGAGAGCCGGGCGTGGAACGTCCGGCGCCGCCGACACCGGGGCCTCGACGACGCGGGGTACCCCGAGGTGCTCACCCGGCTCGAGGAGGGGGTGTCCTACGTCCGGGCGATCGCTCGCCAGACCCGGGAGTCCAGCCGTGAGGCGCACGAGTGGGACCCCGTCTTCCGGGACCGGTTCGTCGACCTCCTCGAAGAGGCCGGGCGACGGGTCGCCGACCCGGACGCGCAGGTGGCCGACCTGCGTCAGGACCTGGAGTCGCTCGTGCGGGACCTGTCCCGGGAGGACCTGCCGGCGCTGCGCTGGCCGCTCTACGGGGCGCTGCTCGCCAACCTGCGCCTCATCGTCGAGATCGTCGACGACGTCGCGACCGCCCGGCCGGTCCGGACCTGACGTGCGCGAGGATGAGGCCATGACGGCCCCACGGACCATCGACCTCACGACCGACGGGCTGCGGCTCGAGCTCGTCACCGCGGGCGCCGCGGTGCGCCGCCTCGTCCTCGACGACGGGGACGGCCCGGTCGACGTCGTCCTCGGCCTCGCCGACGTCGGGGAGTACGTCGCCGACGGCGGTTACCTGGGGGCGACGATCGGGCGCTTCGGCAACCGGATCGACGCCGGCCGTTTCACCCTCGACGGCACCGAGCACACCCTGACGACCAACCAGTTCGGCAACACCCTGCACGGTGGGGCGACCGGCTTCGACCGCCACGACTGGACCGTCGCCGAGGAGTCGCCGACGCACGCCACGTTCTCCCTGACGAGCCCCGACGGCGACCAGGGCTTCCCGGGCACGCTCGAGGTCACCGTCACCTACCGGGTCGCGCCCGGCGAGGTGACGATCGAGTACACGGCGAGGACCGACGCGCCGACCGTCGTCAACCTCACCAACCACGCGTACTTCCACCTCGACGGAGCCGCCGGACCGGTCGACGACCACACCCTCGAGGTGGCGGCGACGGCCTTCCTCCCGGTGCGTGAGGACCTCGTCCCCACCGGCGAGGTCCGGCCCGTCGAGGGCACGACGTTCGACCTGCGCACCCCGACCCGCCTGGGCGACGCCCTCTCGGGCGACGACGAGCAGCTGGGCTTCGCGGGCGGCATCGACCACGGCTACTGCCTCGACGGGGACGGGCCACGGCGTGCGGCCCGGCTCACCGGCACCTCGGGCCGGTGGCTCGAGGTGGACACCGACCTGCCCGGCATCCAGGTCTACACGGGGGCGCACTTCGATGGCAGCCAGGTCGGCCTCGACGGACAGCCGCTGCGCGAGCGGGCCGGGGTCGCGCTCGAGACCCAGGGCTGGCCGGACGCCCCGAACCACGACGACTTCCCGAGCACCGTGCTGCGACCCGGTGAGACGTACCGGACGACCACCGTGTGGCGGGTCGGCCGTGGCTGACGTCCACGCGGACGGGTCGCGTGCCGACGACCCGGTTCCGGCGACGATCCTCCTCGAGACCGTCGACGAGGAGGGGGTCGCCATCGGGACGATGGAGAAGCTCGCCGCGCACGCCGCACCCGGCGTCCGGCACCGGGCGTTCTCGCTCTTCCTCCTGGGCGACGACGGACGGGTCCTGCTCCAGCGCCGGGCCGCGGTGAAGTACCACTCGCCGGGCGTGTGGTCGAACACGTGCTGCGGCCATCCCGCGCCCGGTGGTGACCCCGTCGAGGCGGCCGTGCGCCGCGTCGCCGAGGAGCTCGGCGTCGGCGCCCGAGACGTCGAGGAGGCCGGCGTCGTCGAGTACCGGCACGAGGACCCGCGGACCGGCCTCGTCGAGCACGAGTGGAACCACACCCTCGTCGGCACGGTCGTCGGCGAGCCCCACCCCGACCCGGACGAGGTCGACGCGTGGGCGTGGGCCGACGCGGACGCCGTCGCCCGCCACCGGGTGGCCGGTGAGCTGAGCGTCTGGTTCGACGACGTCTACGCCACCGCCCGGCCGGTCCTGGCCGCGCGCACCGGCCTCGCCTGGTAGCCGCGGGTCCGGGACGCGTCCGGGCGACGGTCGTCAGCTGCGGGAGACGACACGCACTCCGAGGGGGACGTCGACGTCCCGCGCGTCGAGCGGCGGGGTGTCGGAGAAGGGCATCTCGTCGGTGCACTGCGACAGGTCGACCGCCCGCGCGGCGAAGCCCGTGTCTGTGCCGGGTGCGGCCACCTGGACGCCGAGCCCGTCGCGACCGGCCCAGCGCACGGATTCCGCGAGCCGTCGGAAGGCGACGAGGCTCGCACCGCCACAGAAGGCGGGAGAGAAGACCGAGGAGCCGTTCGTGGCCTTTCTGACCTCGATGCACGAGATCCCGCACCCGTCGTCACGCAGGTCCGACCGCACCCGGGCCCGGGCCGACCGGGACGGGTTCGCCGTCCACGGCCCCGCCCACGCGAAGGTGCTCCCGCGGGACCACAGATCCTCGACGACCGCCTCGAGCACGGCGGGATCGAACCGCACGGTCTCGTGCAGGTGGGTCAGGAGAGCGACGTGCGCCTGCACGAGGAGGGCTCCGCGCTGCTCGGCGGTGAGGTCGAGGAAGGTGTCGGGTACGGACGCGTTGGCCCAGTACATCCCGTCGATCGGTCGGTCGAGGACGGAGACGACGACCTCGTCGGGTCCGGTCTCCATGAACCGAGGGCTCTGAAGGAGGACCCGCATCGTCGAGCCGCCGGCGAACAGCTCGGTGGTGGACAGCAGGGCCTCGAGGGACTCGGTGACGCGGCGAGCGCTCTTGGCGAAGGCGTCCTCGGCGGGACGGAGGTCGTCGCCCCACGGGGTGTGGGGGTGTCCGCCGTAGGGGTAGACCTCGATGCTGTGGAGCCGCCGCGTCGTCACGAGTGCAGTCTGCCCGCGGTCTCCGTCTCGCGCGCCGGTCCGGACGGTCCGGCTCAGCGCTGCGGGCCCTCGAAGGTCACGTCGTCGACGAAGCAATACGCCCAGTGCTCCCCGGGCTCCAGGCTGGTCATGATCGGGTGCCCCTTCTGGTCGTGGTGCGCCCGCGCGTGCTTGCCCGGCGAGGAGTCGCAGCAGCCGACGTGGCCGCACTGGGTGCACAGCCGCAGGTGGACCCAGTCCATCCCCTCGCGCAGGCACTCGGCGCACCCCTCGGTGCGCGGCAGCACCGGCACCGAGGCCGAGCTGTGCGCGCACCCGGCGTCCTCGGGAACCGGGACGAAGACGAGACGGGTCGTGTCGACCCACGTCATCGACCCGCGGCCGGGCTGCGGCACCTTCGGGCGCGGCATCGACAGCCGGTCCTGGACGGCCTGGAAGAGCCGTCCCCGGCTCACCGCGCGAGGGTCGACGACGTGGTCGACGCCTGCGGTCTGCAGCTCGACGAGGTCGGCGATCCCGTGGGCGCGGACGACGACGGGCGCCCCGGTGAGGTCGCGCACGACCGTCGCGATGCGGGCCACCTGCTCCGGCTCGTCCTCGGCGATGACGACGAGCTGGGCCTTGGACACGGCGACCGCCTCGAGGACGCCCTGACGCAGCGAGTCCCCGCTCACGACGGGCAGACCGATCCGCTCGGCGGCGGCGAGGCCCTCGGGGTTGAGGGTCGTCATGACGGCCTGGACGCCACGGGCGCGCAGGTCGCGGCCGAGCTCGATGGTGTCCTCCCCCCAGCCGAGCAGGACGACGTGGTCGGACCACTCCCCGTCCTCGACGGGCGCGAGCCCGGTCTCGTCCTCCGGGGTGTCGACCGGGGTCCGGGCGAGCACCCGGTCGCCGGCGACGGCGAGCAGCGGGGTCGCGACCATGAGGAGCACGGTCGTCGCGACGAGGGCCTGGTAGCCGTCGTCGCCCAGTCCGGCGGGGCTGAGCCCCGCGCCCTGGCCGACGGTGAGCAGGACGAAGGAGAACTCGCCGACCTGCCCGACGAGCAGCGCCGCGGCGAGCGACTGCCGCCACCCGACGCCGGTCGGCAGCAGGGCGAGCGTCGTCGTCGCCGCCTTGAGGAGCAGGACGAGGACGGCGAGCCCGAGCACGAGCCCGAGGTTGCCGAGGAGGAAGCCGACGTCGAGGAGCATCCCGACGGAGACGAAGAAGACGGCGGAGAAGATGATCTTGAGCGGCAGCACCTCGGAGAGCGCCTGGGTGCTCTGCCGGCTCTCGCTGACGACGAGGCCCGCGAGGAAGGCCCCGAGCGAGACGCTGACCCCGGCGAGCGCGGTGAGGTAGGCCGTCCCGAGACAGATCGCGATGACGGCGAGGAGGAAGACCTCGGGCGAGCAGAGTGCGGCGACCCGGTCCAGGACCCGCGGCATGACCCGGCGCGCGACGACGAGGACGACCGCGACGACGGCGACCGCGGTGAGCAGCGCCCGGACCAGCGCCCCGCCGCCCCCGGAGGCGTCGGCGGACAGCAGCGGCACGAGGACGACCATCGCGACGACGGCGAGGTCCTGGAAGATGAGGACGGCGAGGGCGAGCCGGCCGCGGACGGTGTTCGTCTGCCCGCGCTCGCCGAGGATCGTCAGGACGATGGCGGTCGAGGAGAGGGCGACGAGGAAGCCGGTGAACAGGCCGGTGCGCCAGTCGCCCCCCGCGAGGAGGACGAGCGCGACGGTCACCCCGGTGGCGAGCAGCACCTGCCCGCCACCGCCGAGGACGATCCAGCGCCACACCCGGGCCAGCCGTTCGAGCGAGAACTCGATGCCGATCGTGAAGAGCAGGAGGATGACGCCGACCTCGGCGGCGGCGTCGACCATCTCTGTCGACGCCACGAGCCCCAGCTGGGCCGGGCCGATGATGACGCCGGCGAGGAGGAAGCCGACGATCGAGACGACGCGCAGCCGCACGCTGAGGTAGCCGACGACCGCCGCGGCGACGACGAGGCCCGCGGTGGGGGCCAGGTAGGCGGGGACCTCGGGACCGGCCATGACGAACATCGGAGCCTCCTCGGGAGCGGGTGTGAACGCGTGGACGCTCGCCGCCGCTCGGGAGCAGTCTGCACCGTGGGCGCCCGCAGCGCCTCAACCCGGGGCAGGCCCCGGCTTGTTCCCCCGGGGCCTCGGTCGACCGGGGGTCAGGCCCCGACCGGCCCGACCCCCAGCTCGGCGAGCAGGGTGAGGACCCGTCCGCGGATCTCGTCGCGGATCGGCCGGACCGCCTCGACGCCCTGGCCCGCGGGGTCGTCGAGCACCCAGTCCTCGTAGCGCTTCCCCGGGAAGATCGGGCAGGTGTCGCCGCAGCCCATCGTGATGACGACGTCGGAGGCGCGGACGGCGTCGGTCGTCAGCACCTTCGGCTGCTCGGCCGCGATGTCGATGCCCTCCTCGGCCATCGCCTCGACGGCCGCCGGGTTGACGTGGTCACCCGGCGCGGAGCCGGCGGAGCGGACCTCCACGGCTCCGCCGCCGAGGTGGGCGAGGTAGGCGGCGGCCATCTGGGACCGGCCGGCGTTGTGGACGCAGACGAAGAGGACGGAGGGGCGGTCGGTCATCGGGGTGCTTCCGAGGTCGTCGAGCCGGACGGTGAGGTGTCGCGGTAGCGACGGCGGAGCCACAGGCTGACGTAGACGAGGCCGACGAGGACCGGCACCTCGATGAGCGGGCCGACGACGCCGGCGAGCGCCTGGCCGGACGCGGCGCCGAAGGTGGCGATCGCGACGGCGATGGCGAGCTCGAAGTTGTTGCCGGCCGCGGTGAACGCAAGCGTCGTCGTCCGCTCGTACGACAGGCGCATGACGTGGCCGAGGAGGAACCCCCCGCCCCACATCGCCGCGAAGTACACCAGGAGCGGCACCGCGATCCGCACGACGTCGAGCGGGTTGGAGGTCACCGCCTCGCCCTGGAGGGCGAAGAGGACGACGATCGTGAAGAGGAGCCCGTAGAGCGCCCACGGTCCGACCCGCGGCAGGAACCGCTCCTCGTACCAGGCGCGGCCGCGGGCCCGCTCGCCGAGCCGGCGCGACAGGTACCCGGCGAGGAGGGGGATACCGAGGAAGACGAGCACCGAGCGGGCGATGTCCCCCGTCGAGGCATCGATGCCGGCCTGCTCCAGGCCGAGCCACCCGGGCAGGACCGACAGGTAGAACCAGCCGAGCCCGGCGAACGCGAGCACCTGGAAGACGGAGTTGAGCGCGACGAGGACGGCGGCCGCCTCCCGGTCGCCGCACGCGAGGTCGTTCCAGATGATGACCATCGCGATGCAGCGGGCGAGCCCGACGATGATCAGCCCGGTGCGGTACTCGGGCAGGTCCGGGAGGAAGATCCAGGCGAGGGCGAACATGAGCGCCGGGCCGAGCACCCAGTTGAGGACGAGGCTGCCGAGCAGCAGGCGCCGGTCGCCGGTCACCGTGTCGAGCCGGTCGTAGCGGACCTTCGCCAGGACCGGGTACATCATGACGAGGAGGCCGAGCGCGATGGGCAGCGAGACGCCGTCCACGGTGACGGCGGCGAGCGCGGAGCCGAGGTCCGGGACGAGCCGGCCGAGGAGCAGGCCGCCGACCATCGCGACGCCGATCCAGACCGGCAGGTAGCGGTCGGTCCGGGAGAGCCGCCCGGCGACGTGCTCGTCGGTGGGCGGGGCGGGTGCCTCGGTGGCCACGGGTCTCCTCGCGGTATCAATGGACGTCGATATGTGCCGCCACCATGGCCGACGACATCGGTGTCTGTCAATATGGAGGGTGACCCGCCGGGATGAACAGGAGGTGACCTCGTGACCGTCGACGTCGCGACGACCGCCGCCGGGGTGAGGACACCCTGCGGCAGCACGGCACCACCCCCGCTCGCGGGCGACGAGGCCCGGCGCCGCGCCGACCTGCTCAAGGCGCTCGCCGACCCCGTCCGCCTCCAGCTGCTGAGCGTCATCGAGGAGTCCGACGGGCACGAGGCCTGCGTCTGCGACATGACCGACCGGGTCGACGTCGCCCAGCCGACGGTGAGCCACCACCTCAAGGTCCTCGTCGAGGCCGGGCTGCTGCACCGCGAGCGTCGCGGCAGCTGGGCGTGGTTCCGGCTGGACACCGCACGTCTCGCCGAGATCCGCGCCTTCCTGCCCGGTTGACCCGGGTCCGCGGCGGCGCTGCCGGGGTGAGTCGCGGGACGAGCGGGTAGGCCACCGGGGTCATCGTCCGTCGCCGACCCCCGGAGTCTCCCGTGTCCGAGACCGCACCCGCTGTCCCCACCCGCCCCCGCGCCGTCCTGCTCGACGTCGACGGCACGCTCGTCGACTCCTCCTACGTCCACACCCTCGCGTGGTGGCAGGCGCTGCGCGAGCACGGGCGCATCGTGCCGATGGCCCGCATCCATCGCGCGATCGGGCTCGGCTCGGACCGCATCGTCGACCACCTGCTCGGCGAGCACCGCAGCGGCGACGACGAGGCCGTCGTCGCCTCGCACGGCGCGCTCGTCGCCGCGTGGCACGAGCGGATGGTCCCGCTCCCCGGGGCCCGTGACCTGCTGCGCCGGTGCCACGACGAGGGCCTGACCGTCGTCCTGTCGACCTCCGCCGGGGCCCGCGACGTCGCCGCCCTGCGGGCGGTCCTCGACGCCGACGAGTACGTGGACGCGGTGACGACGAGCGCCGACGCCGAGCACAGCAAGCCCGCCACCGACATCCTCGAGACCGCGCTCGAGCGGATCGGGGTCCCCGCGACCGAGTGCGTCTTCGTCGGCGACGCCGTGTGGGACGTCGAGGCCGCGCGACGCATCGCGATGCCGTGCATCGGCCTCGAGTGCGGCGGGACGAGCGCCCACGAGCTGCGCGAGGCCGGCGCCGTCGGGACGTACGCGACCCCGAGCGACCTCGTCGCGCACTGGCAGGACTCGGCGCTCGCCGGCAGCTGACGACGGTGCGCCGGCCTCCGACCGACTCGAGGCCCGCCACCCGCACGGCACGAGGCCCGGCCCCCTCCGGGTGCCGGGCCTCGCCGCTCGGTCGGCCCGCGGGTCAGCGTCGTCGGGCCGGTGGAGGGCGCGTCAGGACGAGGCGGCCGTCGTGTAGACGTCCTCCTCGACGGAGCCGAAGTACGGCCCGTACATGACGTCGGTCTCCCCGCGGTAGCCGAAGGAGTTCACCGAGTTCAGGGTCCCGTCGGTGATCCAGCCTCCGCCGGAGGACCCGCCGGTCATGCTGCACGGCAGGCGGTGGTCCGTCGTCCCACGGGTGTCGACCCCGGCCGTCCCCGAGCACTGCCACAGGTCCTGGCCGTCGTAGGGGCTCGCCGCCGGGTAGCCGTAGGCCTCGAAGGTGCGGTTGTAGCCGAGGTCGAAGCCGATCGGGTAGGACCCGACGACATCGGTGAGGCTCTGGCCGGAGGCGTTCTCGTTCATGACCGCGAAGCCGACGTCGTGGTTGTAGTCGCCGCTGTTCGCCCAGGCGGACGGCGTGAGCAGCGTCTCCGCGGTCCAGGTGCCGTAGGGGCGGCTGTCGTTGTCGTACGCGGGCACGAAGGCGAAGTTCGTCGCGTAGGCGCCGGGGCCCTCGTTCAGGCAGTGGCCGGCCGTCGTCACGACGTCGCCGTTCGCGCTGTCGGTGGCGGTGCCGGAGCACACGTAGTTCGAGCCGCCGAGGGTGAAGAAGACCTTGCCGAGCTC
The DNA here is from genome assembly GCF_018139485.1 of Phycicoccus avicenniae. Classification (GTDB taxonomy): domain Bacteria; phylum Actinomycetota; class Actinomycetes; order Actinomycetales; family Dermatophilaceae; genus Phycicoccus; species Phycicoccus avicenniae. The sequence continues at coordinate 331,946 of NZ_JAGSNF010000004.1, forward strand.
CGGCTGGACCGGGACCTGGACGGCCTCCGCGGCGGCGGCCTTCACCGGCTTGCCCTTGGCCGGGTCGACCTTCTGGCCACGGGGCGTCGCGTTCTTCATCCGCTCGGGCGTCCAGTAGTCGACGACGGCCTGCTGCTGGTCGACGGTGCGGGCGGCGGCGTGGCTGGCGACACCGTCCGGCGCGTTGCCGGGGGCGGCAGCGCTCGTCGGGGTGGCGACGAGCGCGAGGGCCAGGGCCGTGGCGCCGGTGAGGGCGCCGACGGCGGAACGAGGGGTGCGCATGGGTGCGGTCCTTCGGTCGGGGACGGGGTCGTCGGCGGCGCGGTGTGGCACGCCGTCGACGTGCTGCCCGACGCTAGGCGCGCCTCGGTAAGGCCCGGGTCAAACGGGTCTCCGAGGTCGCCCAAGTCTTCGTCAAGTCCGCCGGGGATGGTCCACTGGGGCGATGCAGGAGCGACCCGACCCCGACGTGGACGTCCTCGTCGTCGACGGCGCGAACGTCGTCGGGGCCCGTCCCGACGGCTGGTGGCGCGATCGCGCGGGCGCCGCGGCGCGCCTCCACGACCGGCTGGTGGGCAGCGACCTCGCCCCCACGGTCGTGCTCGTCCTCGAGGGGGCGGCCCGGTCCGGTGTCGTCGCGGGGCGGTCGGGGTCGGTGGTCGTCGTCCACGCCCCGGGGAGCGGGGACGACACGGTGGTCGACGAGGCGTCGGCCGCCGCCGAGGGCGGGACGGTCCTCGTCGTCACCGCCGACCGGGGCCTCACCGCCCGGGTGCACGAGGCCGGCGCCGAGGTCGTCGGCCCGGGGTGGCTGTTGGACCGGACGTCCCGGTGACCGCGGGTGCTCAGGCCGCGGCGGCCCGGGACAGCGCGGACCGCAGCACCCCGACGCCGCGCTCGACGTCCTCGCGCCGCACGTAGGGCGCGACGGACAGCCGCAGCACCGGCCCCTCGTCGGTGGCCCCGCACCACAGGTCGACGTCGTGCGCGTGCAGGGTCCGCAGGAGGGCCTCCGGCTCGACGTCCGGCAGCCGCACCGACACCATCGCCGGCGAGCGCGGAGCCGCCGCGAGGGTGCGGACGCCGGGCACCTCGAGGAGCAGCTCCTCGCCGAGCCGGGTGAGGTCGTGCCAGTGCTCGTGGAGGCCGTCGGTCTCGAGGTCGCGCTGGTAGCCCACGGCCTCGGGCCCGACGAGGTGGCCGATGACGTCGTCGGTGCCGGCCCAGGAGAAGCGGGACGGCAGGTCGTCGGACTCGGCGTACCAGCTGGTGACGACGGGTCGGAGGTCGTCGACCTCGTCCGGCGGCGCGACGAGGAAGCCGGTGCCCTTGGGCATGTGCATCCACTTGTGCAGCGTGAGGCAGGTGAAGACGCCGGGACGGGCGGCGGGCACCGGCAGCATCCCCGCGGTGTGGGCGCCGTCGACGATCGTCGTGACCCCTGTGCCGGACAGCGCCTCCGCGACGGCGTCGACGTCGTTGACCTGCGACCACGGGCTCGTCACGTGGCTGAGGACGACCGCCCGGGTCCGCGGGCCCACGGCGCCGAGCAGCCGGTCGACGAGCCCCTCGAACCGGCCGTCGACGGTCTCGACGTCGACCCCCCGCCGGGCGAGCATCCGCATGAGGACGACCGTCGCCTCGTACTCGCGGCTCGTCGTCAGGACGTGGTCGCCCTCGCGCAGGCCGAGGTGGTCGACGACGGTCTGCATCGCCGTCGTCGAGTTGCGTACGAAGACCCCGCGCGGCCTGGCGATGCCGAGGTGGTCGCACACCCGTACCCTCGACCGCTCGAGGAGGGGGAACATCCGCTCGTGGTAGAAGGCGGGGAAGTCCGCCTCGGCCTCGGCCCGCAGGCTCCGCGCGGCGCGCAGTACCGGCTCCGGGGTGGCGCCGAACGACCCGTGGTTGAGGAACAGCTTGCCCGCGAGCAGCGCGTAGTCGTCCCGTCGGTCCATGGCTCACATCCTGCCCCCGGGACGCCTCGTCGGCGCGGCGAGGCGTCCTGGGAGTCGCCACCGAGGTTCCTGACCGGGCGCTGGACGGTCGGGAGCGTCGCCGTCCGGAATACCGCGGACGACGACCGTGCTGGACCGACCATGACCGTTCCCACCATCACGCTCAACGACGGCTCGACGATCCCGCAGCTCGGCTTCGGGGTCTTCCAGATCGACCCGGACGAGACCGCCGCCGCGGTGTCGAAGGCGCTCGAGATTGGCTACCGCCACATCGACACCGCGCAGATGTACGGCAACGAGCGGGAGGTCGGCGAAGCCATCCGCGACTCCGGGATCCCCCGTGACGAGATCTACGTGACGTCCAAGCTCAACAACAGCTTCCACCGGCCGGACGACGCGAAGCGCGCGTTCGGCGAGACGATGGACAAGCTCGGGCTCGACCGGCTCGACCTGTTCCTCATCCACTGGCCGCTGCCGACCCGGTACGACGGCGACTACGTGTCGACGTGGCGCACGATGACCTCGTTCGTCGAGGACGGGCGCCTCACCTCCGCCGGGGTGTCGAACTTCCAGCCCGCGCACCTGCAGCGCATCGTCGATGAGACGGGCGTCGTGCCGGCGATCAACCAGATCGAGGTGCACCCCTACTTCGGCAACGAGGAGGCCCGCGCCGCCAACGCCGCCCACGGCATCGTCACCGAGGCGTGGTCCCCGATCGCGCAGGGCAAGGTCCTCGACGACCCGGTGCTGCAGGAGATCGCCGACGCCAAGGGGAAGTCCACCGCCCAGGTCGCGCTCCGCTGGCACATCGAGCGGGGCGACGTCGTCTTCCCGAAGTCGGTCACCCCGTCGCGGATGCAGGACAACTTCGACCTCTTCGACGTCGAGCTGACGCCGGACGAGGTGTCCCGGATCTCCGGCCTGGACCGGGGCGAGGAGGGCCGCACCGGCCCGAACCCGGACTCCTTCGACTACATCCCCGACTGAGCGCACGGGTCCGCGGACCCGACGCCGCACGACGACGCCCCGGCTCCGACGAGCCGGGGTGTCGTCGTGCGGGCGGACGGTCAGGCCCGGGCGACGAGGTCGCCGTGGAGGACGACGAACCAGCCGTCGGGGGCCTGCGCCCAGGTACGCCAGGCGCCCGCCAGGACCTCCAGCTCCGCCCGGGTGGCCCGCCCGTCCTCGACGAGCTGGTGGCCCAGCGCTGAGCCGGTGAGACGGTCGGCCCACGTGCCGCCCCACGATGCGCGCTCGTCCGGGGTCGCGAAGGACCACGTCGACGCTCCGACGTGCGGCTCGGCGAACCCGGCCGCCTGGGCCCAGCCGAGCAGGCGGCGGGCGGCATCGGGCTCGCCGCCGTTCGAGCGTGCCGTCTCCCGGTAGAGCGAGAGCCAGGTGTCCAGGCCCGGGACGGCCGGCCACCACGTGAAGGCGCCGTAGTCGGCGTCCCGGGCGGCGACGACCCCGCCGGGGCGGCAGACCCGGCGCATCTCGGTGAGGGCGAGCACGGGGTCGGCGACGTGCTGGAGCACCTGGTGGGCGTGGACGACGTCGAAGGTGTCGTCCGGGAAGGGCAGGTCGTGGACGTCGCCGACGACGAGGTCCGCCGCGACCCCTCGCCGGTGCAGCTCGGCGGCGGTGAGGCCGAGGGCCTCGTCGGTCGCCTCGAGCGCGGTCGTGCGACCCGGGGCAACGATCCCGGCGAGGTCGGCGGTGATCGTGCCGGGTCCGGAGCCCACGTCGAGCAGGGTGTCCCCCGGTCGCAGGAGCGGCAGGAGGGCGGCGGCCGAGTTCTCGGCGGTGCGCCACCGGTGCGAGCGCAGCACGGGCTCGGCGTGGCCGTGCGTGTAGGGCGTCATCGTCCCACGGTCCTCCCGGTGCGGACCGCTGTCGCCGCCCGCCCGCGATGTGGTCAGCGGGTGTCCGCCGGGGCGCCGCTGACGAGGCGGTCGCCGAGCTCCCGCCACCGCTCGCGCAGCACGCCCGGCGCCTCCTCGAGCGGCAGCGCCGACCACACCCCGTCCTCGTCGCGGGTCGCGAGACCGAGGTCGGCGAGGCGGTCCAGGGCGTCCGGCACCTCGAAGTCGACGCCGTCACCGCACCGCTCGTGCAGTCGGCCCTCGACCCGCTCGTCGACGGCGTCCGCACCGGCTGCCCCGTCGAGCAGCCCGCGGTAGGCGAGGACGGCCTCCTTGACGTCCTCCCGCTCTCCGGCGTCGAGGACGGTGAAGAGCACCCCGGGGCCGTCGGCCAGGGTGCGGACGTACAGCCCCTCGGACAGCGACTGGAGGTACTTCGTCCTCCGCTTCTCGTACTTCGACCACTGCCGCCACAGGAAGCTGCCGAGCGCCGCGAACGCGCCGAAGAGGGTCGCCAGGACGCCGGTGCTGATGTCCGGGGCGCTCTCGCGCAGCCCGAGGTAGGCCGCGGCGAGGAGGGCGAGGAAGCCGACGGCGCTCGCGAGCCGGGTCACGGCGACGACGACGCCACCGACTACGGCCGGGACCCCGATGAAGATCTTGTCGACCGTGCGCATCGAGACGCGGGTGCCCGGCAGGAGCATCTCGACGTCGGGGACCGGCACGTTCTGGAACAGCTTGACGTGCTCGCTGCCGGGGGTGAACGCGAGCTTGTCGAGATCCCGTCCGGACGCGGTGAAGTGCTCGGCAGGGCGGTAGCGGGCGTACATCGCGACCCGGTCGTACTCGTCGAACTCGATCGTCCGACGGCGCAGCCCCCACCACCGGCGGACGGTCTGGTCGGACCGGTGCACCCCGCGCCGCCACAGCCGCAGCACCTCGAAGTCGTCGAGGTCGACCTCGACGCGGACGGCGAAGACCGCCGACTCGCCGAGCGCGTCGTCGAGCACCTCCCGCGGCAGCTCGTCGTAGTTCGCCCGGTCGAGGAGGTCGGCGAGGTCGTCGAGGAGGGCGTCGCCGCCGGCCTCCGCGGCGCCTCGGGCCCGGACCCACCGCTCCCGGTAGCGGGCGTGGACGACCGCCCCGACCGCGTCGGACACGGCACGGACGTCGTCGGCGGTGGCGTCGTCGAGACCGTCGACCGCGAGGTCGACGGCGTCGGCAGTGGTCATCGGGAGGTACCGGGACCTCGGCAGGGAGGTCCCGGCGGCGGGCGCTGCAGCGGGCTCGTCCGACATCCGCCCAGTCTTGCGCACCCCCGCTCGGCCCCGAGGCCGCCCCGGGGAGGATCGACCCCGTTCCAGCGGGGTCGATCCTCCCGCGGGGCGGTCCGCCCTCGGACGAGATCGGGCAACACGCAGACGTTCGTGGCCATCCCCCTGCGTGTTGCCGGATGTCGACGGGTGCTGCGGGGACGGAAGTGGGGGGGCCCCCCCGGGCCGGGGGGGGGGCCCCCCCCCGGGGGGGGGCCCCGCCCCCCCCGCGGCGGGGGGGGGCGGGCCCGCC
>NZ_JAGSNF010000005.1 GCF_018139485.1 Phycicoccus avicenniae
GGGGCCCCCCCCGCCGGGGGGGGGGGGGGGGGGGGGGGGGGGGGGGGGGGGGGGGGGCCCCCCCCCCCGGCCCCCCGCCCCCCCCCCCACGCCTCGGGTGGACGCTCAGTCCACGTGGCTCAGTGCGAGTCCGTGCCCGCACGGGAACAGGGCGTCCTCCCCGAAGCCCGGCACGTCCTCCGGGTGCCGGCGCACCGCCTCCATCGAGGACGGCACGTCGAAGGGCAGCCGCCCGACCGGCGGGATCGCCCCGGTCAGCGCGTCGAGCCAGGCCGCGTCACTGCTCCCGTAGGTCGCGGTGACGGCCGTGCACACCGGCACGAGCGGCGTGAGCACCGCCGGCCGGTCGAGGGAGACGTCGAGGACCACCGGGCACTGCGCGGCGATCCGCTGCATCCGGGTGACGAACCCCGGCGGGAAGTCGAGCGACCCCTGCCGGAACCATGCCTCGAGGAACAGGTCGTCCCGCGGCTCGAAGGGCGCCGAGGTGCGCACGAGGGCGAGATCGGCCTCCTCCGGGGTGGCGACGGAGACGAGCCCCGCGGCCGAGAGCTGCTCGGCGCCGACGCCCTCGGCGTAGACCCGCGCCCCGGGACGCAGCGGCAGGACCGGCCCGACCCCCGCGCCGTCGCCGACGGCCTCGTTCTGCAGGACGGTGACCGAGCGGGCCTGGGCCTCGTACCCGGCGCGGCGGAACTCGTCCTTGCCGAGGGTGGCCATCGCGGCGGCCTCGTCGACGAACGGGTCGTCGAACAGCCCGAGCCGGAACTTCACGAGGAGCAGCCGGCGGGCCGACTCGTCGATGCGGGCCTCGGTGACCCGCCCGGAGCGGACGAGATCGAGGAGCAGGTCGACGCACTCCTCGCCGCCGAACTGGTCGGCGCCGGCGTGCAGGATGAGCTCCATCCGGCCGGCCGGGTCGAGGTGCTCGACGCCCCACGCCCGGGCCGGCAGGACCTGGTCCCCGACGTGGTTGTCGTTGACGAGCTCCCAGTCGGTGAGGACGACGCCGTCGAAGCCGAGCTGCTCACGGAGCAGGTCGGTGACGATCCGGCGGTTGTAGCCGAACCCGACCTCCTCGACGGCCTCGCCGTCGATCTCGAGCCCGACGGGCATCCCGTAGTACGGCATGATCGCCGCGGTCCCGGCCTCGATGGCGCGGGGGAACGGGGCGAGGTGGTCCTCGAACCGGCCTCCGCCGTAGACCTGCTCGCGGCCGTACGGGAAGTGCGCGTCCTCGCCGTCCTTCTGCGGGCCGCCGCCGGGGAAGTGCTTCGTCACGCACGAGACGCTGTCCGCGCCGAGCCCGGCCGAGACCTGGAAGCCCTCGAGGTAGGCGACGCCGAGGTCGCCCGCGAGGCCCGGGTTCTGGCCGAACGTCCCCGCCTGCCGGGCCCAGCGGGGCTCGGTCGCGAGGTCGAGGGTCGGGTGCAGTGCCGCCCGGATGCCGACGGCCCGGTACTCCTGGCGGGCGATGTCGGCGAACCGGCGGACGGCGTCGACGTCCCGCAGCGCCGCGAGCCCGAGGGGCTCGGGCCACTGCGAGAACGACCCGGCGGCGAAGGACACCCCGGCGTTCTCGATGAACGCGTGCCGGGGGTCGGTGCTCACCGTGACGGGGATCCCGTGCGGGCTGCGCTCGGCGAGCCGCTGGAGCGCGTTGCTCCAGCTCGCGGCCTGCCGGGCGTCGCGCAGGGCGTGCACGTTGAAGTGCGTGAGGTGCTTGCCGAGGACGACGTCGCTCGTCGGGGACTTGCTGATCTTCCCCGGCTCCTCGAGGACGTCGCCGTCCTCACCCGCCTCGATGACGGTGTGGAACATCAGCCCGACCTTCTCCTCGAGGGAGAGCCGGCCGAGCAGGTCCTCGGTGCGCTCCTCCGGGGACAGGCGCGGGTCCTCGTAGGGGTCCATGACCCCGTTGCCGTTGAGGTCGCGCCAGGCCGGGGTGTCGGCGGTCGCGGGATGGGCGGTGGCGGGGGCACCGCCGACGGTGGTGGCCGTCATGCGAGACCCGCCCCGAACTCCTCCATGCCGATGACCGGACGGAGCGCCTTCTCGACGGCCTTCGTCGAGAACGCCCGACGGACGACGTCGTTGCCGAGGACGTTGCCGACGGCACCCATGATCATCGCCTGGTCGAGCGAGAGGAAGCGCTCGGCGACGGTGCCGGAGCCGACCGCGACGGCGTCGTGGAAGCCGCCCGACCCGTACGCCCCGAGCTCGGTCTCGATCTTCGCGAGGTTGGTGAAGGCCTCCTGCGGCTCGTGCATCATCGCGAGGAACGCGGCGTGCGGGGTGACGACGCCGTCGCCGTACTCGGGGTTCGGGTTCGTGCCCTCGCGGCAGTCGCCGAAGCCCGGGTCGTAGTTCGTCATCTCGCGGTCGGAGAAGTAGCCGTCGGGGTTGAGGCCCAGGGCGTCGACGCCGTACTCGCGGTAGTTGTCGAACGGGTCGGAGGCGGGGGAGAAGCCCCAGTAGCCGTAGCCGGCCTCGATCAGACCGTGCTCGCGCTGGGCCCGCACGTGCAGGGGGTGGTTGCGGCCCCAGGACCGCGGTGCCCACGTCTCCTCGGGGACGAACACGTCGGGCATGAGCTCCTCGAACATCGAGCCGCCCCAGCCGGGCACGATCCGCATCCCGCGGTAGGTGTAGGCGCCCTCGTAGACGTCGACCCCGAGGTAGGTCCGGGTCTCGCCGACGGGCTGCATCTCGTGCCAGGACCAGTCGCAGGACTCCGGGAAGGTGCGCCACGCGGCGAACCAGTGCTTCCCCGGCACCTGGCCGGTGAGGATGCCGAGGTAGCTCGTGATCCGGGTCTCGGACACGGCGGTGTCGTAGTGGTGCGTCGTGAGCCAGACGGGGTCGCCGCCGATGTGGGTGCCCTGGTACGTCCCGCCGGGGCGGCCGTCCTCGGACGGGTAGAACCCGCCGTGCATGAGGCCGCCGGGGCGCACCGTGGGGTGGTCCGGGTCGTCGCCGGGGTTGTAGAAGACGTCCCAGCGCATCCGGCCGAAGAGCTCGTCGGCCATCTTCCGGGCCCCCGGGACGGCCTCGCGCACGACCATGAGCGCCGCGCCGAGCCAACCGCTGTCGACGCTGGAGACGAACGGGACGACCCGCTCACCGGTGGTCGGCCACTCGCGCAGCACGTCCCCGGAGGCCTCGTCGTACCAGTTGTAGTACATGCCCGACGGCTCGTGGTGCTCCATCCGCAGCAGGGTCGTGAGGGTCCGGCGGACCCGGCGCGTCATCTCCCCGGGCGTGATGATGCCGAGCTCGCGGGCGACGACGGCGCTCCACAGGTACCCGCCGATGTTCGTCGGCGAGGTGTAGCCGCTGCGCTCCGAGGCGCCGAGCGAGGCGGGGATGTTGTCGGCGATCAGCCCCGTCTCCTCGTCGGTCATCGCGACGAGCGAGTCCCACGTGTCGCTCGCCCAGCGGCGGACGGTGGCGGGGTCCCAGTCGGTCGCCGCACCGCGCAGGAACGCGGGGGCGGCCGAGGGGGTGCGGGCGGCCGCGGGGGCAGCGGCCGCAGCGCCGGTGGCGACGGTCCCGAGGGCCGCGACACCACCGAGGAGGAGCTGGCGTCGGGAGGCGGAGGTCGGGACGTGGAGGGTCGGTCGGGGGGTCATGGTCGGTTCTCCTTGGGTGGGGGGTCCGTGCCGAGAGGGGCCCGCGGCGGGCGGGGTGTCACGTGGGGGCGGGACGTCACGTGGGGTGGCGTCACTTGATGCCGGTCGTCGCGATGCCCTCGATGAACCGTCGCTGGAAGATCATGAAGACGACGAGGACGGGAAGGACGACGACCGTGGCGCCGGCGAGCAGCAGCCCGTACTGGGTGCTGTTCTGCCCGGTGCTGTAGAGCGCGAGCGCGACGGGCAGGGTGTAGCTCTGCTCGGTCTGCGCCACGACGAGCGGCCAGAGGAAGTTGTTCCAGCTGCCGAGGAACGTGAGGATCCCGAGCGTCGCGAGCGCGGGCCCGCACAGCGGCAGGATGATGCGCCAGTAGATGCGCAGCTCGCCCGCACCGTCGACCCGGCCCGCGTCGACGAGGTCCCGCGGCAGCCCGAGGATGAACTGGCGCATGAGGAAGACCCCGAACGGGCTCACGAGGAACGGCAGGAACAGCCCCGGCAGGGTGTCGACGAGCCCGGCGTTCGCGACGAGCACGAAGAGCGGGACGAAGGTGACGACGCCGGGGATCATGAGGGTCGTCATGACGACGACGAACAGCGCCCGCTTGCCGCGGAAGTCGAGCATCGCCAGGGCGTACCCGAGCATCGAGCAGAAGACGAGGTTGCCCGCCGTGACGGCGGTCGCGACGACGATGGAGTTGGTGAAGTAGCCACCGAAGTCGAGCCGCGCGAACAGCTGGGTGTAGTTGTCGAGCGTCGCGGTCTCCGGCCACCACGTGGGCGGGGACTGCCGCAGCTCGCCGGTGGTCTTGAACGAGCCGAGGACCATCCACACGAACGGGGCGATGACCGCGACGAGCGCGACGGCGAGGACGCCGTAGAGCCAGTACTGCTGCTTCCTGCTGCCCAGCATGTCAGTCGTTCTCCCTCAGCAGTCGGAACTGGATGGCGGTGACGACGGCGACGATGACGAAGATGATGTAGCTGAGCGACGCGGCGAACCCGTAGTTGCCGAAGCCGAACTGGTTGTACGTGTACATCGACATCGAGATCGTCGAGTTCAGCGGGCCGCCGGACGTCATGACGTACGGCTCCTCGAAGAACTGCAGGTAGCCGATGCCGGTCGTCACCGAGACGAAGAGGATCGTCGGGCGCATCATCGGCAGGGTGATGTGGCGGAACCGCTGCCACGCCGACGCCCCGTCGATGGCGGCCGCCTCGTGGAGGTGCCACGGCACGGACTGCAGGCCGGCGAGGAAGATGATCATGCCGGTGCCGAAGTTGCGCCAGGTCGCCATCATGATGAGCGACGGCATCGACCAGTTCGGGTCGCCGAGCCAGTTCGGGCCGTCGATGCCCACCCACGCGAGCGCGGTATTGATGAGCCCGTAGTCGGTCTCGAGGAGGAAGCGCCACACGACGGCGACCGCCACGATCGAGGTGATGACCGGGGTGTAGAAGCCGAGGCGGAACACGCCGCGCAGCTTCGAGATCCCGCGGTTGAGCGCGACCGCCGCGGCGAGCGCCACGGTGAGCGTGAGCGGGACCCCGACGAGCACGAAGTAGGCCGTGTTCGCCATCGCCTGCCGGAAGACCGGGTCGGCGAAGGCCCGCGTGTAGTTCTCGAGCCCGATGACGTTGACGTTGAACGGGGTGCGCAGGTCCCGCGAGCGGGTGTCCGTGAAGCTCATGAAGAGCGACTGGACGACGGGCCACAGCGTGAAGACGAGGAAGAGCAGGCAGAACGGGAGGGCGAGGATCCACGCGGCCCGCCCCTCCGCCCGGGCGGCGGCGCGCGTGCGCTTGCCGCCGCCCGGGGCGGTGGTCTCGCCGGGGGGTGCCGGCGGGGCGGTCGTCGCGGTCATGTCACTGACCGGTGCCGATGCTGTCGGCCTGCTGCTGGACGGTCTTCAGCGCCTCCGCGGGGTCGGCGCCGGTCTTGGTGACCTTCTCCAGCTCGGTGTCGAGCGAGGCGACGACCTGCTCCCACGTCGGGTACGACGGCGGGGCCTTGGCGGTCTCGAGCTGCTCGCCGAAGACGGAGAGCTTCTCGTCCGAGGCGAGGGCGTCGGTGTCCCAGGCGGACTGGACCGAGGGAAGGTCGGTCGACATGTCGTACCAGGTCGCCTGGACCTCGGGGTCGGCGAGGAACTCGACGAACTTCCACGCGGTGTCGCGCTCCTGCGAGCTCTTGAAGACGACGAAGTCGGAGCCGCCGACGAAGGAGGACGAGCCGGCGCTGCCCTCGGGGATCTTCGCGACGGAGTACTTGTCCTCGAAGCCCTCGCCGCCGACCTCCTCGACCGCGGACATCATCCACGGGCCGGAGATGAACATCGGGACGTCGCCGCTCACGAAGTCGGGCTCGGTCGTCGGCTGCGCCGGGGCGCTCTTGTTCGCGATGCCCTCGTCGAAGAAGGACTGGTAGTACTCGACGGCCTCGAGCATCTCCGGGGTGTCGAAGGTGTAGCCCTCGCCGTCGGTGAGCTCGGCGCCCTCGCCCCAGGCGAACGGCATGACCGTCTGCCAGGACCCGGTGCCGCCGGCCTGGAGGCCGATGCCGTACTCGGCGCCCGCCTCGGTCTGCATCGCCTTGGCCATCTCCTTCAGGCCCTCCCACGTCGTGGGAGCCTCGTCGAAGCCGGCCTGCTCGGCGAGGTCGGTGCGGTAGTAGAGGAGACGCGTCTCGACGTACCACGGGATGCCGTACGAGGTGCCGTCGACCTCGGTCGTGCCCTGGGCGCCCTCGAAGAAGCCGTCCACCTCGAGGTTCTCGGGCAGCGGGTCGAGCGCGTCGAGGCCGGCGAACTCGCCCATCCACGTCGTGCCGACCATCGCGGCGTCGGGGAGGCTGTTCGCGGTGATCGCGGTCGTGAACTTGTCGTGCGCGGCGTCCCACGGGATCGCGGTGACGTTGACCTTCGCGCCCGGGTTCTCCTCCTCGAACTGCGCGGCGAGGTCGGGCAGCTTCTCGCCCTCGGCGCCCATCGCCCACACGGTGATGGTGCCGTCGGCGGCGCCCTCGGCGACGTCGGTCCCGGTCTGCGGCTCGCCGCCGGCACCGTCGGTCTCGGCCCGCCCGCACGCGCTCAGCGTGAGGGCGGCGGAGGCCACGAGGACCAGGGCGGTCGTCGTCGGTCGTCTCATTGTCGTGCTCTCTTTCTCTTCTGGGTGAGGGGAGCGGTGGGGGTGTCGGGGGATGCCGTGGGGCGGCGTCCGGGTCGTGGGGTCGAGGTCAGGGACGGGTGCGTCGGGCGTCGCCGGGGCACCCGCACGAGCCGCGCAGCACGACCCGGGTCGCGAGCGCGTCCTGGGGTGCGGGGTCGACCCCGGTGATGCGCTCGTGGAGCCGGCGGGCGACGAGGGCGCCGAGCTCGCGCACCGGCTGGCGGACCGTCGTCAGGCCCGGCCGGACGTAGCGGGCGGTCATGATGTCGTCCCACCCGGTGACCGAGACCTCGCCCGGCACGTCGAGGCCGGCGTCGACGAGCCGGTCGAGGACGGCGAGGGCGGTCTCGTCGTTGGCGCACACGACGGCGTCCGGCCGGGCGTGCCGGGCGAGCAGCAGCTCGGCGGCGGCGACGCCGTCGGACTCGCGCAGCCCGACGCGCAGTGGCTCGGGCACCGCGACGTCGTGCGCCTCGAGGGCGGCGACGAAGCCGTCGTGCCGCTGGCGGACGTCGGGGGCGATGTCCGGGTCACCGACGAACACCGGCGCGGTCCGGCCGTGCGTGCCGAGCAGGTGGGACGTCAGCTCCGTGCTGCTCGTGACGTTCTCGGCCGAGAGCCGGTCGACGCCCGGGGTCTCCGCGCCGGCGACGACGAGCAGCGGCTTCTGCCGGGCGGTGCGGCGCAGGGCCTCGTCGTCGACGATGCCGCCGAGGACGGCGAGGCCGTCGACGCCGGCGGCGAGCCTCTGGAAGCGGGTGGCGTCGAGCCCACGGCCGCGGTCGGCGAGGGAGAGCACGACGCTCAGGCCGAGGTCGGCGGCGGCCTCCTCGAAGCCCATGAGCAGCTCGGAGAAGTAGGGACCGTCGAGCTCGGGCAGGACGAGGCCGAGCGCCTCGTGCTGGCGCACGGCGAGGCTGCGGGCCGAGGCCGAGGGGGTGTAGTCGAGGCGGTCGACGGCGGCGAGCACCTTGTCGCGGGTGCGCTGGGAGACGACCTGGGAGCCGGCGAGGACGCGGGAGACCGTGGCGATCGAGACGCCGGCGGCGTCGGCGACCGAGTAGATCGTCGTGCCCGCCGGGCCGGGGGACGCATGTGCCGCCATCCCGCGCCACCTCCTTGTAAGCGCTTACAACTTTGTAAGGGCTTACATTGCCACGGCGCGCGGGCGGTGACAACCCCCGTCGTCGGATCGCGGTCCTCTGTCGAGGGTCGGGCCGCGGCGGCCCGCCGGCTCGCCCTGGCCGGGAACGATCGCGCCCCGGTGCATCCGGTGGTGCGAGTATCCCTGTGCCGGAGTGGGTTCGGGAACGATGTCGGTGTCACGGCGGCCCGGTTCGCCGGGTCCGCGTCAAGGGGCGGTGTGGTCGACGACCGCTCTCAGGATCTTCTCCAGATGAGGATCGCGCGGGTGCTCGTGTCCGCCCCCTGTGAGCTCGAGCAGACGTGCGCCGGGGATCTCGGCGGCGAGGGCCCGGCCGTGCTCGAGCGGGAAGAGCGGGTCGGTCGTGCCGTGGACGACGAGGGTCGGCACCGTGACGTCGGCGAGCCGGAACGCGTCCCCGTCCTCCTCGCCGCCGACGACGAGGAAGTGGTTGGAGGCAGCGGCCGGGTCCTCGGTCCTCCGCACGACGTGGCGGGCCTCGTCCCGCGCGGCGTCCTCGTCGAACCCGACGGCGCCGGCGAAGGGGCGCTCGCCCTCGACGAGGGCGGCCACGACGGCTTCGGGGTCGCCCGGGTCGGGCGCGGGTGCCGGGTCCGAGAACGTCGCGGCGACCGCCGGGGTCGGGCCGGGCAGCGGGGTGTCGTCGCGGCGGCGGCCCGCCGGGGAGGTCGAGACGAGGGTGGCGCTGAGCACCCGCTCGGGGTGTCGGGCCGCGATCTCCTGGACGATGCCCCCGCCCATCGAGACGCCGACGAGGTGGGCGCGCTCGACACCGAGGTGGTCCAGGATGCGCAGCGGGTCCCGCTGCAGGTCGCGAGCGGTGTAGTCCGGCGACCCGGGGGCGCCCGTCGACGAGCGGCCGGTGTCCCGGTGGTCGTAGCGGACGACGAAGCGACGCGCAGCGGCCAGTCCGAGGACGAAGCGGTCGTCCCACGCCGTCATCGGCGAGGCGGCCCCGGCGATGAGGAGGGCGACGGGGTCGTCCGGGTCGCCGGCGGTCTGGACGCAGAGCCGGACGTCCCCGAGGTCGACGACCTCCTCGGGCCCCAGGGCGGGCGCACTCATCGGGTGCCCCCCTCGGGGGCCGGCGGCTCGTGGCGGGTCTGGTGGAAGGTCTCCCCGCGGCCGAAGGAGAGGACCTTGTCCGGGGCGACGCGGTGCACGAGCGCGGGGCCGTGCCCGTCGGTGAAGGCCCCGTCCTCGACCTCGAACCGCCACCGGCCGTCCCATCGTCCGCGCCAGGCCTCGGCCAGCCGGTCGAGGGTGGCGGGGTCGGTGACGCGCTCGGCGCGGCCCTCGACGACGACGTCGGCGCCGTCGTCCCAGGACGCGCTCCCGGTGCCGACGAGGACGAGCATCCGCGCGTCGTGGGCGAGGTTCCGACGCTTCTGCTCGTCGGCCCCGGTGCAGAAGTGGAGGGCTCCGTCGAACCAGACGGTGACGAGCGGGGTGAGGTGCGGACGTCCGTCGGTGCGGACCGTCCCGATCCACGCGATCTGGGCGGCGGCGAGCCGCTCGGTCACCTCCACCCAGGTGTCGCCCGTGGCCCCCGGGTCGCTGAAGCGTCCGTCGACGCGGCTCGTCGTGGTCATCGTCGTCCCTTCGGCCCCCGACCGGTCGCCGGGTGGTTGCGGTCTGCAACTGGATCGACGGTAGACCTACCGGTGGTAGATTGCAACCAGTCAGGCGCGTTCGAGGGAGCGAGAGGTGTACGGATGCGGGACGACGGTCCGCGGTCCGGGTGTGCGATCAACGCGGCGGTCGAGGCCTTCGGCGACCGGTGGACGCTCGTCGTCCTGCGCGACATCGTGTTCGGCGACCGACGCCACTTCCGCGACCTCCTCGCGGGGTCGCAGGAGGGCATCGCCTCGAACATCCTCGCCGACCGGCTCAAGCGGCTCGTCGCGTCGGGTCTGCTGACGAAGGACGACGCCGGCCCCGGTCGGCGCAGCGAGTACCGGCTCACCGCGGACGCCATCGACCTCGTCCCCACGCTCGCGGTGCTCGGGGAGTGGGGCTACCGGCACCGGCCGACGACCCCGGGGCTGCGAGCCCGCGCCGAGGTGCTCGCCGAGGGTGGGCCGCCGATGTGGGAGCGGTTCATGGCCGAGC
The DNA here is from genome assembly GCF_018139485.1 of Phycicoccus avicenniae. Lineage (GTDB taxonomy): Bacteria > Actinomycetota > Actinomycetes > Actinomycetales > Dermatophilaceae > Phycicoccus > Phycicoccus avicenniae. Next base: position 10,081 of record NZ_JAGSNF010000005.1, read on the forward strand.
TCCGGTCCGAGCACCTCGGCGGCCTTGCGCCCGCGGAACGGCCGACGGTCCGTGAGCTGCTCGCGCGGGCCCACGCCGCCGCCGACTGACGGCCTGGCGGGTCGCCGACTGTTATAGTCACAGTGACTCTTTGACGAGGAGGTGGCGTGGACCTCTCACCCGGGATGCTCACCGACCGCTACGAGCTGACGATGCTCGCCGCGTTCGTCCGCGACGGCCGCGCCGACCACCCGGCCGTCTTCGAGACCTTCGCCCGCCGACTGCCCGAGGGGCGCCGGTACGGCGTCGTCGCCGGGCTCGGCCGGCTGCTCCCGCTGCTCGCGGACGTCCGCTTCGACGCCGACGAGGTCGCGTGGCTCCTCGACGCCGGGGTCGTCGACGAGCCGACCGCCGACTACCTGCGCTCCTTCCGGTTCACGGGGGACGTCGACGCCTACCCCGAGGGCGACCTCTACTTCCCCGGCAGCCCCGTGCTCACCGTCCGCGGCACGCTCGCCGAGAGCGTCGTGCTCGAGACGCTCGTCCTCAGCGTCCTCAACCACGACTCGGCCGTCGCGAGCGCGGCCGCGCGGATGAGCACCGCCGCCGCGGGGCGTCCGCTCGTGGAGATGGGCAGCCGACGCACCCACGAGGGGGCCGCGATCGCCTCCGCCCGCGCCGCCTACCTCGCCGGCTTCGCCTCGACGAGCAACCTGGCGGCGGGCCTGCGGCACGGCGTCCCGACGACGGGGACCGCGGCGCACGCCTTCGTCCTGGCCCACGCGAGCGAGGCCGCGGCGTTCGCGAGCCAGGTCGCGTCGCAGGGGGTCGGGACGACGCTGCTCGTCGACACCTACGACACCGAGCAGGGCATCCGCACCGCCGTCGAGGTCGCCGGCCCGGGCCTCGGGGCGATCCGCATCGACTCGGGCGACCTCGCGGACACGGCCGCGATGGCCCGCCGGGTCCTGGACTCCCTCGGGGCGCGCGACACCCGGATCGTCGCGACGAGCGACCTCGACGAGTACGTCATCACCGCCCTCGCCGACGCCCCCATCGACGGCTACGGCGTGGGGACCCGGCTCGTCACGGGGTCAGGTCATCCGACGGCGAGCATGGTCTACAAGCTCGTGGCGGTCGGCGACCGGCCCGGGGGTCCGCTGCGCCCGGTCGCCAAGAGGAGCCACGACAAGATCTCCGTCGGCGGGGCCAAGCGGGCGTACCGGGCGTACGAGGACGGGGTGGTCGTCCGCGAGTGGTACCGGGTGGGCGACGGGCCCGACCCCGAGCCGGACGCCGTCCCGGTGCAGGTCCCCGTCGTGCGGGCCGGCCGGGTCGTCCACGAACCCTCGCTCGAGGACGTCCGCGAGCACTGCCGGGCCGCCGTCGCGTCCCTGCCCGAACCCGTCCGCGTCGTCTCCGGCGGCGCGCCGTACCTGACCGTCACCGAAGGAAGGTGGGACCGATGAGCACGGCCCTGATCGTCGTCGACGTGCAGAACGACTTCGTCGAGGGCGGATCCCTCGGCGTCGAGGGGGGTGCCGCCGTGGCGCGCGGGATCAGCGACCACGTGGCGCGGCACGGGCCCTCGTACGCGGCCGTCGTCGCGTCGCGGGACTGGCACGAGCCGCACTCCGACAACGGGGGGCACTTCGCGCCCGCGGGTGAGGAGCCGGACTTCCGGGCGACGTGGCCGGTGCACTGCGTCTCGACGGGCGCGGGCTCCGACTACGCGCCCGACCTCGACCTGACCGGCGTGACCCACCACGTCCGCAAGGGGGTCGGGGAGCCCGCCTACAGCGCCTTCGAGGGCGAGACCGACGACGGTCGGCGCCTCGTGGACGTCCTGCGCGCGCTCGGGGTCGAGCGGGTCGACGTCACCGGTATCGCCACCGACCACTGCGTCCGGGCCACCGTCCTCGACGCCCGCCGCGAGGGGTTCGCCGTCCGGCTCCTGCCCGGGCTGCACGCGGGGGTGGCGCCGGACACGACGGCCGCCGCGCTCGAGGAGATGCGCGCCGCCGGGGCGGAGGTCTCCTGATGCCCGAGGGGTCCGCCGTCGCCCTCACCGTCGACCTCGCCGTCTTCACCATCCGCGAGGGCGTCTTCTCCGTCCTGCTCGTCGAGCGCGGGGTCGAGCCCTTCGAGGGGGCGTGGGCCCTGCCGGGGGGTTTCGTCGAGCCGTCCGAGGACGCCGAGAGCGCGGCGTGGCGCGAGCTCCTCGAGGAGACCGGGGTCGACCGCTTCGAGGGGCACCTCGAGCAGCTGCGGACCTACTCGGCGCCGGACCGGGACCCCCGGGCCCGGGTGGTCTCCGTCGCCCACGTCGCCTTCGCGCCCGACCTGCCGGAGCCGTCGGCGGGCTCCGACGCCGCCGGGGCGCGGTGGTGGGCCGTCGACGACCTCCTCGACGGCGGGCCGGACGCCCCGGCCCTCGCCTTCGACCACGCGCAGATCCTGCGGGACGCCCGCGAGCGCATCCGCGCCAAGCTCGAGTACACGACCCTGGCCCGCGAGTTCGTCGCCGAGCCCTTCACCCTCCCGGAGCTGCGGAGGGTCTACACCGCGGTCTGGGGGGTGCCTCCGGACCTCGGCAACTTCCGGCGCAAGGTGCTCGGGACCGATGGGTTCGTCGTGCCGACGCAGGACCGGGGGGCCGGCGGGTCGGCCGGCCGGCCCGCCCTGCTCTACCGGCGGGGGACCGCCCGCGACCTCCAGCCGCCGATGCTGCGCACGAGCACCCCCCGGGAGGAGTGACCGCGCGGCTCCTGGACCGCCCGGCGGCCGTGGGCGACACTGTCGCGCATGGCCTCGTCCTACGCCGTGCGCCGCGAGACGATCGTGCTCGCCCCCGCCGACCGCGTCCACGCCCTCGTCGTCGACTTCCGCTCCTGGCGGCGCTGGTCCCCGTGGGACGACCTCGACCCGGACATGGACCGCACCTACTCCGGTGCCGACGCGGGGGTCGGGGCCCGCTACGCGTGGTCCGGCAACCGCAAGGCGGGCCGCGGGCACATGGAGATCACCGACGCGACCGCCCAGCGGGTCGACATCGCGCTCGCCTTCGAGAAGCCGTTCCCGTCGACCTCGACGGTGACCTCCGACCTGACGCCCGAGGGGGACGAGACGCACGTCGAGTGGACGACCTCCGGCGACATGACGCTCGGCATGAAGGTGTTCTCGCTCGTCAAGCCGATGGAGGAGCTCCTCGGCCCGGACATGGAGAAGGGGCTGGTCCGGCTCAAGGCCGCCGCCGAGGCCGACGCCCGGACGACCTGACCCCTCGCCCCACCCCGGGGTGCCTGCGCGGATCGACCCGCCCCGCCGGGGACACTGTCCGGCATGGGTCACCACCATCCGATGCCCGACACCGCGGCCCACGGCGGCGAGCCGGCGACCCCGCTGGCCCCGACCCCGCTCGTGACCCGGGTCGTCGTCGTCGCGTGCGTGCTGCTCACCGCGGCCGTGAGCATCCTCGGTCTCGTCGCCCTCTGGCCGAGCGGCGAGCGTCCGCAGACCCAGTCCTTCGACTACGCCGTGCCCGGGGCGACGTTCCCGAAGGCCGAGGTCGTCTCGCTCACCGAGGCCTGCCCGGCCGTCGTCCCGGACGCGGTCGACGACGCCCCGGTCGGCTCGCCCGACTGCGGGCAGCTGACCGCCCGGCTCGACGACGGCACCGAGCAGACCGTCCGGGTCCCCCCGGAGGTGTCACTGTCCGGTCTCGCGGCCGGTGACACCGTGACGCTGCTCCGCCTGCCCGACGAGGCGCTCGGGCAGGCGGTCGAGCAGGGCGCGACCCTCGACGGGGCGTACTCGTTCGCCGGCGTCGACCGGCCGGTCCCGCTCGTCACCCTCGCGGTGGTCTTCGTCGTCCTCGTGCTGCTCGTCGCGCGGTGGCGGGGCCTCGCCGCGCTCGTCAGCCTCGGCGTCGCCGGTGTCGTCCTCCTCGGGTTCGTCGCACCGGCCCTGCTCCGGGGCTCGGACCCGGTCGCCGTCGGGCTCACGGCCTCCGGGGTGACGATGCTCCTCGTCCTCTACCTCACCCACGGGCTGAGCCTGCGGACGTCGACGGCGCTGCTCGGGACGGTCGTCGGGCTGGCGCTCACGGCGGTCGCGGGCGTCGCCGGGTCCGACGCCGCCCGGCTCACCGGGGTCGGGGACGAGAGCAGCGGGCTGCTCCAGGCGCTCGCTAGCGACGTGCGGCTGCACGACCTCGTGGCCTGCGGCGTCCTCATCGCGGCGTTCGGGGTCCTCAACGACGTGACGATCAGCCAGACCTCCGCCGTCTGGGAGCTGCGCGCCGCCGATCCCGCCCGCAGTCGCCGGGACCTCTTCGCCTCGGGCATGCGGATCGGGCGGGACCACCTCGCGTCGACGGTCTACACGATCGTCTTCGCCTACGCCGGGGCCGCGCTGCCGATCCTCCTGCTCATCTCGCTGTCCGGCCAGGGCGTCGGCCAGCTGTTCCTGTCCGAGGACATCACCGCCGAGGTCGTGCGCACCCTCGCGAGCGCCATCGGGCTCGTCCTCGCGATCCCCGCGACGACCGCCATCGCCGTCGTCGTCGCCCCGCCGCCGGTGGCGGCTGCCGGCCGCCGACCGACCGACGACCCGCCCGGCTACCCTGCAGGAACTGCTGCGACCACGACGAGTACCGCAGGGTAGGACGCCGGACCGCCGGCGGCACCACGACGTCGAAAGGCCCCCATGAGCACGATCCAGCCCGCGACCCACGGGGTCCACTCCGAGGTCGGCCGACTGCGGCGGGTGCTCGTCTGCCGGCCGGGCCTGGCCCACCGCCGGCTCACGCCGAGCAACGCCGACGAGCTGCTCTTCGACGACGTGATGTGGGTCGAGCAGGCCCAGCGGGACCACGCGGACTTCGTCGGCAAGCTCGAGGCGCGCGGGGTCGAGGTCGTCGAGCTGCACGACCTGCTCGCCGAGACCCTCGCCGTCCCCGGCGCGAAGGACTGGGTGCTCGACCGGAAGATCACGGCCAACCAGGTCGGCCTCGGCCTCGTCGACCGCACCCGGGCCTTCCTCGAGACGCTCTCGCCCGCCGCCCTCGCGGAGTTCCTCATCGGCGGGCTGGCCATCGCCGACCTCCCCGAGGACTACCGCACCCCGTTCGTGATGCTCGCCCGTGAGCAGACCGGCGCCCGCGAGTACCTCATGCCGCCGCTGCCGAACACCCTGTACACCCGCGACACGACGTGCTGGGTCTACGGCGGGCTCACCCTCAACCCGCTCTACTGGCCGGCGCGCGAGAACGAGACGCTGCTCTACAAGGCGATCTACACCTTCCACCCCGAGTACGCGCCGTCGACGATCTGGTGGGGCGACCCGGAGGCGTCGTGGGGCGACGCGACGGTCGAGGGCGGGGACGTCATGCCCGTCGGCAACGGCGTCGTCCTCATGGGGATGAGCGAACGCACCTCCCGGCAGGGGATCACCCAGGTCGCGGCGTCGCTCTTCGCCCAGGGCGCGGCGGAGAAGGTCATCGTCGCGGGGATGCCGCAGCTGCGCGCCGCGATGCACCTCGACACCGTCTTCACCTTCGCCGACCGGGACGTCGTGACGCTCTACCCGACGATCATGGACGGGGTCCACAGCTTCGTCCTCCACCCCTCGGACGACGACACCGGCGTCGAGGTCGAGGACCGCGGCGAGGGGACCTTCACGAAGGTCGTCGGCGACGCGCTCGGGGTCGGGGACCTGCGGGTCATCGAGACCGGCGGGGACGTCTACGCCTCCGAGCGCCAGCAGTGGGACAGCGGCAACAACGCCGTCGCGCTCGAGCCGGGCGTCGTCTTCACGTACGACCGGAACACGACGACGAACGCGCTGCTGCGCCAGGCCGGGGTGGAGGTCGTCGAGATCGTCGGCTCCGAGCTGGGCCGCGGTCGCGGCGGCGGGCACTGCATGACGTGCCCCCTGGTGCGCGACGCCGTCGACTACTGACCGACCCGCACCGTGGCCCGGTCAGAGGTCGCGGTGCTGCCAGTCCGGGTCCCCGTCGGTGCCGCCTGCCCCGCCGGTGTCGCCCCGGCGGGTCAGGTTCCACACCGCGAGCCCCAGCCCGCCCCACAGGACGAGCATCGCGACGATCATCATGACGACCGCTCCACCGCTCATCGGGTCACCTCCGTCGTCTTGTCGTCGGGTTCGGGGATCGTGAGCGGGGTGTCCTTGCGCCAGCGGACGAACGAGGCGAGGACGCCCAGGACGATGACCGCGCCCGCGACGCCCCAGCCGAAGAGGCCGAGCATCCAGCCCGGGTAGCCCTCGTACGGCGTCGTGAGGTCGGTGACGAGCTCCTGGACGAGGACGACGGTGAGTGCCGCCGGGGTGACCGCGGCGACGAGCCACACCCACCAGCGACCGACCCGGACCGAGCCGGTGCGGTTGAGGTGGGCTGCGAGCGGCGTGAGCGCCCGCGACACCCAGGCGAGGACGAGCATGCTCGCGATGGCCGCGAGGAGGATGCCGTACTGGTTGACGAACCGGTCGACGATGTCGAGGACGTAGACCCCGCTCGTCGTGCTGAAGAAGACGAGGCTGACGAGCGCCGAGGGCACGACGACGGCGACCGTGGCGCCGACCCGGGTCATCTCGAACTTGTCGCGCACCGCGGAGACGACGACCTCGATGACGCTGACGAGCGAGGTGATCCCCGCGAAGACGAGCGAGCCGAAGAAGAGGACGCCGAGCAGCGCGCCGAGCGGCGCCTCGCCGATGATCGCCGGGAACGCGACGAACGCGAGGCCGAGCCCGCTGGAGGCGACCTCGTCGACGGCGACACCGTTCGCCTGGGCCATGAACCCGAGGGCGGCGAAGACGCCGATGCCCGCGAGCAGCTCGAAGCCGGAGTTGGAGAACCCGACGACGAGGCCCGAGCCGGTCATGTCCTCGCGGCGGCCGACGTACGAGCTGTACGTGATCATGATGCCGAAGCCGACCGACAGCGAGAAGAAGATCTGGCCGAACGCCGCCGCCCACACCGACGTCTGCGCCAGGGCCGACCAGTTCGGGCTGAACAGCGCATCGAGCCCGGCGCCGGCACCCGGCAGGAGCAGGGCCTGGACGACGAGCGCGAGGAAGGCGAGGACGAGGACGGGGATGAAGACGACCGCGGTCGTGCCGATCCCCTTCTGCACACCGAGCGCCATGATCCCGAGGACGACGAGCCAGACGACGGCGAGCGGCACGAGGACGCCCGGCACGACGTCGAGGCTCACCCCGGGGTCGCCGGCCTGGAGGAAGGACCCGAAGAGGAAGCCCTCGGGGTCCTCCCCCCAGGCCGTCGTCAGCGAGAAGCCGGTGTAGCGGACGGCCCAGGCGATGACCGCCGCGTAGTACACGGCGATGGCGAAGCAGATGCCCACCTGCCACCAGCCGATCCACTCCGTCCGACGGTCGGTCCGCGCGAAGGACAGCGGTGCCGAACCGCGGGCGCGGTGTCCGAGCGCGTAGTCGAGGAGGAGGAAGGGGATCCCGGCCGTGAGCAGCGCGACGAGGTACGGCAGGAGGAACGCACCGCCGCCGTTCTCGTAGGCGACGTACGGGAAGCGCCAGATGTTGCCGAGCCCGACCGCCGACCCGATGGCCGCGAGGATGAAGACGCGGCGCGAGGTGAACGCGCCGCGCCGGCCGGCGTCGGTCGTCGTCGTGTCCGTCACGGGGAGGGTCCTTCCTGGTCGGGCGGGTGCGGACCCAGCGAACCACGTCCGACCGACACGAGGGGCCGCCGGGGCGGGGGGGGGG
>NZ_JAGSNF010000006.1 GCF_018139485.1 Phycicoccus avicenniae
TCCCCGCCCGCTGGACCGACGCCCACCACCTCACCCACTGGGCCGACGGCGGCACCACCGACCTGGACAACGCCGCCCTCCTCTGCGGCCGACACCACACCACCGTCCACACCAGACGCCTCACCGGACGCGTCGGCCCCCACGGCCTCGAATGGAACCTCACCCACGGCTCCTACGACCACCTCCTCGCCGAACGCGCCGCCCGCGAACCCGCCTGACCACACACCCGAGCGGGGTGGGGCCGTTCCGGACGCCACCGGCCCCACCCGAGGACGTCCGGCGCGGGCCGACGCCACCGGTCGCCCGGACCGGCGGGACGCGTGGTCAGATCCCGCCGGCGTGGCGGAGCATGAACTCCCGGTCGGTGTCCCGACCCCCACGGGGGTCCGGAGGGGCGTCGACGTCGTGTGTCGTCACCATGTCCTCGGGCCGTACCCGTGGCAGGTCCGTGTGCACCCGGCTCGCCAGGTCACCGTGCACCCGGTCGACCGGAGCGCGGCCTTCGGGCACAGCGCTCCGGTCGACCGGAGCGCGGCCTTCGGGCACAGCGCTCCTCTCGTCCCCGCGAACGTCGCCCCCGTCACCATCGTGTCCTGCCCCGTACCGTGCGTCGTCTCGTCCCATCGCGCACCTCCCCCGCCATCGTCGCAGGTGGGCCCGGCCACCGCCAGCACCAGCGGCGGTCACGGCACTGTCGGCGCTCGCGCCTAGTGTCAGCGCATGCCGGCCGACCACGACCACGACCACGACCACGACCACGACCACGACCACGACCACGACCACGACCACGCTGCCACCGTCCGCCGCTACTGGGCGTGCGCCGAGGCCAGGGACTGGGACGGCTTCGCCACGACCCTGTCGCCCGACGTCGTCTACCGCGTGCCGCAGACCAGGGAGGTCGTCCACGGCCTCGAGGCGTACGTGCGCTTCAACCGCGAGTTCCCCGGCGACTGGCACCTCACCGTCGACCGCGTCCTCGTCGACGACGACGGCGCGATGAGCCGGACGTCCTTCACCGTCGGCGACGAGACGATGACGGGGCTCTGCCTGTTCCGCATGGCCGCCGACGGGCGCATCGCCGACATCGAGGACTGGTGGCCCGAGCCGTACGAGCGACCGGCCTCCCGGGCACACCTCACGGACCTGGAGGACTGACGACGACGCCCCCGCCCGGATGACCCGGGCGGGGGCGTCGTGCATGCTCCGTGGAGCGCTGGTGTCAGCTGGCGCCGATGCGGAACCGCGCGAAACCGGTGGCCTGCGCGCCCGACTCGTCGAGCACCTTCGCGACCGTCTTCTTCGCGTCCTTGGCGAACGGCTGCTCGAGGAGCACGCGCTCCTTGAAGAAGCCGTTGACCCGACCCTCGACGATCTTCGGGAGGGCGGCCTCGGGCTTGCCCTCCTCCTTCGCGGTGGCCTCGGCGACCCGACGCTCGTTCTCGACGGTCTCGGCGTCGATCTCGTCGCGGGTGAGCACCGACGGCGCGAACGCGGCGACGTGCATCGCGACGTCGCGCGCCGTGGTGACGTCGCCACCGGTCGTCGAGACGAGGACACCGATCTGCGCGGGCAGGTCGGGGCTCGTCTTGTGGAGGTACGAGACGACGTTCTCGCCCTCGAGGCGGGCGACCCGCTTGACCTCGATCTTCTCGCCGATCGTCGCGTTCGCCTCGTCGAGGAGCTCCTTGACGGTCTTGCCGTCGGAGAGCGTCGTGCCGAGGAGCTGGTCGGCGTCGGCCGACTTCGTCGCGACGGCCTGCGCGAGCACCTGGTCGGCGAGCGCGCCGAAGACCTCGCCCTTGGCGACGAAGTCGGTCTCGCAGAGGACCTCGACGAGGGTGCCCTCGCCGGCGCCGGCCTGCGCGGTGACCAGACCGTTGGAGGTCGTGCGCCCCTCGCGCTTCGTGACGCCCTTCTGGCCCTTGACCCGGAGGATCTCCTCGGCCTTGGCCATGTCGCCGTCGGCCTCGTCGAGAGCCTTCTTGACGTCCATCATGCCGGCCGCGGTCTTCTCGCGGAGCGCCTTGATGTCAGCGGCGGTGTAGTTCGCCATGTGTTCCTATCGCTCTTTTCCGTGAGTGTCGGACGGGAGGTGTCGCTCAGGCCTTGTCGGCGGTCTCGGCGTCGGCCTCGGTCGGGGCCTGGTCGGCCTCCACCGGGGTCTCGTCGGCCTGCTGCGCGACCTCCTGGGCGGCCGCGGTGTCGGCGGCCTCGGGCGCGGTCGCGGCGGCGGTCTCGCCGGCCTCGGGGGCGACGGCCTCCGAGGTCTGCTCCGCCTCGCCGGCGAGGAGCTCACGCTCCCACTCGGCGAGCGGCTCCTCGGTCTCGGTCGACTGCTCGCCGGCGTCGGACTTGCCGCCCGCGCGGGCCATGAGGCCCTCGGCGACGGCGTCCGCGATGACCCGGGTGAGGAGGGTGACCGAGCGGATCGCGTCGTCGTTGCCCGGGATCTTGTAGTCGACCTCGTCCGGGTCGCAGTTCGTGTCGAGGATCGCGATGACCGGGAGGCCGAGCTTGCGGGCCTCGTCGACGGCGAGGTGCTCCTTCTTGGTGTCGACGACCCAGACGGCCGAGGGCACCTTGCTCATGGAGCGGATACCGCCGAGCGTCTTCTCGAGCTTGTCCTTCTCCCGCTTCATCATGAGGAGCTCCTTCTTCGTGCGGCCGCTGCCGGCCACGTCGTCGAAGTCGATCTCCTCGAGCTCCTTGAGGCGCGTGAGGCGCTTGGAGATCGTCTGGAAGTTCGTGAGCATGCCACCGAGCCAGCGGTGGTTGACGTACGGCATCCCGACGCGGGTCGCCTGCTCGGCGACCGGCTCCTGGGCCTGGCGCTTGGTGCCGACGAAGAGGATCGTGCCGCCGTGGGCGACCGTCTCCTTGACGAACTCGTACGCGTTGTTGATGTAGCTCACCGACTGCTGCAGGTCGATGATGTAGATGCCGTTGCGCTCGGTCATGATGAAGCGCTTCATCTTCGGGTTCCAGCGACGGGTCTGGTGCCCGAAGTGGACGCCGCTCTCGAGGAGCTGGCGCATGGTGACGACGGCCATCGTCGTTCTCCTTGCTGTGTGGTTGTCAGTTCCGTCGGTGGTGCCCGAGCCCCGGAGGGTGGACCCACCTGCCTGGCGTCCTGACGCACCCCGGACGGTCCGGCCGAGGCCGTCCCGTCACTGCCGTGGTGCGCCCCTGCTCGGAGGAGACCTCGTCGCAGGAGGAGTGACGCGCGAAATGTCGGTGATCGCGTGCGGACACACGAACACCAGCGGACATCGTACGGCGCGGGGTGCTCGGGCGTGAAATCGGCGGCGCCGGGGACGGCGGTGCGCCACCTCGCCCACGCGGGGGTAGGGTCTCGCGCTCGTGGGCGGGCAGCGGGAGGACGAGGCGGACGGTCGTCGTCCGGGCGTCGCCGCTCGGGTCGTCGAGGCCGTCGTCCCGGCCCGGCTCGGTCGCCCGTTCCGCTGGCAGCTCGCGTCGTCGTGGGTGGGTCAGATCGGGGACGGCATCGCCCTCGCGGCCGGACCCCTGCTCGTCGCGTCGCAGACCCGTTCCGCCGTCCTCATCGCGCTCGCGGCCGCGGTCCAGCTGCTGCCGACCCTGCTCCTCGGCCTGTGGGTCGGGGCCGTCGTCGACCGGGTGGACCGGCGCCGCCTCGTCATCACCGCCAACGTCGCCCGTGTCCTGGTCCTCGCCGTCCTCGGCTGGACGATCGTCACCGGCACCCTGAGCGTCCCGCTGCTGCTCGTCGTCCTCTTCGTGGTCGGCACCGCCGAGCTGTTCGCCGACACCGGCTGGCGCGCGGTCCTTCCCATGATCGTGCCGAAGGCCGACCTCGGCGTCGCCAACGCCCGGCTCATGTCCGGTTTCCTCGTCGCGAACCAGCTCGTCGGGCCGGCGCTCGGCGCCACGTTGTTCGCCCTCGGCGCGGCGGTGCCGTTCGGGGTGCAGGCCCTCGCCCTTGCGCTCGCCGCCGTCCTCTTCACCCGGCTCCGCCTGCCGACGGTGGAGCGGCAGGGCCCGCCGCAGCACGTCGGGCGGGACATCGTCGACGGGCTGCGCTGGATCGCCGGCAACCCCGCGGTCCGCACGCTCACCGTCGTCATCCTCGTCTTCAACGTCACGTGGGGCGCCCCGTGGGGCGTGCTCGTCTACTGGGCCCAGGAGCGGCTCGGCGTCGAGGACGTCCGGTTCGGGTTGCTCACGACCGCGTCGGCGGTCGGCGGGGTCGTCGCCGTGCTCTGCTACGACCGGCTCGAGCGGCGGGTCCCGCTGGGCCGGCTCATGAAGGCCTGCCTCGTCCTCGAGGTCGTCACCCACCTCGCGTTCGCGCTGACGACGAGCTGGGCGGTCGCGATGGTCGTCATGCTCGTCTTCGGCGGGTACGCCTTCGTCTGGGGCTCGCTGTCGTCCGCGGTCCGGCAGCGGGCGACGCCCACGGACCTCCAGGGACGGGTCGGGAGCGTCTACTGGATGGGGCTCGTCGGCGGCCTGCTCGTCGGCCAGCTGATCGGCGGTGTGCTCGCCGAGCGCATCGGGCCCGCGGCGCCGTTCTGGTTCGCGTCCGTCGGCTCGGGGCTCACGCTCGTCGTCCTCTGGCGCAGCCTCGACCGGATCGCCCACGACGACGCGGCCGTGCAGGACGACCCCGACGGCACCTAGCCTGCCGGTATGCCCTCCTCCCCCGGCCACCCCGCCCTCGCCGACTTCGGGACGACGATCTTCGCGACGATGACGCAGATGGCGCTCGAGAAGGACGCGATCAACCTCGGGCAGGGCTTCCCGGACACCGACGGCCCGCCGGAGGTGCTCGCCGCGGCGGTCGAGGCCATCACCGAGGGCCGCAACCAGTACCCGCCGGGCCGGGGCGTCCCCGAGCTGCGGCGGGCGATCGCGGCGCACCAGGAGCGCTTCTACGGCCTGACCCCCGACCCCGACACCGAGGTGCTCGTCACCGTCGGGGCGACGGAGGCGATCGCCGTCGCGATGCTCGCGCTCGTCCGGCCGGGCGACGAGGTCGTGATGTTCGAGCCGTACTACGACAGCTACGCGGCGACGGTCGCACTCGCCGGTGGGACGCGGCGGACCTCGGTCCTGCGCTTCCCGGACCTCGCCGTCGACGAGGCCTCGCTGCGGGCGGCGTTCTCGGACCGGACCCGGGTCGTCCTGCTCAACACGCCGCACAACCCGACGGGCAAGGTGTTCACCAGGGAGGAGCTCGAGCTCGTCGCCGAGCTCGCTCGGGAGCACGACGCGTGGGTCGTCACGGACGAGGTGTACGAGCACCTGACCTTCGACGGGGCCCGCCACGTGCCGATGGCCACGCTGCCGGGGATGGTCGATCGGACGGTGACGATCGGCTCCGGCGGCAAGACGTTCTCCGCGACCGGGTGGAAGGTCGGCTGGCTCACGGGGCCTGCGGAGGTCGTGTCCCCCGCGGTGTCCCTCAAGCAGTTCCTCACGTTCGTCGGCTCGGGTCCGTTCCAGCCGGCCGTCGCCCTCGGTCTCGGGCTGGAGGACGCCGTGTTCGACGGGATGGCGGCCCGCCTCGCCGGCCAGCGGGACCGGCTCGTCGCCGGGTTGCGGGACGCCGGGTTCGAGGTGCCGGTGCCCCAGGGCGGCTACTTCGCGCTCGCCGACGCCTCGCCCCTCGGGGTGACCGACGCTGTCTCCTTCTGCCTCGAGCTGCCCGACCGGGCCGGCGTCGTCGGGGTCCCTGCGTCGGCCTTCCACGACGACCCGGAGGCGGGGCGCACGGTCGTCCGGTTCGCCTTCTGCAAGAAGGACGAGGTGCTCGACGAGGGCGTCCGCCGGCTCCGCACACTGCGCGCGACAGGCTGAGCGTCGGGGCGACGGCCGGCCACGGCCTCCGCCGTCCACGCCCTCGCCGTCCACGCCCCCGCTGTCCACATCCCTCCGCCGTCCACAGCTCTCCGCCGTCCACCGCCCCCGACGTCCACACCCTCCGCGTGCACCCCCCACGTGTCCACAGGTGCGCGCCCGCGCTCGACCCCGGCCGCGCGACCCGAGAGGCTCGGACCCATGACCGGCTCACTCCGCCTCACGACGGCCCTCGGCGCGCTCGCCGCGGTGGGGACGCTGCTCCTCGGGCCCTCGACGGACCGGTCCGACGAGCACGACCGCCCGGTCGACGCCGCCACGACACCGGACGACCCTGGGGCGGGAGCAGGTGCGGCCGGTCGCGGGGAGCCGGTCGTGACGACCGCGTCCGACGTGGGGACGACCGTCCCGCGACCTCGATGGCGGTGGCCGGTCCGTCCCGTACCGCCGGTGGTCCGCCTGTTCGACGGACCCGCGACGCCGTACGGAGCCGGCCACCGAGGGCTCGACCTCGCCGCGCCCGACGGTACGCCCGTTCGAGCCGTGGAGGCGGGCGTCGTCACGCACGCCGGGACCGTCGCCACGCGGGGCACCGTGACGGTCGAGCACCACGGCGGGCTACGCAGTACCTACGAGCCGGTCACAGCGGTCGTCGGCCGGGGCGACCAGGTGGCTGCGGGGGACGTCGTCGGACACGTCACGACGGGGTCGACGACGCACTGCCGCAGCCCGTGCCTGCACCTCGGCGCCCGGCGTGGCGAGGTCTACCTCGATCCCCGGCCGCTACTCGCAGGAGGGAGGGTGCGGCTCTTCCCGGTCGGCGACGGCCGAGGGTGACGAGCCGGTCCGGTGGGATGGCGGTGGCGGCATCGGCACCCGTGCTGCAGACGGCCCCGTGCCGGCTCCGCTAGCCCGGACGGCCGGCGCCGGCTCCGCTGCCCCGGACGGCCGGTGTCGCCTCTGCGGCTCCGCGGCGACGATCAGCTCGGGGACCCCGGGCCGATGTCCTCGAGGGGCGCCAGGACGAGGTCGACGAGCGCGGGCACGGGGGCGGACGTGTCGCTCGTCGGTCGGACGAGCCACCAGCCCGCGACGGCGACGACGCCGAGCAGCACGAGGCTCACGAGGACCGCTCGGCGCCGGCGCAGCCGTCGCGACTCCTCGGCGCGCCGTGCCGCCCGGCGTCCGGCGCGACCTCCCGCCGGGTCCGCCGTGCTGACGTGGTCCGCCGACACCTCCGCGTCGGTGAGGGAGTGCCCGCGGGCGCTCGACCCGGTCCCGTCGCCGGCGGGGCCGGTGCCCGGGGCGTCGACGTCTCGGGGTGCGTGCACGGCCGCGGTGGGCCGGCGCGACGACGGGGCCGGGCGCCGTCCCACGGCTCTCCCGCGCTGTCGGCCGGAGCGGTGCCGGTCCGAACGACGCGTCGGAGCGTCATCGGTCCGATCGGCCCGGGACCGAGGACCGGCGGCGGACGGGGCGTCCTCCTCCACGCCCCGGTCCTCCGAGGGCCGACCGCTCGTCCCGCCCTCGCCGGCGGCTCCCTCGTCGGCGGCTCTCTCGGCTCCATGCGGGTCGGCGACCGGATGCTTCCCGTCGGCCACCCGGTGCAGGTCGTCGCCGGTCCGGGCGGGCCGCCCCGACGTGTCGTCAGAGGGGCGGGTCCCGGACGCAGGACCGGACGTCGTCGTCGCCCCGGCAGAGCTCCCGGTCGTGGCGGCGGTCGCCTCCGTCGCGGAGGTCGACCCGGGAGGCGCCGTCGCCGGAGTCGTCGGCGTGGAGGGGGCGACCGGCGCCGACGACGCCCGTCGGCGGCTCTCGGCCGCCTCGTCCGTGCGGGCGTTCGAGGTGTCGACGGGTCGGATCCCGGCGATGTCCTCGAGCGTCCTCACCTTCCGGGTCGTCGGGGCGCCGTCACCGACGTCGGCGCCGCTTCGCGGGCCGTCCAGATCCTGGGGTGCGTGCCCGGCGCCGGACGGCGCCGGGTGCTCCGACGGCTCGACGGCCGCCGCGCGGAGCCACTCCCCCTGCGTCGGGTCCGCGGTGCCCGCGGTCTTCGGCTCGACGTAGAGCCGGCGCAGCTCGGACACCCACTCGGTGATGCCCTCGGCCTCGGCGAAGGTCGCCTCCGCACGACCGCCCGGCTCGGCGCGCGTGTCGGCGCGGGGCTCCTCCCCCTCACGCACGGGGGTGAGCCTGCTCGAAGGACCGCTTGAGGCGGTCGACCGACACGTGCGTGTAGATCTGCGTCGTCGCGAGGGAGGCGTGTCCCAGGAGCTCCTGGACCAACCGCAGGTCGGCCCCGCCGTCCAGCAGGTGCGTCGCCGCGCTGTGCCGCAGTCCGTGCGGCCCCACGTCGGGCGCGTCGGGGACGTGGACGAGCAACCGGTGCACGACCTCGCGGATCTGGCGCTGGTCGGCCCGGCGACCCCGGCGACCGAGCAGCAGCGCCGGGCCGGACCCGCTGGTCACGAGGCGCGGACGCCCACGCTCGAGCCAGGTCTGCACCGCCTCGCGTGCCGGGCGGCCGAAGGGGACCCGGCGCTCCTTGTCGCCCTTGCCGACGACGCGGAGGACGCACGTGCCGAGGTCGACGTCGTCGACGTCGAGCCCGACGAGCTCGCCGACACGGATCCCCGTCCCGTACAGCAGCTCCAGGGCGGCGCGGTCCCGGTGGTGGACCGGGTCGTCGTCGTCCGCGGCGAGCCCCGCCACCTCGAGGAGCCCGCCGGCCGACCGTTCGGCGAGCACGGGCGGCAGCGTCCGGTGCCGCTTGGGCGACGAGAGCCGTAGCGACGGGTCGCACTCCAGCCGACCGGTCCGCTCGCACCAGCGGAAGAAGGCGCGGAGCGAAGCCGCCGTCCGGGCGAGCGTGGAGCGCGCCGCCCCGGCCCGGGCACGGGAGCCGAGCCAGCCGCGCAGGTCCGTGAGGGAGACGTCCGCCAGGTCCTCGTCGCTCCTCACCGAGACCTCATCGAGGAAGGCGGCCACGTCGCGCACGTAGGCGCGCACGGTGTGCTCCGAGCGCCCACGTTCACTCCGCAGGTGGCGCTCGAAGGCATCGAGAGCCTCGAGTGGCAGGGCCGTCACGCGGGTCACGGTTGCACTCCGAGGGACGCCGCGCAACGAGATCCGGGCACATGTCGTCCGTTCGTCCCCCGGCCGCCCCGGGTCCCGATGCCGGCCCCATGTCCTGACGGGTCCCGTGCCGGCCCGGGTTCCGGCGTGACGACGGGTTCCGGCGGCGCGACCGAGTTCCGGCGCGACCGGGGGCCGGCCCGGTCGGCGTTGCCGGATCGTCAGCCCGCGGGTGGGCTCGCCTTGCGCACCCGGTCCCCGTCCCGGTCGAGCAGACCGAGCGCCTCGAGGACCGCGACCGCCCGGGGCACGAGGGCCGGGTCCACGCCGGCGGCCGACGCGAGGTCGGCCGGGTCGACCCAGCGCCGCAGTGGCGTCACGGACCACACCTGGTGCTCGACGGGGTCGAGCCCGTCGGTCGGACGGATCTCCCCCACCCCCTCGGGGGCGAGCTCCTCGCCGATGGACGCCGCGAGCTCGAGAACCTCGTCGACGTTCGTGACCAGCTCCGCCACGTGGTGCCTGAGCAGCCGATGACATCCCGCCGAGGTGGCGCTCGTCACCGGCCCCGGGTAGGCGGCGACCGGTCGGGCCAGCGTCGCCGCCTCGTTGGCGGTCGAGAGCGAGCCGGATCGCAGCGACGCCTCGACGACGACGGTCGCGCGCGACAGCGCGGCGATGAGCCGGTTGCGGGCGAGGAACCGGCGCGGGAGGGGGGCCGACCCCGGCGGCATCTCCGTGACGACCGCCCCGTGCTGTCGCACGGCCTCGAGCAGCCGACCGTGCGTGCGCGGGTACACCCGGTCGATGCCGCAGGCGAGCACCGCCACCGTGCAGCCGCCGGCGGCGAGCGTCCCACGGTGCACCGCCGCGTCGATCCCCGTCGCCGCTCCGCTGACGCTGGCCCAGCCGCGGGACGCGAGCCCCTCACCGAGGTCCGCCGCCGCTGCCCTGCCGTAGTCGCTGGCCATCCGGGAGCCCACGACCGACACCGAGCGGCCGGTGTCGTCGGCGAGGTCGGCGGACCCCGAGACGTAGAGGCACAGGGGCGGACGGCGGAGGGCCTCGACCCGGACGGGCCACTCCGGGTCCCCCGGCACGACGACGCGGGCGCCGACGCGCTGGACCTCCGTCGCGATGCGCCGGACGTCGAGGTCCGGGAGGCGGACGTAGGTCTCCGCGGCGCGGCCCGCCCGGCCGGCGCGGACGGCGGCGAGGGTCTCGACGGCCCCGAGGTCCTTGACCATCGGCACGAGGCCGGTGTGCCCGGGCTCGACGAGGAACCCGAGGGCGGCCCGGGCCCACCGCTCGTCCTGCTCGAGCCGGCTCGCCGGCGGAACGACGGCCGCTCGCGCACCAGAGGGTTCCCCGCTCGTCGGCCGGCTCGCTCCGTTCATGCCGCGTCCGCCTCTCCCCGCCGCAGACCGAGCCCGGTCGCCACGTCGTCCCGGTCGGGGCTCGTCCGCCCGGCGAGGTCGGCGGTGGACCACGCGACCCTCAGGACGCGGTCGTACCCGCGCAGGGTCAGCCTCCCGAGGTCCAGGGCCCGGTCGATGACGGCGGTCGACCTCCGCGGGAGCCGGTAGGGCGGTCGGCGCAGGACGTGCCCGGGGACGAGCCCGTTGACCTCCCACCCGCCGTCGCCCCAGCGCTCGGCCTGGACCGCCCGTGCCTGCAGCACCCGCTGCGCGACGGCCGACGACGGCTCGGCGCTCTCGTCGGCGAAGGCGGCCGGTCGCACCGGCGGCACGTGCACCTGGAGGTCGACACGGTCCAGGAGCGGACCGGACAGTCGCGCGGCGTAGGTGCGCATCTCGCGGACCGTGCACGTGCACGCCGTGGCGGCACCGTAGTTCTGCCCGCAGGGGCACGGGTTGGTCGCGAGGACCAGGAGGAACCGGGCGGGGTAGCGCACGGCCTGCCGGGCCCGGGAGATGACGACCTCCCCGGACTCCAGCGGCTGACGCAGCGTCTGGAGGACCGTCGGACGGAACTCGGCCGCCTCGTCGAGGAAGAGCACCCCCCGGTGGGCACGGGACACCGCGCCGGGTGTCGCGACGCCGGAGCCACCGCCGGCGAGCGCGGCCGTCGACGAGCTGTGGTGCGGCGCGACGAACGGCGGGGTCGGATCGAGCCCCACGACGTCCCGGACGGCGCCGACCAGCGAACGGACGGCGTAGACCTCGAGGGACTCCTCGCGGGACAGCCGCGGCAGCAGCGTGACGAGCCGCTCGGCGAGCATCGTCTTGCCGACGCCCGGCGGCCCTGACATGAGCAGGTGGTGTCCCCCGCAGGCTGCGAGCTCCAGGGCCCGCCGGGCCTCGGGCTGCCCCACGACGTCGGCGAGGTCGACGCCGCGGCCGGTGTCGGGCGGCATGACGTCCGCTGCCGGCCCCACCGGGAGGGCGTCGGGAGCGAGCCCGCTGCGGTACCAGTCGGCGACCTCGGCGAGCGAGGACGCACCGTGCACCGTGACGGCATCGACGAGCCGGGCCTCTGCGACGTTCTCGTGCGGGACGACGACGTGCCGGACTCCCTGCCGGGACGCCGCGAGGACGGCCGGGAGGACACCCCGGACCCCGCGGAGGCGACCGTCCAGAGCCAGCTCGCCGAGGTGCAGGACGTCCTCGCACACGCTGCGGTCGAGGCCTCCGGCCGCGGCGAGGACGGCGACCGCGATGGCGAGGTCGAAGCCGGACCCGCGCTTGGGGATCGACGCCGGGCTGAGGTTGACGGTGACGCGGTGGGCCGGGACGGGCATCCGGATGCTGGCGGCGGCGGCGCGGATGCGGTCCGGCGCCTGGGCACAGGCGCTGTCCGGCAGGCCCCCGACGGTGAAGGCCGGCAGGCCCTGGGCGATGTGCGCCTCGACGTCGACGAGGGTGCCGTCGAGCCCGGTGAGCGCGACGGCCCGGGTGCGGGCGAGACCGAGGGTCATCCGCCGACCCCCCGGACGTGTCGCAGCCGGGGTGGCTCACCGGGGCGGGCGAGCACCCCGACGACGTCGATCCGCACGACCGGCGGGTGCGGGCCGTGCGCTCGCACGTACGCCGCCGCCAGCCGCCGCAGACGCAGCGCCTTCGTGACCGTCACCGCCTCCACGGGCTCGCCGAACGAGGTGCCGCTGCGGGTCTTGACCTCGCACACGACCAGGCAGTCACCGTCGCGGGCGACGATGTCGATCTCGCCGTGCTCGCACCGCCAGTTGCGTTCGAGGATCTCGAGCCCGCGCTCGCGCAGGTAGCGCTCGGCGAGGTCCTCGCCGTAGCGGCCCAGCCCCGCGCGGCGTCCGGCCGGGGGACGGCGGCGGGTGGAGGGGACGGGATGCTCGCCGGGGGACGTCGTCGCGGCGGGCGGGGTGCGGGTGGTGTCCATGGGAGGAGCCAACGACGTCGGAGCGGGCGCGACCAGCGGGTGGGGCGCATCTGTGGACGACGCGGGCGACGCCGCCGGGGGTGTGGACGACGGCGCCGGACGGCTGGCACAAGGGGTGGGACCGCCGAACCGGACCTCCCGCGGACCGGACCACCCGCGGACCGGACCGCCGAGCCGCACCGCCGAGCCGGAGCGCCGGGCGCACCGGACGACGGAGGCAAGCGCGAAGCCGGCCGAACGGCGGCCGACCAGCCGCGACGGCACGTCGACCCCTTCGGCCGGACGGTCCGCCGGTCCCGCACTCGTGCGAGCCTGGAGCGGACCCGCCCCCCACCACGAGGAGCCCGGCATGACGTCCTACCGCGTCGTCGACCCGTCGACGAACGAGCAGCTGGCCGAGTACCCCGAGGCGAGCGACGACGACCTGGAGCGCACCCTGGCGGCGGCGCATGCCGCGTCCGCACGCTGGCGCGAGGTCCCCGTCGAGGAGCGGGCGGCCGTCCTCGCCCGGGCGGCGGGCCTCGTCCGCGAGCGCCGCCCCGACCTCGCCGCGACGATCACGCGCGAGATGGGCAAGCGCAGCAAGGAGGCCGCCGGCGAGCTCTCGCTCGTCGCCGACATCCTCGACTACTACGCACAGGACGGCCCGGCGATGCTCGCCGACGAGGAGTTCGCGCCGCGGCACGGCGGCCGGGCGGTGCTGCGGCACGAGCCGATCGGCGTCCTGCTCGGCGTCATGCCCTGGAACTTCCCGCACTACCAGGCGGTGCGCCTCGCCGCCTCGAACCTGCTCGCCGGCAACACCGTCGTCGTCAAGCCCGCCCCGCAGTGCCCCGAGTCCGCCCGGGACGCCGAGACCCTGTGGCGCGACGCCGGCCTGCCCGACGGCGCGTACACGGCGCTGCTCGCCACCGACGACCAGGTCGCGACCGCCGTCGCCGACCCCCGGGTCGCCGGGGTCTCGGTCACCGGCAGCGAACGGGCGGGGTCGGCCGTCGCCGCGGAGGCGGGCCGGCACCTCAAGAAGGTCGTCCTCGAGCTCGGCGGGTCCGACCCGTTCATCGTCCTGGACGACGTCGACCTCGACCGCACGGTGAAGCACGCCGTCATGGCCCGCACCCAGAACAGCGGGCAGGCCTGCAACGCGGGCAAGCGGTTCCTCGTCGTCGACGCCGTGCACGACGCGTTCGTCGAGCGCTTCGCGGCCGCCCTCGCCTCGCTCGAGCCCGGCGACCCGAGCGACCCGGCGACGACCCTCGCCCCGCTGTCGTCCGAGCGCGCCGCGCAGGGCCTCACCGCGCAGGTGCAGGACGCCCTCGACAAGGGGGCCACCGCGCTCGTCGGCGGCAGCGAGCGCCCCGACCGGCCCGGCGCCTACGTCACCCCGACCCTGCTCGCGGGGGTGACCCCCGGCATGCGCGCCCACGACGAGGAGCTCTTCGGGCCGGTCGCCGTCGTGCACCGGGTCGCGGACGCCGACGAGGCCGTCGCCCGGGCCAACGACTCGCGGTTCGGGCTCGGCGGCGCGGTGTTCGGTGCCGACCCCGAGCAGGTCGAGGACGTCGTCCGCCGGCTCGAGACGGGGATGGTGTGGGTCAACGCGATGCAGGGCTCGATGGCCGACCTGCCGTTCGGCGGCGTCAAGCGCTCCGGCACCGGACGCGAGCTCGGCCGGCTCGGGATCCGGGAGTTCGTCAACACCAAGCTCGTCTACACCCCGGGCGGCTGAGGACGGCGACGAGGCCGCGGCCTCAGAAGTCGCCCTTCGGCAGCTCGAGGTCGGCCTTGGCGAGCTCCTCGACGTTGACGTCCTTGAACGTCACGACGCGCACGGTCCTGGCGAACCGCGCCGGCCGGTAGATGTCCCACACCCACGCGTCCTGCATCGTCACGTCGAAGAAGACCTCACCGCCGTCGGAGCGCACCTTCACGTCGACGCTGTTGCACAGGTAGAACCGACGCTCGGTCTCGACGACGTGGCTGAACAGCCCGACGACGTCGCGGTACTCGCGGTACAGCGCGAGCTCCGCCTCGTTCTCGTACTTCTCGAGGTCCTCCGAGCTCATCGCTCTCCCACCGGCATCGCGTGCGTCACGTCGCCATCATCGCCCATCGACCCCGGCAGCCGCCACGAGCGCCGGTGCCAGGCGGACGGCCCGTGCACGCGCAGCGCGTCGAGGTGCTCCGGCGCCGCGTACCCCTTGTTGACGGCCCACCCGTAGGCCGCGTGCTCCCCGCCGTCGTCGCCGAGGCCGACCATGAACCGGTCCCGGCGCACCTTCGCGAGGACGCTGGCGGCGGCCACCGAGGAGCAGCGCATGTCGGCCTTGACCATCGTCGTCACGGGCGGGGTGACGACGCCGTCCTCGTGGGCGAAGGCGAGCAGCCCGACGTCCTCGGGAGCCGTGAGCCAGTCGTGGTTCCCGTCGAGGATCACGAGGTCCGGTCGCACCCCGCACGCCTCGAGCGCCCGCATCCCGGCGAGCCGAAGGGCGGCCATGATGCCGACGGCGTCGATCTCGGCCGCGCTCGCCTCACCGACGGCGTGGGCGAGGGCCCACCGCTCGATGCGGGGGACCATCGACTCGCGCACGTGCGGCTGGAGCAGCTTGGAGTCGCGGACCCCCTGGGGCGCCGAGCGGCACGTCTCGTCGATGACGACGACGCCGACCGACACCGGGCCGGCGAGCGCGCCGCGCCCGACCTCGTCCATCCCCGCGAGGACACGG
This sequence comes from Phycicoccus avicenniae, assembly GCF_018139485.1. Classification (GTDB taxonomy): domain Bacteria; phylum Actinomycetota; class Actinomycetes; order Actinomycetales; family Dermatophilaceae; genus Phycicoccus; species Phycicoccus avicenniae. Next base: position 15,018 of record NZ_JAGSNF010000006.1, read on the forward strand.
TGACCGTCGCGCTGCAGCGCCCGCTCGACCCGCAGGCTCGGTCGGCGTGACCCCGTCGCGGCCTGGCGCACCGGGCTCACGGAGCGGACGTCGGCGACGGCACCCCGGAGAAGGTCGCCGGGAAGTCGGAGAGCCAGCCCAGCCGCGGCAGCGGCCAGACGACCGCGATCGCCCGGCCGGTGACCCGGTCCACGGGGACCGAGCCCTCGGCGCCGGTGCCCTCGGGGTCGTGGAAGCGGGAGTCCTCGCTGTCGGAGCGGTGGTCCCCCATGACCCAGATCCGTCCCTCCGGCACGGTGACGTCGAAGGTCACCGAGCTGGGGACGTCGCCGGGGAAGACGTACGGCTCCTCGATCCGGGCGCCGTTGACGGTGAGCCGGCCTTCGTCGCAGCACACGACGCGGTCACCCGGGAGGCCGACGACCCGCTTGATGAGGTGGTTCTCGGACTCGCTCGGCAGGAGCCCGACGAAGACGAGCGCGTCGTTGACGGCGCCGGGGATGCCGGAGCGCGGGTCGGGCTCGGGGGTCCCGCCGAGCCAGTCGCCCGGGTCCTCGAAGACGACGACGTCGCCGCGCTCGAGGTCGAACGGACCCGGGGTCAGCTTGGAGACGACGACCCGGTCGCCGACGAGGAGGGTCTCCTCCATCGAGCCGGAGGGGATGTAGAACGCCTGGAGGAACCACGTCTTGACGACGAACGACAGCACCATCGCCATGACGAGGACGAGGGCGACCTCCTTGACGGCCGCACCGGCCCACCTGACCACCGAGGGGACGCCGGAGCCGTCGTCGCCGGAGCCGCCGTGACCGGGCCCGACGTGACCTGAGCCGCCGTGACCCGGCCCCCCGTCACCCGAGCCGCCGTCCGCGGGCGTGCCCGGTCCGGTCGAAGGAGCGGTCCCCGCGCCGGCCTCCTGGGGCGCCGGCTCGCGGGGAGCCTGCCCGGGGGCGCTCACGCCGCGCTCCCGGCGGTCACGGCACCGGCGCGCGAGAGGGGCCACCAGCGCAGCAGCACGGTCCCGACGACGTCCCCGTCGGCCCGGGACGCCGGGACGAGGGAGTGCCCGGCCGCACCGTCGTCGACGAGGACGACCGCGTCGTCACCCGCGGAGCGGTCGATGGTGAGGACGAGCACGCGGTCTCCTGGCTCCAGGGTGGGGACGGGCTGGGCGGACGGGACGTGGTAGCTCGCGAGGAGCGTCCCGCGGACGAGCGAGGCGGCGAGCACGCCGACGACGAGGGCGACCACCACGAGACGCCACGACCCGGCGTCCACGTCGGTGGAGGCCGGGTCGGTGCGTGGTGGGGCCGTCACCCGGTCGAGGGTAACCGCCCTGTCCGAGGACGGGGCCGCCGGTGCTCGGCGCGTCCGTACCGGACGGGCCGGGTCAGGCGTTGGCCGGGGTCTCGCGCTTCTCGCGGATCTTGGCGGCCTTGCCGCGCAGGTCGCGCAGGTAGTACAGCTTCGCGCGGCGGACGTCGCCGCGGGTCACGACCTCGATCTTGTCGACGACCGGGGTGTGGAGCGGGAAGGTCCGCTCGACGCCGACGCCGAAGGAGACCTTGCGGACGGTGAACGTCTCGCCGACGCCGCCGCCGTGACGCCGGATGACGACGCCCTGGAAGACCTGGATACGGGAGCGGGTGCCCTCGATGACCTTGACGTGCACCTTGACGGTGTCCCCGGCGCGGAAGGCGGGGATGTCGGTCTTCATCGAGGCGGCGTCGAGCTCGTCGAAGCGCTGCATGACGGTGTCCATTTCTCGCGGGCTGCCACAGGTCATCCGCGGTTCTCGGTCCTGCTGGGTCGAGGGCGTCGGGTCGGGCCGCATGCCGTGGGACCGAGGTCCCGGACACTCCCCCTGTGGCGGGGGCCGTTCGTCGACCTGACGCAGCGACCCAGTCTGCCAGAGCAGGCCCCGGGCGACGAAATCGCCGAGGTCAGCGGCGCCGCTTGACGAGCTCGACGGCTCCGGGGACGCTCCCCCCGCCGGCCACCGGGCGGTAGCCGGCGCGCCGGTAGAACCGCTGGTTGTCCGCACTGACCCGGCCGGTCGTCAGCCACAGCGTGCCGACCCCGGCCGGGGCGGCCGACTCGGCGAGCGCGAGCAGACCGCGGCCGAGGCCTCGGCCCCGGAGGTCCGGGGCCACCATGAGCCGGCCGCTCTCCCAGACGGCGTCGTCGCCGGGGCGCACCCGCCCGCGGACCGACCCGACGAGCCGGCCGGGGGTCGAGCCGTCGGTCGGGACCCGGACGACCCACGTCGTCCACTCCCCCAGCCCGGCGGCGACCTCCTCGAGCGACTCGTCGAGCGGCGGCACCCGCCAGTCCCCCGACACCCGCCCCTCGGGCATCCAGCACGCCCGCTGGAGGACGAGGAGCTCGGCGGCGTCCGCGGGGACGGCGACCCGGACCTCGAGGTCGTCGAGGCCGGTGACCGCCGCGGACGCGGGAGCGAGGTCGGGACGGCGCGCGGCGGTCCGGGCGACCCGCTCCTCGTGCCGCCACCGGGCGACCGCCGCGTGGTCGCCGGAGAGCAGCACCGGCGGGACGTCGCGGACCGTGCCGGCGTCGTCCCAGGACGCCGGCCGCGTGTAGACGGGGTACTCGAGGAGGCCGCCCTCGTGCGACTCCTCGACGAGGGACTCGGTGTTGCCGACGACCCCGGGCAGCAGCCGGGCGACGGCCTCGACGACCGCGAGGACGGCCACCTCCCCGCCGTTGAGGACGTAGTCACCGAGCGACACGACGGTGACCGGCATCCGCTCGGCCGCGTGCTCGTACACCCGCTCGTCGATGCCCTCGTACCGGCCGCACGCGAAAGCGAGCCAGGGCTCCGCCGCGAGCCGGTGCGCCATCGCCTGGTCGAACGGGACCCCGCCCGGGCCGGGCACGAGGAGGTGCGGCCGAGCCGCCTCGTCGGTGGCGCCCTCGGCGACGACGTGGTCGAGCGCGGCGGCCCACGGCTCGGGCTTCATCACCATGCCGGCGCCCCCGCCGAACGGGCTGTCGTCGACGGTGCGGTGCCGGTCGTGGGTGAAGGTGCGCAGGTCGTGGACGTGGAGGTCGAGCAGGCCGTCACGGCGGGCCTTGCCGATGAGGGACAGGTCGAGCGGCGTGAGGTACTCGGGGAAGATCGAGACGACGTCGAGGCGCACGGGCGGTCAGTCCTCGAGGTCGAAGAGCCCGGGCGGGGCGTCGAGGACGAGCCGTCCGGCGTCGACGTCCACCTCCGGGACGAACGCGGCGACGAAGGGCACACGCCCCTCGCGGCCGTCGGCGAGCCGGACGAGCAGCCGGTCCTGGGCGGCGCCGATCTCGAGACCGACGACCTCGCCGACGACCGCGCCGGCGGGGTCGTGGACGGCGAGCCCGACGAGCGAGCCTTCGGGGAAGACGTCCTCGTCCTCGGTGTCCGCGACCTCGGGCGCGGCCTCGTCGAGGACGAGCCGCGTCCCGCGCAGCCCCTCGGCGCCGGTGCGGTCCGGGACCTCCTCGAAGGCGACGAGCCAGATGCCGTTGTGCACCCGGGTCGAGCGGACGGTCAGCTCACGCGGCACGCCGGACCCCGACGCCGCCTCGGTGGCGAGGACGGCCCCGTCGGCGAGCCGCAGCTCCGGCTCGTCGGTGTGCAGGCGCACGGTGACCTCGCCGCGCAGGCCGTGCGGCTTGCCGATCCTCGCGACGACGGTGGGCTCGCTCACGACGGGCTCCTCGGGGGGACGGTGGGACGACGACGACGGGGCGCCCTCGGAGTCTCCTGCCGAGGGCGCCCCGCCGGGGTGGACGCGGGTCAGCGGACCCGGTCGGTGTCGACGATGTCGATCCGGACGGACCGTCCGCCGGCGAGCGCTCCCATGACGGTGCGCAGCGCGCCGGCGGTCCGCCCGGAGCGGCCGATGACGCGACCGAGGTCGTCGGGGTGCACGCGCACCTCGAGGACCTCACCGCGACGCAGCTCCTTGCGGCGGACGCGGACCTCGTCCTTGTGGTCGACGATGCCGGTGACGAGGTGCTCGAGAGCCTCCTCGAGCATGGTCAGGCCTTGTCGGCGTCGGCGTCGGTGGACTCCGCGGCGGCCGCACCCGAGTCGGTGTCGGCAGCCGGCGCGTCGGCGGCGGGAGTCTCGTCGGCCGCCTCGGCCGTCGGCTCCTCCGCCGTGGGCTCCTCGGCCTTCTTCGCGGCCTTCTTCCTCGGGGTCGTCGCGGCGGAGTCGTCGGAGGAGGACCCGGCGGCGGCGAGCGCGGCCTCGTAGATCTCCTTCTTCGACTTCTTCGGCTCGGCGACCTTGAGGGTCCCCTCCTTGTAGAGCCGGAGGAGGGCGGCGACGGCCTCGGTCGGCTGGGCGCCGTTGTCGACCCAGTAGTCCGCGCGCTCCATGTCGATGTCGACGAACGACGGCTCCTGGTTCGGGTCGTACTTCCCGATCTCCTCGATCGCCCGGCCGTCCCGCTTGGTGCGGGAGTCCATGACGACGACGCGGTAGACGGGGGTGCGGATCTTGCCCATCCGCTTCAGTCGGATCTTGACGGCCACGTGGGTGGTCTCCTCGTGCATCGTGAGCGCGGCGAGACCGCGCACGGTTCGCGCGGGGTGCCGACTGCTCGGTGTAGGCGTCCGGTCCGGCGCCGGGACCATCGCGAGGACGCTCCGGCCGGACGGGTACAGCCGCCCAGTGTGCCAGAGGGCGGGCGGAGCACCGAATCCGCGGCCGGCGACCGCCCGCTCACGCCCGGGTGGGTCAGCGGTTGTCCCAGGCGTCCGGGGACTCGACGAGGCGTCGGACGTGCTGGGGCAGCCGGCCCAGCCGGACGTCCTCGATGCTCGTGCGGTCGAGCACCTCGCGCAGGCCGGACCGGACCGCGACCCACAGCGCGGGCAGACCCTCGGCGACCCCGGAGTACGAGGTGTCCTGGGGGCGCAGCCCGCGCACCTCGGCGAGCGGTCCGGACACGGCGCGGAAGACGTCACCGACGGCGATGTCGCCGGCGGGACGCGCGAGGACGTAGCCGCCACCGGCCCCGCGCCGGCTCTCGACGAGGCCCGCCGACCGCAGGTCCCCGACGACCGCCTCGAGGAACTTGCGCGGCAGGTCCTGCGCCGCGGCGAGGCGCTCGACGCTCACGGGCCCGGTGTCGTCCTGCGACGCCTGGGCCAGGAGCAGCATCGCCCGGACGGCGTAGTCGGTGCGGGCCGAGATGTCCACTCCCCCATCCTCGCAGGACGCCGCCGCGAGCGCGTCTTGCCCTCGCCGATATCCCACCCGTACAGTAGGCATTAATTTCCTACTCATCCAATGGGGTTTTGATGCGCAAGCTCGTCCTGCTCGCCCTCGTGGGCTTCGGCGCCCAGCTCGTCGACGGCTCGCTCGGCATGGCCTACGGGGTGACGTCCACGACGCTCCTCCTCGCGATCGGGACCAACCCCGCCGCGGCCTCGGCCACCGTCCACCTCGCCGAGATCGGCACGACCCTCGCCTCCGGCGCCTCGCACTGGCGCTTCGGCAACGTCGACTGGAAGGTCGTGTGGCGGGTCGGGATCCCGGGGGCCGTCGGCGCCTTCCTCGGCGCGACGTTCCTCTCCGGGCTGGACACCTCCGTCGCGGCGCCCCTCATGTCGGTCCTCCTCCTCGCGCTCGGGATCTACGTCCTCACCCGGTTCACCGTCGCCGGGGTCCGCCGCGACCGGCTCGGCCAGCCACTGCGCCGCCGCTTCCTCGCCCCCCTCGGGCTCGTCGCCGGCTTCGTGGACGCCACGGGCGGTGGCGGCTGGGGTCCCGTCGGCACGCCCGCGATCCTCGCGAGCGGACGGATGGAGCCCCGCCGGGTCATCGGGTCCATCGACACGAGCGAGTTCCTCGTCTCCGTCGCCGCGAGCGCCGGCTTCCTCCTCGCCCTCGGCTCCGCCGGCATCGACCTCGGCTGGGTCCTCGCGCTCCTCGCGGGCGGCCTGGTCGCAGCGCCGATCGCGGCCTGGCTGGTGCGCCACGTCCCGCCGCGGGTCCTCGGGTCCGCCGTCGGCGGCATCATCGTCCTCACGAACTCGCGCACCCTCCTGCGCAGCGAGTGGGTCGACGCCGGGGACGCGACCCGCTGGGCCGTCTACGCCGTCATCTGGCTCGTCTGGGCCGGTGCCGTGGCGTGGTCGGTCCGCGCCCACCGCGCCGAGCGCCTCGTCCTCGAGCGCGAGGCCGCGCAGGAGCGGGACGCCGACCGCAGCGTCACACGATGACGCCGCGCAGGACGATCGTCGTCGGGTACTCCAGGACGCCGACGTCGACGCGTGGGTCGGCGGAGTAGACGACGAGGTCGGCCTCCGCCCCCTCCTCGAGACCGGGGCGCCCGAGCCACTCGCGCGCCCCCCACGTCGCCGCGCCGATCGCCTCGACCGGCGAGAACCCGCACCGGGTGAGCCGCTCGACCTCCTCGGCGACGAGACCGTGCGGGAGCGAGCCACCGGCGTCGGTGCCGACGAAGACCGGGACGCCGGCCTCGCGTGCGGCGGCCACGGTGTCGTAGCGCCGCTCGTGGAGGTCGAGCATGTGCCGGTGATACTGCGGGAACTTCTCCCGGGCCGGCTCGGCGATCTGCGGGAAGGTGTCGATGTTGACGAGCGTGGGCACGATGGCGACGCCCTGCCGCGCGAACGCCTCGATGCTCTCGGGCACGAGTCCGGTCGCGTGCTCGATGCAGTCGGTGCCCGCGGCGGCGAAGTCGTGCAGGCTCTGCTCGCCGAAGCAGTGAGCGGTGACCCGGGCCCCCTCGTCGTGGGCCGCGGCGACCGCCTCGGTGAGGACGTCGACGGGCCAGCACGGCGCGAGGTCGCCGACCTCGCGGTCGATCCAGTCGCCGACGAGCTTGACCCAGCCGTCGCCCGCCCGGGCCTCGAGCCGCACGCGCTCGACGAGGTCCTCCGGCTCGACCTCCCACGCGAAGTTGCGGATGTAGCGCTTCGGGCGCGCGATGTGCCGTCCGGCCCGGATGATCCGCGGCAGGTCGGCGCGGTCGTCGACCCAGCGGGTGTCGGCGGGCGAGCCGGCGTCCCGGATGAGGAGGGCCCCGGCCTCCCGGTCGGTGAGGGCCTGCTGCTCGGAGGTCTCGGCGTCCGTCGCCCCCGTCGCGACGAGCCCGACGTGGCAGTGCGCGTCGACGAGGCCGGGCAGGACCCAGCCGGCCACCGGCGTCACGTCGTGGTCCCCCGCGGGGCGTTCGTAGGTCAGTCGCCCTCCGAGCACCCAGGCCTCGGGCCGCTCCTCCTCGGGGCCGACGAGGACGGGTCCGGTGAGATGCAGCACCTGTGCCATGCGCCGACCCTACCGACGTCGCGGCGCGGTCGACCGGCTCCGGCAGGCGACGGCACCGACAGGCAGAAGGACGCACGGCTGTCCGCGCCCGTGCGGTGGCCGGGCCGCGGCGACGGTCTCTGCCTGTCCGTGCCGTAGCAGGGGACGACCCGTCCCCGGACGAACGCGGCCTTCATCCGGGACGGCGACCGCCGCACGGTGGAGCCATGGCAGAGAACACGAGAACCCACCGCACCGACACCACCCACCAGAAGATCGCTCTCGTCACCGGCGGCAACCGCGGCCTCGGCCGCGAGGAGGCCCTCGCCCTCGCCGCCGACGGGCTCGACGTCGTCATCACCTACCGCGGCCACGCGGAGGAGGCCGCCGCGGTCGTCGCCGAGGTCGAGGCGCTCGGCCGCCGCGGCGCCGCCCTGCGGCTCGACACCTCCGACCACGCGTCGGTCCCCGCGTTCGTCGGGACCCTCCTCGACACCCTGCGCGAGACGTGGGGCCGCGAGGATCTCGACGTCCTCGTCAACAACGCGGGCCACTCCGGGGACACCGTCCTCGGCGAGATCACCGCCGAGCACGTCACCGGACTGCTCGACGTCCACGTCACCGGTGTCGTCCTGCTCACCGACGCCCTCGTCCCCCACCTCGTCGACGGCGGCCGCGTCGTCAACACCTCGAGCGGGCTCGCCCGGTTCAGCAGCATGTTCCAGTACGCCGTCTACGCCTCCGCCAAGGGCGCCGTCGAGGTGTGGACCCGCTACCTCGCCGCGGCCCTCGGACCGCGCGGGATCACCGTCAACGCCGTCGCCCCGGGGGCGACCGCGACCGACTTCGCGGGCGGCGGGCTGCGCGACGACGAGCAGATGCGCGCCGGGCTCGCCCAGGTCATCGCGATGGGGCACGTCGGCCGCCCGGAGGACATCGGGTCGGCCGTCGCGGCGGTCGTCTCGGACCGGATGCGGTGGGTCACCGGCCAGCGCATCGAGGCCTCCGGCGGGATGCTCCTCTGAGCGCCGGCCCGCGACACGGGAGAATGCGACGATGACCGGCTCCCGCGGCGACCGCGCCCAGCTCGCCGACTTCCTCCGCACCCGGCGCGAGGCGCTGCAGCCCGAGGACGTCGGGCTGCCCCGCGGCCCGCGCCGCCGCACCGGCGGGCTGCGGCGCGAGGAGGTGGCCGCGCTGTCCGGGATGTCCGCCGACTACGTCGGACGGATCGAGCAGCAGCGCGGCCCGCACCCGAGCGAGCCGATGCTCGCCGCCCTGGCCCGGGGGCTGCGGATGAGCCTCGACGAGCGCGACCACCTCTTCCGGCTCGGCGGCTTCGTGCCGCCGGGCCGGGCGGGGCGCCACCCGCACGTCGACGCCGGCCTCATGCGCATCCTCGACCGGCTCCAGGACACCCCGGCGATGGTGCTCGGCCCGGCCGGTGAGTGCCTCGCCGTGACCCCGCCCGCGGCCGCCGTCTTCGGCGACCGCTCGCGCGAGGAGGGACCGGCCCGCAGCGCCGTCCACCGGTGGTTCACCGACCCCGCCTCCCGCGAGGTCTACCCCGCGGAGGACCGCGAGCAGCGCGGCGCCGAGATGGTCGCCGACCTGCGGGCCGCCCTCGCCCGGCACGGGGAGGGCTCCTCCGCCGGCGAGGTCGTCGCCGCCCTCACCCGTGACAGCGCCGAGTTCCGGCAGGTGTGGGCCCGGCACGACGTCCGGCACAAGCACTCCCAGCGGAAGCGGCTCGTCCACGACGTCGACGTCCTCGAGGTGTACTGCACGACGCTCTTCGACGCCGACCAGACGCAGTCGCTACTCGTCTTCACGGCCGCGACCGCGGAGACGTCCGAGCGGCTGCGCCTGCTCGCGGTGCTCGGCCCGGCGCCCGTCGACGGCGCCTGAGCCGGCCGGGCCCCGGGCTCAGGCGTCGTCCGGCAGCGCGGCGAGGACCCGGCGCAGGGTCGCGACGGTGACCTCGGGGGCGCTCGTGTGCACCCAGTGGCTCGCCCCGTTCGCCGTGACGAGCCGGGTCCGCGGGAAGAGGTCCCGCATCACCGGGACGTCGTCGTCGGTGACGTAGCCGGAGTCCCCACCCGCGAGCCACACGACCGGCCCCTCGTAGGTGCGGTCGGCGAGTGCCGGGAAGGCCGCGATGCGCGAGCCGCTCCCCCGGGCGGCGTCCCGCGCGATGAGCTCGACGTTGGCCTGCCACGACCAGTCCGTCCCCGCGCGGCGGAGGTTCTGCAGGAGGAACGCCTTGACGCCGGTGTCCGGCTCGTCGAACCGGCTCTCGGCGTCGGCTCGGGTCGTGAGCTCCGCGAGCGGGAGACCGCGCATCTCCTCGATGTACCCCTCGAACCGGTCGAGGCTGCCGTAGCCCTTCGGGGCGATGTCGACGACGACGAGGCTCGCGACGAGGTCGGGGTGGGTGAGGGCGAGGACCATCGAGACCTTGCCGCCGAGGCTGTGACCGACGACGACCCACCGCTCCCCCGGCGCGTGCGCTTCGAGGGTCGCCGCGACGGCGTCGGCGTACCCCTCGTAGGAGAACTCCTCCGACCACGGCGAGCGGCCGTGGTCGGGCAGGTCGACGAGCAGGCACCGCGCGCCGGACCCGTCCGGACCGGCGAGCGCCTTCGCGACCTGGTTCCAGTTCCGGCCCTGACCGAAGAGACCGTGGAGGAACGCGACGCGGGGACCGCCCGTCCCGACCTCGAGGGTCGCGAGCGGCCCCGGGGTCCCGTTCGTCACTTCCCGAGGAACTTCTCGAAGCCCTTCGGCAGCTGCGACGGGTCGAGCTGGGAGGGGTCGACGTCGCCGAGCCCGCCGGCACCCCCGCCGAAGCTCGAGCCGGCCGGGCGCGAGACGGACCGCTCCTGCGCCGCGCGCTCCTCGGCCGCCCGCTTCGCCGGGTTGCCGGACTTGGACTTCCTGCGCTTCTGCTGCTGCTTGGCGGCGCCACGCTTGCCGGGCCCGGCGCCCCCGCCCGGCATGCCCGGCATCCCGGGGACGCCGCCGCCCTTGGCGAGCTGCTTCATCATCTTCTGGGCCTCGCCGAAGCGCTCGAGGAGCTGGTTGACCTCGGAGGTCGTGACGCCCGAGCCCTTGGCGATGCGGGCGCGGCGCGAGCCGTTGATCTGCTTCGGGTGGTTCCGCTCGAACGGGGTCATCGAGCGGACCATCGCCTCGACCCGGTCGAACTCGCGCTCGTCGAAGGCCTCGAGCTGGGCGCGCATCTGGCCCATCCCCGGCATCATCCCGAGCAGCTGCTTGAGCGAGCCCATCTTCTTGATGGCGGCCATCTGCTCGAGGAAGTCGTCGAAGGTGAAGTCCTCCGCGGCGAGGAACTTGCGCTCCATCTCCGCGGCCTGGGTGCGGTCGAACGCCTTCTCGGCCTGCTCGATGAGGGTGAGCACGTCGCCCATGTCGAGGATGCGCGAGGCCATCCGGTCGGGGTGGAAGACCTCGACGTCGCGCACGCCCTCGCCCGTCGAGGCGAACATGATCGGCTTGCCGGTGAACGAGGCGACGGACAGCGCGGCGCCACCGCGGGCGTCGCCGTCGAGCTTGGACAGGACGACACCCGTGAGGTCGACGCCCTCCTGGAAGGCCTCGGCGGTCTCGACGGCGGCCTGGCCGATCATCGCGTCGATGACGAAGAGGACCTCGTCGGGCTCGATCGCGGCGCGGATGTCCGCGGCCTGCTGCATGAGTCCCTCGTCGACCGCGAGCCGGCCGGCGGTGTCGACGATGACGACGTCGTGCTGCTTGGCGCGCGCCTCGGCGATGCCGGCGCGCGACACGGCGACCGGGTCGCCGTGCGAGCGGGTGCCTTCGATGTCCGCGGTCACGGCGTCGTGGCCGGCCTCGTTCCCGCGCTCGGGGGCGTAGACCGGGACCCCGGCACGCTGCCCGACGACCTCGAGCTGGGTGACGGCGTTCGGCCGCTGGAGGTCGGCGGCGACGAGCATCGGGGTGTGGCCCTGGTCCTTGAGCCAGTGCCCGAGCTTGCCGGCGAAGGTCGTCTTGCCCGACCCCTGGAGGCCAGCGAGCATGATGACCGTCGGGCCCTGCTTGGCGAACCGGATGCCGCGGGTCTCGCCGCCGAGGATGGCGACGAGCTCCTCGTTGACGATCTTGACGACCTGCTGCGCCGGGTTGAGGGCCTCGCTGACCTCCGCCCCGAGCGCCCGCTCGCGGACGTTGCCGGTGAACGCCTTGACGACCGGCAGCGCGACGTCGGCGTCGAGGAGCGCGAGCCGGATGTCCCGGATCGTCTTGTTGACGTCGGACTCGCTGAGCCGGCCCTTCGTGCGCAGGTTGCGGAAGGTCTCGGTCAGACGGTCGGAGAGGCTGGTGAACACCCGCCAAGGCTAACCGAGGCGCCCGCGACCGCCGTCCCGAGACGGCGGCCGCGGACCGCTCACGACGGCGCGACCCCGTCGCACGTGTCGATGACGATGCTCACGGCCTGCGCGACCCGGGGCGGCGGCAGCGGGCGACCGTCGGTCCCGGTGACGTAGAAGGTGTCCAGGGTCTGCCCGGCGTAGGTCGCGATGTGCGCCGAGCGCACCGAGATCCCTGCCGTCGCGAGCGCGGCCCCGAGCTCGTGGAGCAGCCCGGGCCGGTCCTGGGCCCGCACCTCGAGCACCGTCGCCTCGCTGCTGGCCCCCGGCACGACGAGGGCACGCGCCTGGCCGGGCGACCCGACGCCGGCGTCCTTCGACGGCCGCGGCAGGTGCGCCCGCCGGCGGTCGAGGGTCTGCAGCGGCCCGCGGTCGCCGTGGGCGAGCCGGGTGAGGCCCCGCACGATCCGCTCCGGGTCCGGGACCGCGCCCGACGGCGACTCGACGTGCCACTCGTCGACCGCGACGCCGTCGAGCGTGCGCAGGATGGCGGTGCGGACGGTGTGCCCCTCGGCCGCGAGCAGCCCGGCGGTGTCGGCGAACAGCCCGACCCGGTCGAGGTCGACGATGTCGATCCGGTGCGAACCGCCCCCGGAGATCACGGCCACGTGCGGCGTCCCCGCGCGGACGGCGTCGACGACCTCCGGCGCGAGGTGGGTCCCGACGGCGGAGGCGTCGGTGCGGGCCGGCGGCTCCCCCGCGGCCGGCCTCGGCGCCTCGAGGCGTTCGCGGACGGCGACGGCGAGCTGCTCGAGGAGGGTGGCCCGCCAGTCCGTCCAGGCCTGCGGGCCCGCGGCGGACGCGTCGGCCTCGGTGAGCGCGAGGAGGATCTCGAAGACCTCACGGTCTCCGCCGGCCGCGGCGATGGCGGCGTCGACCGTCGCCGGGTCCTGGTGGTCCCGGCGGGTGGCCAGCTCGATGAGGGTGAGGTGCTCGCGGACGAGCCGCACGAGGGTCTCGACGTCCTCCTCGCCGAACCCCCACCGCGAGACGATCCGGCGGGTCAGCTCCGCGCCGGTCACCGAGTGGTCGTGGGCGCCGCGGACCTTGCCGATGTCGTGGAGCAGCGCCGCGACGAGGAGCAGGTCCGGCCGCGAGGTCCGGCGCACGAGGCCGGCCGCGCGGATGACGGTCTCGACGAGGTGCCGGTCGACGGTGTGCCGGTGCACGGCGCTGCGCTGCGGCCGGGACCGGACGTCGCGCCACTCCGGCAGCCAGCGCTCGACGACGCCGACCTGGTCCAGGCCCTCCCAGACGACGGCGAGGCCGGCGCCCGTCGCGAGGACGTCGCCGAAGAGGTCCCGGACGGCGGGGGTCCACGGGGTCGGCAGCGGCGGGGCGGCGGACGCGAGGTTCTCCAGGGTCGCGGGGGCGATCGGCAGGTGCGCGCGGGCGGCGACGACGGCGGCGCGCATCGCCATCCCTTCGTCGGTCTCGGCGAGCCGGGAGGAGCCGAGGACGACCTCGCCGTCGCTCGCGAACAGGCCGTGGCCGAGCGGGGTCATCTGAGGCCGGCGTGGGCCGACCCGCAGGGTGCGGGCGCGCTGGGACTGCCCGGCGCGGCGCAGGGTGCCGTCGAGCGCGAAGGCGATGAGCCGCCCGGCACCGGAGACGGCGGTCAGCAGGTCGTCGGCCTCCTCGTAGCCGAGGAGCGCGGCGACGGCGTCGTGGTCCTCCCGGCCGAGCCGGTCCCGGCCGCGGCCGGTGACGACGTGGACCGCGTCGCGGACGTCGAGCAGCAGGGCGTAGGCCGCGTCGACCGAGCCGTGCGGGCGGTCCGCGAGCCAGGCCTCGGCGAGGGCGGCGAGCACGGTCATGTCCCGCAGGCCGCCGTGCGCCTCCTTGAGCTCGGGCTCGATGGACTGCGCGAGGTCGCCCTGGCGAGCGTGCCGCGCCGCGACCGACTCGACGAGCTGCGGCAGCCGCTTGCGCGCGTTGCCCCGCCAGTCGTGGGCGACGGTCGAGCGGGCGGCCGCGACGACCTCCTCGGCCCCCGCGACGTGGCTGAGGTCGAGCAGGCCGACGGCGGCCGTGAGGTCGTCGGCGGCGACCTGACGGCACTGGGTCACCGTCCGGACGCTGTGGTCCAGGCGGACCCCGGCGTCCCAGATCGGGTACCAGATGCGTTCGGCGAGGGCCGCGACCTCCTTGCTCGGGACCGACCGCTCGGAGTGCAGGAGGACGAGGTCGTAGTCGCTCAGCGGGCCGGCGTCACCGCGGCCGAGGCTCCCGACGGCCGCGAGCGCGACCCCCTCGTACCGGTTCCCCCCGGTGGCGGAGCGCCAGACCTCGGCGAGCCACTCCCGGTTGAATCGCGACAGGGCCGCCCGGCGCGCCGGGCCGGCACCCGCGACGTGGAAGTCACGGGTGCCGGCCAGGTCGAGCCTCCGGGAGCCGATGTCGCTCGAGGAGGGCGTCATGGGTCAGATCGCCTCGACCCCGCGCTCCCCGGTGCGGACCCGGGCGATGTCCTCGACGGGGGTGACCCAGACCTTGCCGTCACCGATCCGGCCGGTCTGCGCGGCCTTGAGGATGACGTCGAGGACCGAGCTGGAATCCATGTCGTCGACGAGGACCTCGAGGCGGGTCTTCGGCACGAAGTCGACGGTGTACTCCGCGCCGCGGTAGACCTCGCTGTGCCCGCGCTGCCGGCCGTAGCCCTGGGCCTCGCTGATCGTCATGCCCTGGATGCCGAAGGCCTCGAGGGCCTCCTTCACCTCGTCGAGCTGGTGCGGCTTGATGATGGCGGTGACGAGCTTCATCCCTTGGCTCCTTCGAGGTCGTGGGTCTCCTCCGGCGCACGCGCCCCGGCGGTCCCCGAGGCGCCGCCGATGCGGCCACCGCGAGCGGTGAGCTCGTAGGCGGACTCGGCGTGCTCGGTCTGGTCGATGCCGGAGACCTCGACGTCCTCCGGGATGCGCCAGCCCATCGTCGCCTTGAGGGCCAGGGCGATGACGAGGGTGACGACACCCGAGACGAGGAGCGCGGCGATCGCGACGAGGATCTGGACGGCGGTCTGCTCGAAGCCGCCACCGTAGAACAGGCCGCCCTCGGTGGCGAGCAGGCCCGCACCGACGGTGCCCCAGAGGCCGGCGACGAGGTGGACGCCGACGACGTCGAGCGAGTCGTCGTAGCCGAACTTGTACTTCAGGCCGACCGCGAGGGCGGCGAGGCCACCGGCGACGAGGCCGAGGACGATCGAGCCGACCGGCGAGAGCGAGCCACAGGCCGGGGTGATGGCGACGAGACCGGCGACGACACCCGAGGCGGCGCCGACCGACGTCGCGTGGCCGTCGCGGATCTTCTCGACGACGAGCCAGCCGAGCATCGCGGCACACGTGGCGACGGTCGTGTTGACCCACACCAGCGCGGCGGTCTCGTCGGCGGCGAGCTCGGAGCCCGCGTTGAAGCCGAACCAGCCGAACCACAGCAGGCCGGCGCCGATCATGACGAGCGGCACGTTGTGCGGGCGCATCGGGACCTTGCCGAACCCGACGCGGGTGCCGACGACGAGCGCGAGGACGAGCGCGGCCATACCGGCGTTGATGTGGACGACCGTGCCACCGGCGAAGTCGATCGGCGCGACGTTCGCCTCACCGTCGGTGCTGCCGAAGACGAGACCGGAGAGGCTGGTCTCGCCGCCGCCGAGCAGGCCGCCGCCCCACACCATGTGGGCGATCGGGAAGTAGGCGAGCGTGACCCAGAGCGGGGCGAAGACGAGCCAGGTCGAGAACTTGATGCGGTCGGCCACCGCGCCGCTGATGAGCGCGACGGTGATGATCGCGAAGGTCATCTGGAAGCCGACGAACGCGAGCTCGGGGATGTTGCCGTAGCCCTCGTAGCCGAACGGGTTGACGATGCCGTCCGTGCCGGCGAGACCGAACTTCTCGAAGGGGTTGGCGATGATGCCGGCGACGTCCTGGGTGCCGAACGACATCGAGTAGCCCCAGAGGACGTACACGATGCCGACGACGCCCGCGGCGCCGAAGGACATCATCATCATGTTGAGGATGGACTTCGCCCGGGTCAGGCCACCGTAGAACAGGGCGAGACCGGGGATGGTCATGAGGAGGACGAAGGACGCGCAGACGATGAGGAACGTGGTCGCCGCGTAGTCGACCGTCTCCGCTGCGTCCGCGAGGGGGACAAGAGTTGGGCTCATGGCGCAGTACTGTCCCCGTCCGGGGTTTCACGCCCCGCCACCTCGTGTTACGCGTTCGTTTCGGGAGCGCGCCGGGTGTAAGCATCGGGTTTCCACCCGCGGGAGGTCCCGCATCGTGAGACCCACGTCTCGCCGCGCCCGCGTGGGACGATGCCGGGATGGCCCCGCACCCGCCCGTCCTGGTCTTCGACGGGGACTGCGCCTTCTGCACCTCCTCGGCGCGGCTGCTCGCGCGGCTGCGCCGTTCCCCCGGCGACTTCGCCGTCGAGCCGTGGCAGCGCCTCGACCTGCCGGCCCTCGGCCTGACCGAGGAGCAGTGCTCGCAGGCGGTGCAGTGGGTCGCCCGCGACGGCCGGGTCTCCGCCGCGGAGCGCGGCATCGCCCGCAGCCTCCTCGCCTCCCGGGTGATGGTGCGTCCGGTCGGGGCGCTGCTCCTCGCCCCCGCAGTGCGCCCGCTCGCGGGCGTCGTCTACCGCTGGGTCGCGCGGAACCGCTCGCGGATGCCGGGCGGGACGCCCGCCTGCGCCCTGCCTCCTGCGGGTACGCAGGGCGAGGACACCCGGCCCTGACGGCCGGCGCCTCGGGTCCTACTCGACGATCGCGTCGACGAAGGCCTCGGGGTCGAAGGGCGCGAGGTCGTCGGGGCCCTCGCCGAGCCCGACGAGCTTGACCGGGACGCCGAGGGCCCGCTGCACCGCGACGACGATGCCGCCCTTCGCGGTGCCGTCGAGCTTGGTGAGGACGATGCCGGTGATGCCGACGACCTCGGCGAAGACCTCCGCCTGCTTCATCCCGTTCTGGCCGGTCGTCGCGTCGAGGACGAGGAGCACCTCGTCGACCGGGCTGCGCTTCTCGATGACCCGCTTGACCTTGCCGAGCTCGTCCATGAGCCCGACCTTGTTCTGCAGCCGTCCTGCGGTGTCGACGAGGACGACGTCGGCCTCCATCTCGGCCGCCGCGGCGACGGCGTCGAAGGCGACCGACGCCGGGTCCGCCCCCTCGCGGTCGGAGCGGACGGTGGGGACCCCGACGCGGCCGCCCCACGTCTCCAGCTGGTCGGCCGCCGCGGCGCGGAAGGTGTCGGCGGCGCCGAGCACGACGTCCTTGTCCTGGGCGACGAGGACCCGGGCCAGCTTGCCGACGGTCGTCGTCTTGCCGGTGCCGTTGACCCCGACGACGAGGACGCACGCCGGTCGGCCGTCGATCCGGGAGTCGGCGAGCGAGCGGTCCATCGTCGGGTCGACGAGGGCGAGGAGCTCCTCGCGCAGCCACCCCCGGACGACCGTCTCGTCCGTCGTGCCCTCGACGCTGACCCGGGTGCGCAGCGCGTCGACGAGCTCGGTGCTCGCGGCGACGCCGAGGTCGGCCGCGATGAGGGTGTCCTCGACCTCCTCCCACGCGGCCTCGTCGAGCCGGCCACCGGCGAGCAGGGCGAGCAGGCCCTTGCCGATCGTCGTGTTCGACCGGGCCAGCCGCGCCCGCAGCCGCCGGAGCCGTCCGGCCGGCGCCTCGGGGGTCTCCACGGTCGGCGCGGGCGGCGCCTCGGGCTCGGCGACCGCGGGGCCGGCGCCCGGGGACACCTCGTCCTCGACGACCTCGCCCGGGTGCTCGATCGTGCCGATCGCCCCGTCCGGGGCGAGGTCGGCGTCGCTCGGACCCGGCGTCCCGGGCTCCGGTGGGGCCTCGTCGAGGTGCCGGTTGCGGCTGCGGCTGCCCCGGACGAGGCCGAGGAGCACGCCGCCGACGACGAGCAGGATCGCCGCTGCGACCCCGATGTATGTCCAGATCTGGTCGGTCACCGGTCCATCCTGTCAACGGGTGCGGCCCCGGTCACGTCGCCGGGCCGCGGGGGCGTGCGGTCAGAAGATGCGGACACGGTCCTCGGGGGCCAGCCACATGCCGTCGCCGGGGGCGGTGCCGAACGCCTCGTGGAACTCGTCGAGGTTGCGCACGGCGTTCGCGCGGACGTCCTGCGGGCTGTGCGGGTCGACCGCGAGCAGCCGCTCGGCCTCGGCCCGGCGGGACATCCCGCGCCAGATCGTCGCCCAGCCGAGGAAGAACCGCTGGGCGCCGGTGAGCCCGTCGACGACGGGCGCGTCCTCGTCGCCGAGGGCGATCCGGTAGGCCCGGTAGCCGATGCTCAGGCCGCCGAGGTCGCCGATGTTCTCGCCGACCGTGAGCGCGCCGTTGACCGTGTGCCCCGGGGCGTCGCGGCCCTCGACCTCGTCGAACTGCGCGACGAGCGCGTCCGCGAGGGCCTGGAACGCGGCCCGGTCCTCGTCGGTCCACCAGTCCCGCAGCTCGCCCCGGCCGTCGAACTGCGACCCCGAGTCGTCGAACCCGTGCCCGATCTCGTGGCCGATGACCGCGCCGATGCCGCCGTAGTTGGCCGCGTCGTCGGCGTCGACGTCGAAGAAGGGAGGCTGGAGGATGGCCGCCGGGAAGACGATCTCGTTCATCCCCGGGTTGTAGTAGGCGTTGACCGTCTGCGGGGTCATGAGCCACTCCGCCCGGTCCACCGGACCGCCGAGCTTGGCGAGGTTGCGGTCGACCTCGAAGGCGGTCGCCCGGTGCACGGAGCCGAGGAGGTCGGCGGCGTCGACCTCGAGGGCCGAGTAGTCCCGCCAGCGGTCCGGGTACCCGATCTTCGGGGTGAAGCGCTCGAGCTTGGCGAGCGCCTCGGCCCGGGTGGACTCCCCCATCCACGGGACCCCGGACAGGCTCTGCCCGAAGGCCGCCACGAGGTGGTCGACGAGCTCGAGCATCCGCTCCTTGGCGTGCGGCGGGAAGTGCCGCTCGACGTAGAGCTGCCCGACGGCCTCGCCGAGGGCGTCCTCGACGAGCGAGACCCCGCGCTTCCAGCGGGCCCGCAGGGCGGGGACCCCGGAGAGGGTGCGCCCGTAGAAGGCGAAGTTCTCCTCGACGAACGCACCCGAGAGGTACGGCGCGCTCGCGTGGACGACGTGCCAGGCGAGCCAGTCCCGCCACTCCTCGACCGACACCTCGGTGAGCGCCGAGGCGACCGAGCGGAGGTGGTCGGGCTGGCGGGCCACGACGGAGGACAGGGTGCGCTCGGGGGCCCCGAGCCCCTCGAGGTAGCCGGCCCAGTCGACCCCGGGGGTCATCTCCTCCAGGCCCTCCCGGTCGAGGAGGGTGTAGGTCCTCACCGGGTCGCGGTTGGTCACCTTGTCCCAGTGCCCGGCGGCGATCCGGGTCTCGAGCGCCATGACACGCTCGGCCGCGGCCTCGGCCCCGGGCCACGCGACGAGGCGCAGCATCCGGGTGACGTGCCGGACGTACGCGTCGCGCTTCGCGGCGTGCTGCTCCTCGCGGTAGTACGACTCGTCGGGAAGGCCGATGCCGGCCTGCTCGAGGTAGACGACGTAGCGATCGGGGTCACGGTCGTCGGTCGAGACGATCGGCACGACGAGCCCGCCGACCCCGACCCGCAGGAGCCTCCCGAGGAGGCGGACGACGTCGCGGGGGTCGCGGACGGCCGAGACCTCCTCGAGGAGCGGCACGACCGGGGCGGCGCCGAGGGCCTCGACGGTGTCCTCGGCCATGAAGGCGGCGTAGAGGTCACCGACCTTGGCCGCGACGGTGCCGGGCGCCGGCGAGCCGGCCGCCACCTCGTCGATGATCGTGCGGACGTTCTCCTCGGCGGCCTCGCGGAGCATGTCGAACGTGCCGTAGCGCCCGCGGTCCTCCGGGACCTCCGTCACGGCGAGCCAGGCGCCGTTGGCGTGCGCGAACAGGTCGTCCTGCGGGCGCACCGCGGGGTCGAGCGCCTGCGTGTCGATGCCGGACCTCATCCGGGTCGCTCCTTCGTCTCGGGGTGACCTCATTCGACCACACCCCGCCGACGGTGTCGGGTCAGGCCCGGGGCCCGGTGAGGACGCGCTCGTCCGGCGTGTCCCCGGCGCTCGTCACGCGGTCCCGGCCACGGTGCCGGAACGACTCGACGAGGTGCTCTCCGCGGTCGGTGAGCACCTCGCGGCCGCCGCGTCGGGCCGGCACGGCGACCGTCGCGAGGACGAGCAGCGCGAGCGCCACGAGGACGACGAGGACGAGCACGACCGGCAGCATGCGACCAGGATCGCGCCCGCGGGCGGTTCGGCCAAATCGCGGTGCGCCGGGGCACCGGTCGCGCCCCGGCCGGCGGTGACGCCGGTCCCGCCACGTCGCCGGCGGGTGACCCGGCGGATACCCTGCAGCCGTGAGCGACGCCGAGTCCCCCGGGGACCGACCGACCCGCCGTCGGCGGCTCCCCTGGTTCACCGAGGTCGTCGTCGCGCTCGTCGCCGTCGCGCTCGTCCAGGCCTTCCTCGTCAAGCCCTTCGGGGTCCCCTCGCAGTCGATGGAGGACACCCTGCGGGTCGGGGACCGGATCCTCGTCAACCGGCTCGACGACACCGTCGAGCGGCGCGACGTCGTCGTCTTCGGGCACGGCGCCTCGTGGCAGGACCGCGAGCTGCCTCCCGCCGACAGCCCGCTCGTGCGGGCCGCCCGGTGGGTCGGCGACCTCACGGGGATCGGCCCGAGCAGCACGGCCTACACGGTCAAGCGGGTCGTCGGGCTGCCCGAGGATCGGGTCGCCTGCTGCACCGACGACGGTCGGGTGACGGTCGACGGCCAGGCCCTCGACGAGCCGTACGTGTACGAGGACCTGCCCTTCGAGCCGGGGTCGCTCGACTGCGGGAGCACCCCCCGCTCGACCCGGTGCTTCCCCGAGATCCGGGTGCCGCGTGACTCCCTGCTCGTCCTCGGCGACCACCGCTCGCAGTCGGCCGACTCGGTCATCGGCTGCCGGGGCGCGGTCGACGGCCAGGAGTGCGCCCGGCTCGTGCCGGTCTCGCGGGTCGTCGGCCCGGTCGTCGTGCGGTTCTGGCCGCCCTCGCACCTCGGCGGCATCCCCCGCTGACCGGGACGCGTTCCGCCGCGGGCGGACCGCCCTTCCGCCCCGGCCCTGCCCGTGGTGGGCTGGGCGGCATGCGACTCCTCGTCCTCGGTGGCACCGCCTTCCTCGGCCACGCGGTCGCCTCGGCCGCCCTCACCGGCGGCCACGACGTCACGTGCGTGGCCCGCGGGACCTCGGGCACCGTCCCGGGCGGCGCCCGGCTCGTCCGTCACGACCGCACCGGTCCCGGGCTCGGCGGGGTCGAGGACGCGACGTGGGACGCGGTCGTCGACGTCGCCCGCGACCCCGGGCAGGTCCGGCGGGCCGTCGACGCCCTGGCCGGCCGGGTCGGGCACACGGTCTTCGTCTCGACGGGCAACGTCTACGCCGACCACTCCGTGGTCGGAGCCGACGAGGACGCGCCCCTGCTCCCGGCGCGCGACACCGGTGGAGACGACCCGGACGCCTACGGCGGGGCCAAGGTGGCCTGCGAGCGGGCGTACCGGGACGCGCTCGGGGACGCGCACGTGCTCGTCGCCCGCGCGGGGCTCGTCGGGGGCCCCGGGGACGTCTCCGGCCGGTCCGGCTGGTGGCCGTGGCGCTTCGCCCACCCGGCGGTCCCGGGCGAGGTGCTCGCGCCCGACGACCTCGACGCCCCGGCCCAGCTGGTCGACGTCCGGGACCTCGCCGGATGGCTCGTCCGGTGCGCCGCGTCCGGCACCGCCGGGGTCGTCGACGCCGTCGGCCCGACGACGACGCTGGGCGGGGTGCTCGACGCCGCCCGTGAGGCCGCCGGGTCCTCCGCCCGGGCCGTCCCGGCGGACCCGGCGTGGCTGTCGGGGCACGGCGTCGGCGCGTGGATGGGACCCAGGTCGCTGCCGCTCTGGCTGCCGTTCCCCGACCACGCGGGGTTCGCCGCGCGCCGCGGCGCCGCTGCTCGCGGGCTGGGGCTCAGGACGCGGCCGCTCGTCGACACCCTGCGCGACACCCTCGCGTGGGAGGAGACCGGCCGTCCCGAGGGCGCGCCGCGCCGGGCGGGCCTCACCGACGACGAGGAGCGCGAGGTCCTCGCCTCCTGGCACGCCCGCGCCTGACCCCGTCGAGCCGGCGGTCGGGCTTCAGGCGGTGTCGGCGACGTCGCGGATCCGCTGGCTCACGACCGTCGTCACGCCGTCGCCGCGCATCGACACCCCGTAGAGGGCGTCCGCGACCTCCATCGTCCGCTTCTGGTGCGTGATGACGATGAGCTGGCTGGAGTCGCGCAGCTCCTCGAAGAGGGTGATGAGCCGGCCGAGGTTGGTGTCGTCGAGCGCGGCCTCGACCTCGTCCATGATGTAGAAGGGGCTCGGCCGGGCCTTGAAGATCGCGACGAGCAGCGCCACCGCGACGAGCGAGCGCTCCCCGCCGGAGAGCAGCGACAGCCGTTTGACCTTCTTGCCGGGCGGCCGGGCCTCGACCTCGATGCCGGTCGTCAGCATGTCGTCGGGGTCGGTGAGGACGAGCCGTCCCTCGCCACCGGGGAAGAGCCGGTCGAAGACCCGCTCGAACTGCTCCTTCGTGTCGTGGAACGCCTCGCGGAAGACCTGCTCGACCCGCTCGTCGACCTCCTTGACGATGTCGAGGAGGTCCCGCTTGGACCGCTTGAGGTCCTCGAGCTGGGTCGTGAGGAAGGTGTGCCGCTCCTCGAGCGCCGCGTACTCCTCGAGCGCGAGCGGGTTGACCTTGCCGAGCTGGGAGAGCCCCCGCTCGGCCTTGCGCAGCCGCTTCTCCTGCACCTCGCGGACGTAGGGCGCCGGCTCGAGGACCTCGTCCTCGGGGTCGTCGGGGCCGGGGATGTGGGGCACCGGGCGGTCGGGGCCGTACTCGGCGGTGAGGACCTCGGGGTCGACGCCCAGCTCCTCGACCGCCTTGGTCTGCAGCTGCTCGATGCGGGCGAGCTGGCGGGCCCGGGCCATCTCGTCGCGGTGGGCGGCGTCGGTGAGGTCGCGCAGCTCGTCCTGCGCGGTCGCGAGCTCGCGGCGCAGGTCGGCGGCGGCCCGGTCACGCTCGCCCCGCTCGGCGTCCGCGGCGTCGCGCAGCCCCGCGGCGCGGGCGAGGGCGTCGGCGACCTCGAGGACCGCGAACTCGGCGGCCTCCCGGACCGCGCCGGCGACGACGGCCTCGCGGCGTCGGCGCTCCTGCCGCTCCCGGAGCCGTTCCCGGGCGGCGATCTCGTTGCGGGCGGCGCCCTCGAGCGAGTCGGCACGCCCGGCGAGCGAGCGGGCCCGCTCCTCCTTGGTCCGCAGGGCGAGGCGGACCTCGGTCTCGGCGGTGCGCGCCCGGCTCGCCTCGAGCTCGAGACGGTCGCGCTCGTCCGTCGAGGGGTCCGCCTCGTCCTCGAGCGGCTCGGCTTCGGCCTCCTCGAGCCGGGTCGCGAGCGCCTCGAGCTCCTCACGGTCGGTGTCGAGGGTCTCCTGCGCGGCGGCGATGGCCTTCTCGGCCCGCTCGGCCTCGGCGGACGCGGTGCGGACCGCGGCCCCCAGCGACCCCAGCCGCTCGGCGACCGCGGCCATCCGGGCGTCGGACTCGTGGAGCGCCTCGAGGGCGGCGTCGACCTCGGTCTCGGCACCGGCGACCGTCTCGCGGGCCCCGGAGAGCGAGAAGCGGGAGCGCTCGACCCGGGCCGAGGCGTCCTCGAGGACCCCACGGGTCTCCTCGACCGCGGCCTGGACCTCGAGGAGGGACTCCCCCGCACTGCTGCCACCGCGCGCCCAGCCGGGCCCGAAGACGTCGCCGTCGGCCGTCACCGCGGTGACGCCGGGGTGACGGGAGACGAGCGCGAGGGCGTGGCCGGACGTCGGGACGAGGGCGACCCGCTCGAGGAGCTGCTCGAGCGCGGGGGCGACGGCGGCGGGGGCCTCGACGACGTCGCGGGCCCAGACGGCCCCGGCGTCCAGGGCGGGCCAGGCGGCCGGGTCGCCCGGCGCGGCGGTCTCACCGACGAGCAGCGCGGCGCGGCCCCCGTCGCTCTCGCGCAGGCTGGCGAGCGCCTTCTCGGCCGACGCCGCGGACCCGACGGCGAGCGCCTCGGACGCCCAGCCGAGGGCGGCGGCGACGGCGGCCTCGTGGCCCCCGGTGACGTGGAGCATCGTGGCGACGGCGCCGAGGACGCCGTGGTCGTCGTCCGCCGCCTCGAGCAGCGTCGCGGCCCCGTCCTTGCGGCGCAGGCTCATCTCGAGGGCCTCGAGGCGGGCCTGGGCGGAGCTGCGGTCGCGCTCGGCCTCGCGCTCGGCGGCGGTGAGGCGCTCGACCTCGGCCCGGGCGGTCCCGAGGCGCTCGGCGGCCGCCTCGTACGTCGTGTCGAGCCCCTCCTCGCCCTCCTCCTCGTCCGCGATGCCGCCCTCGAGGTGGGCGAACTCACGCTCGGCGTCGGTCGCGCGCTCGCGGGCCTCGGCGGCGAGCCCGCGCAGGCGGCCGATCTCGGCCTCCGCGGCCTCGATCCGGCTGCGGCGGGCCCCGACCTGGCCCGCGAGCTTCGCGAGGCCCTCCCGGCGGTCGGCCGCGGCCCGGGCGAGGCGGGCGAGCCGCTGCTGCTCGGCGGCGTGCGCCGACTCCGCCGACTCCCGCTCCGCGACGGCGTCCTGGAGCGCCGCGGTCGTCTCGTCGATCTCGGCGAGGAGGACCCCCTCGGCCTCCCGCGCCTGGGCGGCCTGGGCCCGCAGCTCCTCCGGGTCCCGGCCCGAGGTCGTCTCGTGCTCCTCGTCCTGGGACAGCAGGCGGACCCGCTCGGCGCTCACCGACCCCGTGGACTCGAGCCGGTCGCGCAGGCTCTGCAGCCGGACGACCCGCTCCTGGGCCTGGCCGAGCCGGGGCGCCGCCTCGGCGACCTGCCGCTCGACCTCGGCGAGCCGGGAGCGGACGTCGGTGACGGCCTCCTCGACGGCGGTGCGCCGCTCCAGGAGCGCGGTCTCGTCGGCGACCTCCTGCTCGACGACCGCGGTGAGCTGGACGAGGTCGTCGGCGAGCAGCCGCAGGCGGGCGTCACGGGCCTCGGCCTGGATGACCGCCGCCCGCCGCGCGGCCTCGGCCTGCCGCCCGAGCGGCCCGAGCTGGCGGCGGATCTCGCCCGTGAGGTCCTGGACGCGGGTGAGGTTGCCCTCCATCTGCTCGAGCTTGCGGAGCGTGCGCTCCTTGCGGCGACGGTGCTTCAGGACCCCCGCGGCCTCCTCGATGAACCCGCGGCGCTCCTCCGGGGTCGCCCGCAGCACGGTGTCGAGCTGGCCCTGGCCCACGATGACGTGCATCTCGCGCCCGAGACCGGAGTCCGACAGCAGCTCCTGGACGTCGAGCAGCCGGCAGCCCGTGCCGTTGATGGCGTACTCGGAGCCGCCACCGCGGAACATCGTCCGGGTGATCGTCACCTCGGTGTAGTCGATGGGCAGCGCGCCGTCGGTGTTGTCGATCGTCAGGCTGACCTCGGCCCGGCCGAGCGGCGGGCGGCCGGCTGTGCCGGCGAAGATGACGTCCTCCATCTTGCCGCCGCGCAGGCTCTTGGCCCCCTGCTCCCCCATGACCCAGGCCAGGGCGTCGACGACGTTGGACTTGCCCGACCCGTTGGGACCGACGACGCAGGTGATGCCGGGCTCGAGGCGCATCGTCGTCGCCGAGGCGAAGGACTTGAACCCCTTGAGGGTCAGCGTCTTGAGGTACATGCGGCGGTCGGTCGTCTCTCGGTGGCGGGCGGGCCGGGGTCGCGGGCGAGCCTACCGCCGGGCGAGGGGCCGAGGCGGGACGTGCGTCGCGGGGTCAGGAGCCGTGCCCCCCGGCGATGTGCTCGTGGTGGTGGATGACCTCGGCGATGATGAAGTTCAGGAACGCCTCCGCGAACTGCGGGTCCAGGCCCGACTCGTCGGCGAGCGCCCGCAGCCGGGCCACCTGCCGCTCCTCCCGGCCCGGGTCCGCCGGCGGCAGGCCGACGGTCGCCTTGAGCTCCCCGACGGCCTGGGTGCACTTGAACCGCTCCGCGAGCAGGTGGACGAGCGCCGCGTCGATGTTGTCGATGCTCGACCGCAGCCTGGCGAGGTCCGGGGGGATGTCGCTCACCCCGCCATCGTAGGAACGCCCGAGCGGGCCGTGCACCACCGTCCCACCCTCGCGGTCAGCGCTCGACGAACCCGCTCTCGCCTCGCGGCTCCTCCCAGCGCGGGGCCGACACCGACGCGACCGACCCCGGCCTGCGGGCCGACGACGGGTCCTCGCGCAGCAGCTCGTGGAGGCGCTCGACGGACTCCCGGCGGCCCTCGGCGACGACCTCGACCCGGCCGTCGGTGGTGTTGCGGGCGAAGCCGGCGAGTCCCAGCTCGAGGGCCCTCGACCGGGTCCACCAGCGGAACCCGACGCCCTGGACGGTGCCGCGCACGAAGACGGCACCGCGGGAGATCTTCTCGGGGGAGGACGTCATGGCGGCGACCCTACCGACCGGGTCGCCCACCCCCGGACGCCTCAACGGTGAACGCCGAGACGGGCGGACCGGGCCCACCCCGTGCCACTATCTTGGTCCGCCAGCGGTGTGGCCGGGACGGGCCTGACGACGGCGCAGGGGCCGACGTGATCCCGTCCCCGGCCGCCCGCCTGTCTCCGAGGAGGACGATGCGGCAGGACGACGCTCGGGACGAGGCCGCGACCCGGGACCTCGATCCCGTCGCCGTGCAGGAGTTCTCGCAGGCTCTCCGCGCCGCCGTCGGGCGTTCCGGCCTCAGCCTCGACCGGGTCCGCTCCCGCCTCGCGGAGCGGGACCTGCCGGTAAGCACCGCGACGCTGAGCCACTGGCAGACCGGACGCAGCAGACCCGCGCCGGGCCGGTCGCTCGCCGTCGTCGCCGCTCTCGAGGGAATCCTCGGGCTGCCCGACGGAGGCCTCGTCGCCCTCCTGCCGCCCGCACCGCGCCCCCGCGGTCGCAGTGCGCACGCCTCGCCGCCCGACGACGGAGGACGGCGGGCGCTGCCGCTCTGGGAGGAGATCTCCCAGGCCGTGGCGGAGCTCGGGCTCACCCTCGACGACACGCTGCGGATCATGTCCTGGCACGAGGTGGCCGACGTCGGTCCGGACCGGCTCGTCGTCGCCCACCGGGTGAGCACGGTGCAGCGAGCCGTCGTCGACGGTGTCGACCGGCTGCCGATGTTCTACAGCGACCTCAGCCCGCACGACGCCCTCCCCCGGCTCGTCCCGCGGGCGGGGGTGCGGGTGGGACGCGAGGTGCGGGTCGGCGCGACCGGCCTCGTCGTCGCCGAGTTCGTCCTGCCCGCCCCGCTCGCGGCCGGCGAACGGGCCTTCCTCCAGTGGGACGTCGAGCACGTCCCGGTCCCCGTCACCGAGCTCGAGATGCGCTCGGCCCACCCGAGCACCGAGGTCGTCATCTCGGCCCGCTTCTCCCCGGACGCCTTCCCGGCCGAGGTCCTCGGGTACACCGAGGTCGACGGCGTGGGGCGCACCCGGCGCGTGGGCCCGGACCCACTCGGCGAGGCGAGCGTCATCCGGCACCGGGTCCCCGCCGGAGCGGTCGGGCTGCACTGGCGCTGGCCACCGGCCTGACCCCGGCCGCCCCGCTGCGGCGAACGGTCAGCGTCGACGGGCGGAGGCGCCGGCCCCCCGCGGCCGGGTCTGGCAGCGCGGGCACGAGAACGACGAGCGGTTCATGAACTGCTCGCGGCGGATGGGGGTGCCGCACCGCGGGCAGGGCCGCCCCGACTGCCCGTACGCGGCGAGCGACCGGTCGAAGTAGCCGGAGGCCCCGTTCACGTTGACGTAGAGCGCGTCGAAGCTCGTCCCGCCCTGGTCGAGCGCGGAGCGCATGACGTCGGCGGCGTGGTCCAGGAGGGCCCCGAGGGCGGGCTTGGTCAGCGCGCTCGCGGGACGCTCCCCGTGGACCCGGGCGCGCCACAGCGCCTCGTCCGCGTAGATGTTGCCGATCCCGGACACGACCGTCTGGTCGAGCAGCACCCGCTTGACCGCGCTGTCCTTGCCCTTCATCCGGCGCACGGCCCCGGCCCGGTCGAAGGCGGGCTCGAGGGGGTCCGGGGCGATGTGGGCGATCGTCGTCGGCACCCCGGCCCCGTCGAGACCGGCGAGGGCGAGGCCGCCGAAGGTGCGCTGGTCGACGAAGCGCAGCTGGGGGTCCCCGTCCTCGAACCGGAACCGGGCGTGCAGGTGCTTCTCGTCCGGGGCGCCCGCGTCCTCGACGAGGAGCTGCCCGCTCATCCCGAGGTGGAGGAGCAGCCCGAGGTCGTCCTCGAGGTCCCACCACAGGTACTTCCCCCGGCGCCGCACGGCGGCCACGCGCCGGCCCGCGAGCCGGGCGGCGAGGTCGGCGGGTCCGGCGAGGTGGCGACGGGCCACGCGGTGCCCCCGCAGCTCGACGTCGCGCAGGACACGTCCCTCGACGTGGGTGGCGAGACCGCGCCGGACGACCTCGACCTCGGGGAGCTCAGGCACCCCGGCCGGGCCCCTCGAGCGGGTTCCTGGGGGTCGGGACGACCCCCTCGTGGCGGTCCCGGATGGTCGACCAGGCGTGCGCGGCGGCCTCCTGCTCGGCGACCTTCTTCGTACGCCCGGCGCCGCGGCCGAGGACCTGGCCGCCGACGACGACCTCGGACTCGAAGGACTTCGCGTGCTCGGGGCCGTCCTCGGTCACCGTGTACTCCGGCGACCCGAGGCCGTGCTTGGAGGTGATCTCCTGGAGGCTCGTCTTCCAGTCCAGCCCCGCCCCCAGGGTCGCGGACTGGGCGAGCAGCGGGTCGACGAGGTGGTGGACGAGCTCGCCCGCCGCCTCGATGCCGGCGCACGAGTACACGGCGCCGATGACCGCCTCGACGGTGTCGGCGAGGATCGAGTCCTTGTCCCGCCCGCCGGTGCTCTCCTCGCCCCGGCCGAGGAAGACGTGGTCGCCGAGCCCGAGGGTGCGTCCGACGTCGGCGAGCGCCCGCATGTTGACGACGGCGGCACGCAGCTTCGCGAGCTGGCCCTCGCTGTCGTCGGGGTTGGTCTCGTAGAGCGTCGTCGTGACGACGAGGCCGAGGACGGAGTCGCCGAGGAACTCCAGCCGCTCGTTGTGCGGCAGCCCGCCCATCTCGTAGGCGTAGGAGCGGTGCGTCAGGGCACGCTCGAGCAGCGCCCCGTCGACGTCACGGCCCGTGACCTCCTCGAGGAGTGTCGCGAGCTCGGAGACGGGACGCAGCGGCGTGAGGTCGCCGGACTGCGCCGAGCCCCTGCCCATGGGCGGGTGGGTCAGCCCTGGTGGTCGGTGCGCTCGGCGGCGCCGTAGTGGCGCCCCTTGTAGGAGCCGCACGACGGGCACGCGGTGTGCGGCTGCGTCGGCGCCTTGCACTGCGGGCACGTCGTCGTGGCGACGGCGCTCGCCTTCCAGTTGGCGCGGCGCGAGCGGGTGTTGGAGCGCGACATCTTCCGCTTCGGAACGGCCACGTCAGGTCCTCTTCTCTGTCGTCTCGGGCGGCTCGGCCAGGGCCGAGAGGGCCGCCCATCGGGGGTCGATCTCGTCGTGCTGGTGCTCCGGGTCGTCCGCGAGCGGCTGGCCGCACACGGAGCAGAGACCGGGGCAGTCCGGCCGGCACACCGGCTGGAACGGCAGCGCGGGCACCACCGTGTCCCGGACCACCGGGTCGAGGTCGATGAGACCGTCCTCGACCAGGCGCTCCTCGTCGGCGTCCTCGTCCCCCACCTCGTCGTGGCGGACGTGCCGATCGGCGTGGACGAACAGCTCCTGGAAGGTCCCGTCCACCGTCTCGGTGACCGGGTCCAGGCACCGCACGCACGCGCCGGTCGCCGTGCCACGGACCGAACCGGTGACCAGGACGCCCTCGACGACGGACTCCATGCGCAGGTCGAGCAGGAGGGGTGCCCCCTCCTCGACGGCGATGACGTCCGTGCCGAGGTCGCTCGGTGCCCCGGCCTCCCGCTCGAGCTCGTGCATGGACCCGGGTCGACGCCCGACGAGCTTGGTGTCGAGCACCAAGGGCGAGCGTGGGTCGAGTCGAGACATGGCTTTCACGGTGGTTCCGGTCGGTTCGGGTCCCGTCGCACGGACGCAGACCAGGAGCCAACGTTACCGGCCCGGAGGCCCGTCCCCAAACCGGACGGAGAGGGGGCAGGTCCGTCCGGGCCCGCTCACTCGGCCTCGGGCGCGGGCAGCGCCGCGGCGACGGCCCGCGAGACCGGCCCCGCGAGCGTGCGGGCGTACGTCGCGGTGACGTGGTCGCCCGCCCGGTGGACGGTGACGTGGCCGATGACGACCGGGCACTCGCCGCCCGGGCAGATGCGTTCGGTGAGGTCGAGCAGGCGGACCCCGTCCCCGGCCGCGCGCACCGCCTCCTCCTGCACCGGCAGGGCGCTCGCCTCGCGCGCCGGGCCGACGGGGAAGGTGCACTCGTCGAGGCTCTCGGGGTTCCAGGCGGCGCACACGTCGAGGTCGTCCGGCGAGTCGGGGCTGTCCCCGATGACGAGGACGGGCACGTCCGCCTCCGCGAGCCGGCGCCACTGGGTCGCGTAGCCCTCGACGAGGGCGGCCCGGTCGCGCCCGGCGCCCGTCTCGGCGGTCCGGGCCACGCCGGAGGTGACGACGACGTCCGGCGGGTCGCCCGTCAGCGCGTCGAGGACGGCCGTGTTCCACACGTCGCACTCCGGGTAGGCCTCGCCGCCCTCCGCCGCGGCGGCCGCGGAGAAGGCGCACGCCGACTTGCCGTAGGTCACGACGCGCCAGCCCTCCTCGACCGCCCGCTCCTGGAGCGCCGGCAGCCACTGCATCGCCTTGGAGTCCCCGACGAGCGCGACGGTCACCGCACCGTCGGGGTCGCCGAACTCGCAGGCGACGGGCTCGGTCGACGCGGCCGGGACCTGGCAGCGGTCGACGTCCGCGTCCGGCCGGTCGCGACCCGCGAGGAGGGGGTCCGGGACGGCCCAGCCGGGATCGGCGGCGTTCGCGACCGCGCGACCGGGGACGACGGTGTTGGCCCCGAGGGACGCCAGCGCCGGGACCGGCCCGTCCGGCGGGGAGGTCTCGAAGGGCGTGCGGAAGGTCATGAGCGGGACCGACGCCGCGACGCCGACGGCGGACAGCGCGACGCCGAACGCGAGCATCGCGCGGGGACGCCGCCGCAGGAAGGTCCCGTAGTGCAGCGGCTGCTCGAGGTAGCGCCACGAGACCCACGCGGGCCACAGCGACGCCGCGGCGAGGGCCACCGTCGCCCAGGCGGGGACCTCGGCGCCCGTGAGGTACTCGACGGTCCAGCCGCCGAGCACGATGACCGGCCAGTGCCAGAGGTAGACCGAGTACGACATCCCGCCCATCCAGACCATCGGCCGGGTGCCGAGCAGCCGGACCGGACCCCACGACGACCCCTGCCAGCCCGCCCACAGCACGAGCGCCGTCGGCAGGGTGGCGAGCAGGGCCCACGCCCCCGGCCAGTCGACGTCCGTCGGCAGGGCCACCGCGACGGCGACGATGCCGGCGAGGCCCGCCCAGCCCGCGACCGCCGTCCACGGGGCCGCCCGCTCCGGCCGCTCCCTGCCGGTGAGCCACACCGCGAGCAGGGCCCCGACGCCGAGCTCCCACACTCGGGTCGTCGTGACGAAGAACGCGGCCTCCGGCTCGGTCCGCGACATGACGACGGACCACACGAACGAGGCGAGGACGAGGACACCGAGGACCGCGCCGACGACGCGGCGGTCGGGCCGGGCCCCGAGGCGTCGGGCGACGAGGGCGACGACGAGGAGCAGCAGGGGCCACACGAGGTAGAACTGCTCCTCGACCGCGAGCGACCAGAAGTGCTGCACCGGCGACGGGGTGAGGTCGGAGGCGAGGTAGTCGACCTCGCGCCCGGCGAGCGTCCAGTTGACGACGTAGAGCGCCGCGTACCGCACGTCGCGGCCGATGACCTGCAGCCGCTCCCCCGGGACGACCCACCACGACCAGGCCGCGACGACGGCGAGGACGAGCACGGCCGCCGGCAGCAGGCGTCGGATCCGGCGCCCGAGGAAGCGCATCCACGAGATCCGGCCCGTCTTGTCGAGCTCGGTGAGCAGCAGCCCGGTGATGAGGTATCCGGAGATGACGAAGAAGACGTCGACGCCGGCGAAGCCCGCGGGGACGGGCAGCCCCGCGTGGTAGACGAGCACGGCGAGGACGGCGACGGCCCGCAGGCCCTCGACGTCGGGTCGGAAGCGGGCGCGCGCGGCGGCGGACCTCGTGGTCGCCCGCCGCGTCGGCGCCGCGTCAGCCGTGCTCACGCACCCGCGCCACGAGGGCGTCGCGGACCTCGTCCGGGACGAGGCCGGTGACGTCGCCGCCGTAGCGCACGACCTCCTTGACGAGCGAGCTCGACACGTGCTCGAGCGAGGGGTCGGCCGGGAGGAAGACGGTCTCGAGCCCCGTGAGGTGTCGGTTCATCCGGGCCATCGGCAGCTCGTAGGCGAAGTCGGTGCCGCCCCGCAGGCCCTTGACGACGACCCCGGCGTCGAGGTCGCGGCACACGTCGACGAGGAGCCGGTCCGCGAAGGCCTCGACCCGGACCCGGTCCCCGATCCCGGCGTGCGCGAGCGCGCCGCGGACGAGGTCGAGCCGCTCCTCGACGGTGAAGGTGCCGCGCTTGGCGGGGTTGTGCAAGACGGCGACGACGACCTCGTCGGCGACGGCGAGGGCCCGCTCGACGACGTCGAGGTGACCGAGGGTCACGGGGTCGTAGGACCCGGGGCAGACGGCCCGGCGCACGCGATCGCTCACCCGCGGAACCCTACAAGTCCGCCGTCTCGGCCCAGGTCACCGCCACGACGCCGCCTGCGTCACCCGTCCTGCTTCGCCGACTCCTCGACGTCGTGGGCGCGGGCCTTGGCCTCGTCCTGGATCTCCTCCGCCTCGGCGCGCGCCGGGGCCGGGGCGATCGTGCCGTCGTGGACGGCCGTGTCGAGGAGGGCCTTGACCTGACCCGTGGAGGCGCAGCCGGCCTCGAGGAGCTGGTTGCGCCGGGTGAGCCAGTCGACGGCCAACCGCTCGCGGACGGCGACGTCGACCTCCTCACGGGCCGGGTTGAGGATCGTCTGCTCCTCCTCGTTGGAGTGGTGGTTGACGACCGTCGCGAGGTCCTCGAGCGCCTCGTCGTACGTGTCCGTGTCCGTCCCCTTGGCCTCGAGGAAGGCGAGCAGGGCCTCGGTGATCTCGGCGTGCTCCTCCTCGCCGTGCTCGGCCTCATGGGCGGTGATGTCGTCGGCGCGGCGGCGCAGTGTCGGGTAGACCGTCTCCTCCTCCGCCGTCGCGTGCGCGACGAGGATCTCGGCGAGCGCCTGCCGGGCCGCGGCCCGGTCGGAGTCGGTGCGCCGGCACTCGCGCAGGAGGTCCTCGAACATCCGGTGGTCGTCGAGGATGAGCTCGACGACGTCGCCGCTGGTGGGACGGGGGATCTCGTAGTCGGTCATGACGGCATCCTGTCAGACACCCCTGCTGACCAGCCCGGACGTGTCGAACCTTCGCCCGGACCCCGGGCCCACCGCTCAGGTGACCGGCTCGGCGAGCCAGACGGTCGTCTCGCCGTACCTGCGGGGCTTGCCGAGCCGCTCGAGCCCCGGCGGCCACGTCGGCTCCGGGGAGCGGGAGGAGCGCTCGACGACGACGAGCGCGTCCTCGGCGAGCCAGGCGTCCGCGAGCCGGCCGAGCACCGCGGCGAGGTCGTCCTCCCCCACGTCGTAGGGCGGGTCGAGGAGGGCGAGGTCGGCGACCTCGTCCGGCGAGGGGTCGGCGGCGAGGGCGGAGGTCACGGTGCTCGCGAGGACGCGGACCCGCCCCAGCCCAAGGTCGCCGGCGTTGCGGGTGCATGTCGCCGCCGCACGCCGGTCGGACTCGACGAGGACGGCGGACCGGGCCCCGCGGCTCATCGCCTCGAGACCGAGCGCCCCGGACCCCGCGTAGAGGTCGAGGACCCGGGCGCCCGCGACGGCGTCCCGGGCGTCGAGGGCCGAGAAGAGCGCCTCGCGGACCCGGTCGCTCGTCGGGCGGGTGCCGGAGCCGGGCGGGGTGCGCAGCGTGCGTCCGCCGACCGTACCGGCGATGATCCGGGTCATCAGCCGCGCTCCAGGTAGGCGGCCTGCTCGGCGTCGACGCGGGCGCGGACGGCCTCGGCGAGCAGCGGGTGGGCGGAGAGGTCGGGGTCGGCCTCGACGAGGGCGAAGGCGTCCTCGCGGGCGGCGTCGATGACGTCCTCGTGCTCGAGGATGTGGAGGAACTCCAGCTGCGTGGTCCGGCCGTGCTGGGCGGCGCCGAGGATGTCGCCCTCCCGTCGCTGGGAGAGGTCGAGCCGGGCGAGCTCGAAGCCGTCGGTCGTCCCGGCGACGGCGGTGAGCCGCTCGAGGGCCGGCTCGGCGTCGCTGCCGGTGACGAGGAGGCAGAGCCCCGGGAAGCCCCCGCGTCCGATGCGCCCGCGCAGCTGGTGCAGCTGCGAGACGCCGAAGCGGTCGGCGTCCATGACGACCATGACGCTCGCGTTCGGCACGTCGACCCCGACCTCGACGACGGTCGTCGAGACGAGGACGTCGGTCTCCCCGCGCTGGAACCTGGCCATGACGGCGTCCTTGTCCTCGGCCGGGAGCCGGCCGTGGAGGACCTCGACGGTGAGCCCGGCGAGGGACGGCTCCTCGGCGAGCGCGGCGCTCACCCCGGTCGTGCTCTTGAGCGGCCGGGGCGCGGCCTCCTCGCCCTCCGGCGGGTCCGCGGCCGCGACGCCGTCGTCCGGGGCGTCGTCCTCGCCGATCCGGGGGCACACGACGTACGCCTGGCGTCCGGTGCGCACCTCCTCGGCCACCCGGGCCCACGTCCGCTCCATCCAGCCGGGTCGGTCCTCGGGGACGACGTGCGTCGTGATCGGGGCCCGTCCGGCGGGCAGCTCGCGCAGCGTCGAGGTCTCGAGGTCGCCGAAGACCGTCATCGCGACGGTCCGCGGGATGGGGGTCGCCGTCATGACGAGGACGTGCGGCGGGGTCTCACCCTTGCTCCGCAGCGCGTCGCGCTGCTCGACGCCGAAGCGGTGCTGCTCGTCGACGACGACGAGCCCGAGGTCGCGGAAGTCGACGGTCTCCTGGAGGAGTGCGTGGGTGCCGACGACGATGCCGGCGTCGCCGGAGGCGACGTCGAGGAGGGCCTTGCGGCGCTCGGCGGTCGACTGCGACCCGGTGAGGAGGACGACCCGGGTCGCGTGCTCGGCGCCGCCGAGCATCCCGCCCTCCGCGAGGTCGCCGAGCATGCGGGTCATCGTGCGGTGGTGCTGGCCGACGAGCACCTCGGTGGGCGCGAGGAGCGCGGCCTGCCCGCCGGAGTCGACCGCCTGGAGCATCGCCCGCAGGGCGACGACGGTCTTGCCGGAGCCGACCTCGCCCTGGAGCAGGCGGTGCATCGGGGTCTCGCGGGACATCTCGGCAGCGACCGTCTCGCCCACCTCCCGCTGGCCGGCGGTGAGGTCGAACGGCAGCCGGGCGTCGAACGCGGCGAGGATGCCGTCCTCGCGCCCCGGCCGGGCCCGGGTGGAGTCGCCCGCCGCGGCGCGCCGCCGCTGGGCGAGGGTGGCCTGGAGGACGAACGCCTCCTCGTAGCGCAGCCGCTGCTGGGCGGCGCGGACCTCGTCGTGGGTGTCGGGCCCGTGGACGCCGCGCAGCGCCTCGGTGCGCCCGACGAGCCCACGCCGGCGACGGACGTCCTCGGGCAGGGCGTCGGGGACGTCGTCGAGGGCCACGAGGACCAGCCGCACGCTCTCGGTGACGGTCCACGTGTGGAGGCTGCCGACCGGGCGGTAGATGGGGACGAGGTCCTTGCGGTCCCCGGCGTCGAAGTCGTCGAGCATCGTGTAGCCGGGATGGGTCAGCTGCTTGCGCCCCCGGTAGGTCCCGACGGTCCCGGCGAAGATCCCCCGGGCACCGGGGACCAGGACGTGCGCGTGCGGGTAGGCGCGGAAGAAGGTGATGTCCAGCTCGTGCCGGCCGTCGGTGATGACGACCTCGAGCATCGTCCCCTTGCGCTTCTGCATCCGCCGGGTGCTCGCCCGCTTCACGACCGCGACCCCGACGAGGAACTCCCCCGGCGTCGCGGTGCCGAGGTCGTCGTTCTCGCGGCTGCGGTAGCGCCGCGGCCAGAAGGCGAGGAGGTCGCCGACGGTGCGGATGTCCCGGTGCTTCGCGAACTGCTCGGCGGCGGTCGCGATGATCGGCCGGAGCGGGCTGGACTCGGTCGCCATCACTCGACCCCGAGGAGCAGGAGGCTGTCGGGCTGTCCGCCGTCGAGGACGACGACCTCGACACCCGGGCGCTCGCGGGACAGGGCGTCGGCGACGCGGTCGGCGAGGCCTCTCCCGGCCCCGGACCCGGCGACGAGGGTGACGAGCTCACCGCCCGCGGACAGCAGCCGCTCGAGGACGGCACGGGCGGCGACCTCGGCGCCGGCCCCCGTCGGGACGACCTCCCCGAGGGCGGTCCCGACGACCCCGTCGGCGGACGGCGTGACGGCGCCGTACCGGGAGGAGCCGGCTGCCGACGTCATCGCGTCGACGACCTCGCCGACGGTCCGCGCCGGGTCGAGGACGGCGAGCGCGGCGAGTGACTGCACGACGGCGACGGCGGGGACGACGTGCAGGGCGAGCCCCTCGTCCCCGGCCGCGCGGGCCGCCACCTCGGCGGCCTCGAGCCCGGCCGGGTCCCCCGGGAGCACGACGACCTCGCGCGCCCCGGTGGCACGGGCCGCCGCGAGCACCCGCCCGCTCGCCCCGGGCCGGTCGGCGCCGAGGTCGACCGGCACGCCCCCGGCCTCCTCGACGAGCGACGCGACGCCCGGGCCCGGGGACCCGACGACGACGCCGACCCGGCCGCCGGCCGCCCGCCCGGCCACCTGGCTCGGCAGGTGGGTGATGCGGATGCGTTCGGGGACCCCGGCCGCGATCCCCGCCTCGACGGCGGCTCCGGGGTCGTCGACGTGCACGTGGACGTTCCACAGCCGCGGCCCGCCGACGACGAGGAGGCTGTCACCGAGGGCGTCGAGCCGTGCCCGGAGGACGTCGACCGCGCCGGCGTCGGTGACGGTGAGGAGGTACATCACCTCGTAGGCCGGCCCGCCGTGGGCGGGCAGGTGGTCCGGCTCCGCGAGCGCGTCACCGGCGGACGCCCCGTGGTTCCGGGCTTCCGGCTCCCGGGCGCCGGAGGTCGCCGGCCGGTGCCACTCGTCGCGGTCCCCGACGCGGGCGGGGTCGAGGGTCCCGGGGTCGTCCTGGGTCCAGGCGCCGGTGACGACCCGGTGGAGCGACTCCAGGAGCAGGAGGCAGCCGGCGCCCCCGGCGTCGACGACGCCCGCGTCGGCGAGCTCCGCGAGCTGGTCGGGGGTGCCGGCGAGGGCCCCGCGGGCGGCCGTCACCGCGGCCGCCGAGACCTCGGCGAGCCCTCCCCCGGCGTCGGCGGTCTTCCGGGCGGCGGCGGCCGCCGCGTCGGCGACCGTGAGGATGGTCCCCTCGCGCGGGTGCCCGACCCCGGCGCGGGCGGCCGCGGCCCCGCGGACGAGGCAGACGGCGAGCAGCGCGGCGTCGACGGTCCTCGCCTGCCGCTCCTCGACGACGTCGCACAGCCCGCCGACGACCTGGCTGAGGATGACCCCCGAGTTGCCCCGGGCGGACACGAGGATGGCCCGGCGCAGGCGACGGCACTCCTCGACGAGGTCGGCCGGGGCGGTGGCCCCGAGCGAGTCGGCGACCGTCTCGAGCGCACCGTCGAGGGTGAGGTAGAGGTTGGTGCCGGTGTCCCCGTCCGGCACCGGGAAGACGTTGAGGTCGTCGAGCTCGGTCCGGCGGGCCGCGAGCGCGGCCCGGGTGAGGAGGGCCCAGTGCCGTGCGTCGTCGGCGGTCAACACGTCGGGCACGTCGGCCAGGGTATCGGTCGCCCACGACCTCGCCCCGAAGGGCGTTTTGGTCGCCGGGCCGCGACTCGGCTACGCTGTTCCGGTTGCGCGTGCGCCTCCGCGCCGCGCCCCAGGACATCCCATCCGTCACCTTCGAGGAGAACACCCGTGGCTGCCACCTGCGACGTCTGCGGCAAGGGCCCCGGTTTCGGGCACAACATCTCGCACTCGCACCGCC
The DNA here is from genome assembly GCF_018139485.1 of Phycicoccus avicenniae. Lineage (GTDB taxonomy): Bacteria > Actinomycetota > Actinomycetes > Actinomycetales > Dermatophilaceae > Phycicoccus > Phycicoccus avicenniae. Next base: position 52,915 of record NZ_JAGSNF010000006.1, read on the forward strand.
GCACCAAGCGCCGCTGGAACCCGAACATCCAGCGCGTCAAGGCGCTGGTCGGCGACGCCGGTGTGACCCCGAAGCGGCTCAACGTCTGCACCTCCTGCCTCAAGGCGGGCAAGGTCAAGCGCTGACCTGACCGCGCACGACACGGGCGGCCTCCCTCACGGGGGGCCGCCCGTTCGTCGTCCCCGGACCTCGACGGGCGTCCGGACGCCGCGGTCAGCCGGCGCCGAAGTGGTCCCAGCCCCGCACGTCCGGCACCACCCCGTCGACGGTGACCACGCCGTCCGGCCCGGCGGGGACGACCCGGCCGACGGCGACCCAGGGCTCGCCGGCGAGGGCCACGAGGTCGGTGGCCGCCGGGAAGCAGCCGACGAGGGAGTGCTCCTCGCCGCCGGCGAGCACCTGCTCGATGGCCCGCCCCGCCCCGAGCACCTCGGTGAGCGGCCCGGCCGCGTGGTGGGCGCGCAGGGCGTCCCCGTCGAGGTCGACCGCCACGCCGCTCGCCCGCGCGACCCGCCCCGCGTCGGTGACGAGACCGTCGGAGACGTCGACGAGGGCGTGCGCCCCGGCGGCCGCGGCGACGGGCCCGGAGCGCCAGGGGGTGCGCGGTGCGAGGTGGTCGGCGACCAGGCCCGCCGCCGGGCCGGTGCGCGGCAGGTCCTCGAGGAGCACGGCGAGCCCGCCCCCGGAGCGCCCGAGGGTCCCGCAGACGGCCACGACGTCGCCCGCCCGGGCCCCCGAGCGCAGGACCGGAGGACCGGGCAGGGCGCCGAGGGCGGTGATGGTGACGGACACGACGCCGGGCGGCCCCGAGGAGACGTCGCCCCCGAGGACCGGCGCGCCGCACTCGGCCGCGACGTCGGCGATGCCGGCGGCCAGGTCGACCGCCCACGCCACCGGCAGGTCGGGGTCGGCGACGAGGGAGACGAGGAGCCCGGTCGGCACCGCCCCCATCGCGGCGACGTCGGCGACGTTCGAGACCGCCACCTTGACGCCGACGTCGTGACCGCTCGACCACTCGTCACGCCAGTCCTGACCGCGGACCATCCCGTCGGTCGTCGCGACGACGGAGCCCCCCGGGGCGGCGACGACGGCGGCGTCGTCACCCGGTCCGACGAGCACGTCGGCGTGCCGGGGACGCACCCGGTCGTAGGCCGGGAGCACCCGCGCGAGCAGCGCGGCCTCGTCGACGTCGCGGAGGCGTTCCACGGCCTCTCCCTCCCTCGGTGTCGGGCCGGCCACGGGCACGGTAGCGTCTGCTGCGCCCCGTCCCCCGCGACGGGCCCCCGCGCCGGGCAGCCGCCCGGCGCGCGACGACGCAAAGGTGGACGCAGTGGTTCAGGCCTACATCCTCGTGCAGACCGACGTCGGCAAGGCCGCCGAGGTCGCCGCGACGATCGCGACGATCGACGGCGTCGTCCTCGCCGAGGACGTCACCGGCCCCTACGACTGCATCGCCCGCGTCGAGGCCGAGACGGTCGACGAGCTCGGGAAGCTCGTCATCTCCAAGATCCAGGACACCGACGGCATCACCCGGACCCTCACGTGCACGGTGGTCCACGTCTGACCCGGGCGCGAGCCCTCGGGGCGGCGGCAGCGACGAGCGCTGGCGCCGTCCTGCTGTCCGGGTGCTCGGGCGCCGTCGAGGTGTCCGTCCCCGGGGGCGCGGACGTCGACGCGTGCGCCGACCCGGCGTGGCCGCGGACGGTGAGCGGCCTGGAGCCGCGCGAGACCTCTGCGGGCTCCCCCGCCGTCGCGGCCTGGGGCGACCCCGCCGTCGTCGCCCGCTGCGGCGTGGCCGCCATCCCCCCGACCGAGGTCGAGTGCATCGAGGTCGACGGCGCCGGCTGGGTTCCGGAAGCGCTCTCGGACGGGACCCGGTTCGTCTCCTTCGGGCGCGACCCGGCGGTCGAGGTGCTCGTCCCGTCCGAGTACGACCCGGCGCCGCTCCTGCTGCCCGGTTTCACCGCCGTCGCCGACGCCCTGCCCTCGAACGGGCTCGACTGCCGCTGAGGGTCAGGCCGCGGGCGGGAGGGTGAGGACCTCGACGCCGTCCTCGGTGACGGCGACGGTGTGCTCGCTGTGCGCCGTCCGGCAGCCGGTGGCGCTGCGGAGGGTCCAGCCGTCGGCGTCGGTGACGAGCCGGTCCGTGTCGGCCATGACCCACGGCTCGAGCGCCAGCAGCAGGCCGGGACGCAGGCGCATCCCGCGTCCGGGACGGCCGAGGTTCGGCACGTGCGGGTCCTGGTGCATCGTCGAGCCGATCCCGTGCCCGCCGAAGTCGGTGTTCACGGTGTACCCGTCGCCCGTGAGCACCTGCCCGATGGCGTGCGAGACGTCGCCGAGCCGCGCGTCGGGCGACACTGCCCCGACGGCCGCGGCGAGGGCGCGCTCGGTCGTGTCGACGAGCGCGAGGTCGTCCGGCGCGGGGGTACCGACGACGAAGCTCACGGCGGCGTCGGCGGCCACCCCGCGGAGCAGGACGGCGAGGTCGAGCGTCACGAGGTCCCCGTCGGCGAGCTCCTGGTCACGGGGCCGGCCGTGCAGGACGGCGTCGTTGACCGAGGTGCAGACGTGGTGCCCGAACGGGCCCCGCCCGAAGGACGGCTCGTAGTCGACGTAGCAGGACAGGGCGCCGGCGTCCTCGATCATCGCCTTCGCCCAGCCGTCGATCTCGAGGAGGTTCGTCCCCGGCCCGCACCGCTCCCGGAGGGTGGCGAGGATGCGGCCGACGAGCGCCCCGGTGCGGCGGGCCCGGTCGACCTCGGACGGGGCGAGGATCTCGATCACGGCTCAGACGTCCGTCGTGCCGAGGAGCATCCGGACCTCGGCGGCCGTGACGACCGAGCCCGTCGCGAGGACGCCTCCGCCCACGCCACCCTCGTCGGCGAGACCGGCGGCCGTGTCGAGCGCGTCGGGGAGGTCCTGGACGACCGTCACCCGGTGCTCGCCGAAGATGTCCGCGGCGATCTGGCCGAGCTCGGACGGACGCATCGAGCGCGGCGAGGAGTTGCGGGTGACGACGACCTCGTCGAGCGCGGGCTCGAGGGTCTCGAGCATCTCCGTCGCGTCCTTGTCGGACATGACGGCCAGGACCCCGACCAGCCGGACGAACGTGAAGGCCTCCGACAGCGCGGTCCGCAGCGCCCGGGCACCCGCCGGGTTGTGCGCGGCGTCGACGACGACCGTGGGGCTGCGCCGGACGATCTCGAGCCGTCCCGGCGAGGTGACGGCGGCGAGCCCGGCGCGCAGGACGTCGAGGTCGAGGGGCTGATTCCCGCCCCCGACGAACGCCTCGACGGCGGCGACGGCCACGGCGGCGTTCTGCGCCTGGTGCGCCCCGTACAGCGGGAGGAAGAGGTCGGGGTAGTCGGCGGCGAGGCCGCGCAGCGAGATCTGCTGGCCGCCGACGGCGACGTCCTGGGCGGTGACGCCGAAGTCGTTGCTCTCGAAGACGATCCGGGCGCCGACCTCGGCCGCGCGCTCGACGAGCACCTCGGCGGCGTCGCGGTCCTCCTGCACCCCGCTCACGGCGATGCCGTCGGCCTTGATGATCCCGGCCTTCTCCTGGGCGATCTCCTCCGGGGTGTCGCCGAGGAAGCGGCGGTGGTCGACGTCGATCGGGGTGACGACGGACACCGGGGCGTCGACGACGTTCGTCGCGTCCCACGAGCCGCCCATGCCGACCTCGACGACGGCGACGTCGACCGGCAGGTCGGCGAAGGCCGCGTAGGCGACGGCGACGAGGACCTCGAAGTACGTCATCGCCGGGCCGCCGGCGGTGATCGAGCGGGCGTCGACCATCTCGACGAACGGGATGACGTCGTCGTAGGCGGCGAGGAAGCGCTCGGCGTCGATCGGCTGCCCGCCGATCGCGATGCGCTCGAGCATCGAGTGCAGGTGGGGGCTCGTGAACCGGCCGGTCTTCAGCCCCATCTCGCGCAGCACCGACTCGGCGATGCGGGCGGTGGACGTCTTGCCGTTCGTGCCGGTGACGTGGAGGACCGGGAAGGTGCGCTGCGGGTCGCCGAGCAGCTCCATGACGGCCTGGATGCGGTCGAGCGAGGGCTGCAGGTCGTGCTCCGGCGCGCGGGAGAGGATGGCCTCCTCGACCTCGCGGAGGCGCTTGCGGACCTCGAGCTGGTGGGCGGCCTCACGCTGGGCGGCGTCGGGTGCGGGACTCACCCGCCCATCCTCCCGCAGCCGGGTGGGCGGGCGCACATCCCGTCCCCACGAGACGCAACCCGACCACGCGCCCCACCGGCCTCCACATTTCGGGGTGACCCCGAAATGTCCGGTGAGACAAGACCTCGGAGGTCCTGCCTCACCGGACGTTCTCTTGTCTCGCAGTCAGGTGCCGACCGGTCAGGGCTGTCTCGGGGTCAGGTGCCGACCGGTCAGGGCTGCCTCGGGGTCAGGTGCCGACCGGTCAGGGCTGTCTCGGGGTCAGGTGCGCACCGGTCAGGCCCGCTTCGTCACCCGGAGGTGAGCCTTGTGACCGTCGCCGACGGCCGCGACGACGACGCCGTCACCGTCCGGGGACTCCAGCTCGACGACCTCGTCGGCGAGGGTCTCCCCCGCGACGAGGGTCCGGTGGGCCTCCAGCGCCTCGAGCACCTCGGGGTCGCCGCCGACCGCGAGCACGATCCGGTCCGACACCTCGAACCCGGCGTCCTTGCGCGCCTGCTGGACGGCCCGGACGAGGTCGCGGGCCAGCCCTTCGCGGGCCAGGTCGGCGCTCACCTCGGTGTCGAGGACGAGGAACCCCCCACCGGGCAGCATCGCCGTCGCCCGTGACCCGCCGGCCGCCGCGTCGACGACGGTGTCGAGCGTGTACTCGCCCTCGAGGAGGACGAGGCCGCCGGCCGTCACGGTGCCGTCCTCGCCGACCGACCAGTCACCGGACTTCGACCCCTTGATCGCGCCCTGGACCTCCCGCCCGAGGCGCGGACCCGCGGCCCGGGCGTTGACGGTGAGCCGCTGGCTGATGCCGAAGTCGGCCTCCGACGCCGTCGCGAGGTCGACGACCGACACGCTCTTGACGTTGAGCTCGTCGCGCACGATGCCGGCGAACGGCTCGAACGCCGCCGGGTCGGCCGTGACGACGGTGAGCTCGCGTAGCGGCAGCCGCACCCGCAGGTTCTCGGCCTTGCGCAGCGAGGACCCCGTCGAGCAGACCGCCCGCACCTGGTCCATCGCGGCGACGAGCACGTCGTCGGCCGGCAAGTCGTCCGCGTCCGGCCAGTCCGCGAGGTGCACGGAGCGACCGCCGGTGAGCCCGCGCCAGACCTCCTCGGTGACGAGCGGCAGCAGCGGCGCCGCGACCCGGGTGAGCACCTCGAGGACCGTGTAGAGCGTGTCGAACGCCGCCTCGGCCGCCGAGGAGTCCCCGGACCCGGTGTCCCAGAACCGCTCCCGCGAGCGCCGGATGTACCAGTTCGTCAGCACGTCGACGAACCCGCGCACCGCGTCGCACGCCCCGGCGACGTCGTAGGAGTCCATCTGGCCCGTCACCGTCTCGACGAGGCGGCGGGTCCTCGCGAGGAGGTACCGGTCGAGCGGGTCGGGCGAGCCGGTGGACCAGCGTGCCTCGTACCCGGCGCCGCCGGCCATCGCGTTGGCGTAGAGGCCGAAGAAGTACCAGGAGGACCACAGCGGCAGCAGCACCTGGCGCACGCCCTCGCGGATGCCCTCCTCGGTGACGACGAGGTTGCCGCCCCGCAGGATCGGGCTGGCCATGAGGAACCAGCGCATCGCGTCGGCGCCGTCGCGGTCGAACACCTCGCGCACGTCCGGGTAGTTGCGCAGCGACTTGCTCATCTTCTGGCCGTCGTTGCCGAGGACGATGCCGTGGCTGATGCACGCCTCGAACGCCGGCCGGTCGAACAGGGCCGTCGCGAGGATGTGCAGGGTGTAGAACCAGCCGCGGGTCTGCCCGATGTACTCGACGATGAAGTCGGCCGGGAAGTGCGCGTCCTGGCTGTCGGTACCGGCGAACCAGTCCGCGTTCTCGAACGGGTAGTGCACCTGCGCGTAGCTCATCGAGCCGGAGTCGAACCACACGTCGAGGACGTCGGTGACGCGGCGCATCGTCGAGCGGCCGGTCGGGTCGTCCGGGTTGGGCCGGGTCAGCTCGTCGACGAACGGGCGGTGCAGGTCGGGGTTGCCCTCGCGGTCGCGCGGCAGGTCACCGAAGTCCCGCTCCATCTCGGCGAACGAGCCGTAGACGTCGATCCGCGGGTACGCGGGGTCGTCGGACTTCCACACCGGGACCGGGCTGCCCCAGAACCGGTTCCGCGTGATCGACCAGTCGCGGGCGTTCTCGAGCCAGGTGCCGAACTGGCCGTCCTTGACGTGCTCGGGCACCCACGTGATCTGTTGGTTCAGCGCGACCATCCGCTCCTTGACCGCGGTGACCTCGACGAACCAGGACTCCACGCCCTTGTAGATGAGGGGCTCGCGGCAGCGCCAGCAGTGCGGGTAGCTGTGGTCGTAGGTCTCGCGGCGCAGCAGGACCGTGCCGGGCGAGACCGACCCGGTCGGGCCCTCGCCGCGGGTCATCGCGCGGAGGTGGTCGATGACGAAGGCGTTCGCGTCGAAGACCTGCATGCCCTCGTAGTCGGTGACCGGCGCGGTGAACTTCCCGTCCCGGCCGACCGGCATGACGGCCTCGATGCCCTCGCGGTCGGTCACCTGCTTGTCGACCTCACCGAAGGCGCCGGCGGTGTGCACGACCCCGGTGCCGTCGGTCGTCGTCACGGCGTCGTCGGCCGCGACGACGCGGAAGGCGTTCTCGTGTCCCGCGTAGTACGAGAACGGCGGGGTGTAGGAGCGCCCGACGAGGTCGGCTCCGCGGTACCGCCCGAGCACCTCGGGCTCCCCGTCCCCACCGGCGAGCTCGCGGGCGTACGCGGCGAGACGGGCCTCGGCGAGCACGTACCGCGCCCTCGCCTCGGTCCCGGGCACCGGTGCCTCGACGACGACGTAGTCGATGTCCGAGCCGACCATCGCCGCGAGGTTGCTCGGCAGCGTCCACGGCGTCGTCGTCCACACGAGGAGGTGCGCGCCGTCGAGGAGCCGGTCGGTGCCGGTGTCGTCCAGGAGGTAGCCGACGGTGACGGAGGGGTCCTGCCGCATCCGGTAGGTCTCCTCGTCCATCCGCAGCTCGTGGTTGGATAGCGGGGTCTCGTCGTTCCAGCAGTACGGCAGGACCCGGAAGCCCTCGTAGACCCAGCCCTTGTCGTACAGGGACTTGAAGGCCCAGATGACCGACTCCATGTAGTCGGCGTTCATCGTCCGGTAGTCGTGGTCGAAGTCGACCCACCGGGCCTGGCGGGTCACGTAGTCGCGCCACTCGCCGGTGTACTTCATCACCGACTCGCGGCAGGCGGCGTTGAACTTCTCGATGCCGAGCTCGAGGATCTCGTCGGTCGTCTTGATGCCGTTCAGGCGCATCGCCTCGAGCTCGGCGGGCAGGCCGTGGGTGTCCCAGCCGAAGCGCCGCTCGACGCGCTGGCCGCGCATCGTCCGGTACCGCGGGACGACGTCCTTGACGTAGCCGGTCAGCAGGTGGCCGTAGTGCGGCAGCCCGTTCGCGAAGGGCGGGCCGTCGTAGAAGACGAACTCGTTCTCGCCCCGCTCCCCGGGGTCGCGCTGCTCGACCGAGGCCCGGAAGGTCCCGTCTGACTCCCAGTGCGCGAGGACGGCCTCCTCGACCTGCGGGAAGCGCGGGCTCGCGGGCACGCCGAACGCGGCGCCGGTGTGCTCACCGGTCGTGGAGACCTTGGGGTACGTCATCGCGGGGCTCTCCTGCGGGGGCTCGACTCGTGGGGCCACGAGGACGACGGGTCCGGCCGCTGGGCCGGGCACCACCGCGGTGCCACCTCGCTTGCCGCCCCATCGGGACGGCCGCTCTTGCGGAAGGTCGTGACGTGACCCCGACGTCCGGGTCTAGTGAGACGAGGGCTGGGCCCTCGCCCGTTCTTCCGGAGGCTCGCCGCTGATGACGGCTCGGTCGCCTGTGCCCTCGATGATAACGGCAGGTGGTCCCCGGTTCCGACGGGGTTGCGCAGGGGGTACAGTCCAGGTCGTCGCCCCGGTGGCGACACCCACACGCACCTCACGGGGGAAGCCGGTCGAAGTCCGGCACTGTCCCGCAGCCGTAGGCCACGTCAGTGGCGAGTCGGAATGCCCGAGGGATGCGAGCGGCTCCACACACACCGTCGAGGAACGCGGGACGGAGCCCGGCAGGCCGGCGCCGTCCGGCGGTTCGGGTCATCGTCACGAACCGCTCAGGAAGGCCCCATGCCCACCACCACGCTCCGCCCCGGCGCCCGCGCGCTCGGGGCCCTGCTCGTCTCCGCCGCACTCGTCGGCGCCCCCTCGGCCGCCCTGGCCGACGAGACCCCGAGCCCCACGTCCACGCCGACGTCCACCGCGACCGCCTCCCCGGAGCCGACCGCGACCACCACGGACGAGGCGACCCCCACGACCTCCTCCACGCCCGAGGCCACCGCGACCCCCGAGCCGCCGGCCACCACCGAGCCGACCACGGACGCGACCGGGGCCACGGACCCGACGCCCGCCGAGCCGACCCCGTCGGCGTCCGACGACGCGGCGACGACGGCCCCGATGGTCCCCGGCGGCGACGCGGCGCGCTACGGCGTGCAGGCCGTCGAGGGTCCCGCGACCTCGACCGACCCGGTGCTCGTCGGGGCGAACTACCTCGAGGAGGAGCTGCGCCGGGGGGACCACGTCCTGTCCCAGGTCTTCGACGGCGTGTCCTACCCCGACTACGGGCTCACCGCCGACGCGGTGCTCGCGCTCGCCGCGTCCGGCACCGGGCAGGACGAGGCGACGCTCGCGACGGAGGCGCTCGCGGACAACGCCCTGCAGTACGTCGGCTTCGGCGACCCGAACGAGATCGCCGCCGGTGCCGTCGCCAAGCTGCTCAACGTCGCCGTCGCCCAGGGGGTCGACCCGACCGCCTTCGGCACCTACGACCTCGTCGCAACGCTCCAGGCGCGCGAGAACGCGCAGGGCCGCTTCGTCGACCAGTCCGCGTACGGCGACTACTCCAACACCTTCGGCCAGTCCTTCGCCGTCATCGGCCTGCACCGGGCCGCGCCGGGCGGCGCGAGCGCCGACGCGTCGGCCTACCTCGCCGCGCAGCAGTGCCCGGGGGGTGGCTTCGCCCTCACGATGACCGACGCCGGCTGCTCGGACGACGCGAACGCCGACCCCGACGCCACGGCGATGGCCGTCCAGGCGCTCGACGCGGTGGGCGGCTACTCCGCCGAGACGGGCGCCGGGCTCGACTACCTCGCCGGCCTCCAGGACGCGGACGGGGGCAACGGCGGTGGCGGCCCCACCGCGCCGGTCAACGCCAACAGCACCGGGCTCGCCGGCCAGGCCTACCTCGCGGGCGGTCGCACGGCGCAGGCCCGGTCCAGCGCGTCCTTCCTCACCGACCTCCAGCTCGGGTGCGACGTGGCCGCCCCGCTACGTGGTGCCGTCGCGTACGACGAGGCGCGCTTCGACGCCGCGACGGCCGCGGGCCAGGACGCCGCACCCAGCGACCAGGACCGTCGCTCCACGGCCCAGGCCCTGCTCGCCCTCGCGGGGGTCCCGCTCGGGACGGTGACCGCCACGGGCGCCGCCGCCGAGGCCCCGGAGCTCGCGTGCGCCGAGCCGGAGCCCACGGCGACGCCGACGGCCACCCCGACCGCCACCCCCGGCGACCCGACGGCGGAGCCCACGGCCGACGCCTCGGACGAGCCGACCTCCGGCGCCGTCGGCGGCGGGTCCGACACCCCCGTCGCGGCGGGCCCCACGGGCGCGCTCGCCCAGACCGGCACGGACCCGATCCTGCCGGTCGCACTCGGGCTGCTGCTCCTCGTGCTCGGCGCCGCCGCCGCGTACGCCTCGAAGCGGCAGCGAGGGGCGCACGCCTGATGCGGCGCGGCATCGCCTCCCGTCTCCTCGGGACGCTCGCGGCGGCGGGGCTGGCCTCGGCCGGCCTCGTCGCCGCGGCGGCGCCCGCCCAGGCCGCCGCCTGCGAGGGCACGTCCGGCGTCACCGTCGTCGTGGACTTCGGCGGCTCCACCCAGGTCCGGTGCGCCGCAGGTGACCCCGGGTCCGGGCTCGCGGCCCTCGCGGCCGCCGGCTTCTCCGTGACCCAGGTGCAGACCCAGCCCGGGTTCGTCTGCCGGATCGACGGCGCCCCGAGCAGCGACCCGTGCCGCAACACCCCGCCGACGACGGCCTACTGGTCCTACTGGCACGCCTCGCGGGGCGGGTCGTGGTCCTACAGCAACCTCGGCGCGGGGTCCTACGACCCGGCACCGGGCAGCGTCGAGGGCTGGTCCTTCGGCGGGGGCGGTCAGCCCGGCACCGCCCCTCCGGCGCCGACCCGCACGACCGCACCGGCACCGACGACCACCCCGAAGAAGACCTCCACCCCGAAGCCGACGTCCGGAGGGTCGTCGACGACGCCGTCCCGCGGGGGGTCCGGTGGCGGGTCCACCTCCGGCGGGTCCGGCGGGACGACCTCCGGTGGCTCCTCGACGGGTGGCGGCACCGGCGGAGGCGCCGACGCCGACGACCCCACGGCCTCCCCTTCGGCGACGAGGAAGCCGCCCCGCGCGAAGGCCTCCCCGAGCCCGAGCGCGTCGGACAGCGTTACGCCCTCCTCGTCGGCCACGCCGTCGGACGCCCCCGGCGATGCACCGAGCGAGGACCCCCGGGAGCTCGCCGCGTCGCCGACCTCCGCCACGGGGTCCGGGTCGGGCACGGGCACGCTCCTCACCGGGCTGGGGCTCGCCGCGCTCGTCGCCGCGGGCGCCGGCTGGACGATGTGGCGACGGCGCAGCGCCTGAGGTGAGCACGCCGTGAGCCGCGCGCTGCCCCGGAGCGTCCACCCCGCCGCCTGGTGGGCGTGGGCGCTCGGGCTCGCCGTGGCCGTGAGCACGACGACGAACCCGCTGGTGCTGCTCCTCGCCCTCGCCGTGGCGGCCCTCGTCGTCGCCGCTCGGCGCGGGTCCTCGCCGTGGGCCCGGGCCTTCCGGCTCTACCTGTGGCTCGGCCTGGCGATCGTCGTCCTGCGGGTCGTCCTCCATGTCGTCGTGGGGCTGAAGGTCGGCACGGTCCGGGTCCTGCCGCTCCCGGAGGCGACACTGCCGTCGTGGGCGGCCGGCATCCAGCTCGGTGGGGACGTGTACCTCGAGGGCCTGCTCGGTGCCGCGACCCTGGGGCTGCGGCTCGCGGTCATCATCGCGTGCATCGGGGCGGCCAACGCCCTGGCGAACCCCAAGCGCCTCCTGCGCACCCTTCCCGGGGCGCTCCACGAGGTGGGCGCAGCGGTCGTCGTGTCGGTCTCCGTCGCGCCACAGCTCGCGGAGTCGGTCGTCCGCGTGCGCCGGGCGCGGCGGCTGCGGGGCGACGACCGGCGCGGTATCCGGGCCGTCCCCGCCGTCGCGCTGCCCGTGCTCGAGGACACCCTGGAGCGCTCGCTCGTCCTCGCGGCGGCGATGGACTCCCGCGGGTACGGCCGGTCGGGGACCGCGCCCGCGACGACGCGCCTGGTGAGCGGCCTGCTCACCCTCGGCGGCCTCCTCGCCTGTGCGGTGGGGCTGTACGGCATCCTCGACGCGACGACGCCCGCGCTCATGGGCACCCCGGCGCTGGTCGCCGGGCTGGCTCTCTGCGGCGGCGGGCTGTGGCTCGGTGGCCGGCACGTCACCCGGACGACCTACCGTCCCGACCCCTGGCGCGGCCCGGAGTGGCTGACCCTCGCGTGCGGCGCGGCGGCGGCCGCGGCCGGGACCGTCGTCCTGCGGACCGACCCGGACGCCCTGTCGATGCCCCTCTCCCCGCTCGCCGTCCCCGACCTTCCCCTCCTCGCGGTCGCCGGGCTGCTCGTCGCGGCCCTGCCCGCGTTCCTCACCCCCGAGCCGCCGGCAGCCCCGTCCCGCCGGCCGGCGCGGGGCGCGGGGACGGCCCGGGCCGCCCGGGAGGCGCGGCCCTCGGCCCCGGCCCCCACCCCACGGAAGGAGACGGCCGGTGTCTGAGCCCGCCGTCCTCCTCGAGTCAGTGTCCGTCGTCCCGGCGGGTGCCGACCGGCCGGTGCTGCGCGACGTCGACCTCGCGGTCGAGGAGGGCGAGCTCGCGCTCGTCGTCGGCCGGACCGGCTCGGGCAAGTCGACCCTGCTCGGCGCGATGTGCGGCCGGGTGCCGCACTTCACCGGCGGGACGCTCCACGGGCGCGTCCTCGTCCGGGGTCGCGACACCCGGCAGCACCGGCCGCGGGACCTCGCCGACGTCGTCGGGGTCGTGGGGCAGGACCCGCTCGCCGGCTTCGTCACCGACACCGTCGAGGAGGAGCTGGCGTACGGGATGGAGCAGCTCGGACTGCCCTCCGCCACGATGCGCAAGCGGGTCGAGGAGACCCTGGACGTCCTCGGCATCCCCGAGCTGCGCCACGTGCCGCTGCGCGAGCTGTCCGGCGGCCAGCAGCAGCGGGTCGCGATCGGGTCCGTCCTCACCGCGCACCCGCGGCTCGTCCTGCTCGACGAGCCGACGTCGGCGCTGGACCCCACCGGGGCGGAGGAGGTCCTCGCGACGGTCACCCGCCTCGTCCACGACCTCGGTGTCACCGTCGTCGTCGCCGAGCACCGGGTCGAGCGCGTCCTGCACCACGCCGACCGCGTCGTCCACGTCTCCCCCGGCGGAGAGGTCCGGGCCGGCCTCCCCGCCGACGTCATGGAGTGGAGCGACATCGCGCCGCCCGTCGTCGAGCTCGGCCGCTGGGCGGGGTGGCGCCCGCTGCCGCTGTCGGTGCGCGACGCCCGCCGCGCCGCGGGCGACCTGCGGGACCGCCTCGACGGCGCGCCCGTCCCGACCGGCCGCGGCGCCGCCGGCGCCCCCGTCCTGCGGGCCCGTGACGTCGTCGTGCGCCACCCCGGGGACGTCGTCGCCGTCGCGGGCGTCGACGTCGACCTCCTGCCCGGTCAGGTCGCGGCCGTCATGGGGCGCAACGGGTCGGGCAAGTCCTCGCTGCTGTGGGCCCTCCAGGGCAGCGGCGCCCTCACGGCCGGGCGCGTCGAGGTGCTCGACTCCGAGGGTCGGTCGGTCCGCCCGGCCGACCTCTCGCCCGCCCGCCGTCGCTCCCGGGTGGGGCTGGTGCCGCAGACCGCGACCGACCTGCTCTACCTCGACACCGTCGGCGGCGAGTGCGCCCAGGCCGACGCCGAGAGCGACGCCCCCGGCGGGACGTGTGCCGCGCTCCTCGAGCGCTTCGCCCCCGGCATCCCCGACGGCCGCCACCCGCGTGACCTGTCCGAGGGCCAGAAGCTCTCGCTCGTCCTCGCGGTGCAGCTGACGGCGGACCCGCCCGTCCTCCTCCTCGACGAGCCGACCCGCGGCCTCGACCCCGGCGCCAAGGCGGCGCTCGCCGACACCCTCCACGACCTCGCCGGCCGGGGCCGGTCCGTGCTCGTCTCGACCCACGACGTCGAGTTCGTCGCCGAGTGCGCCGACCGGGTGCTCGTCATGGCGACCGGCGAGGTCGTCGCCGACGGGCCGACCGCCGACGTCGTCGTCTCCTCCCCCGCCTTCGCCCCGCAGGTCTCCAAGGTGCTGACGCCCGCGCCCTGGCTCACCGTCGGCGCCGTCCGCGACGCCGCGTCCCGGGCGGGGGCGTCGTGAGCGCCGATCGGGGACCGCGGCTGCGGGCCATCGAGCTGCGCCCCCGCTCGACGGCCGCCGTCGCGCTCGTGAGCGTCGCCGGGCTCGTCGCCTTCGGCTGGCCGCTGTTCGTCAGTCCCGAGTCGGGCCTCGCCCACGGCGGGGACGCCCCGCTCGTCTTCGCCCTCGTCCTGCCGCTGCTGCTCGCCGTCGTCCTCGCCGAGATCGCCGAGGGCGGCCTCGACGTCAAGGCCGTCGCGATGCTCGGCGTCCTGTCGGCGGTGGGCGCCGCGCTGCGTCCGCTCGGCGCCGGGACGGCCGGGCTCGAGACCGTCTTCTTCCTCCTCGTCCTCGGCGGACGGGTCTTCGGGCCGGGGTTCGGCTTCGTGCAGGGGGCGGTGACGCTCTTCGCCTCCGCCCTCATCACCGGCGGCGTCGGTCCGTGGCTGCCGTTCCAGATGCTCGGGGCGGCGTGGGTCGGCTGGGGCGCCGGACTACTGCCCCGGGCGTCCGGCCGACGCGAGGTCGCGCTGCTCGCCGGCTACGGGGCGCTGTCGGGGCTCGCCTACGGGCTGCTCCTCAACTTCTCGTTCTGGCCGTTCGCGACCGGCGGCGACGGACAGCTGTCCTTCGTGCCCGGCGCGCCGGTCGCCGAGAACCTCCACACCTTCCTCGTCTTCAGCGTGTCGACGAGCCTCGGCTGGGACCTCGGGCGGGCGCTGACGAACGTCGTGCTCATCACGGTGACCGCCCGACCGGTCCTCGGGGCGTTGCGGCGGGCGGCCCGGCGCGCCGCGTTCGACGCCCCGGTGACCTTCGAGGACCGGCCGTTGGCACAATCGCAGCCATGAGCCCCCTCGACCTGGACCGCGACCCCGCCTGGCTGAGCCGGGAGGAGCTCGACCAGGCCCGCGAGCGCCTGCCGATCCTGTACGTCGACGCGGTCCCCGTCCGGGTCGACGACCGCGGCGAGGTGACCCACGTCGGCATCCTCCTGCGGATCGACGACGGCGGGACGGTGTGCCGCGAGCTCGTCGGCGGCCGGGTGCTGCACCACGAGCGGGTGCGGGACGCCCTCATGCGTCATCTCGAGAAGGACCTCGGGCCGGTCGCCCTCCCCCGCGTGCCGGTGGCGCCGCAGCCGTTCACCGTCGCGGAGTACTTCCCGACGCCGGGCGTCACCCCCTTCCACGACCCGCGCCAGCACGCGGTGTCGCTCGCCTACGTCGTCCCGGTCGCCGGAGACTGCGCCCCGCAGAACGACGCCCTCGACCTCACCTGGCTCACCCCCGACGAGGCCCTCGACCCGGGGGTGCAGGCCGAGATGGACCGCGGTCACGGCGTGCTGCTGCGCCAGGCGCTCGCCCACCTGGGCCACCCCGTCTGACCGACCCCCCGTGCCCTCCGCGTCGTCGAGGGCGGCGCCGGGTCAGGCCTGGGCGGCGACCGAGGTGTCGGCGCAGAGCACCCCGCGGTTGCCCTCGGGGTCGGCGAGCACCGTGAGGCCCGGCGACCCGCTGTCGTCGACGACGATCCCGCCGGCGGCGAGGACCGCGGCGACCCGCGCCTCGACGACCTCCCGGGCGACGTAGACCTCGACGTGGACCCGCTGGCCGGTGGGCCCGCCGTCGGCGCCGTCGTCGAACCACAGGTTCGGCACCCTGGCGGTCGCGTCCCGGACCTCGTCGCCGGGGCTGCCCCGACCCTGGTCCTCCGGGTCGCCCGTGAGCAGGGCTGCCCACACCGGGGCGCACGTCGCCGAGGTCGTGACGTCGAGGCCGAGCTCGACCTCCGACACCGCCGCCGGGTCGGCGGCGAGGCCGTGCTCGGCGGCGATCCCGGTGATCGTCCGGGCGAGGTCGACGTCCTGCCGGGTCACCCACTCGACGACGTACTCGCTGCCCTCGTCGTCGCGGTACACGGCGTCGTCGCTCACGAGCTCGAGGTCGACGTGGCCGCGTCCGACGACGACCCGCGGGTGGTGCCCGACCGCGTCGCCGGCCGCCGCGACGTCCGCGACGAAGCGCGCGCCGGCCGTGAAGCCCTCGGTCAGGTAGCGGGCGTGCAGCCCCTGCGCCAGCTTGCGCCAGTCGGTGAGCCCCGCCCCGGCGATCTCCGTCCCCCTCAGCATGTCCATCCCGGGACCCTAGACCCGTCGGCCCCCGGCCGGTACCTCTTCCGGGGCCCGGCACGGACAGGGGGTGCTCACGAGAAGCACCGGATCCGGTGGAGACGCTCCGGATCCGGAGCGTTCCGCACGACCCCAGGTCGGAGCAGCGGCGGGAGGGTCGACCACGCCGTGGCGGGGTGGATGCTCCCCACCGGGCACCCGGGACGGGGGCGAGCACCGCCTCGGGGACGGGGCGACCACGGCCTCGGGGACGGGGCGACCACCGCCCCGGACCGCGTCAGCCGGTGAACTCGTCGCGGGTCCGCCGCATGTCGGCGGCGTCCCGCTCGTGCGCCTCCTCGGGCGTCGGCGCCGTGCCGCCGAGCCGCGCGGGGACCCACCGCAGGTCCTCGCCCGACAGTGCTGGGTAGGCCGCCTGCTGCCGGTCGAGCAGCGCCTGCATCGCCGCCCGGACCCGGGCCGTCGCGGCCGTGACGTCCTCGCGGCGCTCGACCGTGATCGGCTCGCCGACCGCGACGAGGACGGGGATGTTCGCCCTGCCCCGCTGCTTCGGCAGCTCCTTGGTCCACACCCGGTGCCCGCCCCAGATCGTCGTCGGCAGGATCGGCACGCCGGCCGCCTGGGCGAGCTTGACGGCGCCCGGCTTGAACTCCTTGAGCTCGAAGGAGCGGGACATCGTCGCCTCGGGGAAGACCCCGACGATCTCGCCGGCCCTGAGCGCCGTCAGGGCCTCCCGGAAGGCCTGGCCGCCGCTCGCCCGGTCGACGGGGATGTGCTTCATCCCGCGCATGAGCGGACCGGCGACGGGGTGCCCGAAGATCGACTTCTTCGCCATGAACCGGACGTACCGCCCGTGCTTGCGCGGCGGCAGCCCGCCGTACATGAAGTCCAGGTAGGAGGTGTGGTTGATCGCCATGACCGCCCCGCCGGTCCGCGGGACGTTCTCCCGCCCCTCGAGGGTGAACCGGGTGCCCTGGACGAAGAAGAGCGTGCGCGCCGCTCCGACGACGGTGCGGTACAGCGGGTCCATGAAGACAGCCTAGGGCTCAACCGTGCCGCGGCGGCTGCCACGCGGTCTGGAACACCTGGTCGCCGAGGTCGCGGGAGACGATCCGCGCCCGGCCGGGAGGCTGCACGGACGGCTTGACCCGGCCGATGAGCATGCCCTCGTCCGGGTTGCCGGACAGCAGGACACCCGGGGCGCCGAGGTCGCGGATCGTCTGGAGCACCGGCTCGTACATCCCGCGCGAGGCGCCACCGGTGCGCCGGGTGACGACGAGGTGCAGCCCGACGTCGCCCGCCTGGGCGAGGAGGGGCACGAGGGGCCGCAGCGGCGACCCCGACGAGGTGACGACGAGGTCGTAGTCGTCGACGAGGAAGAAGACCTCCGCGCCCTGCCACCAGGACCGCGCGCGCAGCTGCTCCGGGGTGACGTCCGGACCGGGCAGCCGGGTCCGGAGGAACTCCGCGACGCCCTCGACCGCCTCGGTCGTCTGCTCCTCGGTCGTGAGGTACTCCCCGACGTGCGCCTCGGGCAGCTCACCGAGCAGCCCGCGCCGGTAGTCGACGACGAACAGCTTGGCGTCGTCCGGGGCGTACAGCCGGGAGACCTCGTGCGCGACGGTCCGCAGGAAGCCGGTCTTGCCGCTGTCGCCGTCACCGAGCAGGTACAGGTGCGGGTCCTCGCGCAGGTCCAGGCCGATCGGCGCGAGGGCGGCCTCGTCGACGCCCAGGAGCAGCCGCCGGTCGTCCGGACCCGCGAGCCCGCGCACCGCATCGAGGTCGACCCGCTCGGGCAGCAGCCGCAGCTTCGGGCCCTCGGGGCCGGTCCAGGCGGCGCCGACGCGCGCGACGAGGTCCTCGACGCCGTCGCCGAGGTCCTGGACCTCGCCGCTGCCGTCGAGCCGGGGCACCGCGCCGAGGAAGTGGTGCCGGGTCATCGTCAGCCCGCGTCCCGGCCGCCCCTCGGGCACGTTGGCCGCGACCTTGCGGTCGATCTCGGAGTCCGTCGGGTCACCGAGCCGCAGCTCGACACGGGTGCCGAGGACGTCGCGGATCTGGTTGCGGAAGTCCATCGAGCGGGAGGTCGTGACGACGACGTGGACGCCGAAGGTCAGCCCCCTCCCCGCGAGCTCCATGATCACCGGCTCGAGCTCGTCGAAGTCCGAGCGCACCGTGGGCCACCCGTCGACGACGAGGAAGACGTCGCCGTACCCGTCGTCGACCCGGCCGGCCGCCCGCCGGCGACGGTAGGTCTCGATGGAGTCGACGCCGTGCGCCCGGAAGTAGGCCTCGCGGGCGTCGACGATGCCGGAGATCTCGGCGACGAGCCGGCGGACGACCTCGGGCTCGTTGCGGTTGGCGACACCGGCGACGTGCGGCAGCCCGGCCATCGGGGTGAAGGTGCCGCCGCCGAAGTCCAGGACGTACACCTGGCTCTCCAGCGGCGTCGTCGTGAGGGCGATCGAGGCGACGACCGTCCGTGCGAAGGTGCTGCGTCCGGACCGCGGCCCGCCGACGACGGCGACGTGCCCGGCCGCGCCCCCGAGCCGCAGCACGAAGAGCTCGCGCCGCTGCTCCAGCGGCCGGTCGACGAGACCCACGGGCAGGACGTAGTCGCCCTTCTCCCGCCAGGACCGGCTCACGAGACCGAGCTCGGGGTCGGCGGCGAGGTCGCCGAACATCCGGTCCATCGACAGCGGGACGTCGAGCGGCGGCAGCCAGACCTGGTGGGCCGGGCGTCCCTTCCCGGCCATCCGGCCGACGGCGATGTCGAAGACCGCCCGGGTCTCCTCGGGCTCGGGCCCACCCGACGGGGCGACCTCCTCGGCAGCACGTCGCCCGGCGGCCACCGGTGCGAGCGTGAAGGGCAGGATGTCGCTCGTCCGTCCCGGGCCCTCGCCGGAGGACGAGCCCGGGCCCGGACCCCGTCGGCGGCCCTTCGGCGGTCCCGACACGTACGCGGCCTTGAACTTCGTGAGCGTCGTCTGGTCCGGCTTGAGGTAGCCCAGGCCCGGCACCGGCGGCAGCTCGTAGGCGTCCGGGACGCCGATGACCGTCCGGGACTCCCCGGCGCTGAAGGTCCGCAGCCCGATCCGGTACGACAGGTGCGACTCCAGCCCCCGCAGACGCCCCTCCTCGAGCCGCTGCGAGGACAGCAGGAGGTGCATCGACAGCGACCGCCCGAGGCGGCCGATGGCGACGAAGAGGTCGGCGAACTCCGGCTTGGCCGCGAGCAGCTCGGAGAACTCGTCGGCGACGACGAGCAGGGCCGGCAGCGGCTCGAGGTCGGCGCCCTGGGCCCGGGCCTTCTCGTAGTCGGTGACGTTGGCGAAGTTGCCGGCCGAGCGCAGCAGCTCCTGGCGCCGGGTCATCTCGCCCTGGAGCGCGTCCTGCATCCGCTCGACGAGCGTCAGCTCCTGGCCGAGGTTGGTGATGACGGCCGAGACGTGGGGCATGTCGGCCATCCCGGCGAACGTCGCGCCGCCCTTGAAGTCGACGAGGACGAAGTTCAGCGACTCCGAGGAGTGCGTCATCGCGAGCGCGAGGACGAGCGTGCGCAGCAGCTCGGACTTGCCGGAGCCCGTGGCCCCGATGACGAGGCCGTGCGGCCCCATCCCCTGCTGCGCGGACTCCTTGATGTCGAGGGCGACCGGGCGGCCGGCCTCGTCGACGCCGATGGGGACCCGCAGGCGGTCGCGCTGCAGCCGGGGCCGCCAGGCGGTCTCGACGTCGAAGTCGCGGACGTCGCCGGTCCCCAGCAGGTCGACGAGCTCGGTCGAGGCGGACAGCGCGTCCCGGGCCTCCGGCTCGTCGGCGGTGTAGCGGGGCGCGAGCCGGCGGGCGGCGGCCTCGGCCCGGGTCGTCGACAGCTGGTCCGCGACGCCGTGGGCGACCCCTCGGGCGAGGCTGATGATCTCGAGCGGTGCCCGACCGGCGTGCGGCCCGGTCTCGGCCGGTGGCCCGACGGCCAGCCGCAGCGTCGTCCCGCCGTCGAGCTCGCCCCACTGCTCGGGGAGGTCGAGGACGGTGACGCCGAGCACGCCGTCGGCGGTGACGACGGGGTTGCCCGGCGGGACGTCACCGCCGTCGACGACGAGGAGGACGTGCGGCAGGGTCGGTCGGTCGGTCGGGCCGAACCGCGGGCGCTCGACGATCTCCTGCGGCAGGAGGGGCAGCAGGTCGTGGACGGACTCGCCGACGAGCCGGACGGGCCCCACGGCGTCGCGCTCGCGGGGGCTGAGGGCGTGCGGCAGCCACTTGAGCCACTCCCACTCCGCGCGGGCCTCGCGCGAGACGACCGCGGCGACGACGAGGTCCTCCGGGGCGTGCTGCATCGCCGCGGACAGCACGACGGACCGGGCGAGGGCCCGCGCCGGGGCCGCGTCCCCGGTGACCTCGACGTGCGGCCAGGCGCGCAGGGCCGCGGAGGCCGGGAGCCCGGGCTGCACCCGGTGGGTCGAGAGCAGCCGGTGCAGACCGGACGCGGCGACCGGGTCGAGCTGGGCGAGCGGCGCCGTCTCCGGCGGCACGAGGTCGAGGCAGAGCGGCTGGGCCGTCGTTCCCATCCGGACCTGGAGGAAGTCACCGTCCGACGGCGTCCGTTCCCACACCCGGGTGCCCTCGGCGGCCAGGAGCGGCAGCGTCGCGGGGTCGGGGTAGTCCCAGAGGGCCGCGGCCCGCTGCCGTCCGGCGGCGTCGCGGATCGTGGCGCGGACCTCCGCGAGGTAGGCGAGGTACTCCCGCCGGGCGGCGAGGACCTGCGCCGTGTGCTGCGAGCGCTGCCGCACCCCGGAGGCGAGGACGAAGCCGACGCTCGCGACGAGGAACATCCCCGCCGTGAACCAGGCCCGTGGACCGGTCTGGGAGAGGGCGACGAAGCCGATCGTCCCGAGCGAGCCGAGCATCGGGACGGCCTGCATGAGCAGGCCGCTCGCCCCCTCGGAGGGGGTGATCTCCGGCGGTGGCTGGAGCTCGAGCCGTCCGCTCGGCACCTCGGGCGCCTGCTCCCGTCCCCCCGCTCGCGCGGCCACCGACATCCTCGGTCCTCCCCTCGTCACGTCCGACGGTCGGGGACACGCTATCCCGTGGATACTGTCCTCACGGCGAGAGCCGCGCACCGGGGCCGCAGCCGAGGGGAGGGCCGAGCAGTGAGCACGACCCAGCAGCTGACGCTCGTCGCCGACGAGCGCCACTACGACCTCGTCGTGCCCGTCGGCACCCGCGTCACCGAGGTCCTCTCCGTCCTCGGGATCCCGTCCGCCGCCGGGACCGGGTCGGTCGCGACGGCCGCCGGCCACGTCTACGGCCCCCAGGACCGGATCGGCGAGGACCTGCCGCAGGGCTCGGTCCTCACCGTCGTGCGGACGACGACGCACCGGGTGCACCGCGACGTCGTGAGCCTGGACCGCTCGTCGTCCGCCGCGGGGGCCCGGCCCTCGGCACCGGCCTGGGCCGGGGGGTCGCGGCTGCAGGCGGACGAGGGGCCCGCCGTCAGCCTCGTCGACGACGCGACCCGCCGACGGTCGGACGACCCGGACGCGACGGTGAGCCGGGCGGAGCTACGCCGGGCGAGGACCGACCGCCGGGTGCGCGCCGCACGTCCACGCCCCCCGGGCGCCACGACCGCCGTCGTCACCGGCGCCGGCCTCGTCGTCGTGCTCGCCGGTGTCCTGGGCCTCGCCGCCGATCCCTCCGGCCTGCCGGCCCCGGTCCGCTGGACCGGGGCCGCCCTGCTCCTCGCCGCCGCGGTGGCGGTCGTCCTCCTCTCCCCCCGCGAGCGTGCGACGGCACCGGTCGCGCGCCTCGTCGCCGCGCCCGCGCTCGCGGCCGCCGGCGGCCTCCTCACGCCCCTCCCCGACTCCCCCGCGCGGGTCGCGGTGTCCGTCGTGCTCGCCTGTGCCCTCGCGGCCGTCGTCACGGCGGTCGCCTCCGCGGACGGGTCGCCGGCCTCCCGGGCCGAGCGCACCGCCACGGCGTGCCTCGCCGGGGTGGGCGTCCTCGTCGCCGCGTCCGTGCTGTGGGAGCGGCCCCCCGCCGCCGCGGCGGCCGTCGTCGTCGGCCTCGTCCCGGTCCTCCTGCGCGCGCTGCCCTCGGCGAGCCTCGACGTCGACCCGACGCAGCTGCTCGACACCGACCGGCTGTCGACGACGGTGTGGTCGGTGCGGGCCCCGCAGGACGGCCGACGCCGTCGGGTCACCGACCTCGACGTCCGTGACCGGGTCGCCCAGGCCCGTGCCGTCGTGTCGGCCGGCACCGTCTACCTCGCCGTCGCCGCCGCCGTGGCCGGTTGGGTCCTCGCCGTCACGCCGGCCCTGTCGACGCTCGCCCCGTGGTCGCGCTGGGTCGTGCTCGTCCTCGCGGCCGTCGCCCTCGGCTACCAGGCGCGCCAGGTCCGCGACCGCACCGCCCGCTTCGCGATGCTCGCCGCCGCCGGCTCGCTCGTCGTGAGCGCCGCGGTCGCGGTCCTCGGATGGGACCGCGGTCTGCTGTGGCCGACGGTCGCCCTGGGCGTCGTCCTCGGCGGCGTCGCGCTGCTCGCCTCGGTGGCCCTGGCGGGCGGCTGGACCTCGACGCGGATGTCCCGCTCGGCCGACCGGCTCGAGTCCTTCGCCGTCGTCACCGTGCTGCCCCTGGCGCTCGTCGCGGCCGGCGCCGTCGAGGCCCTGCGGCGGCTCACCTCCGGCTGACGCGACCGGACCGCTCCGGCCGCCGGGGAGGAGCCCGTCAGTCCCAGACGGGGGGCGACGCGTCGTCCTCGCCCTCGAACCACGTGCTCTCGTCCTCGTGGGTCAGTGCGTCGACGTCCTCGGGTCGGCCCTCGTCCCGTCCGCCCCGGCCACGGCCACCGGCCGCGCCCCCGGCGGCGACGGCGGAGCCGCGACCCGGGGTCTCCCCCGGCCGCGGGAGGCCGGACCGGCCGCCCGTGCGCGTCCCCGCGCCCCGGACCCCACCCCCGGAGCGGACACCGGCACCGCCGGACCTGGCCGCCCCCTGCTGGCCCGCCGCGAGCACCGAGCGGCCCGAGCCGCTCGCCGTCCCACCGGACCCGCCCGGGGCCCCGCCCCGGACCCCGGCGCTCGTCGAGCCGCGCGCGCCGGAGGCCGCCCCCCGGGCCGTCCCCTGCTGTCCCGGGACGAGGCCGGGTCGCGGACCGCCGGCCGCGCCGCGACCGCCGAGGATCCCGCCGACGCCGCCCCCGCCGCGCAGTGCCCGTCCCAGCAGACCGGCGCCACCGGCGACGGCGGCACCGCCGACCCCCGCGGCGCCGACCGACCCACCGGGACCGCCCGTGCCGGGCGAGGTGCCGGACGGGGTCACGCCGCCGCCCGCACCGCCCGGCGCCGTCGAGCCCGTGCTCGGGCCGTCGACGCCGAGCCCCACGGGGGGCTGGGCGACGGGGTCCGGCCCGGGCGTCGGGTCCGGGGACCACGGGGGCACGTGGCTTCCCGTCGGCCCGTCCCACCAGCCGACGGCCGGGACCGGCGACGAGGGGCCGGAGGACCCCGGAGGTCCGGACGGCGCGCCGGTCGGCGGCCGGTACCCGCCGGGGGTCGACCCGGACGGAGGGATCCCCCCGCCTCCGCCGCCCCCGGCGCCCCCACCGGCGTCGATGCCGGCCGGGTCGTACGGGGCCTCGACCGGCATCGTGCGCGCGGCCCCGGCCATCGACCCGGTGAACTCGGCGAGCGCCGTCGCGGCCGCACGCTCCCGCTGCTGCCGCAGGTCGGCGACCGCACGGTCGTAGCCCGCCGCGTCGAACACCGGACGCTCCTGGGCCGGGCTCGTCACGGGGCCGGACGGCGCCCGGACGGTGGTGTGGTCGGCGCGGTCGACCTCCGTCGACACCGCGGCGACCCGGGTCGAGTACGCGGACCGCGCCGTGTCGGCGGCCTCGGCCGCCTCGTCGAGCGACTTCCGGATCCGCTGCAGCTCCTCGGCGTGCCGGTCGAGCGAGCCCGCGAGCGCGGTGAGGCTCGCGTAGGCGTTCTCGGCCGCCGGGCCCTCCCACGGCTCGTCGGCGTGGCGCAGCGCGTTCACGACCCGGCGCACGCTCTGCGCCAGGCCCGTGACACCGTCCCCCGCGAGCTGCCAGTCCTTCGCGGTGTCGCGCACGAGCGGGCTGGAGAAGCCGAAGACCTTGTGCAGCTCCCGCTCCTTCGGCCCGGCGTCGGCCGGCAGCGCCGGGACCGCCGCGCCACCGTCCCCGGACGGGATGGCCATCAGGCGTCCCCTCGCGCGTCGTCGGTGAGCGCGTCGCGCTCGGCGGCGCCCTCGCGCATCTCGTCCCCCTGCTCGGCCCGCGCGTGCCGGCGGTCGCTGTGGAACCCCTCGCCCGCGCTCCACCGGGGCGCGATGGCGGCGAAGGTGTCGGCGGCGAGGTCGTCCCGCTCCCGCATCGCACCCGCAGCCGCGGCGAGGGCGGCCCCCGCCTCGACGAGGTCCTCGCGGATCCCCCGGAGGGTCTCCTCGTAGGCCAGCGCCGCGGCCTCGTACACCTGCGCGTACGCCCGCGCGGGCGCGGCGTCGCCGAAGGTCGAGGTCGCCGTGAGGCTGGAGCGCACCCGGGTCACCTCGGTGTGCGCGGACTCGCGCCACTGCTCGCGGTGGTCCGCGGCCAACGTCCGCAGGACCGGCGGGTAGCTGAACCCGCCCTCACCCTTGTCGAGAGCCACTGCTCGTCCCTCCTCCCGGTCGGCCCGGGCGCCACGGGCCCCTCGTCGGGGCCCCGCTGGACGCGGCCCGTGCCGGCACCCTCGTCGGGTACCGGCACGGCCGCACTGCCTGTCGGGGCCTGCGGCCCCTCGTGCCCGTCGGAGGCGCTCAGCCCCACATGTTCGTGTTGCGCAGCTCCCCGGCGAGGTAGTCCTCCTTGGACTGCACGACGGCGAGGCGGACGTCCTCGAGGAGCGCCCGGCACTCCTCGATCTGCTTGTCCCACTCCTGCTTGGCGTGCCGGTACGCCTCCTGGGTCGTGCCCTCCCAGTCCGTGACGTACGGCTTGAGGTCGCCCTCCATCGTCGTCAGCCGGCTCTCGATGTCCGCCAGGCCCTTCTTCATGTCCTGGACCATCGCGTCGATGCCGGCTCCGCCGACCTTGATCCCGTCGCTCATCGCGTCGTCTCCCTCGTGTGTGGTGGTCAGCTCTTGCCGAGCATGCTCGAGTACTTGGACAGGTTCGACGCCACGTTGCTGTCGTCGGCGTCGTACTGGCGCTGCGCGCCGGTGAGGTTGGCCTCGAAGTTCTCGAGGGCGTCGACGATGTCCTGGGTCTGGATCCGCCACGCCTCGCTCACCGAGTGGAAGCTGCGCGCGCCCTGACCCTCCCAGTGGGCCCGGACGGCGTCCATCTGGCCCTGGAGCTTCTTGACCTCGGTCGTGAGGTCGCCCCGTGCCTGCCCGACGATGTCGGCGCTCTTCTTGACGACGCCGGCGCCTGCCCTGAACTGCTCTGCCATGACTGTCCTTCCCTCGTGCGATCGGACCTCGCGGTCGCTGTGACTGTCCCCCCGGGGGGCCGTGCCTCGGACCCGGGCCGTACCGCCCCTCGTCCTGCCCCGGACACTACGGTCGCAGACGGATCGCGCCAATGGGGAGAACTCCCCGCAACTGCCCCGTCTATGCTCGTCGCGGTCGGGTCCACGCCGCCGTCGGCGGCCGTCGGAGGGGAGCACTGTCGTGAGCGGGAGCAACGCCACCGCGTCGCTCGTGCGCGTCTCGGTGTCCTCGGGGACCCGACGTGCGGACCTCGGTGTGCCCGGGGGCATCCCGGTCGTCGAGATCCTCCCGGAGCTGGCCCGGGAGCTCGGCGTCCTCGACCCCGAGCACGCGACCCACGGGTTCCGGCTCGTCGCCGGCGGGGGCACCGTGCTCGACCCCGACCGCAGCCTCGCCGCCCAGGGGGTCCTCGACGGCGCGATGCTCTCGCTCGAGGTGCTCGACCCGAGCACGACGAAGGTCTACGACGACGTCGTCGAGGCCGTGGCGGACGTCGTCGAGACCCAGTTCTCGCCGTGGACCGCCCGGCACAGCGCCGGGACGGCCGTCGGGGCCGCGACCGTGTTCTTCCTCTGCGCCGCGTGGGCGCTCTTCACCGCCCGCGACGCCGGGGCCCTCGTCACCGCGGTGGCGGCCGGCGTCGCCGTCCTCCTCCTCGGCGCGGCCGCGCTGCTGCACCAGCGGACGCAGCACGGGGGTGCCCTCGCCCTCGGCGCGACGTCCCTCGTCTTCGCGGCGGTCGCCGGGGCGGCGGTGTCCCCCGACCGGCCGCTGTGGGGAGAGGGGCTGCTCTGGTGCGGCGGCGCCGTCGTCGTCGGCGGTCTCCTCGGGGCCCTCGCGGTCCCGGCGCACCGGCTCGTGCTCGGTGCCGGCGCGGTCGTCGGCCTCGGCGGGGTCGTCCTCGGCGCCCTCGGGGGCCCGCTGGGAGTGGACCTCACGACGGTCGCGGCGGCCGTCTTCGTCGTCGCCGTCGTCCTCGGCAACGTCCTCCCATGGGCCGGGCTCACCTCGAGCCGGCTCACGAGCCGCGCCCCGCGCACCGAGGCCGAGATCGAGGCCGACGTCCCCGCCGTCGACCGCGACGACGTCCGGGCCCGGGTGGCCGCCGGCCACGACGTCATGGTGGCCGTCTCGCTCGCGACCGGAGGGGTCGCCCTCCTCACGACGCCGCAGCTCGCGGCCTCCGGGGTCCCCGGGACGGCGCTCGTCGTCGCGGGCGCCGCCGCGACGCTCCTGCGGACCCGGCACAGCCGCACCCGCACCTCGGTCGTCCTCGCCATGGCGACCGGCGTCGGCCTGCTCGCCCTCGCCGCCGTCGTCGCCGCCCTCGCCCACCCGGGCTGGCGCCCGGTGCTCGCCGTCGTCCTCGGCACCGCCGGCGCCGTCGTCGTGACCCTCGCGGTGCTCGCTCCGCGCAGCCGCGTCCGCCTCGGCCGGGTCGCCGACGCCCTCGACGGCGTCGCGCTCGTCGCGCTCGTCCCGCTCGCCGCCGCCACCGTCGGGGTGGTCTGACCCCGTGGCGACGAAGAAGGACCTCGTCGAGGCCCAGTCGTTCAGCAGGCGACGGCTCACGACGGCGTTCGTCAGCGGCGCGCCGGGGGGCCGCGAGGTCGAGCCCGACCGGCCGCTGCGGGCCGTGGTCGGCGGCGTCGCCCTGTCGGTCGTCCTCGTCCTCGGGAGCATGGCGTTCGGCTGGCTGCGCTCGTCCCTGCCCGACGACTGGGGCGACAACCGGCTCGTCATCGCCGAGGACAGCGGTGCGCGCTACGTGTCGGTGAACGAGGTGCTCCACCCCGTCGTGAACACGACGAGCGCCCGGCTGCTCATCCCCGCCGACGAGTTCGAGGTCCTCGCCGTCCCGGACGAGGAGCTCGCGGACATCCGACCGGGACCGACGCTCGGCATCCTCGGCGCCCCGGACTCCCTCACCCCCCGGGACCGGCTCGTCGGCACCGGGTGGGTCTCCTGCCTCGGGGCGTCCGAGACGGTGACCACCACCATCGGGCCGGGAGGCGCGGCCACCCCCGCCGCGGGCCGGGCCGTCCTCGTGACCTCGGGCGAGGAGACCTTCGTCCTCGCCGACGGACGCCGCTACCCGGTCGCGCAGGACGACCTGTCCGCGGTGTCGGTCGCGCTCCGGCTCGACGGCCGACCGGCCGTCCCCGCCCCCGCCGCCTGGCTCAACCTCTTCCCCGAGGGCAGCCCCCTCGCGCCGCTGCGCATCGAGGACCTCGGCGCTCCCCTGCCGGGTCTGCCGTCCGGGGCGGCCGTCGGCTCGGTGCTGCGGCTCGACTCCGACGGGCGCCGCTACGTCGTGACGCCGGAGGGCGACCTCGAGCTGCTCCCGGAGGTCGCCCTCGCGATGTACGGGCTGGGCTCCGGGGCCTCCGGGACGGAGATCCCGGTCGAGGCCGCCCAGATCGCCCGGCTCGAGGTCCGCTCCCCCGAGCTCGCGCCGACGGACTGGCCGCAGGCCCTCCCGAGCGGCCTGGAGTCCGCCCCCTGCGCGACGCTCGTCGCCGCGGCGGGCGAGCCGCCCGAGGTCGCCCTCACGACCGTCACCGACGACCCTCCCGCCACCGACCGGGGACGGACGACCGTCGACACCGGCTACGGCGCCCTGGTCCGGTCCGTCACCGGCGCGGCGCTCTCCGACGGCCCGGTCTACGCCGTCGACCAGACCGCCACGGCGTACGCGGTCGAGGGGGCCGACACCGAGGTCCTCGCGCGTCTGGGCTACCGGACCGACGACGTCGTCCCCGTCCCGCAGGCGTGGACCGAGCTCTTCCGCTCCGGTCCCGCGCTCGGTGTCGACGCGGCCCGGACCGTCGTGTCCGGCGGCTCGTGAGCGCCCGCCGGACCGTCGCTCGGGTGCTGCTCGCCGGCGCCGTCGCGGGCGTCGTCACCGTCCCGGGTCCGGCCGTCGGCGCCGACTCCTGCGAGGAGGGGCGCACCCGGTACGTCGCGGACACCCCGGCGGGTCTCGTGCGCCTCGGGGCCTCGCAGGCGTGGCCGCTCGCCACCGGCGCCGGGACGACCGTCGCGGTCCTGGACTCCGGCGTCGCGGACGCCAACGCCCACTTCCCCGACGGGTCCGTCCTCCCGGGGCGCTCCTTCGTCGGGGGGTCGGCGACCGAGGACGTGCGCCTCCACGGGACCGCCGTCGCCGGGGTCGTCGCGGCCCGCCCGGTCGAGGGGTCGGGCGTCGTCGGGCTGGCCCGCGGGGCGAGCGTCCTGCCCGTCAAGGTCGTCGCCGACGACACCCGTGAGGGCCCGGACGCCGACGCCGGGGTGCTCGCCGAGGCCATTGCGTACGCCGCCGACGAGGGGGCCGAGGTCATCGTCGTCGCGTTGAGCACGTTCGTCGACGACGCGCGCCTGCGGGACGCGACGGCCGCCGCGCTGCGGAGCGGGTCGCTCGTCGTCGCGTCCGCCGGCAACCGGGCGTCCAAGGACGACCCCGCGACCGGTGTCCGCTACCCCGCCGGCTATCCCGGGGTGCTCGGCGTGGCCGCCACCGACGACGGTGACCGCGTCGCGGAGAACGCCGTCCGTGGTCCGCACGTCGACCTCGCGGCTCCCGGCGTCGAGGTGCTCACGACGTACGGCGCCTGGGGCGACTGCTACCTGAGCGCCGACGCCGGCTCCTCGAGCTACGCGACGGGGTACGTCGCCGCGGCCGCCGCGCTCGTCGCGCAGCGCTACCCCGGTGCGGGGCCGCGCGGCTGGGCCCACCGTCTCGAGGCGACGGCCGCCCGGGCCCGCCGGGACGCCCGCGACGACGTCGTCGGCTGGGGGGTCGTCCAGCCGGTCGCCGCCCTCACGGCTGTGCTCGACGGCTCGCTCGCCGGACCGCCGCCGCCGGGGTCGAGCCCCGCACCGAGCGAGGAGGCACCCGTGGAGCGGCTCGCCGTCACGCAGGTCCCCGACCCCGGCGCGGCGGACCGTCGGCGGGTCACGTGGGTCGCCGTCGGGGCCACCGGACTGCTGCTCGCCCTCGCCCTGCTGCGCCTCGGGCGGACGCGCCGCGGGGGCTGAACCCGGGTGAGCCGCACGGTCCGCTTCTGGGACACTGTGGCCATGACCGACCACTCCTCACCGTCCACCCCTGCCGCCCTCCCGGAGCGGCCCTCCCTCGAGGGCCTGGAGGAGAAGTGGGGCGCGGTATGGCAGGAGCAGGACACGTACGCGTTCGACCGCGAGGCGGCCCTCGCCGGGCCCCGCGAGGCCGTCTTCGCGATCGACACCCCGCCGCCGACCGCGAGCGGGTCGCTGCACATGGGACACGTCTTCAGCTACACCCACACCGACTGCATGGCGCGGTACAAGCGGATGGCGGGCTTCAACGTCTTCTACCCGATCGGCTGGGACGACAACGGCCTGCCGACCGAGAAGCGCGTCCAGAACTACTACGGCGTGCGGGGTGACGCCTCGCTGCCCTACGACCCGGGCTTCGAGCCGCCGCACCGTGGGGACGCGAAGAGCACGAAGGCCGCCGACGAGCGGCCGATCTCGCGGCAGAACTTCATCGAGCTGTGCGACGAGCTGACCGTCGAGGACGAGAAGGCCTTCGAGTCCCTCTTCCGCCGGATCGGGCACAGCTACGACTGGTCGATCGGCTACCGGACGATCGACGACCACTCGCGTGCGACGTCGCAGCAGGCGTTCCTGCGCAACGTCCGCCGCGGCGAGGCCTACCAGGCCGAGGCTCCGGGGCTGTGGGACATCACGTTCCAGACCGCCGTCGCCCAGGCCGAGCTCGAGGCCCGCGACTACCCGGGCGCCTACCACCGGGTCGCCTTCCACGGCGCCGACGGCCCGGTCCACATCGAGACGACCCGCCCGGAGCTCATCCCGAGCGTCGTGGCCCTCATCGCCCATCCCGACGACGAGCGGTACCGGCCGCTGTTCGGCCGGGCGGTCCGCTCGCCGCTGTTCGACGTCGAGGTGCCCGTGCTCGCGCACCCCGCCGCCGAGATGGACAAGGGCGCCGGCATCGCGATGTGCTGCACCTTCGGTGACCTCACCGACGTCATGTGGTGGCGCGAGCTGCGGCTGCCGACCCGCTCGCTCGTCACCCGCACCGGGCGTCTGCAGCGCGAGGTGCCGGAGTGGCTCGCCGGCTCCCCCGGCGAGGCCCTCTACCGGGACGAGGTCGCCGGCAAGACCGCGTTCGGCGCCCGCGAGGCGATCGTCGGGGCGCTGCGGGCCTCCGGTGACCTCGACGGCGAGCCGGCCGCGACCCAGCGCAAGGCGAACTTCTACGAGCGCGGCGAGAAGCCGCTCGAGATCGTCACGACCCGCCAGTGGTACATCCGCAACGGCGGGCGCGAGGCCGACCTCAACGCCGCCCTCATCGCGCGCGGGCAGGAGGTCGACTTCCACCCCGGCTTCATGCGCTCGCGGTACACGAACTGGGTCCAGGGCCTCAACGGTGACTGGCTCGTCTCGCGCCAGCGCTTCTTCGGCGTCCCGATCCCCGTCTGGTACCCCGTCGACGCCGACGGCGAGCCGGACTGGGACACCCCGATCCTCCCCGAGGAGTCGGCCCTGCCGGTCGACCCCGCGGCGAACCCGCCCGCCGGGTACACCGAGGACCAGCGCGGCGAGCCCGGCGGCTTCGTCGGCGACCCCGACGTCCTCGACACGTGGGCGACGTCCTCGCTCACCCCCCAGATCGCGGGCGGCTGGCGCAACGCCGACGGCACCGGCAGCGAGGCCCTCTTCGAGAAGGTCTTCCCGATGGACGTGCGTCCCCAGGGCCACGACATCATCCGGACCTGGCTGTTCTCGACCGTCGTCCGCGCCCACTTCGAGCACGGCAGCGTGCCGTGGACGAACAGCGCGATCTCCGGCTGGATCCTCGACCCGGACCGCAAGAAGATGAGCAAGTCCAAGGGCAACGTCGTCACGCCCGAGGACCTGCTGCGCGAGCACTCCGCCGACGCCGTCCGCTACTGGTCGGCGAGCGGCCGGCTCGGCACGGACGCGGCCTATGACGTCGCCCAGATCAAGGTCGGCCGGCGCCTCGCGATCAAGATCCTCAACGCGAGCAAGTTCGCCCTGTCCTTCGGCCCCGTCGAGGGCGACCTCGCCGCTCAGGTCACCGACCCCCTCGACCTGTCCGTCCTCGCCCGGCTGCGGGACGTCGTCGAGCGCGCCACCGCGGGCTTCGAGGCGTGGGACCACACCCGCGCCCTCGAGGCGACGGAGTCGTTCTTCTGGTCCTTCTGCGACGACTACCTCGAGCTCGTCAAGGACCGCGCCTACGGGTCCCGCGGCGAGGAGGCCGCAGCCTCCGCCCGCGCCACCCTGCGGCTCACCCTCGACGTCGTGCTCCGGCTCTTCGCGCCGATGCTCCCGTACGTCACCGAGGAGGTCTGGAGCTGGACCCACGACGGGTCGGTGCACCGGGCGTCCTGGCCGGGCGTCGACGAGGTGCCGGCCGGCGGCGACCCGGCCGTGCTCGGCTCCGTCGGCGGCGCTCTCGCGGCGGTCCGCAAGGCCAAGTCCGAGGCGAAGGTCGGGATGCGCGCCGAGGTGCCGACGATGACCCTGCTCGCGCCGGCCGCCGCGCAGGACCACGTGCGGCTCGCCGAGGCCGACCTGCGCGCCGCGGGCCGGCTCACGGGGACCCTCGACTACGCCGACGGCGAGGACATCACCGCGCGCGACGTCGAGCTCGTGCCGGTGGCCAAGCCCACCCGCTGACGCAGGGACGGGTCAGGCCGGCGCGGGACGCGGGCTCCGGGCCCGCTCGTGCGCCCGGGCGGTCCGGTGCCCGGTGGGGCGCACGACCATCCACGGCACGTCCCAGCCGGACAGCCGGAGCCGGTGGTGGACGACGACGTCCCGGCGCAGGTGGTCCACCCGTCCCGTCGCCGGGTCGTAGACGTCGAGCATCCGGTCCCCGTCGCCGGGCAGGACGAGGACCACGTGCCGCGGCAGCAGGCCGTTGCCGACGTAGAGCAGCGCAGGCTGCCCGTGCGCGACGACCCGCACGAGGGCGTCGAACGCCTCGACGAGACGGTACTCGTCCAGGCCCCGCACGACGTCGACGCGGTAGCGCGTGCCGATCGTCGAGGCCCCTCGCTCCAGCTCGGCGCGCGCGCCCCACGGCGGGGTGCCGAGGGAGCGCGGCCACGGCGGGCCGACCCGCGGCCCTCCCCGCCGCACCCCGTTGGTGCGGCGCATGACGACGCGCTCGTAGGCGGCGAAGCGCTCGGCCTCGGTCTCCCCCGGTGGCGAGCCCGGCGGACGGGGCCGCCCGGTGCGAACCCACGAGGCGAAGACCGGGTCGACGAGCATCCGGGCGACGGTGAGGCACGCCGAGCCGCAGGTCACCGGGGACTGCTGGACCGGCCCGGTGTCGCCGGCGCGCAGCCGGTACGTCGTCGCCACGCCCCCATCGTGGCCGCCCGACCGCCCCGTCGCCAGCACCCGTGTGGTTCAGTGTGTCCCGTGGGGAGGACGGACACCGTGCGACGCCGGGCGACCGGCCCGGTGCTGCTGTGCGCCGGGCTGGTCCTCGCCTGCCTCGCCGTGCTGTGGGCCGCCTCGGCCCCCCGCCCCGGTCCGGACTACTCGCTCGGTGTCGCGACGACCACGAACGTCCCGCAG
Source organism: Phycicoccus avicenniae (assembly GCF_018139485.1). GTDB lineage: Bacteria > Actinomycetota > Actinomycetes > Actinomycetales > Dermatophilaceae > Phycicoccus > Phycicoccus avicenniae. Next base: position 85,844 of record NZ_JAGSNF010000006.1, read on the forward strand.
GACGCCCTCCCCATGGACCTCGACGCCGACGCGCTCGACGGCAGCCCACCCCCCGTCGGTGACCCCGCCGACGACGACGGGATCGTCGGGTACCTCGTCGCGGGCCTCCTCGTCCTCGTCCTCGCCGTCGTCGCCGCCCTCCTGCTCCACCGCCTCGTCCGGGCGCTGCTGCGCGCCTGGCGCGAGCGACGGTCCGTCGGGGCCGACGACACCACCGCGCCCGACCTGGAGCGGGTCGCCACCGCACTCGTCGTCGACGCCGAGGGGCGCCGCGTCGCGCTACGTGGTGGCACGCCCGCCGAGGGCATCGTCGCGGCGTGGACCCGGCTCGAGGACTCGCTGCGCTCGGCGGGCCTGGCGATGCCGGCCTCGCGGGTGTCCAGCGAGACGACCCTCGCCGCCCTCGCCCGGTTCGGCGTCGACGCCACCGCCCTGACGACGCTCGACGACCTCTACCGCCAGGCCTCATGGTCGAGCCACGCGATGACCGAGGACGACCGCGCCCGGGCCGAGGCCGCCCACGACGCCCTCGACGCGGAGCTGGCGGCGGCCTCGACCCGGCGGGATGCCGCGAGCCGTGCCTGACCTGCGCTCCCGCCGGCTGGTGGGCCTCCTCGCCGCTGCGGGCGTGGCGGTCGTCGTCCTCACCGCGGTGCGCGGGGTCGTCGTGCTCCTCGCCGTCGCCTCCCTCCTCCTCGCCGCCGCCGTCGGCCTCGGGCTCCTGCCCCTGCTGCGCCGCGACGACGTCGACTGGGACTGGCTGCCCGGCCGGGCCGAGGCCCCCACGCCCGAGCCCGGCCTCGCCCGGCTCCACCGGCTCGTCGCCCCCTCCGCGACCGACACCACCGCCGACCGCGAGCTGCACGACCTCGTCGGGACCCTCGCCGACGAGCGCGGTGCCACCGGTCGTCCCGGACCGCTCGCGGACTACCTCGCGGGCCCCCCGCGCCGCCTCGACCTCGCCGCCCTGGAAGCCGTCGTCGACGACCTCGACACCGTCCCGCCCCCCGAGGAGCACCCGTGACCGACATCCCCACGACGCACCGGCGCGCCACCGCCGTCCTCGACGAGGTCGACACCGTCGTCGTCGGCAAGCGCGCCGCCACCGAGGTCGTCCTCGCGGCCGTCCTCGCCGGGGGGCACGTCCTCATGGAGGACTACCCGGGGCTCGGCAAGACCCTCGCCGCGCGCACCTTCGCGACCACGCTCGGTCTCGACTTCACCCGCGCGCAGTTCACCCCGGACCTGCTGCCCTCGGACCTCACCGGCTCCTTCGTCTACGACCAGGGACGGGGCGGCTTCGAGTTCCGGCACGGCCCGGTCTTCACCGGTCTCCTGCTCGCCGACGAGATCAACCGCACCCCGCCGAAGACCCAGGCCGCCCTGCTCGAGGCGATGCAGGAGCACCAGGTCACCGTCGAGGGCCAGACCTTCCCGCTCCCCCGGCCCTTCCACGTCCTCGCGACGGCCAACCCGGTCGAGTACGAGGGCACCTACCCCCTGCCCGAGGCCCAGCTCGACCGGTTCCTCGTCCGGGTGGCGTTCGGGTACCCCGACGCCGACGAGGAGTGGCAGGTGCTGTCCCGGCGGATGGAGCGGCGCCAGGAGGACCAGCAGGCCCGTCAGGTCGTCGACCCCGCCCAGCTGCTCGAGATGCAGGGCGCCCTCGAGGACGTGACGGTCGCCCCGGAGGTCGGCCGCTACTGCGTCGCCCTGGCGCGGGCGACCCGCGGGCACGAGCACGTGCTCATGGGGTCCTCGCCTCGGGGGTCCCTGGCGCTGCTGCTCGTCGGCCGGGCACTCGCCGTCGTCCGGGGGCGGGACTACCTCGCCCCGGACGACGTCAAGACGGTCGCCCCGGCGGTGCTGGAGCACCGCGTCGTCGTCCGCCCGGAGCTGTGGATGACCGAGGTGACGAGCGGGTCGGTCGTCGCCGACGTCCTGCGGACGGTGCCCGCGCCTCGCGTCACCGTCCAGGAGCGGTGAGCGGCGGCTGGCGGCCGACCCGGTCCCTCGGCCGGGGTGCGGCCGTCGGGGTGCTTGCGCTCGTCGCGGGTGCGGTCGCCGGGCGCGCGGACCTCGCCGTCGTCGGCGTCCCGCTCCTCGCGGCCGCCGTGTGGGCCGTCGCGACCCACCCCCGGGCGACGCCCACGGTGCGCTGCCGGGTGGGCGAGGTGACCCTCCGCGAGGGCGGGACGACGACGTGGCGCGTCGACGTCGACCCCGTCCCGGGCCTGCGCGAGGTCCTCGCCCACCTCCCGGGGTCGCGGTGGGCGCCGGTCCGCCCCGCGCACGGCCACGTCGCCGCGACGGTCACCTCCGCCGCGGAGGCGGTCCCCGTCGCCGTGGAGGTGACTCCGACGCGGTGGGGCCGGCACCCGCTCGGTCCGGCGCAGGTCGTCGCGGTCGGCGACCTCGCGGGCTACGTCTGGACGTGGCCGGTCCAGCGGACCGAGGAGGTCGGGGTGCTGCCGAACCCCGGGACCTTCACCTCGCGGGCGACGCTGCCGCACCCGGTCGGCCTCGTCGGGGCCCACCGGTCGACGCGGCCGGGCAGCGGGACCGAGCTCGCGGACATCCGGCCCTTCCGCACCGGGGACCGGCTGCGCCGCATCCACTGGCCGGTCTCGCTGCGGGCCGGGGAGCTGCACGTGACGACGAGCCACGCCGACGAGGACGCCGAGGTCCGCATCGTCCTCGACGCCGTCCGGGACCTCGGGACTCGGGACCCTGCGACCGGCCGGGTGTCATGCCTGGACGTCGCCGTGGAGGCGGCCGGTGCCGTCGCTGCCCACTACCTCGGCACCGGTGACCGGGTGGGGCTGTCCGTCCTCGGCGGTGGGCTCGTCGAGGTCCCCGCCGTCGGGGGTCACCACCAGCTCGAGCGGATCCTGTCGGGGCTCAGCCGGACCCGGCCGTCGACGGGGACCATCGGCGAGGACCGGACGCTGCGCGCCCAGCTGAACCGGCCCGTGCCGCCCGGGGCGGTCGTCGTGCTGATGTCCTCGCTCGTCGCCGCCGCCCCGCTGGCGCGCGCGGTCCGGCTCGCCCGGACGGGTCACGTCGTCATCGTCGTCGACACCCTGCCGCCCGCCCTCGCCGGCCCCGCCGTCACCGCCGAGGAGGCCGCCGCCGCGAGTGGCGTCGAGGACCCCCGGGCGGCGCGGGTCGTCTGGCGGCTGCGGATGCTGGACCGCGAGCGCGAGGTGCGGCGGTGTGCCGCCGCGGGAGTCCCGGTCGTGCCGTGGCGGGGGGCGGGGTCCCTCGACGCCGTGCTGCGCGGCACCTCGCGTCGCGGCCGAGCCCCCCGGGCGGTGCGGCGATGATCCCCGCCCGCCGCTGGCGACCGACGACGTGGGCGGCGGTCGGGGGCGCCGACCTGCTCGTCGTCCTGCTGGCGGCGCCCGGGAGCACGGGCCTCGTGCTCACCCTCGTCGTGCTCGCCCTCGTCGTCCTCACCGGCTGGGCGCTGTGGCGACCGGGAGGCTGGGGTGCCCTCGCGCTCGTCGTCGCGCAGGTGTGGGCGGCCGTCGCGACCCGTCCCGCTCCCGTCACCCCGGTCGAGTGGGCCCTCGTCGTGGCGGTGGCGACGGGGGTGCTCGTGACGCACCTGTCGCTGGCCCTGCTCGCGGCGTGGCCGCCGGGGGCGGGCCTGCCCCGTCCGACCGCGGCGCGGTGGGGGCGGCAGGTCGGTGCGCTGGCCCTCGGTGGCGGGCTGGCCGCGGTCGTCGCCGCGGTCGCGTCGTCGACCCCGCTCGGGTGGGAGGTCCGGCTCGGGGCGGTCGCCGTGCTGCTGCTCGGGGTGGTGACCGTGCAGCTGGCGGTCGCGGCCCGCGACTGAGGGGTCGCACGCGCCGCACGCGGGCCGGCGGTGGATCGGGTGCGCGTCAGGCGGAACGCTTGCGGGGCGTGCGCTTCCGGCCGCCCTCGTCGTGCCGGACGATCGTCGGCAGCACGTTCTCGAGGACGACCTCGCGGGTCACGACGACCTTGGCGATCTCGTCGTCGCTCGGGACGTCGAACATCACGGGGAGGAGGACCTCCTCCATGATCGCCCGCAGGCCGCGGGCGCCGGTGCCGCGGGCGAGCGCCTGCTCGGCGACGGCCTCGATGGCGTCGTCGCTGAACTCGAGGTCGACGCCGTCGATCTCGAACATCTTCCTGTACTGCTTGACGAGGGCGTTGCGCGGCTCGGTGAGGATCCGCACGAGGGCGGCGACGTCGAGCGGCGCGACCGTCGTGATGACGGGCAGGCGGCCGATGAACTCGGGGATGAGGCCGAACTTCATGAGGTCCTCGGGCATGACCTCGTGGATGCTCTCGGCGAGGTCCTTCGGCGTGTGCAGCTCGGAGCCGAAGCCGAGCCCCTTCTTGCCGTGCCGCGACTCGATGAGCTTCTCCAGCCCGGCGAACGCGCCGCCCACGATGAACAGCACGTTCGTCGTGTCGATCTGGATGAACTCCTGGTGCGGGTGCTTGCGGCCACCCTGCGGGGGGACGGACGCGGTCGTGCCCTCGAGGATCTTCAGCAGCGCCTGCTGGACGCCCTCGCCGGAGACGTCGCGGGTGATCGACGGATTCTCGCTCTTGCGGGCGATCTTGTCGACCTCGTCGATGTAGATGATGCCCGTCTCGGCCTTCTTGACGTCGTAGTCGGCGGCCTGGATGAGCTTGAGGAGGATGTTCTCGACGTCCTCGCCGACGTAGCCGGCCTCGGTGAGCGCGGTGGCGTCGGCGATGGCGAACGGCACGTTGAGCATCTTCGCGAGGGTCTGGGCGAGGTAGGTCTTGCCGCAGCCGGTCGGGCCGATGAGCAGGATGTTCGACTTGGCGATGTCGACGTGCTCGGCGTCCTTCTTGCTCGGCGCCGCCTCGCCGGCCTGGATGCGCTTGTAGTGGTTGTAGACGGCGACGGCGAGCGCGCGCTTGGCGACGTCCTGGCCGACGACGTAGTTCTGGAGGAACTCGAAGATCTCCCGGGGCTTGGGCAGCTCGTCGAGGCCCAGCTCGCCGGACTCCGCGAGCTCCTCCTCGATGATCTCGTTGCACAGGTCGATGCACTCGTCGCAGATGTACACCCCGGGACCGGCGATGAGCTTCTTGACCTGCTTCTGCGACTTCCCGCAGAAGGAGCACTTCAACAGGTCACTGGTCTCTCCGACGCGTGCCACTGACGTGTCCTTCCCTCGGCTGGCGACGACGGGCCCGACGCTACCCGCCGCGATCTGCTGACGCACCCATTGAAACGCCGCCCCGCGCGCCGCGTCGCGACGGTTCGCTGTCAGCGCAACACCCCGCTCCCCCACCGGCCCCACCCGCCCCGCCGGGGGGCCAGACGTCTCCCAGTCCCGTCACTCCCGCCCACTCCTGCTGTCGTCGTCGAGTCCCGGCGTCATGACACCCGTGGTCGGCGACATCAGCGCGACACGACGAGATCGGCATGCCTGGGAGAGGTCTCGCGGCATCGGCATCGACCGGCGACGGGGGCGGGTCAGCCGGCCTTTGCCGCACCGAGGTCGAACCACGAGCTCCGCGGGGAGCCGTGGACGCCGATGTCGGCGAGGACCGGCCGGAGACGCTCGGGGTGCGACGCCTCGGTCCATCCCCAGCGGCCGACGTCCGCCTGCCGCCGGAGTCGGTCCTCCCGCCGCTTCTCCGCCCAGAGCACCTCGGCCGCCTCCTGCGGATCGGTCCCGTCGGCGACCTGGTACTTCACCCGGCCGTCGAACTCACCGACCGCATGCACCCACTCGAAGTCGACGTACCCGATCAGACCCTGGGCGTCCTCTCGCTTGCCCTGCAGTGTCGGCCGCGGCACGTTGAGCCGGAACATCTGCACCCGGGACAGGCTCTCGCCCGGGGACATGCTGTCGCCGTCGGCCAGGTCCCGCACGAGAGCACAGCGCCTGCGCCCCCGCGTCCCTGCGGGGACGGCGGCGACCTCGTCCGCCAGCTGTTCCGCCGTGCACAGCCCGTACCGCAGCGCGTGGTCCGCCGCCGCGACCGCCGTGACGAGCGAACCGGTCCGCGCGAGGTCGACCACCGTCCGTTCCGCCGACGTCACCCGCAGTCCGCGGCGCACGACCTGCCGGGCCGGTGCGCCGACGTGCGGCCGGACCAGGCGTGAACCCCTCGCCGACGGATGAGCCGCGAGGACGTGCACGGTGGTCGGCCACGGCTCGATGCGGGGCAGCCCCCACACCGCAGCTGCGGAGGTGAGCGCATAGACGCGATCGGACGAGGACGCCGCTCGGAGGTCGCTCGCGTGGACGAGGGCCGCGTGCCGTTGCTCGGGCGTCAGCCCGTTCCACTGATGCACCGGGAGCCAGGCCCCGTGACTCACGTGGTGCCATCCCGTGACCCGGCACGGTTCCAGCCCGGCGAGCCGGAGATCCCGCCCCAGGCGGAGCGCGGTCGGGTCGAACGATGACGGTGCTGTGGGTCCCCTCATCACCTCAGGCTGACACTGGCACGTCCCCCGCGGTGTCCGATATCCACAGGCCCCGTGCCCCGACGACGCGGGAGATGTACTCCCAGCGGAGTCGCTGTCGCCGATCCCTGTCGACCTCGTCGAGACCTGCCGTCATGACGCCATGGATCGGCGAGATCGGCATGACCGAGCAGGAGCGACGTGCTGGAACGAGACCGACGTGGGGCGACGGCGCCGCCATGGTGGGGAAGAGCGTCCGCTCCGGGAACGACGACGCCGCCCGGTCGCGGGACCGGACGGCGCCGTGGAGCGCAGCGGCCGTCAGTTGGCCTTGCGGGAGGTGAGGATCTCGTCGACGAGGCCGTAGTCCTTGGCGCCCTGCGCGGAGAGGATCTTGTCGCGCTCGATGTCCTTGCGGACCTCCTCGGCGGACTTGTTGCTGTGGTGCGCGATCGTCTCCTCGAGCCACTCGCGCATCCGGATGATCTCGTTCGCGTGGATCTCGAGGTCGGACGCCATACCGCCGGTGCCCTCGATCGCGGGCTGGTGGATGAGCACCCGGGCGTTCGGCAGGGCGAACCGCTTGCCCTGCGCGCCGGCACCGAGGAGCACCGCCGCCGCGGACGCCGCCTGGCCGATGCAGTAGGTCTGCACGTCGGGGCGGACGTACTGCATCGTGTCGTAGATCGCCGTCATCGCGGTGAACGAGCCACCGGGGCTGTTGATGTACATGAGGATGTCGCGGTCGGGGTCCTGCGACTCCAGCACGATGAGCTGGGCGATGACGTCGTCCGCGGACGCGTCGTCGACCTGCACCCCGAGGAAGATGATGCGGTCCTCGAAGAGCTTCGTGTAGGGGTCGAGGCGCTTCATGCCGTACGAGGTGCGCTCCTCGAACTGCGGCATGATGTAGCGGCTGCTCGGGGCCGGCACCTGGAGGCGGCCGGTGATGTCTGGGTTCATGTCTCTCTCTCAGCTCGTCTCGGCCGGGATCAGTCGGAGGTGACGGGGTTGTCGCCGTGGCGGCCGGCCATGTCGGCCTTGGTGATGACGTGGTCGACGAAGCCGTACTCCTTGGCCTCGGACGCCGTGAACCAGCGGTCGCGGTCGGAGTCCTTCTCGATCTGCTCCTCGGACTGACCGGTGTGCTCGGCGATGAGCCCCGCCATCTGCTTCTTGATGTGGATGAGCTGCTCCGCCTGGATCTTGATGTCCGACGCGGTACCGCCGATGCCGCCGGAGGGCTGGTGCATCATGACGCGGGCGTGCGGGGTGGCGTAGCGCTTGCCGGGCGTGCCCGCGGAGAGCAGGAACTGCCCCATGGAGGCGGCCATGCCCATGGCGACGGTCGCGACGTCGTTCGGCACCCACTGCATCGTGTCGAAGATCGCCATGCCGGCCGTGACGGACCCGCCCGGGCTGTTGATGTACAGCCAGATGTCCTTCTCGGGGTCCTCGGCGGCGAGGAGCAGCATCTGCGCGCAGATCGCGTTCGCGTTGTCGTCGCGGACGTCGGACCCGAGGAAGATGATCCGCTCCTTGAGGAGGCGGTTGTAGATGTGGTCGTCCAGGCCGGACTTCTGGCCCTCGCCCTGGGCGACGACGGTCTCGGTGTCGGTCACGCTGGGTCGCTCCTCGCTCGTTCGGGATTCGTTCCTGTCAGTGACCCTAACGCCCGCCCGGGCGACCGGTACTCCCGGTCCGGCGCCTGTTCGCCGTGAGCGTAGGAGGGCTCAGCGGGCCTCCGGCTCGCGGACCGAGGTGACGACGGAGAGGGCGAGCAGGGCCAGCGCCCCGACGACGAGCAGCGCGTGGAGCACCCCGACGGCGTCGCCGAGGAACCCGAGCACCGGCGGGCCGGCGATGAAGGCGACGTAGCCGATCGTCGCGACGACGGACATCCGGGCGGCGGCCCGCTCGGGGTCGTCGGCGGAGGCGCTCATCCCGACGGGGAACCCGAGCGACGCGCCGACCCCCCAGACCGCCGCGCCGACGAAGGCGAGCACCGGACCGCCGAAGACGACGAGCAGCGCACCGACGACGGCGAAGCCGAACCCGACCCGCAGCGTCGGGACGCGGCCGTACCGGTCGAGCAGACCCGTGCCGAGGACGCGGCCGATGGTCATGAAGGTGAGGAAGGTGGCGAAGCCCAGGACCCCGGCCCAGGCAGGCAGGTCGTAGCCGTCGACGAAGGCGACCGAGAGCCAGTCGTTGGCCGTGCCCTCGGTGGCGGCGGCGGCCAGGACGACGACGCCGATGAGCAGGGTCCGCGGCTCGAGCCACGCCGAGCGGACGACCGGCCGCGGGGTCGACGCCGTCGCGTCCGCGGTCTCCTCGCCGTCGCCGGGGACCATCGCCGCGGGCAGGAACCGGCGCAGCGCCCACGCGGCGACGGCGACGGTGAGCACCGCGGTGACGGCGAAGTGCACGACCAGCGGCACCCGGCCCCACGACGCGGCCGCCCCGACGAGCGCCGAGAGCACCGTGCCCCCGGAGAAGGCCGCGTGGAAGTGCGGCATGACGGAGCGGCCGAGCGCCCGCTCGACCCCCGCCCCCTCCAGGTTCATCGCGACGTCCCAGAATCCGACGCCGAGCCCGAGGAGGAAGAGGCCGACGGCGACGAGCGGCAGCGGACCCCCGGCGTCGACGGCCGCCCCCACGGCGAGGAGCCCGACGACGCCGACGGCGGCGCCGAGACCCACGGTGCGCCCGGCGCCGATCCGCTCGCTCACCCGGCCCGCGAGCGGCAGGCCGAGCACCGAACCGACGCTCATCGCGAGCAGAAGGGTCCCGAGCCGGCCGGGCGTGAGGTCGAGGTCGAGCTTGGCGTCGGCGATCCGGCTGGCCCACGAGGCGAACACGATCCCGGCGAGCGCGAAGACGGCGAAGACCGCCGTCCGCGCGGCGACGACCCGCTCGCGCGGCGGGGCGGGGATCTGCGCGGTCGTGCTCACGGTCGGGTCTCCTCGGGACGCGGGTCGCGGGTCGAATCGATTCGATCGAATCGATTCGATATCGTGCCACCATGCCGTCCGCAGGTCAAAAGCACGCGAGCGAGGCCCGCCGTCGTCCGACGATGCGCGCCGTCGCCGAGCGCGCCGGGGTCTCCACCTCGACCGCCTCCCTCGTCTTCAGCGGCCGCGGGCCGGTCGCGGCGGCGACCGCCGAGCGGGTCCGCGCCGCCGCCGCCGACCTGGGCTTCAGCGGCCCCGACCCGCTCGCCTCCTCGCTGCGCCGCGGCCGGGTCGGCACCGTCGCGGTCGTCGTCGAGGGACCGCTGCGGTACGCCTTCCGCGACCCGTTCGCGCTCGGCGTCCTCGACGGCCTCGCCGAGGAGCTCGACGCGGCGGGCCGCACGATGCTGCTCGTCGCGCAGCACCCGGAGGAGCCCGAGCGGGCCGTCGACCAGCTGGCCACCCAGGCCGTCGACGCCGCCGTCTTCCCGCTCTGCGGCATCGCGGACAACCCCCTCGTCGACCACCTCGGCGCCCGCGGAGTCCCGGTCGTCGGCAGCGGCGCCCCTGTCGACCCCAGGGTCTCCCACGTGCGCACCGACGAGGAGGCGGGCATCGCGCTCACGACACGACACCTGCTGGACCTCGGCCACACTCGGCTCGGTCACGTCGCGATGCCCCTCTCCCCCGGTGTCCGCACGGCGACCGCGGGCCTGCAGGACGTCGAGACGGCCGGCTACCCCGACGCCCGCGACCGGGCGCGGGGCTTCCTCGCCCTCGCCGGCGCGCACGCCCCCGTCGTCCAGACCGCGGACCTCACGGTCGAGGCCGGGGAGGAGGCTGGCCGGCTGCTGCTCGCCGTCCCGGCGGACGTCCGCCCGACCGCCGTCGTCTGCCAGGCCGACCTCCTCGCCGCGGGGGTGATGCGCGCCGCTGCGGCGCTCGGGCTGCGTGTCCCCGAGGACCTCTCCGTCACCGGGTTCGACGGTGTCGACCTGCCGTGGCTCGACGAGACCCTCACGACCGTCGTCCAGCCGGGGGTCGAGAAGGGCCGGGCGCTCGGGCGTCTCGTCCGGCGCGTCCTCGACGGGGAGCAGGTCGGCGACGAGCCGTTCCCCACGTCGTTGCGGGTGGGGACGACGACCGCTGCCCCGCCGGGCTGATCGGGCCCCGGACGCGACGCGGCGCCGCACCCCGTCCGGGGTGCGGCGCCGTCGTCGGGTGCGCGGGTCAGGCCTGCGCGGGCTTGCCCTCGTCGCCGTGGGCGGCCTCGGCCTCCGGGGCGGCACCGGCCTCGTCGGTGGTCGCGTCCGCGGCCTCCTCGCCGGCGGCGTCACCCTCCTCGTCGGGGACGAGCGCGTCGAGGTCGACCTCGTTGCCGCTCGCGTCGGTGACCTTGGCCTCGTCGAGGACGGCCGCGAGCGCCTTGCGCCGGGCGACCTCCTGGACGATGGAGGGGATCTGGCCCTGCTGGTCGACGGCCTGGGCGAACTGGTTCGGGTCCATGCCGTACTGCTGGGCGCTCATGACGAGGTACTCGATGAGCTCGGGCTGCTCGACCTTGACCTCGAGCCGCTCGGCGACCGCGTCGAGCAGGAACTGCGCCCGCAGCGCCTTGCGGGTGCTCTCCTGCACCTCGGCGCGGTGCTCGTCGTCCTCGAGCCGGTTCTCGCCCTCGAGGTGCTGGTGCACCTCGGCCTCGACGACGCCGTCCGGGACGGGGACCTCGACGGTCTCCAGGAGGTGGTCCAGGAGCCGGTCGCGCGCCTGGATGCCCTGCTCGTAGGCCTTGGCCTGCTCGGCCTGCTTCTCGACGTCGGCGCGCAGCTCGTCCATCGTGTCGAACTCGGAGGCCAGCTGGGCGAACTCGTCGTCGAGCTCGGGGAGCTCGCGGACCTTGACGGACTGCACGGTGACGGTGCACTCGGCGTCCTGGCCCTCCTGGTCGCCACCGGCGAGCGGGGCGGTGAAGGTCTTCGTCTCGCCGGCCGACATGCCGGTGAGGGCGTCGTCGATGCCCTCGAGCATGTTGCCCGAACCGACCTCGTAGGAGACGCCCTCGACGGAGTCGATCTCGTCGCCGTCGATCTCGGCCGAGAGGTCGATCGACACGTGGTCGCCGGTCTCGACGGGGCGGTCGACGCCGACGAGCGTGCCGAACCGCTCGCGCAGCGCGGTCATCCGCTCCTGGACGTCCTCGTCGGTGACGGCGACGTCGTCGACGGAGACGGCGATGCCACTGAGCTCGGGGAGCTCGATCGTCGGCCGCACGTCGGTCTCGACGGTGAACTCGAGGTCCTGGCCGTCCTCGAGCGGGACCCCGGTGACGTCGACCTCGGGCTGGCCGATGGCGCGGAGGTCCTCCTTCTCCGCGGCCTGCGCGAAGAACTGGGGCAGCGCCTCGTTGACGGCCTCCTGGACGACCGCGCCGCGGCCGATCCGCTGGTCGATGATGCGGTTCGGGACCTTGCCCTTGCGGAAGCCGGGCACCTGGACCTGGGAGCCGATGGTCGCGTAGGCCTTGTCGAGCATGGGCTTCAGCTCGTCGAAAGGGACCTCGACGGTCAGCTTGACCCGAGTCGGGCTCAGGGTCTCGACGGCACTCTTCACTTCGGGCACTCCGTACGGATGGGTCGGGGGTCTGCGGTCGGGCGTCGCTCCCGGCCGGGGCCAGGACGTCCGGGGCGCACAGGAGCGCGACGCCCGGAACGACGCCGAACCGTCACTCTAGCGGCGGGGGGCGCGCCGACCGAATCGGACGGGACGTGCTCGCCCCCTTCCCCCACGGCCCCGCCGGGGAATAGCGTCCGCTCACGCGCGCCGACCGACCGGGACGGCGCCCGACCCCGAAGGACGCACATGGGTCCCGTGACCACCACCCGCGGTCGTCTCACCGCAGCCGGCGCCCTGGCGGCCGGCCTCGTCGCCGTCGCCGCCCTCACCGGGAGCAGCGCCGCCGCCACCGCCGCCTCGCCGTCGCCCGGCGTGCTCGAGTGCGACCCGCTGACCGGGGAGCCGACGAGCGCCGCCCGGGTCGCCGACGGCGCGACCGCGAAGGAGCCGAAGCTCTACCCCGACAACGAGGCCAAGGCGTACGGGGTCCTCAAGGACTCCCCGCTCCTCGCGGCGGGGTCGGTGACGATCGACACCGTCTTCCACGTCATCTCCGACGTCGAGCCGACCGCCGACGAGCGGACCCGGACGGAGACGATGATCGAGGACCAGGTCGAGGTCCTCAACGCCTCGTTCTCCGGCGAGACCTCGCCGACCGCGGCCGACAGCCCGTTCCGGTTCGACCTCGTCGACACGACGTGGACGGTGAACGGCGACTGGTACACGGTGACCCCGGGCAAGGCCGAGCGCGACATGAAGAAGGCCCTGCACACCGGCGACGCGACGACGCTCAACGTGTACGTCGCGAACATCGGCGGCGGCCTGCTCGGGTGGGCGTACTTCCCCAAGGGCTACAACAACGGCCGCGACTACATCGACGGCGTCGTGATCCTCGACGAGTCGATGCCCGGCGGCACCGCCGGGATCTACGCCGAGGGCGACACCCTGACCCACGAGGTCGGCCACTGGATGATGCTCGAGCACACCTTCGCCCACGGCTGCAGCGCGGCCGGCGACTTCGTGGAGGACACCCCCAAGGAGGCCTTCCCGCAGTTCGGCTGCCCCGAGGGCGCCGACTCGTGCACGGCACCCGGCCTGGACCCGGTGCACAACTTCATGGACTACACGCAGGACTCGTGCATGAACGAGTTCACGCCCGGCCAGGTCGAGCGGATGAACGACGCGTGGGTCCAGTTCCGCGCGGGCGCCAAGGCCTGAGCCGGCCCGAGGCGCCGCCCGTCGACGGGGTCCCGGCCGCGGTCTGGGCCCCGTCGGCGCGTCACGCCTCGTTCGAGAAGCGCTCGACCTTCGTCCGGTCGCCGGAGACGATGATGACGTCGCCGGCCTGTGGCACCGTCTCGGGGACCGCGTAGGTGAAGGCCTCACCGCGGGGCTTGATGCCGACGACGGTGACGCCGTACCGCGAGCGCACGCCCGCCTCGGCGAGGGTGCGTCCGACGATGCTCTCCGGCGGGGTCGTCTTCACCATCGCGTAGCCGTCGTCGAACTCGATGTAGTCGAGCAGTCGCCCCCGGACCAGGTGGGCGACCCGGCGCCCCATGTCGAACTCCGGCCGCACGACGTGGTGGACGCCGACCTGCTCGAGGATCTTGCCCTGCGACTCGGTGACGGCCTTGCCCCAGATCGTCCGCACCCCGAGGGTGCGCAGGACGAACGCGGTGAGGATGCTCGCCTCGACGTCGCTGCCGATGCCGATGACCGCCTGGCGGAACTCCCCGACCGACAGCTGGCGCATCGCCTCCAGGTCGGTCGTGTCCGCCTCGACGACGTGGGTGAGCCGGCCGGCGAGGTCCTGGACCCGCTTGCCGTCGACGTCGATGCCGAGGACCTCGACGCCGTCCCGCTCGAGCTCGAGGGCGAGCGACTTGCCGAACCGGCCGAGACCGAGGACGACGACGCCCCCCGTGTCGGCGACCTTCCTAGCCAATGATCGGCGCTCCTTCCGGGTAGGTGTACCGGCGCGGGCGCTCCCGGAGCGCGAGCGCCGACACGAGGGTGATCGGGCCGAGTCGCCCGACGAACATGAGGACGACGACGACGATCTTCGCCGGGTCGTTCAGGTTGGGGGTGATCCCCGTCGACAGGCCGACCGTGCTGAAGGCCGACGTCGCCTCGAAGAGCACGTCGGCGAGGGCGAAGTCGGTGAGCTCGGTGAGGAGCATCGTCGCGAACGTCACGATCCCGATCCCGAGGAGGGCGACGGTGAGCGCCTGGCGGACGACCCGGTGCTCGATCCGGCGGTCGAAGGCGACGACCTGCGGGTCGCCGCGCACCTCGGCGACGATGACGAAGAACAGGATGATGAAGGTCGTCACCTTGAGACCTCCCGCCGTGCCGGCGGAGCCCCCGCCGACGAACATGAGGATGATCGTCCCGAGCAGGGTCTCCTGGGTGATCTCCGAGTAGTCCCAGGCGTTGAACCCCGCGGTCCGCGGCTGGACGGCGTGGAAGAAGCCTGCCAGCACCTTCTGGGCCGGGTCGAGGGTGCCGATGGTGTCGACGTTGGTCCACTCGCTCGCGGTGACGAAGAGGGTGCCCCCGACGAGGAGGATGCCCGTCATGAGGACGGTGAGCCGGGTGTGCAGGCTCCATCGGCGCGGGTGGGTGCGGCGGCCGAGCTCGAGCATGACGGGGAAGCCCAGGCCGCCGACGATGATCGCGACCGAGACCGGCAGGAGGATCCAGCCGTCGGTGAGGTAGCGCGTGAGGCTGTCGGAGTAGAGCGAGAACCCGGCGTTGTTGAAGGCCGACACCGCGTGGAAGACCCCGAGCCACGTCGCCCGCCCCGGTGGCAGGCCCTGGACGAGCAGCCGGCCGGTGAGCAGGACGGCCACCGCCACCTCGACGACGACGGTGACGACGAGGACGCCCCGCACGACCTGGCGGACGTCGCCGAGGCCGACGCTCTTGGTCTCCGCGGCGGCGTTGAGCCGGGTGCGCAGCCCGAGACGCCGGCTCACGAAGAGCACGAGGAGGGACGCGAGGGTCATCAGGCCGAAGCCGCCGACCTGGACGAGGGCGAGGATGATCGCGTGGCCGGTGCTCGTCCAGTACGTCTCGGTGTCGACGACGACGAGGCCGGTGACGCAGACGGCGCTCGTCGCGGTGAAGAGCGCGGTGACCGGGTCGGCCCCGCCGCCCTCGGCGCGGGTGCCGGGGAGCATGAGGAGCAGGGTGCCGACGAGGACGGTCGCGCCGAACGCGGCGACGACGACCTGGCCGGGGTGCCGGAAGATCTCGCGCTTCCGACGGCGCGGTGGTGCGGACGTCACGAGGGAACAGCATGGCACCCGCCGGGTGGTCCCGGGGCAGCAATGGCTCGCGGCCTGCGCGACGACCCTCGACGGGGTCCGGCGGTGGCCCGTCGCCGACGGAGCGGGCGACGGGAATCGAACCCGCGTAGCCAGTTTGGAAGACTGGGGCTCTACCATTGAGCTACGCCCGCGCACCTCGTCGGCGTGCACCGCGAGGGCAGCGCTAGCCTAGGGCCCGCGCGCCCGGACCCGAAATCCTCGAGGCCCTTCGGAGCGGCGTGGCGCGGGGTATGGCGCAGGTTGGTAGCGCGTCCGCTTTGGGAGCGGAAGGTCGTCGGTTCGAATCCGGCTACCCCGACAGCTCGGCACCTCCTGAGGCGTCCTGCACGCCCGAGGCAAGGGAACCTCCCGCGAGACACGACCTCCGTTCCCTTGTCTCGGCGGACATTTCGGGGTCACCCCGAAAAGTGGAGGCTCATGAGTCGGGTGGGGCCGCCGTCAGGGGTGCGGGTGCGGGGTCAGCGAGCGGTGCAGCGGAACTCGGACACCGTCCGGCCGTGCCGCAGTCCCTTGGCCTCGAACCCGTCGTCCGGCCGCCAGTCCGGGCGCTCCCCCTCGACGACGTCGAAGCCGTCGTGCGCCGCGAGCTGCTCGCGGCAGTGCTCGGCGTAGGTGTCGATGTCGGTGGCGACGAGCAGCCGCCCGCCCGGCCGCAGCCGCGACGCGAGGAGGGTGAGGCTGTGCTGCTGGACGAAGCGCCGCTTGGCGTGCCGCTTCTTCGGCCACGGGTCGGGGAAGAAGAGGTGGACGGCGTCGAGGGTGTCCGGGGCGACCCGGTCGGTGAGCAGCGGCAGGGCGTCGCCGACGTGGACCCGCAGGTTGTCGACCCCCGCCTCGTCGGCGGCGGCGAGCATCCGCGCCACCCCGGGGACGTGGACGTCGACCGCGACCACGTCGGCGTCCGGATGGGCGGCCGCGTAGGCGATGGCGGCCGCCCCGTGCCCGGAGCCGATCTCGAGGACGACGGGGCCGCGCCGACCGAACACCCGCTCCGGCACGAGGGGGCCCTCGGGCAGCTCACGGCCCGGGAGGAGGGTCGCCATCCGCTCGTCCGTCAGCGGGCTGTTGCGCCACCGGGGGGTGAAGGTGCGCACGCCCTCGCGGGGCGTGTGGTCGAGGACCGGGCGGGAGGCCACGGGCGGAACCTTTCGGGCGGGGTCGGACGGACGGGAGCAGTCGGGCGGGCCGGCGGCGACCGGCGACGTCAGTGGCGCCGGACGGCGACCGCCGCCCGGTCGTCATCCTCCCCCGAACGGGCCGCCTCGCACACGTCGCTCGCGACGTCCCCACCGCGCAGGACCGACATCGCGGCGACCCCCAGCATGCGGTCGATGCCGTCGGTGAGGTCCCGGTCACGGGCCTCGATGACGCCGTCGGAGTACAGCAGCAGCGCGTCGCCGCGGTCGAGCGTCCCGCACTCGCGCTCGAAGCCGATGCCCGGGAGGACCCCGAGCAGCGGCCCGCGCTCGGCGTCGAGGACCGTCCAGCGGGCCCGGCCGGAGGTGTACCGGGCGGGCGAGGGGTGACCGGCGTTCGCGACGGAGTAGCGACCGGTCGCCAGGTCGAGCTCGACGTGGACGGCCGTCGCGAACCCCTCCTCCCAGCCCTGCCGGACGAGGTAGTCGTTCGCGGCGCGGAGGAAGTCGGCGGCCGGGACGGACCCGAGCAGCCCGCCGAGGGCGCCGGACAGCAGGAGCGAGCGGGTGCCGGCGCCGGTCCCCTTGCCGCTGACGTCGACGAGGGCGACCTGCAGCCGTCCCCGGTCGTCGTCGAGGTGGGCGATGACGAAGTCGCCGGAGAACCGGTCGCTGTGCGCCGAGAGGATCCGCGACGTCGCACTCCAGCCGTCGGGCAGCACGGGCATGATCCCGACCGAGGCGATCCGGTCCCGCAGCTCGGCGAACATCCGGTCGGCGCCGAACCCCCGCACCCCGACGAGGTCGCGGGAGCGCGAGATGACGACGACGAGCCCCATGACGGCGAGCAGGGCGAGCACCACCCCGGCCACCCGCGGCCCCGGGATCTGCGCCTGCGGGGCCCAGAGCGCGATGACGACCAGGCTGAGCCCGAGGAACACGAGCAGCCGCTGCGGCGACAGGAGCAGCCCGGACACGACGAGCAGCGGGAAGAGCATCGAGATGGGCAGCCACTCGGAGAACACGATCGAGCCGAACGCGACGGCGGCCAGGCCCACGACGAGACCGAGCGCGATGACCATGCCCTGGTCCAGCCCGCCCCCGCGGGAGGTCACCGTGCGCCGTCGCACCCCGTCGTGCTCGGTCCAGCCCGAGTCGTGCCCTGCCATCGGCCGCCCGTCAGGTGAGCGGCGGCAGCGTGCCGTCCGCCTCGTAGGCGTCGAGCATCGCGATCCGGCGGGCGTGCCGCGCCTCACCGGAGAACGGGGTGGCGACGAAGGCACGGACCATGGCCCGGGCGACCTCGGGGTCGGTCGTGCGCGCCCCGACGGAGATGACCCGGGCGTCGTTGTGCTCGCGGGCGAGCCGGGCGAGGTCCTCGTCCCAGCACAGGGCCGCCCGCACACCGGTCACCTTGTTCGCGGCGATCTGCTCCCCGTTGCCGGACCCGCCGAGCACGACGCCCAGCGAGCCGTCGTCCGCGGCGACCGCCTCCGCGGCGCGCAGGACGAACACCGGGTAGTCGTCGAGGGCGTCGTACGCGTGCGGACCGTGGTTGGTCACGTCGTGCCCGTCGGCCTCGAGCATCGCGACGAGGTCACCGAGCATCTCGAACGCGGCGTGGTCGGCCCCGAGGTGGATGCGCGCCACGGCTCAGTCCTCGGTGTCGAAGATCGGGCCCTGGGTCCGCGAGCGCTTCAGCTCGTAGAACCCGGGGGTGCGGGCGACGAGCACGCAGCCGTCCCACAGCAGCCCGGCGGCCTCGCCCTTGGGGGCGGGGGTGACGACGGGCCCGAAGAACGCGACGCCGTCGACGGCGATGACGGGCGTGCCGACGTCGTCGCCGACGAGCGAGATGCCCCGCTCGTGGCTGGCGCGCAGCTCCTCGTCGTGCTCGGTCGAGGTCGCGGCCCCGGCGAGCGCGGCCGGCAGCCCGAGCTCCTCGAGGGCGCCCGCGATCGCGGTGTCGTAGTCCTGCTGCTCGTGGTGGATGCGGGTGCCGAGCGCGTCGTAGAGCGGCTTGACGATCTCGTCGCCGTGCTCGCGCCGGGCCGCGACGACGACACGGACGGGGCCCCAGCCCTTCTCCATGAGGTCGGCGTACTCCTCGGGCAGGTCGCGGCCCTCGTTGAGGACGGACAGGCTCATGACCGACCACGTGACGTCGACGTCGCGGACCTGCTGGACCTCGCCCATCCAGCGGGAGGTCATCCAGGCCCACGGGCACAGCGGGTCGAACCAGAACTCGGCGGCGGCGCGGGGGGCGGCGGTGGTGTCGGTCACGTCACCATCCTGCCACCGCGGGCCGACGGGCCACAGGGCCGCCCGTGCCAGACTGGGTGGGCGGCGCCCCGACCGGGCGCCGCCCGCTTGCCACCCACCCCGAGGAGACCTCTGTGCCCGGCACGAACCTCACCCGCGACGAGGCCGCGACCCGCGCCTCGCTCGTCTCGGTCTCGACCCACGACGTCGAGCTCGACGTGACGACCGGACCGACGACGTTCGCGACGACGAGCACCATCCGGTTCTCGTGCTCCTCCCCCGGCGCGGAGACCTTCGTCGACTTCCTCGACGGCACCGTCGAGGAGATCGTGCTCAACGGCACCTCCCTCGACCCGGCGACCCACTACGCCGACCACCGGGTCCGCGTCCCCGGCCTCGCCGCGGACAACGAGCTCGTCGTCCGCGGCACCGGGACGTACACGAACACCGGTGAGGGCCTGCACCGGTTCGTCGACCCGGTCGACGACGAGGTCTACCTCTACAGCCAGTTCGAGGTCCCGGACAGCCGCCGGATGTACCCGGTGTTCGAGCAGCCCGACCTCAAGGCCGAGTTCGCCCTCACGGTCACGGCCCCCGCGCACTGGCGGCTCGTGTCGAACTCCCCGACCCCGGAGCCGGAGGCCGCAGGCGAGGGCGTCGCGACGTGGCGCTTCCCGCGCACCCCGCGGATCTCCAGCTACATCACCGCGCTCGTCGCCGGTCCCTACGACGTCGTCCGGGACAGCGTCACCTCGCGCGGCGGCGAGGTCCCCCTCGGGATCTACTGCCGCCGCAGCCTCACGCCCTACCTCGACAGCGACGCGCTGTTCGACGTGACGAAGCGCGGCTTCGCCTTCTTCGAGGAGGAGTTCGACTGCGCCTACCCGTTCGCGAAGTACGACCAGGTCTTCGCCCCCGAGTTCAACGCGGGCGCGATGGAGAACGCCGGCTGCGTGACGATCGCCGAGATCTACGTCTTCCGCTCGCGGGTCACCGAGTCGATCGTCGAGCGCCGGGCCCTCACCGTGCTCCACGAGCTCGCCCACATGTGGTTCGGCGACCTCGTGACGATGCGCTGGTGGGACGACCTCTGGCTCAACGAGTCCTTCGCCGAGTGGGCCTCGACGACGTGCCAGGCCGAGGCGACGCACTGGACCGACGCGTGGACGACCTTCGGCACCCACGAGAAGGACTGGGCCTACCGCCAGGACCAGCTCTCCTCGACCCACCCGATCGTCGCCGACATGGTCGACCTCGAGGCGGTCGAGATCAACTTCGACGGCATCACGTACGCCAAGGGCGCCTCGGTCCTCAAGCAGCTCGTCGCGTACGTCGGCCGGGACGCCTTCCGCGACGGCCTGCGCGCCTACTTCGCGAAGCACGCCTGGGGCAACACGACGCTCGAGGACCTCCTCGTCGAGCTCGAGGCCACCTCGGGACGGGAGCTGCGCGAGTGGTCCCGGCTGTGGCTCGAGACCGCCGGTGTCGCGACCCTGCGCCCGGTCGTCGAGGTCGACGAGTACGGCGGCATCACCTCGGCCGTCGTCGAGCAGACCGCACCCGAGAGCCACCCGACGCTGCGTCCGCACCGGCTGGGCATCGGCCTCTACGAGGTCCGCGGCGACGTCCTCGAGCGGACCGACCTCCTCGACGTCGACGTCGACGGCGCCCGGACCGAGGTCCCGGCCCTCGTCGGCCGCCCCCAGCCGGACCTGCTCCTCGTCAACGACGACGACCTCGCCTACGCCAAGATCCGCCTCGACGAGCGCTCGCTCGCGACGGCGGTCGCGCACCCCCGGGGGTTCACCTCCTCCCTCCCCCGCGCGCTCGTCCTCGCCTCGGCGTGGGACATGACGCGGGACGCCGAGATGGGGGCGCGGGCGTTCGTCGACCTCGTCCTCGCGACGCTGCCCGGGGAGTCGGACTCGACGCTGCTGCGCACCGTCATCGCCCAGCTGCAGACCGCCGTGCACTCCTACACCGCTCCCGAGCACCGGGACGCCACGCGCCGCTCGGCCCGGGACCGGATGTGGGAGCTCGCCGGGGCCGCCGAGCCCGGGAGCGACGCCCAGCTGCAGCTCGTGACCGCGACCGCGGCGCTCACGACGGTCGGGGACGACCCCGCCGTGCTGCGCGGCCTGCTCGACGGCACCGCTCCCCTGGAGGGTCTCGACGTCGACTTCGAGATGCGGTGGACCCTGCTCACCGCGCTCGCGGCCTCCGGGGACGCCGACACGCCCGAGATCGACGCCGAGCGGGCTCGGGAGGACACCGCGACGGGACGCGAGCGGGCGGCCCGGGCGAGGGCCGCGCTGCCCACCCCCGAGGCCAAGGAGGTCGCCTGGCGTGAGATCGTGGAGGAGTCGGGCAAGCCGAACGCCGTCGTCGACGCGGTGGGACTGGGCTTCACCCGGCCGGGCACGCCGGCAGAGCTGCTGCGCCCGTACGTCGAGAAGTACCACGCGTCGCTCGTGACCGTGACGTCCTCGCGGTCGCACGCCATCGCGGAGTCGATCGTCCTGGGGTTCTACCCGCGCCCCCTCGCGGACGCCGCACTGCTCGAGGCGACGCAGGCCTGGCTCGACGACAACCCCGACGCACCCCCGGCGCTGCGCCGCATGGTCGCCGAGAACCGCGACCCCGTGGCGCGCGCCCTGACCGCACAGGAGCGCGATGCCCGTGACTGAGATGTTCGTCCAGCTGCCCGAGCTGCTCGGACTGCCCGACCTCGACAGCCGTGTCATGGCCGACTACGTCGAGAGCGCCCAGGTGTGGCTCCTCAGTGACGGCCTGCGCGTCCTGGCGACGATCGGCTTCGCCCTCCTCGCACGGTTCGCCCTCCACCGGGTCGTCAACCGGACCGTGTCGCGGATGACGGCCCGGTCCACGGCTCGCGCCACCGAGACCGACAAGGACGGCAACCTCCTCGCGACGACGACCGGCAACGCCGGCGAGCGGCACCGGGCCCGGGTCCAGACCGTCGGGTCGCTGCTGCGCAGCGTCGGCACGTTCGTCATCGGCGTCGTCGCGGGCCTGACCGTCATGGGGCTCATCGGACTGCCGCTCGGTCCGCTGCTCGCCTCGGCCGGTGTCGGCGGTGTCGCGATCGGTTTCGGCGCCCAGAGCCTCGTGAAGGACTTCCTGTCCGGGATCTTCATGATCTTCGAGGACCAGTACGGCGTCGGGGACACGATCGACACCGGCGAGGCCATCGGCGTCGTCGAGGAGGTCACCCTCCGGATCACCCGGCTGCGCGACTTCGACGGCGTCGTCTGGTACGTCCGCAACGGCGAGATCATCCGCATCGGCAACCGCTCCCAGGGCTTCGGCGCCGCGTGGGTCGAGATGCCGGTCTCCTACCGCAACGACATGGACGAGGTCCTGCGCATCCTCCACGAGGTCTCCGAGGCGTTCGGCGAGGACCCGGAGTGGAAGGGCAAGCTCATCGAGGCCCCGACCGTGCTCGGCGTCGACGCGATCACCGGCCAGACGGTCACGACGAAGATCATGGCGAAGTGCCTGCCCGGCGAGCAGTTCGCCGTGCAGCGCGCCCTGCGCCAGCGGATCAAGGCCGCCTTCGACGAGGCGGGCATCGAGGCCCCGCCGGTGCCGCTCGCCCAGGGCGGCCCCGCGTGAGCATCTACGAGGAGGTGGGCGGGGCGCCGACGTTCGAGCGCCTCGTCCACGCCTTCTACGAGGGCGTCCGCGACGACGAGCCGCTCCGGGCGCTCTACCCCGAGGAGGACCTCGCGCCGGCCGAGCGCCGGCTGCGGATGTTCCTCGTGCAGTACTTCGGCGGCCCGAGCGACTACAGCGACGAGCGCGGCCACCCGCGGCTGCGGATGCGGCACGCGCCCTTCCCCGTGACGCTCGACATGCGCGACCGCTGGATGCGGCACATGCTGCACGCCGTCGAGGTCGCGGAGATCCCCGAGCCGCAGGCCGAGCAGATGCGCGACTACTTCCTGCGGGCGGCGCACATGCTCGTCAACACCGACGACGGGCACGGCCACCCGCCGCTCACCCCGTAGCCCGACCCGGCGCGCCCACGGGAGGATCGACCCCGTCGTGGCGTGGTCGAACCTCCCATGGAGGCGTGACGCCCGTCAGAGGTCGACGGTCCGGTTCTCGGCGGGGAACTCGTCGGGGTCGTCCCGGCGGATGGCCTTCCCCATCCCGACGAGCTGCTTGACCCGGCTCGTCGCGGCGTCTCAGTACTCGGCGGTGTCGCCGTGCACCTTCAGCAGGGCGAGCCCCTCGGTGTCGAGGCCGTCGGGGAACCACGTCTCCAGGGGCTTGGACCACAGCTCCTCCGCCTTGGCCCGGTCGTGGACGAGCTCCGCCGTCCCGGACAGCGAGGTCCACTCGCTCTTGCCCTCGTTGGACAGCGAGACGTTGACCCTCGGCTCGTCCCGGATCTGGCGCACCTTGTCCGAGTCGTCGTAGGTGAAGAACCACAGGTCCCCGTCGAACTCGGCCTCCTGGACGACCATGGGCCGGCTCACCCGGTCACCGTCCGGGGTCGTCGTCGTGAGCATCGCCGTGCGCGCCCGGTCGACGAGGTCGACCACCGTGCTGCGTGCGTCCTGGGTGTCTGCCATGAGGACCTCCTTCTCGTCAGCCGCGGCCCCGGGTGGGCGCGGTGGCGCCCCGCGGACGCCGTCGTCCCTCCCTTACCCGGATCGGGCGGGGTCACCCCCGGACCGTCCGACGGGCGTCGGCCGTTTCGTGCCGCCCCCGCCGATACGGAACGATGGGGCGGGTGAGCGACCCGACCACGCAGACCCGCGCCCTCGTCCACGCCCCGGAGGCCCCCGACGCCCAGTGGTGGCGCGACGCGGTGATCTACCAGATCTACCCGCGCTCGTGGGCCGATGCGGACGGCGACGGCATCGGCGACCTCCCCGGCATCACCGCCCGGCTGCCCTACCTGCGCGACCTCGGCGTCGACGCCGTGTGGCTCAGCCCGTTCTACGTCTCGCCGATGAACGACGCCGGCTACGACGTCGCCGACTACCGCGACATCGACCCCCTCTTCGGCTCCCTCGAGGACGCCGACGGGATGGTCGCCGCGGCCCGCGAGCTCGGGCTCAAGGTCATCGTGGACCTCGTCCCGAACCACACGAGCAGCGAGCACATGTGGTTCCGGGAGGCGCTGGCCGCCGCCCCCGGCAGCCCCGAGCGCGACCGCTACCTCTTCCGGGACGGCCGCGGCGAGCACGGCGAGGAGCCGCCGAACAACTGGCCGTCCGTCTTCGGGGGCCGCGGCTGGAGCCGGGTCACCGAGGCCGACGGCTCCCCCGGTCAGTGGTACCTCCACCTCTTCGACCGCACCCAGCCCGACCTCAACTGGCAGAACCCGCAGGTCCGCGCCGAGCTCGAGTCCGTCATCGCCTTCTGGTGCGACCGCGGGGTCGACGGCTTCCGGGTCGACGTCGCGCACGGCCTCGTCAAGGCCGAGGGCCTGCCCGACTACTCCGGCAGGGTCGGCCTCTACGACGAGGTGACCTCCGGCGACGAGACCGAGGGCGGGGTCCTCGACCACAACGCGACGGGTGCCGCCCCGATGTGGGACCAGGACGGTGTGCACGAGATCTACCGGTCGTGGCGCCGGCTGCTCGACGGCTACGGCGAGCCCGCCCGCATCCTGTGCGCCGAGGCCTGGGTGACCCCCGAGGAGCGCCTGGCCCGCTACGTCCGTCCCGACGAGATGCACCAGGCCTTCAACTTCGACTTCCTCGAGACGCCGTGGGACGCCGCCGCGCTCACGACGGTCATCGAGTCCTCGTACGAGAGCAACGACTCCGTGGGTGCCGCGACGACGTGGGTGCTGTCCAACCACGACGTCGTGCGGCACGCCTCCCGGCTCGGCCTGGACCAGACCGTCCGCCGCACGAACGGCATCGCGGCCGACGACCCGCAGCCCGACGCCGCGCTCGGCCTGCGCCGGGCCCGGGCCGCGAGCGCCCTCATGCTCGCCCTCCCCGGCAGCAGCTACCTCTACCAGGGCGAGGAGCTGGGCCTGCCCGAGCACACGACGATGCCGCACGAGGTGCGTCAGGACCCGACGTACCACCACACCGGCGGTGAGGTCGTGGGCCGCGACGGCTGCCGGGTGCCGATGCCGTGGACGGCCGACGGGCCGAGCCTCGGCTTCGGCCCGGGCGACCACCCGTGGCTGCCCCAGCCGGAGGCGTACGCCGACCTCGCCGTCGACCGGCAGGAGGGCGTGCCCGGATCGACCCTCGAGCTGTACCGCAGCCTGCTGCACCTGCGCCGCGAGCTGGGCCTCGGCCGCGCCGGCCTGGAGTGGGACGGGCTCGCGTCCGACGCCGTCGTCGCGTTCCGCTCCACGACGGCCGACGGTGGGACCGGCCTCCTCGTCGTCACCAACCTCGGCCCGGACCCGGTCGCCCTGCCGGCCGGGGAGGTGCTCCTCGCCTCCGGCCCCCTCGACGGCGATGCGGTCCCGACGGACACGACGGTCTGGGTGCGGCCCGCGGGGTGAGCGTGCGCGCCGCGGACTTCCCGTACCTCTCGGGCCCGACCCCGCTCGCCCTCGCGCACCGGGGCGGCGCCCTGCTGCCGGACAACGTGGGCCTCGAGAACACCCTGGGGGCCTTCCGGCGGGCCCGGGCGCTCGGCTACCGGCACCTCGAGACCGACGCGCACGTCACCGCGGACGGCGAGGTCGTCGCCTTCCACGACGACTCCCTCGACCGGGTCACCGACGCCGAGGGACGCATCGCGGACCTGCCGTGGTCGGAGGTGTCGCAGGCCCGGGTCGGCGGCGTCGAGCCCGTGCCACGGCTGGCGGACCTCCTCGAGGAGATGCCGGACGCCCTGCTCAACATCGACGTCAAGGCGGACGCGGCCCTCGAGCCGACCGTCGAGGTGCTCCGTCGCCACGGCGCGGTCGAGCGGGTGTGCATCGGCTCCTTCTCCGAGCGCCGCGTCCGGGCCGCCCGCCGCGCCCTCGGGCCGCGGCTCGCCACCGCGGCCGGTCCCGTCGGCACGGCCGCCCTGCGCTTCACCCCCGACGTCGTCGCCCGGGTGCTGCACACCCCCGCGCCGGTCCTGCAGGTGCCGGCCCACCACCGGGTCGCGGGGCGCGTCGTCGAGCTCGTGACCCCGGGGTTCGTCCGGCGGGCGCACGCCGCCGGGAAGCAGGTCCACGTGTGGTTCCACTCGTGGTCGGTCGAGGACGCCCCGGAGTACCACCGGCTGCTCGACCTCGGGGTCGACGGCGTCGTCGCCGACCGCATCGACGTCCTCGCCGACGTCCTCGCCGAGCGCGGGCGGCCCCTCACGGGAGGGGCCGTCGGATGAGCGGACGGGACGGCCTCACCCTCGTCGACGCCGACGAGGTGCCCGCCGACGAGTGGCGGGCCGTGTACCGGACGGTCCTCGCACCGGCGTTCCCGCCCGAGGAGCTCGTCTCCGAGGCCGGCTTCCTCGCCCAGCGTGGGCACGCGGACGCGCACGTGTGGTTCGCGCGGGTCGGTGAGGGGCCCTGGTGCGGGGTGGCGCTCGTCGAGACCGGGCACGCGGACGGCACGGCGCTGCTCGCCTACCTCGCCGCCTCCGCAGCGGCGCGCGGCCGCGGGGTCGGGTCCGCGCTGCTGTCCCACGTGCGCGAGCGGCACCCGATGCTGTTCGTCGAGGTCGAGGACCCGGCCGTGCACACCGACCGCGGCTTCGGCGACCCTTCGCGTCGGGTCGCGTTCTACGACGCCCACGGGGTGCGCGAGGTCGTCGTCCCGTTCGTCATGCCCCCGGTCGCGCCCGGGCTGCCGCGGGTGCCCGGCATCCTGCTCGGCCTCGCCCGTCCGGCCGCCGACACCCCCGACCGGGGCGAGGAGCACGTCCCCGCCGACGCGGTCCGGTCGTTCCTCACCGGCTACGTCCTCGAGGACGACGGCGTTGACGCCGAGGACGCCCGCGTCCTCGGGGAGGCGCTGCAGGCCGACACGCTCGTCGTCCGACCCCTGCTCCCCCGCCCCTGACGGGGAACGCCGTCAGCGCAGGAGGACGTGACCGCCGGTCGCGGTGAGGCGGGTCCAGCGGTTCGAGCGGAACACCGTGACCGGGCTGCCCGGTGCGAGGAAGCCGAGGGAGAAGGCACCGAACGCGCCGCCGGCCCGCACCCCGGGGACGGTCTCCTCGGCCCAGATCCGGTCGCGGACGAATCCGGCGGCGGCCC
Organism: Phycicoccus avicenniae; assembly: GCF_018139485.1. GTDB lineage: Bacteria > Actinomycetota > Actinomycetes > Actinomycetales > Dermatophilaceae > Phycicoccus > Phycicoccus avicenniae. The sequence goes on from NZ_JAGSNF010000006.1 coordinate 112,777, forward strand.
CGCGCTCGCGGACGGCCGCGCCGACGCTCTCGATCCCGGCGCGGGCACCGCGGGCGAGGACGTCGGCCTCGACGTCCTCGCCCCGCTCCCAGCCGGATCGCGGCGGGGTGACCGCCGACCACGGCGCGAGGGCCCGCGTCGGCGGGATCTCGAACGCCCCGGAGCCGTCCGCGCGGGCCGTCCGGTCTGTCACCGCGCCGAGCGGGACGACGACGTCGCAGTCGGCGGGCTCGGCCAGCGCGAAGGTGCGCAGCCCGAGGACGAGGCCCTCGGCGAGGATGCCGCTGCCCGGCATGACGCACACCCACGCGGCGAGCACCCGGCCGCCGGCCTGGAGGCGCATCGCACCGGCGTCGTCGACGGCCCGGGCCCGCGAGGCGAACCGGCCGAGATCTCCGAGGGAGGCGGCGTCGGTGAGCCGCAATGCCTCGCTCACCGGTCCCGCCACCGGAACGGCACGGGGTCGCCCGCGTGCGCCTCGAGGGTCCCGCGGGCGTCGGCGGGCAGCCGGCGCGGGCGGGCAGCGGCGAAGTCGTAGAGGACGAGACCGGTCTCGGCGACGGCGTAGACGGTGTCGCCGACGTCCTCGGGGTCGAGGACGCGGTAACCGAGGTCGAACCCGGCCCCGTGGGTCCGGGTCACCCACATGTCGACCCGCACCGGCGCCGGACGGTAGGTGAGCGGGGCGCGGTACTCGATGGAGTGCCACGAGACGACGATGCCGCCCTCGAGCATCGACGGGCCGTCCCCGGCCCAGGAGTCGAGGCCGACGACCCGGGCGTCCTCGAGCAGCCGGAGGTACTGGACGTTGTTGACGTGCCCGTACGCGTCCATGTCGGACCAGCGCAGCGGGACGAGGGCGACGAACGGCTCCGGCATGTCGCCATCCTCGCAGCCGGCGCCCAGGGGCCGCCCCTAGGGTTGGCGCCGTGGACATCGACGCACGCACCTCCGACCGGCTCCGGCACGTCCTCGCGAGCGCCCAGCGCGACGGCCGCCTCCCCTCCGTCGTCGCCGGGGTGACCCACGGCGGGGAGCTGCTCTGGCACGGGGCGGCCGGGACCGTCGACGGGCGGGCCGAGGGCACCGCCGCCGACGACGACACCCAGTACCGGATGGGCTCGATCACGAAGACGTTCGTCGGGGTGTGCGTCATGCGGCTGCGCGACGCCGGGGCCCTCGACCTCACCGACCGCTTCGAGGACCACGTGCCGGGGTCGCGGATCGGCGGCGCGAGCATCGAGCAGCTGCTGTCGCACGCGGCGGGCGCCCAGGCCGAGACCGCCGGACCGTGGTGGGAGCGCACCGAGGGCGGGGACTGGGACGCCCTCGTCGCCTCCCCCGCCGAGCAGCGCTTCCGGGCCGGCCGGAGGTTCCACTACTCCAACCTCGGCTACGGCGCGCTCGGCCGCCTCCTCGAGGTGCACCACCAGACCGGCTGGTTCGACGTCGTGCGCACCGAGCTGCTCGAGCCGCTCGGGATGGACCGCACGACGCCCCGGCCCGCCGGGTCCGCGGCCCCGGGGCTCGCGGTCCACCCGTTCGCCGACGTCCTGCTCCGCGAGCCCGAGCACGACGGCGGGGCGATGGCGCCGGCCGGCCAGCTGTGGACGACGGTGCGCGACCTCGCCCGCTGGGCGACCTTCCTCGGCGGCGACACCGGCGACCTGCTGTCGGCCGACACGCTCGCGGAGATGTGCGAGCCGCACCACGTCGTCGACAACCCGGGGCAGCCGTGGACCGGGGCGCACGGCCTCGGCTGGCAGGTCGCGAACGTCGACGGCGTGCGGTACGCGGGCCACGGCGGGTCCATGCCCGGCTTCCTCGCCGGCCTGTGGGTGCGGCTGTCCGACGGCACCGGCACGGTGGCGATGGCCAACGCGACCACCTCGACCGCGATGAAGACGCTGCAGGACGACCTCCTCGCCGTGCTCGACGAGGACGCGCCCGCGGCCGTCGAGCCGTGGTCCGCGTCCGGTGACGCGGCGCTGCTCGAGCTCGTCGGGACGTGGCACTGGGGCGCGTCGACGACGACGGCGAAGGTCGTCGGCGAGCACCTCGTCCTCGGCGAGCCGGGGGTGGGCCGCGGGTCGCGGTTCGCGAGGACCGGGGACGACGACTGGGTGGGCCTCGACGGCTACCTCACCGGCGAGCCGCTGCACGTCGTCCGCCGGGCCGACGGCACCGTGTCGCACATCGACCTCGCCTCGTTCCGCTACGCCCGCACGCCGTACGACCCGGACGCGGACATCCCCGGCGGCGTCGACGGCTCCGGCTGGCACTGACCGGCTGTTCCGGCTCTTCCCCGACGCCGCCGTAGAATCCGCGGGTGAGCACCCCTCCGGACTACCCGACGATGGAGGACGTCATCGGCGGTACCCCGCTCGTGCGTCTGCAGCGGCTGCCGGGGCCGGAGAACGACCGCCGCGGCAACGTGCTGCTCGCCAAGCTCGAGGGGGACAACCCGGCCGGCTCGGTCAAGGACCGTCCGGCGATCAGCATGATCCGGGGCGCCGAGCGGCGGGGCGAGATCTCCCCCGGCGACACCCTGCTCGAGGCGACGTCCGGCAACACCGGGATCGGCCTCGCGATGGCGGCGGCGATCAGCGGCTACCCGCTCGTCATCGTCATGCCCGAGGACGCCTCGACGGAGCGGGTCCGGACGATGAAGGCGTACGGCGCGGAGCTCGTCCTCACGCCCGCTGACGGCGGCATGGAGCAGGCCCGCGACGTCGTGACGCGGATGGAGCAGGAGGGTCGCGGGCGGGTCCTCGACCAGTTCGGCAACCCGGACAACCCACGCGCCCACGAGGAGGGCACCGGGCCGGAGCTCTGGCGGCAGACCGACGGACGGATCACGCACTTCGTCTCGGCGATGGGCACGACCGGCACGATCACCGGCGTCTCGCGGTACCTGAGGTCGCGCAGCCGGGACGTACAGATCGTCGGGGCGCAGCCCGCGGAGGGCTCGAGGATCCCGGGGATCCGCGCCTGGCCGCCGGAGTACGTGCCGTCGATCTTCGACGCGTCGCTCGTCGACCGGACCGTCGAGGTCAGCCAGGCCGACGCCGAGGAGATGGCCCGGCGCCTCGCCCGCGAGGAGGGCATCTTCGGCGGACCGTCGGCGGCGGGCGCGTGCTGGACCGCCCTGCAGGTCGCCGAGGAGGTCGAGGACGCGACGATCGTCTTCGTCGTCTGCGACCGCGGCGACCGCTACCTTTCCAGCGGCGTCTTCCCCGACTGACGTCCTCGCGACCAGTCGGACCGGACCGCCCGGTACCAGCCGGGACGTGGATGCTCGCACAGGCTGCCGGGGCTAGCGACGTGTCTCAGGGTCCTCGCTCGTGAGGGCCTGGTTGACGCTGGTGGTGAGACCGGTTAGGAGCAGGTCGAGCCCGTGTGCGAAGGACTCGTCGGACTGCCGGGATGGTGGGGCGTCGTGCTCGGCGGCGATCGCGGCGAGGGTCCATCGGGCGAGGGTGTCGAAGGTTGCCGAGGCCTGGGCGGGCTCGAGTCCGGTACGGGTGAGCGCCTCGACGTCGGCATGGGTCCGTTCGTCGCGATCATCGACGGTGTCAGTACGGCGGCCGCCGACGCGGTCCAGCATGACCCGGGCGAGGCCGGGGTGGCCGAGGTAGTAGTCGCGCATGGCCAGGGCGCCGGGGCGGGCCAGGTCGACGTACTCCTCGATGGTCGTGACCGAGTCCAGTGAGGTCTCGGTGTCGCCGGAGTCGGCCGGCACCCGGCGCGCGACGAGGTCGAGCAGCTCCTCGCGCCCGGCGACGTGGTGGTACAGGGCCGGGGCGCTCACGCCCAACCGGGCAGCCAGTGCACGCATGGTCAGCGAGTCGACCCCCGCCTCACGGATCATGGCGAGCGCGGTGTCGGCGATCGACGCCACCGTGATCTTGATGCGGGAGTCGCCGGGCCGCCTGGGTCGAGCCACGTTCGTCCTTCCCGCTTGCGTTCTGGCTTTACCTCGTTAGGCTAGCAGGTGAACGACGTTAATCCAGATGTGAGGAGACCGGACATGCGTCAGCTCATCGTGACCCAGAACATCACCCTGGACGGGTCGATCGAGATGCTCGAGGGAACCGACTGGTTCTCCCCCGAGGCCGAGCAGGACCAGGACGACCTCATCGAGGAGATGGCTCGCCAGGACGCCACGAACGACGCCGTGGTCTTCGGTCGGCAGACGTTCGAGGACATGCGTGGCTACTGGCCCCAGCAGACGGACGACAGGACCGGGGTCACCGACACGTTGAACCGGGTGACCAAGTACGTCGTCACCTCGACGATGACCGATCCGGGATGGGACCGCTCGGTGGTGCTGTCCGGTGATCCGGTCGCCGAGGTGGGGGCGCTGAAGGAGACCGAGGGGCAGGACATCGTGTGCACCGGCAGCATCCGTCTGGTGCACGACCTGATCCCCGCCGGCCTCGTCGACGAGTACCGGCTGTTCGTCTACCCCGTGGTGCAGGGCAGCGGACGACGCCTGTTCCCCGACGGCCACCAGGTACCGCGGCTGGAGCTGCTGGAGGCCAGGACGTTCCGCTCCGGCATCGTGCTGATGCGGTACCGGCCGGTCACGGGTTGAGGTGATGACGCTGACAGGGACGACGAGGTCGACGAGGGTCGTCGCGCAGCAATGGGTCTCGCTCGACGGTTACGCCAGCGGGACCGGCGGCGAGGACGCCCTCTTCGCGCACGTGCACGCCGATGCCGACGAACGCTCCCGGCGGTAGTCGTCACGACCACCCCGGCCGATCCCCTCGACCCAGCACCAGGAATAGATCAGCACCGACCTCGAGAAGCACCACATCGACCCATCGACCCCACCAGGAGGAGACCGAGACATGTCCACCTCGACACAGAGCGTCGTGGAGCGGTTCATGACGACGTTCGAGAGAAACCTCGCCGACGTGGCCGACCTGATGACGCCAGAGGCGCTCTGGGAGCTCAACGGCGAGGCGCAGACGCAGACCGCTGCCGCCTTCGTGGAGCGCCAGCAGGCGGACCTGGCCACCGGGACCGCCAGCACAGACGTTGAGTGCTGGATCATCGACGGCCAGCAGGCGGCCTGGATCGGCTGGACCACCTTCACCCCGCACCACGACGGGGAACCGATGCGGATCGCGATGAGCGAGTGGTTCACCATCACCGACGGACGGATCAGCCGGATCCACGACATCATGGCCATGCCCGGCTGAGCACCGCGACCGCGCGCCATCACGCACGGCGCGTCCCGCGACGACGGGCTCGCGAAGCGACCCGATGCGAGCTCGCGCCGTGAAGATGGTCCAACGACGAGTGTGCGGCTCCGATCGGGTCCGTCCCGAGGAGTCACGAGAGGAAGGAGACTCCATGCGTGTCGTGGTCGTCAACCACTTGAGCCTCGACGGCGTCATGCAAGCTCCGGGAGACCCAGCCGAAGACACCCGGGGAGGATTCGAGCACGGCGGCTGGGCGACCGAGCGCTCCGCGGATCCTGCACTCAGCGCGACGATGGGTGAACGGATGGGCCGCGACTTCACCTGGCTCTTCGGTCGACGCAGCTACGAGGGCATGCTCAGCCACTGGAACCGGGTCGGCGGTCCGTTCAAGGACGGTCTCAACCAGACCGAGAAGTACGTCGCGTCGGCCACTCCCGACGCCGCCCTACCCTGGCCCAACTCCACCCTCCTGACCGGCGACGTACCAGCCGAGGTCGCAGCCCTCCGTGAGCAACCGGGCGGCAACCTCGTCATCATGGGCAGCGGCCACCTCATCCGATCACTGCTCCCGCATGACCTTGTCGATGAGCTGCTCCTCATGATCCACCCCGTCGTCCTCGGCTCGGGCCAGCACCTCTTCGGGCCCGACGACCAGACACGGCCGCTCCGCCTGCTCGACGCCACCATGACCGAGAGCGGCATCCTGCTCGCCACCTATCGGCGAGATGCTCCGTGAGCGGTCGGCAAGCGCCCGACCGGCGCTGTAAGCGACACGGGCGAACCGACCACCGACCCGTCGCGCGGGAGAGCGAGCTGCGTCGCGCGGATCTGACAGACCCCTGGCCGATGAGATGCAGCCGTCTGCCGGGGCTTGCCCACGATCAGGGCTACACCGAGTGAAAGGACGTCGACCGTGGGTCGCATCGCAGTTGTGAACTGGACCAGTCTCGACGGGGTCATCCAGTCTCCGCTGTCACCGGACGAGGATCGCGACGGCGGCTTCGAGCGCGGTGGCTGGGTCCCGCTCTACAGCGACGACACCCTCAACGACTTCATGCAGACCTCGACGGTCAACGCCGCCGGCATGCTGGTCGGTCGCCGTACCTACGAGATCCTGTCTGATGCGTGGTCGGAAGCCGACGAGTCCGAGCCGGCGATCGCGGCGATGAACCGCATGCCGAAGTACGTCGTCTCGTCCTCTCCTGTCGAGCGTGCGTGGCAGAACTCCCACCCCATCGAGGGCGATCTGTCCGCAGCCATCAGCGCCATCAAGGAGCGCACCGACGGCGACCTCGTCGTCTTCGGTTCAGGGACTCTGGTCCGAGCGTTGGCCGAGCACGACCTCGTCGACGAGTACCGCCTCATGCTCTTCCCGATCATCCTCGGCCACGGCAAGCGCATGTTCGACGACACGGGCCACCTGGCCCGCTTCCACCTGTCCGACAACGTGATCACCGCCAGCGGGGTCGCCATCCTCACCTACACGCGCGACACGCAGGCCTGAGCTCCTTCTGTGCCGTGCGAACCGCGACCGGGCAAGGGGAGCACCTTGCCTCGGGTGTTGCGCTCTGTGTGTCGTCACCGGGTCGCCCGCCCTCGTCCGCCGATGGGCTCGCCGGACGTCCCTGTGCGGCATCGCCACGCGGAGCGTGACCACAGCGGGATGGCAAGCGCGCGAGGCGATGCGCCGCCGTCCCCCGTGCCTCCATCACCAACCGGGGCGCGGAGTCACCCGGTGCGACATGAGTTTCGATCGCGGGTCCGGCTGCACGTCGACCCGCGGTCACCGAGAACGAAGGAGCTGCAGCATGAGCGCCACCTACACCTGGGACGTCTTCTCCACCCTCGACGGATACGGGGGTTACGCAGAGGGGGCGGACTGGGGCGGCTACTGGAGCAAGCAGGGCCCCGAACTGCTCGCGCACCGCGCCTCACTGTTCGACCCCGAGCCACGGATGGTCTTCGGAGCGAACTTCTTCCGCGAGAACGCCGCGATCATGACCTCACTCGACGACCCGAACGCACTCGACGAGTGGAACCTCCGCACGCTGCGCGCCCCGGCGACCGTCATCTCGTCCACCCTCCGGAGCACCCTGGGCTGGCCCGACGCCACGATCGAGCGGGGTGACGCCGTCGCCGTGGTGCGGCGGCTCAAGGCGACCTCGGACCGTCCGCTGCGGTCGCAGGCCAGCCTGGCCCTGAACTGGTCCCTCATGGCCGCAGGTCTCGTGGACCGCATCCAGCTGACGGTCTTCCCGGTGATCTCGGCCAAGACGGGCGCCTTCCCCGTTTTCCGCGGAGCCGGGGACTTCCACCTCGAGCTGCTGGAGAGCCGGACCCTGGACGCGAACACGCAGGAGCTCGTCTACCGACCGACGCCGCGTCGGTAGCCGACCAGCGCTCCCCCTCCGCAGGAGCGAGCGGTCCCGCACGGCGAACGCCTGGCGGGATCTGCCAAGGTCACGACCGCGGCGCCTTCGCTCACCGGCAGGAGAAGCCGTACGACCTCCTCCGGAGGCCGTCGCCGAGACTGGGGCGTCACACGGCAACGGCAGAGGATGCACTCGAGTCGTGCGGCGGGCCGGGTCCTCGCCGACCTGTGGACGGCGGTCGGCACGGTGTCGGCCGGGACGCCTACGGTGGAACGACCATGACGACACCAGCGCAGGCCCCCGCTCCCCCGACCGCCGAGCTCGCCGACCGGGCGCGCGTCGCGCTGCGCCGGCTCGTCGGCCGCGACGACGCCGACTTCCGCGACGGCCAGCTCGAGGCGGTCTCCGCCCTCGTCGCCGAGCACTCCCGCGTCCTCGTCGTCCAGCGCACGGGGTGGGGCAAGTCAGCGGTGTACTTCGTCTCCACCGCCCTGCGCCGCGCCGAGGGGGCCGGCCCGACCGTCATCATCAGCCCGCTGCTCGCCCTCATGCGCGACCAGATCGCCGCCGCCTCCCGTGCCGGCATCCGCGCGGTGACGATGAACTCCGCGAACGCCCAGGACTGGGACGAGGTCCGGGCAGCGCTCGCCGCGGACGAGGTCGACGTCCTCCTCGTGAGCCCCGAGCGGCTCAACAACCCGCGCTTCCGCGACGAGCAGCTGCCCGACCTCGCCCGCCGCTGCGGCCTGCTCGTCGTCGACGAGGCGCACTGCGTCAGCGACTGGGGCCACGACTTCCGCCCCGACTACCGGCGCATCAAGGACCTGCTCGACGGCCTGCCCGACGACGTCCCGGTCCTCGCGACGACGGCGACGGCCAACGCCCGCGTCGTCCACGACGTCGAGGAGCAGCTCGGCGCCGGGGGCCGACCCGTCCTCACCGTCCGGGGCGGCCTGGCCCGCGACTCGCTGCGCCTCGGCGTGCTGCGCTCGATGTCGCCGGAGCAGCGGCTCGGCTGGCTGCTCGAGCACCTCGGCGACCTCCCCGGCTCGGGCATCGTCTACGCCCTCACCGTCTCGACCGCCGAGGACGTCGCCGCGACACTCGCCGAGGCCGGGCACGCCGTCGCCGCGTACACCGGCCGCACCGACCCGGCCGACCGCGAACGGCTCGAGGCGGCGCTGCGGGACAACGAGGTCAAGGCGCTCGTCGCGACCTCCGCGCTCGGCATGGGCTTCGACAAGCCGGACCTCGGCTTCGTCGTCCACCTCGGCGCGCCGAGCAGCCCCGTCGCCTACTACCAGCAGGTCGGACGTGCCGGTCGCGCCACCGACCGGGCCGACGTCCTCCTCCTCCCCGGGCCGGAGGACCGCGACATCTGGCGCTACTTCGCCTCCGTGTCGATGCCCCGCGAGGACCAGGCCGCCGCCGTCCTGCGCGCCCTCGCCGAGGCCGGCCGCCCGCTCTCGACCGCCGCCCTCGAGACGGCCGTCGACGTCCGCCGCACCCGCCTCGAGCTGCTCCTCAAGGTGCTCGACGTCGACGGTGCCGTGCAGCGGGTCTCCGGCGGGTGGACCTCGACCGGCGTGCCGTGGGAGTACGACGCCGAGCGGTACGAGCGGGTCGCCACCGCCCGCCAGGACGAGCAGCAGCTCATGGTCGACTACGAGCGCACCGACGGCTGCCGCATGGCCTTCCTCCAGGAGTGCCTCGACGACGACTCCGCGCAGCCCTGCGGGCGGTGCGACTTGTGCGCCGGCGCCTGGTACCCCACCGACATCCCGGACCGGGTCGTCGGCGCCGCCCGCGACCGGCTCACCCGGGTCGGGGTCGACGTCGACGCCCGCGCGCAGTGGCCGTCCGGGATGGACCGGATCGGCGTGCCGGTCAAGGGACGGATCGCCGCCGAGGAGCAGGTCCGCGGCGGGCGGGCCCTCGCCCGGCTGTCCGACCTCGGCTGGGGGCAGCGGCTGCGCGAGGTCCTCGCGACCGACGCTCCCGCCTCCCCCGAGCTCCTCCGGGCCTGCGTCTCGGTGCTCGCCGGGTGGGACTGGATCGAGCGGCCCGTCGGGGTCGTCGCCGTCCCGTCCCGCACCCGACCGCAGCTCGTGTCCTCCCTCGCCGAAGGGCTCGCCGAGATCGGGCGGCTCCGACCGCTCGGCACCCTCGACCTCGTCCACGACGGGCCGACCGGCGAGATGGGCGGCAACAGCGCCTACCGGCTCACCGGGGTGTGGGACCGGCTCGCCGTCGGCCCGGACCTCGCGGCCGCCCTCGACGGGTGCCCGGGCCCGGTCCTCCTCGTCGACGACGTCGTCTCCTCCCGCTGGACGCTCACCGTCGCCGGGCGGGCGCTCCGTCGGGCCGGCGCCCCCGGGGTCCTGCCGTTCGCCCTCGCCGTCGACGGCTGACACGCGCCGCCTCGAGGACCTCGCCCGTCAGACGTCGCCGCCGAGGTAGGCGGCCTTCACCGAGTCGTCCCCGGCGAGCTCCGCGCCCGACCCGGACCGGACGATCTCGCCGGTCTCGAGGATGTGCGCGGTGTCGGCGAGCTTGAGCGCCTGCGCCGCGTTCTGCTCGACGACGAGGACGGTCGTCCCCTGCTCGTTGATCTCCCGGATGATCGCGAAGATCTGCTGGATGAGCTTCGGCGCGAGGCCCATCGACGGCTCGTCGAGCAGGAGCAGGCGCGGACGGGCCATGAGCGCCCGGCCCATCGCGACCATCTGCTGCTCGCCGCCGGACAACGTCCCGGCGACCTGGCGCTCGCGCTCCTGCAGCCGCGGGAAGAGCGAGAACACCCGCTCGAGGTCCTCGCGGTAGGCCGCCGACTTCCGGTCGTTGCGCACGTACGCGCCCATGTCGAGGTTCTCGCGCACGGTCATCCCGACGAACACCCCGCGCCCCTCCGGCGACTGGCTGAGCCGCAGCGCGACCCGCTCGTACGGCGGCAGCGTCGTGATGTCCTTGCCCTCGAAGACGACCCGCCCGGCCCGCACGGTCCGCAGCCCGGAGATCGTCTTCAGCGTCGTCGTCTTGCCGGCCCCGTTCGCCCCGATGAGCGAGACGACCTGGCCCTCCTCGACCCCGAACGAGATGTCCCGGATGGCCTCGATGTGCCCGTAGTTGACGCAGAGGCCCTCGACCTCAAGAAGCATCCTCATCCACTCCCAGGTAGGCGGCGATGACCGCGGGGTCGTCCCGGATCTCCGCCGGGGTGCCGTCGGCGATCTTCTTGCCGAACTCGAGGACGACGATCCGGTCGGTGACGCCCATGACGAGCCGCATGTCGTGCTCGATGAGCAGGACGGTGAACCCGCGGTCGCGGACCCGCCGGATGAGGTCCATGAGCTGGGCCTTCTCCTGCGGGTTGAAGCCGGCGGCCGGCTCGTCGAGGCACAGCAGCCTCGGACCGGTCGCCATCGCACGGGCGATCTCGAGCCGGCGCTGGTCGCCGTAGGGCAGGTTCGAGGCGAGCTCGTCGGCCCGGGACGCCAGGCCCATGAACTCGAGCAGCTCCATCGCGGCCTCGTGCCCCTCGGCCTCCTCGCGGCGGTGCCTCGGGGTCCGGAACAGTGCGGACACGACCCCCGCCGAGTGGTGGACGTCGGTCCCGACGAGGACGTTCTCGAGCGCGGTCATCGCCCCGAAGAGCCGGATGTTCTGGAACGTCCGGGCGATGCCGCGCTTGGTGATCGCGTGACGCTTCAGCCCGGTGAGCGGGTCGCCGAGGAAGCGCACCTGCCCCGACGTCGGCCGGTACACCCCGGTGATGACGTTGAACGCCGTCGTCTTGCCGGCGCCGTTCGGGCCGATCATCCCGAGGATCTCGCCCTCGTCGATGTGCAGCGACACCGAGTCCAGGGCGGTGAGCCCGCCGAAGCGCAGCGTGACGTCGTCGACCTCGAGGACCTTCGTGCGCTCGCCCATCTCAGAGCACCTCCTTCTGCGCGGACTCCCGGCCCTCGAGCTCGTCGATCTCCTCCTGCGCCGCCCGGGCCCGGATGGTCCGGCGTGGGGGCAGCAGACCCTGGGGGCGGTAGACGGGCAGGATCATGAGCGCGAGGCCGAAGACGAGGAGCCGGAAGTCGCTGAACTCGCGGAACCGCTCCGGCAGGTAGGCGACGAGCGCCCCGCCGAGGACAGCGCCCCAGCGGTTGCCCGCCCCGCCGACGATGACGGCGGCGACGAAGAGGATCGACAGCAGCAGCGGGAAGCTCTGCGGGTTGATGTACCCGCCCTGGCTGCTCGCGTAGAGCGCCCCGGACAGCCCGCCGATGGCGGCACCGAGCGCGAACGCGAGGAGCTTGAAGCGGAACGTCGGGACACCCATGAGCTCGGCGGCGTCCTCGTCCTCGCGGGTGGCCTCCCACGCGCGCCCGACCCGGCTGTCCTTGACGAGCCGGTCCGCGACGAGGACGAGGATGAGCACGGTGAGGACGAGCCAGTAGTACGGGATCGCGCTCACGGCGCCGAAGACGAGGAACGGGGTCTCCCGGCCGGTGTCGACGCTCGGGACGAGCCCGTCCCAGGACAGCGACGGGATCGTGAAGAGCCCACCGGTGCCGAAGGGCGGCTCCGGGTCCGGGCCGATGTTCGGCGGGTGCGGGATGTCCTTGATGCCCGCGGCCGCGCCGACCCACTCGACGTTCGTCACGGCGAGACGGATGATCTCCCCGAACCCGAGGGTGACGATCGCGAGGTAGTCCCCGCGCACCCGCAGGGTCGGCGCCCCGAGCAGAACGCCGGTGATCATCGTGACGACGATCGCGACCGGCAGCGCGGCGAAGAACGACCAGTGGAACTGGTACGAGGTGAGCACGCCGGTCGTGTAGGCCCCGACGGCGTAGAAGCCGACGTACCCGAGGTCGAGCAGCCCGGCGTAGCCGATGACGATGTTGAGCCCGACGGCGACGAGGGCGAACGCGGCGATGCCGAACATCACCCCGCCGAAGTCGATCTGCTGGGTCGTGACGACCGGCGGCCGCACGAGCGGCAGCACGTAGAAGAACGCCGCGAGGAGCACCACGAGGGCGACCCGCGCGCCGCGCGGCATCCCCGCCCAGCGCCTGGCCATCGCGTCGAGCGCGGTCCGGACCGGTCCCATCACGCACGCGCCTTTCCGAGGGACTCCCCGAGCAGGCCCGAGGGCCGCACGAGGAGGATGAGGATGAGGAGCACGAAGGCGACGACGTCCTTCCACTCCGTGCCGAACAGGGCCGCCCCGTAGTTCTCCGAGACGCCGAGGAGCAGGCCGCCGACGAGGGCGCCGCGCAGGTTGCCGATGCCACCGAGCACGGCGGCGGTGAACGCCTTGACGCCGAGGATGAACCCCGCGTCCTGCCGGGTCGAGCCGATCTTCACCATGTACAGCGTGGCCGCGGCGCCGGCCATGAGCCCGCCGAGGATGAACGTGCCACGGATGATCCGGGTCGAGTTGACGCCCATGAGGGCCGCGGACTCCGGGTCCTGGGCGACGGCGCGCATGCCGCGGCCGAAGCGGGTCCGCCGGACGAACTGGTCGAGCGCGAGCATCATGAACAGCGAGGCGAGGATCACCATGACGTCGACGTCCTTGACCCCGTACCCGCCGACCTCGAAGAGGGTCTGCGGCTGGATCGTCACCGGGTTGGAGTAGGTGTCACGCGCCTTGGCGACGTAGGCGTCGAGGTCGTCGCGCAGGCCGACCCACCCGGCGACGCGGTCGCGCAGCCCCATGAGCTCGGCGAGCGCGAACGAGGCACCGATCGCCGAGATCAGGGCCATGAGCCGCGGTGCCTTGCGCTTCAGGAGCGGACGGTAGGCCACCCGCTCGAGGAGCATCGCGATGAGGGCCGAGACGACCATCGCGGCGACGAGCGAGAGCAGGAGCAGCCCGATGGTCTCGCCGAGGGTCTGGGTCGACGGGGTGCGGCCGTGGACGAACACGAAGACCCACGCCACCGCGAAGGTGCCGTACATGAACACCTCGGAGTGGGCGAAGTTGATGAGCTGCAGCACGCCGTAGACCATCGTGTAGCCGAGGGCCACGAGGGCGTAGATCGCCCCGAGCGCGAGCCCGGTGACCGTGAGCTCGACGATGTTGTTCGCGAGGAACGAGAAGTCCAACGCACTCCCCTTGGGCAGAGGGACCCGCGGCCGGGGACGGGACTCGTCCCCGGCCGCGCGTCAGTGGATGACGGGAGTGGTGCGGACTACTCGATGGGGGTGGGGTTCTCGAGGTCGAGCTCGCCGCCGGTCACCATGTAGGCGTAGATCGTCGAGGTCTCGATGTCACCCTTGTCGTCGAAGGAGATCGGGCCGCTGACGCCCTCGCCCTCGTACGAGCCGATGAACTCGTTGATGGCCTGCGCGTCCGTGGCCCCCGACTCCAGCGCCGCGAAGAAGATGTTCGCCGCGTCGTAGGACTGGGTGGTGTAGAGACCCGCGGCGCTGCCCGTGGACTCCTCGACCCGGGCCGCGAAGTCCTCCGGGGCCGGGGCCGCGGGGGCGGACAGGACCGCGCCCTCGGCCGCCTCGCCGGCGACCTCGACGAACGCCGGGTCCTGAGACCCGTCGCCCGACATGAAGGTGCCCTCCCAGCCGGCCTGGCGCAGCTGCTTCGCGAGCAGCCCGGCCTCGGTGTAGTAGCCGCCGTAGAAGACCGCGTCGGCGTCCGAGGAGGTGACCTTCGTGACGACCGAGGACATGTCGGTCTGCTTGACCTGGATCTGGTCGTAGCCGACCTCGGCGTCGCCGAGGCCCTCACGCACGACCCCGGAGAGGCCCTTGCTGTAGTCCTGCGCGTCGTCGATGACGAAGACCTTCGTCGCGCCGACGGTGTCGAGGAGGTAGCGCGCGTCGGCCTCGCCCTGCGCCTGGTCGTTGCCGATGATCCGGTGCCACGTCGTCCAGCCCTGGTCGGTGATCGTGACGTTGGTCGCGGACGGGGAGATCGTCGGGACGCCGGACTCGAAGAAGGTCTTCCCGGTGGCGAGCGACTCCCCGGAGAAGCCGGGGCCGACGAGGCCGATGATCGTGTCGTCGCCGACGATCTGGGTGGCGAGCGCGGGCGCCTTGTCCGGGCTGCCCTGGGAGTCGAACTCCTTGAGCCCGACGGGGCACTCGGCGTCCGCGTTGTACTCCTCGACGGCCAGCTTGATGCCGTTGACCATGTTGACGCCGAGGGCGCCGGCGTCGCCGGTCAGGGCGCCGAGGAATGCGAGGTTCTGCTCCTGGCAGTCGGCGGCGGCGTTGTCGCCGCTGGCGGCCCCGTCGCTCTCACTGCTGCCGCAGGCGGCCAGCGCGAGGCTCGTCGCCATGGCGAGCGCCCCGAGGTGCCACATACGGGTGGATCGGTTCATCTGCCCTCCGAGGGGGTGAAGTGCGCCTGGACGCATGAGACCGGCTGCGACCCCGCAGCCGGTGGCGGGAAGTTAGCACGCAGGAGGCCCCGGTGGACACGAGTTGCCACGACACGCTGTCGAGGGTTCCGGACGCGGTGCTCGTGGTGTCCGGGCGAGCGCATAGCGTGGGCGGGTGAGCCAGGGAACCGAGGAGCGCGACGCGCCGACGACCGACGCCCCCGACCCCCGGCGCTGGCGGGTCCTCGGGGTCACCCTCACGGTCGGCTTCATGGTGCTGCTCGACGTGACGATCGTCAACGTCGCGATCCCCTCGGTCCGCACCGGTCTCGACACCTCCGCCGGCACGATCCAGTGGGTCGTCTCCGGCTACGCGCTCGCCCTCGGGCTCGTCCTCGTCATCGGCGGCCGGCTCGGCGACGCCTACGGCCGGCGGCAGATGATGACCCTCGGCCTCACCGGGTTCGTCCTCTCCAGCGCCGTCGCCGGCCTCGCGCCGCACGTCGCCGTGCTCATCGGCGCGCGCCTCGTCCAGGGGTTCGCCGCCGGCCTGCTCACCCCGCAGAGCTCCGGGCTCATCCAGTCCCTCTTCCGGGGCCGCGAGCGCGGCGTCGCCTTCGGCCTCTTCGGCTTCACGGTGTCGGTGTCCTCCGCGATCGGCCCGATCCTCGGCGGCCTGCTCATCGCGGCCTTCGGCGAGGAGAACGGCTGGCGGTGGATCTTCCTCGTCAACGTGCCCATCGGCGCGGTCCTGCTCGTGGCCATCGCCCGGCTCGTCCCCGGCCGCGTCGAGTCCGACGGTCCGCGCGACACGCGCCTCGACGTGCGCGGCGCGGTGCTCCTCGGCGCGACCGTCCTCGCCCTGCTCTACCCCGTCGTGAGCCTCGAGTCCGGCCAGCGGCTCCCCCTGCTGCTCCTCGTCCTCGTCCCGGTCCTCGGCACCGCCTTCGTCCGGCACGAGCGGGCCGTCGTCCGCCGCGACGGTGCCCCCCTGCTCGACCTGTCGCTCCTGCGCTCCACCCCTGGCTACGCCAGTGGCATCGTCATCGGCAGCCTGTACTTCACCGGCTTCACCGGCATCTTCCTCGTGCTCAGCGTGTACTTCCAGGACGGGCTCGGCTACTCACCGCTGCAGGCGGGCCTGCTGCTCACCCCGTTCGCCGTCGGGTCCGCGGTCGCCTCCCCGCTCGCCGGCCGCCTCGTGAGCCGGGTCGGCCGACCGCTCACCGTCGGGTCGCTCGTCGTCATGATGGCCGGCCTCGTCGCCCTGGCCGTCGTCACGCCGTCGGCGCAGGACAGCCCCTGGATGTGGCTGCTCGTCGCCGGGCCGCTGCTCGTCGCCGGTCTCGGGGGCGGGGCGACGGTGTCGCCGAACATCACCCTGTCCCTCGACGAGGTCCCGCCCCGGATGGGCGGCGCCGCCGGCGGGGCGCTGCAGACCGGTCAGCGGATCGGCGCCGCGATCGGCGCGGCCGTCCTCATGACCGCGTATCAGGTCGCGGTGTCGCGGCTCGACGACCCGGGTGCGGCGCTGCGCTGGGCGCTCGGCACCTCGCTCGTCCTGCTCGGCGGCGCGCTAGCCGCGGCCGTGTGGTCCTGGCGGGTCGAGCCCGACTCGCGGGCGCCCGTCTCCCTTGCGGGGCGCTGACCCGGGCGGTCGAGCCGCACCGTGAGCAGCGGCAGGAACGCCTGGACGACCGGGCCGATGAGCAGGGCGTACACGAGCGTGCCGACCCCGACGATGCCTCCGAGCAGCCACCCCACGGCGACGACGGTCACCTCGAGACCGGTCCGCACGAGCCGGATCGAGCGGCCGGTGCGCCGGGACAGCCCCGTCATGAGCCCGTCCCGCGGGCCGGGCCCCAGCTGGCTCCCGATGTAGAGCGCCCCGGCCAGCCCGTTGCCGACGACGCCGGCGAGCAGCATCGGCACCCGCACGGCGAGGTCCTCGACCGGTGGCACGAGGGCGAGCGTCGCGTCGGTCGCGACCCCGACGACGACGGCGTTCGCGAGCGTGCCGAGCCCGGGCCACTGCCGCAGCGGGACCCACAGCAGCAGGATGACGAACGAGCTGAGCACGACCATCTGCCCGTACGACATCGGGACGTGCTGGATGAGGCCGAAGGTGAACACGCCCCACGGCTCGAGACCCAGCCCGGCCCGGAGGATGAGCGCCATCGTCGCGCCGAAGAGGACGAGGCCGACGACCAGCTGGACGAGGCGGCGCGGGAGGCGGCCGGCGCGCAGCTGCTCGAGCGGGGTCATCGGCACGAGGTCGACGCGGCGGGTCGGCGCGCTGCGCAGGCGCTGGATCGGGGTCACCCGACCAGTGTGCGCCGAAGTGGCCTGCCGATCGAGGGCCATTCGTGGGACAGTGGCCTCCATGGCCTCCCCCGCTCCCACGGTGAGCGCGACGCGGACCGCCCGGCTCGTCGGCGACGTCACGAGCACCAGGCCGGTCTACCGCGCACTCGCCGACGCGCTGCGGCTCACCGTCGCCGACGGCCGGATCGCCCCCGGCACCCGGCTGCCGAGCGAGCGGGACCTCACCCACGCCCTGGGCCTGAGCCGCACGACCGTCACCCGGGCCTACGACGTCCTGCGCGACACCGGCTACCTGCGCTCGGTCCGGGGGTCGGGCTCGGTCGCCACGCTCCCGACCGGGGTCGTCCACCGCGGCTCCGGCGGGCTGTTCCCGGGAGACGTGGCGGACGGGGTCCTCGACCTCACGTGCGCCGCGCCCCGGGCCCCCGCCGGCATCGTCGAGGCCTACGAGCGGGCCGTCGAACGGCTGCCCTCCTACCTCGGCGGCACCGGGTACCTCACGTACGGCCTGCCGGAGCTGCGGGAGGCCCTCGCCGAGCGGTACACGGCCCGCGGGGTGCCGACGCGCGCCGAGGACGTCCTCGTCACCTCGGGGGCGGTCGCGGGGCTCGGCGTCGTCCTGCGGGCGCTGGTCTCCCCCGGCGACCGGGTGCTCGTCGAGGACCCGACCTACCCCAACACCCTCGACCTGCTCCGGGGCGGCGGCGCCCGGCTGCGGACGCTGCCGGTCGACCCCGACGGCTGGGACCTCGACGACGCCGATCGGGTGGCTCGGTCCGCCGCCGCCCGGGCCGCGGTCCTCGTCCCCGACTTCCACAACCCCACCGGCGCCCTCCTCGACGACGAGGGCCGCGCTCGGCTCGCGGCCGCGCTCCGGTCGGCCGGGACCGTCCCCGTCGTCGACGAGACCATCGCCGAGATCGACCTCATCGGTGGGCCGATGGCGCTGCCCCTCGCCGCGCACGCCCCGGAGGCCGTCTCCGTCGGCAGCGCCTCGAAGTCGCACTGGGGCGGGCTGCGCACCGGGTGGGTCCGCGCCCCGCACGGACGGATGCGGGACCTCGTCGAGGCCCGTGTCGCGAGCGACCTCGGTGCGCCCGTGCTCGAGCAGCTCGTCCATCTCGAGCTCCTGCGGGCCTGTCCCGGCCTCACCGAGGACCGACGCACCGATCTCGTCGCCGCCCGCGACGCGGCGGCCACCGCCCTGCGTGCGCAGCTGCCCGAGGTCCGCTTCACGCCGGCCCGGGGCGGGCTGTCGCTGTGGTGCGAGCTGCCGCCCGGCACGAGTGCATCACGGGTCGCGGTCGCCGCCGAGCCCGAGGGGCTGCTCCTCGCGCCGGGACCCCGGTTCGCGGTCGAGGGCGGCCTCGACCGCTGGCTCCGGCTGCCGCACGTGCTGCCCGCGGAGGCGATGACCGACGCGGTGGGCCGGCTGGCCCGCGCGGTCCACGCGGTGGCGGGCCGAGGGCCGGACCCGGCCGACCGGCGCCGCCCGGTCCGTCCCCTCGTCGCGTGACACGACCCGACGGCGGCGTGCGCGGGTTCGTCCCGCGCGCCGATATCGTGACGCCGTGACCCCGCAGCCGCCGCCCGTCGACCCGCTCGAGGACCTCCTCGCCACGCTCGACCTCGAGGAGCTCGGCTCGGCGCGGGTCAGCGTCCAGCCCCGGGAGGGCTCCCCCGACCCGGCGATCGAGCTGCCGGAGACCTTCGCGGAGGACATCACCCTCTTCCGCGGCCAGAGCCAGCGTCAGCCGCACGGGCGGGTCTTCGGCGGTCAGGTGCTCGCCCAGGGCGTCGTCGCCTCGGGCCGCACCGTCGCCGCCACCGACCCCGGGCGGCGGCTGCACTCGATCCACGCGTACTTCATGCGGCCCGGGGACGACACCCAGCCGATCACCTTCAGCGTCGAGCGGATGCGCGACGGCCGGTCGTTCTCGACCCGGCGGGTGCACGCGATCCAGCACGGCAAGCCGATCCTGTCGATGAGCGCCTCGTTCCAGTCCCCCGACGGCGGCCTCGACCACGAGGACGAGATGCCGGACGTCCCCCCGGCCGAGACGCTGCGCTCGCTCGCCGACGTGTTCGCCGGCGTCGACGACCCCCGGGCCAAGCACCTCTCCCGCCGCGCCGTCGAGCTACGCCACGTCGAGGGGAACATCTTCGCCGAGCCCCCGGCCGAGGCCTCCGCGTACCAGCACGTGTGGATGCGGACCGTCGGGTCGCTGCCGGACGACCCGCTCGTCCACGAGGCCGTCCTCGCCTACGCCTCGGACTACTCGCTGCTCGAGACCATCCTGCGCCGGCACCGGCTGCCGTGGACGACGCCCGGGCTGAAGATGGCGAGCCTGGACCACGCGATGTGGTTCCACCGCCCGGCCCGGGCCGACGACTGGGTCCTCTACGCGCAGAGCTCGCCGTCGGCCCAGAGCGGCCGCGGGCTCGGCATCGGGCGGATGTTCTCCGCCGACGGGGTCCTCGTCGCGAGCGTCGCCCAGGAGGGCATGGTCCGCGTCCCGGAGGGCCTCACCCCTCGTCCGTGACGACCCCGTCGGCGATCGTGAGCACCCGGTCGGCGAGGCCGAGCAGCGCGGGGTCGTGCGTCGTGACGACCGTCGTCATCGACTCCTCGACGGCCAGCCTCGCGATGAGCGACATCACCTCGCGCCCCGTCTCGGAGTCGAGCTGCCCCGTCGGCTCGTCCGCGAGCAGCAGTCGGGGCCGGGACACGAGCGCCCGGGCGAGCGCCACCCGCTGCTGCTGACCGCCGGACAGCTCGTCCGGCCGGTGCTCCCCGTGTCCGCCGAGGCCCACCCGGTCCAGGACCGCGCCGACGCGCCGTTCGCGCTCCTGCGGCTCCGTCCCGCGCAGCCGCAGCGGCACCCCGACGTTCTCCCGGGCGGTGAGGACCGGGACGAGCCCGAAGGACTGGAAGACGTGGGCGACCGGCCCGCGGCGCAGGGCGAGGAGATCGTCGTCGGACATCGCCGTCACCACCTCGTCGTCGAGACGGACCGTCCCGGCGTCGCACCGGTCGAGGCCGCCGACGACGTTGAGCAGCGTCGTCTTGCCCGAGCCCGAGCGTCCCCGGACCGCGACGAGCTCACCCGGCCGGACCGTGAACCCGACCCCGCGCAGGGCCCGCACCGCCGTCGGGCCCGCGCCGTACGTCCGGTGCACGCCCTCGACCGCGACCCGCATCCCGGTCCCGTCGCCGCTCATGCGCCCTCCTTCCCGTCGACGCCGTCGTGCCCGGGTCGGACGGCGATGTGGTCGGGCTCGAGGTCGAGCCGCACCCGGTCGCGCAGCCCGAGCCGACCGGTGAACGCGGCCGGCAGCTGGAGGCGACCCGCCCGGTCGAGGACGGCGTACTCCTCGGCGACGAGCCCGGCCTCGCCGTCCCGGCGGAGCACCTCGGTCGAGGTCCGTCCGTCCCGGATGCCGACGGTCCGCGCGACGTGCTCGCTGACCAGTGGGTCGTGGGTCACGACGAGGACGGTCGTCCCGAGGTCCTCGTTGGCCCGGCGGACCGCCTCGAACACCTCGTCGCTGCTCCGGCTGTCGAGCTCGCCCGTCGGCTCGTCGGCGAGCAGCACCCGTGGGGAGTTCGCGACGGCGACACCGAGGGCGACCCGCTGCTGCTGGCCGCCGGAGAGCTCGGCGGGGCGACGGTCGGCGACGTCTCCCACCCCGAGGACGTCGAGGACCTCCCGGGCCCGGCGCGGCCGCTCCCGGCGGCCGACCCCGGCGAGGAGCATCGGGAGGCCGACGTTCTCGGCGGCGGTGAGGTAGGGCAGCAGGTTGGCGGCGGCCTGCTGGAAGAGGAAGCCGACGGTGTGCCGGCGGTAGCGCAGCCGGGCGCGCCGGTCGGTGCTCGACAGGTCGTGCCCCGCGACCCGGGCCACGCCGGCGCTCGGGGTGTCGAGGCCGGAGAGGATGGTGAGCAGGGTCGACTTGCCCGACCCGGAGGCGCCGACGAGCGCGACGAGGTCGCCCCGCTCGACGCGCAGGTCGAGACCCTGGAGGGCGACGACCTCGATCCCCTCGGTGCGGTAGATCCGCACGAGGTTGTCGCAGAGGATGTCCGGCTCCTCGTGCGGGGCGGCGGGGCGGGCCGCCCCGGGTGACGTCGTGGTCGTCATGCCGTGTCTCCTCTGCGCAGGTGGTCGGCGAGCGGGCCGCGCCGCGCGGCGGCGGCGTCGAGGACGAGGGCGAGGCCGCCGAGGGCGGTGATGCCCGCGGCGACCCCGAGCGCGACGAGCGGGCTCGGGTCGAGGGGCGGGCGGGTGAGCGACCCCGTGAACGGCGCGAGGTCGAGCGCCGGGGCGACGAGGGTCGGGCCGAGCAGCCCGACGGCGGCCCCGGCGAGCCCCCCGAGGGCGACGACGGGCAGCACCTCGACCCAGGCGAGTGCGCGGTCGCGCCCGCGGGGCAGTCCCATCGTCCGGAGCCGGGCGACCGCCGCGGCCCGCTCGGCGCGGGAGGCCACGAGGAGCAGGAGCAGCGCGACGAGGGTGAGGGCCGCCGCGAGGACGGCACCGACGAGGTAAGTCCCCGTGACGAGCCGCGGCAGGGCCAGCCCGGCGACGTCCGCACGGACCGCGTCCGCCGAGACGACGCCCGAGACCCGGCCGCTGGGGGTCAGTTCCGCCGGGTCCTCCGCCGCGCCGAGGAGGGCACGGGCGCCGGCCGAGTCGAGGAAGGCGGTGTCGGCGCGGACGGCCGGCACCGGGTCCTGGAGCGCGTCGAGGTCGACGAGGACGGCGGGGGCGGACCGTCCGTCGACGACCCGGACGAGGTCGGAGTCCCTCGACACGACGCGGATCGGGACCCGCTGACCCCGCACGACGAGGTCGGCCGTGCCGGGAGCGAGGCCGGGACCGCCGAGGACCGGGACGGGGCCGTCCTGTCCCTCGGCCGGGGCGTCCGGGACGGCGAGCGCGGTCCCCTCGACGAGGGCGCCGTACGCGGCGACGTCGGTCGCGACGAGGACGACGGGCGTCGACTCCCCCGCGAGGACGACCTCGGCGGCCTCGACGTACGCCGGGAGCACGGAGCCGACGCCGGGGCGGGCGAGGAGGGCCTCGACGTCCTCGGGGTCCAGGCGCAGGGCGTCGACCCGGCCCTCCGCCCCGACCGTGCGGAGCGCGGCGGTCTCCCGCTCCGTGTCCAGCGTGAGCGTCAGCTGCGCGAGGAGGGTGAGCACGGCCGCGCCGACGACGACGGTGACGACGGGCAGGGCGCCGCGCGCCCCGCCCCGGGCCGACCGGGCGAGTCCGAGGAAGGCGACGAGGCCCCTGCGGCGGGCTGCGACCCCGGCCGCACGTCGCGCGAGCGGCGGGAGCACACGGAGGACGACGAGCGCGGCAGCGGCGGCGACGAGGACCGGGACGAGGGCGGCGAACCAGTCCTGACGACCCGAGGCGATCTCCGCCCCGCGGGAGCGGACCGTCGTCACGGCGAGGACCGCGAGGACGACGACGCCTGCCTCGCCGACGGCCCGGCGCAGGACGCGGACGACGCGGACCCGTCGGGCCGCGTGCGATCCCGGGTCCCGACGCTCTCGCGCACGCACCCCGACGACGAGCGCCAGCGCCCCGGCCAGTGCGGGGACGAGGGCGACGACCGACACCTGGACGAGCGCGGTGCGGCCGGTCGTCCCCGGGAGCGCGATGGCAGCGGCGACGGCTCCCGCCGCCGCCGCGAGGACCACGGGGAGGACGGGCCCGACCGCCCCCGTGACGAGCAGCCGGCGCAGCGACCCGCCGCGCGCCCGCAGGAGTGCCGTCTCGGCCTCCCGGCGAGCGAGGGCGACGAGCGCGGTGAGAGCGAGGACGAGCACCGTGAGGGCGGTGAGACCGGTCGTCGCGAAGCCCGTCATGACGGCCGTCGCAGCGAGCGCCGTCGCGTGCTCGTCGACGAGCCCGCCGAGGCCGGTCGTCGTGGTGAGGGTCCGTCCTGGCACGCTGCGCAGCCGTGGGTCGGTGTCGAGCCGTGTGACGAGCGCGCGCACCGACCCCACGTCCCGGGTCCGGACGCGGCCGGCGTCGACCGGGTAGCGCCAGCTCGCAGCGAGCACGGGCGACCCCGCGTCGCGTGGCACGCCCGGCCCGGCGCGCCACAGGGCGTCCGACAGCGCCCCGTAGCTCGCGACGTCCGCGACGAGCGCCGCCTCCTCGGTGACCCCGCCGAGCGGGTCGGGGATCGCGGCGAGGCCGGCCATCCGGGGCTCGGCGGCCCAGAAGCCGTCCCCGGGGTCGAGCGGGGTGAAGGTCCCGGTGACGACGACCCGGACGGGGTCCGCGGTGCCCTCCGGGACGGCGTCGACGACGTCCCCGACCGCGACTCCCCAGGCGCGGGCGGTGGCGGCGGCGAGGGCGACCGGGACGACCCGGACGGGGTGCCGGGTCCCCCCGGCCCGCGTGGTTCCGGTGTCGTTCGCCGGCCCGGGCGCCCCGCCGTCGACCCAGCGGACGTGCGCGTCGAGCCCGCTCTGCGCCCGGAGCACGGCCCGGGTGGTGTCGGGGCGCAGCGGCGTGCCGCCGGGCCGGAGGAGGGCCGCGGGCTCGGACTGGGCGGCCCAGGTCGGCATCCCGAGGAGGCCGGACACCTCGGGCCCGAGGACGTCGCGCAGGACGGCGTCGACGGCCTCGAAGGGGGCGACCGGGCCCTCCCGCGGCGGGTCGGCCGTCGCCGGCGGGCCGAGCGGGCGCGACGGCGGCGAGGTCACCCCGACCTCGCGGGCGGCCGCCGGTGCACCGGCGAGGAGGTCGCCGAGGGCGGCGTCTGCGCTGCGGTCCACGACCCGGGGGCCGGTGACGAGGAACGCGCCGGCGAGCAGGCCCAGGACCGCCATGAGCGCGACCGGCCCCCGGACTGCGGCGAGCCCACGGACGAGGAGGGTGCGGGTTCTCGGCCCGGTCACGACTTACCTCCCGGCGGCCGGCCCCGTCGGCGGTCGTCCCGCACGACGACCCACCCGAGGACCGTGAGGACGAGGGTGAGCGCCCCGGCGAACCCGAGGACGGTGAGCGGCGGCAGGACGACGTCGACGGCCGGGACCTGCGGGTGACCGTCTCCCCCGGCGAGGAGCGGGACGACCGCGAGCGCGGCGGCGGCGCCCAGGAGCAGACCGACGGCGACCGTGCCGACGACGACCGCGAGCCGCTCGGCCTCGAGCACCCGGGCGAGCCGCGCCGGCGGGACGCCGAGGGCGACGAGCACGCCGTTCTCCGCACGCCGTCGCCGGGCCAGCGCGGTCGAGCTCGCCGCGAAGCCGACCGCGGCGAGGACGAGCGAGGCACCGGCGACGAGCGCCATCGCCGAGCGCATCCCCGCGTTGACGGGGTCCGCCCGCCGCTCGGCAACGAGCTCGTCCCGGACGACGACCCGGGTGCCGTACGCGGCGTCCGCCCGGACCTGCGCGGCCGCGGCCTCGACGTCGGCGGGGGCGCTCCACCACTCCCCCGGCTCGAGGACGGTCCGCGACCGGAACGAGCCCGGCGCGCCCGCCTCGGGGGTCGCCGCGACGGTCGCGAGGTCGAGGGCCACCCCGGCGGCCGGGTCGGCCGCCGTCGGCAGGGCGTCGACGACGCCGACGACCTCGACCGGGACCTCCCGGCCACCGAGCGGCAGGAGCACCCGGCGACCGTCCTCGCCCTGCAGGGCCTCGGCGACCGCGGGGGTCGCGAGGACGGGGACCGGCCGGTCGGCGGCCGGTGGCAGGGCGAGCCAGAGACCGCGGTCGTCGGTGCCGTCGACGAGGCCGTCCACCGGCACCTCCTGGCCGTCGGCGGTCACCTGCCCGAGGTCGAGCCGGACCGACCCGGCGGGGGCGAGCGCCGAGACGAAATCCGGCAGGTCGACCTCGACGCCGACGACCGCGAGCGGCGGTGTGAGGCGCCGCGAGCCGAGGTCCACCGTGACGGCGCGCCGCTGCTCGCCGATCCCGCCGACCGGCAGCGCGGCGACGACGCCGCGGCCGTCCTCGACGTGGACGGCGCCGGTGAACCCGTCCCCCCGACGGAACCCGAACCGGCGGATCTCGACCGGGGAGTCGACCGCGAGCTCGAGGGTCAGCCGCTCGGTGCCCTCCGGCAGCGGCACCGCCGGCGGCGGGCGGTCCTGCGCCGCGAGCCGCCCGGCGAGGTCCGGCCACGACGCCCCACGGAGGGTGTCGGCGCGGGGGTCGAGGACGGTCCCGGCCGCCGAGGCGTCGAGGCCGAGCACGGTGACCCCGTCGAGACCGCCGAGGCTCGTCGTGCCGCGCGACACCGGCACGACCCGGTCGGCGCCGGCGGCCTCCTCGACGACGGCCCCCGTCGTCGAGGACGTGCGTCCGGGCACCCCGCGGTCGACGCGCAACGGCGCCCCGGCCTCGAACGCCGACTGGTCCTCGATGGCGCGGGTCACGGTGGCGTCGTGCGCGAGCGCGATCGTGCCCATCCCAAAGGCGAGGAGGACGAGGAGGATGACCCCGGTCTGCTGCGCGCCGCGCCGGGCCAGCTGCCAGCCGCCCCACGCGAGGTCCAGGCCGGGGCGTCGGGTGCCCGCCCTGACGGCGAGCCGGGACAGCAGCGGGACGAGGCGCAGCGCGAGGACCGAGAACCCGGCGACGACGAGGGCCGGGGCCGCGCCGGTGAGCGGGTCGACGGTCGTGGACCCGCTCGCGTCGTAGCGGCGCAGCTGGACGAGGGCCAGCGCGGCGAGGACGAGGAGGGCGAGGTCGAGCCCCGACCCGGCCGCGAGCCGCGCCGAGGACCGTCCTCGGGTGTCCCGACCGACCCAGAGCCCGGTGACGACGGCGACACCGACGGCACCCGCGGCGAGCGGCAGCACCGTCGACCACAGGAGGGGGTCGACGGCGTCGGCCGGCCGCCACCACGGGCCGGGGACCCCGGCCACCGCCCGGGTGGTCCCCGGCGCGAGGGCGAGGGTGACGAGCACGCCGACGGCGGCGACGGCGAGGGCCTCCCCGAGCCCGAGGCGGGCGAGCCGGGTGCTCGAGGCACCGCGGACGCGCAACAACCGGGTCTCCTCCTCGCGCAGCCCCGCGAGCAGGCCCGCCGAGCCGACGAGCGCGGTGCCGCCGAGGAGGGCGAGGAGGAGGACCGGGGTGAGCAGGGACGCGCGGATGCGATCGGCGACGAGCCGGGCAGCGTCCAGCTCCGCGGGGACGACGGTCGAGACGCGGGCACCGTCGAGGGGCACGGTGGCCGGGGCGGCAGTGTCGGGGTCGTTCGCGACGAGCGGCAGACCCGACTCGCGGCGCAGGGTCGTCACGGCCTCCGCGACGTCGGCCCGGACCCCGTCGAGGCTGCCGGCGTCCACCCCCGTGAGACCGAGCTCGACCCGCCAGGTCGCCGACGAGCGGCCGAGGAGGCCGCCGTCGAGGGTGCCCGGGGCCAGGAGGAACGGTCCGTAGGTCGTGAACTCCGTCGAGGTGACGCCGACGACCCCGAGCGGCAGGTCGAGCCAGAGCGCGGCGTCGACGTCGTCCGGCCGCACGGTGCCGACGACCTCGACGTCGAGGGGCGGCGCGTCGTCGTCGACGAGGTCCGTCAGGGCGAGGCGGTCACCGACCGCGACGTCGAGCCCGTCGGCGGCCGCCACGGGCAGGACCACCTCGACGACACCGGGTTTCCCCTCGGGAGGTGCCGGCAGCCGGCCGTCGACGACGGTGACGGCGCCCGCGAGCCCGTCGGTCTCGGCGAGGGCGGCCCGGTCGGTCCCGGCGCGGCCCGGGAGGCCGCGGGACGTCACCGTCGAGACGCGGGTCACCCGCGCCCCGGGCAGGCCGCCCCCGACGTCGGCGACGAGGGCGTCGACGGCGGCGGTGTCCCCCGGGTCGAGGGTGCCGGACAGGACGAGGGACCGGTCGGCGGCCGGCACCTCGAGCGCGGAGCGGACCCCGGCGTCCCCGATCGTCGCGGTGAGCAGGCGCAGGGCGACGACGACGACGAGCGCCATCGCGACGGAGACGGTGACGGCGAGGACGGCCAGAGGGTGGGCCCCGGCACGGCGGACGAGCAGCACCCGTGCCCGCATCGCACCCTCCGCCTCGTCGTGACCGTCCCGACGTGGACGGCCGCAGGCACCCTAGCGAGCGGTCAGCGGTGGCCCAGCGAGAGGACGGACACGGTCGTGTCACGATGCCGCACCACGCCGTCCGCCACGTCGACGTCCGACCATCCGAGGAGCACCTCGCCGGCGTCCGGTACCGGCACGGCGGCGCCCCCGGCGAGGGTGACGACGACGGCGAAGGGCGTACCGTCGCGCGGCGTGTGTCGCACGAGGACCCACTGCGCGTCCGCGTCGTGGGTGACCTCGACGTCGGCGAGCCGGGTCGGCCCGACGGGCCGCAGCCGCCGGCGGAGGCCGGTGAGGGCGGTGTACCAGGCGAGCATGTCGGCGTGCGCGTCCCGGTCGACCTCGGACCAGTCGAGGACGGAGCGGTCCCGGGTCGCCGGGTCCTGCGGGTCCGGGACGTCCTCGGCGGCCCAACCGTGCGAGCCGAACTCGGCCCGCCGCCCCTCCCGCACGGCGTCGACGAGCCAGTCGTCGGTGAAGCTCGTGAAGAACTGCCACGGGGTGCTCGCGGCCCACTCCTCGCCCATGAAGAGCATCGGGGTCGTCGGCGCGAGGAGGTACAGGGCGGCGCCGGCGGCCTGGAGCGCCGGGTCGTCGACGAGTGCCGAGATGCGCTCGCCCGTCGCCCGGTTGCCGACCTGGTCGTGGGTCTGGAGGTAGCCGAGGAGCCGGCGGGCGTCGAGGGCCTCCCGGTCGACGGGGGCGCCCCACGTCGCGTCCCGGAACGACGAGTGCGTCCCGTCGTGGAGGAACCCCCGGGTCAGCACCTTCGCGAGCACGGAGAGCGCGTCCGGCTCGTCGGTGCCGGGCGTCCCGGCGAAGTCGGCGTAGTACCCCTGGGTCTCCCCGGTGAGGGCGACGTGGAGCGCGTGGTGCACGTCGTCGTCCCACTGCGCCGTCATCCCCCGCCCGCCGTCCGCGGTCGGGGTGACCATCACCGTGTCGTTCAGGTCGGACTCGGCGACGAGGTCGAGGGGACGCCCCAGACGCCCGGCGAGCGCGGCCGTCTCGTCGGCCAGCTCGGCGAGGTAGTGCCGCGGCGAGTCGTCCTTGAGCTCGTGGACGGCGTCGAGCCGCAGGGCGTCGACGTGGAACTCGCGGAACCAGCGCCGGACGTTCTCGAGGAGGAACTCGCGGACGACGTCGCTGCCGTCGTGGTCGAGGTTGACCGCCGGGCCCCACGGCGTCTCGTGCGCCTCGGTGAAGTACGGGCCGAAGCGGGCGAGGTAGTTGCCGCTCGCGCCGAGGTGGTTGTGGACGACGTCGAGGCAGACCCCGAGACCGCGGGCGTGGCAGGCGTCGACGAAGCGGGCGAACGCCTCCGGGCCGCCGGAGGAGTGCTGGACGGCGTAGAGGCCGACGCCGTCGTAGCCCCACCCGCGGTCGGTGGGGTACGCGGCGACGGGCATGACCTCGACGACGTCGACCCCGAGGTCGACGAGGTGGTCCAGGTGCTCGAGGGCGGCGTCGAACGTGCCCTCGGGGGTGAAGGTCCCGACGTGCAGCTCGTAGAACACGCCGCCGAGCGAGCCCGCCCCGTCCTGGGGGCCGCGCCACCCGTCGTCGGTCCAGGCGAAGGCGGACGTGTCGACGGTGCGGCTCGGTCCGTGGACGGTGTCCGGCAGCCAGGCGCTGCGCGGGTCCGGCAGGGCGGGCTCCTCGCCGTCGAGGACGAAGGCGTAGTCGACGGCCCCCACCTCGCGCGGGGCCTCCCAGCGCCACCAGCCGTCGCCGACGGCGGTCATCTCCGCGCGCCGCGGGGTCCCGGTGTCCCCAGCGGGGGCCCAGTCGATGTCGACCCGGTCCGGGAAGGGTGCCCAGACCTCGACGACCGTGCTCATGACGCCTCCTCGTCGGTCGGCAGCAGGTCGGCGGACACGAGCAGCGCCACCGGCCGGTCGAGGAGGACCTCGGCGAGCGACAGCCCGTCCTCCCGCGCGTCGTGGTCGCGCCCGGCGAGCACGTCGGTCCACCGTCCCGCGCGCACGGCGACGCGCGCGTCGCCCCAGCCGCCCGCGTCGGCGAGCCGGCCGGCACCCCGCGTGACGACGGTGACGACCTGCGGCCCGGACGCGTCGCCGCGGGCGAAGGCGAGGGCGTGCGGGTCGCCGACCTCGAGCCCCTCGTACGTCGCGTCCTCGCCGACGAAGCACTCCGGGTGGTCCCGGCGCAGCCGCAGCGCGAGCGCCGACACCCGCATCTTGTCGTCGTCGAGGTCGAAGCACGGCTCGTCGTCGAGGACCCGCTGCAGGCGCTCGGACCGGTCGGCCCAGTCGACGGGACGGCGGTTGTCCGGGTCGACGAGCGAGAGCATCCCGATCTCGCAGCCCTGGTAGACGTCCGGCACGCCGGGCATCGTCAGCTGCAGCAGCTTCTGACCGAGGATGTTCGCCCGCACCGACGGCTCGTGCGGGACGGTCCACGCGTCGAGGTGCTCGTGGACGGCGAGGTCGCGGCCGAGGGCGCGCGCGAAGGCGACGACCTCGTCCTCGTAGTCGGTGTTGCCGTCGACCCACGCCGTGTGCACCTTGGCCTCGCGGACCGCCTTGAGGAGGTACTCCTCGAGCCGGGCGCCGGAGATCGGCCAGGTCCCGACGAGGGTCTGCCAGACGAGGTACTCCGTCGGCGGGTCGACCCGCGGGGTGCGGTGGGGGCCGGCGAGCTCGCGGGCACCGGCGAGCCACCGCTCCCAGCCGTCGGCGTCCTCGGCGAGCACCATGAGCCGGGCCCGGGTGTCCTCGGACCGCTTCGTGTCGTGCGTCGTGAGGGTCGTCATCGACGTCGGCCACTCCGCCTGCTGACGCGCGCACCACGCGTGGAAGTCCTCGGCCTCCAGCGACAGCGTCTGCGGGTGCCCGCCGACCTCGTTGGCCCCGGCGAGCCGGAACCAGCGGTAGAACGCGGTGTCCTCGATGCCCTTGGCCATGACGGGGCCGCACGTCTGCTGGAAGCGCACGCGCAGCTCGTCGGCCACCCGGCCGGTGTCGGTGGCCGCCTCCGGGACGTCCCGGTCGAGGACGAGCCGCACGACGAGGTCGAGGGCGTCCACGTCGCTCGGCGCGAGCAGCGCGCGGGCCCGGGCGGCCGCGTCGTCGACGACGGCCGCCTGCTCCGGGTCGACGGGCCGGCCCGGGACGACGTAGGCGCGGTACCGGTCCATCGAGACGAGCAGCGCCTCGAGCGCCCGCCGCAGCGCCGCGGCGTCGGCGTCCGGCAGGACCCGGCGCGCCAGCCGCATGAGGCGGTCGACCTCGGCGGCCTGGACGTCGTCGACGACGAGCCGCTTGCTCTCGGTGACGACGGCGTCGAGGTCGACGTGCTGCGGGGCCACCTCGGCCCAGAGCCGGTCGAGCGTGCCGGACGGGTCGCCGGGGGTCAGCACCTGCTGCACGCGCAGCAGCGCGTCGTAGCCGGTCGTCCCGGCGCACCGCCACGACTCGGGCAGCCGCTCCTCCCCCTCGAGGATCTTCTCGACGACGACCCACGCGTCCCCCGTCGACTCGGCGAGCCGTTCGAGGTAGCCACCGGGGTCGGCGAGGCCGTCGGGGTGGTCGATCCGGAAGCCGTCGACCTCGCCGTGCCCGTGGAGGGCGAGGAGCAGGGCGTGGCTCGCGGTGAAGACGACGGGGTCCTCGACCCGGACGGCCACGAGCGAGGTGACGTCGAAGAAGCGACGGTAGTTGACGGCCTCGTCCTCGCGCCACGTCGTGAGGCGGTAGGCCTGGGCGTCGACGAGGTCGGTGAGCGGGAGGTCCTCGGTGCCCGGGGCGACGGGGAACTCGTGCTCGTAGTAGCGCAGCACGTGCTCGGTGCCCCCCGGACCGCCGTCGTCGGCGAGGACGAGCTCGCCGCGCTCCACGACCTGCTCGAGCGTGCCGCCGAGCACGGGCATGAGGATGCGGGAGTCCTCGGCGACCCAGTCGACGTCGAACCAGGACGCGTAGGGCGAGCGGGCACCCTCCCGCAGCAGCGACCAGAACGGGGCGTTGAGGTGCTCCGGCGACGGCACCGCCATGTGGTTGGGGACGACGTCGACGACGATGCCCAGCCCGTGCTCGTGGCACGCCTCGACGAGCCGCTCGAACGCCCCCCGGCCGCCCGCCTCGGTGGCGACCCGCGTGTGGTCGAGGACGTCGTAGCCGTGGGTCGAGCCCGGGGCCGGCTGGAGGATCGGGCTGAGGTAGACGTGCGAGACCCCGAGCGCGGCGAGGTAGGGCACCTGGTCGGCCGCGGCGTCGAACCCGTAGCCGCCGTGCACCTGGAGCCGGTACGTGGCGGTGGGGACGACGCGGGCGGGGTCGGGGCGGTGGACGGCCACGGGCATCAGCTCCGGGTCGAGGTGGCGGCGGACGTGCCGGCCGCGACGGCCGAGGTCTCGCGGGGGTTGCGCAGGACGACCAGGGAGCGCGGCTGGACGGGGACCGACCCCTGCGCCTCGTGCCACCCGGTGTCCGGCTCGTCGGCGGCGGTGTCGATCTCGACGCACCACCGCGGGCCGTACTCCTGCGGCGGGAGGACGAAGTCGAGGGGATCGTGGTCGGCGTTGAAGAGGACGAGGAAGTCGTCGTCCGTGATCGGCCGTCCGTACTGGTCGGGGCCGGGGATGGCCAGGCCGTTGAGGTAGACCGTCATGCTCCGGGCCTCGTTGTCCGACCAGTCGGTCTCGGCCATCGCCTCACCGCCCGGCTGGAACCACGCGATGTCGCCGCGGTCGGACTCGCCGCCGTGGTCGGCGCTGCCGTCGAAGAACCGGCGCCGTCGGAAGACGGGGTGCTCGTGCCGGAGCCGGGCGACGGCCGCGGTGAAGGCGTAGAGCCGGCGCTGCTCGTCGTCGAGGTCCCAGTCGACCCAGGAGATGTCGTTGTCCTGGCAGTACACGTTGTTGTTGCCGCCCTGGGTGCGGCCGATCTCGTCGCCGTGGGCGAGCATCGGGACGCCCTGGCTCAACAGCAGCGTCGCGAGGAAGTTGCGCTGCTGGCGCACCCGGAGCGCGTTGACCTCCGGGTCGTCCGTCGGGCCCTCGACGCCGCAGTTCCAGGACCGGTTGTGCGACTCGCCGTCGCGGCCGTCCTCGCCGTTGGCGTCGTTGTGCTTGTCGTTGTACGACACGAGGTCGCGCAGGGTGAACCCGTCGTGCGCGGTGACGAAGTTGATCGAGGCGATCGGCTTGCGGCCGTTGTGCTCGTAGAGGTCGCTCGAGCCGGTGATCCGGGAGGCGAACTCGCCGAGGGTGCTCGGCACCCCGCGCCAGAAGTCGCGGACGGTGTCGCGGTACTTGCCGTTCCACTCGGTCCACAGCGGGGGGAAGCCGCCGACCTGGTAGCCGCCCTCGCCGATGTCCCACGGCTCGGCGATGAGCTTGACCTGCGAGATCACCGGGTCCTGCTGGATGAGGTCGAAGAACGCCGACAGCTTGTCGACCTCGTGGAACTGGCGCGCCAGCGTCGCCGCGAGGTCGAAGCGGAAGCCGTCGACGTGCATCTCGGTCACCCAGTAGCGCAGCGAGTCCATGATGAGCTGCAGGACGTGCGGGTTGCGCATGAGCAGGCTGTTGCCGGTGCCCGTCGTGTCGTAGTAGTGCTGCTTGTCCTCGTCGACGAGCCGGTAGTACGCGGCGTTGTCGATGCCCTTGAAGCAGATCGTCGGACCGTAGTCGTTGCCCTCGGCGGTGTGGTTGTAGACGACGTCGAGGATGACCTCGATGTTCGCCTCGTGCAGCGCCTTGACCATCGCCTTGAACTCGGTGACCTGCTCCCCGTGGTCGGAGCGGGCGTAGCCGTTGTGCGGGGCGAGGAAGCCGATCGTGTTGTAGCCCCAGTAGTTCGTCAGGCCCTTCTCCTGGAGCGAGGTGTCCTGGACGAACTGGTGGACCGGCATGAGCTCGATCGCGGTGACCCCGAGCTCGGTGAGGTGCTCGATGACGGCCGGGTGGGCGATCGCCGAGTACGTCCCGCGGATCTCCTCGGGGATGTCCGGGTGGGTCATCGTCAGGCCCTTGACGTGGGCCTCGTAGATGACGCTCTCGTGGTACTCGTGCCGCGGCGGGCGGTCGTGGCCCCAGTCGAAGTAGGGGTTGGTGACGACGCCGAGCATCGTCTTGCCGAGGCTGTCCTCGGTGTTGCGCTTCTTCGGGTTGCCGAACTCGTAGCTGAAGAGCGCCTGGTCGGGGCTGACCTGGCCCTCGACGGCTTTCGCGTACGGGTCGAGGAGGAGCTTGCTCGGGTCGCAGCGGTGGCCGTTCTCCGGCTCGTACGGTCCGTGCACGCGGTAGCCGTAGCGCTGGCCGGGCTGCATGTTCGGGACGTAGCCGTGCCACACGAAGCCGTCGACCTCGGGCATCTCGATCCGGGTCTCGACGTTGTCGTCGTCGACCAGGCAGAGCTCGACCCGGTCCGCGACCTCGCTGAAGAGGGCGAAGTTGACGCCGCTGCCGTCGTACGTGGCGCCGAGGGGGTACGCCGTCCCAGGCCAGATCTCCACTGAATGCCTTCCGTGAGGTGTCACCGCAGGCCAGCGTCGTTGCCGGCACCGCGCGGGGTCCCCGCGCGAGATGTCCCAACCTACCGTCCGGTCGCCGCCCCCGACGGATCCGCCCGGGACGGGGCCACGGCGCCGAGGAGCGTCGTGACCCGTCCGAGGGGACGACCCATCCACATGCTCCTGCGAGTTCTCGCAGTTCGGCACGTCGCGGGCAGCCCATGGCCCTACCCTCGGCACCGGAGCAGACGCCTCGGGGGCGCGAGCCGGTATCTCGGGAGCTGACCATGCCGACCGCCCCTCCCGCCCGACGGGTGCGTCGGACCACTGTCGTGGGTCTCGTCGTCGCGCTGGCCGGCGCCTTTCTCGTCGCGGGCGCCACGGCCCCACCGCCGGCAGTCGCGCTCGGGGTCCGGGAACCACTGACGACGGTCGGCCACACCCCGGCCGGCAGCGTCCTCACCAGCACGCGGTCGTTCACCAGTGCCGGCCACCTCGACGTCGTCTCCGCCGAGGGCGCCCTGCTGCGCCGGTACCCGCTGCCGAAGGACGCCGACCCCTCTCCCCGGGACGACGACCGGACCCTCACCGTCTGCGCCGACGTCGCGGTCTCGACCCGGGCCCCCGCCACCCTCGACGGCGTCACGCACGTCCTCTGGTACTCGCTGACCTCGGACGACTCGGGCACCGCGCCGGTGCCCGAGGGTCGGGTCCTCTCGGCGGCGCCGGGAGGCTGGGTGGTCGGCGTCGGCGCCGACGACGGCACGGAGCACCTCGTGCTCGTCCGCACGGACGGGTCCCGCACCGAGCTCGGGAGCGTCGAGGGGTCCGTCGTCAAGAGCGCGTGTGACGCCTCCGCGCTCGTCGTGGGGACCGACCGCCCCGGGGTGGCGACCGCCGTCGTCCGCGTCCCCTTCGACGGCACCGGCCCGGCGGTGCTGCGCTCCGAGCCGTACGACGGCGACGTGCGGACCGCGCTGCGCCCCTATGCGGTGAACGGCGCCTCCTCCCTCGTCCTCACCTACGGGTACGACACGGCCACCGGGAGGACGATCTGGCCCGCGGTCGTGGACCGCTACGACGGCGCTCTCCGCTCGCCGGTCGTCGAGCTGCCGACCGGGGTCGGCATGGACAGCGCGGCCGTGTCGCCTGACTCCTCCTTCGTCTGCCTGCGGGTGAGCCCGGTCGGCTGCGAGGCGCACCACGTCCCCGTCGACGGTCCGGGGACGACCCGCCACCTCCCCATCGGTCAGACGAGCGCCGGCTTCGTCGGGGACGGGTTCGTCCTCGGCTGCGCGCCGCCGGTCGACGTGTGCGACGGGCTGTACCGGCTCACCGTCCCCGACCTCGAGGTGAACCGGGTGTACCGCACGACGACTCCGCTCCCGGTGACCCGCTGGTCCGGGAGGAACCGGTACGCCGTGGCGGCCGAGATCTCGCGGCAGGCCACCGGCTCGCCGGACACGGTCTACCTCGCCTCGGGGCGGTCGTTCGCCGACTCGTTGAGCGTCGGGCCGTTCACCTCGACGCACGCCCCGGTCCTCCTCACGGAACCGAGCGTGGTCCCCGCCGAGACCCTGGCGGAGCTGCGTCGGATCCGTCCCGCCCGGATAGTGGTCCTCGGTGGCCGGGCGTCGGTGTCCGACGAGGTCGTGCGGGCCGTGCGACCGCTGACCGGAGCCGTGGAGCGAGTCGGCGGGGCCGACCGGTACGAGGTGGCGGCCAACCTCACGGCGTCGACGCACGCCTCCTGGTCCACCGTGTATGTCGCCTCCGGCGAGGTGTTCGCCGACGGGCTCGTCGCGGCCCCGGCCGCCAAGGGCGACGACGCACCCCTGCTCCTCACCCGCGGGGACCGCCTGCCACCCGCGACGGCGGACCGTCTGCGCGCGATTCGCCCGAGCGAGGTCGTCGTCGTCGGGGGCACCGGCACCGTGTCCAGGGACGTCCTGGGACGGATCCGGGCGATCGTCGGCCCCACGGGGTCGGTGCGGCGCGTGGCCGGGACGGACCGCTACGACCTCGCGGCGCGGCTGGCTCGGGAGATGACCACCGACGGGTCGGGCCGCAGCCCGTTCCTCGCGTCCGGCGAGACCTTCCCCGACGCGCTGAGCCTGTCCTCGGTGTCCTCCGGCACACGGCCGATCCTGCTCACCCGTGCGAGCGTGCTCCCTGCGGCGACCGCGGCCGCGCTGCAGCGCATGGAACCGGTCCGGCTCGTCGTCGTCGGCGGCGAGGCCTCGGTCCCTCCGGTGGTCGTGCAGCAGGTCCGCGACCTGCCGGACCTGCTCTGAGGCCACCGCACGCGACGACGCCGCGCCCACTGGTGGGCGCGGCGTCGTGTGGGGGCGCTCAGAGGCCGAGGTCGCGGCCGATGAGCTCCTTCATGATCTCGTTCGAGCCGGCCCAGATCTTCGAGACGCGGGCGTCCCGCCAGGCGCGGGCCACGCGGTACTCGTTCATGAAGCCGTACCCGCCGTGCAGCTGGACGCACTCGTCGAGGACGGCGTTCTGCACCTGGGCGCTGAACCACTTCGCCTTCGCGGCGTCGACCGGCGTCAGCTTCCCCTCGGCGTGCGCGGCGACGCAGTCGTCGACGTAGGCCTGGGTGACCTCGAGCTGGGTGAGCAGCTCGGCCATCTTGAACTTGTTGTGCTGGAAGGACCCCACCGGCTGGCCGAAGGCCTTGCGCTCCTTGGTGTACTCCACCGTCTCGCGGAACATCTGGAAGGCGTGCGCGGTGTTGGCGACGGCGGCCCCGATCCGCTCCTGCGGCAGGCGCTGCATCATCGCGACGAAGCCCATGCCCTCCTCGCCGAGGAGGTTGGCGTGCGGGACCCGCACGTCCTCGAAGAACAGCTCGGAGGTGTCGGCCTCCTCCTGGCCGACCTTGTCGAGCTTGCGGCCGCGGGTGAAGCCGGGCATGCCCTCCTCGACGACGAGCAGGCTGATGCCCTTGGCACCCTTGGACGGGTCGGTCCGGGCGGCGACGATGACGAGGTCGGCCTGGTAGCCGTTCGTGATGAAGGTCTTGCTGCCGTTGAGCACCCAGTCGTCGCCGTCGCGGACGGCGGTCGTCTTCAGGGCCGCGAGGTCGGACCCGCCGGACGGCTCGGTCATCGCGATGGCGGCGATGAGGTCGCCCTGGGCCATCCCGGGCAGCCACCGCTTCTTCTGCTCCTCGGTGCCGAGGTCGACGATGTACGGCGGGCAGACGTCGGAGTGGATGCCGAAGCACGAGGACACGGCGAAGTTGAAGCCGGCGATGACCTCGGCGGCGATGGCGTTGAACCGGTAGTCCTCGGCGCCCATCCCGCCGAACTCCTCGGGGATGTCGAGGCCGAAGAGGCCGACGGCGCCGGCCTCCTTCCACAGGTCCCGCTCCACGGACTTCACCTCGAGCATCTGCTCGGCCCGCGGCTCGAGCGTGCGGGTGACGAACTCCTGGACGGAGGCGCGGAAGTCCTCGTGCTCGGCGTCGTAGAGGTTGCGGGGCATCTGCGTCGGGCTCCTCGGTCTCGGATGCTGGGCTGCGCCGCCTGTGACTAAGCGCTTGCTTAGTGTCGCGCGCGTGCGGCATGCTGTCAACCGTGACGACGCCCACCTCCCCCGCCGACGCCGCCGTGCTCGACGCCCTCGCCCCGGAGGGCGGGCGGCCCGACGGCGGCTCGGACGCCGCCGAGACGGCGGTGCGGATCATGGTCGCCGCCGCCGACGCCTTCGCCGAGCGGGGCTTCTCGGCGACGACGACGCGCGACATCGCCTCGCGTGCGGGCCTCTCCCCTGCCGGGGTGTACGTCCACTTCGCCTCCAAGGAGGTCCTCCT
This sequence comes from Phycicoccus avicenniae, assembly GCF_018139485.1. GTDB lineage: Bacteria > Actinomycetota > Actinomycetes > Actinomycetales > Dermatophilaceae > Phycicoccus > Phycicoccus avicenniae. The sequence goes on from NZ_JAGSNF010000006.1 coordinate 150,422, forward strand.
CTTCGAGCTGAGCCGCCGCGGCCACCTGCGCGCGCGGGACCTCCTCGTCGCCGCGGCCCGGGACGCCGCCGACCCGACCGAGGCGCTGCGGGCGATCATCGGCGGCTTCTCCCGCTGGCACGCCGAGCACCACCAGCTCGGCCGGATCGTCCAGTTCGAGTTCCGGCACCTCGGGCCGGAGCACCAGGAGCAGGTGCTCGACCTGCGGCGCGAGATCGACGGCGTCGTCGCCGACGTCCTCGCCGCGGGTGTCGCCTCCGGGGAGTTCGACGTCGAGGACGTCCGCGGCACCGCGCTCGCGCTCCTCTCGACCGCCATCGACGTCGCCCGCTGGTACTCCCCCGGCCAGCGCCGCACCCCGGAGTCCATCGAGCGGCTCTACGGGGAGCTCGCCGTCCGACTGGTCCGCCGCCACGCCGGATAGGGTTCCGGGCGTGACGAGCACACCGGGACACGGCGGGTCCGCCTCCATCGCCACCCCCGACTACTGGTGGTACGTCGCCCGCTCCGACCTCCTCGAGGCGACCCTGCGCGACGGCGTGGACGGGTCCGCCCTCGCCCTCGACATGGGCAGCGCCGACGGGCCGAGCGCCGGCTGGTTCCGGACCTCGACCCTTCGCACCGTCTCGCTCGACATCGACCCGCGCGGCCTCGGGTCCGACGGGGTCTGCGGGTCTGCCCTCGCCCTGCCGTTCCCCGACGCGACCTTCGACGCGGTGGCGGCCTTCGACGTCGTCGAGCACTGCGACCCCGAGGACGTCGCCCTCGCCGAGGTGCACCGCGTGCTGCGTCCCGGGGGCCGCTTCGTCATGTCGGTGCCGGCCTACACGTGGGCCTGGTCCGACTTCGACGTGGCGAACGGCCACCACCGGCGGTACACCCGTCCCCGCGCGGTCCGTGCGCTGCGCGACGCCGGGTTCGTCGTCGACCGGGCGACGTACGCCTTCGCGTCGGTGTTCCCGATGTTCGCCGCCGAGCGCCTGCTGCGACGGGCGCGGGGTGCACGGCACGACTCGGCCGTCGACATCGTCGAGGTCCCGAAGGTGCCACGCCCGGTCAACGCGGCGCTGCGCGAGCTCGCCCGGGCCGACCGCTGGGTGCTGCGCCGGCGCGACCTGCCGTTCGGGTCCTCGGTCTTCGTCGCCGCACACCGTCCCCCGGACTGAGGACCGGGCCTACGCGGCGTCCAGCGGGGTGCCGGCGACGACGCGGCGCCGCACGTCCTCGGCGGTCGCGGCCAGCCCCGCCGCCAGCGGGGTGCGGGCGAGCACGTCGACCTCGGTCCAGCGCACCGAGCGCAGCCGGAGGTCGAGCACCTGGCCGGTGCCGCCGGGCACGGTGATCGTGCGCAGCGGCCGGTGGAAGACCCTGCGGGCCTCCCCGACGAGGTGGCCGACGGTGGCGGGGACCCCCGAGGCGAGGACCTTGACGGTCACGGTGCCCGGCGGTCCGTGGGCGGCGAGGTCGAGGCAGGCCCGGACCATCGCGGCGAGGTCGTCGACGTACACGTAGTCGCGGATCGTGTCGAGCGAGACGTACACCGGCAGGGGGGTGCCGCGGGCGTCGGCGAGGCACAGCTGGGAGACCAGCCCCTGGGGCTTGCCGAGCCGCTGGCCCGGACCGTAGACGTTGGCGATCCGGCCGAGGACCACCCGCGTGCCCGTGCGACGGGCGTGCAGGGCGGCGCGGTCCTCCGCCCGCAGCTTGGCGCGGCCGTAGGGCACGAGCGGCGCCGGGGTGGTGTCCTCGGTGAAGGGGGCGCCGTCCGCACCGGCGTACAGCCCGCCCGCCGAGGAGCAGAGGAACAGCGTCCCCTCGTCCGCGCCGGGGAGCCGGTCGAGGTGGTCGAGCAGACCGCCGAGCACCCGTTCCTCGGCGTCGAGCGCGTCCTGGCCGGTCGCGACGACCCCGGCGCCGGCGCACCACACGAGCGCCCACCGCCGGCCCCCGCGGTCGACGGCGAAACGGTCGGCCTGCTCGAGCAGCGCCCGCAGCGCCGCGGCCTCGTCCTCCCAGGGCACCCGCGCGCCCCGGACGGTCCAGCCGCACCGCTCCAGCTCGGCGACGACCCGTCGCCCGACGAGACCGCCGGCACCGACGACCCAGGCCAGCGGACCGGTCACGCGCCGTCCCGGCCGAGGGGCCCGTCGCGGCGGTCGCGCACCGGCAGGTAGAGGGGCTTGCCCATCGCCATGTTCACCGCCATCCCCACGTACTCGGCGATGACGCCGAGGGCGAAGAGGATCGCGCCGGTCGCGATCATCAGCAGGATCATCGTCGAGGTCCAGCCGGGCACCTGCCACTGGTTCACGACGCGCCCGAGCGCGAGGACGACCGCGACGAGCGGCGCGAGGACCACCGCGGCGGCACCGGTGAAGCTCACCCACCGCAGGGGCGTGGTCCCGCTGGACAGGACGAGCCGCCAGAAGTGCGAGACGAGCCGTCGGGCGTCGTAGCCCGAGGACCGCTCGCCCTCCGAGCGCATGGCGACGGGGGCCGTCGCGGTGCGCCGGGCCACCCACGCGATGGCGACGTCGAGGTAGATCCCCGGACCGGCGTAGGCGGCGACCGAGCGCGCGACCTCGCCGAGGACGAGGCGGAAGCTGTTGAAGTCCCCGGCCCGGGCGCCGCGCGCGAGCCGCTCGACGAGGCGCTTGGCCGAGCGCGACGCGAGGTTGCGGGCGGTGCCGTGCGGCGGCTCGTTCGTCGCCCGGGCGTAGACGACGTCGGCCTGCTCGTCCATCGCGACGTCCAGGAGGACGCCGATGTCCTCGGGGTCGTGCTGGCCGTCCTCGTCCATCGTCACGACCCACTCGCCCCCGGAGGCGGAGACCCCCGCGAGCGTGGCGGCGTGCTGGCCGAAGTTGCGGCTCAGCCAGACCGGCCGGACCCAGTCGTGCTGCGCCGCGAGGGTGCGGATCACCGCGTCCGAGCCGTCCGGCCCGCAGTCGTCGACGAGGAGGACCTCCTCGACGCGGTAGGACCGGCCTCCCGGAGTGGTCCGCGGGCTGCGCGAGGCCGCCAGCTCACCGACGAGGCGGGGCAGCGTCCGCGCGCCCTGGTAGACCGGGACGACGACGGAGACGACGTGCGGTGCGGGCGGGGAGGACACGGGCGCCGGTCAGTCGCGGGTGAGGCGCCGGTACGTGACCCGGTGCGGGCGTGCCGCGTCCTCGCCGAGCCGCTCGACCTTGTTCTTCTCGTAGGCCTCGAAGTTGCCCTCGAACCAGTACCAGGCGGCCGGGTTCGCGGCGGTGCCCTCGTAGGCGAGGATGTGCGTCGCGACCCGGTCGAGGAACCAGCGGTCGTGGCTGATGACGACGGCGCAGCCGGGGAAGTCCAGGAGCGCGTTCTCGAGCGAGCCGAGGGTCTCGACGTCGAGGTCGTTCGTCGGCTCGTCGAGCAGGAGCAGGTTGCCGCCCTCCTTGAGGGTGAGCGCGAGGTTGAGGCGGTTGCGCTCGCCGCCGGAGAGGATGCCGGCCTTCTTCTGCTGGTCCGGGCCCTTGAAGCCGAACTGGCTCACGTAGGCCCGGCTCGGGATCTCGACGTTGCCGACCTGCATGTAGTCGTGGCCGCCGGAGACCGTCTCCCAGAGGTTCTTCTCGGGGTCGAGCCCGCCGCGGCTCTGGTCGACGTAGGAGATCTCGACGGTGTCGCCGATGTCGACGGACCCGGCGTCCGGCTCCTCGAGGCCGACGATCGTCTTGAAGAGGGTCGTCTTGCCGACGCCGTTCGGGCCGATGACGCCGACGATGCCGTTGCGCGGCAGCGTGAAGGAGAGACCGTCGATGAGGACGCGGTCGCCGAAGCCCTTCCTGAGGTTCGAGACCTCGATGACCTTGCTGCCCAGGCGCGGGCCCGGGGGGATCTGGATCTCCTCGAAGTCGAGCTTGCGGGTGCGCTCGGCCTCGGCGGCCATCTCCTCGTAGCGGGCCAGACGGGCCTTCGACTTGGTCTGCTTCGCCTTGGCGTTCGAGCGGACCCACTCCAGCTCCTCGGCGAGGCGCTTGGCGAGCTTGGCGTCCTTCTTGCCCTGGACGTCGAGCCGGGCGCGCTTCTTCTCGAGGTAGGTCGAGTAGTTGCCCTCGTAGGGGTAGGCGCGACCGCGGTCGAGCTCGAGGATCCAGCCGGCGACGTTGTCCATGAAGTACCGGTCGTGCGTCACGGCGACGACCGCGCCGGCGTACGAGGCGAGGTGCTGCTCGAGCCAGAGGACCGACTCGGCGTCGAGGTGGTTCGTCGGCTCGTCGAGCAGGAGCAGGTCCGGCTTCTGCAGCAGCAGCTTGCACAGGGCGACGCGGCGGCGCTCACCGCCGGAGAGGACGGAGACGTCGGCGTCCGGCGGCGGGCAGCGCAGCGCGTCCATCGCCTGCTCGAGCTGGGAGTCGAGGTCCCACGCGTCGGCCGCGTCGATCGCCTCCTGCAGCTGGCCCATCTCGGCCATGAGGGCGTCGAAGTCGGCGTCCGGCTCGGCCATCTCGGCGGAGATCTCGTTGTACCGGTCGAGCTTGGCCTTGGTCTCGCCGGCGCCCTCCTCGACGTTGCCGAGGACGGTCTTGGAGTCGTCGAGCTCCGGCTCCTGCATGAGGATGCCCACCGAGTACCCCGGCGTGAGGCGCGCCTCGCCGTTGGACGGCTGGTCCAGGCCGGCCATGATCTTCAGCACCGACGACTTCCCCGCACCGTTCGGGCCGACGACGCCGATCTTGGCGCCGGGCAGGAACGACAGCGTGACGTCGTCGAGGATGACCTTGTCGCCGTGCGCCTTGCGGGCACGCGACATCACGTAGATGAACTCGGGCATGGCGCCAGCGTAGCCACCGAGCCCGGCGAGCGAGAAACCTCAGTGGGCCGTCACCGGACGGGGGACGCGGCGAGACCGCGCCGGACAGCCCGCACCGTCGCCGGGGCCGCCAACAGGCCCACACCGCACACCCAGGGCGCGAGCCACAGCCACCATGTCGGACGAGGACCGGCGGGCCCGGGGTCGGGGAGAAGCACCGGTCTCGTCCGTGCCCAGGCGAGGAACGCGTCGCCGACCGGCAGCGCACCACCGGCGTAGCGACGTTCGCCCCTCCAGGTCACCGGGACGCCGATCACCTCACCCTGGCGGAGGAGGTCGACGGCGAGGGTCTCGTCCCCGTTGGCCCGCGCCGCCCCGGCCGCCACGGCCGTCGCCGACAGCGAGACCCCGAGGAGGAGCGGTCCCGAGTCGACGTCACCGTCGCCGTCGGAGCCGACGGGGTACTCGCTGAGGCCCACCGCTCCGAGTCGGTCGACGAGGAACGCCGCGCGGACCGCCGCCCAGCGCCCCGGGGCGGAGACGGGGTCGATGACCGGCCACATCGCGGCGGCGAGGACCGACGAGGTGGCTCGGGGACCGTCGAGCACGTCGCCCGCCAGGGTCGTGCGGTGCGGCAGGAGCCCGTGCGGCCCGACCCGGGAGGCGTCGACCCGCTCGAGCCATCGCCGGACGGTCGCCGCGGCACCCGGGACGCCGACGGCCTCGTCGGCCACGGCCAGCGCGGCCGCGGCGACGACGGTGTCGACCGGCCAGACCTGCCCCGGGTAGGACTCCAGGGCTCCGGTGGTCGACGCGTCGAGGGCCTCCCGCAGCGTCGCGGCACGCGCGCGCACCGATGTCGCCCGCTCGGGCTCCTCGGTGAGCGCGGCGACCTCCGCCTCCAGCCGGAGCGTCCAGCCCTCGACGAAGACCCCGTGCGGCAGACCGGCGGTCGCCGGGTAGGGGGCCAGCACGGCGTCGGAGGTGAGCCGGTCGAGCCGGTCCTCGGCGTCGACCACGAGAGCGGCCTGCCGGTCGAGGTCCCCGACCCCGGTGGCGAGCGCCGTGCGCGCCAGGCCGTCGAGCACGAGGGTGAAGAACTCGCCCTCGGGGAAGAGGTCCTGCATCCTCGTGGCGGCGCGCCGGTCGGCGATCTCTCGGTCGAGCCACCGGGCCTGGGCCAGGGCACGTCCCGGGTCGCTCGGGTCGGTCACGGCGTACCACACCACGCGCGCGCCCCCGAGGAGCAGCACCACGGCGAGGATCGAGCGGAGGACCGTCCACCGGGGTCCCGGGCGTCGACGCGGCACCCGAAGAGCCTAGACGCCCCCGTGCGCTCGTCTGGGCCCCTGGACCCTCGCGCCGGGCACCGGCCCGTCACTAGCCTCGGCCCATGTGGCGGAGGGGGCCCTCGGAGGGCTTGTCGCGGGAGCGTGGCGCGTCGACGCTCGAGTACCTGGGCGTCGCCCTCGTCGTGGCCGTCGTCGTCGTGTCCGTCGCCTCGGTCGTGACCGGTGGGCGGATCGCGTCGACGATGGGCTGTGCGTGGGGGCAGCTGGTCGGGGGTGGAGCCGGGTGCGACGCCGGCGCGACGGCCGCCGCCGGAGACGAGGGGGCGGGGACCGGGGACCGGCGCGACGCCGCCCGGGACACCCGGGACAACCGCCGTGACGACGCTCGCGGCGACCGGCCGGAGCCCGGCGATCCCCCCGGCTCCGGCGAGGGCGCGGTCGACGGTGACGAGGCGTACCCCGGTGGCCTCGGGCCCCCCTCCCCCGGCACGACCGCGGGCGAGTCCCCGGACCCGCCCCCGTGGACCCCACCCGACCAGGGGGCCGGCGAGCACGCGTCCGAGGACGCGTCCCTCGGCGACCGCGCCACGCTGGCGGCCGCCGAGGCCGCGGCCAACGCGCTCTCGGGGACGTGGCCGGACGCCGCACGGAACCTGTTGCACTTCCTGGGGAACTCCGGGGACACCCTGGACCAGGACGTCGACTCGATGCTGGAGTCCAGCTCGGCGTTGTCGGACGCCGTCGACATCCAGCAGCAACGCCTCGCGGCGGCAGCCGTCGAGCAGGCACGCGCGTCGGGTGCCACAGGGCCGGTGACCTTCCCCGTCAACACCCAGTGGGCCGGCGTGTACATCACCTCCGACGACTCCGCGAACTGGTTCTACGCCCTCGGTGGGATCTCCTACAACCAGACCGGTTCCGTCACGGTGACGCCACCGAGCAGTCCCGGCGGGGCCTGGACGTACGAGATGAGCACCGAGGTCAACATCCGGGACCGGTACAACTGGGACGGCGGGAAGTCGACCCAGATCGGTCCGGTCACCATCACCGACGAGCAGCTCGCCGAGCTGCACCGTGCCGGGCTCGCCCGGGAGTTCACCGCCGTGGGAACCTCCACGAGGAGGAACACGTCTGGAGAGGTGCCATGAGAACCGTCCCCGCGAACCGCACGACCGCCGTCGCCGTCCTCCTCGTCGGAGCGCTCGCCGGCTGCGGCACGTCCGGCCCCGAGGACAGGAGCACGACCGTGGTCACCGCCGCCTCGCCGACACCAGAGGAGTCCCCCGCCGAGCAGATGACCGCCGAGCAGGCGCTGCAGCGGGCGGGCCTCGCCCTTCCCCAGGGGTCGGGAGGCGCCGAGGTCGAGGTCCTCGAGCCCCGCGCCCCGACGGTCGAGGAGGCCTACCGGGTGACCTTCGTGCTCGACCGACCGGCGGCGCTGGAGTTCTGCGCCTCGGGCGGCCTGGGCGGGGACCTGCCCGCAGTCGGGCTGACCGACGACGAGCGCCAGGTCCTCGGCGACCTGACGGTCGCCGAGGGGTCCCGACTCTGCGGCTCCCAGTGGCCGGACGACCCGTCGTGGCAGCGAACCGTGCTCATCGATCCCGACGACCCGACGACCGTGCACGTCGGCATCGAGCGATGGAGCCGCTGAGCCCCGCTCAGGCGGCGCTCTCGTCCTCCTCCACGACGTAGGGGTCGGTCGCTGCGTCCCGAACGCCGCCCGGCCCCGCGTCGTCCCGCGGCGCGCCGCCGCCGGACGCCGGGAGCACCGGTTCGACGTCCCCGTTGCGCGTGAACGACGTGACGCCCCAGCGCAGGTCGTGCCCGAGCGCGTAGGCGTCGAGCTCGGCGGACGTGCCGTACGAGCCGTCGTCCCGCTGGAACTGGCGGATCCGCAGCCGACCGTGGACCACCACCGGGTGGCCCTTCCTCAGGCAGCGCGCCGCGTTCTCGCCCGGTGCCCGGTTCACCGACACCTCGAAGAAGCTCGGCTCGGAGTCGGCCCACCGACCCGGCTCCTCACGGACCTGGTGCCGCTCGGACTGCGCGACGCGGAACGTCGTGAACGCCCCGTAGCGGCCCTGCTTGACGACGGGGTCGGCGACGAGCCGCCCCTGCACCGTCGTGTACGTCTCGTACATCGTGCTCTCCCCTCCTGGGCCCGTCCTTCGGGCCACGGGTTCCACGGTGGACCGCCCGCGCGCAGGAGGACAGGGGCGTGCGGCACCTGTGGACGACGACGGGCGGCCGAGGACCCCTGTGGACGACGTCAGACGCCGGCGGCGTGCCGGAGCGCCTCGCGGGTCGCGCCGTGCCGCTCGAGCACCCGCCGGACCGGCGAGAGGATCTCGGTGTCGGCGACCGTCGCGATGGCCGCTCGCAGCCGGGCGTCCATGACCGCCGCCCGGCGGCGGGCCCCGAACCGGGCGAGCCAGGCCGCGAGGACGGCCAGCACGAGCCCGGCGAGCAGCCCGCCGAGGAGCAGGACGACGGGCACCGGGAGCACCCCGAGCGTCGGCACCGCGGGCAGCACCGCGTCGAGCTGGAGCCAGCCACCGAGGGCGTACAGGCCCAGCCACAGCAGGCCGACGACCGCGGCGGCGGCCAGGCCGAGCTGCAGCCCGCCGACGACCCGCCACCAGATCGGGGACCGCGCGAAGAGCGAGGTCCCGACGACGGCCTGGTCGAGGGCGTCGCCGAGTCGGGGACCCGGCGGCTGGGCCGCCCGCTCGACCGCCTCGCCCCACGGCACGGGCAGGGTCGCCGAGGCCCGGTCGGCGACCCGGCGGGTCGCGAGCGTCACGGCCGCGCGTGCGGCGGGCGAGGGCGGCGGCAGCGAGGAGCGGCCGAGGACGGAGCGGACGTCGGACTCGGACACCCGCACGTCCTTCCCGTCGAGCCGCAGCCGTCGGAGCGGACGCGCCCGCAGCCGCCCGGCCCACCGGGTGAACGGCCAGCCGGTGTACGTCGCCGCCTCCATCCGGTAGTCGCGGGCGACGGCGTCGACGACGGTGGGGACCCCTGCGCTGCGGGCCAGCGCGTCGAGCAGCTCGGACCGCGTCGCGTCGTCGACCCCGGCCTCGTCCTGCGACACGTGCTGCGACAGCTCTCCGGCGACGGTGCGCACGTCGGCCGCGAGCCGGGCGCGCGCCATCGTCCGGCCCGCCACGGCGTTCGCGAGCCGCTGCCGCAGCTCGGGGACCCCCGCACCGGTCCGCGCCGAGGTCGCGAGCACCGTGGGCTTCTCCAGCCCGTCCCGCTCGAGCAGCCGGGCGAGGTCGGCCCGACAGCGGTCGGCGTCGGCGTCGGTGAGCCGGTCGGCCTGGTTGAGCACGGCGAGGGTGACCGCACCGTGCGCGGACAGGGTCGCGACGTGGTCGTCGTGCAGCCGGGCGTCGGCGTACTTCTGCGGGTCGGCGACCCAGACGAAGAGGTCGACGAGCTCGAGGACCCGTTCGGCCTCGACCCGGTTCGCCACCTCCCGCGAGTCGACGTCGGGCAGGTCGAGCAGGACGAGCCCGTCGAGACCGCCGACCTGCCCTCCGGGCCCCTCCCCCTCGACGTGGTGGCGGGACCCGACGCCCAGCCAGTCGAGGAGCTCGCCGACCGGGGCCTCGCCCCAGACCGCGGCCGTCGGGGTCGACGTCGTGGGGCGGCGCACCCCGACGGTGGCCGTGTCCGAGCCGACGAGCGCGTTGAAGAGGGAGGACTTGCCGCTGCCGGTCGCCCCGGCCAGGGCGACGACGGTGTGGTCGCCGACGATGCCGGTCCGTGCCGCCACCTTCTCGACGACCGCCCCCGCGCGCTCGCGCTGCGGGGCGGGCAGCTCGGTGCCACCGGCGTCGACCGCCGCGGCGAGCGACTCGGCGGCGGCGCTGAGCCGCTCGTGGCTCACCGCCGCAGGGCTCTTGGCGCGCCCCATCCGCAGCGGGCTCACCGCGGCACGCTCCGCAGCCGGGCCGTCGCGGCCTCGACCCGCTCGGCCTGGTCGGCGGGGGCCGACTGCGCCGCGAGTGCCGCCTCGAACCGGGTGCGCTCGACGGCGTAGAGCTCGTCGACGAGCTCGAGGAGACGCGCCCGGGCCTTGGCCGCCATCTGGCGGACCGCCTGGTCGCCGAAGATCGCCTCGAGGACCCGCTGGGCCAGCACCGCCGTCCCACCCGCGATGCCGACCTCGGCCCCCACGAGGCCCCCGGTCTGGGCGAAGGCGACGAGCATGAGGAACAGCCCGATCGCGTTGACGCCGTACGCCGCGATCCGGGCGTTGGTGCGTCGGCCCTGCCCCTCGGTGCGGACGAGGTCGAACACCTCGCCCTGCCAGGCCCGCACCATCCGCTCGACCGATGCCGTCGAGGTCGCCGGGACGCTCGTGAGCCCCGGCTCGGCCGCGAGGACCGCGGTCCCGCCGGAGAGCCGGCGCCAGGCCCGGACCGTGTCCGCGGTCGCCGTCTCGAGGTTGGCCAGGACGAGGGCCGCCACCCCGCTCTGCAGCGCCTCGCCGAGGGTGTCGGCGGGCGCCGGGGTGCCCTTGATGGCCGAGGTGATGCGGTCGCGCCAGCGCGCCACGGTGGACTCGACCTGGCGGAAGAACTCGCCGGTGCCGACGAACTCCTGCCAGCGGGCCAGTACCTCCCCGCGCAGGAGGGTGCCGTCGGTCATCCCGTCGGACACCCGTCCCCGGGCGAGGGCGAAGCACTCCTGGGAGGCGGCGACGAGGGCGTCCTGTGCGTCGCGCTGCACCCGGCTCGCGGCCACGAGCTGCGCAGCCCGTCCCGCCAGCGAGTCCACGGCTCCCCGGAGCGTCTGCGACACGACGATGTCGCGGGCGCGGGCGTCGCCGGCGAGCGCCTGCAGCCAGTCCCGCAGCCGGTCGAAGACGAAGGACGGCAGTCGGCCGTCCTCGAGCTCGACCTCGGGGATCGTGAAGATCGGCGCGGTCGGCAGGCCCTGCTCGCGCAGCATGGACGCCAGGTGCGGCCGGATCTCCGCGACCGCCTCGCGCGGCACCCGGTCCAGGACGATGGCGACGGCCGTGCCCCGCTCGGCGGCGGTGCGCAGCAGGTCCCACGGGACCGCGTCGGCGTAGCGCGCGGCGGTCGTCACGAAGAGCCACAGGTCGGCGGCGGACAGCAGCTGGCCGGCGAGCTCTCGGTTCGCGGTGACGACGGAGTCGATGTCCGGGGCGTCGAGGAGGGCCAGTCCGGACGGCAGGGCGTCGGACCCCGCGAGCCGCACGGTCCCCGGCTGGTCCTCCCCCGTGTCCCGGCCGGTGACGCGGGCGAGACCGGGCAGGATGCGGGCGTCCTCGAACCAGTGGGCGTCGTCGGGGTGATGGACCAGGACCGGCGAAGTGGTCGTGGGCCGCAGGACGCCGGACCTGCTGACCTCCGCCGCGACGACCGAGTTGACGAGCGTCGACTTGCCGGCGCCCGTCGACCCTCCGACGACCGCGAGCAGCGGGGCGTCGAGCGAGCGCAGCCGCGGCAGCACGTAGTCGTCGAGCTGGTCGAGCAGCTGACGCCGCGCCGCGACCGCCTCGTCGCGGCCGGGGACGAGCAGCGGCAGGCTCGCCGCGTCGACCTCGTCGCGCAGCCGCTCGACGGCGGCGACGAGCGCCTCGACGTCCCGGTCCGCACCCACGGGCCGAGCCTATCGAGACGGGCGGCAACTCCCGTGATCGCCACGACCGCACGGGCGACAATGTCCGGATGCGGATGTTCGCCGCTCTCGTGCCGCCCGACGACGTCGTCGAGGACCTCGACGCCTTCCTCGAGCCCCGCCGGGAGGTGGCCGGGCCGCGGTGGTCACCGCCTCCGCAGTGGCACGTGACGCTCGCCTTCGCGGCGGCCGTGCCGTCCCGCGTCGTGGAGCCGCTCGCCGAGGCCCTGGGCCGTGCGGTCGCCGGGTCGTCCGTCGCCCCGCTGCGCCTCGCCGGGGGCGGGTGCTTCCCCGACCCGACGCGGGCGCGGGTGCTCTGGGCCGGGGTCGACGGGGGCGACGGGCTGGCCGCGCTCGCCGGGCGGGTGCGCAGCGCCTTCGCGACCGCGGGCGCCGCACCGGACGGAGGTGCCTTCGTCCCGCACGTCACGGTCGCCCGCTTCGGTCGTCCCGTGGAGGGCACCCGGTGGCTGCGCGTCCTCGACACCTACGTCGGGCCGTCCTGGACACCCTCCGAGGTCGTCCTCGTCGAGTCCCACCTCCCCAGCGAGCGCGGGCACCGGCCGCGCCACGAGGTGCTCGAGCGTTTCGCCGTGCTGTGAGGCGCCGGGTCGCCGGTGTGGAGGGCGCCGCTCGCGCTCGGACTGCGTGCCCCCGTCGACGCTCTCACTCCGTTCCAGCGCCTGTTGCTTCTGCCGGAGGCACGCCTCCGGCGCTCGCGAGCTCGCGCTCGGACTGCGTGCCCCCGTCGACGCTCTCACTCCGTTCCAGCGCCTGTTGCTTCTGCCGGAGGCACGCCTCCGGCGCTCGCGAGCTCGCGCTCGGACTGCGTGCCCCCGGCAGGACTCGAACCTGCGACCTAGAGATTAGAAGGCTCTTGCTCTATCCGGCTGAGCTACGGAGGCCAGGCGCGTGGCGCCGGCCCCAGTCTAGGGAGACGGGAGCGCGGCGTGCGCGACCTCCGGTCCTGCCGGTCAGCGGGGGTCGGGCAGGAAGCCGGCCCGGCGCCGGGTGAGCGCGAGCAGCAGGTCGCGCTCCTGCTCCGCGGAGCCGGGGTGGGCGGCCCCGTGCTGCATCCGGCGGCGCAGCAGCGCGAGGTCGCTCGCCGCGTCCTGGAACGCGCGCATCGCACCGAGCGCGCCCGGTCCCCCGCTGGCGCGCGCCCAGGCCCGGGCCTGCCGACGACGCGCCATCGAGGAGAGCATCACGACCTCGCCGTGCGCCAACCAGCCCGCGTCGGCGTAGGGGTGGAGGAACCGCCCGATGAGGCGCCCCTCCTCGCGACGGGCCCACACGACGAAGGCCACGTAGGCGAAGAAGACCGGCATCCCCACGAGCAGGTACCCGACGAGGAAGCCGTTGCCGCCCGAGACCGCCGCGAGGTTCCACGCCCCGTGGGCGAGGACGGCCCCGACGTAGCCGAGCACCGGCGCCCCGACCCGGACGGTCCACGAGCGCGACGTCGCGGCCGCACCGACCCCCACCCCGACGAGGAGGGTGAACATCGGGTGGGCGAACGGCGAGAGCAGGCAGCGCAGCACGAAGGTCGCGGTGAGCGCCTCGTTGCCGCCCGTCGTGTACGCCTCGGCGAGGTACTGGACGTTCTCGGTGAAGGCGAACCCGGCGGCGCACACCCCGGCGTACACCATCCCGTCGGTGATGCCGTCGAACTCTGCCCGCAGCAGCAGCCACACGAGGAGGACGAGCACGCCCTTGAGCGCCTCCTCGACGACCGGCGCGACGAGCACGGCGGTCGTCGCGAGCGCCGCGTCGGGGTCGCTCACCGTCCGCAGCACGGCCATCGCGCTCGTGTTGAAGACGGCCGCGACGAGCGTCGCGACGAGGGCACCCCAGAGGAAGGCCCCGACGAGGTAGCGCGTCGGCTCGGACTCGTACCGGTCGAGCCAGAGGAAGCTCGGGATGACGATCATGAGCGGGACGACCGCGACGACGAGCGCGAGCAGCACCGTCTGGGTCCCGAAGGTGGCGCCGAAGTAGCTCGCGACGACGAGGGCGACGACGAGGAAGCCGAGGGCCGCGACGCCGGTGACGACGAGGGAGCGCTGCGCCGACCGGGAGGTCCGTCCCGCCGCCGCCCCGCCGGACGGGGACCCGCGCCGCAGCCCGCTCATGGCCCCGAACCCTAGTGGCAGCCCGGGCGACGCGTGGCCCCCTCGCACACCGACCCCTAGCATGGCCCGCATGTCGACGACCGGTGACCGTGCCCACAGCGACCGCATCGTGTGGATCGACTGCGAGATGACGGGGCTGTCGCTCGAGCACGACGCCCTCATCGAGGTCGCCGCGCTCGTCACCGACTTCGACCTCACCGTCCTCGGTGAGGGCGTCGACGTCGTCGTCCGTCCCCCCGACGCGGCCCTGGAGCAGATGAACGACTTCGTCCGCGACATGCACACGACCTCCGGGCTGCTGGACGAGCTCGCCGACGGGGTGTCGCTCGAGGAGGCCCAGGCGATGGTGCTCGAGCACGTCCGCGAGCACGCACCCGACGCCGGCAAGGCACCCCTCGGCGGCAACACCGTCGCCACCGACCGCGCCTTCCTCGCGCGGGACATGCCGGCGCTGGAGGAGCACCTGCACTACCGGATCATCGACGTCTCGTCGGTCAAGGAGCTCTCCCGCCGCTGGTTCCCCCGGGCCTACTTCGCCGCCCCGACGAAGGCCGGCGGCCACCGGGCCCTTGCCGACATCCGCGAGTCGATCGCCGAGCTGCGGTACTACCGCGAGGCCGTGTTCGTCCCCCGGCCCGGCAAGGGCACCGAGGAGCTGCGGGGCATCGCCGCCCGCCACGTCGTCGACCACGGCGGCGGCCCCGACGGCACGTCCTGACGGCACGTCGACGGGGCCGCCCGCCCCTGGTCCCGAGCACCCCCTCGGACCCGGTACGATGGTCCGCGCCACGGACGCCGCAGGTCCTCGACGCAGGACACGGGCGCCCGTCGTGGTGGGTGTAGCTCAGCTGGTAGAGCATCGCGTTGTGGTCGCGAGGGTCGCGGGTTCAAGTCCCGTCACTCACCCCACGTCGAGTCGCCCCCGGCCCGCAGCAGCGGACCCGGGGGCGTCCGCGTGTCACGGCCGGGCGACCTCGTGGGCCGACGTCCAGGTCGGGTTGAGAGGATCACCCCCATGTTCACCCGTCGGATGTCCACCGCGGTCGCCGTCGTCGTCGTGGCGGCCGTCATCCTCGCGCTCGTCGCGTCGTTCCTGCCCGCCCTCGCGGCCCCGCGGCCCGCCGCGCTGCCGGCGCACGCCCAGCTCCTCGGCTCGAGCCCGCAGGACGGGGCGAGCGTCGACACCGCTGACGAGGTCGTCCTGTCCTTCAACGAGGAGGTCGGCGAGGACTTCCTCCAGGTCGTCGTCGAGGGTCCCGACGGCGACGAGGCCGACGGCGCCGCCCGCGTGGACGGCCGCGACGTCGTCCAGCCCCTCGCCGCCGACCTGCCCGCGGGTGAGCACACCGTCACCTACCGCGTGGTGAGCGTCGACGGGCACCCCGTGTCCGGGAGCGTGACGTTCACGACGACGCAGGAGCCGGAGACGGCGGAGCCGACTCCCTCGGCGGAGCCGTCGACGAGCGCCGCACCGTCCCCGTCGGCGTCCGCCGAGCCGACCCCCGAGGCCACGGCGACGACCTCCCCGGACACCGAGGAGACCGCCGCGACGTCCTCGGGCACCCCGGCGTGGCTGATCGTCTCCCTGCTCGTCCTGGCGCTGGCTCTCGTCGCCGTCACGGGCCTCGTCGTGCGCCGTGCCCGCGACCGGCAGGACGGCTGAGCCGATTTCGCGGCGGGGGTGCGGCGCTGCTAATCTCTCCGCTGCGCGCCATTAGCTCAATGGCAGAGCAGCTGACTCTTAATCAGCGGGTTCGGGGTTCGAGTCCCTGATGGCGCACCACCGCAGGACACGCGAGAGGCCCCCCGGGGAGATCCGGGGGGCCTCTCGCGTGTCGAGGGCTCGGTCAGCGGCGCAGCACGCGCCAGGCGACGAGCCC
Source organism: Phycicoccus avicenniae (assembly GCF_018139485.1). Classification (GTDB taxonomy): domain Bacteria; phylum Actinomycetota; class Actinomycetes; order Actinomycetales; family Dermatophilaceae; genus Phycicoccus; species Phycicoccus avicenniae. The sequence continues at coordinate 166,170 of NZ_JAGSNF010000006.1, forward strand.
GCCCACGACGGCGACGACCGCGACGGCGGCCGCGATGCGCTCGACGCGCAACTCCCCCTCGGGGGTCTGCACCGTGTCGGCGAAGCGGGCCCTGACCGACTCCACCTCCCGGGCCACGACGTTCTTCGGGCTCGCGGTCTCGACCAGCTGGTCGATGGTGCGCCCCAGCCGCTCACGGCGGGCGACGACCTCGGCCTCGAGGCCGGCGATGGACTGGTTCTCGCTCATGACGCTCCGTCCGCTCGGTCCAGGCCCAGGTCGCGCCGCAGCTTGGCGACGTGCCCGGTGGCCTTGACGTTGTACCAGGCGTGGCTCACGGTGCCGTCCTCGTCGACGACGACGGTGCTGCGGATGACGCCCTCGACGACCTTGCCGTAGAGCGTCTTCTCGCCGAAGGCACCCCAGGCGGTCATGACGCTCTTGTCCCGGTCGGACAGCAGCGCGAGGGTCAGGGACTCCTTCTCGCGGAACCTCCCCAGCTTCTCGGGGGTGTCCGGCGAGATGCCGAGGACGGTGTAGCCGTCGCCCGCGAGCGACTCCAGCGACTCGCTGAAGTCGCACGCCTGCTTCGTGCAGCCGGGCGTCATCGCCGCCGGGTAGAAGTACACGATGACCTTCCGCCCGCGCAGGTCAGAGAGGGTCACGTCCTTCCCGGTGTCGTCGGGCAGGGTGAAGTCCGGTGCGGTGTCGCCGGCGGTGAGCCGCTCAGCCACGGGTCCTCCTCGCGTCGTGGGTCGCTCGCGACCCAACCTACCGCGCCGGGCGGCGGCGCCCCGGACGGACCGGGGCCACGTGCGCAAGGCGGGACTCGAACCCGCACACCCGAAGGCACCAGGACCTAAACCTGGCGCGTCTGCCAGTTCCGCCACTTGCGCGTGGCGCGAGTCTAGGTCGTCGGCGCCAGGACCTCGCGCAGCACCGACGCGAGGGCGCGGAACGCCTCGCCGCGGTGGGAGATCGCGTTCTTCTCGACGTCCGTGTACTCCGCGAGGGTGCGCCGGTCCCCGTCCGGCACGAAGACGGGGTCGTAGCCGAAGCCGTTCGTCCCGCGGGGCTCGCGGACGATCCGCCCGGTGACGCGGCCCTCGACGCCCTCGACGCGCCCTCCCGGCAGGGCGAGGACCGCCGCACAGACGAACGCGGCACCGCGGTGCTCGTCCGGCACGTCGGCGACCTGCTCGAGGAGCAGCGCCAGGTTGGCCCGGTCCACGTCGGCCCGGGCGGCGCCGGCCCCCGCGTGCGAGCCGGACCAGCGGGCCGAGAACACCCCTGGCGACCCGCCGAGCACGTCGACGGCGAGGCCGGAGTCGTCGGCGACCGCGGGCATCCCGGTGGCCTCGGCGAGCGCGACCGCCTTCAGCCGGGCGTTGCCCAGGAAGGTCACCTCGGTCTCCGGGACCTCGGGGGCGCCGTCGATGTCCCCGGCCCCGACGATCTCGAGCCGGAGGGCCTCGACGGTGTCGGCGAGGATCTGCCGCAGCTCGTGGACCTTGTGCTCGTTGCGGGTCGCGAGGACGAGGCGGGTCACAGGACGCGCTCGCGGGCCGGGGCGTCGAGGGCCTCCTGCTGGCGGCGGGTCAGCTCGGCGCAGCCGTCGGTCGCGAGGTCGAGCAGCCGGTCCAGGAGCGCCCGATCGAAGGCGGCGCCCTCGGCGGTGCCCTGCACCTCGACGAAGGCTCCCTCACCGGTCATGACGACGTTCATGTCGGTCTCGGCGGTGGAGTCCTCGGGGTAGTCGAGGTCGCACACGGCCTCGCCCGCGACGACGCCGACGCTCACGGCCGCGAGGGACCCGGTGAGCGGCTCGGCGGACGGGGCGATCAGGCCTCGTGCCCTGGCGTCGGCGACGGCGTCGACGAGCGCGACGTAGGCCCCCGTGATGGCCGCGGTCCGGGTGCCGCCGTCGGCCTGGAGGACGTCGCAGTCGACGACGATCGTGTTCTCGCCGAGGGCCTTCGTGTCGACGACGGCCCGCAGGCTGCGGCCGATGAGCCGGCTGATCTCGTGCGTGCGCCCGCCGACCTTGCCCTTGCGGGACTCGCGGTCGCCGCGGGTGTTCGTCGAGCGCGGGAGCATCTCGTACTCGCCGGTGACCCAGCCCGTCCCCCGCCCCTTGAGCCAGCGCGGGACGCCCTCGGTGAAGGAGGCCGCGCAGAGCACCCGGGTGCGCCCGAACTCGACGAGGACGCTGCCCTCGGCGTGGTCGAGCCAGTTGCGGGTGATCCGCACCTCGCGGAGCTGCTGGGGGGTGCGTCCGTCGTGTCGCGTCATGGCTGCAGGCTATCGACGCCCGCCGACGGGCCACCCGCCCGGTCAGCGGTCGGCGTGCTCCGGCGGCCACACGACGCGGAAGCGCTCGAAGCAGACCTCGACGTCGTCGGAGAAGGACATGCCGAGCCGTTCGCAGGAGCGGGCGAAGTACCGGCGGTGGCCGTCGAGCCACGTCGCGAGCGTCCGGTCGTACTCCCCCTCGTCCCACGCGAACCGCTCGTCGACGCTCGAGAGCGGGCCGACCCGCAGCTCGGTGGACCGCAGGACGACCCGCGGGGTGCCGGAGCCGTCGCACACGATCCAGTGGCCGCCCACCCGCGGCAGGGGCTCCCCCTCCGCGAGGTACTCCGCGACGAGCCCGGCCGTCGCCCGCTTCGTCCCGCCGAGGACGAACGCGAGCAGCTCGTCGGCGAGCTCCGGGGAGTCGCCGAACCACTCGACGGCGAGGTGGTCCTCGTCGGCCGTGCCCGGCGCCGCGGAGCGGTAGGCGGCGAACATGGCCTCGGCGGCCTCCCGGTCGACCGGGTCCGCCTCTCCCGGGACCTCGAGGACGTCGCCGGCGCGGGCGACCTCGACCCGCCCGGGCCAGACCCGTGCGGCCTGCGCCCGGCACTCCTCGCGGTCGTTCCACGCCGGGATGTGGGTGAGGACGAGCCGGCCGACCCCACCCGCACGGACCGCGGCGGTCGCGGCCCGGGTCGCGGTGAGATGGATGCCGCGGGCCCCGTCGCGACCCTCGACGAACGCGGCGTCGAGCAGGGCGAGGTCGGCGCCGGCGAGCAGCGGGTCCAGGGCCGGGCAGTCGTCGGTGTCCCCCGTGAAGGCCAGCACCCCGCCGTCGGCCTCGACCCGGTAGCCGTACGCCTCGACGGGGTGCTCGACGGCGAACGGGGTGAGCGTGAACGGCCCGACGGTGAAGGTGTCGCGGTCGGTGACCGGCCGGATCTCGAACTCGCCCTCCATCCCGCCCGGCTCGAGGCCGTGGTACATGAGCGCGAGCCGCTCAGCCGTCGCGGACGGGCCGTGCACCGGCAGCCGCCGCGGCAGCGGCCCGGCAGGGCGGTAGCGCCGGGTGACGTAGAGGCCGAGGAGGTCGGCGCAGTGGTCGGGGTGGAGGTGGCTGAGGACGACGGCGTCGAGGTCGTCGAGGGCGACGTGGCGCTGCAGCGGACCGAGGGCGCCGCTGCCGAGGTCGAGCAGGACGTTCCACGTGCGGCCCGCGTGCTCGGCCTGGACGAGGTAGGAGGATGCGGGCGAGTCCGGGCCGGCGAAGGACCCCGAGCAGCCGACGACGGTGACCCTCATGCGATCCCCGCCCGGACGACCGCCGGCGGCGAGACGAAGACCGGCTCGACGCTCGAGCCGACGCCGAGGAAGCGGACGGCGAGGCGGCGGAACTCCTCGGTGTCGCCCGTCGTCGTGAACCCGTGGCTCGGCGGGGGCAGGTCGTCGGGGCGCAGCAGGTCGGCGTCGGCGAGCACCCGGTAGACGTCCTTGGCGGTCTCCTCCGCCGACGACACGAGCGTGACGTCCTCGCCCATGACGTAGGAGATGACCCCGGTGAGCAGCGGGTAGTGGGTGCAGCCGAGGACGACGGTGTCGACGCCGTGGTCGCGCAGCGGGTCGAGGTACCCGTGGGCGACGGAGACGAGCTCCGGACCGCCGGTGACGCCCGCCTCGACGAACTCGACGAAGCGCGGGCACGGGGTGCTCGTGACGTCGAGGTGCGGAGCGGCGGCGAAGGCGTCGAGGTAGGCCCCGGACTGGTGGGTGCCGCGGGTGGAGATGACGGCGACCCGGCCGGCGCGGGTCGCGGCGACGGCACGGCGCACCGCCGGCCGGATGACCTCGACGACGGGGACGTCGTACCGCTCGCGGGCGTCGTGGAGCACGGCGGCGCTCGCGGTGTTGCAGGCGATGACGAGGACCTTGACGCCGTGGTCGACGAGCCGGTCGAGGCACTGGAGCGCGAACTCGCGGGTCTGGGCGATCGGGCGGGGCCCGTACGGCGCGCGGGCGGTGTCGCCGAAGTAGGCGACCGACTCGTGGGGCAGCTGGTCGAGGATCGCCCGCATCACGGTGAGCCCGCCGTAGCCGGAGTCGAAGACCCCGATGGGAGAGTCGGTCACGAGGGAAACCGTACGACAGCCGACCGACCGGGCACCGTGACGCAGGTCGCGTCAGTCACCGAGCAGGGCGGAGGCGAGGGTCTCCTGCAACCAGGTGAGGAAGTCGTAGACGCCGAGCATCGCCGTGAGGGGGTCGGTCGCGTCGAGGCGGTCCACCCGCGCCTCGAGGAGGTCGAGGTCCTCGTCGCTCTCGAGGCCGAGCCGGTCGCCGAGCACGAGCCGGACGTCGGTGAGCGCGGTGAGGAACAGCGGCGCCTCGGCGGCGTCGAGGGTGACGTCGTCGCCACCGCGCAGGGCCGCGGCGGCGGTCGTCAGCGCCCGGGCCTTGCGGTCGCGCAGGCCGCCCTCGGTGAGCCGGCGGAACTCGGCGGCGGCGTCGGCGTCGTCGCGGTGCGCCGTCGGCAGCAAGCGGTCCAGCGCCGGGTCGCGGGGGACGTCCGGGACGTCGCTCGCCCCGGTGTCGTCCCCGAAGGTCATCCCCGCGACGACGGCGTCGAAGGAGTCGTCGCCGGTGCTCGTCCGGGCCGGCGGGGCGAGCAGCTCGGCGACCTGGCCCATGAGGTCGCCGACGATCGCCCGCTCGTCCTCGTCGAGCGAGGCGACGTAGCGGACGCCGTCGCCGCGACCCCGGCGGCGGAAGGCGCGGGCCATCAGCCGTCCTTCCGGAAGGTCGCCCAGAGGCCGTAGCCGTGGAGCGCCTCGGTGTCGGCCTCCATCGCCTCCCGGGTGCCGTTGGAGACGACGGCCCGCCCCTCGGTGTGGACGAGCATCATGAGCTTCTCGGCCTTCGCCCGGTCGTACCCGAAGTGCTGCTGGAGCACGAACGTCACGTACGACATGAGGTTGACCGGGTCGTTCCACACGATCGTCACCCACGGGGTGTCCGGGGCCACGTCCCCCTCGGGGGTCACGACCTCCTCGGTCACGGGCGCGAGCGACACGGCACCCAGGATAGGAGGCGGTCGACGGTCAGGAGCGACCGCGGTTCCAGGACCCCGCGTACTGCCCGTCGTCGACGGCCCGGCCGGCCTCGCCGAGGTCCAGCGGACGGAAGGTGTCGACCATGACGGCGAGCTCGTCGAACGCCTCGGCACCGATCGAGGCCTCGGACGCACCGGGCTGAGGGCCGTGGGCGTGCCCGCCCGGGTGGACCGTGACCGAGCCCTTGCCGATGCCGGAGCCCTTGCGCGCCTCGTAGTCGCCGTCGACGTAGAACATGATCTCGTCGCTGTCGACGTTCGAGTGGTAGTACGGCACGGGGATGGCGAGCGGGTGGTAGTCGACCTTGCGCGGCACGAAGTTGCAGATGACGAAGTTCCAGCCCTCGAAGACCTGGTGCACGGGCGGCGGCTGGTGCACCCGGCCGGTGATCGGCTCGAAGTCGGCGACGTTGAAGGCGTACGGGTAGAGGCACCCGTCCCAGCCGACGACGTCGAGCGGGTGGAACGGCAGCTCGTGGACGGTGCCGCCGATGCCGCCGGGACCGTTCCCGCGGTGCTTGATGTAGACCTCGGCCTCGTCGCTCGCCTTCTCACCGACGTCCTCGGCGAGGAGCGGACCCTGCGGCGGGCGCAGGTCGCGCTCGCAGTACGGGGCGTGCTCCAGGAGCTGGCCGTACTTGCTGAGGTAGCGCTTCGGCGGCGAGATGTGGCTGTTGGCCTCGATGGCGTAGGCGCGCAGCGGGTCCTTCGTCGACCGCCGCGGGATCCAGCGGTGGGTCGTCGCACGCGGGATGACGAGGTAGTCGCCCTCGGCGACGTCGAACGCTCCGAAGACGGTCTCGACCCGCGCCCTGCCGCGCTCGACGTAGACGCACTCGTCGCCGACGCCGTTGCGGTACCAGGGGCTCGGGGCGCCCGCGACGACGTAGGAGATGCGCACGTCGCCGTTGCCGAGGACGAGCCGCCGGCCGGTGACGACGTCGGTGGTCTTGACGTCCTTCGCGGCGAAGAGGTCGTGGAGCTTCAGGTGCCGCGGCTGGAGCGGGTGGTTCGGGACGGTGCTGAGGTCCCCGGGGGTCCACTCGCGGGCGCCGGCGATCGTCGAGGGGATGTTGCGGTGGTAGAGCAGGCTCGAGTCGCTGCTGAAGCCCTCCTCGCCCATGAGCTCCTCGTAGTAGAGCTCACCCTGCTTCCCGCGGCCCGCGGGGCGCCGGTGCTGGGTGTGCCGCTTCGGCGGGATGCTGCCCATCGCCTGGTAGTACGCCACGGTTCTTCTCCACCTCGCTGTGGGGTCGAAGGCCTCGGTGCTGTCCCCGTCACCCTAGGGGCGCCGGTCGCGCGGTGGCACCTCCTCGCGTGCGGCCGGGTCACAGTGGTCAGTCTGCGCAGGCGCGCCGGAGTCTGGCCGGGCAACCTGTGCAGTGGGACAATCCGAGGGGTCGAGGGTGAGGAGGGTCGGTCGTGGCGCGGTCGTTCCCGTACGTCCTGCACGTCGACCTCGACGAGTTCCTCGCGGCGGTCGAGGTACTGCGGCGGCCCGAGCTCGCCGGGCGCGAGGTCGTCGTGGGCGGCCGCGGCGACCCGACCGAGCGGGCCGTCGTGTCGACGGCGAGCTACGCCGCCCGCGAGCGAGGAGTCCGCTCGGGGATGCCGCTCCGCGTCGCGGCGCGCAAGGCCCCCGATGCGGTGTTCCTGCCCGTCGACGGCCCGCACTACCTCGCGGTGTCGGCGGAGGTCGTCGCGGCGGTCCGCGGTCTCGGTCTCGTCGTCGAGGTGCTCGGGTGGGACGAGATGTTCGTCGGCGCCGACACCGACGACCCGGAGGCCCTCGCCGACCGCATCCGTGCCGCGGTCCTCGATCGCACGCGGCTGCACTGCTCCGTCGGCATCGGCGACACCCGGGTCCGGGCGAAGATCGCGACCGACCTCGGCAAGCCCCGAGGCCGGTTCCGGCTCACGGCGCAGAACTGGGCCGAGGTCATGGGCGGACGGCCGACGACGGCGCTGTGGGGCGTCGGGTCGCGGGTGTCCGCGCGGCTGGCGGCGCTCGGCATCACCACGGTGTCCGACCTCGCGGCTGCCGACGAGGCGGTGCTCGTCGCGGAGCTCGGGCCGCGGATGGGCGCCTGGTACGGGTCGCTCGGTCGCGGGGAGGGCAGCGCCGAGGTCGACGACACCCCGTGGGTGGCGCGCAGCCACAGCCGCGAGACGACGTACCAGGAGAACCTCACCACTCCGGAGCAGGTCGCGGCCGCCATCCGGGTCCTCACCGACCAGGCCCTCGACGACGTGGCCGTCGAGGGCCGACCGGTGTGGCGGATCGGGCTGAAGATCCGGTACGCGCCGTTCTTCACGGTGAACCGCAGCCGGAAGCTGCCGGCCGAGACCTCCGACCGCGAGGACGTGCACGCCGCCGTGCAGCGCCTGCTCGCGGACCACCTCGAGGAGGGCCGCGAGGTCCGTCTCCTCGGGGTGCGCGCCGAGATGACGATGCCCGAGGAGGACGACGGCGACGACACCGAGCGCACCCCGATCCGCGGCCGGGTCTGAGCCGGCGAGGCGCAGAACGGCCGCCGGTGTGCCGTCGCTCAGGCGGCGTCGACGAGTCCGGCGAGGTGCTGCTCGAGCCGTGACGGCGGGTCGCTCCCCCAGCCGAGGACCGGCGGCGCGCTCGCCCGGTGGCGGTGACCGGTCGGTGTCGTCACCTGGATCTCCCGGGATGAGCCCCGGACGACCTGGACGCCCCACCCGGGGGCCTCCTTGACGAGGTTGCACCGCGCACAGGCCCCCGACCCGTTGGTGAAGGTCGTGTCCCCTGCGTCACGAGCCGGGTGCGTGTGGTCGCCCTGGACGATCGGCGCGTCGCACCACGGCGTGACGCACACGTCGTCACGCAGGACGAGCATCCGGCGCAGCAGCCCGCCGAAGAGCCGACGCCGCGAGTCCAGCGCGACGAGGTCGCGGCCGTCGGGCGAGCCGTACAGCCGGCGCAGCCACACCGACCCTTCGCCGGCACCCCGCAGCCACGACCGCGCCACCGGCGCCGGCACGGACCCGTGGCCCGGGATCCGGGCCGGCTCGGAGACCGTGCGGGAGCCGTCCCCGGTGCCGAGGAGCGCCCGGTCGGTCATGACGAGGTGGACCTCCACCGGCTGCACCTGCCCGATCGCACGACCGGAGAGCAGTCGCAGCGCCGTGTCGGCCGCGACGGCACCGGCGCCGCGTCCGTGCGGTGCCTCGTCCGGGACCTGCCCGGACACCACCGCCGCCGCTCGCGTCCGCAGTGCCGCGTACGCGCCCACGACCTCCGTGAGCGGACCCAGCACGGTGAGGTACGCCATCCCGTCCGGCGCCGGCCGAACCGACACCCGCCGCGAGGCGACAGCCGCCTCCGTCCGTGCCACGACCGAGGCCGCGTCGAGCTCGGCGGCCACCCGCCGGGCCGCCCGGCCCGCGCCTCGCCACCCGAGTCGCGGGAGAGCGTCGGCGAGACGGCGGTCGACCTCGCCGCGGTCGGCGGCGGACAGTGCCGCCGTCTCCTTCACGACCTCGGTGACGTGCCGCTCCCCCATGAGCCCGCGCTCGAGCAGTGCCATCGTCGCCGGCATCTCGTGGACCAGGGCCCGCGCCGTGCCGACGAACCGGTCCCCCAGGCCCGGGGACTCCCGACGCGCCAGCGCGACCTGCGACCCGAGCGAGCGCGCGGCGTCCCTGCGTGCCGTCGGCCCCGGCGCGGCGGCACGGTGCACCGACCGCCGCAACGCGTCCGTCATCCGCGCCTGGGCCGCAGCGGCCGCCCGTTTCGTCCGCTCCAGCTCGTCGATGAGGTCGACACGGTCGGCGTCGGTGAGGTCGACCGGATCGAGGAACGCGAGCCCGTCGCGGAAGGCCCGCACGGACGCGACCGCCGCCGGTGGTCCGACGTCCCGCACCATCACGTTCATCCCCACGCGATGCCCCCTTCCCCTGTGCCCACGACTCTAGGGGTGACCACCGACGGTCACCCCGAGCGAGGCACGACCCGATGGTCGACGATGGGTGCGAGGGCTGCCTACAGGAACTGGACCGGGTCGAACTCCTCGATCGGGATGATCCGCACCCGGCTGAGCGGGGTCGTGAACGCCTTGACGTCGTACTCGAGGTCGAAGAGCTCGAGGCCGTCGTCGGCGAGGTGGACGAACGCGCTGTTGCGGAACTCCGTGAACCCCACGAGCCCGGTCCGCCGCTCCCCGTCCAGCAGGCCCTCGACCTCCTCGACGAAGTCGCCGTCGTTGCTCACGAGCATGACGTCGGCGGCCTCGCGGGTCCGCAGCTCGCGCAGCGTGCGCTGGATGGCGATGTCGACGACCTTCTCGCCGTGGTCGCCGGACAGCGGCACCGGCCGCCACCCGATCGCCATGAGCGCCTGGACGAACGACATCGGCAGCTCGGTGCCGACCGCGAGGAAGAAGAGACCGACGACCTCCTGGTCCCACTCCTCGCGGGCGAAGTTCAGCAGCCGCTCCCAGCGCGGCCGCTCCTCGGACCGGGGGCGCCGGCCGAGGATGGACACCCCGAGCGTCGCGTCGATGTTCTCGCCGTCGACGAGGACGTAGGTGCGCCGGGAGTCGCTCATCCGGGCAGCCTAGGGCCGCCCACCGGCGCCGGCCTCCCGGCTCACCGGTCCAGGTCCTCCTGCTCGGCGTCCCGGTCGACCTTGGCGTTCGGTCCGGCGGGCCCGACGTCGGGCTCCCCGGTCTCCGCGTCCGGCTGGCCGGCGGCGGACTGGCTGTCGCTGATGGGCGTGTCGGCGTCGGCCTCGTCCATCTGCTGCACCTCGGACACCTGGCCCTCGTCGTCTCGGCTCATGTCTGCACCGTAGGCCACGCGCGCTAGGTTGGCGGCATGTCGTCGACGACCTCGCCGCTGCTGTGCAACCTCGTCGACGACGCCGCCGTCTTCCCACCCGGCAACGCCCCGCTCCCGGACGCCGTCGCCGCCCACCGGTGCCACCGGGCGGCCCCGCACGCGGGAGCCGTGGGACCCCTCCTCGTGCCGGCCTCCACCGCCGGCGACCTCCTGGGGGTGCTCGACGCCGATCCCGGCGACACCCCGCTCCGGGTGGGCGTCGTCGCTCGTCCCGGCACCGACCCACCGGTGCTGCGCGACGGCCTCGCCCTCCTCCTCGCCGACCCGCGGGTCGAGGTGGCGGGCGCCGAGCTCGGCTGGACGCCCGACTGGCGACGGCAGGACCTGCCGGGCTCGCTCCCCCTCGCCCTCGAGGTGCCCCGGGAGCACGCCGCCCGGGACGCGGCCCTCGCCGACATCCGGGTCTCGGTCGCCGAGGGTGACGCCGTCGTCGCCAAGTTCCGCACCGGCCCGACGCCGACCTGGCCGTGGCCGGACGAGACCGAGCTGGCACACGTCCTCCGGGCGATGACCGCCGCCCCCGTCCCCTTCAAGCTCACCGGCGGCCTCCACCACGCCGTCCGGGGCACGTACGTCGTCGACGGCACCCCGGAGGAGAACCACGGCGTGCTCGACGTGCTCGTGGCGACGGCCGCGGCCCTCGACGGGGCGTCCGTCGACGAGCTGGCCGCGCTCCTCGCCGTCCGGGACGCCCCGGCCCTCGCCGAGATCGTCCTCGCCTGGAGCGAGGCGACGACGGCCCGGGTGCGCGCCGCGTTCACCGCCTACGGCTGCTGCACCGTCACCGACCCCCTCGGCGAGCTCGCCGACCTCGGCATCTCCCCCTGACCGGAAGGACCGCCATGACCTGGCTCGACCTGCCCGACGACCACCCCTTCGGCCTGCACAACCTGCCGTACGGCGTCTTCTCGACCGCCGCCGACGGCGAGCGCCGGGTGGGCGTGCGGGTCGGCGACCACGTGCTCGACCTCGCCGCCTGCGCCGAGCAGTCCGGGATGGAGTCCGCGGCGGTGTGGCGCGGTGGCAGCCTCGACGCCTTCCTCGCCGAGGGCCGCCCGGCGTGGACCGCCGCCCGCGAGTGGCTCCAGGAGCACCTGACGAACGACGCGCAGCGCGACTGCGTCGAGCCGAACCTCGTCCCGGCGGCGGAGGTGACGATGCACCTGCCGTTCCGGGTCGCCGACTTCGTCGACTTCTACGCGAGCGAGCACCACGCGAGCAACGTCGGACGCATCTTCCGCCCGGACTCCGAGCCGCTCACCCCGAACTGGAAGCACCTGCCCATCGGCTACCACGGGCGCTCGAGCACCGTCGTCGTCTCCGGGACCGACGTCGTGCGCCCGACGGGCCAGCGCAAGCCGCCGAGCGAGCCCGTCCCGACGTTCGGCCCGAGCGTCCGGCTCGACATCGAGGCCGAGCTCGGCTTCGTCGTCGGCGGGCCCCGGACCGGCCTCGGCGACCGGGTCGACCTCGCCGACGCCGACGACCACCTCTTCGGCGTCGTCCTGCTCAACGACTGGTCCGCCCGCGACCTCCAGGCGTGGGAGTACGTGCCGCTCGGGCCGTTCCTCGGCAAGTCCTTCGCGACCAGCGTCAGCCCGTGGATCGTGACGACCGACGCCCTGCGGGACGCGCGCGTCCCGCTGCCGGGCCAGGACCCGCAGCCGCTGCCGTACCTCTCCGGGGACACCGTCTACGGGCTCGACGTCCATGTCGAGGTCGAGTGGAACGGCACCGTCGTCTCCCGCCCGGAGTACCGGGACATGTACTGGTCCCCGACCCAGATGCTCGCCCACCTCAGCGTCAACGGCGCGAGCGTGAGCCCCGGCGACCTCTTCGGGTCCGGGACGATCAGCGGCGCCGAGCCCGGCACCCGCGGCTCGTTCCTCGAGCTCTCGTGGAGCGGTCAGGACCCCGTCCGGCTCGACGACGGCAGCGAGCGGACCTTCCTCGAGGACGGCGACACGGTCGTGCTGCGCGCCACCGCCCCCGGGCCGGACGGCACCGTCGTCGGGTTCGGGGAGTGCTCCGGGACGGTCCGCCCCGCCCGCTGAGCGCCCGTCCGGCGGCGTCGGGCCGTCCGCGTCAGGCCATCGTCGAGCCGCCGTCGACGGTCCACGCGGTCGCGAGCGGCACGAGGTCCTCGATGACGACGCTGCGCGGTCCCCAGCGCGTCGGCAGGAGCACCCGCACCCCCGGGTAGTGGTCGAGCAGCACCTGCCGGTCGCGCCCGCACGGGCCCACCGGCCCGCGTCCGTGGTTGCCGACGGCCACGATGTGGGTCACGCCGCGGGCTCCGGCCGCGCGGGCCGCACCGAGGGCGACGAGCTCCGCGCACGGACCGCCCGTGAAGTGGTAGAGGTTCACACCGGTGACGACCCGGCCGTCGTCGGTGCGGACGGCGCACCCCATCGTGTGGACCCCGTCCTCGTCCGGCCCCGCGTCCGTCGCCGCGTCGATGGTCCGGCGCGCCGCCTCGACGAGGTCGACCTCGTCGGCGGTGAGCTCACGCGCCGACGGCGGGAGGGCGGACGGCGGCACCGGGGACCCGTCGCTCATGCGTCCCCGCCCGGAAACAGGTCGCCGACGTCGGAGCCGAAGAGGGTGACCGCCTCCCGGGCGCTCGGGGTCCCGGCGTCGGGGTCCGCCCCGCCCTCGACGAGGGCCGCCACCACCGGACGGTCGGCCGTGAAGACCGCCCCGGCGAGCGGCGTCTGACCGCGCAGGTTGGCCCGGTCGGGGTCGGCGCCGCGGGCGAGCAGCCCCCGGACGAGGCCGGCGTGCCCGTGGTAGGCCGCGAGCATGACGAGGCTGTCGCCGGACCCGTTGGCGAGGTCGGCCGGCGCGCCGGCGTCGACGTACGCGAGCAGGGTCTCGTCCCCGGTCCGGGCCTGGTCGAAGAGCCGTCCCGCCAGGGCGGCCACCTCGGGCGGCATGCCGTCCGGCAGGTCCTCGGTCATCGCCGGACGACGACCGTTCCGGCCACCTTGTCGTGCAGCGCCTGGCGCTTGGGGTCGAAGAGGAGCCACGCGGGGTCGACGACGGAGAGCACGGTCCCGAGGAAGCCCAGGAACGGGACGAGCGCCAGCAGGTCCGCGACGAGCGGCAGCACCTGGCGACGCAGGGCGACGTCCGCACGGACGGGTCCGTCCGTGCCGAGCGGACGCACCCGGGTCCCGAGGAGCAGCTTGCCCGGGGTCGCCGCCTTCCAGACGAGGAAGACGACCTCGTACACGAGGGCGACGGCGGCCCCGATGAGGGTGACGGGCAGCGCGATCCCGAGGATCGCGTCGGTGAGCGGGGCGGGGTCGGGCGAGGGGTCGGTGAGCGCCTGCGAGAAGTACCGCTCGGCGGCGTCGACGACCGGGCCGACGAAGGGCAGGGACAGCAGGCCGGCGACGATGCTCGTGACGAACCAGTCGACGATCCGCGCGAGGAGCCGCCGCCACCACTCGGCGAGCACCGCGCCGTCCTCGAGCCGGACCTCGCCGGGCGTGCCGACGGGGCGACCGTAGGCACCACCCGCGCCCGGCACGCCACCGCTCGGGGCCAGGCCCCAGTCGTACGGGGCCGGCTCGGTCGGCGTGGGCGCCGGCTCGACGGGCTGCGGGCGTTCCGTGCGCCGGGGCGTGCGGTGCGCCGTCCAGACGATGCCGTCGAAGTAGCGCAGCTGGTCGGCGTCGTCGGGGTCCGGGTACCACCCGGCACTCGTCGGCGTGCTCATGCGGGCATCGTGTCATGCCCCTCGGCAGGGACCGCCGTCAGAGGTTGCCGCGCTTCTCCTGCTCGCGCTCGATCGACTCGAACAGGGCCTTGAAGTTGCCCTTGCCGAACCCGAGCGAGCCGTGCCGCTCGATGATCTCGAAGAAGACCGTCGGCCGGTCGCCGAGCGGACGGGTGAAGATCTGCAGGAGGTAACCGTCCTCGTCCCGGTCGACGAGGATGCCGCGCTGCTGCAGCTCCTCGATCGGGACCCGGACCTCGCCGATGCGGGCGCGCATCTCGGGGTCCTCGTAGTAGGCGTCGGGCGTGACGAGGAACTCCACGCCCTCCTTCCGCAGCTCGTCGACCGTCGTGAGGATGTCGTTCGTCGCGAGCGCGAGGTGCTGGGCGCCGGGCCCGGCGTAGAAGTCCAGGTACTCGTCGATCTGGCTGCGCTTCTTGGCGACGGCGGGCTCGTTGAGCGGGAACTTCACCCGGTGGTTGCCGTTCGCGACGACCTTGGACATCAGGGCCGAGTAGTCGGTCGCGATGTCGTCGCCGATGAACTCCGCCATGTTCGTGAAGCCCATGACCCGGTTGTAGAAGGCGACCCACTCGTCCATCCTGCCGAGCTCGACGTTGCCGACGATGTGGTCGAGCGCCTGGAAGAGACGCTTCGGGGCCCCGTCGCGCTTGACGAAGGTCGAGGCGGCGGGGTGGTAGCCGGGCAGGTACGGACCGGCGTAGGTCTCGCCGTCGACGACCCGCTGGACGAGGGTGTGCCGGGTCTCGCCGTACGTCGCGATGGCGGCGACGCGCACCGATCCGAAATCGTCGGTGAGGGTCTCCGGCTCCTGGAGGACGGTGGCGCCGGCGCTGCGGGCCTGGGCGATGCACACGTCGACGTCGGGCACCTCGAGGGAGATGTCGACGACGCCGTCGCCGTGCGCGGCGTGGTGGCGGATGAGCTCGCTGTCCGGGGTGACCGCGCCCTTGACGACGAAGCGGATCGACCCCGACCGCAGGACGAACGCCTTGTGGTCGCGGGTGCCGTGCTCCGGGCCGGCGTAGCCGACGAGCTCCATGCCCCAGGCGCTCTGGTAGTAGTGCGCGGTCTGGGTGGCGTTGCCGACGACGAAGACGATGGCGTCCCACCCGGTGACGGGGAAGGGGTCGCTGCTCTCGTCGTAGTCGACGAGACCGACGAGCTGCTTCAGCTGGTGCAGGTCGAGACCGGCGTCGAGCTCCTGGTCGGTGAGGTCGATGTGGCCGTCGGACGTCGTCGTCGTGTCAGTCATGCGCTCACTGTCGCGCCGCCCTCGCCGCGTGT
Organism: Phycicoccus avicenniae; assembly: GCF_018139485.1. Lineage (GTDB taxonomy): Bacteria > Actinomycetota > Actinomycetes > Actinomycetales > Dermatophilaceae > Phycicoccus > Phycicoccus avicenniae. The sequence goes on from NZ_JAGSNF010000006.1 coordinate 181,451, forward strand.
GCAACCACACCACGCCCACGTGGTCAGCGTGCGCATGATGTTGCCTTCGCACCCGCTCACACTGGACGATGTGCGCATGGCACGACACGACGGAGTGGACGAGCTCGACGCCCGGATCATCGCCCTGTTCACCGAGGACCCGCAGGTCGGCGTCCTCGGCGCCTCCCGGCGGCTCGAGGTGGCCCGCGGGACGGTGCAGGCGCGGCTGGACCGGCTGCAGGAGCGCGGGGTGATCCGCACCTTCGCCCCCCGCATCTCCCCCGAGGCGCTCGGCTACCCCGTGACGGCGTTCTGCACGCTCGAGATCCGCCAGCGCCAGGGCCACGAGCCGGTCGTCGCGCACCTGTCGGCGATCCCCGAGGTGCTGGAGATCCACTCGATCACGGGCGTCGGGGACCTCGTCGTGCGGGTCGCGGCGCGCAACAACGCCGATCTCGGCCGGGTCATCGACGAGATGATCGACGACGTCCACGTCCTGCGGGCGAACACCGCGATCTGCATGGTGACCCACCTCGAGCACCGGACGGGTCCGCTCGTCGAGGCGGCCGCGGCGGAGTGAGGCGCGGCCGGCTCAGCGCCGGCCGACGAACCAGCGGCGGATCGTCGCGATCCGCGTCGAGACCTCGTCGCCCGTCGCGCTCGCGAGCTCGGGGCCGCCGCAGGAGCGCCGCAGGTCCATGTGGATCGTCGCGTGCGCCGCGCCGGTCTTGCTCGCGTACGCCGCGACCAGCTTGTTGAGCTCCTTGCGCTGGGCGGCGAGCGCCCGGTGCGCCGCGACCGGCGACGGCCCGGACGCCTCCGGACGGGTGCGCCCCGACTTCGCCTGCTTCGCCTGCCGCTCGCCGAGGAGCAGGGCGACCTGGTCGGGCTCGAGCAGGCCCGGCAGGCCGAGGTAGTCCTGCTCCTCCTCGGACCCGGCGTCGGCGTGCTGGCCGTACTGCTTGGCGTCGAAGAGGACGTGGTCGAAGTGGGCGTCGGACTCCAGCGCCTCGAACCGCGACTCGTCCTCGAGGCCGAGCGTGCGCTCGGTGCGGTTCGCCGCCGCGAGCAGGCCCTCCTCCTCGGCCCAGATCGACGCCTCGTCGTCCGGGGTCGAGGGGCGGTCCAGCGCGTGGTCGCGCTCCTCCTCCATCGTCGAGGCGAGCTGGAGGATCACGGGCACGGACGGCAGGAACACGGACGCCGTCTCGCCGCGCTTGCGGGCCCGGACGAACCGCCCGACGGCCTGGGCGAAGAACAGCGGCGTCGACGTGGAGGTCGCGTAGACACCGACGGCGAGCCGCGGGACGTCGACGCCCTCGGAGACCATCCGGACGGCGACCATCCACCGGGACTCGTCGGCGGCGAAGCGCTCGATGTTGGCGCTCGCGCCGGCGTCGTCCGAGAGCACGACGGTCGCCTTCTCCCCCGTCACCGCCTCGAGGATCCTCGCGTACGCCCGGGCCGCGGTCTGGTTCGAGGCGATGACGAGACCGCCGGCGTCGTGGACGTGCCGGCGCACCTCGGTGAGCCGCTTGTCGGCGGCGGCGAGGACGGCGGGGATCCACTCGCCCTTCGGGTCCAGGGCGGTGCGCCAGGCGTGCGCCGTCTGGTCCTTCGTCAACGGCTCGCCGAGCCGGGCCGCGACCTCGTCGCCGGCCTTGGTCCGCCAGCGCATCGCGCCGCCGTACGCGAGGAAGAGGACCGGGCGCACGACGCCGTCGCGCAGCGCCGCGGCGTAGCCGTAGGTGTAGTCCGAGGCGGAGCGGAGGATGCCGGCCTCGTCCATCTCGTAGCGCACGAACGGGATGGGGTTGGTGTCGGAGCGGAACGGCGTGCCGGTCAGCGCGAGCCGTCGGACCGCCCCGCTGAAGGCCTCGCGGATGCCGTCGCCCCACGAGCGGGCGTCGCCGCCGTGGTGGATCTCGTCGAGGACGACGAGCGTCGGCTCGGCCTCGGTGCGACGCCGGTGCAGCCCGGGGTTCGCCGCGACCTGGGCGTAGGTGAGCGCGACCCCGTCGTACTCGCTGGACTGCACGCCCGCCGAGTTCGAGAACGACGGGTTGAGCTGGATGCCGACCCGCCCGGCGGCGTCGGCCCACTGGGTCTTGAGGTGTTCGGTCGGGGCGACGACGGTGACCGCCCGCACGAGGCCGCGGTCGAGCAGCTCGGTGGCGATCCGCAGGGCGTACGTCGTCTTCCCGGCGCCCGGCGTCGCGACGGCGAGGAAGTCCCGGCGGTCCCCGTCGAGGTAGGCCGCGAGGGCCTCCTCCTGCCAGGCCCGCAGCTTCCCGGCGGTACCCCACGCCGCCCGCTCGGGATAGGCGGGGGGCAGGTGTCCGGCGGCTGAGGTACTCATGGGCGGGAGCAACGATAAGCGCCGTCCGGACGACATGCCGAAGGGCCCCCCCCCACCCCGCGGGGGGCCCCGGGGGGGGGGGGGGCCCGCCCCCCGCCGCCGGCGGCGCGGGGCACGCGCGGGTGGGCCGCCCCGCGCC
>NZ_JAGSNF010000007.1 GCF_018139485.1 Phycicoccus avicenniae
GGGGCGGGCGGGGGGGGCCCCCCCCCCCCGCCCCGGCCCCCCCCCCCCCGGCCCCCCCCCCCCCCCGGGGGGGGGGCCCCCGGGGTGTGCTAGCGGACGGTCACCGTCGGCGGCCGTCGCGGGTCAGGCGCGGTAGGCCGTCCAGGCTCCCTGCATGCGGGCGACCTGACCGTCGGTGAAGTGGTCCATGCAGCTGTCGTAGGTGTAGTCCATGAAGTTGCGGATCGGGTCGAGGCCGCCGCCGGCGCACGAGTCGCGACCCACGGGGCACTCGTACGCGGGGGACGCCTCCGGGGCGGTGTCGTCGACGTAGTCGCCGCTGCCGGAGCAGCCGCCCTGGAAGGTGTGGTAGAGCCCGAGCCAGTGGCCGACCTCGTGGGTGCCGGTGTCGCCCTCGTCGTAGTTCGTCGCGCTGCCACCGGGCAGGCTCGCGTCGAGGAGGACGACCCCGTCCATCGGGTCGAGCCGGGACTTCGGGAAGGTCGCCCACCCGAGGAGCCCGCCGCCGAGGTCGGCGGTGTAGACGTTGAGGTCTCCCATGTCGCCCTTGCGCAAGGACTTCTTCATCGACCGCTCGGCGCTGCTGCCGTTCGTGATGCCGTTGTACCAGGACGCGTTGTCCGTGCGGTCCGTCCCCGCGGTCCGGAAGGTGAAGCCCGACCCCGCGTAGCCCTCGTTGAGGACCTGCAGCTGCGCGGCGAGGTCGGCGTCGGAGAGCGCGCCGTTGCTGCCGTCGGTGATGACGTGCCAGTAGACGTCGATGACGGCCGAGGTGAACTGCCCCGAGCCGCCGCCGCCCGGCTTGCCCTTCTGCTCCACGCCCTTCCCCGTGATCCGCAGGCCCTTGGCGGCGAGGGCCTTCGTGAGCGCGGTGTCCATCGCGGCGGCCTGCCGGTCGCTGAGGTCGTGCGGGTCCTTCCGGTGCCCGTCGGCCGCACGGCCGCCGACCTCCTCGGTGTGGGTGACGCAGTCGGCGCCGACGCCGTCGACACCGGCCGTCGGGGCGGCGACGGCGGAGCCGAGCGGGAGGACCGCGCCGGCGGCACCGAGAGCGAGTGCGGCGAGCGAGGAGACAGGACGAGTACGCATGTCGACCTTTCGGGGGTCCGGGGACCGCACCTCGTGGCGCGGCTGGTCGACGAACCTACTGGCGGGTCGGTCACGCGGTGGTCCGGCACCGGTAAAGAACCCGTAAGACCTGCGGCGCGGACGAACGCGGGCCGCAGGATCGACGTTCCGGCGTCAGTCCTCGCCGTCCTGCGGCGCCTTGAGGCCCTGGTAGATCTCCTTGCACGTGGGGCAGACGGGGAACCGCTCGGGGTCGCGGCCGGGCACCCACTTCTTCCCGCAGAGCGCCGTGACGGCCTCGCCGGTCATCGCGCTCTCGAGGATCTTCTCCTTGCGCACGTAGTGCGAGAAGCGCTCGTGGTCGCCGGGCTCGGCGACCTCGGGCGTGGTCTCGGTGCGCTCGAGGACGGCGGTCTGGGTCTGCGGCCCGTCGGGGCCGTCCGGCCCGCCCGGCGCGTGCGGGTCCTGCGGCGTGCTGCTCATGGGCACCCAGGGTAGGCGCTCACGGCTCAGTTGAGCTCCGGGTCCGCCGGGAACCACGCGACCCAGCGCAGCGGCGGCGCCTGGCGACGCAGCACCCGGTGCCACAGCCCGCCCGGGTCGCCGGAGAACGCGTCGCCGGGCTCGGCGTCGACGACGTACCAGGACCCCGTCGCGATCTCGGTGTCGAGCTGGCCCTCGGACCACCCCGCGTACCCGGCGAAGATCCGCAGCCCGGACACCTCGGTCGCGACGTCCGCGGGCGTCGAGTCGAGGTCGACGAGCGCGACGGCCCCGAAGAGCCGCCGCACGCCCGTCGGGGCCGGCGAGTCGCCGGGGACGGCGACGAGGCCGAGGGCGGAGTCGAGCTGGACCGGGCCGCCCTGGAACATCGTCGCCGGGCTGCTCGCGACCGACTCCCAGCCGGGCAGGACGCTGTCGATGCCCGCCTCGATGGGCCGGTTGAGGACGACGCCCTGGGCGCCGTCGTCACCGTGGTGCAGGACGAGCACGACCGAGCGCCGGAAGACGCCCTCCTCGATCTGCGGGGTCGCGACGAGGAGGCGTCCGGTGGCCGGGAGCGCGCTCACGCCCCCATTCTGCCCGGCCGTCCCCCGGACCGGCCGCCCTGACCGCCCTGGGAACGCTGCGGACGCCCACCGCGAGAGCCACCCGGCCGGCCGCCGGGGCCTCCGCGGCGCGGACCGCCACCGCGGCGGCCCTGACGCTTGTCGCCCTCGAGAATGGGCTTCCACACCTCGTCGGGGACGGGGACGCCGCTCGGCTCGCGGCCGCCGATGGCGAGGACCGTCTCGTCGCCGGGTCGGACCTTCGCGGTCTGCGCCTCGGCGCCGGCGCCCTCGATGATCCGCTCGACCATCCTGCGCTGGTGGGGCAGGGCGATCATGACGACGGCACCCTGCTCGCCCGCGCGGGCGGTGCGCCCGGCGCGGTGGAGGTAGTCCTTGTGGTCCTTCGGCGGGTCGACCTGGACGACGAGGCCGATGTCGTCGACGTGGATGCCGCGGGCGGCGACGTCCGTCGCGACGAGGACCGGCACCCGCCCGTCGCGGTAGGCCCCGAGGACGCGGTTGCGCACGCCCTGGCTCAGCCCACCGTGGAGGGCCGCCGCGAGGACACCGCGGCCCCGCAGCTCGCCCGCGATCCGCTCGGCACCGAGCTGGGTGCGCGCGAAGACGACGGTGCGTCCCTCCCGGCCGGCGAGCTCGGCGGTGAGCGCCTTCTTGTGCTGCGGGTCGATGAGGAGCACGTGGTGGCTCATCGTCGTCACCGCGGCCTGGGCCTCGTCCGTCGAGTGGGTCACGGGGTCGACGAGGTACGTCTGCACGAGGGTGTCGACGCCCCGGTCGAGGGTCGCCGAGAAGAGCAGCCGCTGACCGCCCGCGGGCACCGCGTCGAGGATGCGGGTGACCTCGGGGACGAAGCCCATGTCGGCCATGTGGTCGGCCTCGTCGAGGATCGCGACCTCGATGCCGCCGAGCTCGACGGCGCCGCGCTCCATGAGGTCGACGAGCCGCCCCGGCGTCGCGACGAGGACGTGGACGCCCCGGTCCAGCGCCTTGATCTGCCCCTCGTAGGACAGGCCGCCGGCGACGAGCCGGTGCCGCAGACCGCTCGCCTGGAGGAACGGCTCGAGGGCGTCGCTCACCTGCATGGCGAGCTCGCGGGTCGGGACGAGGACGAGCGCCTTGGGGCGCTTCGGGACGGCCTTGCCGCCACCGGTGAGCCGGGCGATCGTCGGCAGGCCGAACGCGAGCGTCTTGCCCGAGCCCGTGCGGCCGCGGCCGAGGACGTCCCGGCCGGCGAGGGCGTCGGGGATCGTCGCGGCCTGGATCGGGAACGGCTCGGTGATGCCGTCGGCGGCGAGCCGCTCGACGACGCGCTCCGGCAGCCCGAGGGCGGCGAAGCCGTTGTCGGCCGTCACCTCGCGGGGGCCGCCCGCGGCGACGGAGCGGTAGCGGGTCCAGGTGTCGGCCTCGGCGCGCTCGGCCTCGGCCTCCTCGAAGGTGCGCGGCAGGTCGGAGCCGGTCGCGTGGCGGCCCTCGTGGCGGTCGCGGCGCACCGGGTCGGCGACGCGGGGGTCCCGGTCGCGGTAGGGGCGCTCGCCACGCTCGCGGCGCGGGCGCTCGTCGTGGGGACGACGCGGGCGGTCGTCACGGCGCGGACGGTCGTCCCGACGGAACCCCTCGTCACGACGGGGACGGTCCTCGCGGCGCGGACGGTCGTCCCGGCGGAACCCCTCGTCACGACGGGGACGGTCGTCCCGGCGCGGGCGGTCGTCCCGGCCGCGCTCGTCGCGCGGACGGTCCTCGCGCTGCCGGTCGCGCGGCGGACGGCCGGCGCGGCGGGGGTCGTCGTCGCTCCAGCGGGCGGAGCGCTCGGCGCGGGGCCGCTTCTCCTTCGGCGCGCTCGAACGGGTGTCGGCCGACTGGCCGCGGTGGGGCTTCTTGCGTGCCTTGGCCTTCTCGGCCTTCTTGGCAGCGCTCCAGCGGGCCTTCGGCCCGGTCGCCTTCTTGGGCATGGGGTGGTTCACCTGTGTTCCGTGTTTCGCGAATGGGGCAGACACGTCGTCAGCCGATGGCGAAACAGCGAGCACAACGAGTCTCAGACCAGGAGGTCCGGGGGCACCGGTTCGACGTCGGGTGTGTCACCGGTGGCCACGAGGTGGGTCGACAGGAGCCGCGCTCTGCGGCTCGAGGGGACGCGGCCATGCGTCCGGCACCGTCGTGGACCCCCGAGTCTACCAGCGCGTGGGACCCCTCTCGGACCGCCGCAGGGCCACGGCGACCCCGACCCCGAGGGCGACGCCGACGAGGTCGGCCACGGCGTCGAGGGGGTCGCCCGACCGGGCCGGCAGCAGCGTCCCCTGGAGGACCTCGCTCAGCACGGCGTGCCCGGCGAGGCCGAGGACGACCGCCCGCACGTGCACCCCCACGAGGAGCAGGAGGACCGCCGGCACGGCGAACACGGCGACGTGGACGACCTTGTCGGCGTGCGGGAACGGGGAGACGCCCGGCCCTTCGGGCGCGTAGAGCACGACGCCCTGGACGACGAGCGCGACCGCCGCCGCGCCGAGGAGGGCCCGGGATCTCGACGGCGCCGGGACGCTCACCCGACCGGCGGGACGTCCGGCCGCGCCGTGGGGTCCGGCAGGGCCGGCGGCTCCTCGTCGCTGTGCGCGATGACGGTGCGCCGGACGGCGTCCGCGACGACGGTGCTGACGTCCGGGTTGAAGACGCTCGGGATGATGTAGGTCGCGTTCCGCTCCTCGTCGCCGACGACGTTCGCGAGCGCCTCGGCGGCCGCGAGCAGGACGTCCATCGTCACGTGGCGGCTCGCCGCGTCGATGAGGCCGCGGAAGACACCGGGGAAGACGAGGACGTTGTTGATCTGGTTGGCGAAGTCCGAGCGGCCGGTCGCGACGACCGAGGCGTGCCGGGCGGCGACCTCCGGGTCGATCTCGGGGGTCGGGTTGGCCATCGCGAAGACGATGCCCCCGTCGGCCATCGCCGCGACGTCCTCCTCGTCGAGGATGTTCGGCGCGGAGACCCCGAGGAAGACGTCGGCACCGCGCATCGCGTCCTTGAGCGAGCCGGTGAGCCCCTCGGCGTTCGTGTGCTCGGCGATCCACGCCTGGTTCTCGAACCGGCCGGACCGCACGTCCTCCCGACCCGCGTGGATGACGCCGTCGACGTCGGACACGACGACGTGTCGCGCCCCCGCGTGGAGCATCAGCTTGAGGATGGCGGTGCCGGCGGCCCCGGCACCGCTCATCACGATGCGGACGTCCTCCAGCTCCTTGCCGACGACCCGCAGCGCGTTGCGCAGGGCGGCGAGGGCGACGATCGCGGTGCCGTGCTGGTCGTCGTGGAAGACCGGGATGTCGAGCTCCTCGCGCAGCCGGGCCTCGACCTCGAAGCAGCGGGGGGCGGAGATGTCCTCGAGGTTGATCCCCGCGAACCCGGGCGCGATCGCCTTGACGGTGCGGATGATCTCCTCGGTGTCGGTCGTGTCGAGGCAGATCGGGAAGGCGTCGATGTCGGCGAACCGCTTGAACAGCGCCGCCTTGCCCTCCATGACCGGCATCGCCGCGAGCGGACCGATGTCGCCGAGCCCGAGGACGGCCGTCCCGTCGGTGACGACGGCGACGGTGTTGCGCTTGATCGTCAGGCGCCGCGCGTCCTCGGGGTTGCGGGCGATGGCCTGGCAGACCCGCGCGACGCCCGGGGTGTAGACGAGCGAGAGGTCGTCACGGGTGCGGATCGGCACCTTGGACTCCACGGTGAGCTTCCCACCGAGGTGGAGGAGGAAGGTGCGGTCGGACACCTTGCCGATCTCGACGCCGTCTACCGCGCGCATCGTCGCGACGATCTCGTCCGCGTGGTCCGGGTCCCGGGTGAGCATCGTGAGGTCGACCCGCAGCCGGGTCTGACCCGAGCCGGTCACGTCGAGTCCGGTGACGACGCCCCCGGCCCGTTCGATGAGGCTCGTCATCTCGCTGATGGCGGTGGGGCTCGCCGGGAGGACGAGACGCACGGTGACACTGTTCGCGATGGAGGGTGCGGCGGGCATGGCCCGATTCAACCGCGTACCGGGGGGTAGCCCGAACTCGGCTCGCGGGCAGGGACACCGCGGGTCCTACAGTGACGGCATGGCAGACCACGTGGAGGTCATCGGCAGCGGCAGCGCGAGCGCCGTGCCGGACGTCGCCGTCCTCGACGTCCGGGTGCGCGTCGAGGCCCGTGAGGCCGGCGCCGCCCTCGACGCCCTCGCCGCCCGGCTCGAGGACGTCCGCGCCGCGACGCGGGCCGCGGGCCTGCGCGACGCGGACCGTCGCACGACGTCCCTCGGGCTCACCGACCGTCGCGACCGCGACCACCAGGCCGTCGTCGGGTACCTCGCCCACCAGGGCCTGCGGCTCGTCGTCCGGGACACGGGACGGGTCGGGGACCTCGTCGCCGCGCTCGGTGCCGCGGCGGGTGACGCGCTCGGCGTCGACGACATCCGGTTCGAGGTCGCCGACCGCGCCCCGCTGCGGGAGCGGGCCCGGGCCGCCGCCTTCGAGGACGCCCGGGGACGGGCCCTCCAGTACGCGGGCCTCGCCGGCCGGGGGCTCGGGCCCGTCCTGCGGGTCACCGAGCACGAGGGAGCGGGCGGCGGGCCGCAGCCGATGACGCGCAGGGTCGTCGCCACGGCGTCGATGCCGGTCGAGGCCGGCGAGACCGAGGTCGGCGTCACCGTGTTGGTGCGCTTCGCGCTGGAGGCGTCGTGAGCTGGGTGGACGCTCTCGGCTGGTTCGGCTCGGCGCTGCTCGTCTTCAGCCTGCTCCAGGCGCGCATCCTGCGGCTGCGCGTCCTCAACACGGTGGCGTGCGTCATCCTCGTCGTCTTCAACGCCCTCCTGGCGGTGTGGCCGATGGTCGCGATGAACGTCGTCCTCGCGGCCATCAACCTCTTCTTCATCGTCCGGATGCTGCGCGAGCGCGGCGACGAGGAGGCGTACGCGGTGCTGCCCGTGGGCGCCGGAGACGCCTACCTGCGTCACTTCCTCGCCGTCCACGGCGACGACATCGACCGGCACTTCCCCGCCTTCCGCACGGCCGAGGGCGAGGGGCGTACGGCCTACCTCGTCCAGCGCGGCGACGAGACGGCCGGGGTCATCGTCGTCCGGGACGCGGGGTCCGGGACGGCGCAGGTCGAGCTCGACTACGTGACGAAGCGGTTCCGCGACTTCGCCCCCGGGGAGTTCGTCTTCCGGCACTCCGGGCTCTTCCGGGAGCGCGGGTTCACCCGCGTCCTCACCGCTCCGGGCATGGTCGCGCCCTACTACGACCGGCTCGGCTTCGCGCGGGAGGGCGACCGCTACCGGCTCGACGTCGTGTGAGGGAAGGACCACCGGGTCCAGCCGAGCAGCGTGGGAGGACCTCGAGGGTGGAGGTGGCGGGAATCGAACCCGCGTCCACTGACAGGTGACCAGGGCTTCTCCGGGCGCAGTGCGCTGTGGATTTTCTCGGCCCCGGGGCTCGCGCGCACACGTTCCCCGACAGGCCCAGCCGAGGTGGGAGTCCCGCGTCGCCCCTCGGCGCGACGACGCGGCAAGACCTCTAGCTGACGCTGGTGATTAGACCGAGGTCGTGTCTAGGCCAACGGACTTCGGGCTCGCTCAGGCGGCGAGGGCGAAGTCGGTGCGCTTGGAATCGGCACCTATTGGTTTGCACGGAGCGTTGTACGAGATGACCGTGCGTCCTCGGCCCGCTTCCCACTGATCATCAGGTCAATGTCGAAACCGATCACCCCCCTGAGGGGGTCCTCCCACGCTGTTCAGTTGTTCCGGTAGCCGACACCCTGACAGGTGGGTCGGACACCGTCAATCGCGATCAACGACGGAGCGCCGTCACCTGTTCCCGTGCCCGCGGCCCCTCCCCTCGCCCGGCGTCGCCGGTGTCGCGTGCTCGTGCGCCGGCTTCGCCTTCTTCGGCTTCTCCGCACGCGCGGGCGGGGAGGTGTGCGCCGGCTTCCCCGGCGTCGCCTTCGTCGGCTTCTCCGCGCGCGGGGGCGGGGACGTGGGCGCGGGCTTCCCCGGCTTCGGCTTCACCGCCCGCGCGGGCGGGGAGGTCTGCGCCGGCTTCTGCGGCTTCGCCTTCGTCGGCTTCTCCGCACGCGCGGACGACGGGCTCGCCATGGCCGCGGTCGTCGGCGCGTCCCGGCCCGTGGACGTGGGGCCGCGCTCCGAGGGACGGGCCTGCGGCCGCGCGTCGGAGGAGCGGCCTGCGGTGCCCCGCGCACCGGACGCGGTCCCGGTCGGGGGCACCACGGTCTCGGACGGACGGGCCTGCCCCGCGTCTGCGTCCCGGGCCCGGGACGCCGCGGCGACGACGAGGCCGTCCTCCACCGGTGGCGTGGTCTCGGCGGGGTCCACCGGGGACGTCACGTCGGGCGCGTCCGTCGCGTCCGGCCCCGGAGCGAGGTCGTCGCTCGCCGGGCCCGGGGCGGACGGGTCCCCGGTGCCGGGAGCGGGCGGGGCCTCGGGGGCCGGTGTGGACCGGTCCTCGGTCTCCGGAGCGGGCGGGTCCTGGGCCTGCGGGGCGTCGGGGGGTGCATCGGGCCCCGGGAAGAACCGCGGGGGCGCGGCCCACGTCGGAAGGCCGTCCCCCGGCACCGAGCGCGACGGCGTCGGGACGAGTCCCAGCTGCTGGAGCGCGTTCGGCTGGGCGACCACCGCGAGGCTCACGGCGAGCAGCCCCGCACACGCCACACCGACCGCCTGGAGCACCTTCACGTGCGTCGAGGCGGCGGGACGGCGCATCCCGGGCGTGGCCATGTCCCCAGGGTAGGTCCCCGAGGTCCGTCCCGCGTCCCGGCACCCCTCCGGAGGACGGGGCACCCGGACCGCCCCCGTCACTAGGGTTGACCTCGCCGCGCACCCCGACCGGGAGGTCCCTCGTGTTCCACAAGATCCTCGTCGCCAACCGAGGCGAGATCGCCGTCCGCGCCTTCCGTGCAGCGACCGAGCTCGGCGCCAAGACCGTCGCCGTCTTCCCGCACGAGGACCGCACGTCCGAGCACCGGCTCAAGGCGGACGAGTCCTACGAGATCGGCGAGCCGGGCCATCCGGTCCGCGCCTACCTCGACCACGAGGCGATCGTGCGGGTCGCGGTCGACTGCGGCGCGGACGCCGTGTACCCCGGCTACGGGTTCCTGTCCGAGAACCCCGACCTCGCCGAGGCCTGCGCGCGCCACGGCATCACGTTCGTCGGACCGCCACCCTCCGCCCTGCACCTCGCCGGCAACAAGGCGCGCGCCATCGCCGCCGCCCGGGAGGCGGGCCTGCCGACGCTGCACGGGGCCGAGCCGACGACCGACCTCGACGCCCTCGCCGCGGCCGCCGAGGAGATCGGCTTCCCCGTCTTCGTCAAGGCCGTCTCCGGCGGCGGCGGCCGCGGGATGCGCCGGGTCGACGAGCGGCCCGCCCTGCGCGAGGCCCTCGAGGCGGCCCAGCGCGAGGCCGACGCCGCGTTCGGGGACCCGACCCTCTACCTCGAGGAGGCCGTCGTGCGGCCCCGCCACATCGAGGTCCAGGTGCTCGCCGACGCCGACGGCCGCGTCCTGCACCTCTTCGAGCGGGGACTGCTCGGTCCAGCGACGGCACCAGAAGGTCGTCGAGATCGCCCCGGCGCCGGGCCTCGACCCGGACCTGCGGGAGCGGATGTGCGCCGACGCGGTCCGCTTCGCCGAGGCCATCGGCTACCGCAACGCCGGCACGGTCGAGTTCCTCCTCGGCGAGGACGGACGGTACGTCTTCATCGAGATGAACCCCAGGATCCAGGTCGAGCACACCGTCACCGAGGAGGTCACCGACGTCGACCTCGTGGCCTCCCAGATGCGGATCGCCGCGGGTGCGACCCACGAGGACCTCGGCCTGCGGCAGGAGGAGATCGTCACCCGCGGGGCGGCCCTCCAGTGCCGGATCACGACCGAGGACCCGGCGAACGGGTTCCGGCCCGACGCCGGGTCGATCACCGTCTACCGCTCGGCCGGCGGCGGGGGCGTCCGCCTCGACGGCGGGACGGTCTTCGTCGGCGCCCAGGTCAGCCCGCACTTCGACTCGATGCTCGTCAAGCTCACCTGCCGCGGCCGGGACTTCCCGAGCGCGGTGCGCCGTGCCGGGCGGGCCCTCGCCGAGTTCCGCATCCGCGGGGTCTCGACGAACATCCCCTTCCTCCAGGCGGTCGTCGACGACCCCTCGTTCCGCCGCGGCGAGGCGACGACCTCGTTCATCGACGAGCGCCCCGGCCTCCTCGAGGCCCGCACCCCCGCCGACCGCGGCACCCGGCTGCTCCAGTACCTCGCGGACGTCACGGTGAACCAGCCGCACGGACCGGCCCGCAGCCACCTCGAGCCCCGGACCAAGCTGCCGGCCCTCGACACCGACGCCCCGCTCCCCCCGGGCAGCCGCGACCTGCTCCAGCGCGTCGGACCGGCCGAGTTCGCCCGCCGGCTGCGCGAACGCACCGACGTCCCCGTCACCGACACGACCTTCCGGGACGCCCACCAGAGCCTGCTCGCGACCCGGGTCCGCACCCGCGACCTGCTGCACGTGGCCGGCCACGTCGCGCGGACGACACCGCAGCTGCTGTCGGTGGAGGCCTGGGGCGGGGCGACCTACGACGTCGCCCTCCGCTTCCTCCACGAGGACCCCTGGGAGCGGCTCGCCCTGCTCCGGGAGGCGATGCCCAACGTCCCGCTCCAGATGCTGCTGCGTGGCCGCAACACCGTCGGCTACACCCCGTACCCGACGAGGGTCACCGACGCCTTCGTCGCCGAGGCGGCGCGCACCGGGCTCGACGTCTTCCGGATCTTCGACGCCCTCAACGACGTCGAGCAGATGCGCCCGGCCGTCGACGCCGTCCTCGGCACCGGCACGGCCGTCGCCGAGGTCGCGCTCTGCTACACCGGCGACCTCATGGACCCGGGCGAGGACCTCTACACCCTCGACTACTACCTCCGCCTCGCCGAGCGGATCGTCGGCACCGGGGCGCACGTCCTCGCGGTCAAGGACATGGCGGGCCTGCTCCGCGCACCGGCGGCACGGCGGCTCGTCACGGCGCTGCGCGAGAACTTCGACCTCCCGGTCCACCTGCACACCCACGACACGGCCGGCGGACAGGTCGGGACCCTGCTCGCCGCCATCGACGCCGGGGTCGACGCCGTCGACGCCGCGACGGCCTCGATGGCCGGCACGACGAGCCAGCCCAGCCTGTCCGCCCTCGTCGCCGCGACGGACCACACCGAGCGGCCCACCGGGCTGGACCTCGACGCGGTCTCGGCGCTCGAGCCCTACTGGGAGGCCGTCCGGCGGCTCTACGCACCGTTCGAGTCCGGTCTCGCCTCCCCCACGGGACGGGTCTACGTCCACGAGATCCCGGGCGGTCAGCTGTCGAACCTGCGCCAGCAGGCGATCGCCCTCGGCCTCGGCGACCGCTTCGAGGACATCGAGGACATGTACGCCGCGTCTAACCGGATCCTCGGCAGCATCGTCAAGGTCACCCCGAGCAGCAAGGTCGTCGGCGACCTCGCGCTCGCCCTCGTCGGCGCGGGCGCCGACCCCGCGGCCTTCGAGGCGGACCCCGCCTCCTTCGACGTGCCGGACTCGGTCGTCGGGTTCCTCTCCGGCGAGCTCGGCGACCCGCCGGGCGGGTGGCCCGAGCCGTTCCGGACCAAGGCCCTGCAGGGACGCACGGCCCGGCCCCGGGTCACCGACCTGACGCCGGAGCAGGAGGAGGCCCTCGTCTCCGACCCGCGGCGCGCCCTCGACGCGCTGCTGTTCCCCGGCCCGACCCGTGAGTTCGAGGAGGTCCGGGAGCGCTACGGCGACCTGTCCGTGCTCGGCACGGCGGAGTTCCTCCACGGTCTCGAGCACGGCGTCGAGCACGAGGCGGAGATCGAGCCCGGCAAGCGGCTGCTCCTCGGGATCAGCTCGGTCGGCGAGGTCGACCGGCAGGGCATGCGCACCGTCATGTGCACCCTCAACGGGCAGTTCCGCCCCGTCCAGGTCCGCGACCGCTCCGTCGAGGCGGAGACCAAGACGGCCGAGAAGGCCGACCGCGGCAACCTCGGACACGTGGCCGCGCCCTTCGCGGGAGTCGTCACCCCGACGGTCGAGGAGGGCCGGCGGGTCGAGGCCGGGGACGTCGTCGCGACGATCGAGGCGATGAAGATGGAGGCGAGCATCACGACGCCGACGGGCGGCACCGTCGAGCGGCTCGCGGTCGACGGCCACCAGCAGGTCGAGGGCGGCGACCTCGTCCTCGTCGTCGCGTGAGCGCCGAACCGGTCGTGACCTGCGGTGTTCATCCTTCGTCGAAGGTTGTACGGTGGAACGGTCAGCGCATCGGCCGACCCGAGCGGCCAGTGCATCCGCACGACGAAGGGAGACGCTCATGGGACTCGGTGACAAGGTGAGGAACGCCGTCCAGGACGCCACCGGCAAGGGCAAGGAGGCGACCGGTCGGGCGACCGACGACGAGCGCCTCGAGGCCGAGGGTCGGACCGACCAGAGCGAGGCCGACCTGCGCAAGGCCGGGGAGAACGTCAAGGACGCGTTCAAGCACTGAACGCTCTGCCGCTGCCCCCGCCCGCGACCGCGGCGCGGGGGCGGTCGTGCGTGGGGGGTCAGACCTCGCCGCGGCGCCGGGCGGCGATGGCCCGGTCGGCGTCGCGCCGGTCCTGCTTCTCGCGCAGGGCGTGCCGCTTGTCGTAGGCCTTCTTCCCCGTGACGACGGCGATCTCGACCTTGGCGCGGCCGTCGGAGAAGTACAGCGACAGCGGGACGACGGTCCGGCCGGACTCCCGGGTGGCGTGCGCGATCTTGTCGATCTCCCGCCGGTGCAGGAGGAGCTTGCGGCGTCGCCGCGGGGTGTGGTTGGTCCACGTGCCGTTGAGGTACTCCGGGATGTGGACGCCCTCGAGCCACAGCTCGCCGTCCCGGTCCAGGCCGGCCCAGCCGTCGACCAGCGAGGCCCGTCCCATCCGCAGCGCCTTGACCTCGGTCCCCATGAGGACGAGGCCGGCCTCGTAGGTGTCCTCGACGTGGTAGTCGTGACGGGCCTTGCGGTTGCTCGCGACGAGCTTCTTCCCGGTCTCCTTGGTCACGGACCCCAGGCTACCGGTCAGGTCACCCGCCGCTCGCACCGGTTTCCGGCCGGCACCGCCGCCCGAGGGCGCGTCAGAGCCAGGAGCGCGGGTCGACGAACCCGCCGTTCTGCAGGGTCTCGAAGTGCAGGTGGCACCCGGTGGAGGTCCCCGTCGTCCCGACGTAGCCGATGAGCTGGCCCCGGCTCACCGAGCCGCTGCCCTTGGCGATGCTCGACAGGTGGTTGTACGTGCTCGCGAGGCCCGTGCCGCGCTGCCATCCGTGGTCGACGACGACCCGGTTGCCGTAGCCACCGCCCCACCCCGAGGAGATGATCGTGCCGCCCGCGGCGGCGTAGACCGGCGTGCCGCAGTTCGCGGCGTAGTCGCGGCCCGAGTGCAGCTTCCAGTAGTGATACTCGGGGTGGAAGCGCATCCCGTACTCGGAGCTGACCCAGCCGGAGCGGACGGGGACGCTGAGGGAGAAGCCGCCCGAGGACGACCCACCCGAGGACGACCCACCACCCGAGGACGACCCACCACCGGAGGACCCGCCCGAGGAGCCCCCGGAGGACCCACCGGACGAGCCGCTCGAGCTCGCCTTGCGGCGACGCTCCTCCTCGGCCCGACGCTTGGCCTCGGCCGCGGCCTGACGCCGCGCCTCGGCCTCGGCGCGCTTGCGCGCCTCCTCGGCCCGCTTGCGCAGCACGGCCGCGAGCCGCTGCTGCTCCTGCTGCATCTCGGCCAGCTGCTCCTTGTCGGCGGCGAGCTGGTCCTCGTACTCGACGGTGCGGGCCTCCTGGGTCGCCGCGAGCGCCTCGAGGTCGGCCTTGGCCTGGTCCGCGGCGTCCCGGGCGGCCTCGGCCTCGGCGAGCGCGTCCTCGGCGGCCTTCTTCTTCCGGTCCGAGTCCTCGCGCAGTGCGGTGAGCCGGTCCTCGAGGGCGGTGAGGTTGGCCTGCTCGGTCGTGAGCCGCTGCATCGTCCGGTTCTGCACGTCGAGCACGGTGTCGACGAGGACGAGCCGGTCGGCGAAGTCCTGCGGCTCGGTGCTCGAGAGGGCGACGTCGAGCTGGCCGAAGCCCTGCTCCTGGTAGATCTGCGCGGCGAACTGGGCGATCCGGGACCGCCCGGCGACGACCTCCTCCTCGGCGCTCGCGAGGTCGGTCCGCGCCTTGGCCTCGTTGGCCTTGGCGACCTCGAGGGCCTGGACGGCCTGCGCGCGGGCCAGGTCGGCCTCGTCGGCACGGCTCTGGGCCTGCTCGAGGGCGGCCCGCGCACCGGGCAGCCGGGCCTGCGTCGAGGCGAGGTTCTCCTTCGCCGTCGCGAGGGCCTTCGAGGTCTCGTCGAGGTGACCCTCGAGGGACTCGACCTGCCGGTCCACCTTCCGCTTCGCGGCGTCGGGGTCGGTCGCGGCGGGGGCCGGGAGGGCGGCCGTCGTCACGAGCGCGGCGGAGCAGGCCACCCCCCCTCCGAGCGCCGCGAGACGCCGAGGGTCGCGGAGGAGCGCACGGTCACGACGTCTCATGAGCACCATTGGTAACACGATTCACAGGAGTATTCCCACTCCACGGCAGAAATTCTGGACGCCAGGAGCGTACTCGTGTATCAGCGATCCCACAGGCCGTTCGCGGAGAGCAGTCCCCCGACCGGTCGGCCGGCGGGTCAGACGCGCAGGTAGCGGCGCAGGGTGACCAGGCTCGTCGCGACGGCGATGAGCAGCACCCCGCCGAGCATCCACGGCGCGAAGAACCACACGTCCGACACCCCGATGAACGCCTGGGACAGGGCGATGCGACTCGCCCCCTCCGTGAAGACGTACTGCGTGAGCCCGACGAGCAGCCCCACGGCCAGCACCCCACCGAGGGAGGAGACGATGAGCATCTCCGTCACGAACGGCATCCGGATGGTCCAGTTCGACGCCCCGACGAGCCGCATGATCCCGATCTCGCGGCGCCGGATGAACGCCGCCTGCCGGATCGTCGTCGCCATGAGCAACGCCGCGCAGGCCGCCATGAGCGCCGCGAGGAACCAGGCGAAGGCCTTGATCCAGTTGATGATCGTGAAGAACTGCGAGAGCACCTGCTCCTGGTCCTGCACGGTCGCCACCCCCGGGGCGTTCTCGAACTGCGAGGTGACGACGTCGAACTTCGTCGGGTCCTGCAGCTGGACGCGCAGGCTCGCGGGGATGTCGCCGTTCTGGACGTTGCCGGCGATGGGGCTGTTGCGGAACTGCTCGCGGAAGCGGTCGAAGGCCTGCTGCTCGGACTCGAAGAACACCTGGCTCACCTCGGGCAGCTCCTCGAGTTGGGCCCGCAGCCCGTCGCGCTGGGCGTCCGTCGCCGCCCGGCCCTCGCAGTTCGGCTGGAGGGCGTCGGCGGTGCACAGGTAGATCGAGACCTGGATGCGGTCGTACCAGTAGCCCTTCATCGTGTCGGCCTGCCGCTGGGCCAGCAGTCCGAGGCCGAGGAGGAAGATCGAGACCATCGTCACGAGGATGACCGACACGGCCATCGAGACGTTGCGGCGCAGGCCGGACCCGACCTCGCTCGCCAGGAAGCGCATCTGCACGGTCAGTCCTCCTCGTCCGGGGCCGGGTGGTAGCTGCCGGTCGCCTCGTCCCGCACGACCCGTCCGTCGGCGAGCTGGACGACCCGGCGACGCATCGCGTTGACGATGTCGTGGTCGTGGGTGGCCATCACGATCGTCGTCCCCGTGCGGTTGATCCGCTCCAGGAGCCGGACGATGTCGATGCTGATGGCCTGGTCCAGGTTCCCCGTCGGCTCGTCGCACAGCAGGATCTGCGGCCGGTTGACGACCGCCCGGGCGATCGCCACGCGCTGCTGCTCACCGCCGGAGAGCTGGTGCGGGAAGCGCTTCTCCTTGCCGGCGAGCCCGACCATGTCGAGGGTCTCGGGGACGAGCTGGCGGATCGAGTGCCGCGGCTTGCCGATGACCTGGAGGGCGTAGGCGACGTTCTCGTGGACCGTCTTGTTCGGCAGCAACCGGAAGTCCTGGAAGACCGCCCCCATCTCCCGGCGCAGCCGGGGCACCTGGCGCATCGGCATCTTCTGCAGGTCGTGCCCGGCGACGAGGACGAGTCCGGACGACGCGGCCTCCTCGCGCAGGGCGAGGCGCAGGATCGTCGACTTGCCGGACCCGGACGGACCGACGACGAAGACGAACTCCCCCCGGTCGATGTCGACGGTGACGTCGTCGACGGCGGCACGGGTCGACCGGGGGTAGACCTTCGTGACGTTCTCGAAGCGGATCATGCGGACCTGACGTCCTCGGGGTCTCGGGTGCAGGGGCGTGGAGGACCCACGGCACCGTCGAGGATAAGTCGGCACCCCGGGTGCGGCCGTGAGCGGCACACCCCTCGGCGGGTCCGTCCGGGCGCGCGGTTGCGAGTTCTCGCAACTCCCCGCGCTTCCACCCCCGCGGGGCCCCGGGAGGCCCTACGGTGCGCTCGGTGCACCGCGGGACCGCCGCCGTGCCCGTCCCCGGAAAGGACCCCCGGTGCACAGAACAGCACTCCCCGTGGCCCTCGCGACGATCGCGGCGCTCACCGTCCCGGCCGTCGCCGCGGCCCAGCCCGTCACGCCGGTCGACCCGGCCGGGGCGCCGACCTCCGCGCTGACCGGAGCCACCGCCCGTCTCGAGAGCGCACAGCGCGCCCGCGAGGCCGTCGACCGGCTGCGGCAGCGCTCCGGTGCCGGCACCTCGGCCCTCGTCGAGCCGCTCGAGGAGGTCCCCTTCTCGCCCTTCCTCTACGCGAGCCGGGACGACTCCTCGGTCCTGCTGCGGGTCGCCCCCGACGGCGCCTCGGCCACCGCCGCCCCCTCGGGCGTCCGCACGGACTGGGCCGCCGGCCCCGCCGGCGACGCGCTCGCCTACCGCGACATCCCCTCCCAGGGGGTCACCCGGGTCAGCCCGAACGTCAGCGGCGCGACACCGGTCGACTACCCCGGCGCCGACGCCGCCGCCGCGTGGGCCCCGGCCGGGGACGGCTTCGTCCAGGAGATCGGTGGCGCCCTCGTCGCCCAGTCCACGAACCCCGCCTTCTCCGCGCCCCTCGAGGTCGAGGGCGCCACCGGCGCCGCCGTGAGCCCCTACGGCACGGAGGTGTTCGTCCGACAGGCGACCGACGACGGCTCGACGCTCCTGGTCGGGCCCGCGCCCTTCGTCGGCTTCTCGGGCACCGAGACCTGGGAGGACCTCGGGCTCGCCGAGTACGCGCCGGGGGAGCCGGCCGTCGGGCAGGAGCCGGACGCCGGGGTCTTCGCCGGCGACGAGCGCACCTACCTCGCCTTCGCCGGGACGGACCCGGACGACGCCGCCCCGCACCTCTACGTCGACCACCAGGACGACCCGGACACCTGGGCCTACGTCGACCCCGTGCCCGTGGCCGACACCGGCGACGCGTGCGTCACCGTGGCCCCGGAGTTCAGCCCGAACCGTCGCCTCCTCGCCTACGTCAAGGCCGTGGGCCCGGAGGACGACCCGTGCTCGGCCACCGAGGTCCGGGTCGTGTCCGTGGGCGACGACGACCGCTACGACGCCGAGGACTCCGACAACCTCCTCCTCGCGGCCGGCGAGGAGCCCGTGACCTCGCTGTCCTGGCGGGCGAGCAACCCGGACGCCTCCAGCGAGCGGATCGGCGGGGCCGACCGCTACGAGGTCTCCGTCGAGACCGCCCTCGGCTTCTTCGGCGAGGCCTCCGCCGACGCGGTCGTGCTCGCCGGCGGCCGGGCCTACGCCGACGCCCTCACCGGTGGACCGCTCGCGGCCGCGGGCTTCGGGCCGACCCTGCTCACCCCACCCTCGGCCCTGCGTGAGGACACCTTCTTCGCGATCGACACCCTGCTCGCCCCCGGCGGCACGGTCTACGTCGTCGGTGGCACGGCCTCGGTGTCCGCCCGGACCGTCCGGCTGCTGCGCAACGCCGGCTTCACCGTGAAGCGGCTCGGCGGTGCCGACCGCTACGAGGTCGCCGTCGCCGTCGCCGAGGAGCTCGACCGGCTGCGCGGCGACCTGCCGACGACGGCGTTCGTGTCCTCGGGACGCGCCTTCGCCGACGCGCTCGTCGCAGGTCCGGCCGCGCACCTCGCGGACGGTCCGGTGCTGCTCTCCCGGGGCGGCACCCTCCCGGCCGTCACGGCCGAGTACCTCGACTCGCTCGACGCCCAGACGCAGATCTTCGCCGTCGGTGGCGCGGGCGCGGCCTCGGTCCTGACGAACGACGCGTACGAGGGCCGGACCACCTACCTCGGTGGCGCCACCCGGTACGACGTCGCCGGCAGCGTCGCCGACGCGTTCTTCGGCGGCTCGTACACCCTGGCGCTCGCCGACGGCCGCAACTGGCCGGACGCGGTGTCCGCCGGTCCGGTCATGGCCGGCTGGGGCCAGCCCGTCCTGCTGACGAACGGCCGGGCCACGCTCCCGGCCGCGACCCAGCGGGTGGCGCTGCGCAACCGGGCGTCGCTGGACTACGTCTTCGCCTTCGGCGGCACCGCCTCGGTCCCGGACGCCGCGCTCGCCGCGGGCCGGACGGCCGCGGGCGACCAGACGACGTACTACGGGCCCGACCTGCCCTGACCTGCGTCCGGCGGACGTGACGGAGGGCCCGGTGCCGGACGGCGCCGGGCCCTCTGCCGTGCCCGCCCGGTCCGGCCCGGGCCGTCGACCGGCCCCCCGGCGCGGGCCGTCCGGTCACGATCCGCCGCCGTGAGCGCGGTTCGGCCTCCGGGCGACCCCCGCAGGCCGTACGGTGCGCTCGGCGCACTCGCGGAGAGCCGCGGTGGCCACCTGAGGGGAAGGAACCCCGGTGCACAGACCACCACTGGTCGCGGCCGCCACGGCGGCCGCGGTGCTCGCCCTCCCGGCGAGCGCGACGGCGGAGCCGCTCGGCCCCACCGGGCCGGCCGTCCACGGCCTCGCGGGGCGCTCGGACGCGGACGTCGTCCGCCGGCTGCTGGACGGCGCCGAGCGCCTGGAGCGCACCGTCCCGGAGCGACCCGGGGCACCGGCCCCCTTCGTCGTCGGCGGCGCGCCGGAGGCGCCCTGGGACGAGGTCCCCTTCTCCCCCCTCCTCACGGTGGGCACGCCGACGTCCTCGACCCTCGTCCGCGTGGCCCGCGACGGCTCCGCCACGGGCACGGCGACGTCCGAGCGACCCCTCTCCGACCTCTCGAGCGCCCCCGGCGGTGACGCCGAGGCGTACCGCACCGTCCCGTCCGACGGCACGACGCGCGTCGCCCCCCTCCTGCGGGACGGTGGCGCCACCTCCCTGGGCTACCCGGCGTCCGACGTCCCGGTGGCGTGGTCCCCGGCCGGTGACGGCTTCGTCACGACCGTCGACGGCCGCCTCGTCGCTCGCTCGACGAACCCCCGCTTCTCGACCCCGATCGACGTCGAGGACGCCACGGCCGCCGCCGTCAGCCCCTACGGTGGAGAGCTCTTCGTGCGACGGCAGGCCGAGGACGGTCCGACCCTCGTCGTCGGCCCGGCACCCTTCTCGGGCTTCGAGGGCACGACGTCCTGGACCGACCTGGGCCTCTCGGCGTACTCCCCCGGGGCACCCGCGGTCGGCCAGGAGCCCGGCCTCGGCGTCTTCGCGGGCGACGAGCTCACCTACCTCGCCTTCACCGGGACCGACCCGGCCGACGGCACGGCACACCTCTACGTCGACCACCAGGACGACTTCACCGCCTCCGGGTACGGCAGCCCCGAGCGGGTCGCCGACGTCGGGGCCATCTGCGGCGGGCTCGCTCCGGCGTTCAGCCCGGACCGGCGGATGCTCGCCCACGTCGTGGCCGTCGGACCGACCGGGGCCGAGTGCAGCGAGCTCGAGGTCCACGTCCGCTCGCTCGGCACCGGGCGTCGGTACCGCGCCTCGACCCCCGACCACACCGTGTGGACCGTCCCGGCCGGAACCCCTGTGACGTCCCTCGACTGGCGCGCGCAGAACCCCGCGGCCGCCGAGTGGCGCCTCGACGGCGCCCACCGTTACGAGGTCTCGGCCTTCACGGCGTTCTTCTACGACCCGGACTCGGTCGACGCCGTCGTCCTCGCCGGCGGGCGCTCCCCCGCCGACGCCCTCACCGCCGTCCCGCTCGCCGCGGCCCTCGGCGGCCCGGTCGTCCTCACCCGGCCGACCGTGCTCGGCTGGGACACCCTCGTGGCGATCGAGTCCACCCTCGCCCCGGGCGGCACCGTCCACGTCGTCGGCGGGACGGCGTCGGTCTCCCCCCGCGTCGTGCGGCAGCTGCGCGAGTGGGGCTACACCGTCCGGCGGACCGGCGGGGAGACCCGGTACGACGTCGCGGCCAACGTCGCCCGCCGTCTCGACGTCGTGCGCGGCGGCAGCCCCGACGCCGCCTTCGTCGCCTCCGGGACGGCCTTCACGGACGCGCTCGTCGCGGGTCCCGCGGCCGCCTCGCTCGACGCGCCGGTCCTGCTGTCGCGGGGGTCCTCGCTCCCTGCCGCGACGCGGGACTACCTCGCCTCGCTCGGCACGGACGCCGAGGTCTTCGCCGTCGGCGGTGAGGGTGCCGACTCCGTGGCCGGCGACCCGCGGACCGAGGTCGTCGGCGGCGCCACGCGCTACGAGGTCGCGGGCAACGTCGCTGACCGGTTCTTCGCCGGCTGGTCCGTCCTGGCCCTCGCCGACGGCCGGTCCTGGCCGGACGCGGTGTCCGGCGGGGCTCTCATGGCCTCCGTCGGACAACCGCTGCTGCTGACCCGGGGCCGCACCCTGCCGGAGCCGACGAGGGGCCAGGCCCTGCGGACGCGGGCCTCGCTCGACCTCGTCCTGGCGTTCGGCGGCTCCGCGTCGGTGCCCCAGGCGGCGCTCGACGCCGCCGTCGTCGCCGCCGGCGACCAGACGACGTACTTCGGGCTCGACCTGCCGTGACGCGGGAGCCGGTCAGGCGGAGGTGACCGTCGGCAGCGTGGGGGCGTCGTCCTCGCGGACCACCGCGGGGTCGAGCACCTCGACGACGGTGGTCCGCACGGCCGCCGCGGCCCGCTCGGCGTCGGTTGCCGGCAGGTACGGCCCGTGGGGCACGTCGTCGGGCCAGAAGCGGACGTAGTCGCTGCCGTCGGCGTGCGAGAGGTGCCAGCCGAGACGGAGGAGGTCGGCGTGCTCGTCGGCGCTCCACGGGAAGGCGCCGTGGAAGACCTCGGGCCCGACGCACGTCCCGCGCAGCAGGTCCTCCATCCGGGTGAGCCGCACCCACGGGCGGGTCGGCACCCGCGGGGCGGGCAGGAGGAGACGGCGCCCGGCCTTCGCCCGGCGGCTGGCCCGCTCCGGTGCCTCGACGAGGAGGCTCTCGCCGTCGGCGAGCGCGCCGACCCGCGCCGCCAGGTCCGAGCGCCACGCCGCCCAGGTGGTGGGAGCCTTCACTCCGCGGCCTTCTCCTGCGCCTTGCGCCAGCGCACGCCGGCCTCGATGAACTCGTCGATGTCGCCGTCGAAGACCTTGTCGGGGTTGCCGACCTCGTGCTCGGTCCGCAGGTCCTTGACCATCTGGTACGGCTGGAGGACGTAGGAGCGCATCTGGTCGCCCCAGCTCGCCTTGATGTCGCCCGCGAGCTCCTTGCGCTCGGCGGCCTCCTCGGCACGCTTGATGAGCAGGAGGCGCGACTGCATGACCCGCAGCGCGGCGGCGCGGTTCTGGATCTGGCTCTTCTCGTTCTGCATCGAGACGACGGTGCCGGTCGGGATGTGGGTCATCCGCACCGCCGAGTCCGTCGTGTTGACCGACTGCCCGCCGGGCCCGCTGGAGCGGAAGACGTCGACCTTGAGGTCGTTCTCCGGGATCTCGATGGAGTCGGTGCCCTCGATGAGCGGGACGACCTCGACCGCCGCGAAGCTCGTCTGTCGCCGGCCGGCGTTGTCGAACGGGCTGATCCGCACGAGCCGGTGGGTCCCGCCCTCGACCGAGAGGTTGCCGTAGGCGTACGGCACGTCGACCTCGAAGGTCGCCGACTTCAGGCCGGCCTCCTCGGCGTAGCTCGTGTCCATGACGGTCGTCGGGTAGCCGTGCCGCTCGGCCCAGCGCAGGTACATCCGCAGGAGCATCTCGGCGAAGTCCGCGGCGTCGACGCCCCCGGCGCCGGCGCGGATGGTCACGACGGCGGCCCGCTCGTCGTAGTCGCCGGAGAGCAGGGTGCGGACCTCGAGGTTCGTCACGGCCTTCTTCAGCGAGGCGAGCTCGCGCTCGGCCTCGGCAATGGTGTCGGCGTCGTCCTCCTCCTGGCCCATCTCGACGAGCACCTCGAGGTCCTCGACCCGGGCGGCCATCCCGGTGACCCGGTCGTACTCGGCCTTGGCCCGCGAGAGGCCGGACGTCACCTTCTGCGCCCGCTCCTGGTCGTCCCACAGGGTGGGGTCGGAGGCCTCCTGCTCGAGGTCGGCGATCTGCTGCTCGAGGGCGCCGAGGTCGGTGACCTCGCGGACCGACGCCATCGTCGTGTGCAGGTCCTTGATCTCTTGGGTGAAGTCCGTGGCCACGAGGGGCAAGCCTACGCGAGCCCGCTCCCCCGCCCGGCGCGCCCGCGGTGTGGGAGAGTGCCCGCCATGACCGACGCCCCGGCCGAGCCGTCCGGACCGGACCCGGCCCGCCTGCTCGGCGAGGCCGCGACGAAGTCGGGGATGCTGTGGGTCCGCGTCCCCGGGGCGGGCGACCACGCCGTGTGGCACGTGTGGCGCCCCGCCGACGAGGACGCCGACCGGCCGGCCGCCGTGCTCGTC
Source organism: Phycicoccus avicenniae (assembly GCF_018139485.1). Lineage (GTDB taxonomy): Bacteria > Actinomycetota > Actinomycetes > Actinomycetales > Dermatophilaceae > Phycicoccus > Phycicoccus avicenniae. Next base: position 22,953 of record NZ_JAGSNF010000007.1, read on the forward strand.
GTGTCCGGTCCCGGCGAGCAGCACCTCCCGTGGCTCCCGGCGGACGTCGTGCTCGTCCTGCGGAGCAAGGACTCCGGTGGGCGGCTCCTCACGGTCCCGGCCGTCGCCGCCGAGCTCGAGCCCGGCTCGGCCGAGTGGCAGGAGGCGGTCGACCTGCTGCGCCCCGTCCGGCTCAACGCCACCGGCGACGTCGAGGGTCGCTGGCGCGAGAGCGCCACCGTCCACGCGCTGGTCCCCGACACCGCCGCCGTGGCCCGCCCCACCGGCGACGCCGAGGGCTCCGGCGCCGCGCCAGTAAGGCCCGCCGGGCCCGCCACGGCCCGGTGGCGTCCCTGGCACCTGCGCGGTCGCGCGGGCGGACGGCGCCGCACCGCCGGGTGACGCCCACCGCGGGCCCGCCCGCCGGATAGCCTGTCGCCCGTGAGCACGCCGACCCGCGCCTTCGTCGGCCGACTGTCCGAGCTCGACGTGTTCGACCCGCTCGGGGACAAGGTCGGCCGGGTCCGCGACGTCGTCGTCACCTTCAGCGTCGCCCGGACCCGCCCCCGGGCCATCGGGCTCGTCGTCGAGGTCCCCGGGCGGCGTCGGGTGTTCGTCCCGATGACCCGTGTCACCTCGGTCGAGGGCGGCCAGGTCATCACGACCGGCCTGGTCAACATGCGCCGGTTCGAGCAGCGCGGGAACGAGACCCTCGCGGTCGCCGAGCTCCTCGAGCGTCCCGTCCAGGTCCGCACCGACACCGGTGACGTCGTGCCCGGCACCGTCACGGACATCGGCATCGAGCAGCTCGGCGCGCGCGGCTGGGGCGTCACCCGGGTCGCGGTGCGGCTCGCCGCCTCCCGGCCGAGCCGGCTCGGGCGCCTCGGCCGTCGGCGCGGCGAGACCTACGTCGCCGCCGTCGAGGACGTCCGCGGCCTGCGCGACCCGAGCGAGGCCCAGGGGGCGACGAAGCTCCTCGAGGCGTACGAGGACCTCAAGCCGGCCGACCTCGCCGAGGTCATCCACGACCTGTCCCCGCAGCGCCGGGCCGAGGTCGCCGCGGCCCTCGCCGACGAGCGGCTCGCCGACGTCATCGAGGAGCTCCCCGGCGACGACCAGGTCGAGATCCTCGTCGGCCTCGCCGTCTCCCGCGCCGCCGACGTCCTCGAGGCGATGGAGCCCGACGACGCCGCCGACCTGCTCTCCGAGCTGCCGCCGGAGCGCCAGGAGGAGCTGCTGCAGCGGATGCAGCCGGACGACGCCGCCGACCTGCGCCGCCTGCTCACGTACGAGGACGACACCGCCGGCGGCCTCATGACGACCGAGCCGGTGATCCTCGGGCCCGAGGCCTCGATCGCCGAGGCCCTCGCCGTCGTCCGCCGCAAGGAGCTCTCGACGGCGCTCGCCTGCAGCGTCTTCGTCTGCCGCCCGCCGCTCGAGCCACCCACCGGCCGCTTCCTCGGCGTCGTCCACATCCAGCGCCTGCTCCGCGAGCCGCCGCACAACCCGGTCGGCGGGATCATCGACAAGGACGTCGAGCCCCTGCCGCCGACGGCGACGCTCGGGGAGGTCACCCGGATGCTCGCGACGTACGACCTCGTCGGCATGCCGATCGTCGACGAGGACGGGTCGCTCGTCGGGGCCGTGACCGTCGACGACGTCCTCGACCACATCCTCCCGGACGACTGGCGCGAGGAGCGGCACGACGTCGTGACCCACCCGGAGGTCGGCCATGGCTGAGCGCGACCGCCGCAGGACCCGGGTCGACCAGCCGCGCACCGGGGGGCGGCGCCGGCTCTCCCGGCCGACGCTGTTCTCCGAGGAGGCCTTCGGCGTCCTGTCCGAGAAGTTCGCCCGGTTCATGGGGACGGCGTACTTCCTCATCGGGATGACGCTGTTCGTCCTCGTCTGGCTGCTGTGGAACACCCTCGCGCCGCAGCCGCTGCGGTTCGACCCCTACGCCTTCATCTTCCTCACCCTCATGCTGAGCCTCCAGGCGTCGTACGCGGCGCCGCTCATCCTCCTCGCGCAGAACCGGCAGGCCGACCGCGACCGGGTGGCGCTCGAGCAGGACCGCTCACGCGACGAGCGGGCCCTCGCCGACACCGAGTTCCTCACCCGGGAGGTCGCGGCGCTGCGACTGGCGATGCGAGACAGCGCGACCCGCGACTTCGTCCGCAGCGAGCTGCGCGACCTGCTCGACGAGATGGAGGAGCGCGGCCTGGCCGTGACGAAGCACACGGACGCGCAGGCCCCGGCGGACGGGCCCGCGGCGGACGAGGGCCGGCGGCCCACCTAGAATCGGAGGCATGTCGCAGGTCAGCCCGGACGCCCTCCACGCCGCCCTCGAGACGGTCATCGACCCCGAGATCCGGCGGCCGATCACCGAGCTCGGGATGGTCGGCGACCTCACGAGCGACGACGACGGCCGGGTCGCCGTCACCGTCCTCCTCACCGTGGCCGGCTGCCCGATGAAGGAGACGCTCACGAAGGACACGACCCAGGCACTGAGCCGGGTCGAGGGGGTCACCGACGTCGCCGTCACCCTCGGGGTGATGACGGACGAGCAGCGCGCCGACCTCAAGACGCACCTGCGCGGCGGCCAGGCCGAGCGGGAGGTCCCGTTCGCCAAGCCGGGCTCGCTCACCCGGGTCTACGCCGTCGCCTCCGGGAAGGGCGGGGTCGGCAAGTCGTCGGTCACCGCGAACCTCGCGGCCGCGATGGCGCAGGACGGCCTGTCCGTCGGGGTCGTCGACGCCGACATCTACGGCTTCTCCATCCCCCGGATGCTCGGTGTCGAGCGCAAGCCGACCCAGGTCGACGACATGATCATGCCGCCGGTCGCGCACGACGTGAAGGTCATCTCGATCGGGATGTTCGTGCCGGGCAACCAGCCCGTCGTCTGGCGGGGTCCGATGCTCCACCGCGCCCTGCAGCAGTTCCTCGCCGACGTCTTCTGGGGTGACCTCGACGTCCTGCTCCTCGACCTGCCGCCCGGCACCGGCGACATCGCGATCTCGGTCTCCCAGCTCATCCCCGGCGCCGAGATCCTCGTCGTGACGACCCCCCAGCAGGCCGCCGCGGAGGTCGCCGAGCGGGCCGGCTCGATCGCCCTGCAGACCCACCAGCGGCTCGCCGGCGTCGTCGAGAACATGTCGTGGCTCGAGCTGCCGGACGGCTCCCGCGAGGAGATCTTCGGCGCCGGCGGTGGTCGCGAGGTCGCGGAGTCGCTGTCCCGCTCGATCGGCGCGGAGGTCCCCCTCCTCGGCCAGGTCCCGCTCGACACCCGGCTGCGGGTCGGCTCGGACCAGGGCACCCCGGTCGTCCTCGGCGAGCCGGACTCGCCGGCCGCCGTCGCGCTGCGTGGCGTCGCGTCGTCGCTCGCGACCCGCTCGCGCGGTCTGGCCGGGCGCTCGCTCGGCCTCTCCCCCGTCGGGCGCTGAGCGCGGCGCTTCCCCGGGCGGCTCCCGGGTCCGGTCCTCAGGTGGCCTCGACGTCGTAGGGCGTCGGCCTCGCCGGGTCGAAGTCCCGCGGCACCGCGGGGGTCCTCGGCCGCGGCCCGACCACGGGCTCGTCGACCTCGTCCGCGGTGGGCACGGCCGCGGTCGCGGCCGCCGCCGCGGCGGCGGCCCGGGCGCCGCCGGACCCGTTCGAGGCGTCGGTGGCCTTCGCGCCGTCCTTGTCCCCGCGGATCCGGGCCGCCGAGCGCACCGAGCCGATCTCGTCGCGCACGGGCGCGACGGCGTCGTCGATGGGGTCGAGCAGGGCCTCGCGGACGATCCGCCGCGGGTCGTACTGCCGGGGGTCGTACTGGCGCCAGTCGATGTCCTCGTACTCCGGGCCGAGCTGGTCGCGCAGCTGGTCCTTCGCCCCCTCGGCCATGACCCGGAGCTTGCGGATCCACTGGGCGAGCTTCGCGGCGTACTCGGGCAGCTTGTCCGGGCCGAGGACGAACACGGCGATGAGCACGAGGAGGACGAACTCCCATCCGCCGACGCCGAACATGGCGGCACGCTCCTTCCCTCGCCGGTGGGCCCTCGGCGGACCCGTGCCCTCGGGCTCAGTCCGAGCCCTGGAGGACCATCCTGACATCCTTCTCGCCGCCGTCACGACGGACGGTGAGGGTGACCGTGTCGCCGACGCGCCGGGACCGGATCTTCACGACGAGCTCGCCGCCCTCGGTGACCGGCTGGCCCTCGAAGGCGACGATCACGTCGCCGGCCCGCAGCCCGGCGGCCTCCGCCGGGCCGCCCGGGTTGACCGCCGGGGCGCCGTCGGGGCCCTCGTCCGCGACCCGGACGCCCTCGCCCTGGTACCCGCTGTCGAGGTACACCCCGATGACCGGGTGCTCGGCGGTGCCGGTCTCGATGAGCTGCTCGACCGTCGTCGCCACCTGGTCGCTGGGGATCGCGAACCCGACGCCGATGTTGCCGCTCTGGCCGCCGCCCAGGCCGCTGCCCGGCACCCGGGCGATCGCGGTGTTGACGCCGATGACCGCGCCGCCCATGTCGAGCAGCGGCCCGCCGGAGTTCCCCGGGTTGATCGCCGCGTCGGTCTGGATGGCGTTGATGAAGGACTGGTCGTCGGCGGCCCCCGGGGTGACCGGGCGGTCGAGGGCGCTGACGATGCCGGTCGTCACGGTGGAGTCCAGGCCGAGCGGGGCGCCGACCGCGATGACCTGGTCCCCGACGACGACCTGCGCCGAGCGCCCGATCGGCAGCGGGCTCAGCTCGGCGCCGGTCACCTCGACGACGGCGAGGTCGTAGGAGGCGTCCTGGCCGACGACCCGGCCGGTGACCTGCTCGCCGTTCGCGAGCACGACGACGATCTCGTCGTCCCCGGCGGACTCGACGACGTGGTTGTTCGTCACGACGTGGCCGGCGTCGTCGTAGACCCAGCCGGACCCGGTGGCGCCGCCACCGACCCGCAGGGTGACGACGCTGGGGAGCGCGGTGGCCGCGATGTTCGCGATCGACCCCTCGGGGCGGGTCGTCGACCCGGCCCCCGGCGTCGGGACGGGTGCGGTGCGGGAGGTCGACCCCGACGGCGACCCGTCGGTGAGGAACCCGCCGACCACCCCGCCGGTCGTCCCCGCGAGCAGGCCGACGGCGACGAGGCCTCCGACGAACGCGCCCCACCCGGGACCGCGGCGACGGGGCTCCTGCTGCGGCGGTCCGGGCGGCTGGGCCCCGCCACCGACGGCGCCGGGCTCGGACCACGGCCAGTCGTCGGCACCCTGCGGGGGTCGCGGCTGCTCGGACCAGGAGCCGCTGATCGGCTGGTAGGGCCGCGTCTCCGACGGGGTCGCCCACGTCGGTTCGCGGCGGGGCTCCTGCGCGGGTCCCCACGGATGCCAGTCGTCGGACCCCGGGTGGCGCTCGCTCATGGGGTCGATTCTGCCCCGCGCACGGTCCTCGTGGGCCGCGTGGGGTCGGACCGGCCGAAGTCGACGGTCGTGACCGCCGTCCCGACGGGCCGGGCCGTGGCCACGGCCGGGACGACGACCGGGGTCGTGACGCCGGGCCGCGCGGGCGCGGGCGCCCCGATGACGGTGAGGCTCCACGCGGCGGCCGCGGACAGCCCGGCGGCCGTCGCGGCGACGACCGTCGCGCGCAGCGGGCTGCGGTGGCAGGGCGGTGCCGAGGGCGCGAGCAGCGCGAGCGGCTCGGGGCACACGGGTACGGGCGGCGGTTCGAGGTCGCGGCCCAGCGCCAGGAGGGAGGTGCGCAGGTCACCCGGCATCGCCGGTCCCCCGCTCAGCGCCTCGCGCAGACGCCGCTCCTCACGGACCGCCCGGCAGCAGGTCTCGCACGTGACGAGGTGGAGGTCCCACGCGGCGCGGCGACGGTCGTCGAGCCGCCCCGCGACGTACTCGGAGAGCTCGTCGTCGAGGCACCGCACGGAGGGTCGCGCCGTCATACGGCTCCCGCGGCCGGGCGGCGCACGACGGGCCCACGCCGGGCCGGGACGGCGGCCTCGGGGCGGGGCTGCGGGGCCCGGTGCGACAGGGCGTCGCGCAGCTGGGCCCGGCCGCGGTGGATGCGCGAGCGCACCGTGCCGAGCTTGATGCCGAGGGTCGCGGCGACCTCCTCGTAGGACAGGCCCTCGATGTCGCAGAGGACGACGGCCGCGCGGAAGTCCGGGGACAGGGCGTCGAGCGCGCGCTGGACGTCGTCGTCGAGGTGGGTGTCGGCGTAGGTCTGCTCGGGGCCCTTGTCGCGGCTGGGCAGCCGAGCGGCCGACTCCTCGGACAGCGCGTCGAAGCGGATGCGCTGCTTGCGCCGCATCCTGTCGAGGAAGACGTTGGTGGTGATCCGGTGCAGCCAGCCCTCGAAGGTGCCGGGCCGGTAGGTGTGCAGCGAGCGGAAGACCCGGACGAAGACGTCCTGGGTGAGGTCCTCGGCGTCGTGGACGTTGCCGGTGAGCCGGTAGGCGAGGCGGTAGACGCGCGCCGAGTGCTGCTCGACGACCTCCTCCCAGGTGGGCGCCACCCAGGGCTGTCCGGGCGCCGCCCCGACCTCCCCGTCCTGCCTCGTCGTCATCTCGTCCCTCGCCACCGTGGTCATGTGTCCATCCCTACGCGCCGGAACCGGGAATTGTTCCCGGGCAACCTGGACGCCCGCTGGGAACCGTGGCGGCCCGGGACGTCGTGGCGCGCCGGGCCCCGTCCCGCGGCATAGGCTGGGCGGCATGAGCGGGATGAAGCCGGCCAGCTGGGCCTACGCCGAGGAGTTCGTCCCGGAGCCCGAGGTCGTCGAGGAGGCGCGGCGACGCGGTGTCGGGCTCGGTACCGCCACCCCGGTCGGTCCCGGCGCGGGCGCGGCCCTGCGGCTGCTCGCCGCGTCGGTCCGGGCGAAGCACGTCGTCGAGGTCGGCTCGGGTGCGGGGACGTCCGGCCTCTGGCTGCTCGCCGGGATGCCCGAGGACGGCGTCCTCACGACGATCGACGTCTCCGCCGAGCACCAGCGCGCCGCCCGCCAGGCCTACGCCGCCGCAGGCCATCCGCCGCAGCGGACGCGGGTCATCACCGGCGCCGCCGCCGACGTCCTGCCGCGGATGGCCGACGGCGCCTACGACATGGTGCTCGTCGACGCCGACAAGGAGTCCTACCCGACGTACGTCGAGCACGGTGTCCGGCTGCTGCGCTCCGGCGGCCTGCTCGCCGTCGACAACATGCTGTGGCACGACCGCGTGGCCGACCCCGCGCAGCGCGACCCGGTGACCTCTGCCCTGCGCGACCTCGGCAAGTCCCTGCGCGACCACGAGGACCTCGTCACCGCGTTGCTGCCGGTCGGCGACGGCCTGCTCGTCGCGGTCAAGCGCTGACCGTCAGCTGACGGCGGGACCGGCCCCGCGCCGGAAGCCCGCGGGCCCCTCGGCGATGGCGACGACCTCGTACTCCTCGATGGCCACGGGCGCGGAGCCGATGATCTCGCTGCCCGGCGAGGACGCGGCCCCGGGCTCGAAGGACTTCCGGAAGTCGGCGCGCTCTTGGTCGCTGTCGAAGACGTAGGTGCCCTCGAACCACTCGCCCTCGCGCATCCGCCACACCTTGAAGGCGAGCCCGTCGAGGAACATGAAGCGGGCGATCGAGGTGCCCACGACGTACTCGCGGAGCCGGTCGGGCGCGTCGTCCGGAGCCCCCTCGAGCGACCAGCGGACCGTCAACCCGTACCCGGCGTTCATCGAACCTCCTGGAGCCACCTCAGCAGCAGCCTCGTCCCGAACCCGGTGCCCCCCTTGGCGTGGAGCCCGGCGTCGACGTCCGAGCGTCCCGTGCCCGCGACGTCGAGGTGCGCCCAGCGACGCTCCCCGACGAACTCGCGCAGGAACAGCGCCGCGGTGACGGCGCCACCGCCGACCCCGGTGGCGATGTGGGTGAGGTCGGCGACGTCGGAGTCGAGGGCTCGACGGTAGGTGTCGGCGAGGGGCAGGCGCCACAGCGTCTCACCGGTCGACTCCCCGGCCGCGACGAGCGCGTCCGCGAGGGCGTCGTCGGTCGCGAAGACCGGGGCCATGACGCGGGCCAGCGCGATCCGGGCGGCTCCGGTGAGGGTGGCGACGTCGACGACGACGTCCGGGTCGACGTGGGCGTCCGCGTAGGCGAGGGCGTCGGCCATGACGATCCGCCCCTCGGCGTCGGTGTTGCCGATCTCGACCGTCGTGCCGCCGTACTGGGTGACGACGTCCCCGGGGCGGTAGGAGCCGCCGCCGACGGCGTTCTCGGCGAGCGCGAGCAGCCCGGTGACGTGGACCGGGACGTCGAGCTCGGCGCACGCCGCGAGGACGGCGAGGACGACGGCCGAGCCGCCCATGTCGGTCTTCATCGACACCATGCCGTCCGACGCCTTGACCTGCAGGCCGCCGGTGTCGAAGGTGATGCCCTTGCCGACGAGGACGACCCGCGGCGTCGTCGGGGTCGCGCCGGGCGGCCGGTGGTCGAGCCGGACGAGGCGCGGTGGCGTCGCGGAGCCCTGGCCGACGGCGAGGAGGCCGCCGAAGCCCTCCTTGCGCAGTGCTCGCTCGTCCTTGACCTCGACGCCCAGGCCGGTGCGCCGTGCCACGGTCCGGGCCCGTGCGGCGACCCAGGCGGGGTTCTTGACGTTCGACGGCGTGATCGCGAGACCGCGCGCGAGGAGCTGGGCGCGGGCGCCCACGACGGCGCGGCGGACCACCTCGGCGGCGTCCGGGTCCGCGGTGACGACGGCCGACGCGGCCGCCGGGAGCGGCCCCGCGGCGGCACCGTCGGCGGTCCAACGGGGTGAGCCGGTGCCGCCGAGGACGCAGCCCTCGACCCACGCGGCGACGCCGGCGCCGGCCGTGTCGCCGAGGGCGTGGACGGTGTCGGCACGGTCCCGGGTGGCGCGGCCGGCCGCGGCCCCGGCGGTCCGCAGGTCGTCGGCCGAGCCCTCGCCGGCACCGACGAGGAGCACCCGGCGCACCGGGCCCTGCCCCGGCGGGAGGGCGACGGTCGTCACCTCGCCGGCGCCGCGCGCCGGCTCGTGCGTCGCGAGGACGAGCGCCCCGTCGAGCCCGGCGGCGGCGAGGGCGTCGGCCCCACCGTCGGCCGCCGTGAGCGGGACGAGGAGGACGCGGTCGGCCGCGGGGGCCGCGAGCGCGTCGGCGAGGTCGGCGACGGTGCTCCAGCGGGAGACGGGCGGGTCGAGGATGACGTCGGAGGGCACGGGCCGACCCTAGCCGGACCGGGACGCGGGGGCGCCCCCCCCCCCGCGGGGGGGGGGGGGGGGGCGGGGGGGGGGGGGGGGGGGGTGGGCCGCGGGGGGGGGGGTGGGGGGC
>NZ_JAGSNF010000008.1 GCF_018139485.1 Phycicoccus avicenniae
GCGGGGGGGGTCTGGTTTGAGGTCGGTGGGCCCGGGCCGCCCCTCCCGGTCCCGGGACGCGACGACGCCCCCACCGGTGCGGTGGGGGCGTCGTCGACGGCGAGCCGTGGGGGTCAGAGGCCCTCGCAGTTGTCGATGGCCGCGCCGAGGGCGCGCACCTCGTCGGGGGTCATCTCGACGACGAGGCGGCCACCACCCTCGAGGGGCATGCGCAGCACGATGCCGCGACCTTCCTTGACCACCTCGAGGTCGCCGTCACCCGTCCTGGGCTTCATTGCCGCCATTGCGTCAGTTCCCTTCCTCACCGCGGCCACGGAGGTCGGGCCACGTGCATCCCCCGCGCCGGACCGCCGGGGCAACGCCCCATTATCTCCCAGACGGGCCGAACTGGCGAAATCTCCCCGCAGGACGACGTCAGGGCGGGAAGGACCCCCACGGGGTGTAGGTGAGCAGGCTCGCGGTCCACCACACGACGCCCCCGACGAGGAGCAGGACGACGACCCCGACCCGGCGTCGCCAGTGCGGGACGACCTTCTCGCCGTTCGCCGTCCGCATCGCGACCGACGCCACGAGCGCGGCGAGCGGCAGGTCGAGCATGAGGAAGCGCCACATCGAGGTGATGGGGCGCACGACGGCGAAGAGGTAGAGCGGGTACGCGAGCGCCCAGGCCCGGGTCTCGACGCTGAGCCACCGGCCGTGCCGACCCAGGACGAGCGCGAGGTAGGTGGCGACGAGCCAGACCAGGACGAGGACGCCACCCGCCCCCTTGGCCTCCCAGGCCCAGACGAACCACAGGACGAACGGGCCCTCGTCCGGCTGCTGGCCCCAGGCGGCCTGGACGTCGAAGAACGCGGTGGGCACCCCCGTCGCGAGCGCCGCGACGACCGGCCAGGCGACGGCCGCGACGCCGAGCATCCCGAGCATGACGACGGCTGCCGTCCGCTCCCCCGCGAGGGGCGTGCGTCCCGCCGCCCGGTCCTCACGCCAGCGCACGACGAGGTGGATGAGGACGGCGACGCCGAGGGCGGGCGCGATGCCGCGGGTCAGCCCGAGCGGGACCGCGGCGAGCGCGACGAGCAGGTAGCGGCGCCGGACGAGCAGGAGCAGCGCCCCGGCGACGATGACGACGGCCAGCGCCTCCGTGTACGGCTTGAGGATGATCGCCGTCGTCGGGTAGAAGCACCACAGGCAGGCCGCGACGAGCGCGAGCCGTTCGCGCTGCGGCTGGCGCTCGGCGTGGTGGTCGGTGCGCAGCAGGGCGAGGACGAGGACGGCCGCGACCGCGCCGAGCACGACGTTGAGGCCGATGCCCGCGGCGTTGAAGGACAGCCCCGTCACCATGAGCGCCTTCACGAGGTACGGGTAGAGCGGGTAGAACGCCCAGGCGCTGTAGGTGATCCGGCCGTTGTCGGCGTCGACGGGGAGCGGGACGGGGTAGCCGTCCTCGACGATCGAGCGGTACCAGACGGTGTCCCACAGCGGGACGAGGTCGGCGACGGTCGGGTCGTTGTGGCCGACCCCCGCGGGGTTCTGGAACCACGTCGCCGCGACCCACATCGCGCCGAGGGCCACGAGCCGCGAGACGGCGTAGACGACGAGGACGGTGAGGAACGGGCGGGCCAGGGCGTGCTGGGCGAGCTCGTGCCGGCCCCTCGAGGTGAGCAGCCTCAGGGGGAGGGCCGTGCGCCGGGCGTCCTGCCGGCGGGGACCGGCCTCGAGCTCAGCCCGCGCCACCGGTCACCTCCTGCGCGTCCCACACGTAGACCCCGCCGACGGCCTCGGGCGGGCCGAACGCCGACGTGAGGGAGGCGAGCAGCGCGGCCTCGGCCGGCCGTCCCTCCGGGAGCACGACGGCGTCGACCCGGCCGTCGCGCAGGTCGGCGCGGAACTGTCGACGCTGCTCCTCGGTGGCGGTCGCGGGGACGTCGTCGCGGGCGATCTCGAGCATCCACTGGGACAGCGCGGTCGGAGCGGCGCCGTAGCGGCCGCCGCGCTCGGGCGTCCCGTCGGGCCCGACGAAGTACCCGGCGACGACGGGGAAGCCCCAGCGCGCCTCCGCCTGCCACTCCAGGGCCCGGGTGTCGGCGACGTTCGGCGGGGGCGCCGCGAGGACGGCACCGTCGTCGACGTGCTCCTGCCACGTGCCGTCGGCGAAGAAGGCGGGAACCGGGTCACGGGGGTCGACGACGAGCGGTGTCGGGACGAGCGGCGCGAGGGCCACCGCCCCGGCGAGGACGCAGACGAGGACACCGGGACCCTCGTCGCCGAGCCAGGCGTCCACGGCACGGCGGACGGCCTCGACACCGAGGGCCAGCAGCGCCGCGAACGCCGGGAGGGCGACGAGGGCGAAGCGGGTGGGCAGGACGTTCTCGACGACGGGGACCTGCTCGAGGAGGACCCCGGGGCCGGGGATGCCGAGCGGGGTGCCGTGCAGCGTGAGCTCCTCACCGAGGGAGAGCCAGCAGGACACCAGGACGACGGCGGCGAGCGCCCGGACGAGGACGACGCGCCACAGCACCACCGTGACGAGCCCGGCGGCGAGCCACAGGGGCACGCCGAAGAAGGCGTTCTCCTCGGTGCGGTTCATCGACAGCGCCGCCGAAGCCCACGGGTCGGCCCCTACCGTGCGGGTGGCCCGGCCCCACAGCGCGGCGAGGTCGTTGCCGGCCGGGGGGTGCCACAGCGAGGTGTAGCTCTGCGGCCCGAAGAACTGCCACCACAGCGGGAACGCGACGACCGCCAGCGCGACGAGGACCCCGGTGCCGAGGCCTCGCGCCGCCGGGCGCGGGCGCAGTCGACGGCAGGTGCCGCGGTGCGCGAGGAGGACCGCTCCCCCGACGGCGAAGCCGACGGCGGCCAGGAGCAGCACCTCCTCGCCGACGAGCACCTGCCACGCGACGAGCAGGCCGAGGACGACGCCGTCCCGGACCGGGCGGCGTCCTGCGACGAGCCGCAGCAGCCGGTCGAGGATCACCGGGACGAGGGCCTGGACGACGAAGTTGGGGTGGCCGTTGGCGTGCGAGACCATCCCCGGCCCGAAGCCGGCGAGGAGGGAGGCGGCGAACGCGGCGGCGGGGTGGACCGGCAGCCGGCGCCGGAGGAGCCAGTACCAGGCGGTCGCGGTGAGGGACAGCCCGAGCAGCTCGACGACGACGAAGGTGACCTGCGGCCCCGCGAGGACCGTGAGCGGCGTGAGCGGCAGTCCGAGCCCGACGACGGCGGCGTTCGCCATGAGGTTGACGCCGTCGGGGAAGTTCTGGAGGTCGCTGAGCAGCGGGTTGGAGAGGGTGAGGACGTTGTGCGCGCTCGCCCCGAGGTACCACTCGAAGGCCTGCTGGTCCTGCACGCCCTGGGAGAGGTGGCCCGTGCGGACCGCGGTGACGAGGTCCTGGAGGACGTAGAGGGCGACGAGGAGGTGGGCGAGCGGCACGGCGAGCTCGGCGCGCCGCCAGGGCGGGGGGCGTCCGGCGACCAGGGCGGGACCGGTCGCCGGACGGGGTCGAGGGGGCGGCTCCTCGGCGTCGGCGACGACCTGCACGGCCATCGGGGGCGGTGGCGCGAGGGTCCGGGCGGGCCGATCCTGGTCGTCACTCGCCCGCAGCCGCGCGATCTCGTCGTCCCGTTCCGCGATCCGGCGCCGCAGCCGGAGCACGACGTCGTCGACCTGCGCCATCCGGTAGCCGAAGGGGGCGAGCGGCAGGGTCGGGTCGGCCGCGTCGCGGGCCGGCTCCGGGCGCTCGTCCTGCCGGCCGAGCCACCACGCCGCGGCCGAGAGGACCGTGACGACGACGAGCGCCCCGAGGAGGGACCACGTCATCGGGGCGCCCCCTCGGCGGCGTCGACGAGACCGTCGACGACCCGCCCGAAGAGGACCCGCCCGAGCCGGTCCCCGACCGGCCGGGTGAGCCGGCGCAGACCGGGGAGCCACAGCTCCTCTGTCCACTCGACGACGCTGCCGCCCGGGTCGTCGGAGACGGTGATGTCGGCCCAGCCCCGGAGGAACCACCCCGTCTTGACCAGCCGCACGCGGCGGCCCGGCTCGAGGGCGGTCACGAGCATCCGGTCCGAGCCCGCGAGCGGGCCGAGCCGGGTCACGGCGTTGACCTCCGCGCCGAGCGCGAGCCCACCGGCGGGCATCTCGACGTCGGTGAGGGGGACGTGCCGGGTGTGCTCGGAGAGGTCGGTGACCGTCGACCACGTCGTGGCCGGCGGGAGCGAGGAGGCGCGGCGGACGGTGAAGGCCATCAGCGCCCCTCCCCCCGCAGCCGGGCGACCTCGGCCTCGCGCTCGGCGAGGGCGGTCCGCAGGTGCTCGAGGTGCTCGTCGACCTCCGCGGGGCGGTACCCGCGGGCCGCCGTGTCGAAGCGCACCGCGGGAACGTCCGCGGCGTCGGGGTGGTCCGCGAGACCGTGGTCGGGGGTGGTCGTCACCGCGTCGGCGAGCCCGTCGACGCGAAGCCGCCCGCCCGCGACCGCGAGGACGGCGGCGACGAGCGCGACCGCGGTGAGGGCGAGCAGGATCAGCGGGACCACGGGGGGATCCTACGGTCCCGACCTGCGACTACCCCCGAGGGCGGCGACCGTCGTCGACGACGGTTCGGACGGCCTCGTCGACGTCGTCGGTGAGGGTGAGCAGCGCGAGGTCCCGCTCGCCGACGGTGCCCTCCGCGGCCGCGGTCCCGCGCAGCCAGTCGAGCAGGCCGCCCCAGTAGTCCGAGCCGAGCAGGACGATCGGGAAGCGCGTCACCTTCTGCGTCTGCACGAGGGTGACGGCCTCGAAGAGCTCGTCGAGGGTGCCGAACCCTCCGGGCAGGACGACGAAGCCGCACGCGTACTTGACGAACATCGTCTTGCGCGCGAAGAAGTAGCGGAAGTTGACGCCGAGGTCGACGTGCTCGTTGAGGCCGGCCTCGAAGGGCAGCTCGATGCCGAGGCCGACGCTCGTGCCGCCGGCCTCGAGGGCGCCCTTGTTCGCGGCCTCCATCGCCCCCGGTCCACCGCCGGTGATGACGGCGAACCCGGCCTCGACGAGCGCGCGGCCCACCTGCTCGCCGAGGGCGTAGACCGGGGAGTCCGGGCGGGTGCGCGCGGAGCCGAAGACGCTGACGGCCGGACCGAGCTCGGCGAGCGCGCCGAACCCGGTGACGAACTCGGACTGGATCCGCATGACCCGCCACGGGTCGGTGTGCAGCCAGTCGGCGGAGCCCTCGGTGTCGAGGAGGCGCTGGTCGGTGGTCGAGACCGGCACCTTCGAGCGCCGCATGACGACCGGTCCCTGGTGGTAGTCGCGGTCGTCGCGCTCCCGGGCCTGGTCGGGGTCGGGTCCGGGCGGCGGGGAGGCGTCCACGGCGCTCAGCCTAGCCAGCGCAGGACGGCCGCCTCGCAGGCGACGTAGTCCTCCACGGGGCAGCGCTCGTCGTCCATGTGCGCGAGGTTCGGGTCGCCGGGGCCGAAGTTCACGGCCGGGACGCCCATCGCGGAGAAGCGGGCGACGTCGGTCCAGCCCTGCTTCGCCGTCACCGGCAGGCCGAGCGCCTCGACGAACGCCCGGGCCGCCGGCAGGTCCAGCCCGGGACGGGCGCCCCCCGCGTTGTCGACGACGTCGACGTCGAAGCCGGAGAAGACCTGCCGGACGTGGGCGTCGGCCTCCTGCGGCGAGACCGACGGCGCGTACCGGTAGTTGACGGTGACGACGCACCGGTCCGGGATGACGTTGCCGGCGATGCCGCCCTCGACCTTCACGGCGTTCATCGCCTCGCGGTACTCGAGGCCGTCGACCTCGACCGTGGCCGGCTCGTAGCCGACGAGCCGGGCGAGGATCTCGGAGGCGTCGTGGATCGCGTTGTGGCCGTTCCACGGCCGCGCGGAGTGCGCGGCGACCCCCTTGGTCGACACGAGCGCCCGCAGGGTGCCTTTGCAGCCGCCCTCGACCTGCGAGCCCGTCGGCTCGAGCAGGACGGCGAACTGGGCGTCGGCGACGAGGTGGGGGGCCTCCCGCTGGACGGTGAGCAGCCCGTTGAAGCGCTCGTCGACCTCCTCGGCCTCGTAGAACACGTACGTGACGTCGCGGCTGGGCTCGGGCAGCCGCTCGGCGACGCGCAGCATCACCGCGACCCCACCCTTCATGTCGACGGTGCCGCGGCCCCACAGGACGTCCCCGTCCGGTCCGGGCACCCTCCGGGTCGGCAGGTTCGCGGGGTCGCTCGTGAGCGGCACGGTGTCCAGGTGGCCGGCGAGGACGACCCGCTCGGCCCGGCCGAGCTCGGTCCGGGCGACGACGGTGTGGCCGATCCGGGTCACCGTGAGCCCCGGGCGCGTGCGCAGGGCGGCCTCGACGGCGTCCGCGAGCGGCGCCTCCTCGTGGCTCACGGAGGGGATGTCGCAGACGGCGGCGGTGAGGCTGACGACGTCGGCGGAGAGGTCGAGGGAGGGGCTGCTCGCGGGCATGCCGGAAGCCTAGTGAGGGGTCCGGACGGCCGACGGGGAGACCGTGGGCGCCCCGTACGCTGGACGCATGACGCGCACCGCCTGGGGCCACGGCCTCCTCACGACGACGGAGGACGGCACCGTCCTCGACGCCTGGTACCCCTCCCCCGCCCTCGGGGAGGCCGGCGGCGCCGGCGAGCTCGAGGCCCCGGCCGGCCTCGAGGAGCTCGTGGGCGCCGACGACGTCCGGGGGGTCACCCGCGAGCTGCGCCTCGTCACCGTGGACCTCGACGCCCCGCCGGCCGACGCGGCGGACGCCTACCTGCGGCTGCACCTGCTCTCACACCGGTTGTGCCCGCCGAACTCGATGAACCTCGACGGTCTCTTCGGGGTGCTGACGAACGTCGTGTGGACGACGCAGGGGCCGTGCCGCGTGGACGGCTTCGAGCTGACCCGGGCCCGGATGCGCGCCCGGGGTCCGGTGCAGGTGCTGTCCGTCGACAAGTTCCCGCGGATGGTCGACTACGTCGTGCCGAGCGGGGTCAGGATCGGGGACGCCGACCGGGTGCGGCTCGGCGCCCACCTCGCGAGCGGCACGACCGTCATGCACGAGGGCTTCGTGAACTTCAACGCCGGGACGCTCGGCAGCTCGATGGTCGAGGGACGGATCAGCCAGGGCGTCGTCGTCGGCGACGGCTCGGACGTCGGCGGCGGCGCCTCGACGATGGGCACCCTGTCCGGCGGCGGCACCGAGCGGGTGTCGATCGGCGAGCGCTGCCTGCTCGGAGCCGAGGCCGGGCTCGGCATCGCCCTCGGCGACGACTGCGTCGTCGAGGCGGGCCTCTACCTCACCGCGGGCACGAAGGTCACCCTGCCGGACGGCACCGTCGCCAAGGCGCGCGAGCTGTCCGGGCAGAGCAGCCTGCTCTTCCTGCGCAACTCGGTGACCGGCGCCGTCGAGGCACGCCCGCGCGACGGGCACGGCATCACGCTGAACTCCGACCTGCACGCGAACTGAGGCCGGGAGCCCGCCGATGCCCCGCAGCCGCTCCGGTGCCCTGACCCTCGCCGAGGAGGAGCCGCGCTCCCCTCGGCAGCGCTGGCTGGCCGGCACCCTCGGGGTGGCGGTCGTCGGGGTCCTCGGGGTCGCCGGCTGGCAGGGCGTGCAGCACCTGCTGCACGCCGTCGCCTCCGAGCGGTGCGAGGTCACGGTGTCCGGCACGACGCACCGGTGGGCCCCGGACCAGGCGAGCAACGCCGCGGCGATCACCGCGATCGGCGTCAAGCGGGGCCTGCCACCGCGTGCGGCGTCGATCGCCATCGCGACGGCGATGCAGGAGTCGAAGGTGCGCAACGTCCGGTACGGGGACCGGGACTCGCTCGGGCTCTTCCAGCAGCGCCCGTCGCAGGGCTGGGGCTCGCCGGAGCAGATCCTCGACCCGGAGTACGCGACGAACGCCTTCTACGACGCCCTCGTCGAGGTCGACGGCTACGACGGGATGGAGATCGCCGACGCCGCGCAGGCCGTCCAGCGGTCCGCCGCGGGGTACGCCTACGCGCAGCACGAGGGCCAGGCCCGGGCGACGGCCTCGGCCCTGTCCGGCCAGTCCCCCGCCGTGCTCGGCTGTGCGCTGCGGGACCCGTCGGAGCCCGGCGACCCCGAGGCACTCTCGGCCCTGCTCGACAAGGACTTCGGCCTGGCCGCCGAGGTCGAGGGGACGCGCGTGCGTGTCGACGCCGCCGACCCACGGTCCGCCTGGGCCGTCGCGCAGTGGGCCGTGGCCCGGGCGAGCACCACCGGCGCGACCCGGGTCGAGCACGACGGCCGGTCCTGGACCCGGGCCATGGACGACGCCGCGCTCACCTGGGCGGGCGACGGGTCGACGGGCCCGGGCGAGGTCGTCATCGACCTCGCCTGAGCTGTTGCTCGCCCCGTGCCCCCGGCTGGTCCCGTGGCACCTGACTCAGTCGTCCGCGAGCACGAGGAGCAGGGCGACGAGGAGTGGCCGGGCCTGGGGACCCGCTCCCTCGAACGCCCACCGCACGGCGATGTCCTGCCGGGCGTCCACCTCGTCGAGCAGGTCGAGACCGCGGTCGGTCACACGGGACTCCACGATCCTCCCGTCCCGCCAGGACGGCTCACGCGAGACCAGACCGTCCTCCTCGAGCCTCCGCAGCACCCGTGAGACCCATTGCGGGCTGCGGCCCAGCCGGGGCGCGATGTCGCTACCTCCACGCGGGTACCGACTGAGCATCCTGAGGACCTCGACGTCCCCGAGCCCGGTCCCCGGGCGGATCCCCGCGACATGGTCCGCGAGCCGCCCGTCGAGACGGGCGGACGCGATCCGCAGCAGCAGCGCGAGGTCGGTGTCGTCCCAAGCGTCCGGTGGCAGTCTGGGCCCCCACACCCGGAATCGGTGCGGCGTCCCCGTCCGTCGGTGCAGCGACGTGATCAGGTCGCCGACGCTCTGGTCCTCGTCCATGGCCCCAGCATGCCGAGGTGCGCACGACGGAGCCGGCGGTCATCCACAGGCCCCGGGGAGGAGCAGGCGTGGTGCGACGAAACCCTCCGCTCGTGGAGCATTCACTCCCCGAACGGAGGGTTTCGGGACGACCCCTGTCCGGGGCGGCCGTCGGCGCCGCGGTGCGCTCAGCGCTGGTTCAGGGCCACGTAGTCGCGGGCGCCCTCGCCGGTGTAGACCTGGCGCGGGCGGCCGATCTTCGTCGTCGGGTCGGCGATCATCTCGCGCCACTGGGCGATCCAGCCGGGGAGACGGCCGAGGGCGAACAGGACGGTGAACATCCGCGTCGGGAAGCCCATCGACTTGTAGATGAGACCGGTGTAGAAGTCGACGTTCGGGTACAGCTTGCGCTCGACGAAGTAGTCGTCGGCGAGAGCGATCTCCTCGAGCCGCATCGCGATCTCGAGCAGCTCGTCGCCGCCGCCGGTCTTCTGGAGGATCGTGTGGGCGGTGTCCTTGATGATCGCCGCGCGCGGGTCGTAGTTCTTGTAGACCCGGTGCCCGAAGCCCATGAGCCGGACCCCGTCCTCCTTGTCCTTCACCTTCTTCATGAACTCGTCGGTCGAGTACTCGGCGTTCTGGATGCGCTCGAGCATCTCGAGGACCGCCTGGTTCGCGCCGCCGTGCAGGGGTCCGAAGAGGGCGTTGATGCCGGCCGAGACGGACGCGAAGAGGTTGGCGTGCGAGGAGCCGACGAGACGCACGGTCGAGGTCGAGCAGTTCTGCTCGTGGTCGGCGTGGAGGATGAGGAGGAGCTCGACGGCCTTGACGATCTCCGGGTCGATCTCGTACTCGGTCGCCGGGACGCCGAACGTCATCCGCAGGAAGTTCTCGACGAGCGAGTGGTCGTTGTCCGGGTACAGGAACGGCTGGCCGATCGACTTCTTGTAGGCGTACGCCGCGATCGTCGGCAGCTTCGCGAGGAGGCGGATGGTCGAGATCTCGACCTGCTCCTGGTCGAAGGGGTCGAGGCTGTCCTGGTAGAAGGTCGAGAGCGCCGAGACCGCCGAGGAGAGCACCGGCATCGGGTGCGCGTCGCGGGGGAAGCCGCCGAAGAACCCCTTGAGGTCCTCGTGGAGCATCGTGTGCTCGCGCACCCGGTCCTCGAAGTCCGTGAGCTGGGCGGGCGTCGGCAGCTCGCCGTAGATGAGGAGGTAGGAGGTCTCGAGGAAGTTCGAGGACTCGGCGAGCTGCTCGATCGGGTACCCGCGGTAGCGCAGGATGCCCTCGCCGCCGTCGATGTAGGTGATGGCGCTCGTGCAGCTGGCGGTGTTCGTGAACCCGGCGTCGAGGGTGACGTTGCCGGTCTCCCCGAGCAGCTTGGAGATGTCGTAGCCGCTGTTGCCCTCCGTCGCCGGGACGAGGGAGAGGTCGAGCTGCTTGCCCGCTGCGTGGAGGGTGGCTCCGTCGGTCATGTCGCGATCCTTGGGGGTCTCGAGGGTTCGGACGTCCTCGTGACCCTACCCGCCCGTAGCCGCACACAGGAACGGGGGCCTCCCCGCCGTGAGACTCGCGGTCAGGCGAGGCGGCGCGCGGCGGCGGCGATGCGCTCGTCGGTCGCGGTGAGCGCCACCCGGACGAACTCCGCCCCGGCCGTGCCGTAGAAGTCCCCGGGTGCGACGAGGATCCCGCGCTCGGCCAGCCGGTCCACGGTCGTGCGGCAGTCCTCCCCGGCGGTGGCCCAGAGGTAGAGGCCGGCCTCGGACGCCTCGACCCGGAGCCCGAAGGCCTCGAGCGCCGGCCGCAGCACCGCGCGCCGCCCGGCGTAGCGCTCCTTCTGCCGCGCGACGTGCTCGTCGTCCCCGAGGGCGGCGAGCATCGCCCGCTGGACCGGCCACGGGACGATCATCCCGGCGTGCTTGCGCACCTCGAGGAGCCGGCGCACCAGCGCGGGGTCCCCGGCGACGAACGCCGCCCGGTAGCCGGCGAGGTTCGACTGCTTCGAGAGCGAGTACACGGCGAGCAGCCCCTCGTGCGAGCCGCCCGTGACGCGTGGGTCGAGCAGGGACGGCGTCGTCGGCGGCTCGGACAGGTCCCCGGGCCGCTCCCGCCAGTCGAGCTCGGCGTAGCACTCGTCGGACGCGACGACGACCCCGTGCTTCCGGGCCCAGGCGACGACCTTCGCGAGGTGCTCGACCCCGAGGACGGAGCCCGTCGGGTTGCTCGGGGTGTTGAGCCACAGCAGTCGTGGCGTCGTCGCGGCGGTCGGCGGACCGAGGGCGGTGAGGGCGTCGAGGGCGAGCGGCTCGGCCCCGGCGAGTCGGGCCCCGACGTCGTAGGTCGGGTAGGCGATGCGGGGGAAGCCGACGAGGTCGCCCGGCCCGAGGCCGAGGAGCGTCGGCAGCCACGCGACGAGCTCCTTGGACCCGACGGTCGGCAGGACCCCGTCGGGGTCCAGGTCGGGGACCCCGCGGCGGCGTGCGAACCAGCCGGCGACGGCCTCGCGCAGGTCGGGCGTGCCGTACGTCTGCGGGTACCCGGGCGCGTCGCTCGCGGCCGCGAGCGCCTCGCGCACCACGGCGGGCGTCGGGTCGACCGGGGTGCCGACGGAGAGGTCGACGATCCCGGTGCCGGCCTGCTCCCCCAGCGAGGGGTCGGCGAAGGCGGCGGCCCGTTCCTTGGGCGCGGCGAGCGAGTCCCAGGGGAAATCGGGGAGGGCGCGCACCGGCCTACTCGTCGTGCTCCTGCGGCGGCAGGTCGGCGATGACCGGGTGGTCCTTGGCGATGACGCCCATCTTCGCCGCCCCACCGGGACTGCCGAGGTCGTCGAAGAACTCGACGTTCGCCTTGTAGTAGTCGGCCCACTGGTCCGGGACGTCGTCCTCGTAGTAGATCGCCTCGACCGGACAGACCGGCTCGCAGGCGCCGCAGTCGACGCACTCGTCGGGGTGGATGTAGAGGCTGCGCTCGCCCTCGTAGATGCAGTCCACCGGGCACTCCTCGATGCAGGCCTTGTCCTTCAGGTCCACACAGGGCTGCGCGATCACGTACGTCATGCCGCCCATACTATTCACGCCGTGGTCCCTCCCGAGCACACCCCGTCCCTCGGCGCGCGGGTCGTCGTCCGACACCGGCTGCCGGATCGGGACCCGGCGACCGGCGCACACCTCACCGACGTCGTCGGCGAGCTCGTCGCCGCCGACGACGTCCGCCTCGTCGTGCGCTCCCGCCGGGGCGACGTCACGGTGCCCCGCTCGGCCGTCACGACCCTCAAGGAGGTCCCGCCGCGTCCGTCCCGGCGCGGCGCCCCGCACCGCGCTCTCTCCGCCACCGACCTCGAGCACGTCATGGTGGGGGCCTGGCCGGCGGAGGAGACCGCGCGGCTCGGCGACTGGGTGCTGCGCAGCTCCGGCGGCTTCACCCAGCGCGCCAACTCCGTCCTCACCGCCGGGGACCCCGGCGTGCCCCTGGAGCGGGCCGTGGAGTCCGTCGAGGCCTGGTACGCCGAGCGCGGACGGCCGTCCTGGGTCACCGTCCCCCTCCCCCACGGCGGACCGGTCGAGGCCGACCCGCTGGGCGCCCTGCTGCTGCAGCGCGGCTACGCCCGGCGGGTCCCCACTATGTGCCTCACCGCCTCGGTCCGGGAGGTGCTGCGGAGCACGGCGGGGCAGGACGCGCCGCCAGTGCGGACCGGCACCGGGCTCGACGACGCGTGGTTCGCCGCCTACGGCGCCTACCGGGACGCCGACCCGCGGCACGCGCGCGCCGTCCTCACCGGGTCGCCCGAGCAGGTCTTCGCCGCCGTCGACGCGTCGGACGGCCCCGTCGCGATCGGCCGGCTCGGCGTCGCCGCCGGGTGGGGCGGCGTCGCCGCGATGTGGACCGCGCCCGACCACCGGCGGTGCGGGCTCGCCACCGCGGTGCTGGGCGCGCTGGCAGCCGCCGCAGCCGAGCGTGGCGTCCGGTCGCTGCACCTCCAGGCCGACGCCGACAACCCCGGCGCCCTCGCGACGTACCGCCGGCACGGCTTCGTGCCGCACCACGACTACGTGACGCTGCGCCGACCCGTTCAGCCGTCGTAGGTGCAGGTGATGTCGTCGGCGGCGTCGTACCGGGTCGTGAAGGTCTGCCGCTGGACGACCTCGCCACCGGCCCGCATGATGCGGCCGACGTCGACCGTGAACCCCTCGACGGGGCTCTGCGGCTTGCACTCCTCGCCGTCGTCGACGACGCGCTCCGGCTCGACGACGTCGTAGCGGTCGCTCTTCGTCGCCTCGACGTCGTACTTCTTCGTGCCGTAGTAGGTGACGGTGACCGAGGTGTCGGTCGTCTTCGCCTCGACGAGGATGCCGCCGTCGAGGGTGTTGGTCCAGATGTTGTGCAGGTCCGGCCAGGAGATCGTCGCCTCGCGTCCCTCGGGGTAGCGCGAGATGTAGAACGAGTGGGGCTGCCAGGCGTCGAGCTGCACCCCGGCGAAGAACGAGGCGTTGAAGATCGTCGTCGACAGCTGGGAGATCCCGCCGCCGACGCTGTCCGCGAGCCGGCCGTAGCGGATGATGCCGGCGCTCACGTAGCCCTTGGCCTCGGTGCGCTCGCCGAGGACGCCGTTCATGCTGAACTGCTCGCCCGGCAAGACGTACGTGCCGTCGATGACCTCCGCGGCGCGGCGGATGTTGTCGACCCGCGACTGGCCCGCCTGGTAGTAGGTCGTGAACGACGAGACGACCTCGGTCGGCAGGGTGTCCCGGGCGACCCGCGTCGTGAAGTCCGGACGGACCTCCCGGGTCGTCACCGTCGCGGTGCGCTCCTCGCTGCCGATGGCCTGCCACACCGCCGCGGAGATGCTCTCGTCCTCGAGCGCGACCCCGTTGACGTGCGCCTTCACGCTGGGCGTCCGACCACGGAAGGTGACGACGGCCGGCTGCGGTTCGACCTCCGCCTCAGCCTCCGCCGCGGCCTCGTGGACGATCTCGCGCAGCCGCTCGTCGTCCGCCCGCGGGGTGATCGTCCCGTCCTCGGCGGGCTCGAGGACGACCGCGGGGGCGAAGTCCGCCGGGGCGAGCTCGAAGGATCGGCCGTTCGCCTCGACCGTCACCGGGCCGGAGACCGCGACCGTCGCGAACTCGTCGCGGACCCGCTCGAGCTCGGCGGCCGGGACCGTCGGGGGGACCTCGTCCGCGGCGACCTCGACACTGCGCTGGGCCGGCCACCACCGCTCGACGGCCGCGAGGGTGCCCGCGACGTCGGTGTCGGTGCCGCGGACCGGGGCGGTGTAGGCGATCGTGCCGCCGCCGACCCCCAGCGAGCCCTCGACGGGCTCGGCGTCGAGCGAGCCGCGCGCCTCCTCGAGGGCGGCCTCGAAGGCCGCGACGTCGACGGCGAGCACGGCCGGTTCCTCGCCGCCGCCCGCGACGTGGTGCCACAGGACGACCGGGTCGAGGGTGAACCCCACGAGGTCGGCGACGGTGGCGGGGACGTCGACGCCGAGGCCCGCCGCAGCCGGGTCCAGCTCGGCCTCGCCCGCCGAGGAGGTGAGGACGAGCGGCTGCTCGGTCCGGGGCAGCAGCTCGCGCTCGAGGGCGGCGCGCGCGCCGGCCTCGTCGCGGCCGCCGATGTCGACGCCGGACACGGTCGTCCCGCGGGGCACCCGGTCGCCGAGCCACCAGGCCGCGCCACCGTAGGCGAGCACCGCCGCGGCGAGGACCCCGAGGAGCACGTACGGCCAGCGCCGGGGCCCCGGCACGTCCTCCTCCCAGGAGGGCTCCTCCCAGGAGACGTGGTCCAGCAGGTCGGTCATTCGATGCTCCCGTAGCGCCCGCGGTAGTGCACGAGGGCCGGTCCGATGCTGTCGGGGACGGAGAGGCCGAGGACCTCCCCCACGACGATGACATGGTCACCGGCCTCGTGGGTGGAGGTCGTCCGAACCTCCAGGTGGGCCAGCGCGCCGTCGAGGAGGGCGACACCGGTCCGCTCGCCGCGACGGAAGGCCGTCCGGTCCAGCTGACCGTGCAGCGGACGGCCCCGGGTGGAGAACCAGTCCGAGAGGGGGCGCTGGTCGGCCGCGAGCATGCTGACCCCCCAGTCGCCGCACTCGAGGACGGCGTCGTGGAAGCGGCTCTCGGTCTCGACGCTCACGAGGACGAGCAGGGGGTCGAGCGACACCGACGTCACCGTGTTCGCCGTCATCGCGTGGTCGTGGCCCCCGCACCGGGTGGTGACGACGCACACCCCCTGGACGAGGCGGCCCATGGCCTGGCGGAAGCGGGCGGGGTCGAGGTCGC
Source organism: Phycicoccus avicenniae (assembly GCF_018139485.1). GTDB lineage: Bacteria > Actinomycetota > Actinomycetes > Actinomycetales > Dermatophilaceae > Phycicoccus > Phycicoccus avicenniae. Next base: position 15,169 of record NZ_JAGSNF010000008.1, read on the forward strand.
TCATGCGGCTCCTTCCGGCAGCGGTCGGCCCGACACGGGGTCGAGCCGGGCGTAGCCCTCCCGGCCGGCGAGGCGGAAGACGAGGCGGTTCGACAGCGCGTACCAGCCGTCGCCGACGACGACCTGGGTCTCGTGGGCGCGCAGGGCCTCGGTCTGGACCTCTCGCGCGGCGAGGTCCTCCACGCTGTGCGTGACCACCTCGTCCGGGACGACGTTCGCAGCGTACGGGTTGTCCTCGCCGGGCAGGACCCAGCCCTCGTCGGCCGGGACGTGCTCGGCGAGCCACGCCCGGTCCTCGCCCGCCCAGCCGAGCCGCTGGACCACGCCGTAGAGGACGGGACGCTCCGTCTCCGGCCGGTCCGCGACGGCCGCGGCGGTGGCCTCGTGGGCCCGCACGTGGTCGGGGTGGCCGTACCCGCCGGTCGCGTCGTAGGTGACGACGACGTCGGGGCGCACGGCCTCGAGGACCGCCCCCACCGCGGCCGCGGCCGCCGTGAGCGGGGCGCCGGCGAAGGCACGGGGGTGCTCCGCCGCGGGCGTGCCGAGCATGCCGGAGTCCCGGAAGGTCGGCTCGTGGTCGGCGTCGGCGGCGCCGAGCAGGTGGTGGTGCACCCCGAGGACGTCCGTCGCCGCCGCGAGCTCCCCCCGGCGGTGGGCGGCCAGGGCCGGCCCGTCGCCCTCGAGGTGCGCGAGTCCGGCCGGGATGACCTCGCCCTCCTCGCCGAGCGTGCACGTGAGCACGTGGACCTCGTCGCCGCGGGCGACGTGGTGGGCGAGCGCGACCCCGGTCGTCAGGGTCTCGTCGTCGGGGTGGGCGTGGACGAACAGCAGGCGCGGGGCCCGGCCCGGGGTCGCCACCCCGTCGAGCAGGCCGGTCACCGGGTCACCGCGATGTCGGCGAACTCGAGGACGCCCCCGAGCACCGCGTTCGCCGACAGGTTGCGCACGTCGGCGCCGGCGACGTACAGCGCACGCCGCTCGGCGAGGCCGATGTAGGCCCCGGCCTCGAGGAGGCTCCGGTCGACGTCGGCCCAGCCGGCCTCGCGCTCGGCGCGGTCCGGGATGAGGGCGGTCCGGGCCATCTGCTCGTCGAGCTCCTCGTCCTCGAAGTACCCGTAGTCCCGTCCTGGCCCGTCGTCGGTGATGTTGATCGAGCTGTCGAACAGCGGCGGCAGGATCGTCGAGGCCGACGCCCACGCCGGGGCCCAGTTGGACCAGAAGGCGTCGTAGTCCTCGGCGGCGTCGGGGTCGGAGATCGTCGCGAAGTAGTCCTCGGTCACCGGCTCGAGGCGCGGGTCGAATCCCGCCTCCCGCCAGCCCGCGACGAGGGCGGAGACCGCCTTGTCGGACGTGGCGTCGGAGCGGTAGGCGAGGGTGAAGGTCACCGGCGTGTCGACCCCGGCCTCCTCGAGGATCGACGCGGCCTCGACGACGTCGCCCCGGGTCCCCGCCCCGAGCGGGTCGTCGCCGTGGTGCGCCGGCAGCGCCTCCGGGACGAGCGAGACGGCGGGCTCCGCCGCGGTCGAGCCGCCGATCGCGGTGACGTAGGCGTCGCGGTTGGTCGCGACGGCGAGCGCGCGGCGCACCTCCGGGTCGCGGAAGACCTGGCTGCGGGTGTTCGGCACGAGGTAGTCGACGATGCCGGTGCGTGGGTTCACCGAGCGCTCGCGCAGGCCCTCGACGGCGGTGATGTACTGCTGGATCGCCGGCGGCGCGGACCCGAGCGAGACCGACACCCGGCCGCTCTCGTTGTCGGCCATCACCTGCTGGGCGACGGTCTGGGTCTCCAGGCCCTCCTGGTAGCGGATCTCGTCCGGGTAGGCGTCGCGGACCGGGTCCGACTCCGGGGTCCAGTGCGGGTTGCGGACGAAGACACCGCCGCGGCCCTCCTCCCACGCGCCCTGGAGCATGTACGGACCGGCGGAGAACACGGCGTGCGTGCCCTCGGCCCCCTCGTCGGCGTCCGCCTCGACCGGCCCGAAGGCGGGCTGGCTCACCATCTCGTCGAAGTCCCCGACCCCCTGGCTCAGGGTGAAGGTCAGCTCGCGCCCGTCGCAGGCGACGGCCTCGTCGAAGGACTCCTGGCCGGACTCGGCCCGCTCCCCCGTCGCGTACGGGCCGGCGTAGCGGCTCGTGCCGTCGGGGTTGCGGGGGATGTCGAGGACGGCGAGCGCGTCCGTCGGTCCCCCGGTGATGTCGTCGGTGGCGAAGGTCCGCGAGACCCCGTAGGCGACGTCCTCGCAGGTGACCGGGCTGCCGTCCTGCCACATCACGTCCTCGCGGAGGGTGAACGTCCACTGCGTGAGGTCGTCGTTCGGCGTGCCCGTGTCGGTCGCGAGGTCGCCGACGAGCTCGGCCTGCCCGTCCTGCTCGGTCGAGGGGGCGTACGTCGTGAGGGTCCGGGCGAAGACCCGCTGGGCGAACGCCGCGTCCCCGCGGGAGGAGATCCGCTGCGGGTCCCACGTCGCGACCGGCCCGAGGGAGAGGGCGTGGAGCGAGCCGCCGCGCTCCTCGACGCGGTCGCCGACGGCCGAGGTCGGCGTCGTGTCCGTGTCGGTCGGCACGCTCTCGCGGCCCAGGAACCACGTGCCACCCGCGACCAGCCCGACGACGACGAGCACCGCGAGGACGCCGAGGACGTAGGCCCGCCTCCCCCGCCGCCTCCGGTGCAGCTGGGCGCGGGTCGGCGTGGGGGTGGGGTCGACGTGCTCGGGGGTCACCGGGTCAGCTCCTCCTCGCCCGCGCGGCCGCCCGCGCGCGCAGGGTCTGGTCGAGCTCGACCTTGCGGATCCGCACGCCCTCGGGGGTGACCTCGACGCACTCGTCCTCCCGGCAGAACTCGAGCGCCTGCTCGAGGGAGAGCAGCCGCGGCGGCGCGAGCCGCTCGAGGACGTCGGCCCCGGCGGAGCGCACGTTCGTCAGCTTCTTCTCCTTCGTGATGTTGACGTCCATGTCGTCGGCGCGGGAGTTCTCGCCGACGATCATCCCCTCGTAGACCTCGGTCGTGGGCGCGATGAACATCGTCCCGCGCTCCTGGAGGTTGGCCATCGCGTACGCGGTCGCGGCGCCGGACCGGTCGGCGACGAGCGAGCCGCTGACCCGGGTCGAGATCTCCCCGGCCCACGGCTCGTGGCCCTCGAAGACGTGGTGGGCGATGCCGGTGCCGCGGGTGTCGGTGAGGAACTGGGTCCGGAAGCCGATGAGGCCGCGGGCCGGGACGAGGAACTCCATCCGCACCCAGCCGGTGCCGTGGTTCGTCATCTGCTCCATCCGGCCCTTGCGGGCGGCGAGCAGCTGGGTGATCGCGCCGAGGTACTCCTCCGGCGTGTCGATCGTGAGGCGCTCGACGGGCTCGTGGACCTTGCCGTCGATCTCGCGGGTCACGACCTCGGGCTTGCCGACGGTCAGCTCGTACCCCTCGCGACGCATCTGCTCGACGAGGATGGCGAGGGCGAGCTCGCCGCGGCCCTGGACCTCCCAGGCGTCCGGGCGCTCGGTCGGCAGGACGCGCATCGACACGTTGCCGACGAGCTCGCGGTCGAGGCGGTCCTTGACGAGCCGCGCGGTGACCTTGGCGCCCTTGACCCGGCCGGCCATCGGGCTCGTGTTGATGCCGATCGTCATCGAGATGGCCGGCTCGTCGACGGTGATGAGCGGGAGCGGGCGCGGGTCCTCGAGGTCGGCGAGGGTCTCGCCGATCGTGATGTCGGGGATGCCGGCGACCGCGACGATGTCGCCGGGGCCGGCGGACTCGGCCGGGCGCCGCTCGAGGGCCTCGGTCATGAGCAGCTCGGTGATCTTCACCGACTGGTGCGAGCCGTCGCGGCGGCACCACGCGACCTGCTGCCCCTTGCGGAGCGTGCCGTTCTTGACCCGCAGCAGGGCGAGCCGGCCGAGGAAGTTCGAGGCGTCGAGGTTCGTCACGTGCGCCTGCAGCGGGGCCTCGTCGTCGTAGACCGGGGCGGGGACGGTCTCGAGGATCGTCCGGAAGAGCGGCTCGAGGTCCTCGCTGTCCGGCAGCCCGCCGTCGGCGGGGCGGGTCAGGCTCGCGCGGCCGGCCTTCGCCGAGGCGTAGACGATGGGGAACTCCAGCTGGTCCTCGTGGGCGCCGGCGTCGTCGAGCAGGTCCATGAACAGCTCGTAGACCTCGTCGACGACCTCGCCGATGCGGGCGTCGGGGCGGTCGACCTTGTTGACGCAGAGGACGACGGGCAGCCGCGCGACGAGCGCCTTGCGCAGGACGAAGCGGGTCTGCGGCAGCGGTCCCTCGCTCGCGTCGACCAGGAGGACGACGCCGTCGACCATCGACAGGCCGCGCTCGACCTCGCCGCCGAAGTCGGCGTGGCCCGGGGTGTCGATGATGTTGATGACCATGCCGTCGCCGAGCCCGGCGTCGACCGCCGCCGGCCCGGCGTACCGGACGGCGGTGTTCTTCGCGAGGATCGTGATGCCCTTCTCGCGCTCGAGGTCGCCGCTGTCCATGGCGCGCTCGTCGACGTGGTCGTGCTCGCCGAAGGCCCCGGACTGCCAGAGCATCTTGTCGACCAGCGTGGTCTTCCCGTGGTCGACGTGGGCGACGATGGCGACGTTGCGGAGGTCGTCGCGGCGAGAGGCAGACATGCCCACCAGTATCCCGGTGAAGGCGTCCCCCACCGAATCGGCCGCAGGTCCTGCGGCCCGGGCCGTCCGGATCCGAAAAGTCTCGGCTTGGTAACCACTGGGGAGCCATGGGTGCAAGTGCCCCGATCGGCGCTAGTGTCCACCGCTATCACCGGCGGGGCGAGGTGCCCCACGGCCGGTCAACTCGAGCGTCCGACCCGGACGGGTCGAGCGTTCGCACAACCCGAGCGAGGTTCCTTCTGATGAGACTGAAGCGCACGGCGCCGATCGCCCTCATGGCGGTCGCGGCCCTGAGCATCTCGGCGTGTGCCGAGTCCGAGCGGGACGACTCCGGGGGCGGTGACTCCGGATCCTCGGACCTCAAGGACACGTTCACCTTCGGCGCCGCCGGCGCCCCCGACGTCTTCGACCCGCTGTACGCCACGGACGGCGAGACGTTCCGGATCACCCGGCAGATCCACCAGGGCCTCCTCGGCATCACGCCCGGGACCGCCGACATCCAGCCCGAGCTCGCCGAGAGCTGGGAGCCGTCCGAGGACGGCCTGAGCTGGACCTTCTCCCTCCGCGAGGGCGTCACCTTCTCCGACGGTGAGCCGTTCGACGCCGAGGCCGTCTGCTACAACATGGACCGGATGTACAACCAGGAGGGCGCCGGCCAGCAGGCCGCCGAGTACTGGACGTACTTCTTCGGCTCGTTCAGCGACGACCCCGAGGGCTCGCTCTACGACTCGTGCGAGGCGACCGACGAGTCGACCGCGGTCATCAACATCACGCGGAACACCTCGAGCTTCCCGACGATCCTGTCGCTCGACTCCTTCTCGATGCAGTCGCCCGCGGCGCTCGAGGCCGGGGACGCGAACAACGTCCAGGCGCAGGGCGAGGGCTTCACCTACCCCGAGTACTCGACGAACCCGGTCGGCGTGGGCCCATACGTCCTGGAGAGCTACGACCAGGCGAACCAGACGATCACGCTCACCGCGAACGAGAGCTACTACGGCGACGCCCCGGCGACCCAGAACATCGTCTTCCGGGTCATCCCCGACGAGAGCACCCGTCGCCAGGAGCTGCAGGCCGGCTCGATCGACGGCTACGACCTCCCGAACCCCGTCGACTGGCAGGGCCTGGAGGACGACGGCAACACGGTCGAGATCCGCGACGCCTTCAACATCCTCTACATGGGCCTGAACCCCGAGCGCAACGAGGCCCTCCAGGACCTGCGCGTGCGCCAGGCCATCGCCCACGCGCTCAACCGTGAGCAGCTCGTCCAGACGCAGCTGCCCGAGGGCGCGCAGGTCGCCTCGCAGTTCATCCCCGAGGCCGTCTCCGGCTACAACCCGGACCTCGAGCCGTACCCGTACGACCCGGACCGCGCCCAGGAGCTGCTCGCCGAGGCGGGCCAGGAGGACCTCACCCTCACCTTCGCGTTCCCGACCGAGGTCTCCCGGCCGTACATGCCGGACCCCCAGCGGATCCACGACGCGTTCGTCCAGGACCTCGAGGCCGTCGGCATCACCGTCGAGGTCGTGAGCAAGCCGTGGAACGGTGGCTACCTCGACGACGTGTCGGCCAACGGCGCGTACGACGCGTGGCTGCTCGGCTGGACCGGTGACTACAACGCCGCGGACAACTTCCTCGGCACCTTCTTCAGCAACCTGAACCAGAACGACTTCCACACGAGCGTCATGCCGTGGGGCGAGACCCTGTCGCAGGACCTCCAGGCCGCCGACGCCATCGTCGACGAGGGCGAGCGCGAGGCCGCCTACCAGGAGATCAACGCGCAGCTTCGGGACGAGTACCTGCCCGGTATCCCGATCTCGCACTCCCCGCCGGCGCTCGTCGTCAGCGGCGACGTGGAGGGGCTCACGCCCAGCCCGCTGACCGCCGAGACGTTCGACACCGTCACCGTCTCCCAGTGACGTCGCGCGGGGTCCGCCCCGCCTGACGTCCCGCGGATACCGTCGGAGGCCGCCTCGACCGGCTAGGTTCGAGGCGGCCTCCGTCGTCCCGGCACAACTCCAGGAGCCCTGCGTTGGCGCGATTCATCATCAGACGCCTCCTCCAGATGGTGGGGGTCGTCGCGGTCCTGTCGGTCCTGCTCTTCGCCTGGCTGCGCTCGCTGCCCGGCGGTACGGTGTCCGCGATCCTCGGCGAGCGGGCGACGCCCGAGACCCGGGCGGCGCTCACCGAGGCCTTCGGGCTCGACCAGCCGATCTACGTCCAGTACCTCAAGTTCGTCCAGCGGGCGGCCACGGGCGACTTCGGCGTCTCGACCGGGGTGCTCCCCGGCACCGACGCCCTCCAGATCTTCGTCGACCGGCTCCCGGCGACGATCGAGCTGAGCGTCGCGGCGCTCGGCCTCGCCGTCCTCCTCGCGGTCCCGCTCGGCTACCTGTCCGCACGGCGGTCCGGGTCCCCGCTGGACAGCGGGCTCGTCATCCTCTCCCTCGTCGGGGTCGCGGTCCCGGTCTTCTTCCTGGCCTTCCTCCTGAAGTACCAGTTCGCCGTCGAGTGGAACTGGCTGCCGGTCTCGGGACGCCAGGACAGCCTCGGCTGCACCCGGATCACGAACTTCTTCGTCCTCGACGGGCTCATGACCCGTGAGTTCGACTGCTCCGCGAGCGCCCTGAAGCACCTCGTCCTCCCCTCCCTCGCGCTCGCGACGATCCCGTTCGCGGTCATCTTCCGGATCACCCGGGCGTCGGTGCTCGAGGTCCTCGGCGAGGACTACGTCCGCACCGCCGAGTCCAAGGGCCTCACGGCGCGTGTCGTGCGGGCCCGCCACGTCATGCGCAACGCCCTGCTGCCGGTCGTCACGACGATCGGCCTGCAGACCGGCGCACTCCTCGCCGGGGCCGTCCTCACCGAGAAGGTCTTCGCCTGGGGCGGCATCGGCGACGCCCTCGCCCGGGCGTTCGAGGTCCGCGACTACGCGGTCCTCCAGGTCCTCATCCTCGCGGCCGCCGGCATCTACGTCTTCATCAACCTGCTCGTGGACATCTCGTACGCGATCATCGACCCGAGGGTGCGCACCCGATGAGCCCGGCCAACCCCTTCACCCGCCGCAAGGACCGGATCGACGAGCTCGCCGCGACGGCCGCGAGCCCCTCCGGCGGCATCGCCGAGGCCGGCGCCGTCGACGAGAAGCCCGGCGTCTCGCTCATCGCCAGCGCGTGGAGCCGGCTCAAGCGCAGCCCGGTCTTCCTCCTCGGCGCGGGCATCACGCTCGTCTTCGTCGTCCTCGCCCTCGTCTCTCCGCTCATCGCACCGCACGACCCCGCCGCGGGCCTGCTGCTGGACCAGGTGCGACCGCAGTCCAACCCGGTTCCCGGCCCGCAGGACGGCTTCCCGCTCGGGGCCGACTCCCGTGGTCGCGACCTGCTCTCCCGGCTGCTCGTCGGGAGCCAGCAGACGCTCATCGTCGGGGTGTTCGCCACGATCACCGGCCTCGCGGGCGGGCTGAGCCTGGGCATCCTCGCCGGGGCGTTCGGCGGCTGGGTCGACGCCCTCGTCATGCGCGTCGTCGACGTCATGCTCTCGATCCCCTCGCTCCTCCTCGCCTTCTCCATCGCGGCGGTCGCGGCCCGGCCGAGCCAGGTGACGGTCATCATCGCCGTCGCCGCGGTCCAGGTCCCGGTGTTCGCCCGGCTGCTGCGCGGGTCGATGCTCGCCCAGCGCTCGAGCGACCACGTCGTCGCGGCGCGGGCGCTCGGCGTCACCGAGCGGGCGATCGTCTTCCGGCACATGCTCCCGAACTCGCTCGCGCCGGTCATCGTCCAGTCGACGCTCGTCCTCGCGGTCTCGATCATCGACGCCGCGGCGCTGTCCTTCCTCGGCCTCGGCAACCCCAACGACCGCCAGCCCGAGTGGGGCCAGATGCTCGGCCGGGCGCAGACGTACATCTACGACTACCCGCACCTCGCCATCTACCCGGCGCTGTGCATCATCGTCGTCGCCCTCGGCTTCACCCTCATGGGCGAGTCGCTGCGCGAGGCGCTCGACCCGAAGTCACGGAGGTGACGTGCCGATGACCGACACGGCGACCACACCCCGCCCGTCCCGGCACGGCGACGAGCCGCTGCTGTCCGTCCGCGACCTGTCGGTGACCTTCCGCCGCCAGGGCGAGGAGCCGTTCACGGCCGTCGACGGCGTGAGCTTCGACGTCCGCCCGGGGCAGACCGTCGGCCTCGTCGGCGAGTCCGGCTGCGGCAAGTCGGTGACCTCGCTCGCGATCATGGGGCTGCTGCCCCCGCGCGGGAACACCGTCGAGGGCACCGCGAGCTTCGAGGGCACCGACCTGCTCCGGCTGCCGGCCGACGAGATGCGCGACCGGCGCGGCCGGGACATCGCGATGATCTTCCAGGACCCGCTGTCCTCGTTGAACCCCGTCGTCTCCGTCGGCCTCCAGGTCACCGAGGTCCTCGAGCGGCACCGCGGGATGTCCCGCAAGGCCGCCCAGCCCGTCGCCCGCGAGCTCCTCGACCGGGTCGGCATCCCGGACCCGGACCGCCGGCTCAAGGACTACCCGCACCAGCTGTCCGGCGGGATGCGCCAGCGCGCGCTCATCGCGATGGCGCTCGCGTGCGCGCCACGGCTGCTCATCGCGGACGAGCCGACGACGGCGCTCGACGTGACGATCCAGGCCCAGATCCTCAGCCTGCTCAAGGAGCTCGTCGAGGACACCGGCACCGCCCTCGTGATGATCACCCACGACCTCGGCGTCGTCGCCGGTCTCTGCGACGAGGTCAACGTCCTCTACGGCGGCCGGATCGTCGAGCGGGGGACGCGCCACGAGCTCTTCGCCAACCCGCGGCACCCGTACACGAACGGTCTGCTCGCCTCGATCCCCCGGCTCGACGGCGCCCGCGGTGCCCCGCTCACCCCGATCCGCGGCTCGGTCGCCGACAACCTGCCCTGGGACCACGCCTGCGCCTTCGCGCCGCGCTGCTCGCAGCCGGTCGACGTCTGCACGGCGCAGACCCCGCCGCTCGAGGAGTCCGGGGTCCGGGCCCTGCGCTGCCACAACCCCGTGAGGTGACGCGATGACGACGACGACCGACCAGGCCCAGGCCTCGCCCCCGAACGACGAGGGCGACCTGCTCCTCGACGCCCGCGGGGTCAAGGTCCACTTCCCCATCAAGCGGGGCGTGGTCTTCGACAAGACCATCGGCCACGTCTACGCCGTCGACGGCGTCGACCTGCAGGTCCGGCGCGGCGAGACCTACGGCCTCGTCGGCGAGTCCGGCTGCGGCAAGTCGACCCTCGGCAAGGCGATCATCGGGCTCGAGCCGCCGACCGAGGGGACGGTCTCGATCGACGGGACCGACGTCGCCTCGCTCAAGGGGTCCGAGCTGCGCCGGCGCCGCAAGGACTTCCAGATGGTCTTCCAGGACCCGATGAGCAGCCTCGACCCGCGGCAGTCCGTCGAGTCGCTGCTCGTCGAGGGGATGCGGGCGCACGGCCTCGCCTCGGACGGGAAGAAGACGACGGCCCGGCTGCGCGAGCTGCTCACCGCCGTGGGCCTGCCGGCCGCCGCGCTCAAGAAGTACCCGCACGAGTTCTCCGGTGGGCAGCGCCAGCGCATCGGCATCGCCCGGGCCCTCGCGGTCGAGCCGAAGCTCATCGTCGCCGACGAGCCGGTGTCCGCCCTCGACGTGTCCGTGCAGGCGCAGGTCATCAACCTGCTCGAGGAGCTGCAGGGCGAGTACGACCTCACCTACCTCGTCATCGCCCACGACCTCGCCGTCGTCCGGCACATCAGCGACCGGATCGGGGTCATGTACCTCGGCGGGCTCGTCGAGGAGGCGGCGGCGGACGACCTGTACGCGCAGCCGCTGCACCCCTACACCCGGGCGCTGCTGTCGGCCGTGCCGGTGCCGGACCCGGAGGCCGAGGACCGGCGCGAGCAGATCCTCCTCGCCGGGGACCTGCCGTCGCCGTCGAAGCCGCCGGCCGGGTGCCGGTTCCACACCCGCTGCCCGTGGCGGCAGGAGACCCGGTGCGACGACGAGCGCCCGCAGCTGCGCGTCGTCGAGATCGACGGCGTGGCCTCCGGGCACCGGGTGGCGTGCCACTGGGCCGAGCAGATCGAGAGCGGCGAGATCCAGCCGCAGGTCGTCGCCCCGACCGCGACCGTCGGCGACCTGCTCGCCGGTGAGGCCGACGGGTCGGACGAGGGCTGACCCCGGGGTTCGGTGAGGCTTCCCTGGGGTGACGTCCCGGGGCGGCCGGAGCATGATGACGCCATGAGCCGACTCCTCACCGACGACGAGATCAGCCGCCAGCTCGGGGACCTGCCCGGGTGGGAGCGCGACGGCGAGGCCATCGTCGCGACGATCGAGGCCCCGGACTTCCCGGCGGCGATCCGGATCGTCGCGACCGCCGCCGACGAGGCGGAGCAGATGAACCACCACCCCGACATCGACATCCGGTGGCGGACGACGCGGTGGCTGCTCACGTCTCACGACGCCGGCGGGTTGACCCAGCTCGACGTCGAGCTGGCGCACCGGATCAACGCCGCGGCCCGGGCCGAGGGCGCCTCCCTCGATGGCTGACCGCGAGCCGGCCGCCGCCTCGGCGGCCCTCGCCGAGCACGACGAGGTCCACGATCCCGCCTTCGGCGACCGGCTCAACTGGCTGCGCGCCGGCGTGCTCGGCGCCAACGACGGCATCGTGTCGACGGCCGGGCTCGTCATCGGCGTCGCGGCGGCGACGACGAGCCGGGGCGCGGTGCTCACCGCCGGGCTGGCCGGCCTCGTCGCGGGTGCGATGAGCATGGCGGTCGGGGAGTACGTGTCGGTGTCGACGCAGCGGGACAGCGAGCGGGCGCTCATCGCCAAGGAGGTCCGCGAGCTCGAGGAGGAGCCGGAGGCCGAGCTCGCCGAGCTCGCGTCGATCTACGAGGCGAAGGGCCTCTCCCCGGACCTCGCGCACCGGGTCGCCGTCGAGCTGACCGAGCACGACGCGCTCGCCGCGCACGCCGAGGCCGAGCTGGGGATCGACCCGGAGCACCTGACGAACCCCTGGCACGCCGCGTGGGCGTCGATGCTCGCCTTCACCCTCGGCGCGCTGCTGCCGCTCGTCGCGATCCTCCTGCCCCCGGTGTCCTGGCGGGTGCCGGTGACGGTGCTCGCCGTCGTCGCGGCCCTTGCGGCGACGGGGCTCGTGAGCGCCCGGCTCGGCGACGCCGACGCCCGGCGGGCGACCGTGCGGGTCGTCATCGGAGGGCTGCTCGCGATGGCCGTCACCTACGCCATCGGCTCCCTCGTCGGCACCCAGGTCTGACGCGCTCCGCCCCTCCCTATCGCGGGCTACGGCGCAGTCTTGGTCGCGATCGCAGCACTCCGTGCGACATGGGGTGCGCTTCGGCCCGCGCCGGCACCGTGGATCTCCAGTCGTCCACAGGCGCGCCGGAAGGGCCGTCCCGTCCACAGGCGAGCCGCCGTCCCTGTCGTGGGAGACGCCGGTCCCACACGCTAGTCCGGTGCTGCCTACAACGACTCTCGACGACCTGCTCCGACACCAGGACCGGGTCCTGACCCGATCCCAGCTGACCGCCTGCGGGGTCTCCGCTGCCGCGATCCGCTGGAACGCCGGACGGAACTGGCGCGTGCTCCTCCCGCGGGTCTACCTCCTGTCGAGAGAGTCGCCGACGGAGTGGCAGCGACATCGTGCGGCGCTGCTATGGGCAGGCCCCGGCGCCGTCCTCTCCGGCCCGACGGCTGCCGCGCTGCACGGCATCCGTTCGGCGGGTCCCGGTCCGCAGGTCCGTCTCCTCGTTCCGGCCCCGAAGCGGAGTCGACAGGCCGGGTACGCGACGGCCCGTCGGACCTGCCTCGAGGACCGGACCACCCGCCGCGACGGTCTGCAGGTCTCCTCCGTCGCCCGGTCCGCCGTGGACGCGGCGGTCCTCGCACGCGGCCCGCGGGCCCGGGAGGCGATCCTCGTGGAGGCGGTGCAGCGTCGTCTCACGACGGTCGACGACCTCGCCGAATGGGTCTACCGCCTCCGCGTCCGGGATGCCGCGTCCGTGCTGCTCGCCCTGGAGGCCGCCGCCTCCGGAGCCTGGTCCGTCCCCGAGCACGACCTGCTCGCCCTGCTTGCCCGGTCCTCGACGCTGCCCGAGCCATGGGCCAACCCGAGGCTCAGGACCCGCGGCGGTCTGCGGCTCACGACGCCTGACGTGTGGCTGGACGACGTCGGTCTGGCCGTCATGGTGCACTCGCACCGGCATCACAGCCAGGGCGACGAGTGGGACGACACGGTGGCCGCCGATTCCGACCTCGTGGCAGCAGGGGTGGTCGTGGTCGGTGTGACGCCGCGCCAGGTCCGGCGGTCACCGGACGCCGTCCTGCGTCGCATCGAGCGCGCCCACGCGGTCGCCGCTGACCGTCCGCACCCTGCCGTGGTCGCGTCGCACCCGGAGTCGCCGCTGAGGTCGCACCACGTGTCGTGATCACGACCAGTACCGCGCCGTAGCACGCACCCCGGGTGCCGTGCCTGGGCGAGAGAACGTCCGGGTCCGCGCCCCGGGATCAGTCGCCTCGGAGAGCGGCGAAGAGGGCGTCGGCGAGCGGGGACTCGCGGACGTCGTCGAGGTCCAGCGGCCGGCCGTCCGGTCCGGCCAGCGGCAGGCGCCAGTTGGGGTACTCCTCGTGGGTGCCCGGCTGGTTGATGGCCCGCCGGTCGCCGACGAGGTCCGGCAGCGCGACGGCCAGCATCCGGCTGGGCGTCCGGGCGAGGAACCGGTGCAGCGCGACCACCTGCTCGTCGACGTCCGCGTCCGCCGCGAGCAACCCCTGGTCGCGCACCATCTCCAGGACCCGACCGATCGCCGCCTGCTCGACCTCCCGCTCCTCCTCGACCGGCCGCGTCAGCAGCCCGAGGCCGTCCCGGACGTCGACGTGCTCGAGGGTGAGGTAGCCGGCGGTCGGCGGCAGGTCGTGGACGGTGACCGTCGACAGGCAGAGGTCGCGGTAGGACTCCGGCGGCCGTGGGGTGTCCTCGTCCCACTCGAACCACAGGATCGACGTCCCGAGCAGCCCGCGCTCGACGAGCACCTCCCGCACGTTCGGCGCGACGACCCCGAGGTCCTCGCCGATGACGACGGCCCCCGCCCGCTGCGCCTCGAGGACGAGGATCCCGATGAGCGCCTCGTGGTCGAGGTAGACGTACGTCCCGTCGGCCGGCGACGCGCCGAGCGGGATCCACCAGAGCCGGAACAGCCCGAGGATGTGGTCGACCCGGATGCCCCCGGAGTCGCGCAGCACGGTGCGGATCATGTCCCGGAAGGGCGCGTACCCCTGCTCGGCGAGCCGGTCCGGGCGCCACGGCGGCTGCGACCAGTTCTGGCCCAGCTGGTTGAACGGGTCGGGCGGCGCCCCGACGGTCACCCCGCGGGCCAGCGCGTCGCCGAGCCCCCACGCGTCCGCTCCCACCGGGTGCACGCCGACGGCGAGGTCGTGGACGACACCGAGCGACATCCCGGCCGTCGTCGCCTCCCGCTGCGCCGTCGCCAGCTGCTCCTCGAGCAGCCACTGCATCCACCGGTGCAGGTCGACCCGGTCGGCGTGCTTCTCGACGAACGCGGCCACCCCGTCACCGTCCGGGTCCTGCAGCTCCGCCGGCCAGTCGGTGAAGGGCAGCCCGTGGACGTCCGCGAGCGCGCACCACGTCGCGAACCGCAGCAGGCCCTCCCCCTCGCGCTCGCAGTAGGCCGCGAAGTCCGCCGCGCGGGCGGCGGACCGGCCGGCGTCGAAGACGAGCTGCAGCGCCTCCCGCTTGAGGGTCCACGCGGCGTCCCGGTCGATGCGCTCCCCCGCGTCGAGCGCCCGCCCCCGGGCGTCGAGGTCGGCCATGTGCCGCTGCCCGCTCGCGTCGAGCAGTGCGGTCTCGGGCACGTCCTCGACCCGCAGGTAGAGCGGGTTGACGAACCGCCGGGTCGTCGGCAGGTAGGGCGAGGCCTCCATCGGGACGACCGGCTCGGCGGCGTGCAACGGGTTGACGAGGACGAAGTCGGCGTCGTGCGCGGCAGCGGCCCACGAGGCCAGGTCGGCGAGGTCGCGCAGGTCGCCGACGCCCCAGGACCCCGACGAGCGCACCTGGTACAGCTGCGCCATGAGCCCGACGACCCGGCGCTGCGCGGACTCTCCCGGCAGCTCCAGGCGCTCGGGCGTGACGACGAGGGTCGCCTCCGTCGGCGCCGACCCGGGCGCCGCGGCGTCGAGGTCGGCGACGAGCCGGTGCCAGCCGAGGGGCAGGTCGTCCGGCAGCTCGAAGGTGGCCTCTCCGACGGCGACGTCGTCGACGACGCGGTCCGGCACCCAGCGGTCGGCCTGCGGCACGTCACGCGTCCCGCCGCCCTCGAGGACGACCTGCAGCCGCACCCCGGACCCGGCCCGCACGTGGACGGGCACCTGGTGGGTGCGCCCGGCGCGGGTGACGACCGTCGGCGGGAGCACGTGGCGCCAGGGCCCCAGCTCGTGGTCGGTGATCGCGGTCTCGACGGCCGCCTCGTCGGCGGCGTCGACCCCGAGGGCCGCGAGGACCGCACGCACGGAGTCGGCGGGCACGGTGACGTGCCGTCCCTGCCAGTCCCAGTACTCGGTGGCGACACCGTGGGCCTGGGCGAGCTCGGCGAGCCTGGGGGTCGGGGCGTCGGGCTGCATCCCCCCATCCTGCCAACAGCCGCGGCCGGGACGAACCCGCGTCCGCACCGGTCGACGGGACGTCGGCGGACCCGGGCAGACTGGCGCCCATGGCGACGATCGTGTTCCTCCACGCGCACCCCGACGACGAGGCCTCGCAGACGTCCGGGACGATGGCGCGCGCCGTCGACGCCGGGCACCGGGTCGTCCTCGTCACGGCCACGAACGGTGACCACGGCACGGCCCCCGACGACCTCGCCGACGGAGAGACGGTCGTCGACCGGCGGCGTCGCGAGCTCGAGGTGTCGGCACGCTCCATCGGGCTGCACCGGGTCGTGTGGCTCGGGTACGCCGACTCCGGGATGACGGGCTGGGAGCAGAACGTCGCCGAGAACGCCTTCACGGGGGCCGACCTCGACGAGGCGGGTGCGCGTTTCGCGGCCGTCCTCGACGAGGAGGACGCCGACGTCGCCGTCGGGTACGACTGGCACGGCGGCTACGGCCACCCCGACCACGTCCAGGTGCACAGAGTCCTGCACCGCGGGGCCGATCTCGCCGCGCGGCGTCCGCGGGTGCTCGAGTCGACGATGAACCGCGACGCGATGCGCCGGATGCACGAGGCCGCCCTCGCCGCCGGCCAGGAGGACGACTGGGACCCGGACCGGCCGATGGACGACGGGAACCCGATGGGAGAGCCCGAGAGCGAGATCCACTGGCGGGTCGACGTGACCGACCTCGTCGAGCGCAAGCGGGCCGCCCTCGCGGCGCACGCGAGCCAGACGAGCGACGTCGGGATGATGCTCGCGATGCCGCCGGAGGTCTTCACCGCCGTCTTCGGGTTCGAGCACTTCGTCGAGCCGGGCCGTGAGCCGGGGATGGTCGACGGGTGGCCTTTCGACGCCTGAGCCGTCGACCGGTCCTGGTCGTCCGGCGGGGGCGCGACCCGCAGTCCTACCGGAGCGACGCCGCTCCGGGCTCCGTCGTGGCCCGACCGGGCTGTCCGCCGTCGCGGACGAGGGCCGCCACGCTCGCCGCGGTCGCGAGCAGCGCGAGGCCGGTGCGCACCCAGTTCCAGCGGTGCCACAGCGCCAGCTCGTCCGAGACCGCCGTCGGCGGGAAGCCGGGGTCGAGCAGTGCGCCGTTCGCTCCCGAGAAGTACGCCGGGAGCAACAGCAGCGTGAGGACCATGGCGGCGCAGGCCACGGTCCACAGCACGCGCCCGGGCGTCCGGTGTCGGATCGCGCGCCCGGCGCACAGAGCGAGGCCTGCCACCGAGAGCAGCTCGACGGGCAGCAGGGTCGCTCCCGTCGCCGGGCCCGCGGAGCCGAAGACGGTCAGGAAGGTCACCGGCTCCATCCCCCGCCACATCGGCACGACGACCGTCTGGGTGAGCAGACCACCCGTGGCGAACGCGGAGGTGGCGGCGACCCCGACCACCGCGGTGACCCGGGAGCCGCGACCCCGGACCGCGCCGCGCGGGACGTCGCCCCGGGGTGACCGGAGGACCGCCGGCGGTGTCATGGCGTGGACCCCCCGTCCGCCACCGACGGCGACGCGGCGGGGCGGCCCTCGAGGTTGTCGACGAGCTCTGCGAGCACGGCCATGAAGGTCGAGAGGCGCTCCTGCTCGACCCCGCGCGTCGCGTCGACGTTCACCGATGACGCGGCGGACACGAGATCGTCCTCGATCATCCGGGCGCGGACCGTGAGGTGCACGAGGGACCGGCGGCCGTCGGCAGGGTCGGGAGCGCGGGTGACGAGCCCGTCGCGCTCCATCCTCGACAGCGTGTTCGCCATCGTCGGTTGCTCGACCCGCACTCGGCGGCAGAGCTCGGCCTGGGTCAGGCCGTCCTCCTCGTACAGGGCGAGCAGCTGCGGGAACTGCCCGGGGACGACACCGAACGGTGCGATGCGGTCGCGCAGGGCGTGGGCGAGCAACCGCGCGAGATCGTTGACGCGGTAGCCGAGGGACTCCGCCCGGAAGGTGGGGCGCGTCACGGCCGGCCCCCTCGTCGTCGCAGAGCCCGGCGGACGCGGGTCCACTGCCACAACGCCAGCCCGGACAGCACGAGCACGGGCAGCACGAGCCAGCGCACGACCGCGAGGGCCGTGTCCGACAGCTCGGGCGCGGCGTAGACGTACGCCGCCACGAGTGCCCCTGCGACGAGGTGGACGCCGCGCTGGCCCGTGCGGACCTGGCGCTGCGTGGGACGGGATGTCGATCGGGTCATGACATGTCCTCCTCGGTGGATAGCATGCTATGCACAAGACCATAGCCTGCTATGCATAGCACCGCCACTGTGCGTCACGGTCACTGTTGCCGCCGGCGACCGGCCTCGCCGCCTCCCCGGCGCCCGCCGGTGCTGTGCTCCGGTTGCGGGACAGCGGGTCCGGGGCGAAGGTGAGGTGCCCGGGGCGGCCGGTCGTCGCCCGTGACATCGCACGAAGGAGTGCCCGTTGTCCGCTCGCGCCCGTCTCCGGTCCGCCCTCGCGGCCGTTGCCGTCCTGCCCCTCGTCGCGCTCGCCGCCTCGCCTGCCGCCGCAGCTGCCGGTCCGGACGAGTACGTCGCCCTCGGCGACTCCTACGCATCCGGCAACGGCACCGGCTGGCCGGACCGCAGCCTGTCCTGCTACCGCAGCAGCCTCGCCTACGCCCCGCTCGTCGCGAAGCAGCGCGGGAACACCGACCTGAGGTTCCGGGCGTGCTCGGGCGCCGAGACCGGTGACGTGACCGGGGGCCAGACGGACGCGCTGTCGGCGTCGACCGACCTCGTGACGATCAGCATCGGCGGCAACGACGTCGGCTTCGTCGACCTCATCCTGTCGTGCTTCAGCACGTGGGACGAGCCGCTGTGCCGCTCGACGGTCTCGAAGGTCAAGGGGCGGATCGACACCCAGCTGCCGGCGAAGCTCGACGCGACGTACGCCGACATCGCCGGCCGGGCGCCCTCGGCCGAGGTGTTCGTCGTCGGCTACCCGAAGCCGTTCGGCTCCTCGGTCTCGTGCGCCCAGGCCTCCGGCGTCAACAGCCGCGAGGCGGTGCTGCTCAACGACGTCGCCGGCCACCTCGACGCCGTCATCCGCGACCGCGCCGAGGCCGCCGGGTTCACCTACCTCGACCCGGCGCCGTCGTTCACCGGGCACGACGTCTGCGCCGGCACCCCCTACGTCTGGGGCAAGAAGGCCGCGCTGCTCGACATCTACCACCCGACCCGTGCGGGACACCGGGACGGCTTCGCCCCGCTCGTCCTCGCCGCGATGGGCTGAGCGGCGGGCCGGACGCCCCGCGGTCAGCGCCGGACGAGCCAGAGGAGGAGGCTGAGCACGACGGACACGAGGAGCATCGAGGTGACCGGGACGTAGACGCGCGTCCCGGGCCGCTCGATCCGGATGTCCCCGGGGAGGTTGCCGAACCACCCGAGCGCGCCGGTCACCGCGAGCAGCCCGACGACGGCGATCCCGCCACCGACCACGAGCAGGAGCAGTCCGGCGTCGCGGTTCATCGGGGCTCCTCGGGGTGGTCGTCGCGATGGGTGTCGTCACGTCCCAGCCTAGGTCGGGGGGTGTGCGCCGCGGGGCCCCCGTCGGCCATGATGGACCCTCCCCGGGTCGCCTGGCCTGGGCGGATCCCGAGGAGCGGTGTGACGGGCGAGCGCCAGGACCGCAGCCACTACGCGCTGCTCGGCGTGCCCGAGGACGCGAGCGAGGCGGAGATCGGCAAGGCGTTCATGCGCGCGATGCGGGAGGCCCATCCCGACCAGCACGCGAGCGGGTCGGCGGCCGAGCGCGCCGAGGCCGAGGAGCACGCCCGCCGGCTCACGGAGGCGCACGGGGTCCTCACCGGACCGGACCGCATCGAGTACGACGAGCTGCTACGGGCGCAGCGCTCCGGGTCGGCGTCGCCGCCGCCCGCGCGGACCCCCGAGGCCCCGGCGTCACACCCGGCGGACGTCACCGCGGAGGCGTCCACCCTCCCCGTGCAGGACACCGTCCTCCGCCTGACCCGTGAGCGCTGGAAGCGCGGCGGCACGCTCGTCCCGAACGAGGGCGGCCGTCCCATCACGGTCCCGGCGGAGGTCGAGCACGACGCCGTCCTCGTCTTCGAGGGCCGTGGTCTGCCGTCGCAGGACGGTGGGGCCGCGGGCGACCTGCACGTCCGGGTCGTCCACGTCGACCGGCGGGGGCACGAGCTGTCCGACGGGCACGGCGTGGACACCGGCGGCTTCTCGCTGCAGCGGGCGGTCCGGGACCTCGGCCCGGTGCAGGCGGCCCTCGTCGGTGCCGGTCTCGTCGTCGCGCTCGTGGCGCTGCTCGTCCTGCTGTTCCTCGGATGAGCGAGCCGGCCCTTACGTGGAGCGGAGCCCCAGCACGTTCCGCTCCGGATCACCCGCTGACGTCGATGACGCGCACGTCGGTCTCGTCACGCGCGGGTGGCTCGAAGCCTGCGAGAAAGCGGTCCAGCAGGGAAGCGTCGACGACGAAGTCGTCGGCATGCTCTCCTCGCCGCGAGCTCAGACGTCGGCGCAACACCTCCTCAGGCGCCCTGAAGTAGACGACCTCGACATCAGCGCCCTCGGCGTGGCCCAGAGCGCGATAGTCGTCGCGCTCCGTCCGTGACCAGAAGGAGTAATCCACCACGACGTCCCGACCGGCGCGGATCGCCTCGGCGATCACAGCTCGCTGACGACCCCGGATGTCGGCGGCGACCTCGGGTGGGACCGAGGCGGCGTCGGTGAGCCCGGCCGCGAAAGCCTCGCGGTCGATCGAGAAGCGCGACCAGCCCCGCGCTTCCAGACCCCGTGCGTAGGTGGACTTCCCAGCGCCCGCCACCCCGCACATCAGGCTCATCCGTGTCACCGCAGGAGCGTAACGACCGAGTTCCCTTCGGGGGCGCTCACGTGGGTGGAGCGCGTCTAGACGTTGAAGCGGAACGATCCTCTGGGGCTTCGGTGGTGGCTGGCCATCGTCGACTGATGCCGGAAACCACCCTTTGACCTGCGGAAACGTGCTCAACAGACCGTTGAACGTCGTCAGCGCGAGTCGGCCCTCGCCGGGCTTCTTGCGGACTGTTTGCGGACCGCCGGATGGCCGGAGGCCCCTCCGGAGGTGAGTGACTTTTCGATCCTGACGACGTCACGCTGCTCAATCTTCGCGGCGGTGTTGTAGCGCTGCCGGGCACGTCACGACTCCCGACGACGCAGCCCTAGAGACTACTGGGACTGCTCGATGGCGGGACTATCGGTGCAGCATTCCCGCATGCTCGTGTATGCCTTCAGGCACGGCGCCCTAGAGGAGTTCCTCTACGTCCCCCTTGTCGAGGTCGAACTCTCTCGTTCGCCACTCGCGGTGGGCGCTCCGTACTAGTACGTCCTGCAACTACTGGAACAGCCCACCGAGCGGAGCCACATCGGTAGATACCGTTGCCAAGTGGGTGCCTCCAGTGCTCACAGGGTTTGCAGGACGACACCCCTCCCCGAGCAGCCCACAGGGGGTGATGAACGTCGAGTACTTGGCGCCGCTCCTCCCAGAGCAGCGTCGGGCGTGACCGAGGCGTCCGGGCCTCGGCCGAAGCAGGCTCAACTCGACCAACGCGGAGGCGGGCTTGAGTCGCTGCCGCGACAAGCCCATTCCATGCGGAGCCTGGACCCCCGCGCCCGGAAGAAGAGTACAAATCGGCATTGCATGTAGCGCCTCGCCAAGTCGTACTCTTTGTACGCGTCCTGCCATGACAAATCCGGACCGACTGTCACGACGGCGAACTCGGTGTCACCGCTGACGACGGCGCCTCTTGAGCCAACGGCGGAAGCACCTGACCGCTGCACTGACCGGTCGTCGCAGGCGAGCTGCACTGATTCTGGCGCCTGCACCGCGGCGGACGCGGCGCCCAGCCATCCTGGCGGCCGAAGCCGTGTCAACTCATCTGCGAAGCGGCGGAACCTAGGCGTCAGCCGCAGGCGAGGCGCAGGGCTAACGGGCCCGGTCCCTTCGAGGCCGGAGTAGTAGTCATCGAATGCTGGCTGGCCCGACGCAAACATCACGAGGTTTTCGGATCCCGCGTCACGTAGCTTGGCTTGCACGTCGACCGCACGTTGATACAACACGAACATCTCGATTTCCTCGACGAGCATCAGCCTGGACTCGCCGCCCCAACGCTCGCGCCACTCCAAATAGCCCACGAGCTGCGCGGGCCCATGCAGCGCGTCGACCACGACGGCCATATCAGTGACGGCGACGATCCAAGGGTGCTGTCCAGGGTCTACCAGTCCCCAAGCCTCCAAAAGGGTTCTCGCCGTGCCGATATCGCCGAGGTCGTCGAAGCAAGGCAGCACCTGAAAGGAGCGATGTACCGACGCCGGGTCAAGTAGCCCTACGGTTTGCCCCTGCGCGGTGAGAAGGGGAATCGGACCACCGTCTAACAGGCGCGCATCGCGAGCGAGCTGTTCCACTCCATGCCCGAGGAGATCTCGAACCTGGCCACGATAACTGTCGACGCTGCCTCGACGTCCCGCCAGCTTGAACGGTGCCCCCTTGCCTTCCACGAAGAGAGCCATATCTTCGAACAGCACCAGCCCATCCATCTCGAACCGTCCGGATCCGTCGGGCGCATCGATGTGAACAGACGTGTGAACGCGAGCGCCGGGCAGCAGCGAGGCGAGGAGGTCAACCGCGAGGCCATCAACCGCCCTCGCTCGCGCGGCCGGCCAGCGTTGGCCAAAGGTGCGGGACATGAGCGACTCCACCGTGGAGGCCATGTCGGTTAAGAGAGCGCCCGAGTCCGCGACGAGTAGCCGCTCGCCGTTCGATGAAGGAGACGTGGGGCTTGGGAAGAGCATGAACGGCCGATCACGAGCTGCGGGCTCGTCGAGCACACTCCTAAGCGGCGCGCCATCGCCTGGACGCAGACCGGTGGCCATCAGTACCGCTCCCAAGCGGCTCCGAGTCGGCTCATCGAGTCGCGCTCGCACGTCAGCGACACTGGGCGCGACAGCAGGCACGATCCACTCGTGGGCCGCAATGATGAAGGCGAAGCGTCGAGCGTCGACACGCCGGCTTTCAGGTGCGGCAGCCGCTACCGCGTCCGCGGACTCGAGAGCCTTCTCAACAGCCTCGGAGACGGAGTCCCGCAAGTGAGAGACCAGCGCATCGGCCACAGCGGCATAGTCCGCAACATCAAATCCGAGACGTTCGATCATGGCCGGCCCATGCGCCGCACCGAGCCAGCGGACAAGTTCACGGTCGTGGGAAGGGTAGGCCGAGCCACGCCAGACGAGTCGACGGGCGAGCAACCTGTTCCGGACCACTTCATCACGCATCGCAATCGCGGCTGAAGGTTCGCCTCGGGGCATGAATCCGTCAGCGATGTTTACTGCATAGGCCAAGTAGCGGACCTGTCCGAGGAGATTCAATGCACCGATAACGTCGCGCGGGTTGAAGCCCACATTCTCTGTGGGGCCTTGACCTGCGACGATCTGACACGCGATTTCGTAATCGAGGTCGTCGGGCACTTCGGATGGGTCTTCGCTTGCGCCCCACTTGCTGAAGCGCTGTAGGAAGAGCATTAACGCCAGCAGCGGTAACGAGTCGATGCGCCGAAGCGCCTTCGTCGCGGCGTCCAGAGCTGCCGATTGCTCACCCAAGAAGAACTCGCGAGCCGAAGGCGCGAGCTCAGTGAGCACTCCAACCGCTTCTGCATCGGGCGCGAAACCGACGGCTCTTTCGTCGGGTCCCGGGAAGAACTCGCCCCATGCCTGCGCGAAGGGGTGTTCCTGACGTCTGAACCAGTCGGCCCAGACGTCAAGGCCAGTCCGCTCTAGAAGCGGCACTTTGGCACGGGACGCCCGCTCGTCCTGTACTGCCCGTCGCTGGGCCTCCGACGGCGCCCTGCGTTGGCCCTTCCGAAGGTTGCTCATGCGGCTGATTGTGCACGCATATGGGAGCGCGCACGGCCAGGCCACCAGGACGGCGCCCTCGGCTCGGGCTGGGATCAAACAGGGCGGCGCATAGGCAGGGCCCGGATCGCCTCAGGGCCGAATGAGCCCAGCGCGGATCACGGACATGCCTCGCGGAACGTGATCGGGAAGTGCGTCTTTCCGGCTCCCCAATGACGCAAATGAAATGTCCTCTCAAGATCGCGCTGCGAGGGTTGGGTCACACGAAGCTGAGCTGACCGCTAGCCGCCCGGGTGATCGTCACCGTGGTGCCTTGGAGAGTGAAGTCGAGTAGCAGGCCACTGTCGAGCACGGCTGCGACGCCGGCGTGGTCACGCGCCACGATCACGCCGAGGAGGGAGCGGTCGTCGGCCAGGACCCTGAGCTCATCATCTGCGTCGGACATAACCACGGTCACCGGCATCGGGTCAGCAGGCTCGTCGCTGCCCTCGGGTCGGGACTGAGCAGTGACGGCGCCGGTTGCCATCATCTCGGCCAGCTTGTGGCGGTCCCTGCCCTGGACGTACTGGAGCAGGTCGAGAACATCTGTTGGGGTTGCATCGAGTTCCGCGCGCCACCCCTGGATGTGCCGCTCGCTTAGATACTCGCGCAGACCCTCCCCGTCTAAGTCGGCCTCTTCTGCGAGGCGCCCCAGATGCTGCGCCAGAGTCCGGGACTTCACGTCTCGGACGAGGAGGTCGATGGCGAGGGGCGTGTCGACGCCGTATCGCAGGTGGGCAGCAGTGCTGGCGAACAGCTGGACGGGGCTGAGACGCGACAGGAGGATGTCGTTGGCTTGTGCAATGACGAGGCCGACGGTCCATGACAGATAGTGCTGTACTCCTTCGCTGACCCCGTCGACCATTTGCTCGAGTCGAAACGCTGAGTCCTGCACCGCGGTGAGGTGGTCGTCGGCCAGTTCGGTGAGCGTTCGTCCTGCGATCCAGTCGCGAATCACGGAGTCGGTGTCGACCTCGATGTCCTCGCCTCTGGGTGACTTTCGGAAGCGCCAGTACTTCTTGGATTCTGGCAGCCTCAGAAGCTGCGTGTACACGGCCTGGCTGGTAAGGACGTCGAGTGTTTCCTCGAGTGTCTGTTCTTCGAGACCGCCTCGTTGTTGCACATGGTCGGCGAGCTCTCCAGCGATCGTCTCGATCAGGGCAGCGGACGCGAGGCTGGTTCCGGCCTGCGCCCAGCGTCGACGTGACGCAGGTGGTGTCTGGTCGTACTGCCTCGCGACGAGTTCGGCGAGTGCCAACCACCGCTCCTTCAGGTCGTCACGCAATTGTGTGAACGCGAACAGCCGCTCCACTACGTCGCGCCAGGTTCGGGTGATCGCGAGGTCGGGCACGTGGTCAAGGACGTGGAGGATGAACCAGACGTAGTTGACGAACCCTCCGGTCTCCTGGTCAGGCGTTAGCTGCAAAATCGCGTCTTGGGTCTGCGCCACCAACGCCTCGGCTTCGGCGAGAGCGTCGAGGGCGGCCGGCTTGGCTACCGTCGAGCGGACCTCCAGTTCGTCGGGCCCGGGGGTGAGCCGGTCGAAGTCGCTGCCGCTCAGGTTCTTCTGCAACGCCAGCACGATCCAGCCTTCCGACTCCTTCCCGGCTCGGCCGGCTCGCCCGACCGCGTTGAGAAGCTGGGCGGCTGTCATCCGGAACGCGGGGTCCTGGCCGTCGTACTCGGTGGTCGCGATGACCACGGTCCGGACCGGGAGGTTCACACCGTCGGTCAGGGTGCTGGTTGCGACCACGGCCTTGATCTGCTCGTTGCGGATGGCGTCCTCGACGGCTTCTTGCACCTCGACGGGCAACCCGGCGTGGTGGTAGGCCACGCCCTTGCGGACTGTGCCGACGAGAGGATGGTCGTCGCCGAGGCGCGCGGCGAGAGCGTCGGCAAGGCCTTGGGAGCGTGGGTCTTCCTCGAGCTCGTCGGCCATGACTCTTGCGGCGTCCCGTGCGGTGGCTCGTTGGGAGACGACCATGAGCAGACTGCCGGCGCGGAGCAGCAGCGTGGCTGTCTTGGCAGTTGTCGAGTAGGCGGTGGAGGTGTTGCCGTTCCCGGTGAGGCGCTTGTTGTCCGGGCCGAGGACGAGCTGACCGATGGGGGTCTCTTTGCTTGTGGCCAGGTGCCGCTCAGTGGCATTTGTGGGGCGAACCGCGAGATGGGCCTGCAGCTCGTACCGGATCTTGTCCTTGCCCCCGCGGCGGCGAGCAGGGATGACGGTTCGGCTCTCTTCGATCTTCTCGGTGCCCAGAAGGACGTGTAGCCGTCGTGGCGCTCTCCACTCGTCGGTGAACAGCACCTCTGCCTGGCCGTTGGCGCTCCACGCGGCGAGGGATGCGGCGTTGCCCATCACGCCGGAGAGGAGGATGAGTCGTGCGCCGCTGGCGTCGAGGAGGGACAACAGCCCCTCCAGCAACAGTCCGCGGCCGCCGGACTCGGCGATGAGGTGGACCTCGTCGATGATGAACAGGCTGAACCGGCTCAGGACCTCCTGCGGGTCCTGCCGTAGCGCGTTCATGAGGCGTTCCGGCGTCATCACCTCGACCTGGGGTAGCTGGCCGGTGCCGTCTCCGTCGGTAGTTTGGTCGCCGAAGAGGTCCTGGGCGCCGAAGCCATCGGGGAGGTCCGCGCCAAGGCGCCGGTCCAGATAGCGGAGACGGGGTCGGAGTCCCTGGCGCATTTCCCGGCCGAGACTGCGCAGCGGGGTGACGTAGCAGACGTCACGTTCGTCGCTTGCGGTGTGCGCGCAGATGATGAGCTGTGCGAGTAGCGTCTTGCCGGCGCTGGTAGGGACAGAGACGAGCAGCCTGGAGGTCGCCGGGTCGAGGGGACTGAGGGCCGGGTCAGCGACCAGGCTGCGCTGTGGCGGCCACAAGGTCAAAATGGGCTGCTGGTCGAGGGTGAATGCCTGCTTCACGGCCGCGGGTAGGTCGGGTGGCAGCACCGCCCAGATGCTGCTGTCGGCGAGCCCATCGGCGAGGGCGAGGAGGTGTCCAGCTACCCATCGGGTGTCGAGGTCGCTCAGGCCAACTTCGTTGTCGACGACGAGACGCAAATGTTCATGGGCGGCTTCGAGCGCGTCGGGACTACCTTCGCGTAGGTACTGAACGAGGTCGGCGACTCCCCTCAACAGCCGCTGCGTCGGGCCGAACATGGTGCCGTCCAGGCTGCCGAGCTCGGTTCCGCGGGTCAGCGCGGCCGCGGCG
This sequence comes from Phycicoccus avicenniae, assembly GCF_018139485.1. Classification (GTDB taxonomy): domain Bacteria; phylum Actinomycetota; class Actinomycetes; order Actinomycetales; family Dermatophilaceae; genus Phycicoccus; species Phycicoccus avicenniae. Next base: position 41,571 of record NZ_JAGSNF010000008.1, read on the forward strand.
CTCGCCCAGGAGCGCAGCCACCGGTTGAGGGTGGCCATCTCGAGGCCAAGGAAGAGCATCCCGGCTTGGAGCGCGACGTCTGCGCTGTCGGTGAACTCGGCCGGCTCACTCACGACTTCGCGCATCTTGCGGTAGATGGCGCCGGCGTTAGGGCTTTCGTCGGCACGGTGGTAGCCAACTTGAGCGGCGAATGCAGTTGCCATTCGCTCGCGGCCTGCTTCGGCTGGGTCTTCGAGGAGGAGGTCGAGGACGTGGGCGCTGACGGCGAACGCGCGGCGGCGCTGCTCGAGCGGGTACCGGAAGCCTTCGGCGGTGGACGCGATACCGTGCAGGTACCAGGCGGTGCGTCGTAACGATGTGAGGTCGGTGCGGAATCCTGTGTCGGTCAGGCCACGGACGAGTTCGATCTCCAGCTCGGCGATGAGGTCGGTTAGCTCGGCGACGGTGGGGAGCTCGGTGAGATGATCCTCCCCGAAGGCGGCGTTGAGGTGCTCGGCGGCTAGAGCGCGGTCCACGCGTACCTCCGTACCGTCTTGGCCAGCTCGTCGTAGCAGCTGATGCTGGTGGCGAGACCGCGTAGCTGCCCGGGCTTGTTAAGGAGCGGCAGCTTTCTGCTCATCTTCTTGAACGGCTTGCCGGGCAGCGGCTGGTGGGTTGCGAGCGTCACGCCTGCGCCGACCGGCTCGTCGCCTTGGGTCCAGGCGGCCGGCACGTCGGCCATGAAGGCTAGTGTCGCGGCGTCTTGGGAACCCGCCGTGAAGGTGCCGACGATCTTGGCGACGTAACGCTGGCCCGAGATCGCGATTTGCGTATATGCCTGGTTGAGGCTGGTCGAAAGTGATCCGGAGCCGGTGTTCTTCTTGCTCTCCCAGAGCCGGAACCGCAGCGCGCCTTCGGGGTTCTCGTAGATCGAGAACCCGTCAGCGCCGGCGTCGGTGACGTCGCCCTTCGGGTCGGGTTGTACGCGGACGGCTGCGTTGTCCTTGGTGAGCAGGTGCCAGAGCCACTCCCCGACGTGGCCGTGCAGGTGGTCCTCGCTCTTTGGCTCGTCCGGTAGCCCAAAGACAGGCTCGATGAACGACGCGACGGTCTCCCTGTCCGGCGACGGGATTTTGGTTCCCGCCAGGGTGTGCTCGCGCCACGTGTCGTACAGACTGGTGGCGGGGCCGAATCGGACCTGCACTATGGTGTCGATGAGAACCCAGGCGAGCGCGCCCGCCTCCTCGGGGGTGAGGCTAGCGCCGTCGTGCGAACTCCACTCGCACTTACCGTGTTCGCCCGTGCCGTCGTGAAATGTCCGGGGTAGGTAGTCGTGGATATTGGTCCGATGATGAGTAGCGGCGAATTCTTCAGACTCCGAAGCGGACAGAGCAGCAAGCGGGGAGGCCGCCTGGCTCGCGGTCGGTGTTTTGGCGTTCGTCAATGCGCCTCCTGAGGTAAGTACCCGAATGCAGCTCAGCCGAATTGCAGCTGTGGTCGGTCTGTGGCACCGGCAGAAATGACCTCGTCGATCACTTCCACGTCTAGCCGTCCCTGCGCGAGGACGGCCTCGAAGTCAACGCCGTTGTCGATGAGCAGTTGTCGGGCTCGCCCCAGCAGTTGCGGAGACTCAGCCGGACCGAGCGACCCCGGTTCGGGCAGCCCCCATGAGGCGAGCTGCTGGTTCGCGCGGCGGTAGGAGGCGTCGGACAGGCGTCCGAGCCGGTGCGCGCGGTATACAAGGGCGCGAAGGCTAACGCCCCAATGCTTCTTGAGGTCGTGGAAGGCTTGCCAGTCGATGCGTCTGGGCAGTTGCTCGAGAATCTGCTCTCGCGGCATGAGCAATTCGGAGGCGAAAGCGTTCGCCTCCGACTCCACCAGTTTGGACCCCGGTTCGGTGTCGGGATGAAGAAGTAGGTGGCCGAGCTCGTGCGCGCCGTCGAACCGGCTCCGGGCCTTGTCCTCTTTGCTCCTGCTCAGGAAAACCAGAGGACGCTTCCCCGCCCAGGTGGACAGCGCGTCGACCCTCGGGTCCGCTCGCCCCGGCAGGCGCAAGACGATGACCCCGTGTGCCTCTAGCAGTTGAACAATGGACGGCACGGGCCCTGGCTCGAGACCCCAGTGGGTACGGAGTTGACTGGCGGCGTTTTCGATGACCTCAGCGGTCAACTGCTCAGGCAGGCCGAGTTCGGGCAGGTCGACCGGGGGAAAGTCGATGTAGTCGGCAATGAGGTCGACGAGCTGCAGGGACAGTTCGCCGTAGGCGAGAACCTGCTCGCGCGCTTTCGATGTCGTAGAGCGTAGCGAACGGAAGTGCGCGGACGAGGCGGGCAGCAACTCGGGGGTCGCGCCGGCACCAAAGAAGTCGCGGGGCATCCCGAGCGTGAGGCACATCTGCGCCAAGACCGACTGTGTCGGCCGGGACCCCTTCTCGTACTGGGCGATCGCGGTCGGGGTTACCTGCACCGAGCGAGCTAGCTCTGCCTTCGTGAGGCCCTGCAGGCGTCGAGCCACAGTTAGCCGGGTGCCGTCGAAGTCGGAGGCGCTGACGCTGTGGGGGCGGGCGGGGTTCACGCTTGCCCCTCGTGTGCCGGGCGCGGCTTGAGCGTCAGCGCGGGTGTATTCGTGGCGCGCTCGTCGTAGCTCGGGCCGGTCGGCCCTCGCCGACGCGAACCACCGGGAACGTAGTCGTCCGGGTCGGACCACAGCGGGTGCACGGCGGCGAATGACTGCTCGCCGAGCGCAGGGACACCCAGCCAGCCGGACGTCCCGGGGGAGGCGATGTCAGCGCCCCACACGAATACGAAGTGCGGCAGGTGGACCTCCTGGGCGGCGAGGGCGAACGGCAGCATCGAGACGGGCAGTGCCTCTTGGCCGGGTGCCGCCGTACGGTAACCGTGCAGCGCCATGGTGTTGGCGCGGGCGGCGTATTCCCGGACTTCGCTCGACTGGGTCCAGGGATCGAACTTCTCCCACTGAGGCCGGCGCCCGTGGCGCATGGGTGCCTTCATTATGTGGAAGTGCCTGCCAGCGTAGTCGAGCCGCAAGGCCCCATGTGGGCGTGCCACGCTCAGGCCCGAGATGTCCCACCGGTCGACATCGCGCTCCCGGTTGCCTAGGACTAGCCCCTCGGCCCGATTGGCAATGTTCCGAGCGCAGGTGTGGCCCAGCGTCTGGGCGTCGTCGCCCAGCTCGTCGGGCTCATATCGGCCGAGGTTCGCCTGCCACGTTTCGGTGATCAAACTGTGCAGACGATCGTTCAGGTCGCAGGCCGTGACCGCGTCGACGGCTCCCTCTAAGGCCGCCCCGGCAGCCGCTGTCGAAGAGAACATGCTCAAAGTGAATCATGGGCGCGCGTTTCGTGAACCACGACACGCTCAGAGACTGCGTTGATTCTGCCCAAAACTGAAGAAACTCAGTGCACGCCTACGCTCACAATCGGTCCGCGAGATCACGCCCCGTAGGTGCCGAGAGCCCCGCACCCGCGTCACTTCGCGGCTAAGGGCCTACCCCATCGGCGGATTCATGCGCCCGCCTCGAGGGGGCGAGATGCACTCCAGAACGGCCGGATCCAGGCCATCCCGCGATTCTCTTGCGGACTGTGTGCGGACTGGGAGGGATCGGACCCCCTCTGACCTCCGGAAACGCGACGACTCAGACGTTGAAGCGGAACTCCACGACGTCGCCGTCGGCCATGACGTAGTCCTTGCCCTCGATGCGGACCTTGCCGGCGGCCTTGGCGGCGGCCATCGTCCCGAGCTCGTCGAGGTCCTCGAAGCTCACGATCTCGGCCTTGATGAAGCCGCGCTCGAAGTCGGTGTGGATGACCCCGGCGGCCTGCGGTGCGGTCCAGCCCTGCCGGATCGTCCAGGCTCGCGACTCCTTGGGGCCCGCCGTGAGGTAGGTCTGCAGCCCGAGGGTGTGGAACCCGGTTCGGGCCAGCTGGTCGAGGCCGGACTCCTCGGCGCCGAAGCCCTGGAGCATCTCGAGCGCGTCCTCCCCGGACATCTCGATGAGGTCCATCTCGAGCTTGGCGTTGAGGAAGACCGCGTCGGCCGGCGCGACGATCTCGCGCAGCCGGGCGTGCAGGTCGGCGTCGGCGAGCTGGTCCTCATCGAGGTTGAAGACGTAGATGAACGGCTTCGTCGTGAGCAGCCCGAGCTCGCGGGCGTGCGCTGGGTCGACCCCGGCGGCCTCCCCCGCGGCGTACAGCGTCCGGCCCTCCTCGAGGACGGCCTGCGCGGCGAGCGCCGTGTCGAGGACGGCCTTGTCGGTCTTCTTGCCCTTGACCTCCTTCTCGAGCCGCGGCACGGCGCGCTCGAGGGTCTGCAGGTCGGCGAGGATCAGCTCGGTGTGGATCGTCTCGATGTCGTCGGACGGCGAGACCTTGCCGTCGACGTGCGTGACGTCGCTGTCCTCGAAGGCGCGCACGACCTGGCAGATGGCGTCGGCCTCGCGGATGTTCGCGAGGAACTTGTTGCCGAGGCCCTCCCCCTCGGACGCGCCGCGGACGATGCCGGCGATGTCGACGAAGGACACGGTCGCGGGCAGCACCTTGGCCGAGCCGTGGATCTCGGCGAGCCGGTCGAGCCGCGCGTCCGGCAGCGGGACGACGCCGACGTTGGGGTCGATGGTCGCGAACGGGTAGTTCGCCGCGAGGACGTTGTTCTTCGTCAGGGCGTTGAACATCGTCGACTTCCCGACGTTGGGGAGACCGACGATTCCGATCGTGAGCGCCACTGCGGCGTCCTCTCTGCGACTTCTCGATGGGTGACGGGGCGGCGCTGGTGGCGGTCCCGGACGACCACCCATCGTGCCGCACCCGCGGGCGGGCGGCGAAATCGCGGGCGGGCGTCAGCGCCCGGTCGGCTCGCTGTTCTCGAGGTAGAGCGTCGACCCGGCCGTCCAGCCCTCGACCGCATCGAGCATTCGGGCGGTGTACGGCGCGACGTGGTCCGCCGCGCTCGTCGCCGTGACCCAGTGGGCGTCGGCGATCTCGCGGGCGAGGAAGCGCGAGGGGTCGAGCTCGCCGCCGAAGACGCCGCAGTCGAAGAGGAAGAGGTGGGCGTCGTCCCAGCCCCGCCACGGCGGCAGCCAGTTGACGGCGACGAGCCCGCCGACCTCGACGACGATGCCGAGCTCCTCCTCGATCTCGCGGGCGACGGTGGCGGCCGGCGGCTCCCCCGGGTCGACGACCCCGCCCGGCAGATCCCACTCCTGCTTGTACGACAGCTCGCAGAGGAGCATCTCCCCCGCGGAATTGCGCAGCAGGCCCTGGGCGATGTTGCGCTTCTTCGGCAGCCGCGCGTTGAGGATGGCGATCCGCCTCAGCCGCTCGGCCTCGGTCTCCTCGCGTCGAGCCATGTCCGTCACGCTACCCCGCGAGCCCGGTCAGGACCGGACGGCCGTCCCGCCGGCCCGAGCGGTGAGGTGCTCGACGACGAACGCCGCGTTCTCGTCGCGGACCGCGAGCGGCACCGGCGGCAGGAAGTCGTCCCAGTCGACCATGAACGACCCGCGCAGCCGCGGCATCCGGGCCGGCCGGGCGATGAACCACCAGTGCGCGTGGGCGCCGCCGTCGCCGAGCCGGAAGTGGTGGCAGCGCCCGACGCTCGGGAGGGCCTCGACGGCCGCCACGAGCGCCACGTGGAGCAGGCCGAACCGGGCCGCCATCGCGTCGGACAGGTCCGGCACGTCGAGATGGGCCTGCGTTCCGAGCGACAGCACGACGGGGGCACCCGACGGCGGCGCCGCCCGCAGGACCCAGTCCTCGTCCTGCCAGACGGTGACGAAGCCGGCCGGGTCCTCGGGACCGGCCGGTCGGGCGCACCGGCAGTCGGCCGGGTTCTCACCCTCCCGCGGCGGCTCCGGACCGTCCACGAGCGTCGGCGCGGGCTTGAGCCGCAGCCCCTCGACCTCGAACGGGAAGACGTCCCAGCCGACGACCCCGTCGGGGTCGAGCGGCAGGCGTCCCCCGGCGTCGGTCGCGGCGGCGACCCGGGCGGCGTACTCCTCGATCGGCTCCGGCATGGCGCGAGCCTAGGGCGAAGGCCCGACAGGCGGAGCCCGCCGAGGATCGGGGCCCCGCGGGGCGTCCGTCAGCCGGCGGCGAGCGCCTTCTGCACCGGCGCGTGCAGCTTCTCGGGCTTCGTGTTCGACCCGAACCGCTTGATGACCCGGCCGTCGCGGCCGACGAGGAACTTCGTGAAGTTCCACTTGATCTTCTCGCTGCCGAGTGCACCCTTGGCCTCGGTGCGCAGCCACCGGAAGAGCGGGTGCGCGTCGTCGCCGTTGACCTCGACCTTCTCGAACATCGGGAAGCTCACGCCGTAGTTCATCTGGCAGAACTCGCCGATGTCCTCGGCGCTGCCGGGCTCCTGACCGCCGAACTGGTTGCACGGGAAGCCCAGGACGACGAGGCCCTCGTCCTTGAACTCCTGGTAGAGCTTCTCGAGACCCTCGTACTGGGGGGTGAAGCCGCACTGGGAGGCGGTGTTGACGACGAGCACGACCTTGCCGGCGTAGTCGTCGAGGTTCTTCGGGGCCCCCTGGAGGGTCGTCGCGGAGAAGTCCTGGAGCACGGTCACGGTGGATCCTTTCGGTTCGCGTCGCGATGGCGGCGACGACGTCGGTCCCGGTTCGTTCCGACACACCGTCGCGGATTGCCAGCCTCGACGGGCCCGTCGGTGGGTCCTGGCACCATCCTGCGGCATGGACGGATGGGTGTGGGCGTCGGTGGGTCTCGTCGTCGGTGTCGTCGCGAGCGTGGTCGTGGCGCGGCTCGTGCTCGCCGCGCGGACGGCGGCACTGGCGACCGAGCGTGACCTGCTGCGCGACCGCGTCGTCGACCTCGAGACCTCGCTCGCCGAGGACATGGAGACCGCGGCCCTGCTCGCTCCGCTCAAGGACGCCCTCGTCCGGGTGGAGCAGCACGTCGGGGTCCTCGAGCGCGACCGGGTGCAGCAGTTCGGTTCGCTCCGCTCGGTGCTGGCCCGGGTCGAGACCGAGACCCAGGACCTCGGCCGGGCCACGGCGTCGCTCGCGGGGTCGCTGCGCTCCTCGTCCGTGCGCGGCGCCTGGGGCGAGGTGCAGCTGCGGCGGGTCCTCGAGGCGTCGGGGATGCTGGCGCGCTGCGACTTCGAGGAGCAGGTGAGCGCCGTGAGCACCCACGAGCGGACCGTGCGCCCCGACGTCGTCGTCCGGCTGCCCGGCGGCCGCTGCCTCGTCGTCGACGCCAAGGCCCCGATGGCCCACTTCCTCGACGCCCAAGCCGAGGACCTGCCCGCGGACGAACGGGACGCCCTCCTCGCCCGCCACGCCGACGGGCTCGCCCGGCACGTCGACGCGCTCGCGGCGAAGGAGTACTGGTCGGCCTTCCGGGAGTCCCCCGAGATGGTCGTGTGCTTCGTGCCGAGCGAAGCCATGCTCGGGGCGGCGCTCGCGGCGAGGCCGTCGCTGCACGAGCAGGCCCTCGCGCGTCGGGTCGTCCTCGTCGGACCGGGCGCGCTCATGGCCCTGCTCCGCACCGTCGCCTTCACGTGGCAGCAGGACGCGCTGTCCCGCAGCGCGGCGGAGCTGCTCGACCTCGGCCGCCAGCTCTACACGCGGCTCGGGACGCTCGGGGCGCACACGGCGAAGGTCGGGCGCAGCCTGCAGAGCAGCGTCGAGGCCTACAACGCGATGGTCGGCACGCTCGAGTCCCGGGTACTCGTCACCGCGCGGCGGATGCAGGACCTCGAGGTCGTCACCGACGGGCTCGACGTCCTCGAGCCGGTACGGACCGGGCCACGGCCCCTGACCGCCCAGGAGCTCATCGACGCGGTGACGGCGGCGGACGACCGGCCCGAGCTGCTCGACCCCGACGCGAACGGCCGCGAGGGCCGGGGAGATCAGAGGTCGATCTCGTAGTGGTAGGCCGTCGGGCCGCCCGGCCCCTCGGTGGCGTGCAGACCTTCACTCTCGTAGAGGGCACGCGCTTCGTGGTCGTCCTCGCTCGTCGCGAGGTCGAACAGGTCGCACCCCCGGTCCCGAGCCCGCTCCAGGGCCGCACGGAGCAGGGCCCGGCCGAGGCCGAGTCGGCGTGCCGACGGGTCGACCCACAGCTCGGCGAGGTACGCCTCGTCGGCCTCGCTCCACAGCGACGACCGGTACCGGACGACGGCGACGGCCTGCGTCCCCCCGACCAGGACGTCCGTGTCGCCGGCCGCGACGAGTGCGGACAAGCGGGCCGCGAGCGCCTCCGGCCCGGGCGACGGGTCGTCGTACGCGGTGTTGAACTCGTGCAGCAGCCGGGCGGCGACCACCAGCGCCTCCGGGGTCGTCGCGGGCGAGACGCTGGAGTCCATCAGGTCACCCGCCGCGTCGTCGTCACGTCGCCGCTCAGCGCAGCGCGCCGACCTCGGTGTCCGCGGCGTCGTGCTTCATCGTGTCCGACATCCCGGCGGCCTTGAGGTCGCGGCGGATGTCGCTGGGCAGGGCGAAGACGATCGACTCCTCCGCCGCCGTGACGGCCGAGACGTCCTCGTAACCGTGCGCCGCGAGGTGGTCGAGCACGCCGCGGACGAGGATCTCGGGCACGGACGCCCCAGAAGTGACCCCGACGGTGCGGACCCCCTCGAGCCACGCGTCGTCGATCTCCTCGGCGTAGTCGACGAGGTGGCCGTCCTTGGCCCCGTGCTCGAGCGCGACCTCGACGAGGCGCACCGAGTTCGACGAGTTCCGGGAGCCGACGACGATCATGAGGTCGCAGTCCGGCGCCATCTGCTTCACGGCGAGCTGGCGGTTCTGCGTCGCGTAGCAGATGTCGTCGCTCGGCGGGTCCTGCAGCTTGGGGAACCGCTCGCGCAGCAGCCGCACGGTCTCCATCGTCTCGTCGACCGACAGCGTCGTCTGCGAGAGCCACACGACCTTGTCCGGGTCGCGCACCTCGACGTTGGCGACGTCGTCGGGGCCGTCGACGAGGGTCACGTGGTCCGGCGCCTCGCCCGCAGTGCCGATGACCTCCTCGTGCCCGTCGTGGCCGATGAGGAGGATGTCGTGGTCGCTGTCGGCGAAGCGGACAGCCTCGCGGTGCACCTTGGTGACGAGCGGGCACGTCGCGTCGATCGTGCGGAGGTTCAGCGCCTTCGCCTCGTCGTGGACGACCGGGGCGACGCCGTGGGCGGACAGGACGACGGTGGCGCCCTCGGGCACCTCGTCGGTCTCCTCGACGAAGATCGCGCCGCGCTTCTCGAGCGTGGTCACGACGTGCTTGTTGTGGACGATCTGCTTGCGGACGTACACCGGAGCGCCGTAGAGCTCGAGGGCCTTCTCGACGGTGACGACGGCCCGGTCCACCCCGGCGCAGTAGCCGCGGGGGGCCGCGAGGAGCACGCGCTTCGTGGTCTCAGCCATGCCCCCATTCTAGGTGCGGTCGGCGTCGCACCCGAATCCCCGTCGGGGGTCCCTCCTAGAGTCCTCCCATGACCGCGACGCCCCGCCCCGCGCTGCCCGAGCGGGCGGCGGACACGACGGCCGAGGAGCCGTGGCCGGTCCGGCTGCTGTCGATGAAGATCGCCGAGTACGTCGAGAAGATGTCGGTCGTCTGGGTCGAGGGACAGGTCGTCCAGCTGAACCGCCGGCCGGGCGCGCGCACCGCCTACCTCACGCTGCGCGACCCGGACGTCGACATGAGCCTGTCGTGCAGCGTCCACGTCAACGCCCTCGACGCGATGCCCGGTCCGCTCGCCGAGGGCGCGCGCGTCGTCGTGCAGGCGAAGCCGTCGTTCTGGACCCAGCGCGGCTCGCTCGTCCTCGACACCCGGCAGATCCGCCCGGTCGGCGTCGGCGAGCTGCTCGCCCGGCTCGAGTACCTCAAGCGCAACCTGGCGCAGGAGGGCCTGTTCGACCGTGACCGCAAGCAGCCGCTGCCGTTCCTGCCCCGACGGGTCGGGCTCGTCTGCGGCCGGGCGAGCGCGGCGGAGAAGGACGTCGTCGAGAACGCCCGCCGGCGCTGGCCCGCGACGGTCTTCGAGATCCGCCAGGTCGCCGTCCAGGGCGTCAACGCCGTCCCGGAGGTCACCGCCGCCCTCGCCGAGCTCGACGCCCACCCGGAGGTCGACGTCATCGTGGTCGCCCGCGGTGGCGGCGGGGTCGAGGACCTCCTGCCGTTCAGCAACGAGGCTCTCGTCCGGGCCGTCGCGCAGGCCCGCACGCCGGTCGTCAGCGCCATCGGTCACGACGTCGACACCCCCCTCCTCGACCTCGTCGCCGACCACCGGGCCTCGACCCCGACCGACGCGGCGAAGGCCGTCGTCCCCGACGCCGAGGCGGAGCAACGAGGGGTCGACGCGGCTCGGGACCGGATGCGTCGGGCGCTCGAGGGCCGGCTGCACCACGAGCGGCGCCGGCTCACCGAGCTGTCCAGCCGTCCCGTCCTCGCCGACAAGAGCGCCTTCGTCCGGGTCCAGCGGGACCTTGTCGAGGCGCTTCGCGGCCGGGCCCGGCACCGCGTCGAGGCGCAGGTCCACCGCGCACGCGACCACGTCGGCCATATGCGCGTGCAGGCCCGCACGCTCTCGCCCCAGTCGACGCTGGACCGCGGGTACGCCGTCGTGAGCCGGCAGAACGGCGAGGTCGTCACCGACCCCGGCGACCTCACCGCGCAGGAGCTGCTGCGGGTGCGGGTCGACCGCGGCGACTTCGGGGCCCGCGTCGTCGGTGGCGGCGCGTAGGGTCGCCGTCATGCCGACCGACGACGCCGCTCCCGCCGACGCCCCGGCCACCGCCGACACCGACGTGTCCTCGCTCGGCTACGAGGACGCGCGCGACCAGCTCGTCGACATCGTGGCGCGCCTCGAGTCCGGCCAGGTCGGACTCGAGGAGTCCATGACGCTGTGGCAGCGGGCCGAGGCCCTCGCCGCGCACTGCACGCAGTGGCTCGACCGGGCCGAGGAGCGCATCGCCGCGTCCGAGGACTGACCGGACGGCCGCAGCCTCGGGAAGGCTCAGACGGTCGTCGCCACCCGCGCCGCGACCTCGCCGAGCTCCTGGAGAGCCAGCGCGATCTCGGGCTGCTCCGCCGTCCCCGCCCGCACGCTCGTGCGGACGTGCCGCGCGGGTGACGGGTCCCCGGTGAGCGGCACCCGCACGGTCTCCTCCGCCCCCGGGACACGGGCCAGCCGCGGCACGAGCGCGACGCCGAACCCGGCCGCGACGAGGGCGGCCCCGGTGTCCCACTCGACGACGGTGTGCGCCTGGCGCGGGTTGAACCCGGCCGCGGCGCAGGCGGTCGAGACGAGGTGGTGGTGGGTCGAGCCCGGTCGGTCCATGATCCACCGCTCCTCCGCGACGTCCGTCAGACGGACCGAGGTCACCCTCGCCAGCGGGTGGGTGACCGGCACGAGGAGGTCGAGGGGGTCCGCGAAGAGGGGCCGCTGGTCGAAGCGCGGGTCGTCGGTGGGCGGCAGGTCGCTCGTGCCGACGACGACCGCGACGTCGACCGTCTCGGCGAGCAGCATGTCGAAGCAGGCCGACGGGTCGGCCTCGATGATCCGCACCTGTGAGTCGGGGAAGTCGCGCATCACCGCGACGGCGACGCTCGGCAGCATCGCGGACGCCGCCGTCGAGAACCCGGCGAGCCGCAGCCGGCCGAGCCCGACCCCCGCAGCACGGTGCAGCTCGGCCCGGATCCCCTCCCAGTGGGCGTAGAGCGCGTGCGAGCGCTCCAGCAGCGTCCACGCGGCGGACGTGAGCCGCACCCTCCTCCCGTCGGGCTCCAGGAGCGGGACGCCGAGGTCCTTCGAGAGCGAGCGCAGCTGGTGCGACAGGGCCGACGGGGTGTACCCCAGGTCCTCCGCGGCGGCGGTGATGGTCCCACACCGGGCGACGACCCTCAGGGACTGCAACCGCGCGTCGATCATGAGGAATGATTGCACGGTTCCATCCGAGAACGTTCGCTTTTGCTCATCGGTCCGCCCTGTCACCCTGGCGGCGTGGCTCACCTCGACCCCCTGCTCGACCCCTTCACGCTCAAGCACGTCGCGCTCCGCAACCGCGTCGTCTCGACGTCCCACGAGCCCGCCTACACCGAGGACGGGATGCCGAAGGACAGGTACCGCCTCTACCACCTGGAGAAGGCCCGCGGCGGGGTCGGCCTGACGATGATCGGCGGCTCCGCGGTGGTCTCCCCGGACAGCCCGCCCGCCTTCGGCAACATGCTGCTCTACAAGGACGAGGTCGTGCCGTGGCTGCGCCGGCTCACCGACGACGTCCACGAGGCGGGTGCTGCCGTGATGATCCAGGTGACCCACCTCGGCCGCCGGACGAGCAACTTCACCGGCGACTGGCTGCCCCTCGTCTACCCCTCGCCGCTACGCGAGCCGCAGCACCGCTCCTTCCCCAAGGCCGCCGAGGCCTGGGACGTCGACCGGATCGTCCGGCACTACGCCGAGGCCGCGGCCCGCTGCCAGGAGGCGGGGCTCGACGGCATCGAGATCGAGTCCTACTCCCACCTGTTCGACGCCTGGGCGTCCCCGGCCACGAACCGGCGCCAGGACGACCTCGGCGGCAGCCTCGAGAACCGGCTCACCGTCCCGCTGCGGATCCTCGAGGCCGTCCGGGCTGCCGTGGGCCCCGACTTCGTCGTCGGCCTTCGGATGGCGATGGACGAGGACCTGCCGGACGGGCTCGGCCTCACCGACGCCCTCGACGTCCTCGGGCGCTACCGGGCGCACGGCGTCGACTTCCTCTCCGTCATCAAGGGCGGGCTCGACAGCGACGCCCGCCTCGCCGCCGCCATCCCGTCGATGGGCACCCCGTCCGCCCCCTTCCTCGCCTTCGCCGGGGAGGTGCGCAGGGCCCTCGACATCCCGGTCATGCACGCCGCCCGGATCGGCGACGTCGCGACAGCCCGCTACGCCCTGCGCGAGGGGCTGCTCGACCTCGTCGGGATGACCCGCCCACAGCTCGCCGACCCGCACCTCGTCGCCAAGGTCGCCCGGGGCGAGGAGGACCGGGTGCGTCCCTGCGTCGGCGCGAGCTACTGCCTCGACGCGATCTACGAGTCCGGCGACGCCAAGTGCATCCACAACCCGGCCACCGGCCGCGAGGCGACCGTCCCCCACGTCATCGCCTCGACCGTGGGGCGCCGCCGTCGCGCGGTCGTCGTCGGCGCCGGGCCCGCCGGGCTCGAGGCAGCCCGGGTCCTCGGCGAGCGCGGCCACCACGTCGTCCTCATGGAGGCGGCCGACCGGCCCGGGGGCCAGGTGCTCCTCGCGGCCTCGACCGCCCGCCGACGCGACCTCGTCGGCATCGTCGACTGGCGGGTCCAGGAGGCCAAGCACAGCGGGGTCGAGTTCCGCTACGGCGTCTTCGCCGAGGCCGACACCGTCCTCGCGGAGGAGCCGGACCTCGTCGTCGTCGCGACGGGCGGGATGCCGAACCGCACCTTCCTGCCCCGGGCGGCCCAGAACCTCGTCCTCGACACGTGGGACGTCCTCGGCGGCAGCGGCACCCTCAAGGCCGGCGAGCGCGTCCTCGTCGTCGACGACCACGGCGGCGAGCCGGCCCTCGACGCCGCCGAGCACCTCGCGCGGTCCGGTGCCCGGGTCGAGCTCGCGACGCCCGAGCGGATGGTCGGCATCTCGGTCGGGAGCATGAACAGCCCCGCCTACCTCAAGGCGTTCGCGGAGCACGACGTCACGCTCACCCCCGCCCGGCGGCTCACCGACGTCCGCCGCGCCGAGGCCGGGTCCGGCGCCCGCCTCGTCGCGACCCTCGCGAGCGACTACGCCGACGCCCCGCTCGAGCGACTCGTCGACCACGTCGTCGTCGAGCACGGCACCCTCCCGAACGACGACCTCTACCACGAGCTCGTCCCGGGCTCCTCCAACCGCGGGGAGGTCGACCACGACGACCTGCTCGCCGGTCGTCCCCAAGCCGTCGTCACCGACCCCGCCGGTCGGTACCAGCTCTTCCGCGTCGGTGATGCCGTGGCGAGCCGCAACATCCACGCCGCCGTGTACGACGCCCTGCGTCTGTGCATGGCCCTGTGACCACCAGCCCCTGACCCCCAGGAGGTCGCGCGCATGACCCTGACCGGACCGGCTCCCACCGGACTGACCGGCTCCCCGGACCGCTCGCGGCTGCTCGACGTGCTCGCCCGCCGGCAGCCGGGTCGCTCGCTGCCCGGCGAGTGCTACACCGACGAGGCCCTGCACCGGCTCGACCTCGACCTCCTGTGGTCTCGCCAGTGGGTCTTCGTCGGGTCCGTCGCCGAGGTGCCGGAGGCCGGCGACTACCTCACCGTCGACATCGGCAGCGTCTCGGTCATGGTGCTGCGCGACGACGACGAGCAGGTCGCGGCCTTCCGCAACGTGTGCCGGCACCGCGGCGCGCGGCTCGTCGACGAGACCCACGGGTCGGTCGGCAACATCGTCTGCGGCTACCACCGCTGGACCTACGGCACCGACGGCCGGCTGCTCCACGCCCCGCAGCTCGCGCCCGGAACGGACCTGTCCTGCCTCGGGCTGCGGAAGGTCGCGCTGCGGGTCGTCGGCGGTCTCGTCTTCGTCTGCCTCGCAGCCGACCCGCCCGGCGACATCGACGACGTCGCCGCCCTCGTCGAGCCGTACCTCGCGCCGCACGCCCTCGAGCGGACGAAGGTCGCGGCCCAGGTCGACCTCGTCGAGGACGGCAACTGGAAGCTCACGATGGAGAACAACCGGGAGTGCTACCACTGCGACGGCCACCCGGAGCTGCTGTGCACCTTCTTCCCCACGTGGGGCCTCGAGGAGCACCAGGTACCGGCGCGGCTCCGTCCGGCGCACGACCGCTACCTCCTCGCCGAGACCGACCTCGAGCTCGCGTGCGAGCAGCGGGGCATCCCGTTCCGGGCCGTCGAGGACCTCGTCGACCGGCCCGTCGGCTTCCGGGTCCAGCGCGAGGCGCTCGACGGCGCCGGCGAGTCCTTCAGCCGGGACGGCTCGCGCCTCGTCGGGCGGCTGCTCGGCGACCTCGACGAGCCCCGGCTCGGCCGGGCCACCTTCCACGCCCAGCCCAACGTGTGGGCGCACTTCCTCGCCGACCACGTCGTGACCTTCGCGGTCCTGCCGGTCGCCGTCGACCGCACCCTCGTCCGCACGACGTGGCTCGTCCACGAGGACGCGCAGGAGGGCGTCGACTACGACGTCGAGGCCCTCACCGAGGTGTGGAAGCACACGAACGAGCAGGACGCCGCCTTCGTCGGTCTCACCCAGCGCGGGGTGTCCGACCCCACCTACGAACCCGGCCCCTACACCGAGCCCGAGCGCCAGGTCGACGCCTTCGTCACCTGGTACGTCGACCGCATGCGCGAGGAGGCAGGACGATGACCCAGCCGTACCCCGAGAGCACCCTCCTGCGGGAGCAGCCCGCCCACGAGCCGCCCGCCCTGCGGCTCGTCCCCGACCTGCCGAGCCCGCTCGGCACGGGGGTCCTGCCGGAGGAGGAGACCTTCGACCAGGAGCTCGTCTGCCGCCGGGTCGTGCGGGTCACCCATGACGTCGTGACCCTCGTCCTCGAGCCGACCCGCCCGGGGGGCGTGGCGTTCCAGCCGGGCCAGTACGTCACGCTCACCGTCGACGTCGACGGCGTGCCCGTCGAGCGCTGCTACACGATCTCCTCGCCCCCGACCCGTCCGCACCTGCTCACCGTCACCGTGAAGCGGGTCCACGACGGCGGGCTCTCGCCGTACCTGCACGACCGGTTCGCGCCGGGCGACCGCGTCACCGCCCGTGGTCCGCTCGGCGGGTTCAGCGTCGCGGCCCACCCGGCACGGTCCTACCTCCTGCTGTCCGGCGGGAGCGGGATCACCCCCACGCTGTCCACGCTGCGCACGGTCGCCGACCTCGCCGAGGACGTCGACGTCGTCGTCGTCCACCACGCGCGCACCCCCGCCGACCTCATCTGCCGGGCCGAGGTCGAGGCGCTCGCCGCCGCGCACGGCTCGGTCCGCGTCGTGTGGGTCTGCGAGGAGGACGCCGCGCCCGCCGACGGCCTGCCCCGCTGGGACGGCCCGCGCGGACGGGTGAGCACCGAGCAGCTCCTCGCGCTCGTCCCCGACCTCGCCTCCCGCGAGGTGCTCACGTGCGGGCCGCCGCCGTACATGGCGGCCGTCGCCACCGCGCTCACCGAGGCGGGCGCCGACCCGGCCCGCTGCCACGAGGAGTCGTTCGTCATCGGCGCCCCGGCCGCGCCCACGCTCGTCCCGCTGCCCGGCGTCCCGGACGGCCCCACCTCGCCCGGCGAGGGCGCGGTCGTCGGCGCCAGCATCCGCTTCGCCCGCAGCGGCCGGGAGGTGCTCTGCCCGCCCGGGACGACCGTCCTCGACGCCGCCGCCTCCGCCGGCATCACGCTGCCGTCCTCCTGCGCCGAGGGCCTGTGCGGCACCTGCAAGTCCACCCTGCTCGAGGGGTCGGTCGACATGCGCCACCAGGGCGGCATCCGGCCCCGCGAGATCGCCCAGCAGAAGTTCCTGCCCTGCTGCTCGACCCCCACCGGCGACATCGTCGTCGACGCCTGAGGAGGCCCTTCCGTGTCCGAGACGTCCGACGTCCGCTCCCCCGCCCTCACCGCCGACGCCGTCGTCGTCGGCTCCGGGGTCATCGGCTCCTCCGTCGCCCTCGAGCTGGCCCGCGACGGCCGCTCGGTCCTCGTCCTCGACAAGGCCGCCGGGCCGGGCTTCGGCTCGACGTCGGCCTCGAGCGCCGTCATCCGCTTCATGTACTCGACGTTCGCGAGCGTCGCGACGGCCTGGGAGTCGAAGTTCTGCTGGGAGGCGTGGTCGGACCACCTCGGTCTCGGCGACGTCACCTCCCTCGACGACCCGCCCGCGCTCAGCCGCTTCCACCGCACCGGGATGCTCCACCTCGACGTGCCCGCCGTGCCGCTCGAGGAGTCGATGGACCTGCTGCGCGCGGCCGGCGTGCCGTTCGAGTACGTCGGCGCGGCCGACCTCACGAGCCGGTTCCCGCACCTGGACGGCGGGTCGTACTGGCCGAACAAGCCGGTGACCGACGACGCGTTCTGGGAGGAGACCGAGGCCGCGCTCGGCGCCGTGTACACCCCGGACGCCGGGTACATGGACGACCCGCGCCTCGCGGCCGACAACCTCGCGTACGCCGCCCGCCGCTTCGGGGCGAGGACCGTCTACCGCGCCCAGGTCGTCTCCGCCGAGCACGCCGCCGGCGTCTGGCGCCTCGGGCTCGCCGACGGCCGCCGGGTCGAGGCGCCCGTCGTCGTCAACGCCGCGGGCCCGTGGTCCGGGGCGTTCAACACGATGGCCGGGGTCGGCGCCGAGTTCACCATCGGGGTGCGCCCGCTGCGCCAGGAGGTCCACCAGGTCACCCAGCCGGCCGGGTACGGCACCGACGAGGCGCCCGGGCCGGGGGTCTTCGACCTCGACCTCGGGACGTACATGCGGCCCGGTCCCGCGGGCGCGTGGGTCGTCGGCGGCACCGAGCCGGAGTGCGACCGCTTCGACTGGATCGAGGACCCGGACACCGTCCACGGCACGGTCACCGCCGAGCGGTACGAGGCCCAGGTCACCCGCGCCGCCCGGCGGCTGCCCGAGCTGCGGGTGCCGAACCGGCCGTCCGGCGTCGTCGGGGTGTACGACGTCGCCGACGACTGGACCCCGATCTACGACCGCACCGACGCCCCGGGGTTCTACGTCGCGATGGGCACGAGCGGCAACTCGTTCAAGAACGCCCCGGTCGCCGGCGGCTTCGTCGCCGCGATCGTCGACGCCGTCGAGGGCGGGCACGACCACGACGCCGAGCCGGTCGTCTACGTCGGGGAGCACACCGGTCTCAAGGTCGACCTGTCCGCCTACAGCCGCATCCGGGAGTCGAGCGCGAGCACCCGCACCGTCCTCGGCTGAGCGCGCCTGCGGCCTACCCTGTGGTATGTGCTGCGATCACGACGAGTCCTGCGGGGTAGGTCGCACGTCGGGGCGGGGGTGACGGCATGAGCGGGACACCGGAGCTGACGCCCGGGGACGTCGCCGTCGTCACCGGTTCGGCACGCGGCATCGGGCTCGCCGTCGTCGAGGCGCTCGTCGCCCGCGGCGTCGCGGTGCTCGGCGTCGACCACCCGGACGCCGACGTCTCCGCGTTCGAGGGGGTCTGCCGCGCCGCCGGCGTCGCGCACGCCGTGGCGCCGGTGGACGTCCGGGACCAGGAGGCCGTCCGTGCCGCCGTGGCCCGGGCCGCCCACCTCGGGACGGTCCGGCACGCGGTGAACTGCGCCGGCGTCGACGGGCTCGAGCCGTCCGCGACGGTGTCGGCGGCGGACTGGAAGCGCGTCGTCGACGTCGACCTCGACGGGGTGATGTTCGCCTGCCAGGCCGAGCACGCCCTCCTGACCGCGGCCGGCGGCGGGTCGATCGTCAACGTCGCGTCGATGTCGGGGCACGTCGTGAACCGCGGGGTGACGCACGCGGCGTACAGCGCCGCCAAGGCGGGCGTCGTCCACCTCTCGCGCGCCCTCGCGGTCGAGTGGGCGCCGGCGGGGATCCGCGTGAACTCGGTGAGCCCGGGCTACACGCTCACGGCGATGACCCGCCGGAACGCCCCCGAGGTCAACGCCGCGTTCGCGAAGCAGACCCCGATGGGACGGCTCGCGGAGGTCGAGGAGGTCGCCGAGCCCGTCGTCTTCCTCCTCGGCTCGCGCGCCTCGTTCGTCACGGGCACCGACCTGCTCGTCGACGGCGGCTTCACCGCCTGGTGACCGGCGGCGCGGGACACGTCAGCGCTTGCGCATCTCCCGGACGAAGATCCAGATGAGCCAGAACCCGCCGGTGATCACCGTGAGCAGCACGTCGAACAGGAAGTTGAGGACGCCGTAGCGCTTGGCGGTGGTGGCCATCGGGATGCTCCTGCTCGGTCGGGACGGCGGGCCGGGAGCCCCCCGACCGGTCCTCGCATCCTGTCACGGCGGACCGGGGCAGGACCCACCGCCACCTGCGGTGACGGGCGGCTCGGAGGATCAGCCGGCCGGGCGCAGGGCCTCGACGAAGATCGCCATGTCGTCGAAGTCGGCGTCGCCGGTGACGAGAGTCGTCAGCTCCCCGGAGCCCGTGGCCGGCATGTCGAGCAGGCTGTTCTGCACCTTGGTGTCGCGCACGAACCGGGTCCACGTGCGGCCGGCGATCTCGGTCGTGCCGTCCTCCGGCGCGCGGTTGGTCTGTGCCGCGACCCACTCGCGCGTGGGGTCCATCGTCTGCTCGACCGCGACGTAGGTGTCCCGCGGCGTGCGGTACCCGACGTGCCACGTCATGAAGTCGCCGGTCGTGCGCACGTAGCGGACGGACGTCGGCACCCACCCCTCGGGCAGGCCCTGCGGCGCGACGATGTCCCATCCGGACTCCTCGCGGACCTGTGTCGCCTCGGCGGCGACGTCGACCGGCGGACCGCCGACGGTCTCGACGCGCGGCACCATGAGGACGAGCACCGCCACCATCCCGAGCACGGCGAGCAGGGAGTACACGAGGTTCTTCGTGGACCCCATCGAGTACCGGCTCCGGGGGGCGGTCGGCGTGCTCACCCGCCCATCGTCCCCGACGGACCGCCGCCGCGCCGAATCGCCGTCGAGGGCTAGGGTGCGGGATACCCCGCGCGAGAGAGGTCCCGTCCCCCGTGAGCACCGCCCTGCCGCCCGTCGTCGTCGCCGGCGAGCTGCTCGTCGACATCGTCGAGGCCCCCGACGGCCAGCGTACCGAGCACGTCGGCGGGTCCCCCGCGAACGTCGCCCTCGGTCTGGCCCGGCTCGGGCACGACACGCACTTCGCGACGCTCGTCGGCACCGACGAGCGGGGCCACCGCTGCGAGGCCCACGTCGGGGCCGGTGGGGTCCGGCTCCTGCCCGGCAGCACGAGCGCGACCCACCCCACCTCGACCGCCGTCGCCACGCTCGACGCGAGCGGCGCCGCGACGTACGAGTTCGACCTCCACTGGGACCTCCCCCGCGTCGCGCTCCCCGACGGCACGGGACACGTCCACACCGGATCGATCGCGACGACCCTCGAGCCCGGGGCCGCGGAGGTCACCGACGCGCTCGTGCGCGGCCGGGCGAACGGCACCGTGTCCTACGACCCCAACGTCCGCCCGACCATCATGGGCGCACCCGACGAGGTCCGACCCCGCGTCGAGGAGCTCGTCGCCCTGTCCGACGTCGTCAAGTGCTCCGAGGACGACCTGGCGTGGCTCTACCCGGGCCGGTCCGCGACGGACGTCATGGACGCCTGGGCCGCGCTCGGCGCCGGTCTCGTCGTCGTCACCCTCGGGGGTGCCGGCGTCACGTGGCGGGCACCGGACGGCACCGTGACGAGCGAGCCCGCCCGCGTCCTGGACGTCGTCGACACCGTCGGCGCCGGCGACTCGTTCATGGCCGGGCTCGTCTCCGGCCTGCTCGACGACGGGCTGCTCGGCGGCCCGGACGCCCGCACCGCCCTGCACGCCGCCCCGACGGAGGCCGTGGCCCCCGCCGTCGACCGCGCCCTGCGCACGAGCGGGGTCACCGTCCGCCGTGCCGGTGCCTACGCCCCGACCCGAGAGGAGATCGCATGACCGAGTTCGCCTACGAGAACCTGCTGCCGGTCGGCGCCGACGAGACGCCGTACCGGCTGCTGACGACCGAGGGCGTCGAGACCGTCGAGGGGCCGGGCGGGCGGACCTTCCTCCAGGTCTCCCCCGAGGCGCTGCGGCTGCTCACCGAGACGGCGATGCACGACATCGCGCACTACCTGCGCCCGGCCCACCTGCAGCAGCTCGCGAACATCCTCGAGGACCCCGACGCGAGCAACAACGACAAGTTCGTCGCCCTCGACCTGCTGAAGAACGCGAACATCGCCGCGGGCGGTGTCCTCCCGATGTGCCAGGACACCGGAACGGCCATCGTCATGGGCAAGCGCGGCCAGCACGTCCTCACCGAGGGCACCGACGAGGAGGCGCTGAGCCGAGGGGTGTACGACGCCTACACCCGGCTCAACCTGCGGTACTCCCAGATGGCCCCCGTGACGATGTGGGAGGAGCGGAACACCGGCTCCAACCTCCCGGCCCAGGTCGAGCTCTACGCCGACACCAAGCCCGGCCACGAGACGTCCTACGAGTTCCTCTTCATGGCCAAGGGCGGCGGCAGCGCGAACAAGTCCTTCCTCTTCCAGGAGACGAAGGCGATCCTCAACCCCGACGGCATGCGGGCCTTCCTCGACAGGACCCTGCGCGGCCTCGGCACGGCCGCCTGCCCGCCGTACCACCTCGCCGTCGTCATCGGCGGCACGAGCGCCGAGTTCGCCCTCA
Source organism: Phycicoccus avicenniae (assembly GCF_018139485.1). Taxonomy (GTDB): domain Bacteria; phylum Actinomycetota; class Actinomycetes; order Actinomycetales; family Dermatophilaceae; genus Phycicoccus; species Phycicoccus avicenniae. Next base: position 62,867 of record NZ_JAGSNF010000008.1, read on the forward strand.
AGACGGCGAAGTACGCGAGCGCGAAGTACCTCGACGCCCTGCCGAAGAGCGGCGACCCCGCGACCGGCCACGGATTCCGCGACGTCGAGCTCGAGGAGGAGGTCCTGCAGCTGACCCGCGAGTTCGGCATCGGCGCCCAGTTCGGCGGCAAGTACTTCTGCCACGACGTCCGGGTCGTCCGCCTGCCCCGACACGGCGCCTCGCTCCCGGTGGCCGTCGCGGTCTCCTGCTCGGCCGACCGCCAGGTCCTCGGCCGGATCACCCCCGACGGCGTGTTCCTCGAGCAGCTCGAGACCGACCCGGCCCGCTTCCTGCCCGAGCAGACCGACGAGTCCGTCGTCGAGGGGGCCGAGGACGCCGAGGGGGCCGCCTCGACCGGCCGCGGCGCGGTCGTCGAGATCGACCTCAACCGCCCGATGGAGGAGATCCTCGCCGAGCTGACGAAGCACCCGGTGAAGACCCGGCTCTCGCTCACCGGGCCGCTCGTCGTCGCCCGCGACATCGCCCACGCGAAGATCCTCGAGCGGCTCGAGGCCGGCGAGGAGATGCCGCAGTACATGAAGGACCACCCCGTCTACTACGCCGGCCCCGCGAAGACGCCCGAGGGCATGCCGTCCGGCTCGTTCGGGCCGACGACCGCCGGCCGGATGGACTCCTACGTCGACCGGTTCCAGGCTGCCGGCGGGTCGATGGTCATGCTCGCCAAGGGCAACCGCAGCCCGCAGGTCACCGAGGCCTGCGAGCGCCACGGCGGCTTCTACCTCGGCTCGATCGGCGGGCCGGCCGCCCGCCTCGCCCAGGACTGCATCCGCGCCGTCGAGGTGCTGGAGTACCCCGAGCTCGGGATGGAGGCGGTCTGGAAGATCGAGGTCGAGGACTTCCCCGCGTTCGTCGTCGTCGACGACAAGGGCGGCGACTTCTTCGCGGCGACGGCCAAGCCCGTCGCCTTCACCATCGGCAAGCGAGAGGGACTCCAGTGACCGACCCCACCACGACCGACGAGACCGCGGCGGACGCCGGCGACGCCCACGACGCCTTCGACGACCTCGTCGCCGCGAACGAGCAGTTCGCGATGTCCTTCGACCTCGCCGGCTTCGACGGCGTCGCCGCGGCGGGCGTCGCGCTCGTCACGTGCATGGACTCCCGGATCGACCCGCTGCGGATGGTCGGCCTGCGCCCCGGCGACGCGAAGATCTTCCGCAACCCCGGCGGGCGCGTCACCCCGCAGGCGCTCGAGGCGCTCGTCCTCGGCGTGCACCTGCTCAACGTGCGGCGCATCCTCGTCGTCCCGCACACCCGGTGCGCGATGGCGTCCGCGACCGAGGCCGAGGTCCGCCGCCGGGTCGGCGAGTCCGCCGGGGTCGACGCGTCGTGGCAGCGGTTCGGGGTCGTCCCGGACCAGGAGGACGCCCTGCACCAGGACGTCGCCGCGGTGCGTACGCACCCGCTCATCGGCGACCGCGCCACGGTCGGCGGCTTCGTCTACGACGTCGACACCGGGCTGCTGCGGCGGGTCGTGTGACGGTCCGGCTCGACGCGCTCTCGGTCCACCCGGTCAAGAGCACCGCCGGCCGGCCGCTGGCGTCCGCGACGGTCGACGCGTGGGGCCTCGCCGAGGACCGGCGCTGGATGGTCGTCACCGGCGACGGCGCTGTCCTCACCGCCCGCGAGGAGCACGGGCTGCTCGGGATCGTGGCCGACACCCCCGCGACCGACCCCTGCGTCGACGCCCCGCTACGGCTGCGAGCCGCCGGCTCGGAGGACCTCCTCCTCGACGCCCCCTCCGGGGAGCCGGGGCCGGTGACGGTCCACGGGACGCCGACGACCGGGCTCCCCGTCCCCGCGGCGAGGGACTGGCTGCGCGCGGCCCTGGGCCGCGACGACGTCGACCTCGTCGCACTCGACCGTCCCCGCCCGGTGAGCGACCGCCACGGGGTCCCCGGCGCCCACACGTCCTTCACCGACTCCTCCCCCGTGACGCTCGCCTCGCTCCCGTCGCTGCGCCGGCTGCAGGACCTCGTCACCGAGACCGCCCTCGAACGGGGCGAGGAGCCGACCGCCCTGTCGATGGGCCGCTTCCGCCCCAACCTCGTCCTCGACGGCGACCTCGAGCCGTTCGCCGAGGACGCGTGGTCGACGGTGGAGGCCGGCGGGGTGACCCTGCGGGTCGTCGGCCCCGTCGACCGCTGCGTCATGACCACGCTCGACCCGGTGACCCGCGAGCGCGGTCACGAACCGATCCGCACCCTCGCCCGGCACCGCCGCTGGGACGGCTGCACGTGGTTCGCCGTCTGGGCGGTCCCGACCGTCCCCGGCGAGGTGGCCGTGGGGGACGAGGTCACCGTCCACCGGTAGATTCGCGGGCATGGACGACCTCGCCCGCCGCTTCCCCGACGGCTTCCTCTTCGGCGCCGCCACCGCGAGCTACCAGATCGAGGGGGCCGCCACCGAGGACGGCCGCTCGCCGTCGATCTGGGACACGTTCTCGCACACCCCCGGCACGACCGCGAACGGCGACACCGGCGACGTGGCGTGCGACCACTACCACCGCGTCCCGCAGGACGTCGCGATCATGCGCGACCTCGGCCTCGACGCCTACCGCTTCTCCGTCTCCTGGCCCCGGGTCGTCCCCGGCGGGACCGGCGCGGTGAACCCCGCCGGGGTCGCCTTCTACGACCGGCTCGTCGACGAGCTCCTCGCCGCCGACATCACGCCGGTCGTCACGCTCTACCACTGGGACCTCCCGCAGGCCCTCGAGGACCGCGGCGGCTGGCGCAGCCGCGACGTCGCCGGCTGGTTCGCCGAGTACACCCGGGCGGTCGTGGGCGCCCTCGGCGACCGGGTGACCCGCTGGACGACGCTCAACGAGCCGTGGTGCTCCTCGATGCTCAGCCACTCCATCGGCGCCCACGCCCCCGGCCACCGGGACCCGCTCGAGGGGCTCGTCACCGCCCACCACCTCATGCTCGCCCACGGCACGGCCGTCCCCGTCATCCGCGAGGAGTGCCCGGACGCGCAGGTGTCGATCACGCTCAACCCGACGCAGGTGTACGGCCCGGACTACGCGACCGACGCCGACCTCGACGCGGTGCGCCGCGCCGACAACGCGCTCAACGGCGTCTTCTTCGGCCCGCTGTTCCACGGGGCCTACCCCGAGGGGATGCTCGACGACGTCGCCCACCTCACGGACGGCTCCTTCGTCCACGACGGCGACCTCGCGACGATCGCGGCCCCGCTCGACACCCTCGGCGTCAACAACTACTTCCCGACCCGCGTGCGGGCCACCCCCGAGAGCGAGGAGCCCGAGGGCGAGACGCACCGGCTGCCGGGCTGCGAGCGGGTCAGCGAGATCGCCCCCCGCCCGCCGGTCACCGCGATGGGCTGGGAGCAGTCCCCCGAGAGCCACCGCCTCATCGTCGAGCGCTCGGCCCGTGAGAGCGGTCTGCCGATCCACGTCACCGAGAACGGCTCGGCCTGGGACGACACGGTGAGCCCGGACGGGGCCGTGCACGACCCGGAGCGCGTCGACTACCTGCGCGCCCACCTCGGCGCGCTCGCCGACGCGGTCGACGGCGGCACCGACGTCCGCGGGTACTTCGCCTGGTCCCTCCTCGACAACTTCGAGTGGGCCTACGGGTACGACAAGCGCTTCGGCATCGTCCACGTCGACTACGCGACCCAGGAGCGCACCGTCAAGGACTCGGGGCTCGAGTACGCACGCATCCTCGCGGCGCACCGGGACCGGTGACCGGACCGGACCGGTGACCCGGAGCGTCCTCGTCGTCGGGGGCGGCGTCGTCGGGCTGGCGGTCGCCGACCGCGTGCTGCGCGAGGACCCCGCCGCACGCGTCACCGTCCTGGAGAAGGAGGACGGCTGGGCGACCCACCAGACCGGCCGCAACAGCGGTGTCGTCCATTCCGGCCTCTACTACCCGCCGGGCAGCGCGAAGGCCCGCTGGTGCCGGGCCGGTGCGGAGGCACTCCTCGCGTTCGCCGCCGAGGAGGGGGTCCCGCAGGCGCGGACCGGCAAGCTCGTCGTCGCCACCGCACCCGAGGAGCTCCCCCGGCTCGCAGCACTCCACGAGCGCGGGCTCGCGAACGGGCTGGCCGTCCGGCGCGTCGACGCCGAGGAGGCCCGTGAGCACGAGCCGCACGTCGCCGCCCTCGCCGCGCTCCACGTCCCGGAGACCGGCGTCGTCGACTACGCCGCGGTGTCCGCGGCCCTCGTCCGCAGGCTGCGGGCCGCCGGGGCGGACCTGCGGACCGGCACGACCGTCCTCGGCGGACGCGAGGACGCCCGCGGGGTCACCGTCGCGACCAGCACCGGCGAGGAGCGCGCCGACGTCGTCGTCACCTGTGCGGGCCTGCACACCGACACCGTGGCCCGCCGCCTCGGCCACGACCCGTTCGTGCGGGTCGTGCCCTTCCGCGGTGAGTACCACGAGCTCGCCCCCGAGGCGGCCCACCTGGTGCGCGGTCTCGTCTACCCGGTCCCCGACCCGGACCTGCCGTTCCTCGGGGTCCACCTCACCCGCGGCGTCGACGGCGTCGTCCACGCCGGCCCGAACGCCGTCCCCGCCCTGGCCCGCGAGGGCTACGGCTGGGGCGTCGTCTCGGCCCGCGACCTCGCCGGGACCCTCGCGTGGCCGGGGACGTGGCGGCTGGCCCGCCGGCAGGCCCGCACCGGCCCCGCCGAGGTCACCCGATCGCTCTCGCGCCGCCGCTTCGCCGACAGCGTGCGTCGGCTCGTCCCGGAGGTCCGCGACGAGCACCTGCGTCCTTCCCCCGCCGGGGTGCGCGCCCAGGCGGTCCGGCCGGACCGGACCCTCGTCGACGACTTCCTCGTCGAGCGCACCGCGCGTTGCGCCCACGTCCTCAACGCGCCCTCGCCGGCCGCGACCGCCTCGCTCGAGATCGCCGGACACGTCGTCGGCCACCTCCCCTGACGAGGGGAGGAGGCCGACGGGTGACGCGACGCGGGTCAGGCGGGCTTGCCGACCACCGTGACGTCGATGTTGCCGCGGGTCGCCTTGGAGTACGGGCAGAACTCGTGGGCCTTGTCGGCGAGGCCCTGCGCGGTGTCCGCGGCGACGCCCGGGATGGTCGTCGTGATCTCGACGGCGAGGCCGAACCCGGTGTCCGTCTCGCCGAAGCGGACGTTGGCCGTCGTCTCGGCACCCGACGCGTCGACGCCGTCGCGCTGGGCGACGAAGGCGAGCGCGCCGTTGTAGCAGGCCGCGTAGCCGGCGGCGAACAGCGTCTCCGGGTTCGCGACCGGGTTCGACGGGTTCGGCTTGCCGAGCGGCAGGTCGACGACCCCGTCCTCGCTCACGGTGCGTCCCTCACGGCCGCCGGTGGCGGTGGCGGCGATGCTGTAGAGCTCCTTGTTCACGGCCTCGTAGGGCACGGCGATCGTCCTTTCGTCGACGTTCATCGGTCGCGGAGGACAACCGCGCCACCCCTTCCCCCATTCCCGGGGTCAGAGCGCGAGCCGCTCCTGGACGACCGCCGCGAGGGAGTCGGCCGTCGACTGCGCCTCCTCGAACGTCGCCGCCTCGACCATGACCCGCACGACCGGCTCGGTGCCGGACTTGCGCAGGAGCACCCGCCCCGAGCCGTCGAGCCGCTCCTGCGCCGCCGCGACGGCGGCCTGGAGGCCCTCGTCGCTCTCGACCCGGGACTTGTCGACGCCCTTGACGTTGACGAGGACCTGCGGCAGCCGCGTCATGACGGACACGAGGTCGGCGATGCTGCGCCCGGTCTCGGCGACGCGCGCCGCGAGCAGCAGCCCGGTGAGGACGCCGTCCCCGGTCGTCGCGTGGTCGAGGAGGATGACGTGCCCGGACTGCTCCCCGCCGAGGGAGTGGTCGTGCCGCCGCATCTCCTCGAGGATGTACCGGTCGCCGACGGCGGTTTGCTTCACGGTGATCCCCTCGCGCTCCATCGCCTGGAGCAGCCCGAGGTTGCTCATGACGGTCGCGACGAGGATGTTCTCGCGCAGCAGGCCCTTGTCCTTGAGCGACAGCGCGAGGACGGCCATGATCTGGTCGCCGTCGAGCGGGTTGCCGTCGGCGTCGACGGCGAGGCAGCGGTCGGCGTCGCCGTCGTGGGCGATGCCGAGGTCGGCCCGGCGCTCGGCGACGGCGCCCTGGAGGCGCTCGAGGTGGGTCGAGCCGTAGCCGTCGTTGATGTTGAGCCCGTCGGGGTCGCTGCCGATCTCGACGACCTCGGCCCCGGCGAGCCGGAACACCTCGGGCGAGACGGCGCTCGCAGCCCCGTGCGCGGCGTCGATGACCACCGTGACGCCGTCGAGCCGGTTCGGCAGGGCCTGGAGCAGGTGCGCGACGTACCGCGCCTGCCCGGCCCGGTTGCGCTGGATGCGGCCGACGTCGGCGCCCTGCGGTCGCTCCCACTCCTGGCCGATCCGGGCGGCGAGCTCGTCCTCGACGGCGTCGGGCAGCTTGTGCCCCCCGGTCGCGAAGAACTTGATGCCGTTGTCCGGCATCGCGTTGTGCGAGGCCGAGACCATGACGCCGAAGGTCGCGCCCATGTCCGCCGTGAGGAAGGCGACGGCCGGGGTCGGCAGGACCCCGACGTCGTGGACGTCGACGCCGGCGGACGCCAGGCCGGCGCAGACCGCGGCGGAGAGGAACTCGCCGCTGACCCGGGGGTCGCGGCCGACGACGGCTCGGGGACGGCGGCCGGCCCGCCGGTCCTGCTCGCCGAGGACGTGCGCCGCGGCGATGCTGAGGTCGAGCGCCAGCTCGACGGTGATGTCACGGTTCGCGAGACCGCGGACCCCGTCGGTGCCGAAGAGTCGGGACATGGACGACTGCCTTTCTGTGGACCGCGGACGAACCTACCGCGACCCGGGGGTGGACGCCGCGACGGCGGCACCCCCGCGAGGGTGCCGCCGTCGTCGGCCGTGCCCGGGGCGTGCCCGGGAGCGGGTCAGCGCTTGCTGTACTGCGGCGCCTTGCGGGCCTTCTTGAGACCGGCCTTCTTGCGCTCGGGGACGCGGGCGTCCCGGGTGAGCAGACCGGCCTTCTTCAGCGCCGGGCGGTTGAGCTCGGGGTCGACGCCGTTGAGCGAGCGGGCGACGCCGAGGCGCACCGCGCCGGCCTGGCCGGAGGGGCCACCGCCGTGGACGCGGACGAGGACGTCGTACGCGCCGTCGAGCTCGAGGACCTTGAGCGGCTCGGCGACGATCTGCTGGTGCACCTTGTTCGGGAAGTACTGCTCGAGGGTGCGGCCGTTGACCTTCCACTCCCCGCTGCCCGGCACGATGCGCACGCGGGCCACGGCCTGCTTGCGCCGGCCGACGGCGGCACCGGGCGCCGAGGCACTCGGGCGGGCGACGCCCTCGGCGCCGCCGACGGGCGCGTCGGACTCGGAGGTGTACTCGCTGACCGGCGCGTCGTCGGCGTCGGTCCCGGCGGTCTCGTCGATCTGGGTGTTCTCGGACATCACTGGGCCACCTGGGTGATCTCGAAGGGCTTCGGCTGCTGGGCGGCGTGCGGGTGCTCGGCGCCGCTGTACACCTTGAGCTTGGACAGCTGCTGGCGGCCCAGGGTCGTCTTGGGGAGCATCCCGCGAACGGCCTTCTCGACCGCCTTCGTCGGGTTCTTCTCGAGCAGCTCGGTGTAGGACTGCGACTTGAGGCCACCCGGGAAGCCGGAGTGGCGGTAGGCGCGCTTCTGCTCGTGCTTGCTGCCGGTGAGGGCGACCTTGTCGGCGTTGACGATGATGACGAAGTCACCGGTGTCGACGTGCGGTGCGAAGGTCGGCTTGTGCTTGCCGCGCAGGAGCTGCGCGGTCTGGCTCGCGAGGCGGCCGAGCACGACGTCCGTGGCGTCGATGACGTGCCACGTCCGGGTGATCTCGCCCGGCTTCGGGGTGTAGGTACGCATGGGGGCTTCCTCATGGTCTCTGGGACGGGGGGCGTATGCCGAGTGCTCCCGGGAGGGAGTGCGGCCCTCGCGAGGGCACACGGCACAACAGCCACCCAGTCTACGGGCGGGTCGGCACCGGGTCGAAATCGAGCGATCCCGCCCTACGCACCGGTCGCCACCTGCGACGATGCCGTGCAGACTTCTTCTGCACGATCTTTGTGCAAACTGAATGTGCACATGTAGTGTGCACACATGGCCACCGACGACACCCCCACGGGGTCCCCGGACGACTACACCGGCATGCGCCTCGACTCCGCCGCGCTCAAGGTCCTCGCCCACCCCCTGCGCTCGCGCCTGCTGAGCCGGCTGCGCGTCGGCGGGCCGGCCACGGCGACCGACCTCGCGGGCGCCCTCGGGACGAACAGCGGCGCGACGTCCTACCACCTGCGCAAGCTCGAGTCGGTCGGCCTCGTCACGGACACCGGCGACGGGGAGGGCAAGCGCCGGCTGTGGCGGGCGTCGACCGACAGCCACCAGTACGAGCCGAGCGACTTCGCCGGCGACGAGGACGCCGAGACCGCGCTGAACTGGCTGCAGCGTGACTACTCCCGTCACCTCGGCGAGCACTTCGAGCGGTGGCTCGACGCCGAGGACGCGTGGCCGACCGAGTGGCGCGACGCGGTCGGCATGGGCGACTCCTTCGTCATCGCGACGGCCGAGCAGCTCGAGGCGATGAACACCGAGCTGTGGGCGGTCCTCGAGAAGTACCGCCGGGTCGGTCAGGGCAACCCGAGTGCCCGACGGGTCGCGGCCTACCTCGTCAGCTACCCCCTGGACCTCGACCGGCCCCCGCGAGGACGGAGCGACGCGTGACCTCTCCCACGACGACCGCCCCTCTCACGGCCACGGCCGCGCGCCGGATCCTGCTGCTCCTCACCGTCACCCGCTGGTTCCCCGTCGGGCTCGTCATCGGCGTCCTCACCCTCCTGCCGCTCGAGCGCGGGGTGAGCCTGAGCCAGCTCGGGATCATCCTGTCCGCCCAGGGGTTCGTCGTCCTCGCCCTCGAGCTGCCGACCGGCGGCTTCGCCGACGCCCTCGGTCGCCGGCCGGTGCTCGTCGCCGCCACCCTCGTCGCCCTCGCCTCGGCGGTGCTCTTCGTCACCGCCCAGACGGTCGCGGCCTTCGTCGTCGCCATGCTGCTCCAGGGGGTGTACCGGGCGCTGGACTCCGGACCGCTGGAGTCCTGGTACGTCGACACCGCCCAGGCCGACGATCCCGACGTCGAGGTCGAGCGCGGGCTCGCCCACGCCGGGACCGCCCTCGGCCTCGCCATCGCGGGCGGGGCCCTCGTCTCGGGCGGACTCATCGCCTGGGACCCGCTGCCGTTCCTCACCGCCCTCGAGACGCCGTACTGGCTCTCGATCGTCTTCATCGCCGCCAACATCGTCGCCACGGCGGTCCTGCTCAAGGAGCCGGTCACCCACGTCGACTCGACGGGCTGGCACCGTGCCGTCGCCTCGGCGAAGGAGGCCCCGCGGGTCGTCACCGGCGGACTCGGGATGCTGCGGACCAACCGCGTCCTCCTCGCCCTCGTCGGCGTCGAGGTGTTCTGGAGCGTCGGGATGATCTCGTTCGAGACGCTCATGCCGGTCCGGCTGTCCGAGCTCGTCGGGGGCGAGGCACAGGCGGGCGCGATCATGGGTCCGGTGTCGGCCGCGGCCTGGGGGCTGTTCGCCGCCGGGTCGGCGGGTGCCGCGATGCTGGCCCGCCGGGTCGGCGTCGCCTGGACCGCGATCGTCTCCCGCGCCGCGCAGGGCCTCTTCGTCGTCGTCATGGCCCTCATGACCGGGCCGGTCGGGCTCGTCACGGCCTTCTTCGTCGTCTACACCCTCCACGGCACGGCCGGGCCGGTCCACGCGACCCTCATCCACCGCCAGGCCGAGGCCGGCAACCGGACGACCCTGCTCTCGATGAACTCGATGGTCGCCGGAGCGTGCTACAGCGTCGGCCTGCTCCTGCTCGGCCCCCTCGCCGAGGGCACGAGCACGGCCCTGGCCATCGGGGTCGCGGGAGGCTTCAGCGTGCTCGGTGCGCTGCTCTACCGTCCCGCCCTCCGGGACGAACGCCGTCGCGGCACCGACACCGGTGAGGTCGTGGCGTGACGGGCGCACGGCGCACGCACCCCTACCCGTCCGGACAGGTCCGGCCGAGCCGCCGCAAGAGGAGGGTCCGCTGGGGGTGACCCGGGTGGCCGCGGAGGTTACCGTGTCTGCATCCCAGCCCAGGAGGGAGCCTGATGAGCGGGCGCAGCGGCAACGGAGCCGGCGTCGTCACCGCGACGGCATGGCCGACGGACTCGGCCGCCCTGGTGAAGTTCCAGGCGCCCGAGATCCTCTTCGGCATCGGTGCGCTCGCGGAGGCGGGGTACGCCGCGCGGCGTCTCGGCGCCCGCCGTCCGTTCGTCCTCACCGACCCCGGCATCGTCGACGCCGGCTGGGTCCGTGAGCTCCTCCAGCACCTGCGCGACGTCGGCCTCTCCCCCGTCGTCTGCCGCGACATCACCCCCAACCCCAAGGACGTGGAGGTCGCCGCGGCCTACGACCTCTACCGCGCCAACGAGTGCGACGTCATCGTCGGCATCGGCGGCGGGTCGTCGATGGACGCCGCGAAGGGCGTCGCGGTGCTCGCCGGCAACGGGGGGTCGATCCTGGACTACCGCGGCGTCGACCAGGTGCACCGCGAGATCCCACCGCTGCTCATGATCCCGACGACGTCCGGCACCGGGGCCGACGTCAGCCAGTTCTGCATCATCACCGACACCCAGCGGCACATGAAGGTGACGATCATGGGGCGCGCGCTCGTCCCGGACATCTCGATCACCGACCCGCGGCTGCTCACCTCGATGCCCGAGTGGCTCAACGCCGCGACCGGCCTGGACGCCCTGACCCACGGGATCGAGGCCTTCGTCTCGCTCGCCCACAACGCGCTCGCCGACGTCCACGCCCTCGACGCGGTCGGGCTCGTCAACCGCCACCTCACCCGGACGATGACCGAGCCCGACGACCACGAGGCCCGGACCGGGATGGCGCAGGCGTCGCTCGCCGCCGGACTCGCCTTCACGAACGCGATCCTCGGGGCCACGCACGCGATGAGCCACCAGGTCGGCGGTCTGCTCGACGCCCCGCACGGCGTCATCAACGGCATCCTCCTGCCGCACGTCATCCGCTACAACGCCGAGTCGGCCCCGGAGCGCTTCGTCGCCGTCGCACGCTCCGCGGGGCTCGCCGTCGACGGGATGCCCGGCGCCGAGGCCGCAGAGCTGCTCGCCGCCCACGTCCGGCAGCTCGCCGACGAGGTCGGGGTCCCCCGGTCGCTGCGCTCGCTCGGCATCACCGAGGAGCACCTCACCGTCCTGTCGCAGAACTCCCTCGAGGACGCGTGCCTCACGACGAACCCGCGGGCGAGCGACGCCCACGACATCGAGCGCCTCTTCCGGGCGGCGCTGTGACCGAGGCGACGGACCTCTCCCGGCTCACCGGGGTCCGTTCCGGCAAGAACTCCTACTACCCGGCCTACCTGCGCTCGACCGAGCGCACCCAACGGGCGGTCCGCTCGATGGACACGATCTCGCGGGCCGTCGTGCGCACCGTCGAGGGGCCGCGCGGGCTGCTCGAGGAGGTCACCCGGGCCGCCGCCGACCACCTCGCCGCCGACTGGGCCGTCCTCGCCCTCGCCGACGCCCACCTCGAGAACGCCCGGCCACGCTTCGTCGTCATCGGCCCCGACCGGCGCAGCATCGCCGACCCCGTCGAGGTGCCCGAAGGCGTCCGCCTCGAGCTGTCGGCGCTGCGCTCGGGCTACGCCGCGTCGTCCGCGCGCACCGACGTGTGGGTCAGGGTGCCGATGTACCTCGAGGGGCGCCGGGTCGGCGGGCTCGCGGGGCGGCACGGGCTCGGGGAGGACGTCGGGGGCGAGGACCTCGCGGTGCTGCGCATCCTCGCCAACCAGGCGGCGGTGTCCCTGCACACGAGCGAGCAGTACCAGTCCGGGCTGTCGCTCCACCGCCGGGCGCAGCGGCTGCACGAGGAGGCCCGCGCCCAGGCCCGCGACCTCGCGGTGCGCACCGCCGAGCTCGAGGCTGCCGAGCAGCGCCTCGCGGTCGCGCAGCAGCGCGAGCTCGTCGACGCGGAGCGGCACCGGATCGCCCGCGAGCTGCACGACAGCGTCACCCAGTACGTGCTGTCGGCCGGGATGGCCGTCGAGATGGCGCGCGGCGAGTCCGAGGCGCTCGGCGCCGCGGGGCTGACCCAGCACCTGGAGACGGCGAAGTCGCTCAGCCAGGCCGCCGTCGAGCAGCTGCGGTCGGCGATCTTCGCCCTCACCCGGTCCGAGTCGGACTCCGTCGCCTCGCTCGAGGACCTCCTCACCGAGGTCGTCCACCACCACCGGCCGATGCTGGACATCAGGATCGTCATCGCCGGGCGCACCCAGCAGCTCGAGCACGCCGTCCACCACGAGCTCGCCCGGGCCGTCGGCGAGGCGCTGTTCAACATCGTCACGCACACGACGGCGACCCGGTCCGTCGTGCGCGTGCGGTGGCTGGCCGACGCCCTGCTCGTGTCCGTGTCGGACGACGGGGACGGTGAGCCCGCGGCGCTGCGCCGGATGCTCCAGCTCGAGCGCCGCAGCGTCCGCGACGGCCGGCACCAGGGCCTGGCCAACATGGACAGCCGGATGCGCGGCCTCGGCGGGACCCTGTCGTTCCGTCGCTCGCGCCTCGGCGGCGTCCGCGTCATGTTCCGCGTGCCCCTGCCCGTCGTCCGGGCCCACCCCGCGGGTCTCGACCTGCCCCACCCCGAGGAGACCCCGTGCTGAGCACCACCGACGAGCGTCCCGAGCCCGCCGCCGACCCGGAGCCGATCGGCGTCATGCTCGTCGACGACCACGCGATCGTCCGTCAGGGGCTGCGCTCGGTCCTCGAGCGCGAGCCCGACATCGCCGTCGTCGCCGAGGCGTCCTCGCGCGGGGAGGCGCTCGCGGTGCTCGAACGCGTCTCGCCCCGGGTCGTCCTCCTCGACCTCAAGCTGTCGACGTCGTCGGACACCGAGGGCCTCGAGCTCGCCCACGCCATCAGCACGGGGCACCCCCAGGTCGCCGTCCTCGTCCTCACGACGTTCCTCGACGAGCAGCTCGTCCTCGAGGCCGTGCGGGCCGGGGCGCGCGGGTACGTCGTCAAGGACGTCGACACCGCCGCGCTCGTGCGGGCGATCCACGACGTGAGCAAGGGCGAGTCGGCGTTCGACGCACGCTCGGCCGCCGCGATGGTCCGTGGGATGCAGGCGCCGCCGGCGCCGGTCGAGCCGACGCTGTCCGAGCGGGAGTCCGAGGTGCTGCAGCTGCTCGCGCGCGGGCTGTCGAACAAGGAGATCGGCAAGCGGCTCTACATCTCGGAGACGACCGCGAAGTTCCACGTCGGCAACATCCTCCGCAAGCTCGGGGTGTCCGGGCGGGCCGAGGCCGTCTACGAGGCGACGAAGCGGCACATGCTCTGACGGTCGCCCCGTGGGGTCGCAGGCGCCGCACCGTAGGGTCGGCGGATGCGCATCGAGGAGCTCGGCTGGGACGAGACGCCGTGGGGGACGATCAGCCTGCGCCGCCGGTACGACCGGGTCACGGAGCGGGACGTCTACGAGGTGAAGATCGACGACGACTTCCTCATGTCCAGCCAGTTCACGGTCGGCGAGGAGGAGCTGTCCCGGATCGGGCTCGCCGCCGTCGGGGCCTCCGCCGGGTCCTCGCTCACGGTGCTCGTCGGTGGCCTCGGGCTGGGGTACACGGCGCGGGCGGCGCTGGAGGACGAGCGGGTCGCCGAGCTCACCGTCGTCGAGGCCCTGCAGCCGGTCATCGACTGGCACCGGCGGGACCTGCTGCCGGACACGGTGGGGCTCGCCGCCGACCCGCGGGTGCGGATCGTGCGGGACGACTTCTTCGACCTCGTGCGCGCCAGACGGGCCGACCGGACGTACGACGCGCTGCTCGTCGACATCGACCACGCCCCCGACTGGCTGCTGCGCGAGGACCACGGCGACCTCTACACCGTCGAGGGGTTCGGCCGGGCCGGGGCGATGCTGGGCGCCGACGGCGTCCTCGCCCTGTGGTCCGACGAGCCGCCCGAGGACGAGGTCGTCCGGCGGATGGGTGAGGCCTTCGAGGAGGCGAGCGCGCACGTCGTCGCCTTCGCCAACCCGCTGACGGGCGGGGAGGCGAGCAACACCGTCTACCTCGCCGTGCGCCCCCGCCACTGAGGACGGGCCCTCCCCGACGAGCGTCGTCCACAGGGGGACCAGCACACTCGCGGAGCGACGCTCCGCGCTCGGGACGCGCTCGTCGGGCTCGGCCAGGTCCTCGACGCCGCGTCCGGCCCCGAGCTGGCCGACCTCATGGGCCTCGTCGACGACGTCACGGCGAAGGGGTCGGCGGCACGCGTCGCGGTCACCGTCGAGGCCGTCCGACGCGGTGAGGTCGCGGGGTCCGGGACGCACGCCTGGGTCCGCGAGCACGCACCGTCCCTGCGCGAGGGCGGTGCCGCGTCGGTGACCCGGGTCGCCGTGGACGTCGGGTCGGCGGGCTCGGGACTCACCGGCACCGTCGACGACGCCTCTCCGCTCGGCCTCGCGTGGCACGCTGTCGAGTCGGGCAAGGTCGAGGCCGGCACCGCGTGCGCGGTGCTCCGTGAGGCCGCGCGGCTGGAACCGCACCTGCGCGACGACGCCCTGCCGACGGTCACCGCCGGGCTGCTCGGCCTCGCCGCCGAGTGGGGACCGTCGATGATGCGCCGCCTCCGTCCCCGGCTGCTCGCCGAGCACGGACGCGCCGGTGTCCTCGACGACCTCCAGGACCGTCTCGCCTCCTCCGCCCGGCTGTCGATGCCGCGGGTCGAGTCCGGTGACCTCACGGAGTACCAGCTGTGGATGACCCCCGAGCAGGCCGCCACGCTCGAGGCCGTCATCGGGCCACTGTCCGCACCGGCTCCCGACGACGAGACCGGCGAGCGTGACCTGCGTCCCGCCGGGCAACGGCGCGTCGAGGCCCTCACCGAGGTCTGCCGCACCGCGGCCGCCCTCGACCAGGGCGAGCGGGGCGAGTCCGCCACGCTCCACGTCACGATGCCGCTCGCGGACCTGCGCGCCGGCACCGGCGCGGGCGAGGTGCTCGCCACGGTCGCCGACGGCACGCTCCTCGCCCCCGACGCGGTCCGTGTCCTCGCGTGCGACGCCGCGCTCCTCCCCCACGTCCCCGGCACGGACGGCGAACCGCTCGCCGTCGGGCGGCGCGCCCGCCTCTTCGCCCGAGCCCAGCGCCGCCACCTCCTGCTGCGGGACCGCGGCTGCACCTACCCCGGATGCACGGCGCCCTCCGCCTGGACGAAGGCCCACCACGTCGGCCACTGTGCCGACGGCGGGGCGACCCACATCGGGAACGCGGCCCTCCTCTGCCAGCGACATCACACGACCGTCCATCGACGACGGCTGTGGGCCGAGGTCCGCGGCCGACCCGACGAGCGCGGTCGGTTCGTCGTCTGGGACCTCCTCGACGGGTCCTACGATCGAGCCCTCGCCGTCGACGCGGCACCCCGCGCGGCCTGACCCGCTCAGGGGAGGATCGACCACGCTCCGGCGGGGTCGTCGCTCCCGCGGGGACCGTCACCCCAGCCGGTCGAGGACGAGCCAGCCGCCGTGCAGCTCGTGGACGTCGGCACGCCAGCAGGGACCGGCGACCTCCCCCCAGCCGCGCAGGGTCTCGAGGGTGATCGCCCACACGTGGCCGTACTGCTCGCTGGGATGGTCCTCGAGCGGCACCGCGACGACGACCCGCCGGTCCGCGAGCCGGCACGCCTCCGCGACGACAAGATCGGCGTGCTCGGGCTCCAGGTGCTCGAGGAGGTGGACGGCGAGGACGGTGTCGACCGACCGGTCCGGCAGCGGGACGTGCGCCGCCCCGCACGTGAGCGTCCCCAGGTGCACCCCGAGCCGGGGGGCCATCGCCGCGAGCAGCCGCATGGTGCCCGCCGAGATGTCCGACGCCGTGACCGACCTCCCACCGGCCGCGACCCGCAACGCGAGGAAGCCGAAGCAGCTCCCGAGCTCGAGCACCTCCCGCCCGGACACGAGCGACTCGGCGTGGGCGTAGACGGGCGCGTAGTCGCGGATGGACCCGTGTCCCGACGTGTCCTCGGGCGGCCCTCCCCCGCTCGCCGCCGCCCCCACGGCGGCGAGCGTGTTCGTGTAGAACGCCTCCCACGCCTCCTGCGGGTCGTCGGCGCACGTGAGGACGACACCGGTGAACACCCGCTCGAACAGCTCAGACCCCCGCAGCCAGCCGGGCTCGAACAGCTCGGCCGAGAGCAGCCCGGCGAGGTCGTCGTCGACCTCGGCGAGCGTCAGCCCGTGCTCGAGGACGAGGTCGCCGTCCCGGTCGCGGCCGAGGTCGAAGTGCTCGGTCCGGGTGACGCCGACCCGGCGCCCGCCCGGCCCTCGACGGCGCACGCTGACGACCCCGTCCCGGTAGCGGCCGCCGAGGGCCGGGGCGAGGGCGTCGATCGGCGCGACGGTCACACGAACACCTCCCCCATCCGGTGCGAGAAGGACTCCAGCGCCCCGAGGTTGCGCACGACCTCGACGTGGTCGCAGTGCTCCTCGTACAGCGGCAGGTCGCAGCGACCCAGCCCCCACGAGTACCGCGGCTCCGGGGTGAGCCACACGACGTGCCGGGCCCGTCGCGCGATCTCGGCGAACGCCCCGAGCCCCGGGTCCTTCCCGTTCCCCCGGCCGTCGCCGATGACGACGACAGTCGTCCGCCTCGTCACCGCCCCGCCGAACTCCTCGAGGAACTGCCGGAAGGAGGACCCGTAGTCGCTGTCGGCGTCGACGTCGACGACGCCACCGTCCCCCTGCCCGGCCATGACGGTCGCGAGCGCCTGCTGGACGTGGTGGTCGGCGAAGAGGTCGCTGATCTCGACGACCTCGTCGACGAACGCGAACGAGCGCACCTTCGAGGCGACCGACTGCAGGCCGTGGACGAGGTGCAGGGCGAACCCCGACGTCGCCCGGACGGACAGCGACACGTCGCACAGGACGAGCAGCTGCGGCCGGTCCTCCTTCTTCGACACGAGGACCGGCCGGAAGGGAACCCCGTCGTAGCGCATGTTCGAGCGCATCGTCCGGCGCGAGTCGATGACCCCGCGCCCCGCGACGTGCCGCCGCGGCCGGGGCGCCCCGCGCAGCGCCCGCAGCAGCCGGCGCACCGACTCCTCGAACGCGAGCCGGTCCGACTCCGCGAGCACCTCGGCGCGGGCGACGTCGACCTCCCGCTCCTCGACCTCCGCCTCGGCGGACATCAGCTGCTCGAGGTGCCGCTTGATCTGCTCCGGCAGCCCGGCGAGCAGCGGCGCCAGCTGCTCGCGCAGCGCCGCGACGTCCGGGTCGGCGAGCACCCCCTCGAGCTCGTCGTCCGGCTCGCCGAGCCAGGACAGCAGGGCGAGCTCCTCGGCGACGGTCAGCTCGACGTCGAGCTCGGTCCCCCGGGCCTCGGTGAGCGTGCCCGGGGTCCCGGGGTTGTGCAGCCGCGACGTCGACACCTGCACCCGCGCCGCCTCGCCCTGCGGGGTCACCCCGTCCTTGGACAGCACGACCTCGTCGGTCATCGCCGCCATGTCGAGCTTGTTCGCCTCCTGGTGCAGGTTGTACTGCTGCGCGAGGTCCTCGGGCCGGAAGTACTCGCGGATGTCCTGCGGCGCGCCGTGGCTGTGTCCCTGCTGCGGGGTGTCGGACAGCTCGTCGCTGATCGTCAGCCCGGTCAGCTCGCCGTCGTCGGACAGGTCGTCGTGGGCGTGCCCGTGCCCCTCCTCGTCCGGCACGACCTGACGCAGCCGGAAGAACCGGTCGAAGACGGCGTCGAAGACCTCCTGGTCACGCCGGTCCTTCACGAGCGTGACGGCGAGCGCCGAGCGCAGCACCTCGCGCTCGCCCATGATCCCGACCTGGGACGCGGCCTCGAGGGCGTCGACGGCCTCGGCGACCGACACCCGCATCCCGTGCAGCCGCAGGAAGCGGATGAAGCGGTGCAGCGCGCTCTCCACGTCGGCCTCCTCAGAGCGGCCGCTTCCGGGCGCCCCCCGGACGGAACGAGCGGGAGCCCTGCCCCGGCGTCACCGTCCGCGGCCGGCCCGAGGCGGCGCTCGGCGACCCGTAGTACTGCTCGTCGTGCCGTCCGGGCGCGTCCTTGCCCGCCCGCACGTCCCGCCCGTCACCGGCGTCCGGCGCCGGACGCGGTGGTGCCGAGGCGGGGACCGGGGCGGACGTCGGGCCCGCCGGCGTCTCGGGGGCGCCGTGCCCGTGACCATGGCCGTGCCCGTGGCCGTGGCCCCGCTCCCCCGGGACGGTCGCGTTCGGGTCGACCAGCCGCGGCAGCTCCCGGGTGGCGATCCCGAGGTCGCGCTCGTACTTCGTCACGACGTTGAGCGTCTCGGCGAGGACCGGCGCGGACAGCTCGGTGACCCCGAGGACGGCGAGCGTGCGGGCCCAGTCGATCGTCTCCGAGATGCTCGGCGCCTTCCGCAGCTCGAGCTCGCGCAGCCCGCGGACCACCCCGACGAGCTGCTCGGCGAGGGCGTCGGCGAGCCCGGTGTCCTTGGAGCGGATGATCTCGAGCTCACGGTCGGCGGCCGGGTAGTCGAGGAAGAGGTGGAGGCAGCGCCGCTTGAGCGCCGCCGACAGGTCACGGGTGTTGTTCGAGGTGAGGACGACGAGCGGGTGGTGCTCGGCGGTGAAGGTCCCGACCTCCGGGACGGAGACCTGGAACTCGGCGAGCAGCTCGAGGAAGACGGCCTCGAGCGCCTCGTCGGCCCGGTCCACCTCGTCGATGAGCAGGACGACCGGCTCCGGCGAGGTCAGGGCCTCCAGGAGGGGACGCGGGACGAGGAACCGCTCGGAGAAGAAGACGCTGTCCTGGGCCGCGATCCGCTCGACGGCCGACGAGATGTCCGGGGCGTCCTGCACGACCTGCCCGATCTTGTCCCGGAGCATCTGGGTGTAGAGCAGCTGCTTGCCGTAGTCCCACTCGTAGAGGGCCTTGGTCTCGTCCTGGCCCTCGTAGCACTGCAGCCGCAGCAGCCGGCGCCCGGTCGCCGCGGCGACGCTCTGGGCGAGCTGGGTCTTGCCGACCCCCGCAGGGCCCTCGAGGAGCAGCGGCTTGCCGAGGGCGGACTGCAGGAACGCCGTCGTCGCCAGACGGTCGTCGGTGAGGTAGCCGACCCCCCGCAGCCGTTCGCGGGCGTCCTCGACGCTCGCGAAGGTGATCCCGTCGGCCCCGGTCGGGTCGACGTCGGTCTCGGGCAGCGGCTCGCTCGTCACGTGGGTCCTCCAGCTTCGTCGGTGGTGGCCGTGGTGCCGGTGCCGCCCGGCAGCGTCGTCGCGCGGCCGGGCGGCACCGGGGTCTCAGGACAGGAGGTCGTCGAGGTCGCCGTTCATGCAGTGCTCGACCACGGGACGCACCGTCTCGAAGGTGCACTCCTTGGCGTTGCCCGGGGTGCAGGCGTCGCCGAGGACGTGGTTGGTGATGCGGTCGACGTCGTCGGCGTCGCCGGTGATCGTCTTCGCGTTCTCGTAGAACTTCGTCGGGCCCTGGCCGAGCCGGTTCTTCGAGTAGCTGTCCGCGGTGACGTCGACGAACCGCTCGGTGATGCCCACGTCGCGCAGCAGCCGGATGGCGGCCTCGAGAGCGGCGTCGGCGGCCTGGACGTCGGTCATCCCGTAGGTGTCGACACCCATCGCCTCGGCCATCTCGGCGAACCGCTTGTACTGGGTCGGCATGTTGAACGCCCACACCCGCGGCAGCGCGATCGCGTTGTTCAGCCCGTGGTGGGTGTCGTAGAACGCCGACACCGCGTGGCTGATCGAGTGGATGATCCCGAGCCCGCCGGAGTTGAACGCCTGGGCGGCGATGTACTGGGCGTACATCATCCCCTCGCGGCCGGCGAGGTCCTGACCGTTCCACACGGCCTGGCGCAGGTTCTCCGCGGTGAGCTTGACCGCCCGCAGGGCGTTGCCCAGCGACGGCTCGAAGTTGAGCCGGGAGACGTACGGCTCGCTCGCGTGGGCGAGGACGTCGAAGCCGCACTGGGCGGTGTAGTCGATCGGGCAGTCGTAGTAGAGCACCGGGTCGTCGATGGCGAGCGTCGTCACCGACGCGTCGTCGAAGGCGACGTACTTGTGCGGGTTGTCCGGGTCGGTCGTGGTGTCCGTGATGACGTACGCCCACGACGTCTCCGACCCGGTGCCGGCCGTCGTCGACACCGCGATGTGCGGCGGGTTCTTCGGGTTCTCGGACTTGTTGAACCCCTCGAACTCGTTGACGTTGCGACCGTCGTGGGCGACCGCGACCCGGGCGCCCTTGCAGGCGTCGTGCGAGCTGCCGCCGCCGATGGAGACGAAGGAGTCGCACTCGTTGTCCTGGTACAGCCCCACGGCGTCCATGACGTTGTAGTCCTTGGGGTTGGACTCGACCTTGTCGTACACGACGACCTCGAGGCCGTGGTACTTCATCGACTCCACGATCTTGTGGACGATGTCGGTCCCCCGGAGGCCGGAGGTCATGACGAGCGTCTTGCGGAAGCCCAGCTTGAGGGCCTCCGGTCCGATCATCTCGTGCGCGCCGGGGCCCATGAGGGCCCGCGGGAAGGGGTGGAACTCCTTGATGGGGAACGGTTTGAGCAGCTCGTCGACCTGCATGGAACATCCTCCTCGTTGAGGCACGTCGTGGCCAGCGCCCCCGACGCTAGGGAGCGCCGTGCCCCGTGCCCAGACGAGGCCCGGGAAACCGCCCGCCCCGCCCGGCGGTCGCCCCCGCCTCGGACGGTGGGCCTCCCCCGCCGACCGGGTAGGCGTCCGCCTCACCCCTGCCCGGTCCGGCAGGCCGGGCCCGTCGTCTCGGGGGTGGGGGCGCGACGCCGGTGTTCCTAGCGTGTGAGCGAGGTGCCCGCGCGTACCCGCCGACACCACCGACGACGCTGGGAAGGAGCCGACATGACACCCGAGGAGACCACCGAGGCCACCGAGGTCGCCGAGACGGAGCAGGAGGACCTGCTCGCGGACGCTCTCGTCGAGGACGTGTCCATCGACGGCATGTGCGGCGTCTACTGAGGCGCCCGGCGTGCTCGAGCAGTCCTGGGAGCTGAACGGCTCGGTGGCGATCCGCCCCGAGCCGTTCGGCGCCCTGCTCTACGACTTCACCACCCGCCGGCTCACCTTCCTCAAGGACCCGCGCCTCGTCGCGGTCGTCGAGGGACTGCGCGACGCCCCGACCGTGGGCGACGCGCTCACGGCCGCCGGCGTCGCCGAGGGCGAGCGCCCCGGCTTCGACGCCGCGCTGCGCCGCCTCGCCGAGCAGCGGATGATCACGAGGAGGACCGCATGACCCTCGCCCCCGAGCGGCCCGCGACGACGCCCGCCACCGGCACCCGGCTCGTCGACCACTTCGAGCACGGTCTCGACGCCCCGATCTGCCTCACCTGGGAGCTGACGTACGCCTGCAACCTCGCGTGCGTCCACTGCCTGTCCAGCTCCGGGCGTCGCGACCCCGACGAGCTGACGACGCAGGAGTGCTTCGACCTCATCGACGAGTTCGAGGCGATGAAGGTCTTCTACGTCAACATCGGCGGCGGGGAGCCGACCGTCCGCCCGGACTTCTGGGAGATCGTCGACTACGCCGTCGCCCACCACGTCGGGGTGAAGTTCTCGACGAACGGGTTCCGGATCACCCCGGAGAAGGCGGCGCGGCTCGCCGCGACGGACTACGTCGACGTGCAGGTCTCCCTCGACGGGGCGACGGCCGAGGTCAACGACCCGATCCGCGGCGCCGGCACGTACGACGCGGCCCTGCGGGCGCTGGCCAACCTGCGCGACGCGGGGATGACCGACACGAAGCTCTCGGTGGTCTGCACCCGCGAGAACATCCCGCAGCTCGACCGGTTCAAGGAGATCGCCGACGAGTACGGCGCGACGCTGCGGCTGACCCGGCTGCGCCCCGCCGGCCGGGGCGCGGACGTGTGGCAGGACCTGCACCCCCTCCCCGAGCAGCAGCGCGAGCTCTACGACTGGCTCGTCGCGCACGGCGACGGCGTCCTCACCGGCGACTCCTTCTTCCACCTCGCGGCCTACGGCGACGCCCTCCCGGGCCTCAACCTCTGCGGGGCCGGCCGGGTGGTCTGCCTCGTCGACCCCGTCGGCGAGGTGTACGCGTGCCCGTTCGCGATCCACGACCGCTTCAAGGCGGGGTCCGTCCGCGACGCCGGGTTCGCGGCGGTGTGGCGCGACGCCCCGCTCTTCGCCGACCTCCGCTCCCCGCAGACCGGGGGCGCCTGCACGCGGTGCTCGGCGTACGACGCGTGCCGCGGCGGCTGCATGGCGGCGAAGTTCTTCACCGGCCTCCCGCTCGACGGTCCCGACCCCGAGTGCGTCAAGGGCAACGCCGCGGACGCCCTCGCCGCCGTCGAGGCGGGCACCCGCCCGTCGCCGTCGCAGGACCACAGCCACCGGGGCACCGTGCGGAACGCGCCGGTCCCGGTGTCCATCGGCCGTCGCCCCCCGGCGAGCCCGTGCGACGAGAGCCCCGTCGGGTCCTCCCGCGACGTCCCGGCCCTCCCCTGAGCCCGTGGACCTCGGCCGCCGGACCTCGCCGTCCGTGCCGGACGCGGTGACCATGCTCGTCCCGCTCGGTGCGGTGGAGCAGCACGGTCCGCACCTGCCGCTCGACACGGACACGACCGTGGCCGAGGCGGTCTGTCGCGGGGTCGCCGCGCGGCTCTCCGCCGACGGCCGCCCGGTGCTCGTCGCGCCGCCGATGCCCTACGGCGCGAGCGGGGAGCACGAGGGCTTCCCGGGCACCGTGTCGATCGGGACCGAGGCGCTGCGGACCGTCGTCGTCGAGCTCGTCCGCTCGGCCCGTCGCTGGTGCGGCCCGGTCGTCCTCGTCACCGGGCACGGGGGCAACGCGGACGCGGTGTCCGCCGCCGTCCGCCGGCTCCGCTACGAGGGACACGACGTCGCCTGGACCTCGTGCGCCGAGCCGGGCTGGGACGCGCACGCCGGTCGGGCGGAGACCTCGCTCCTGCTCACCCTGCGTCCCGAGGACGTCGACACCGACGCCGCGGTCGCCGGGCCCGACGCCCCGGTCGGCGACCTCCTGCCCGCGCTCCGGGCGGGGGGCGTACGAGCGGTCTCCCCGTCGGGGGTCCTCGGCGACCCCGCGGGCGCCGGGGCGAGCGAGGGACGGGAGCATCTCCGTCGGGTCGTCGACCGGGTCCACGGCCAGGTGACGGCGGGCGTCGCCGACGAGTACGGCCGCCTGGAGCGTCCGGTGCCCGCGGGGGCCCCGCGGTGACCGCCGTCCGGGCCACCCCGGCAGGCCCCGCCGCGGGCCGCGTCGCCGTCGTCGGCGGCGGGGCCCGCGGGATCGGCGCCGCCCTCGTGCGGATGCTCGTCGCCTCCGGGCACACGGTCGAGGTGCTCGACGCCGTCGACGGCGACACGCTCGGCTACCCCCACGCCGCGGCGGCCGACGTCGCCGTGCTCGAGGGGGACGGCGTGCGGTGCCATGCCGTCGACCTGCGTGACGCGGACGCCACCCGGGCCGCCGTCGACGACGTCGCCGCCCGGCACGGCCGGCTCGACGTCGCCGCCTCCACCGCCTCGGTCATCGTCGGGGGCACCCCGCTCTGGGAGACCCCGCCGGAGGTCCGCGACGCCCTCCTGGCCGCCGACGCCGCGACGGCGTGGAACCTCGCAGCCGCCGCCGTCCCCCACCTGCTGCACCGCCCCGCGCACGACCGACCCACCGTCGCCGTCCTCACCTCCGTCGCCGGCGAGCGCGGGCTCTACGGGCTGTCGGCGTACGTCGTCGCGAAGCACGCCGCCGTCGGGGTCGTCCGGGCGCTCGCCGCCGACCTCGTCGGCACGGCCGTCACGGCCGTCGGCGTCGCCCCGGGCGCCACCGACACGAGGATGCTCCGAGCGACCGCCGACCTCTACGGCCTCGACGACGTTGCCCCGCTCGCGGAGGACCAGCAGGGCCGGACCCCGATGACGCCGGACGAGGTCGCCGCCGTCGCCCTGCACGCCTGCACGGCAGGACGGGTCCTGCACGGCAGCGTGCTCGCCGCCGACGGGGGGTTCGGCCGTGTCTGACGCCCGTCCCTCCCCCGACGGCCTGCCCCTCGGGTTCCGGGTGCGCCTCGCCGACGACGCGCACCGGTGCGACGACGGTCGCACCCTCTTCGGCGGGTCCTCCGGTCGGCTCGTCCATCTGCGTCCGGCGGCGCTCGCCCGCATCGACGGGTCCGGGTCGGTCCGCGTCGAGGACCGCACGTCGGCCGCGGTCGCCCGGCTGCTCCTCGACCGAGGCCTCGCGCACCCCTGGTGGCCGGACGCCGCCGACGCGTCGCCGCCCGCCGACGTCACCCTCGTCGTCCCCGTCCTCGACCGCCCCGCCGAGCTCGACCGCCTGCTCACCGGGCTCCCCGGAGTGCGCACCGTCGTCGTCGACGACGGGTCGCAGGACCCGGCGGCCGTCGTCGCCGTGTGCCGGACCCACGACGCGCGGTACGTCCGCCATCCCGAGCGTCGTGGTCCCGCCGCCGCCCGCAACACCGGCCTCGCGGCCGTCACCACGTCGTGCGTGGCGTTCGCCGACTCCGACGTGGTCCTCGACGTCCGGGCGCTCGTCGCCCTGCGCCGCCACCTCGACGACCCGCACGTCGTCCTCGCGGCCCCGCGCGTCCTCGGCCTCGACGAGGGCCGTGGCGTCCTCGCCCGGTTCGAGGCCGCCCGCAGCTCCCTCGACCTCGGCGCCACCCCGGCGCGGGTCCACCCGCACGGCCGGGTGTCCTACGTCCCGAGCGCGATGCTCCTCGCCCGCCGCGATGTTCTCGGCGACGGCTTCGACGAGTCCCTCGAGGTCGCCGAGGACGTCGACCTCGTGTGGCGCCTCGCCCGGGAGCACACCGTCCGGTACGACCCCGATGTCGTCGTCCGGCACGAGCACCGCACGACGCCCCGTGCCTGGCTGCACCGCAAGGCGTTCTACGGCACCGGCGCCGCCCTGCTCGCCACGCGGCACGGCAGCGCCGTCGCGCCCGTCGTCATGGCCCCCTGGGCCGGGGTCGTCGCCGCCGCCCTGCTGGCCCAGCGGCGCTGGAGCCTTCCCGTCGCCCTCGCGGCGTGCGCCATCACCGAGGTCTCCCTCGCCCGACGGCTCGCCGGGTCCGACCGGCCGCACCGGGCCGCCGCCGCGGTGATGGCCGTCGGCCTGCACGCCACACTGACCCAGACCGCGTCCGCCCTCGTCCGCCACCACTGGCCGCTCGCCGTCGCGCTCGCACCGGCCTCGCGCCGGGCCCGGCGGGCGCTGGTCGTCGCCGCGGTCGTCGACGGGGTCCTCGACCACCGCCGGGTCCGCCCCGACCTCGACGTCGTCCGCTGGACCGCCCTGCGCCGCGCCGAGGACCTCGCGTACGGCGTCGGGCTGTGGGCCGGCTGCGCCCGCGAACGGTCCGCCCGCGCCCTCCTGCCCCTCGTCCGACGCACCGCGCGCACGAGCCCCGACCCCGACACCCCGCCGACGAGAGGTTCCCGATGAGCAGCACCGGATGGTTCGAGACCGTCGCCGAGGCACAGCGCCGCGCCGAGAAGCGCCTGCCGCGCTCGGTCTACAAGGCCCTTCTCGCCGGGTCGGAGCGCGGCCTCACCTACGACGACAACGTCGCCGCCTTCTCCGAGCTCGGGTTCGCCCCGCACGTCGCCGGCGGCGTCGCCGACCGGGCGCTCGGCACCCACGTCATGGGCGTCGACCTCGCCCTGCCGGTCATCATCTCCCCGACCGGGGTCCAGGCCGTCCACCCCGAGGGCGAGGTCGCGGTCGCCCGGGCCGCCGCGGCCCGCGGCACCGCCGTCGGCCTCAGCTCCTTCGGCTCCTTCCCCATCGAGGACGTCACCGCCGTCAACGACAAGACGCTCTTCCAGATCTACTGGTCCGGCGGCCGCGACGTCATCGAGCAGCGCCTGGACCGGGCCCGGGAGGCCGGCGCCAAGGGCGTCATCGTCACCCTCGACTGGACCTTCTCGCACGGCCGGGACTGGGGCAGCCCGACGATCCCCGAGAAGCTCACCCCGCGGGCCATGGCCTCCTTCGCCCCCGAGGTCGTCCGCAAGCCCCGGTGGCTGCTCGACTTCGCGCGGACCGGGAAGCTGCCCGACCTCACGACGCCCAACATGGCGGGCAAGGGCGAGAAGGGCCCGACGTTCTTCGGCGCCTACGGCGAGTGGATGACGACCCCGCCCCCGACGTGGGAGGACATCGCGTGGATGCGCGAGGCGTGGGGCGGTCCGTTCATGGTCAAGGGGATCAGCCGGATCGACGACGCCCGCCGGGCCGTCGACGCCGGGGTCTCGGCGATCTCGGTCTCGACCCACGGCGGCAACAACCTCGACGGGACCCCGGGTGCCATCCGGATGCTGCCCGGCATCGCCGAGGCGGTCGGCGACGACGTCGAGGTCGTCTTCGACTCCGGGGTGCGTCGCGGCGGCGACGTCGTCAAGGCGCTCGCCCTCGGCGCGAAGGCCGTGATGATCGGCCGCGCCTACCTCTGGGGGCTCGCCGCGAACGGCCAGGCCGGCGTCGAGAACGTCCTCGACATCATGTCCGGCGGCATCTCCTCCGCCCTCCTCGGGCTCGGCAAGGCCTCGGTCCACGACCTCACGCCGGACGACGTGCTCGTCCCGGACGGCTTCCGCCGCGAGCTCGGCGCCTGACCCGCGGCGTCCGGCCGTGCGACGCTGAGCAGGTGAAGAACTTCCTGCTCGGGGTCGTGACGACCCTCGCCGTGCTCGCCGTCGGTGGCGCCGTCCTGCTCGCCTCCCTCGGGTCCGGCGCGGAGCCGCTCGACCTCCCGCCGAGCGCCGCCCCGGCGACCCCCGCGCAGGCGCCGGACGACCTCGGTCCCCAGGAGACGTGGCTCGGGTCGGTCGACCTGTCGAGCCAGGGAGTCGTCGCGCCGGACGGCAGCCTCGCCGACGTGACCGCACAGGGCACCGGGGTCCGGTTCGGCCCCGATGGGCTGCGGGCGCAGCGCCTCGACATCGACGCGACCGTCCCGTTCGACGTCGTCGCCGAGCAGATCGGCGACGGGGTGCGCCTCTACGCGGCGAACGAGGGGCGCACCGGCATCGAGCGGACCGCCTCGGTCCTCGGCCGTGACGTGACGATCCGAGCGACGGCCGACGTCAGCGCCCAGGACGGCCGGCTCCTCATCGAACCCGCGACGGTCGACGTCGGCGGACCGTCCTTCCTCGACGCCGCGATCAGCGCCGTCGCCCGCACGCTCGTCACCTTCCGGCAGGACGTGCCCGGCGTCCCCGAGGGCATGGCTCTGCGGGAGGTGACGACCGGCGCCGCCGGCTTCGCCGTCACCCTCCAGGGCCGCGACGTCGTCGTGAACTGACGTCGCGGCCCCTGCGGGGGGTCAGCGGATCCGCCCCACGACCTCCACGCCGGTCGCCTGGACGACCCGCCCGAGGACGTCGTACGCGACGACGGCCACCTGGCCGGACCGCGAGATCGCCCCCGCGTCGCGGGCGTCCTTCTTCGACAGCCGCAGCACCTCGGCGTCGGCCAGGTCGGGGTACTGCGCCGCGAGCGTCGCCGGGAGCCCCGACGGGTCGAGCGTCAGCGGGAGCGAGGACCCGCCGACGGTCTCGGTGTCCAGCTCGAGCGACCCGGCCGGACCCCAGTGCAGGCGGTAGGTCCACGCGCCCCGGTCGTCGGGCAGGTTCCACGAGACGACCTCGGGGGTGAGCCACGAGGCGCGCGCCGTCGACAGGTCCGGGCCGACGTCCGGCACGAAGGTGTCGACGGTCAGGCTCGACGACGAGCGCTGGAACGAGACCGTCGTCGCCTCGCCCTCCTCGACGGTGAACGAGACCGGACCGGTCCCGTCGACCGACACCGACCACGTCCCCGCCGGGATGTCGACCGTCGTGAAGGAGTACGTGCCGTCCCCGTCCGGGTCCTGCAGCCAGGAGCGCATGCAGTCGGCGTCGTCGTCCGCGGCGCAGCCGAGCTCGGACTGGAAGTCACCCGTCGCGACGAGCACCGGGTCCAGCTCGCTGTTCGTCACCCACTTCGTCCGGTAGTCGAAGTAGAAGTCGACCGGTCCGCCGTCCGTGGCGTACGGGATGTCCGAGCCGTTGCGGTTGCCGCCGGCGCCGTAGTTCTCGTCCCACGAGCGGTCGATCGCCGCCTTGAAGGCGTACTGGCCGGCCACCGGGCTGAACGTGCCCTTCCAGACCCCGTCGTCGTCGAGGGTCAGCTGGATCGCGTCGCACGGCGGGTCCCAGTCGGCCGCGCAGCCGATCTCGCTGCCGTGGCTGCCGGGGACCGACACGGCGTCGGGCTGGGTGATGGGCCCGAGGTCGATGCCGGGGTCCGCGGGCGGCTGCGGCTGCCCGACGACGGCGCTCGTCGACGTCACGCCGAGGTCGCCGTCGTGGTCCCGGGCGACCGCCCGGTACTCGACGGGCGTGCCCTGGGCGAGTCCCCGGACGTCGTGGAAGACGCGGTAGGGCGCGTTGTCGTCGGTCCCGAGCGGGGTCCACTCGCTCGTGCCGACGGGCCGCCAGGCGAAGGTCACCTGGGTGAAGTCACCACCGGGGACGCTGACGCCGACCTCGGCGCGTCCCGTGACGATGCCCGAATCGCCCGGGGCCGTGAACACTGGCTCCGGGGCCTCCTTGTCGGGACGCAGAGGGCTGTTGGCCCGGTACACGACGGCCGACAGCGGCGGCACCGTCACGGTGACCCGGCCCTCGACGTCGGTCTTGAGGTTCTTCGGCGCCGAGGCCGGCCACACCGCCTTGAGCATGCTGCGCTGCGGCTGGAAGGTCGCGAACGTCGCGGTCTGCTCGGTGTCGGCGTTGTTGACGGCGACGACGTACTCGACGTTCTCGTCGGCGTCGATGCGGCTCAGCGCGAAGATCCCCGCCTCGTCGGAGGCGAACCGGTGGACCTGCGCGCCGTCGGCGAGCGCGGGGTGGTCCTCCCGCAGGGCCGCGAGGTCGGCGATGTGCTCGTACATCGGGTGCGAGGTGTCGAAGTTGGCGTCCGCGGTGCTCGCGTCGGTGCCGATGAGGTCGTAGGTGTCGTTGTGCAGCGCGACCTCGCTCGGGAACATGTCCTCGCGCGCCCGCTGGTCACCGATGCCGCCCGGCACGTCGGCCGGGGCCGAGAAGCCCTGCTCGTCGCCGTAGTAGACGACCGGCTGCCCGCGGGTCAGGTACATGAGCGAGTGCGCGAGCCGGTCGCGCTCGAGCAGCTCGGCGTCGTCCCACGTGCTCCCCTGCCGCAGGAAGCTGCCGACGCGACCCATGTCGTGGTTGCCGAGGAAGGTCGGCAGCGAGTAGGCGTTGGAGTCGACGTCGGTGAACCAGTCGTCGAGCGCGTAGAAGTCCCGCAGCTCGCTGGTCGGCGTGCCCTTGGCGAAGTTGACCCCGCTGCCCTGGAAGCCGAAGTCGACGGTCGCCTGCAGGCGGCCCTCCGTCGTGTACTGCGACATGAAGCGCGGGTCGGCGTCGTAGACCTCGCCGAACATGAAGAAGTCGTCGTTGCCGATCGACGCCGCATGGCCCTGCAGCGCGGGGCCGAACTGCTTCCAGAAGTCCATGTTCACGTGCTTGACGGTGTCGATCCGGAAGCCGTCGACGCCGGCGTCCTCGACCCACGTCTCGTAGATGTCGACCATCCCCTGGACGACCTCGGGCCGCTCGGTCCACAGGTCGTCCAGCGCCGACCGGTTGCCGGACGGGAAGTCGCCGTACTCGCTGTTCTCGCCGGAGAAGGTCGAGGTGCCCCGGTTGTGGT
Organism: Phycicoccus avicenniae; assembly: GCF_018139485.1. Classification (GTDB taxonomy): domain Bacteria; phylum Actinomycetota; class Actinomycetes; order Actinomycetales; family Dermatophilaceae; genus Phycicoccus; species Phycicoccus avicenniae. The sequence continues at coordinate 92,725 of NZ_JAGSNF010000008.1, forward strand.
ACATCGTCGGGTCGTTGAGCCAGTCCGGGACCTTGACCTCGGCGTCCTCCGGGGAGCGGAAGGTCGGGACGTAGGGGAAGGAGGTCTCGGCGTCGACCTCGGGGAAGTCGTCGCCGACCGTCGTGAAGTCCCGGTCGTCGAAGGGGGTGCCGTCGGCGTCGCGGTAGGGCTCCTGCGCCTTCGTGACGTACGGGACCTGGCCGTCGGCGTCGTAGGCGTCCTCGGGGTAGTCGAGGACGTCGGCCGTGTGGTTCGTGATGATGTCGAAGAAGACCTTGATCCCGCGCTCGTGGGCGAGGTCGATGAGGGTCTTCAGCTCCTCGTTCGTCCCGAGGTGCGGGTCGATCTGGGTGAAGTCGGTGATCCAGTACCCGTGGTAGCCGGCCGACTCCGTGCCCTCCTCGCCCTGGACGGGCTTGTTCTTGAACGACGGGGTCATCCAGATCGCCGTCGTCCCGAGCTCCTCGATGTAGTCGAGCCGCTCGATGATGCCCTGCAGGTCACCGCCGTGGAAGAACCCCTGGCTCGTCGGGTCGTGGCCGTGGTCCAGCCGGGTCCCCTCGATGCCCGCGGTGTCGTTCGACGGGTCCGCGTTCTCGAAGCGGTCGGCCATGACGAAGTAGAAGTTCTCGCGGGTGAGGTCCTCGCGCAGCCCGTCGCCGGCGAGCGCCCGGTCGGCGGCGGTCAGGCCGCCGGCGGGCGAGGCCGGGCCGACCGCGACGCGGTGCGTGGAGTGGTCGTACGTGAACCGCAGCTCGGCGTCCTGCTCGAGCGCGAGCGGGACGTTGCCACCGAGGTCGAACGTCGCGTCGCCGTAGCTCTCGTCCCAGGACCCGTCGAGCCGCACCTTCCACTCGTAGGAGCCAGCAGGGACCTCGAACACGCCGCTGAAGACGCCCAGGGAGCCCGCGACGGCGTCGAGGTCGGTCTCGGCGCACTCGGTGTCCCAGTCGGTGCCGCACCCGAGCTCGCTCATGAGCGAGCCCATGAGCGTGACGCGCTCCGGGACGTCGGTGTGGTCCGCGGCCGCCGGCAGGGCGGTGAGGAGCCCCGGCCCCGCGAGGAGCGCCGCTCCGGCGGCGAGGGCGGGCAGGCGTCGTACTCGGGGCATCGTCGCTCCTGGGGGTCGCGGGCGGGGTCGCCGCCCGGCTGGGGGGTCCGCAGGTGAACCTAGATGCGAAAACGCTTTACATGAAGACCCGGGACCCGGTCCTTGCGATCTCTTTACCCTCGTGCTCCCCACCCCCTGACCTGCCACGACGGACGGGTGGCGCCTCGCGCGGTCCCGGGGTGGGTCAGCGGGTCCGGGCGACCCGTCCCTCGTCCCACACCGGCTCGTCGCTGCTCGCGACGGTCCCGTCGGACCGGAAGACGAGGAAGCGGTCGAGCCCGCGGGCGAACCACCGGTCGTGGGTCACGGCGACGACGGTGCCCTCGAAGGCCTCGAGGGCGTCCTCGAGCGCCTCGGCCGAGTGCAGGTCGAGGTTGTCGGTCGGCTCGTCGAGCAGGAGCAGCGTCGCGCCGGACAGCTCGAGGAGCAGGATCTGGAAGCGCGCCTGCTGTCCCCCGGAGAGCGAGTCGAAGGTCTGCTCCCCCGCCGCCGCGAGGCCGTACCGGTCGAGCGCCCGGGCCGCGAGGTCGCGCGGCCGGCCCTCCCGGTGCTCGTCCCCGCGGTGCAGGATGTCGAGCAGGGACCTGCCGTGCAGGGCGGCGTGGTCGTGGGTCTGGGCGAACCAGCCAGGTCGGACCCGGGACCCGAGGACCACGCGACCGGCGTGCTCCACCGGCGCGGGGCGCACGTCCCCGACCGGCTCGTGCTCCTTCTCGGGATGGCTCCCGCCCGCGGCGAGCAGGCGCAGGAAGTGCGACTTGCCCGAGCCGTTGCTGCCGAGCACGCCGAGCCGCTCCCCGAACCACACCTCGTCGTCGAACGGCGCGACGAGCCGGGTGCCGTCGACCCGCAGCTCGAGCCCGGTCGAGACGACGGCGCGCTTGGCCGTCCGTCCGCCGCGCAGCCGCATCCGCACGTTCTGCCGGAGCGGCACGGCCTCGGGCGGGCCGGCCTCCTCGAAGCGCCGCAGCCGTGTCTCGGCGGCGTGCAGCCGCGGGGCCATGTCGGAGTTGTACGCCGCCTTCTGGCGGTACATGACGACGAGCGCCTTGAGCTTCGCGTGCTCCTCGTCCCACCGCTTGAGCAGCTCGTCGAGCCGGGCGTTGCGGTCCGCACGCGCCGCGTCGTAGGTCGCGAACCGGCCGGGGTGGACCCACACGGTGTTGCCGCCGCGGCCCGGCTCGAGCGTCGCGATGCGGGTCGCGACGCGGTCGAGGAGCTCGCGGTCGTGGCTCACGAAGAGGACCGTCTTCGGCGACTCGACGAGCCGCTCCTCGAGCCAGCGCTTCGCGGGGACGTCGAGGTAGTTGTCGGGCTCGTCGAGGAGGAGGACCTCGTCCGGACCGCGGAGCAGGGCCTCGAGGACGAGACGCTTCTGCTCGCCGCCGGACAGCGTCGTCACCTGCCGCCACTGGGCCCGCTCGAACGGCACACCGATCGCCGCGACGGTGCAGACGTCCCAGAGCGTCTCCCACTCGTAGCCGCCGACGTCGCCCCAGTCGGAGAGGGCCTGGGCGTAGTCGAGCTGGTCCTGCTCGGTGTCGCGCTCCATCATCGCGAGCTCCGTGCGGTCGATCTCGGCCGCGGCCCGGCGCACCGGGTCCGGGGCGACGGAGACGAGGAGGTCGCGCACCGTCGAGTCGTCGCGGACCGCCCCGATGAACTGCCTCATGACGCCGAGCCCGCCGCTGCGGGTCACGGCGCCGTCCTGCGCCGCCAGGTCACCGGCGAGGATCCGCAGGAGGGTCGTCTTGCCCGTCCCGTTGGGTCCGACGAGGGCGACCTTGGCGCCCTCGCCGACGCGGAAGGTCACCTCCCGCAGGAGGGGCCGGCCGTCCGGCAGCGAGAAGCCCACGGCTCCGACGTCGAGATGTCCCACGAGCGACCAGTGTCCCCGACGACGGGCCTGCGATCGAGCGCTTTCCGGCGCCGCTCAGCCGCGGGCGTCGAGCTCGGCGACCCGCCGGACCGGTGCCGTCGCCCGGTACGAGGACTCGAGGAGCTCGGCGACCTCGTCCCAGTCGACGGCCTCCCCCTGCAGGTCGAGCGCGAGCCAGCCGTAGGCGCCCTCGTAGCCGGGGACGACGAACCGCGGGTCGTCGAGCAGGGCCGGCCGCTCGGCGTCGTCGGGGAGGAAGACGAGCGCGCGCCGCAGGGCGTGCGAGCCGTGGTCGCCCTTGATCACCCCGCCGAAGATCGCGAAGACCTTCTTCGTGAAGAACGTCGGCCGCCCGTGGCTGACCTTCTCGTCCGCGCCGGGCAGTGCCAGCGCCAGCGAGCGCAGCCGGGCGAGCAGCGGGTCGTCCTCGTCGAACCTCGGCGGGTGCGCCATCGCCCCAGGCTAGGCCCCGGCAGCGTCGTCCGGCAGGGTCCGCGTCGCCCGGGACTCCTGCGCGCGGGCGGCGAGCTCGTCGTCCGCCGGGTAGGCCACCTCCTCCAGGGACAGCCCGTGCGCCGGCATCACCCTGACCCGGGGGTCGCGCACCCCTCCCGTGAGGACCGCTGCGGGGAACCCCGCGTCCTCCCGCCCCTCCCCCACCGGCACGACGCCGCCGACGAGCGCCCGGACCATCGAGTGGCAGAACGCGTCGGCGACGACCGTGCCGAGGAGCACGCCGTCGGCGTCCCGCCGCCAGCCGTACTCGAGGAGGGTACGGACCGTCGTCGCGCCCTCACGCCGCTTGCAGAAGGCCGCGAAGTCGCGCAGTCCGACGAGCCCGCCCGCCGCCGCGTCCATGGCCGCCGCGTCGAGGCGCCCACGGACCCGCACCGTGTCGAGCCGGCGCAGCGGGTCGTGGCGGGCGTCGTCGTCGGCGAGCCGGTAGAGGTAGCGCCGGCGCAGGGCGGAGAACCGGGCGTCGAAGCCGTCCGGCGCGACGGTGACCCTCCGGACGACGACGTCGACGGGCAGCACCCCACGCAGCCGTGTCACGGCGGCCTCCTCCGGGGCGCGGTCCGACCGTCCCGGCAGGGCCCGCCACGCCACGGCGTCGACGTCGGCGTGCGCCACCTGCCCGCGGGCGTGCACGCCGGCGTCGGTGCGCCCGGCAACGGTGAGACGGACAGGTTCCGGGGACCGCAGCACGGTCGTCAGCGCGTCGGACAGCACCCCCTCGACGGTCCGCCGTCCGGGCTGGGTCGCCCACCCCGAGAAGCCCGTGCCGTCGTAGGCGAGGTCGATCCGCAGCCGCACCGTCACGCGGGTCAGGCTAGCCGCGCGGACTCACCCGGCGGGCACGGGCACGACGACGGTGCTCCCGCCGTACCCGTTCGCGCTGTCCCGCCCCTCGACCCTGACCTCGTCGACGCCCTCGGGGATCGCCAGTCCGGACTGGGTCCGGGTGAACGGCTGCTCGTCCGCGTGGTCGTGCGCGAGCTCGTGGGTCCCGAGCTCGTTCCCCTCCTCGTCGAGCACGCGCCATCCGTCGGCGTACCGCTCCGGGGTGTCGTACGGCGAGGAGACCGTCACCGCGAGGGACCAGGTGCCACCCTCCTCCGGCGTGAGCTCCGCGGTCTCGACGTCGGGGAAGCGCTGGTCGGTGTCCACGGTCGTCGGCCCGGGGCTCTCCCCCGGCGCCGGCGAGATGCCGCCGCCGGACGCGTCACCGCCACCACCGCAGCCCGCGAGGACCGCGGCGCCCACGAGGGCGACGAGGAGGGACGCGGGGCGGGCGGGCATCCCCCGACGATATCGGCCGGGACGCGGCGAGGGCCGCCTCCCCGGTGGGGAGACGGCCCTCGCTCGGCGGGTGCGACCCGTGGCGTCAGGAGCCGGCCTTGGTGAAGCCCGCGGCCTCGGCGTCCTCGGCGGTCCTGAACCAGACCTCGGCGACGGTCTGCTCGTACCACTGGCCGTCGGGCTCGTGGAACTTCATCGAGTTGGCGTTGCCCTTGACGACGTACGCCTCGTCGGGCGACGAGCCGTCCTCGTTCGCGGCGACGGCGCCCTCGGGCACCTCGGTCGTCGCGTCCGTGGTCTCGGCCTCCTCCGCCGCCGGGGTCTCGGCGGCGGCCTCGGCCGCGTCCCGGTCCTTGGCCGAGCGCTTCGTCGCGGCCTCGGCCTCCTTGACGGTGGCCTTCTTCGCGACGGGCTCGCGGACGAGCTCGATGACGGCCATCGGGGCGTTGTCGCCCTTGCGCGGCCCGATCTTCGTGATGCGGGTGTAGCCGCCGTTGCGCTCGGCCATGTCCGGCGCGATCTCGACGAAGAGACGGTGGACGACACCCTTGTCGCGGACGACCGCCATGACCCGGCGACGGGCCGAGAGGTCACCCCGCTTGGCGAAGGTGACGAGCCGCTCGGCGAGGGGGCGCAGGCGCTTGGCCTTGGCCTCGGTCGTCGTGATGCGGTCGTGCTCGAAGAGCGACTGCGCGAGGTTGGCGAGGATGAGCCGCTCGTGCGCGGGACCGCCTCCGAGACGGGGACCCTTGGTGGGCGTGGGCATGGTTGATTCTCCTTGGTGACAGTGCCGGGAGGGCGGTGGCTCAGAGCTGCTCGTCCTCGGCGAACGCCGAGTCGTCCTCGCCCTCTCCGAAGGTGAAGTCGTCGTAGCGGTCGGCGATCATGCTCGGGTCGAACCCGGGGGGGCTGTCCTTGAGCGCCAGGCCCATGCCCGCGAGCTTCGCCTTGACCTCGTCGATCGACTTGGCACCGAAGTTGCGGATGTCGAGCAGGTCGGCCTCGCTGCGGCCGACGAGCTCACCCACGGTGTGGATCCCCTCGCGCTTGAGGCAGTTGTAGGACCGGACGGTGAGGTCGAGGTCCTCGATCGGGAGCGCGAGGTCCGCGGCGAGCGCGGCGTCGGTCGGCGACGGGCCCATGTCGATGCCCTCGGCCTCGACGTTGAGCTCGCGGGCCAGGCCGAAGAGCTCGACGAGGGTCTTGCCGCTGGAGGCGAGCGCGTCGCGCGGGGCCATCGAGCTCTTCGTCTCGACGTCGACGACGAGGCGGTCGAAGTCGGTGCGCTGCTCGACACGGGTCGCCTCGACCTTGTACGTGACGGTGAGGACCGGGCTGTAGATCGAGTCGACCGGGATCCGGCCGATCTCCTGGTCGCCCGCCTTGTTCTGGACGGCCGAGACGTAGCCGCGGCCGCGCTCGACGGTCAGCTCCATCTCGACGGTGCCCTTGTCGTTGAGCGTCGCGATGTGCAGGTCCGGGTTGTGCACCTCGACACCGGCCGGCGGCGCGATGTCCGCGGCGGTGACGGCGCCCGCACCCTGCTTGCGCAGGTACATGACGACCGGCTCGTCGTGCTCGGAGGAGACGACGAGGCTCTTGATGTTGAGGATGATCTCGGTGACGTCCTCCTTGACGCCCGGGATCGTCGAGAACTCGTGGAGCACGCCGTCGATGCGGATGCTCGTGACGGCCGCGCCCGGGATGCTCGAGAGCAGGGTGCGACGGAGGCTGTTGCCGAGCGTGTAGCCGAAGCCCGGCTCGAGCGGCTCGATGACGAAACGGCTCCGGTACTCGGAGACGACGTCCTCACTGAGGACGGGACGCTGTGCGATGAGCACGGTGGTTCTTCCTTCCCACGGGCGACCGCTATATGACGCCGCGTGAACGCCGGGCACCATCCCGGCACCCGCCCCGGCTCGGTCCGCGGGACGGGCGGCGTCCGCGGCGGCGCCGGCCGGGTGGGGCCGGCGCCGTCGCGGACGTCAGGTCAGTTCTTGGAGTAGAACTCGACGATGAGCTGCTCGGTGAGCACCGTGTCGATCTGCGCACGGGTCGGCAGCGAGTGGACGAGGATCTGCAGCGAGCCGGGGACGACCTGCAGCCAGGCCGGGGTCGGCCGGTCGCCGAAGGTCTCGCGGGCGAGCTGGAACGGCAGCATCTCGACCGACTGCTTGCGCACCGTGACGATGTCGAACTGCTCGACCCGGTAGCTCGGGACGTCGACGCGCACGCCGTTGACCTCGAAGTGGCCGTGCGTCACGAGCTGACGGGCGGCGCGACGGGTCCGGGCCAGCCCGGCGCGGTAGACGACGTTGTCGAGCCGGGACTCCAGGATCGTGAGGATGTTCTCGCCGGTCTTGCCGGGGCGGTTGGCCGCCTCCTTGTAGTACCGACGGAACTGCTTCTCCATGACCCCGTAGGTGAAGCGGGCCTTCTGCTTCTCCTGGAGCTGGGTCAGGTACTCCTTCTCCTGCATCCGGCGACGGCCGTGCTGGCCGGGCGGGAAGGGGCGCAGGTCGAAGTTCTTGTCACCACCGACGAGGTCGGTCTTGAGGCGACGCGACTTCTTCGTGATGGGTCCGGTGTAACGGGCCATGTCTCTCTCTTACCTTTCGCGAAGTCTGTCGGCGCTCAGACGCGGCGGCGCTTGGGCGGGCGGACGCCGTTGTGCGGCTGCGGGGTGACGTCCTGGATCGAGCCGACCTCGAGGCCGGCCGCGGTCAGGGAGCGGATGGCGGTCTCGCGACCGGAGCCCGGGCCCTTGACGAAGACGTCCACCTTGCGCATTCCGTGCTCCATGGCACGGCGCGCGGCGGCCTCGGCGGCGGTCTGCGCGGCGAACGGCGTGGACTTGCGGGACCCCTTGAAGCCGACCTGGCCCGCGGAGGCCCAGGAGATGACGGCACCGGTGGGGTCGGTGATCGAGATGATCGTGTTGTTGAACGTGCTCTTGATGTGGGCCTGGCCCACGGCGACGTTCTTCTTCTCCTTGCGGCGCACCTTCTTGGCGCCGGTACTGCGGCCCTTGGGAGGCATGTGTGTTCTCCTACGAAGTCTTCGGGTGAGGTGGCGTGACGCGCGTCAGGCGCAGGTCACTTACCGGCCTTCTTCTTGCCGGCCACGGTGCGCTTCGGGCCCTTGCGGGTACGCGCGTTGGTCTTGGTCCGCTGGCCGCGCACCGGGAGGCCCCGGCGGTGACGGAGGCCCTCGTAGGAGCCGATCTCGACCTTGCGGCGGATGTCCGCGGCGACCTCGCGCCGCAGGTCACCCTCGACCTGGAGGTTGTCGTCGATCCAGTCGCGCAGCTTGACCAGGTCGTCGTCACCGAGGTCCTTGACCCGGGTGTCCGGGCTGACGCCGGTGGCCGCGAGGGCCTTCTGTGCGCTCGTGCGACCGACACCGAAGATGTAGGTCAGTGCGACCTCGGCGCGCTTGTCGCGCGGGAGGTCGACTCCCATCAGTCGTGCCATGGGGATGGTTTCCTTCTCGTGATGTCCGGAGGTCTGGTGCAACACCGGTCCGGCCCATCCTGGTCCGGTCCCCGGCCTCCGGGCCGGGGGTGACGTCCCGCGCCCACCTGCGATCCAGGTGGCCCGTCGGGGGTCGGGTGCTGCGTGCTTCTGGTGTGGTGCGTCCGGTCGAGATCGGTGACCTCGTGCCGTGACCTGCGTCTGACCGGGGTCAGCCCTGGCGCTGCTTGTGGCGCGGGTTGTCGCAGATCACCATGACCCGCCCGTTACGGCGGATCACCTTGCACTTGTCACAGATCTTCTTGACGCTCGGCTGAACCTTCATGTCGCCTTTGCTGTCTCGTCGGTCTGTCTCAGCGGTAGCGGAAGACGATGCGGCCGCGGGTCAGGTCGTACGGGCTCAGCTCCACCACGACCCGGTCCTCGGGGAGGATCCGGATGTAGTGCTGTCGCATCTTGCCGGAGATGTGCGCGAGCACCTTGTGACCGTTCGTCAGCTCGACCCGGAACATCGCGTTCGGGAGTGCCTCGACGATCGTGCCCTCGATCTCGATGACGCCGTCCTTCTTGGCCATACCCTCTCAATCCGCCAGGTGGGCAGCCCTTCGTCGGTCGGACCACCCATGGAAATCGGCCCCGTGCCCACCTCGCAGGATGCACCCACGCATGCGCACACGTGACCGACGTTCAATGATAGGGCAGGGCGCCCCGTGCGGCGAAATCCGGGATCCGCCGAGCCCTCTCCCAGGGGCACCCCCGACAATCGTCGCATGACGGTCCGCATCGCCCTGCTCACCGCCGACGAGGTCACCTCCGGCCCGGCCGAGGGCTCCCCCGCGGTCGCGCCGGACGTCGAGGTCCGTCCGCTCGACGCCCGCACCCTGCCGGTCGAGCGGATCCAGGGCGCCGACGGACTGTGGGTCGCTCCGGGGGCCGGACCCGCGGCCGCCGCCGTCGTCGCCTGGGCGCACGCCGCCCGGGTCCCCGTCGGGGGCGACACCCCCGGGGCCCCGCCCTGGGCCTCCCCCGGCCTCGACCCCGCCTTCGTCGACGCGGCGAGGGCCCGCTCCGCGTGGCGCACCGCCACGGACGAGCGGGTCGCCGCCGCCGAGGCGGTCGCGGCGGCCGAGGCCGAGCCGCGGCCGTTCGTGCACCAGATGCGCGGTCCCCGCCACCGGTGGTGGCGCCCGCTGCTCTGGCTGGTCGTCTTCGCCCTCTCCTACGCGCTGCTCACGGTCCTCGTCGTGCTCCCCCTGACCTTCGCGGGGCTCGTGCCCGCCGACGAGGCCGAGCTCGTGGGGTCGGCGTCCGGGCTCGCCGTCCTCAACCTCACCCTCATCCTCCTCGTGCCGTCCACGCTGCTCGCCTCGTGGGTCGCGCACCGCCGCTCGCCCTGGCGGGTGCTCTCCGTGGCGGGGCGGCTGCGGTGGGGCTGGCTCGGCTGGTGCCTCCTCGTCGTCGTGCCGGTGTGGGCGGTCTACCTCGCGGTGTCGTGGGTCGTCTTCGACCAGCAGGTGCTCCCCCGCCCCGCGGAGTGGGCGGGTCTGCTCGCCTCGGCGCTCCTGCTCACCCCGCTCCAGGCGAGCGCGGAGGAGGTCTTCTTCCGCGGCGGGCTGCTCCAGGCCGTCGGGGCCTGGTTCCGGCGGCCGGTCGTCGCGCTCGTCGTGACGACCCTCCTCACGACGGCCCTGTTCGCCGCCGCCCACGGCTCCGCCGACCCGTGGATCGTCGCCGAGCTCTCCGCGCTGGCGGTGGCGGGCTGCTGGCTGGCGTGGCGCACCGGCGGCCTCGAGGCCGTCATCGCGGTGCACGTCGTGAACAACGTGCTCATCACCGTCGCCGGCTCCCTCTTCGGCGGTCTCGACCAGTCCTTCGTCGACGCCGAGGCGACCGGCAGCCCGGCGTCGGCCGCGATGGCGTGGCTCGTCACGGGTCTCGTGACGTGGGTGCTCCTGCGGCTCGCGGTCCGGCGCGGCGTCGCGCCGGCGGGCGCGCTCACCCCGGCCCGGGGCTGACCTCCCCCGCCGCGAGGTCGGCGGTGTAGAGCGCGAGCAGACGGGCGCTGCCGTCGACGGCGCTCATCGTCCCGGCGCGCACCGCCTCCTCGACGGCCTCTCGCTCGGCCCGCACGCTCGCCGACCCGCGGACGCCGTCGGTGAGCGAGGCGTCGACGAGCGCCCACATCCAGTCCTGCTGCTGCCGGGCGCGGCGGGCCTCGAGGGACCCGCCCTCGGACAGGTGGGCCCGATGGTCCAGGACGGCCTGCCACACCTCGTCGAGCCCGGCGCCGGTCACCGAGGAGCAGGTGAGCACCGGCGGCCGGCGGACGTCACCGGGCAGCATGAGCCGCATCGCCGACGCCAGGTCGCGGGCCGCCCCCTTCGCCGGGGTCTCGCCGTCGCCGTCGGCCTTGTTGACGGCGATGACGTCCGCGAGCTCGAGGATCCCCCGCTTGATGCCCTGCAGCTGGTCGCCGGCGCGCGCGAGGGTGAGCAGGAGGAAGGTGTCGACCATCTCGGACACGGCGATCTCGTTCTGGCCGACGCCGACGGTCTCGACGACGACGACGTCGTACCCGGCGGCCTCCAGGACGAGCATCGACTCGCGGGTCGCCCTGGCGACCCCCCCGAGCTGGCGCCCCGACGGGCTGGGCCGGATGAAGGCGTCGTCGCTCGCGGCGAGCGTCGCCATCCGGGTGCGGTCGCCGAGGATCGAGCCTCCGGTCCGGCGTGAGCTCGGGTCGACCGCGAGGACGCCGACGCGGTGCCCGGCCTCGACGAGCCGGGTGCCGAGGGCGTCGGTGAACGTCGACTTGCCCGCGCCGGGGACCCCGGTGAGGCCGAGCCGGACGGCCCGCCCGGTCGCGTCGTCGAGGCCGGCGAGCAGCTCGCGGGCCTGCTCACGGTGGTCGGTCCGGCGGGACTCGACGAGCGTGATGGCCCGGGCGACGTGGCCGCGGGACCCCGCCCGCACACCCGCCGCGAGGTCGTCGACGTCGACCGGCCTCACCCGAGCCGCTCGCGCAGGTCGGCGACGAGGGCCGTCGCCGCCCGGCTGATGACGGTCCCGGGCGGGTAGATCGCGTCGGCACCGGCCTCCCGGAGCGCCTCGTGGTCCTGGTCGGGGATGACCCCGCCGACGACGATCATGAGATCGTCCCGGCCGAGGTCGTCGAGCGCCTGACGCAGCGCCGGCACGAGGGTGAGATGACCCGCCGCGAGCGAGCTGACCCCGACGACGTGCACGTCGGTCTCCACGGCCTGCCGGGCGACCTCGTCCGGGGTCTGGAACAGCGGACCCACGTCGACGTCGAAGCCGAGGTCGGCGAACGCCGTCGCGATGACCTTCTGTCCGCGGTCGTGGCCGTCCTGGCCCATCTTCGCGACGAGGATGCGCGGGCGGCGGCCCTGCTCCTCCTCGAACTCCTCGACGGCCACCTGGGCGGCCCGGACCGAGGCGTCCTCCCCGGCCTCGGCGCTGTACACGCCACCGATCGTACGGATCTGCGCGGTGTACCGGCCGAACGCCTCCTCCATCGCGGCGGACATCTCGCCGACGGTGGCCTTGGCCCGGGCGGCGTCGACGGCGAGCGCGAGCAGGTTCGTGCCGAGCGTGCCGTCCGACCCGGCGCGCGCGGCCTCGGTCATCCGGGCCAGGGCGGCGCGGCAGGCTTCCTCGTCCCGCTCGGCCCGCAGCCGCTCGAGGCGGGCCACCTGGCTCGCCCGGACGGCGACGTTGTCGACCTTGAGGACTTCGATCGGCTCGTCCTCGTCGACGGGGTAGGTGTTGACCCCGATCACCGGCTGCTGGCCGGAGTCGATCCGCGCCTGGGTGCGCGCCGCCGCCTCCTCGATCCGCATCTTCGGGATCCCGGCCTCGATGGCCTTCGCCATCCCGCCGGCCGCCTCGACCTCCTCGAGGTGCGCCCACGCCCGGCGGGCGAGGTCGTGCGTGAGCCGCTCGACGAACGCCGACCCGCCCCACGGGTCGATGGTGCGGGTCGTGCCGGACTCCTGCTGGAGGACGAGCTGGGTGTTGCGGGCGATCCGGGCCGAGAAGTCCGTCGGCAGCGCGATCGCCTCGTCGAGGGCGTTCGTGTGCAGGCTCTGGGTGTGGCCCTGGGTCGAGGCCATCGCCTCGACGCACGTGCGCACGACGTTGTTGAAGACGTCCTGCGCGGTGAGGGACCACCCGGAGGTCTGGCTGTGCGTGCGCAGCGAGAGCGACTTGGGGTCCTTCCCGCCCTGCTCGCGCACGAGCCGGGCCCACAGCAGCCGGGCCGCCCGCATCTTGGCGACCTCCATGTAGAAGTTCATGCCGATGGCCCAGAAGAAGGACAGCCGGGGCGCGAACCGGTCGACCTCGAGCCCGACGGCCTTCCCGGCGCGGACGTACTCGACGCCGTCGGCGAGGGTGTACGCGAGCTCGAGGTCCTGCGTCGCCCCGGCCTCCTGCATGTGGTACCCGGAGATCGAGATCGAGTTGAACCGGGGCATCTCCTGGCTCGTGAAGGCGAAGATGTCGCTGATGATCCGCATCGACGGCTCGGGTGGGTAGATGTAGGTGTTACGGACCATGAACTCCTTGAGGATGTCGTTCTGGATGGTCCCCGTGAGGCGGTCCGGGCCCACCCCCTGCTCCTCGGCGGCGACGACGTACAGGGCCAGGACGGGGACGACGGCGCCGTTCATCGTCATCGACACCGACATCCGGTCCAGCGGGATGCCGTCGAAGAGGATCCGCATGTCCTCGATGGAGTCGATCGCGACGCCGGCCATCCCGACGTCGCCCGCGACCCGCGGGTGGTCGGAGTCGTAGCCACGGTGGGTCGCGAGGTCGAACGCGACGGACAGCCCCTTCTGCCCCGCGGCGAGGTTGCGCCGGTAGAAGGCGTTGGACTCCTCCGCCGTGGAGAAGCCGGCGTACTGGCGGATCGTCCACGGCTGCGTCGTGTACATCGTCGGGTACGGGCCGCGCAGGTACGGCGGGGCGCCGGGGACGGTGTCGAGGAAGTCGAGGCCGTCGAGGTCGGAGGCGTCGTAGAACGGCTTGACCGCGATCTGCTCCGGGGTGAGCCACGGCTCGCCCGCGGCCGGCGGGGCCCCGGCAGAGGGGGTGCCGTCGCCGAGGTCGAGGGAGCCGAAGTCCGGGATCCTGCTCATCGCTGCGCTCCGTCCGTGGCGTCGGTGAACCGGTCGAGGAGGTCACCGAGCAGGGCGACGACGTCCACCCCGTCGTAGAGCTCGCCGTCGACGAGGTCCGCGTCGTCGCCGAGCTCGTCGGCGCGGCCCGCGACGAGGACGTGGCCGACGCCCGCGGCCCGCAGCCGCTCGACCTCCTCCCGGGCGCCGTCGGCGTACCCGCCCCGACCCGCGACGAGGACGGCGACCGGCCCCACCTCCTCCCCCACCACGAGGCCCCCGGCGGCGAGGAGGTTCTCGGCGAAGGAGCGCCGGGCCTGGTGGTCCCGGAGCGGCCCGAGGGTGGCGAGGGTGACCGTGGGTGCGCCGAGCGCTCGGGCCCGGTCGCGCAGCGCCTCGAACGGCGCCGCGTCACGGCGCGGGGCGAGGGCGCCGTCGGAGACCGGGAGCGCGGACCGGGTCCGGCGCGGCGGTGTCGGGTCCCGCGGGTCCGGGAAGGTCGAGACGCCGGTGAGCGGCCTGGCCCGGGTGGCGACGAGCCGGGCGCGGTCGTCGGCCGCGACGGCGGCCCAGCGGTGGACCAGCCCGGACGCCAGCGCCTCGAGCGCACCGCCGGCCCGCTCCACCTCACGGAAGCGCTCCCAGGCGGCGGTCGCCACCTCGTCGGTGAGCGCCTCGAGGTACCACGACCCGCCACCGGGGTCGGTGACGCGGCCGACGTTGGACTCGTCGGCGAGGAGGATCTGGGTGTTGCGGGCCAGCCGGCGGCCGAAGCGCTCGGGGAGGCCGGCGACGGTGTCGTGCGGGAGCACGGTGACGGCGTCCGCGCCCCCGATCGACGCGCCGAAGGCCGCCAGGGTGCCCCGCAGCACGTTGACGAAGGGGTCCTGGCGGGCCGCCATCCGCAGGCTCGTCACGGCGTGCGTCCGCAGCCCGCGGTCGGCTTCCGGCACCCCGCAGGCCTCGGCGACCCGCGCCCACAGGCGGCGGGCGGCCCGCAGGACGGCCGCGGTGAGGAACTGGTCGGCCGTCGCCGGCAGCCGCATCTCGACGAGGGGGACGACCCGGGCGGGGTCGAGCCCGTCGGCCTCGAGACGGCGGAGCAGCGCGACGGCGCACGACAGCCCGAACGCGAGCGCGTCGACCTCGCTCGCACCCCCGTCGTGGAGGACACGGGTGTCGAGCGTGAGCGCGCTCCAGCCCTCCCGGCCGACGCAGCGGTCGACGAGCGGGGCGAGTCCGGTGAGGTCGGGGGCGGCGCCGGTGCGCAGGGCCGCGGAGACGGGGTCGAGCCCCAGGCCGAGACCCGCGGTCGTGGAGTCACCGACGTGGTCGAGCAGGGCGCGGGCCGCACCCTCCTGGTCGGTGAAGGAGGAGACGACGACGGGGGCGAGGTCGAGCCGGACGTCGGCGAGGACCTCGGGGACGTCGGCGGCGGCGATGCCCTCGTCGCCGACGTGGAGCCACACCGAGGTGACGCCGTGCTCGAGGTCGTCGAGGACGAAGGCACGCGAGCGCGCCGGGTCGGGGTCGTCGTGCAGCTGGCGGACGTCCCAGGGCAGGGTGCCGTCGCGGACCGTGCGGCCGCGGGTGAAGGGCGCCACGCCGGGCAGGCCGAGGTCGCGGTCCTCCCGCAGGTACAGCCCGGCCGTGCTCAGCCCGCCGTCGAGCTCGCGGCGCAGGGCGTCCTCCGCCTCCTCCGGCCCGGGACCGTCCCCCTCGGGCCGGCCCTTGGCGAGGACCTGCGCGACGAGCCGGCGCCAGTCCTCGCGGGTGCGCGGGTCGAACCCCTCGGCGAGTGCCATCGGGTCCGCAGCGGGCGACGTCATCCAGCCCTCCTCCATCGGCGGTCGGTCCCGTCAACCCTAGCCACGGCGTGGTCGCGGGACACCGAGAGATCGGTCACCCGGGCCGGGACGGACCCCTCAGGCGGGCGCGATGTCGGCGTACCGGAGACCGGCGGCCTGCAGCCGCTCGCGGCCCCCGTCGAGGGCGGTGAGGACGTGGAGACCGGCCTCGGTGACGGCGACGGAGTGCTCCCAGTGCGCCGCCCGCGACCCGTCCCGCGTCACGACGGTCCACTCGTCCTCGAGGACGGTGTTGTCCTGGCTGCCGAGCGTCACCATCGGCTCGACGCAGATCGTCGTGCCGTCGACGACCTTCGGACCCTTCCCGGACACCCGGTAGTTCGGGACCTGCGGGTCCATGTGCATCGAGGTGCCGATCCCGTGGCCGACGTAGTCCTCGACGAGCCCGTAGCGCCGCCCGCGGTCGGTGCCCGCCGCCGTGAGGGAGTCCTCGACCGCGGCGCCGACGTCGTAGAGCGCTCCCCCGACGCGCAGCGCGCCGATACCGGCCCAGAGGGCGGCCTCGGTGTCGTCGGACAGCGCGATGTCCTCGGGCCGTCCCGCGTCCCGGCCGCCGACGACGAGCGTCATCGCCGCGTCCCCGTTCCAGCCCTCGACCTCGGCGCCGCAGTCGACCGACAGCAGGTCGCCCTCGCGGAGCGTCTTGTCCGCCCGCGGGATGCCGTGGACGATCTCGTCGTTCACGGACGCGCAGAGGGTGTGGCGATAGCCGGGCACGAGCTGGAAGTTCGGCACCCCGCCGTGGTCGCGGATGTGCGTCTCGGCGAGCGCGTCGAGCTCGAGCGTCGTGACGCCGGGCCGCACCGACGCCGCGACGAGGTCCAGGGTGCGCCCGACGAGCAGACCGGCGGTGCGCATCCGGGCCAGCTGCTCGGGGGTCTTGCCCTCGCAGCGCTCGCGGCCGAACAGTCCCATGCGGTGTGTCGTCAGACGCGGCCGAGGGCGTCGATGACGCGCTCGGTGACCTCGTCGATCGCGCCGTCCCCGTCGACCGAGACGAGCAGGCCGCGGTCGCGGTACGTCGTCGCGAGCGGCCGGGTCTCGCGGTGGTAGATCGCCATCCGGTCCCGCACGACGTCCTCGGTGTCGTCGTCGCGCCCCTCGGTCTCGGCCCGCTTGAGCAGCCGGCCGACGACGACCTCGTCGTCCACCGTGAGCTCGAGGACGGCACCGAGGTCCGCGCCCTGCTGCGCCAGCATCTGGTCGAGCGCGCCGACCTGGGCCAGGGTGCGCGGGTAGCCGTCGAGGAGGAAGCCGGAGGCGCAGTCGGGCTTTGCGAGGCGGTCCTCGACGATCGCGTTCGTGATCCCGTCGGAGACGTAGCCGCCGGAGGCGAGGATCTCCTTGACCTGGAGACCGAGCTCGGTCTCCTCCTTGATGTTCGCGCGGAAGATGTCTCCGGTCGAGATGGCCGGGATGCCGTAGTGGTCGGCGATCCGGGAGGCCTGCGTGCCCTTACCGGCACCGGGAGGACCGAGGATGATGAGGCGCATCAGCGGAGGAACCCTTCGTAGTGGCGCTGCTGGAGCTGGGCCTCGATCTGCTTCACGGTCTCGAGGCCGACACCGACGATGATGAGGATCGAGGTGCCGCCGAACGGGAAGTTCTGGTTGGCGTCGACGAGCACCAGCGCGATGAGCGGGATGAGCGAGATGAGCGCGAGGTAGATGGCGCCCGGCACGGTGATCCGGGTGAGGACGTAGTTGAGGTACTCGGCCGTGGGTCGCCCGGCGCGGATACCCGGGATGAAGCCGCCGTACTTCTTCATGTTGTCGGCGACCTCGGTCGGGTTGAACGTGATCGAGACGTAGAAGAACGTGAAGAAGAGGATCAGCCCGATGTACGTGAGCATGTAGACGGGGTGGTCACCGGTCTGGAAGGTCGCGGTGAGCCAGTCGACCCAGCCCGGGTTGACCCCGTCGGGGCTCTGGTTGAACTGCGCCACGAGCATCGGCAGCGTGAGCAGCGAGCTCGCGAAGATCACGGGGATGACGCCGGCCATGTTGACCTTGAGCGGGATGTACGTCGAGGTGCCGCCGTAGACCCGGCGACCGACCATCCGCTTGGCGTACTGGACCGGGATGCGCCGCTGGCTCTGCTCGACGAAGACGACGAGGGCGATGACGACGAGCCCGACGGCGATGACCCCGAGGAAGACCGACCAGCCGGAGCGCTGCTGGATCGCCCAGAGCGAGCCCGGGAACTGGGCCGCGATCGAGGTGAAGATGAGCAGCGACATCCCGTTGCCGACGCCCTTGTCCGTGACGAGCTCGCCGAGCCACATGACCAGGCCGGTGCCCGCGGTCATCGTGAGGACCATGATGAGGAGGGTGACGACGGAGTCGTCGGCGAGGATGTTCGTGCAGCCCGGGTTGTTGAACAGCGTCTGCGGGTTCTGCGCGAACGTGATGAGCGTCGAGGACTGCAGCACCGCGAGACCGATGGTGAGGTAGCGGGTGTACTGCGTCATCTTCGCCTGGCCGGCCTGCCCCTCCTTCTTGAGGGCCTCGAACCGCGGGATGACGACCGTCAGCAGCTGCACGATGATGCTCGCCGTGATGTACGGCATGATCCCGAGCGCGAAGATCGACAGCTGGAGCAGTGCCCCGCCGCTGAAGAGGTTGATGAGCCCGAGCAGCTGGTTGCTGTTGTCGGCGCCCTCGAGGCAGCTCTGCACGAGCGGGTAGCTGACGCCCGGCGTCGGCACGTGCGACCCGAGACGGAACAGCACGATGATGCCGAGGGTGAACAGCAGCTTCCTGCGCAGGTCGGGCGTCTTGAACGCTCGGCCGAAGTTGGTGAGCACAGGTCCTCCATGGAGCGGCCGGGTCACGGCCGGTTGTCAGCGATCCGTCACAACATACCCGGTGACTCCGACGGCGCCGTCGCCACGGGGGGCGGACCGGACGGCGCAGGGCCGGCTCCGAAGTGACTCCGGAGCCGGCCCTGCGGCACGCGGTCCTGGTGGTGCGTCAGGCGGTCGTGGTCGATCCGCCGGCCGCCTCGATCTTCTCCTTGGCGCTCGCGGAGAACGCCGCCGCCGTGACGTCGACCGCCACGGAGATCTCGCCGGTCCCGAGCACCTTGACCGGGTGACCGCCGCGGACGGCGCCGCGGGCCACGAGGTCCTCGACCGTCACCGCGCCACCGTCGGGGTAGAGCGCCGACAGCCTGTCGAGGTTGACGACCTGGTACTCGGTCTTGAACGGGTTCGTGAACCCGCGCAGCTTCGGGAACCGCATGTGCAGCGGGGTCGCGCCACCCTGGAAGCCCTCGGGCACCTGGTAGCGGGCCTTCGTGCCCTTGGTCCCGCGACCCGCGGTCTTGCCGCGCTTGCCGCCCTCACCGCGACCGACGCGGATCTTGGCGGACTTCGCCCCGGGGGCGGGACGCAGGTGGTGGACCTTCAGCGCCGCGGCCTCACGGCCCGCGGCGGCCTTGCCGGCCTTCGTGGTGTCGGCCATGCTCACTCGACCTCCTCGACGGCGACCAGGTGGGTCACCGTGTTGACCATCCCGCGGATCTCGGGACGGTCCTCCTTGACGACGACGTCGCCGATGCGCTTCAGACCGAGGGAGCGCAGCGTGTTCCGCTGGTTCTGCTTGCCCCCGATCCCGGACCGGGTCTGGGTGACCTTGAGACGACCCATCACGCACCTGCCTTCGCCTCGGCCACACCGGCGGCCTGGGCGCGCAGCATCGCCGCGGGGGCGACCTGGTCGACCGGGAGACCGCGGCGGGCCGCGACCGACTCCGGGCGCTCGAGGCCCTGGAGGGCCTCGACGGCGGCGTGGACGATGTTGATCGCGTTGTCCGAGCCGAGGCTCTTGGACAGCACGTCGTGGATGCCGGCGCACTCGAGCACCGCACGGACCGGGCCACCGGCGATGACACCGGTACCGGGGCTGGCGGGGCGGAGCATGACGACACCGGCCGCGGCCTCACCCTGGACGGGGTGCGGGATGGTGCCCTGGATGCGGGGGACGCGGAAGAAGTTCTTCTTCGCCTCCTCGACACCCTTGGCGATCGCCGCGGGCACCTCCTTGGCCTTGCCGTAGCCGACGCCGACGGTGCCGTCACCGTCGCCGACGACGACGAGCGCGGTGAAGCTGAACCGCCGGCCGCCCTTGACGACCTTCGCGACGCGGTTGATCGTCACGACGCGCTCGAGGTACTGGTTCTTCTCGGCGTCCCGGGAGTCACGACCGCGACGGTCGTCCCGGCCTCCGCGACGGTCGCCGCCGCGGTCGTTCGGGCCACTCCCGGTGCCTCGACGCTGGGGTCCTGGCATCAGATGTTCCTCTTCTCGACGGACGTGGTGGTACGGGCGCGGGTCACAGCGACAGCCCGCCTTCCCGGGCGCCGTCCGCGATGGCGGCGACGCGGCCGTGGTACTTGTTGCCGCCACGGTCGAAGACGACGGACTCGACGCCGGCCGCCTTCGCGCGCTCGGCGACGAGCTCGCCGACCTTCTTGGCCTTGTCGCGCTTGTCGCCCTCGGCGGTGCGCACGTCGGCCTCCATGGTCGACGCGGACGCCACGGTCTTGCCGACGGTGTCGTCGACGACCTGGACGAACACGTGCCGCGAGGAGCGCGAGACGACGAGACGCGGGCGGGCCGCGGTACCGCTGACCTGCTTGCGGACGCGCACGTGACGGCGAACCCGTGCGGCCGACTTGCCCTTGGCGCGCTTGGTGATGAGTGCCATCGCTTACTTACCAGCCTTTCCGACCTTGCGGCGGATGTGCTCGCCCTCGTACCGAACGCCCTTGCCCTTGTACGGGTCGGGCCGACGGAGCTTGCGGATGTTCGCGGCGGTCTCGCCGACGAGCTGCTTGTCGATGCCCGCGACCGAGAACCGGGTGGGGTTCTCGACGGCGAACGTGATGCCCTCCGGCGGCTCGACCGTGATCGAGTGCGAGTAGCCGAGGGCGAACTCGAGGGTGCTGCCCTTGGCCTGCACGCGGTACCCGGTGCCGTGGATCTCGAGCTTCTTCGTGTAGCCCTCGGTGACGCCGAGGACCATGTTGTTGATGAGCGAGCGGCTCAGGCCGTGCAGCGAGCGGGACTCACGCTCGTCGTCCGGGCGGGACACCGTGATGGTGTCGTCCTCCCGGGCGACGGTGATCGGCTCGGCGACGGTGTGGCTCAGCTCGCCCTTCGGGCCCTTGACGACGACGTGCTGACCGTCGATGGTCACGTCGACGCCCGAGGGGATCGAGACGGGGAGACGTCCGATTCGCGACATGGCTGCTTCCCCTTACCAGACGTAGGCGAGGACTTCCCCACCCACACCCTTGTTGGCGGCCTGCCTGTCGGTCAGGAGGCCGGACGACGTCGAGATGATCGCGACGCCGAGCCCGCCGAGGACCTTGGGCAGGTTCGTGGACTTGGCGTACACGCGCAGACCGGGCTTGCTCACGCGGCGCAGGCCGGCGATGGAGCGCTCCCGGTTGGGGCCGTACTTGAGCTGGACGGTCAGGGTCTTGCCGACCTCCGCGTCGGCGACGCTCCAGCCGGCGATGTACCCCTCGGCCTCGAGGATCTCCGCGATGTGGCTCTTGAGCTTCGAGAACGGCATGTCGACCTCGTCCTTGTGCGCCGAGTTGGCGTTCCGGACGCGGGTCAGCATGTCCGCGATCGGGTCTGTCATGGTCATTGGGCTTCTCCGCCCTCTCTCACCGTGGTTTCTGCCGGGGGCTCCCCGGGCGGACCTGCGATGTAGATGGGATGTTGTCGTGACTGCCGCGGGGCGCGGCGGGTCGGTCTGTTACCAGCTGCTCTTGGTCACGCCGGGGAGCTCGCCCGCGTGGGCCATCTCCCGGAGGCAGATCCGGCACAGGCCGAACTTGCGGTAGACCGAGTGCGGGCGGCCGCAGCGCTGGCAGCGCGTGTACGCGCGGACCGAGAACTTCGGCTTCTTGTTGGACTTGTTGATGAGCGCGGTCTTGGCCATCTCACTTCTCCTTGAACGGGAAGCCGAGCGCCTTGAGCAGCGCGCGCCCCTCGTCGTCGTTCGTCGCGGTCGTGACGACCGTGATGTCCATGCCGCGGACCCGGTCGATCTTGTCCTGGTTGATCTCGTGGAACATCGACTGCTCCGTGAGACCGAAGGTGTAGTTACCACGGCCGTCGAACTGCTTCGGCGAGAGCCCGCGGAAGTCGCGGATGCGCGGGAGGGCGACCGAGACGAGCCGGTCGAGGAACTCCCACATGCGGTCGCCGCGCAGCGTCGTGTGCGCACCGATCGGCATGCCCTCGCGGAGCTTGAACTGCGCGATGGACTTGCGGGCCCGGGTGACGACCGGCTTCTGGCCGGTGATCGCCGTGAGGTCGCGCACGGCGCCCTCGATGAGCTTGCTGTCCTTCGCGGCGTCGCCGACGCCCATGTTGACGACGACCTTGGTCACGCCGGGGACCTGCATGACGTTCCCGTAGGAGAACTGGTCCTTGAGCGAGCCCTTGATCTCGTCGTGGTAGCGCGCCTTGAGGCGGGGGCTGGTCGCGGTGTCTGCCATCTCTCTCACAGGTCCTTGCCCGAGCGCACGCCGACGCGGACACGGCTCGCCTTCTGGCGGCCGTCGCGCTCGACGGTCTCGACGCGGGTCTTGATCCGGGTCGGCTTCTTGTCCGACGGGTCGACGATCGCCACGTTGCTCACGTGGATCGCGGCCTCCTGGACGATGAGGCCACCGGTGCGGCTGCCCCGGTTGGACTGCCCCGCCTTGGTGTGCCGGGTGACCCGGTTCACGCCCTCGACGGTCACGCGGCCGTTCTCGCGGTCGACCGCGATGACCTTGCCGGTGCTGCCCTTGTCCTTGCCGGCGAGCACCTGGACGGTGTCGCCCTTCTTGATCTTCGTCGCCATGACTCAGAGCACCTCCGGGGCCAGGCTGATGATCTTCATGAACTTCTTCTCGCGCAGCTCGCGGCCGACCGGGCCGAAGATGCGCGTGCCACGCGGGTCACCGTCGTTGCGGAGGATGACGGCGGCGTTCTCGTCGAAGCGGATGTACGACCCGTCGTTCCGACGGCGCTCCTTCGCGGTCCGCACGATGACGGCCTTGACGACGTCACCCTTCTTGACGTTGCCGCCCGGGATCGCGTCCTTGACGGTGGCGACGATGGTGTCGCCGATACCGGCATAACGGCGACCGGAACCGCCGAGAACACGGATGCAGAGGATCTCCTTCGCACCGGTGTTGTCGGCGACGCGCAGTCGCGACTCCTGCTGGATCACTGTTGTCTCCTAGATGTCGTGCTGGTTCTCTGCGCACGCGGCGCCGAGCCTGGCCGAACGGGGGCGGGGGCGCGGGGGCGTCCCCCGCGGGGGGTTACTTGGCCTTCTCGAGGATCTCGACGACGCGCCAGCGCTTGCTCGCGGACATCGGGCGGGTCTCCATGATGAGGACGCGGTCGCCGACGCCGGCGCTGTTCTCCTCGTCGTGGGCCTTGACCTTGCTCGAGCGACGCAGGACCTTGCCGTACAGCGCGTGCTTGACGCGGTCCTGGACCTCGACGACGACGGTCTTGTCCATCTTGTCGCTCACCACGTAGCCCTGGCGGGTCTTGCGGTAGTTGCGCTCGATCGTCGCGGTCACGGTCTCGTCCTTCTTCTCGCTCACTTGGCCTCACCCTTCGCGCCGATGCCGAGCTCGCGCTCGCGCATCTCCGTGTAGATCCGGGCGATGTCCTTGCGGACGGCGCGCAGCCGGCCGTGGTTGTCCAGCTGGCCGGTGGCCGACTGGAACCGGAGGTTGAACAGCTCCTCCTTGGCCTTGCGGAGCTCGTCGACGAGACGCTCGGTCTCGAGCCCTCGCAGCTCCTGCGGCGTCAGGTCCTTGGAACCGACTGCCATCAGTACTCACCACCCTCACGCTGGACGAAGCGGCACTTCATCGGCAGCTTGTGCATGGCGAGGCGCATCGCCTCGCGCGCGACGTCCTCCGGAACACCGGAGAGCTCGAACATGACCCGGCCCGGCTTGACGTTGGCCACCCACCACTCGGGCGAGCCCTTGCCGGAGCCCATGCGGGTCTCGGCCGGCTTCTTGGTCAGCGGGCGGTCCGGGTAGATGTTGATCCAGACCTTTCCGCCACGCTTGATGTACCGAGTCATCGCGATACGCGCCGACTCGATCTGGCGGTTGGTGACGTAGGCGGGCTCGAGGGCCTGGATGCCGTAGTCACCGAACGCGATCTGCGTGCCACCCTTGGCCATGCCGGAGCGCTTCGGGTGGTGCTGCTTGCGGTGCTTGACCCGTCGGGGAATCAGCATGGGTCAGGACTCCTCGGTCTTGGCGGCCGGCGCCTGCTCGCCCGAGGCCTGCTCGGCGGCCGGGGCGCGACGGGCGCGGGCGGGACGGTCGGCGCCGTCACGACGCGGGCCACGACCCTGGCGCGGCGCGGAGGCCTGCTGGGCCGCGAGCTCACGCGCGGTGAGGTCGCCCTTGTAGATCCAGACCTTGACGCCGATGCGGCCGAAGGTGGTCCGGGCCTCGTAGAAGCCGTAGTCGATGTTCGCGCGGAGGGTGTGCAGCGGCACACGCCCCTCGCGGTAGAACTCGGTGCGGCTCATCTCCGCGCCGCCGAGGCGGCCGGAGACCTGGACGCGGATGCCCTTGGCGCCCGCACGGGTGGCGGACTGCATCCCCTTGCGCATGGCGCGACGGAAGGACACGCGGGCCGAGAGCTGCTCGGCGATGCCCTGCGCGACGAGCTGGGCCTCGACCTCGGGGTTCTTCACCTCGAGGATGTTGAGCTGGACCTGCTTGCCGGTGAGCTTCTCGAGCTCGCCGCGGATGCGGTCGGCCTCGGCGCCGCGGCGACCGATGACGATGCCCGGACGCGCGGTGTGGATGTCGACGCGGACCCGGTCACGGGTGCGCTCGATGTCGACGCGGGCGATGCCGGCGCGGTCCATGCCCGTGGACATGAGCTTGCGGATCGCCACGTCCTCCTTGACGTAGTCGCGGTAGCGCTGACCCGTCTTCGTGGAGTCGGCGAACCACCGGCTCTTGTGGTCCGTGGTGATCCCGAGACGGAAGCCGTGCGGGTTGACCTTCTGGCCCATCAGCGAGTGCCTCCGTTCGTGGTCGTGGGCTTGGGCGCGACGACCACCGTGATGTGGCTCGTGCGCTTGTTGATCCGGCTGGCGCGGCCCTGCGCCCGAGGGCGGAACCGCTTCATCGTCGGGCCCTCGTCGACGAAGGCCTTGGCGACGACGAGCTCGCGCTCGTCGAAGCGCTCCGCGGTCTGGTCGGCCCGGACCCGCGCGTTGGCGATCGCGGACTCGAGGACCTTGCGGACCTGCTCGCTCGCGCCCTGGGGAGCGAAGCGCAGCACGGAGATCGCCTCGGGGGCGTCCTTGCCGCGGATGAGGTCGACGACCCGTCGCGCCTTCATCGGCGTGATCCGGACGTGGCGGGCGACGGCCCGCGACTCGATGACGGTGTTCTCGGTGGCCATCAGCGACGACGCCCCTTCTTGTCGTCCTTCACGTGACCGCGGAAGGTCCGGGTCGGTGCGAACTCGCCGAGCTTGTGGCCGACCATCGACTCGGTGACGAACACCGGGACGTGCTTGCGGCCGTCGTGGACGGCGAGGGTGTGGCCGAGCATGTCGGGCGAGACGACCGAGCGACGCGACCAGGTCTTGATGACGTTCTTCGTGCCCGCTTCGTTCTGAGCGTCCACCTTCTTCTGGAGGTGGTCGTCGATGAAGGGGCCCTTCTTCAGGCTACGAGGCATTCCAGGCTCCTATCAGCGCTTCTTGCCAGTACGGCGGCGACGGACGATCATCGAGTCGCTCGGCTTGCCCGGGCGCCGCGTGCGGCCCTCCGGCTTGCCCCACGGGGACACCGGGTGGCGGCCACCGGAGGTCCGGCCCTCACCACCACCGTGCGGGTGGTCGACCGGGTTCATCACGACACCGCGCACGGTCGGGCGCTTGCCCTTCCAGCGCATACGGCCCGCCTTGCCCCAGCTGATGTTCGACTGCTCGGCGTTGCCGACCTCGCCGACGGTGGCGCGGCAGCGCACGTCGACGTTGCGGATCTCACCGGACGGCATGCGCAGCTGCGCGTACGGGCCGTCCTTGGCGACGAGCTGGACGCGGACGCCGGCCGAGCGGGCGATCTTCGCCCCGCCGCCGGGCCGCAGCTCGACGGCGTGGATGACCGTACCGGTCGGGATGTTGCGCAGCGGCAGGTTGTTGCCCGGCTTGATGTCGGCCGTCGGGCCGTTCTCGATCGCCGTGCCCTGCTCGACCCCGCGCGGCGCGAGGATGTAGCGCTTCTCGCCGTCGGCGTAGTGCAGCAGCGCGATCCGGGCGGTGCGGTTGGGGTCGTACTCGATGTGCGCGACCTTGGCCGGCACGCCGTCCTTGTCGTGGCGACGGAAGTCGATGACCCGGTACGCACGCTTGTGGCCGCCACCGATGTGACGGGTCGTGATGCGCCCGTTGTTGTTGCGGCCACCGCTCTTGCTCAGCGGACGGACGAGGGACTTCTCGGGGGTCGTGCGGGTGACCTCGACGAAGTCGGCCACGCTCGACCCGCGACGCCCCGGCGTCGTCGGCTTGTACTTACGGATACCCATGGTGTCTGTTCCTCAGCTTCCTCAGACGCCGGCGCTGCCGAAGATGTCGATCGACCCCTCGCGGAGGCTGACGATGGCGCGCTTGGTGTCCTTGCGCTTGCCGATGCCGAACCGGGTGCGGCGGGCCTTGCCCGGGCGGTTCATCGTGTGGACCGAGTCGACCTTGACGCCGAAGACCTGCTCGACGGCGATCTTGATCTCCGTCTTGTTGGCCCGCGGGTCGACGAGGAAGGTGTACTTGCCCTCGTCGAGCAGCCCGTAGGACTTCTCGGACACGACCGGCGCGATCAGGATGTCGCGGGGGTTCTTCTCCTGGCTCACTTCTCGTCCTCCTGGCCCTTCGCCGCGGACTTCTTGGCAGCGGGCTTCGCCGCGACGGTCTCGCCCGTGAACGCCTCGTAGGCGGCCTTGGTGAAGACGACGTCGTCGGCGCACAGCACGTCGTAGGTGTTGAGCTGGTCGACGGCCAGGACGTGCACCGCGGCGAGGTTGCGGACCGACTTCATCGAGACGAGGTCGGCACGCTCGAGCACGACGAGCACGTTGGGGCGCTCGGTGAGCCCGGCGAACAGCGCCATCGCGTCCTTGGTCGACGGGGCGTCGCCCGTGGCGATCGCCTCGACGACGTGGATGCGGCCGTGGCGGGCCCGGTCCGAGAGGGCACCGCGCAGGGCGGCGG
The DNA here is from genome assembly GCF_018139485.1 of Phycicoccus avicenniae. GTDB lineage: Bacteria > Actinomycetota > Actinomycetes > Actinomycetales > Dermatophilaceae > Phycicoccus > Phycicoccus avicenniae. Next base: position 119,273 of record NZ_JAGSNF010000008.1, read on the forward strand.
CCTTCATCTTCTTCGGGGTCCGCTGGGCGTAGTCACGCGGCTGCGGGCCGTGGACGACCCCACCGCCGGCGAACTGCGGCGCGCGGGTCGAGCCCTGGCGGGCGCGGCCGGTGCCCTTCTGCCGGTACGGCTTGCGGCCACCGCCACGGACCTCACCGCGGGTCTTCGTCGCGTGCGTGCCCTGACGGGCCGCGGCGAGCTGCGCGGTGACGACCTGGTGGATGAGCGGGACGTTGGTCTGGACGTCGAAGATCTCCGAGGGGAGGGTGACGTCGAGCGTCTTGGTAGCCATGTCAGGCCCCCTTCGCGGCCGAGCGCACGAGGACGGTGGCGCCGCGCGGGCCCGGGACGGCGCCCTTGACCAGCAGCAGGCCCTTCTCGGCGTCCACGGCGTGGATCGTGAGGTTCTGCGTCGTGTGGCGCACGCCGCCCATGCGGCCGGCCATGCGCATGCCCTTGAAGACGCGACCGGGGGTGGCGCACCCACCGATCGAGCCGGGCTTGCGGTGGTTGCGGTGCGCACCGTGGGAGGCGCTGACGCCGTGGAAGCCGTGGCGCTTCATGACGCCCGCGAAGCCCTTGCCCTTGGTCGTCGCGCTGACGTCGACGTCCTGGCCGGCCTCGAAGGTGTCGGCACCGAGCTCCTGGCCGAGGGTGTACTCGGCGGCGTCGGCGGTGCGGATCTCGACGAGGTGACGGCGCGGGGTGACGCCGGCCTTGTCGAAGTGGCCGGTGAGCGGCTTGGTGACCTTGCGCGGGTCGATCGCGCCGTAGCCGAGCTGCACGGCGGCGTAGCCGTCGGTGTCGGCGTCGCGGACCTGGGTCACGACGTTCGGGCCGGCCTGGATCACGGTGACGGGCAGGAGGCGGTTGTCCTCGTCCCACACCTGGGTCATGCCGAGCTTGGTGCCCAGCAGACCCTTCTGGGTCTTCGTGGCAGTGGTGGTCATCGCGAGCCTCAGAGCTTGATCTCGATGTTGACGTCAGCCGGGAGGTCGAGACGCATCAACGAGTCGACCGCCTTGGGGGTCGGGTCGACGATGTCGATGAGGCGCTTGTGGGTGCGCATCTCGAAGTGCTCGCGGCTGTCCTTGTACTTGTGCGGCGACCGGATGACGCAGAACACGTTCTTCTCCGTCGGCAGCGGCACCGGGCCCACCACGGTGGCACCGGCGCGCTGCACCGTGTCGACGATCTTGCGCGCCGAGGAGTCGATGACCTCGTGGTCGTACGACTTCAACCGGATGCGGATCTTCTGTCCCGCCATCTGACGTTCCGTCTCTCTCTCGCCGTCCAAACTGTCGGTGTCGGCTCCGGTGGGCCTCCGACCCCCGAGGTCGGGCGTGTCGCCCTCGCTCCGCAGCGCCGCGACCGCACGGTCTCCCGTGCCACGTCCGCTGGTGGGTTCTTCGGTCCCGGTGGAACCGGGGGCCTGGCTCTTCGCGCACGCGCCGCCCCGCCGTCCGGCGGTTCGGTCCTGCGTCGCGGCGGGCGGGTCCGCCCCTGTCGGGACGTGCCTGCACGCCAAGCAACCGTTCTAGTGTGCCAGAGGCGGTCGCGCTCGGCCAAATCGGGCCTACACCGCCGCCGCTCCCCCGTCACGCACCCTCGCGACCGTGGCGCGTCGGGCCCGGGGCCACGCGAAGGGCCCCGCCCCACCAGGTGGTGGAACGGGGCCCTTCGGCGCTCAACCGGTGCGCGACCGGCGTCGGGTCACTTCGTGATCTTGGTGACCCGGCCGGCGCCGACGGTGCGGCCGCCCTCGCGGATGGCGAATCGCAGGCCCTCCTCCATGGCGATCGGCTGGATGAGCTCGACGGACATCTCGGTGTTGTCACCGGGCATGACCATCTCGGTGCCCTCCGGCAGCTTCACGACACCGGTGACGTCCGTGGTGCGGAAGTAGAACTGCGGACGGTAGTTGTCGTAGAACGGCGTGTGCCGGCCACCCTCGTCCTTGGACAGGATGTAGACGTTGCCCTCGAACTCGGTGTGCGGGGTGATCGAGCCCGGCTGGACGACGACCTGGCCGCGCTCGACGTCCTCGCGCTTGATGCCGCGGAGCAGGAGGCCGACGTTCTCGCCCGCACGACCCTCGTCGAGGAGCTTGCGGAACATCTCGATGCCGGTGACGGTCGTCTTCGTGGGCGGGCCGGGGTTGATGCCGACGATCTCGACGTCCTGGTTGACGTTGAGGATCCCGCGCTCGATACGACCGGTGACGACGGTGCCGCGACCGGTGATCGTGAAGACGTCCTCGACCGGCATGAGGAACGGCTTGTCCGTCTCACGCTGCGGCTCGGGGATGTAGGTGTCGACCGCGCTCATGAGCTCGAGGACCGACTTGCCCCACTCGGCGTCGCCCTCGAGGGCCTTGAGCGCCGAGACCTTGACGACCGGCAGGTCGTCGCCCGGGAACTCGTAGTCGGACAGCAGCTCGCGGACCTCCATCTCGACGAGCTCGAGGATCTCCTCGTCGTCGACCATGTCGGCCTTGTTGAGCGCCACGACGATGTAGGGGACGCCGACCTGGCGGGCCAGGAGGACGTGCTCCTTCGTCTGCGGCATGGGGCCGTCGGTCGCCGCGACCACGAGGATCGCGCCGTCCATCTGCGCCGCACCCGTGATCATGTTCTTCACGTAGTCGGCGTGACCCGGGCAGTCGACGTGGGCGTAGTGACGCTCCTCCGTCTGGTACTCGATGTGCGCGATCGAGATCGTGATGCCGCGCTGCTTCTCCTCGGGCGCCTTGTCGATCGAGTCGAACGGCGACGCCTCGTTGAGGTCCGGGTACGCGTCGTGCAGGACCTTGGAGATCGCAGCCGTCAGCGTCGTCTTGCCATGGTCGATGTGACCGATGGTTCCGATGTTGACGTGCGGCTTGGACCGCTCGAACTTTGCCTTCGCCACTTGATGTCCTCCTCAGGACTCTCTACTTGAACGCCGATACGACCGGGCAGGACGTGGCGTCGTCTGGGGTTGGTGGATGCTTCTCTCAGCGGAGACCAGCGACCAGTCTAACGGTCACTCGCCCCGGGTCTTCTTGATGATCTCCTCGGCCACGGACTTCGGGACCTCGGCGTAGGAGTCGAACTCCATCGAGTAGTTCGCCCGACCCTGGGTCTTGGACCGCAGGTCGCCGACGTAGCCGAACATCTCGGACAGCGGGACCAGGCCGCGGACGACCTTGGCGCCGCTGACGTCCTCCATGGACTGGATGTGACCACGACGCGCGTTGACGTCGCCGATCACGTCGCCCATGTAGTCCTCGGGGGTGCGGACCTCGACGGCCATCATCGGCTCGAGGAGGACCGGGTCGCACTTGCGCACGGCCTCCTTGAACGCCATCGAGCCCGCGATCTTGAACGCCATCTCGGACGAGTCGACGTCGTGCGCCTGGCCGTCGAGCAGCGTCGCCTTGACGCCGACCATCGGGTACCCGGCGAGGATGCCGTACTGCATGGCGTCCTGGATGCCGGCGTCCACCGACGGGATGTACTCGCGGGGGACGCGTCCGCCGGTGACCTTGTTGTCGAACTCGTAGAGCTCGCCCTCGGCGGTGTCGAGCGGTGCGAGCGCGATCTGGACCTTCGCGAACTGCCCGGACCCACCCGTCTGCTTCTTGTGGGTGTAGTCGTAGCGGTCGATCGGCTTGCGGATCGTCTCGCGGTAGGCGACCTGCGGCTTGCCGACGTTCGCCTCGACCTTGAACTCGCGCTTCATGCGGTCCACGAGGATGTCGAGGTGGAGCTCGCCCATGCCGGCGATGATCGTCTGGCCGGTCTCCTCGTCGAGGTTGACCTGGAAGGTCGGGTCCTCCTCGGCGAGCTTCTGGATGGCCGTCGACAGCTTCTCCTGGTCACCCTTGGTCTTGGGCTCGATGGCCACCTGGATGACCGGCTCGGGGAAGGTCATCGACTCGAGGACGACCGGGGCGTCCATCGCCGAGAGCGTGTCGCCCGTCGTCGTCGTCTTCAGGCCGATGGCGGCGTAGATGTGGCCGGCCATCGCGTCCTCGACCGGGTTCTCCTTGTTGGCGTGCATCTGGAAGAGCTTCCCGATGCGCTCCTTCTTGCCCTTGGTGCTGTTGAGCACCTGGGTGCCGGCGGAGATGTGGCCGGAGTAGACGCGGATGAACGTCAGCGTGCCGAAGAACGGGTGCGAGGCGACCTTGAAGGCGAGCGCGGAGAACGGCTCCTCCTTGCTCGGGGCCCGGGTGATCTCCTCGTCCTCGTTGCCCATCGCGTGGCCGTGCATCGGCGGGACGTCGAGCGGCGAGGGGAGGTAGTCGACGACGGCGTCGAGCATCGGCTGGACACCGCGGTTCTTGAACGCGGAGCCGCACAGGACCGGGTAGAGCTCGGACTTGATCGTCAGGGTGCGGATGCCCTCCTTGATCTCCTCCGGGGTCAGCTCGCCGCCCTCGAGGTACTTCTCCATGAGGGCGTCGTCGGACTCGGCGACCCGCTCGATGAGGTGGTGGCGGTACTCCTCCACCCGCTCCGTCATGTCGGCCGGGATCTCCTGGATCTCGTACTTCGCGCCGAGCGTGACGTCACCCTTGGCGTCGCCCTCCCAGACGAGCGCGCGCTTGTAGATGAGGTCGACGACACCGATGAAGTCGTTCTCGGCACCGATCGGCAGCTGGAGCACGAGCGGCTCCGCGCCGAGGCGGTCCTTGATGGTGTCGACGGTGAAGTAGAAGTCCGCGCCGAGCTTGTCCATCTTGTTGACGAAGCAGATGCGCGGCACGCCGTACTTGTCGGCCTGGCGCCACACCGTCTCGGACTGCGGCTCGACACCCTCCTTGCCGTCGAACACGGCGACGGCGCCGTCGAGGACGCGCAGCGAGCGCTCGACCTCGACGGTGAAGTCGACGTGCCCGGGGGTGTCGATGATGTTGACCTGGTGGCCCTCCCAGAAGGAGGTCACCGCGGCGGAGGTGATGGTGATCCCCCGCTCCTTCTCCTGCTCCATCCAGTCGGTGGTCGAGGCGCCGTCGTGCGTCTCGCCCATCTTCCGGTTGACGCCGGTGTAGAAGAGGATGCGCTCCGTCGCCGTCGTCTTGCCGGCGTCGATGTGCGCCATGATGCCGATGTTGCGGACCTGCTTGAGGTCCGTCAGGACGTCCTGTGCCACGTTCGGTGCTCTCGTCTCGTCGCTGGGTGTGCGGGGTGTCGGTACGCGGTACCGCGGTGCCCCGGGACCGGCCGCGGGTGGGCGGCCGGTCCCGGACGGGTCACCAGCGGTAGTGCGCGAAGGCCTTGTTCGACTCGGCCATCTTGTGCGTGTCCTCACGACGCTTCACCGCGGCACCGAGGCCGTTGGAGGCGTCGAGGATCTCGTTCATGAGGCGCTCGGTCATCGTCTTCTCGCGGCGCTGCCGGGAGTAGCCGACGAGCCAGCGCAGCGACAGCGTCGTCGCGCGGTTCGGCTTGACCTCGATCGGGACCTGGTAGGTGGCACCGCCGACGCGGCGGGACTTGACCTCCAGGGTCGGCTTGATGTTGTCGAGCGCGCGCTTGAGCGTCTGGACCGGGTCGGTGCCGGTCTTGTCGCGGCAGCCCTCGAGGGCGCCGTAGACGATGCGCTCGGCGGTGGACTTCTTGCCGTCGAGGAGCACCTTGTTCACCAGCGCCGTCACGAGCGGCGAGGCGTACACGGGGTCGACGACGAGCGGCCGCTTCGGAGCGGGTCCCTTACGAGGCATCAGCTCTTCCCCTTCTTCGCGCCGTAGCGGCTCCGCGCCTGGTTGCGGTTCTTGACACCCTGGGTGTCGAGGGCGCCGCGGATGATCTTGTAGCGGACACCGGGCAGGTCCTTCACGCCGCCGCCCTGGACGAGCACCATCGAGTGCTCCTGCAGGTTGTGGCCGACGCCCGGGATGTAGGCCGTGACCTCGATGCCGCTGGTGAGGCGGACTCGGGCGACCTTGCGGAGGGCGGAGTTGGGCTTACGCGGCGTCGTCGTGTAGACGCGCGTGCAGACGCCGCGGCGCTGCGGGGAGCCCTTGAGCGCGGGGGTGGTGGGCTTGCTGCCCTTGTCCTTCCGCCCCTTGCGCACCAGCTGGTTGATGGTAGGCAACGTGAGTCCTTCGTGTGGTCTGGTCAAGCGTCGGCGTCGGCGCCGATGCTCCTTGTCGTGCCCGGTGCTCGACCCCCGTGGTCGGGTGTGTCGCACCGGGTGCTCCTCCCTGCACTCCCCACGACCGACCCTCGACGAGGGTCTCGATGTGGGGCGCCCGGCAAGAGGTGGGCGAGGCCGCCCCCGACGCCTCCCGGCGGTGGTCGCGGCTCCAGGGTCTGGACCTAGCCAGACACGGATGTCGAGAATACCGGCCAGGGACACGGGGGTCCAAATCGCGGCTTCTCGCGCCGGAGTACCGCTCGGGCCTCCCCGCCTCGGTGACCGGGTCAGACCTCGTCGAGGCGCTCGAAGGCCGGGGCGTAGCGGAAGCGACCCGCGAGGGAGGGCCGCCAGGCGCGCAGCGTGCGCACCTGGAAGAAGCGGTCGCCCCAGGGACCGGGCGAGAGGATCCCGTGGCCCGACGCCGGCTCGAAGCCGAACGCCCCGTAGTACTCGGGGTCCCCGAGGAGGACGACGGCCGGCTCGCCGTGCTGGTCCGCGGTCGCGACGACCGAGGCCATGAGGGCGGCACCGATCCCCTGTCGCTGCAGGTCGGGCCGCACCGCGACCGGCCCGAGCCCGACGGACCGGCCCTCCCCCAGCGTCGCCCGGCTGCAGACGACCGAGCCGACGACCTCGCCGTCGAGCTCGGCGACGAAGGTCAGGGGCGCCAGGACGTCGCCGTCGGAGCGGAGCCCGTCGACGAGGGTCCGCTCCGCCGCGTGCCCGCCGCCGGCGGCGGGGAAGGCAGCGTCGAGCAGGTCCGCGACGGCCGCGTGGTCCTGCGGGCGCTCCGGGCGGATCACGAGGTCGGCGCGCATCCGCTCATCCTGCCGTACCGGGAGCACGGTGCAGCACCGAGAGGGAGTAGGTGAGCTCCCGCCCCTCGCGGTGGACGACGAGGGCGGTCTCCTCGACCTCGTCCCCCGGCGCGGCCACGGACCGCAGGCCGGCGAGCAGGTCCGGCGCGGGGTGGGAGGACCAGACGACGCCCACGCCGCCCGGGGCGAGGGACCGCCGCAGGGCCGCCAGCCCGGACCGCTCGTAGAGCGCGGCGTTGCCGGGGTGGAGCAGGAAGCCCGGCCCGTTGTCGACGTCGAGGAGCACCACGTCCCACGGGCCGGGCGGGGAGCCGGCGCCGGTGAGGACGTGGGCGACGTCGTCGGCGACGAGCCGGCACCGCTCCCCCTCGAGTCCGGCGAGCTCCGGGACGAGACCCTCCCGGGCCCAGCGCACGAGCGGCTCGGCCAGCTCGACCACGTCGACCCGGCGGACCCGGGGGTCGGCGAGCACGGCCCGGGCCGTGAAGCCCAGTCCCAGCCCGCCGACGAGCACCCGCTCCGGCTCCTGGTGCCGGGTGAGCGCCGCCTCGGCCAGCCGGACCTCCGTCGTCGTGTCGACGGTGTCCATCGCGAACGCCCCGTCGACGACGAGCTCGAGGACCGCCCCGCGGCGCCGGAGGACGACCTCGCCGTGCGGCGTCGCCTCGCGGGCGAGCGTCAGCGGCGGGTCGGGCTCCATCGGGGCAGTCTCGTCGACGGAACGGGACACGCCGTGCGGGCGAGTGCCCACACGGCGTGTCCTGTGCGCTCGACGGCGAGCGCTGCCCGTCGTCAGAGCCGGTCGAGACCCAGCTCGGAGTCGTCGAGGCGGACGGCCTCGCCGGAGCCCGGACCGAACGAGAACGCGTAGTCCTCGTAGTTCGGCATCGAGTACATCGCCGCCTTGGCCTCCTCGGTGGGCTCGACCGTGATGTTCCGGTAGCGGGCGAGACCCGTACCGGCCGGGATGAGCTTTCCGAGGATGACGTTCTCCTTGAGGCCGAGCAGCGGGTCGGAGCGACCCTCCATCGCGGCCTCGGTGAGCACCCGGGTGGTCTCCTGGAACGAGGCCGCCGACAGCCACGACTCGGTCGCGAGCGAGGCCTTCGTGATGCCCATGAGCTCCGGACGACCCGAGGCGGGCTTCCCGCCCTCGGAGACGACCCGGCGGTTCTCGGTCTCGAACCGGCCGCGCTCGGCGAGCATGCCCGGGAGCAGGTCGGCGTCGCCCGACTCGATGATCGTGATCCGGCGGAGCATCTGCCGGACGATGACCTCGATGTGCTTGTCGTGGATCGACACACCCTGCTGGCGGTACACGTCCTGGACCTCGTCGACGAGGTGCATCTGCACCGCGCGCGGGCCGAGGATGCGCAGCACCTGCTTGGGGTCGATGGACCCCTGCGTCAGCTGCGCGCCGACCTCGACGTGCTGCCCGTCCTGGACGAGCAGGCGGGCCCGCTTCGTCACCGGGTAGGCCTGGTCGTCCGAGCCGTCGTCCGGCGTGATGACGATCCGGCGCGCCTTGTCGGTCTCCTCGACCGTCACCCGGCCGGCGGCCTCGGTGATCGGCGCGACACCCTTCGGGGTGCGGGCCTCGAAGAGCTCGACGACACGCGGCAGACCCTGGGTGATGTCGTCACCGGCCACACCACCGGTGTGGAAGGTCCGCATCGTCAGCTGGGTGCCGGGCTCACCGATGGACTGCGCCGCGATGATGCCGACGGCCTCACCGATGTCGACGAGCTTGCCGGTGGCCAGCGAGCGGCCGTAGCACTTCGCGCAGGTCCCGACCTTGGAGTCGCAGGTCAGCACCGAGCGCACCTTGACGGAGTCGACCCCGGCCGCGAAGAGCGCGCCGATGACGACGTCCCCGAGGTCGATGCCGGCCTCGGCGAGGACCTCGCCGTCCTTCTCGACGGCCTCGGCGAGGCTGCGGGCGTAGACCGCGGTCTCGACGTCGTCGTGGACGGCCCGGTCGCCGGTGCGCTCGTCGGTCGAGGCGATCGGCATCGACAGGCCACGCTCGGTCCCGCAGTCGTCCTCACGGATGATGACGTCCTGCGAGACGTCGACGAGACGCCGGGTGAGGTACCCGGAGTCGGCCGTGCGCAGCGCGGTGTCGGCCAGGCCCTTGCGGGAGCCGTGCGTCGAGATGAAGAACTCGAGCACCGACAGACCCTCGCGGAAGTTCGCGCGGATCGGTCGCGGGATGATGTCGCCCTTCGGGTTCGACACCAGGCCGCGCATGCCGGCGATCTGGCGGAGCTGCATCCAGTTACCGCGCGCACCCGAGTTCACCATCCGGTAGATGGTGTTGGTGCGCGGGATGTTGCCCTCCATCTCCTTGGCGACCTCGTTCGTCGCCTGGGTCCAGATCTCGATGAGCTCCTGACGGCGCTCGTCGTCGGTGATGAGACCGCGCTCGTACTGCGCCTGGACCTTCGTCGCCTTCGTCTCGTAGGCCTCGAGGATCTCGAGCTTGCGCGGCGGGGTGACGACGTCGGAGATGGCGACCGTCGTGCCGGACCGGGTGGCCCAGTGGAAGCCGTACTCCTTGAGCGCGTCGAGGCTCGCCGCGACCTGCACCTTGCTGTACCGCTCGGCGAGGTCGTTGACGATCGTCGACAGGCGCTTTTTGTCGACCTGGGCGTTGACGTACGGGTAGTCGAGCGGGAGCGTCTCGTTGAAGAGCGCACGCCCCAGCGTCGTCTCGAGCGTCATCGACGGCACCGTGCCGTCCTCGCCGACGGAGACGCCCTCGGGCAGCTCCATGAGCGGGGTCGGGACGACGTCGGTGAGACGGATCTTCACCGTCGAGCCGAGGTCGATCTCGCCCGCGTCGAACGCCATCCTGGCCTCGGCGACGCTCGCGAAGAACCGGCCCTCGCCCGTGCCCTCCTCGACCGCGGAGGTCAGGTGGTACAGGCCGATGATCATGTCCTGGGTCGGCATGGTCACGGGACGGCCGTCGGCCGGCTTGAGGATGTTGTTCGAGGACAGCATGAGGATGCGGGCCTCGGCCTGGGCCTCCGCCGACAGCGGCACGTGCACGGCCATCTGGTCACCGTCGAAGTCCGCGTTGAACGCGGTGCAGACGAGCGGGTGGATCTGGATGGCCTTGCCCTCGACGAGCTGCGGCTCGAAGGCCTGGATGCCGAGGCGGTGCAGCGTGGGCGCACGGTTGAGGAGCACCGGGTGCTCGGTGATGACCTCCTCGAGGACGTCCCACACGACCGGGCGCTGGCGCTCGACCATCCGCTTGGCCGACTTGATGTTCTGCGCGTGGTCGAGGTCGACGAGCCGCTTCATGACGAACGGCTTGAAGAGCTCGAGCGCCATCTGCTTCGGCAGGCCGCACTGGTGCAGCTTGAGCTGCGGACCGACGACGATGACCGACCGGCCCGAGTAGTCGACGCGCTTGCCGAGCAGGTTCTGGCGGAACCGGCCCTGCTTGCCCTTGAGCATGTCGGACAGCGACTTCAGCGGACGGTTGCCCGGACCCGTGACGGGGCGGCCGCGACGACCGTTGTCGAAGAGGCTGTCGACGGCCTCCTGGAGCATCCGCTTCTCGTTGTTGACGATGATCTCGGGCGCACCGAGGTCGAGAAGCCGCTTGAGGCGGTTGTTCCGGTTGATGACGCGGCGGTACAGGTCGTTGAGGTCCGAGGTGGCGAAGCGGCCACCGTCGAGCTGGACCATCGGACGCAGGTCCGGCGGGATGACCGGGATCGCGTCGAGGACCATGCCGGCCGGCTGGTTCGTCGTCGTCTGGAACGCGGACACGACCTTGAGGCGCTTGAGCGCGCGGGTCTTGCGCTGGCCCTTGCCCGTCGCGATCGTCTCGCGCAGCGACTCGGACTCGGCGTCGAGGTCGAAGGTCTCGAGGCGCTTCTGGATCGCCGCGGCGCCCATCCCGCCCTCGAAGTAGAGGCCGAAGCGGTCGCGCATCTCGCGGTAGAGGACCTCGTCGCCCTCGAGGTCCTGGACCTTGAGGTTCTTGAACCGGTCCCAGACCTGCTCGAGCCGCTCGACGGCCTGGTCGGACCGGCGACGGATCGCGTTCATCTCGCGCTCGGCGGAGTCACGGACCTTGCGCTTGGCGTCGGACTTGGCGCCCTCGGCCTCGAGCGCGGCGATGTCGTCCTCGAGCTTCTTGGCGCGGGTCTCGACGTCGGCGTCGCGCCGGTTCTCGACCTCCTTCTTCTCGACCTGGATCTGCGCCTCGAGCGAGGGCAGGTCGGCGTGCCGCTGCTCCTCGTCGACGTGCGTGATCATGTAGGCCGCGAAGTAGATGACCTTCTCGAGGTCCTTCGGGGCGAGGTCGAGGAGGTACCCGAGCCGGCTCGGGACGCCCTTGAAGTACCAGATGTGGGTGACGGGGGCGGCGAGCTCGATGTGGCCCATCCGCTCACGACGCACGGCGGCGCGGGTGACCTCGACGCCGCAGCGCTCGCAGATGATGCCCTTGAAGCGGACGCGCTTGTACTTGCCGCAGGCGCACTCCCAGTCCCGGGTGGGGCCGAAGATCTTCTCGCAGAAGAGGCCGTCCTTCTCGGGCTTGAGGGTGCGGTAGTTGATCGTCTCGGGCTTCTTGACCTCACCGTGGCTCCAGGCACGGATGGAGTCGGCGGTGGCGAGGCCGATCCGGAGCTCGTCGAAGAAGTTGACGTCGAGCACGTGGTTCCTTCTCTCGTTGCTGAAATCTGTGGTCTGACGGGTGTGAGTCGGGCGGGCCCCCGGTCCGGGACGCGACGTGCGTCCCGGACCGGGTCACCAGTCAGACCTCTTCGACGCTGCTCGGCTCCCGCCGGGACAGGTCGATACCGAGCTCCTCGGCGGCGCGGAAGACGTCGTCCTCGGCGTCGTGCATCTCGATCGTGGAGCCGTCGCTCGACAGCACCTCGACGTTGAGGCAGAGGCTCTGCATCTCCTTGATGAGCACCTTGAAGGACTCGGGGATGCCGGGCTCGGGGATGTTGTCGCCCTTGACGACGGCCTCGTACACCTTGACGCGGCCGTTGACGTCGTCGGACTTGATCGTGAGCAGCTCCTGGAGCGCGTAGGCCGCGCCGTACGCCTCGAGGGCCCAGACCTCCATCTCACCGAAGCGCTGGCCACCGAACTGGGCCTTACCGCCGAGCGGCTGCTGGGTGATCATCGAGTACGGACCCGTGCTGCGCGCGTGGATCTTGTCGTCCACGAGGTGGTGCAGCTTGAGGATGTACATGTAGCCCACGGACACCGGCTCGGGGAACGGCTCGCCGGAGCGGCCGTCGAAGAGCCGGGCCTTGCCGGAGCCGTCGATGAGGCGGTCGCCGTCACGGGTCGGCAGGGTGCTGTCGAGCAGCCCGACGATCTCGTTCTCGCGGCAGCCGTCGAAAACCGGCGACGCGACGCGGGTCCCCGCGGGGGCCTCACGGGCGTCCTCGGGGATGAGCGAGGCCCAGTCCGGCTCGCCCTCGATCTTCCACCCGCGGCTGGCGGCCCAGCCGAGGTGCAGCTCGAGGATCTGGCCGACGTTCATCCGGCCGGGGACACCGAGCGGGTTGAGGACGATGTCGACGGGGGTCCCGTCGGGCAGGAACGGCATGTCCTCGACCGGGAGGATCTTGGAGATGACGCCCTTGTTGCCGTGCCGGCCGGCGAGCTTGTCGCCGTCGGTGATCTTCCGCTTGTTCGCGACGTAGACGCGGACCAGCTGGTTGACACCCGGGGGCAGCTCGTCGCCCTCGTCCTTGTCGAAGACCTTGACGCCGATGACGGTGCCGGTCTCGCCGTGGGGGACCTTGAGGGAGGTGTCGCGGACCTCGCGGGCCTTCTCGCCGAAGATCGCACGGAGCAGGCGCTCCTCCGGGGTCAGCTCGGTCTCGCCCTTGGGCGTGACCTTGCCGACGAGGAGGTCGCCGTCGCGGACCTCGGCACCGATCCGGATGATGCCGCGCTCGTCGAGGTCGGCGAGGACGTCCTCGCTGACGTTCGGGATGTCGCGGGTAATCTCCTCCGGGCCGAGCTTCGTGTCGCGGGCGTCGACCTCGTGCTCCTCGATGTGGATCGAGGACAGGACGTCGTCCTGCACCAGACGCTGGCTGAGGATGATCGCGTCCTCGTAGTTGTGGCCCTCCCACGGCATGAACGCCACGAGGAGGTTGCGCCCGAGCGCCATCTCGCCGCCCTCGGTCGCGGGACCGTCGGCGATGAGCTGACCGGCCTCGAGCTTCTGCCCCTCGTCGACCCGGACGACCTGGTTGTAGCTGTTGCCCTGGTTGGACCGGTCGAACTTGTTGATCCGGTAGGTGCGCTGCGTGCCGTCGTCGGCGGCGACCGTCACGAGGTCCGCGGAGACCTCGGTGACGACACCGGCCTTCTCGGCCACGACGACGTCACCGGAGTCGACCGCCGCGCGGTACTCCATGCCGGTGCCGACGAGCGGGGCCTCGGCCCGCACGAGCGGGACGGCCTGACGCTGCATGTTCGAGCCCATGAGCGCGCGGTTGGCGTCGTCGTGCTCGAGGAACGGGATGAGCGCGGTGGCCGCCGAGACCATCTGCCGCGGGGAGACGTCGATGTAGTCGACCTCGTCCTGCGGCACGTTCTCGACCTCGCCGCCCTTGACCCGGACGAGGACGCGCTCGTCGCCGAAGCCGCGGCCGTCCTCGGTGAGGGTGGCGTTGGCCTGGGCGATGACGAAGGTGTCCTCCTCGTCCGCCGACAGGTAGTGGACCTCGTCGGTGATGCGGCCCTTGTCGACCTTGCGGTACGGGGTCTCGATGAAGCCGAAGGAGTTGATCCGCCCGTAGGACGCGAGCGAGCCGATGAGACCGATGTTCGGACCCTCGGGGGTCTCGATCGGGCACATCCGGCCGTAGTGCGACGGGTGGACGTCACGGACCTCCATGCCGGCGCGGTCACGCGAGAGACCACCCGGGCCGAGCGCGTTGAGCCGGCGCTTGTGCGTCAGCCCCGCGAGCGGGTTGTTCTGGTCCATGAACTGGGAGAGCTGGCTGGTGCCGAAGAACTCCTTGATGGACGCCACGACCGGGCGGATGTTGATGAGCGTCTGCGGCGTGATGGCCTCGACGTCCTGGGTCGTCATCCGCTCGCGAACGACGCGCTCCATCCGGGACAGGCCGGTGCGGACCTGGTTCTGGATGAGCTCGCCGACGTTGCGCAGGCGACGGTTGCCGAAGTGGTCGATGTCGTCGGTCTCGACGCGGACGTCGATCTCCTCGCCGCGACGGTGGCCCTTCATCGAGTCCTCGCCGGCGTGCAGCGCGACGATGTACTTGATGGTGGCGACGATGTCGGCGACGGACAGGGTCGACTCGGAGAGGCCGGCGTCGACGCCGAGCTTCTTGTCGATCTTGTAGCGGCCGACCTTCGCGAGGTCGTAGCGCTTGCCGTTGAAGTAGAGGTTGTCGAGCAGCGTCTGCGCGGCCTCCTTCGTCGGCGGCTCGCCCGGACGCAGCTTGCGGTAGATGTCGAGCAGCGCGTCGTCCTGGTCGGTCGTGTTGTCCTTCTCCAGGGTGACCCGCATCGACTCGTAGTCGCCGAACTCCTCGAGGATGTCGGCCTCGGACATGCCGAGGGCCTTGAGCAGGACGGTGACCGACTGCTTGCGCTTGCGGTCGACGCGCACGCCCACGATGTCCCGCTTGTCGATCTCGAACTCGAGCCACGCACCGCGGCTCGGGATGACCTTGGCGCTGTAGATGTCCTTGTCGGACGTCTTGTCGGCGCTGCGCTCGAAGTACACGCCCGGGCTGCGGACGAGCTGGGAGACGACGACCCGCTCGGTGCCGTTGATGACGAAGGTGCCCCGCTCGGTCATGAGCGGGAAGTCGCCCATGAACACCGTCTGGCTCTTGATCTCGCCCGTGGTGTTGTTCATGAACTCGGCGGTGACGAACAGCGGCGCCGAGTACGTCTGGTCCCGCTCCTTGCACTCGTCGATGGAGTACTTGGTCTCCTCGAACCGGTGGTCGCGGAAGCTCAGCGACATCGAGCCGCTGAAGTCCTCGATCGGGGAGATCTCCTCGAAGATCTCCTCGAGACCGGAGCGGTCGGGGACGTCGTCGCGGCCGGCGGCCTGCGCCGCGGCGACGCGCTCCTGCCACTTCTCGTTGCCGAGCAGCCAGTCGAAGCTCTCGGTCTGGAGCGCGAGGAGGTCGGGGACCTCCATGGGCTCGTTGATCTTGGCGAAGGAGAGACGGCCCGAGGCCGTCCGGGCGGAGTTCACGGTGTTCGACGAGGTGCGCGAGGCAGCCAAGGAGGTTCCTTCCACGGGCCATGGGCGAGCGGGCGTGGCCACCCTCACCGACCCTCCGCCGACGACCGCCGTGTCGCGGGTCCCGGGACAGCCGGGGGCATGGCGACGTGGCTGCTCGACGACGAGCGGGGAGGTAGGGGGCAGCGCAAAGAGATAGCATACCCGATTCGGGCAGCACCGTCCAGCCGCGTCAAGCCCCCTGGCTCCCGGTGCGGTCCCCCGCGCGAGCGGGCGACCGGAACAGAATGACGGTCCCATCCCGCCGCGTCAAGCAGATCGGCCCACGTGGCGTGCTCCGGCACCGGATTCCGCCCGCAAGCCGCCGCACGGGCCCGGACGTGCCGATGGGGCCCGACCGGCGTGGTCGGGCCCCATCGGGCCGAGCGTCACCCCCTCACGGGGGCGGGGCTCACTTGAGGGTGACGGTGGCGCCGGCGCCCTCGAGCTGCTCCTTGGCCTTCTCGGCCGCGTCCTTGTCGACCTTCTCGAGGACCGGCTTCGGCGCGCCGTCGACGAGGTCCTTGGCCTCCTTGAGACCGAGGGAGGTCAGCGCACGGACCTCCTTGATGACGGCGATCTTCTTGTCGCCGGCGGCCTCGAGGACGACGTCGAACTCGTCCTGCTCGGCGGCGGCGTCGCCGCCACCGTCGCCACCGGCGGCCGGGGCGGCCGCACCGGCGACCGCGACGGGCGCGGCGGCGGTGACGTTGAAGGTGTCCTCGAACTCCTTGACGAACTCGGAGAGCTCGATGAGGGTCATCTCCTTGAAGGCGTCAAGGAGCTCGTCGGTGCTGAGCTTGGCCATGATGGCGTCCTTTCGTACTGGGGTGCCGTGAGTGGCGGTTTGTCGGATGAGCGGACCCGGTGGGTCAGCTCGCGTCGCCACCCTCGGCGACGTCGGTGGTCTCCTCGCCGGCCGCGGCGGGGGCGTCGGTGGTGGCCACCGGGCCCTCGGCCTCGACCTTGGCCCGCAGCGCCTCGACCACACGAGCCGTCTGCGACAGCGGAGCCGCGAAGAGCGAGACAGCGTTGCTGAGCGAGGCGTTCATGGCGCCGGCCAGCTTCGCGAGGAGCACCTCGCGGGACTCGAGGTCCGCGAGCTTGGTGATCTCCTCGGCGCTGAGGGTCTTGCCCTCCATGACGCCGCCCTTGATCACCAGGTGAGGGTTGGCCTTGGCGAAGTCGCGCAGACCCTTGGCCGCCTCCACCGGGTCGCCCTCGACGAAGGCGATGGCGGACGGGCCGACGAGCTGACCGTCGAACGCGGTCACCCCGGCGTCCTCGGCAGCACGCTTGGTCAGCGTGTTCTTGACCACGGCGTAGGTCGCGTTGCCACGCAGCGAGCGGCGGAGCTCGGTGATCTGCGCCACCGAGAGCCCGCGGTACTCCGTGAGGACGGCAGCCGTCGAGCTCTGGAACTTCTCCGAGATCTCGGCGATCGCCGCGGCCTTGTCGGCTCGTGACATCCGGGCCTCCTTCCGTCAGGTCCGACCGACGGGAAGGCCCGGACACGGCAGCGAGCCCCGGCGCAGGGCACGGGGCTCGTCGGGGCGCGAACGGACAGCGTCCGGTCGTCCGGGGAACTTCGTGGCCTACGCTGGACGCCCGCGAGTGGCGGGGCCTTCGACCCGGTGCGGGTGCACCGGACATCCGGCGGTCTACGGTCAGGCCCCAGCGTAGGGGACCGCGGCCCCCCGGCCCAAATCGCCCGGGTCCGGTCGGACCCGGGCGCTGGACGCCGGCTCAGCCGGCGGAGGGCGTCCGCAGGGTGCCGACCTCGTCCGCGGGAGGCGCGGCCACCTCGACCGGCTCCCCCCACGCCGACCAGCGGACCTCCACGGCGCGGCCGTCGAGGCCGCTCGCGAGCGCGACGGGAAGGCCGTCGGCACCGACGGTGAAGGACGCCGTGACGCCCTCCTCCGGGACCGTCGGCCCAGGCCCGCCGACCGCGGCGCGCAGGCCCCCGAGCGCGGCCGCGCCGTCCCCCGCGGCCGCGGCGAGCTGCTCGCGCGTCAGCGTCGCCTCGTAGGTGGTCTCGCCGTCCTCGACCGCCGTCACGGTGGCGGCCACCCCGTCCAGGGCCGCACGCCCCTGTTTCGGCCCGCCCCCGTCCTGGAGTCGCTCGAGGAGCGAGCCGAGCATCCGCGAGGCGGGGTCGTCCCCGTCGGGCGAGACCTCCACCCACGGGTCGCCGCCGGAGAAGCGGGTGACGGCGTCGCCGCCGAGGTAGACCGTGGCGCCGACCCGGACGACCTCGAGGGTCGCGCCGTCCTTCGTCAGCGTCATCGCGGCACGCCGCTCCTCACCGGTGTGGTCGAGGTCGCCGTCGAGCACCACGTCGCCGTCGACGCTCGCCGTGACGTGGGCCGTGCCCTCCCGCCCTGCGGCCTGCACGCTCGCGCGGGCGACCTCCTGGAGGGCGACGGTGTCGCCGACGGCGGGGCCGGCACCGGCGGGTGCGGTCGTCGTGCCGCAGCCGGCGAGGGCGAGGGCGCCCGAGAGGGCGAGGGTGGCGAGGGCGGTGCGCGTCATGGTGCTCCCCGATCGGTGGCGTCACGTCGGTCCGGTCGTGCCTGACCGGCAGGCTACGGACCGAACCTGGACGCGCGCCGGGACACCGGGGGACGGCGACCGGGCCCCCCCCCCGCGGGGGGGGGGGGC
>NZ_JAGSNF010000009.1 GCF_018139485.1 Phycicoccus avicenniae
CCCCGCCCCGGCTCTCCTCGTTCCACCCGCCCAGAAAGGTGGCGACATGACGTCCGTCGTCCTCGGGTCAGCTCCGGCGTTCCTCCCCGAGCCCCTCCTCCGCGCCTCGAGCGTCCCCGGCAAGTTCGCGCTCATGCTCTTCGCGATCCTCGTCTTCGCGGCGATCTTCGGCCTCATCCTCTTTCTCGCGACCTTCTTCAAGGGGCGCAGCGGCGAGCGGTGGCAGGGAATGCTCTTCGCCCTCCCCGCCGTCGGACTCCTCGCCGTCGGCCTCGTCTACCCGGCGCTGCGCACCATCAACCAGTCCTTCAAGGGCCGCACCGCCGACGGGCCCTACTCGCTGGACAACTACGTGACGATGTTCACCTCGCCCGAGCTGCTGCTGGTGCTGCGGAACACCGCGATCTGGGTCGTCTTCGTCCCGTTCGTCGCGACCGCCGTCGGCCTGCTCTACGCGATCCTCGTCGACCGCGCCCGCGGCGAGGCGTTCGCCAAGGCCCTCGTCTTTCTCCCCATGGCCATCTCCATGGTCGGCGCGAGCCTCATCTGGAAGTTCGTCTACGAGTTCCGCCCGACCTCGCGGCCGCAGACCGGTCTGCTCAACGCGATCTTCAAGCTCTTCGGGCTCGAGACCCGCCAATGGCTGCTCGACGCCCCGCTCAACACGCTCATGCTCATCGTCGTCATGGTGTGGATCCAGGCCGGGTTCGCGATGACGATCCTCTCCGCCGCGATCAAGGCCATCCCCGACGACATCATCGAGGCCGCCCGCCTCGACGGGGTGAGCGGCCTGCGGATGTTCCGCTACATCACGCTGCCGAGCATCCGCCCGGCGGTCGTCGTCGTCCTCACGACGATCGGGATCGCGACGATGAAGATCTTCGACATCGTCCGGACGATGACCGGTGGCCAGTTCGACACCTCGGTCGTCGCCTACGAGTTCTACAACCAGATCTTCCGGTTCAACGCGCCCGGGGTCGGCGCCGCCCTCGCGGTGCTCCTCTTCGTCCTCGTCATCCCGGTCGTCACCTACAACGTCGTGCAGATGCGGAAGGAGGCCTGACGATGAGCACCCTCGAGCCCACCGCCACGCCCGAGAACGTCTCCCGGGAGATGGAGGAGACGACCGAGAAGAAGGGGCCGAAGCGCAAGCAGTCCGCCACCGGCACGGCCGCCAGTGCCCTGTCCTCGCGGGGCGCGTCGTTCGTCGCCGTCCTCATCGCGGTCCTGTGGACCACGCCCACCGTCGGCCTGCTCATCACCTCCTTCCGCAGCCAGCGAGACATCCAGACGAGCGGCTGGTGGACGTTCTGGCAGAACCCGTCCGGGCTGACCCTCGACAACTACGCCGAGGCGCTCGCTCCCGGCAGCAGCCAGGGCCTGGCGCAGTACTTCGTCAACACGATCGTCATCACCCTCCCCGCGGTCGTGCTGCCGATCTTCCTCGCCTCGCTCGCCGCGTACGCGTTCGCGTGGATGCCCTTCCCCGGGCGCGACGCGCTGTTCGTCGCGGTGTTCGCCCTCCAGATCGTCCCGATCCAGATCGCGCTCGTGCCGCTGCTCGACATCTACGTCAACAGCCTCGGGTTCGGTGCGTCGTACTGGAGCGTGTGGCTGTCGCACACGATCTTCGCGCTGCCGCTCGCGACGTTCCTCATCCACAACTTCATGCGCGAGCTCCCTGCGGAGCTCATCGAGGCGGCACGGGTCGACGGCGCCGGGCACGTGGGGATCTTCTTCAAGATCCTCCTGCCCCTGCTCACGCCCGCGCTCGCCGCGTTCGGCATCTTCCAGTTCCTGTGGGTGTGGAACGACCTGCTCGTCTCCCTCGTGTTCCTCGGCGGGACGCCCGACGTGGCGCCGATCACGGTGCGGATCGCCGAGCTCGCCGGGTCGCGCGGCAGCGCGTGGTACCTGCTGTCGGCGGGCGCCTTCATCGGGATGATCGTGCCGGTCGTGGTGTTCCTCGCCCTCCAGCGGTTCTTCGTCCGCGGCCTGCTCGCCGGCGGTCTCAAGGGCTGAGCGAACCGGGGCCGCTCGTCGGCCCCGTGGACGAGGAGGTCCGATGAGCACGATCACGGACGTGGCGCGGGTGGCCGGGGTCTCGGTGGCCACGGTCTCCCGCGCCCTCCGTGGTCTGGACCGGGTATCCCCGGCCACCCGGCAGCGGGTGCTCGAGGTGGCGGCCGAGCTGCAGTACGTCGCCTCCCCCACGGCGACCTCGCTGGCCTCCGGCCGGACCAGGGTCGTCGCGGTGTGCGCACCGTTCCTCAGCCGGTGGTTCTTCGCGACGCTCGTGAGCGCCATCGAGAAGGAGCTGCGTTCCCAGGACCACCACGCGATCCTCTTCGACCTGGAGAACGACGACTACCACTCCCGGCTGCCGCTGACCCAGAACATGCTGTGGAAGCGGGTCGACGGGATCATCGCGCTCGACGTCACGATGACGGACGAGGAGATCGACCTCCTCGACCGGCTCGGCCTGCCCGTCGTGGCGATCGGCGCGAGCATCCCGGGCCGGCCGTGCGTGCGGATCGACGACTCGGCCGCGATGCGCACCGCCGTCGAGCACCTCATCGGCCTGGGACACCGGCGGATCGCCTACATCGGTGACGTGCCGCCGCACGTCCCGCACGTGCGCACCCCGCGCGACCGGATCCACGCCTTCACCGACGTCATGGCCGAGGCCGACCTGCCCGTGGAGCCGTCCTGGGTCCTCGGATCGGACTGGACCGCCCAGGCCGCCGCCGCCGACAGCGCGGCCGTGCTCACCGGCTCCCCCCGCCCGACCGCCATCGTCGCCGCGTCGGACGAGATGGCCATCGGCGTGCGCGAGACGGCCCGGCGGCTCGGCCTGCGCGTGCCGCAGGACGTGTCGGTCGTCGGGATCGACGACTTCCAGCTGTCCGACGTCCTCGGGATCACCACCGTGCGCCAGGACGTCACCGCCCAGGGGCGGGCCGCGGCCCGGCTGCTGCTGGACCGGCTGCTCGAGGACCGCGTGTGCACCGGCGACCTCGTCCTGCCGACCGAGCTCGTCGTGCGCGAGTCGACCGGACCGGCCCCCTCGGACTGACGGCGATCGGCCGGCGGGGCTCAGGCGTCGATGCGCTCGGTGTCGAGCCGGTCGGCGCTGTCGATGATGAAGTCCCGGCGCGGGGCGACCTCACCGCCCATGAGCAGCTCGAAGACCGTCGAGGCGGACTCGATGTCCCGCAGCGTCACCTTGCGCAGGGTCCGCTGGCGCGGGTCCATCGTCGTCTCCGCGAGCTGGTCGGCGTCCATCTCGCCGAGGCCCTTGTAGCGCTGCATCGGCTTGACCTTCTTGTTGCGCCGCTGCAGCGAGGACATGGTCCGGCGCATCTCGGCCTCGGAGTAGGTGTAGATCACCTCGTTGGCCTTGCTGCCGGGGTTCACGACCTCGATGCGGTGCAGCGGCGGCACCGCGGCGTAGACCCGGCCGGCCTCGACGAGCGGGCGCATGTAGCGGAAGAAGAGGGTGAGCAGGAGGGTGCGGATGTGGGCGCCGTCGACGTCGGCGTCGGTCATGATGATGACCTTGCCGTAGCGGGCCGACTCGAGGTCGAAGGTGCGTCCGGACCCCGCCCCGATGACCTGGATGATCGCCGCGCACTCGGCGTTGCCGAGCATGTCGGTGACCGAGGCCTTCTGGACGTTGAGGATCTTCCCGCGGATCGGCAGCAGGGCCTGGTGGTCGCTGCTGCGGGCGAGCTTGGCGGTGCCCAGGGCGCTGTCGCCCTCGACGATGAACAGCTCGGTGTTCTCGGGGTCGCTGCTGCGGCAGTCGGCGAGCTTGGCCGGCAGCGACGAGGACTCCAGGGCGGTCTTGCGGCGCTGGGTCTCCTTGTGCAGCCGGGCGCTGATCCGCGACTTCATCTCGGCGACGACCTTCTCGAGGACGCTCGCCGCCTGCTGCTTGGCCGGCCGCTTCGTGCTCGTGAGGAAGGACGTCAGCTCGGTCTCGAGGACCTTGCTGACGATCTGCCGGACCGCGGAGGTCCCGAGGACCTCCTTGGTCTGCCCCTCGAACTGGGGCTCGGCGAGACGGACGGTGACGACGGCCGTGAGCCCCGCGAGGACGTCGTCCTTCTCGACCTTGTCGGTACCGGCCTTGAGGCGCCGCGCGTTGGCCGCGACCTGGGACCGCAGCACCTTGAGCATCGACTGCTCGAACCCGGCGACATGGGTGCCGCCCTTGGGGGTCGCGATGATGTTGACGAACGAGCGCAGCGTCGTGTCGTAGCCGGTGCCCCACCGCAGCGCGATGTCGACACCGCACTCGCGCTCGACCTCGGTCGGGACCATGTGGCCCTTGCCGTCCAGGACCGGGACGGTCTCGGTGAAGGTGCCGGTGCCCTGGAGGCGCCAGGTGTCGGTGACCGGGGCGTCGGGCGCGAGGTAGTCGCAGAACTCGGAGATGCCCCCGTCGTGGAGGAAGACCTCCTCGGTCGGCTCCTCGCCCCGCTCGTCGCGGATCACGATGGTCAGGCCGGGGACGAGGAAGGAGGTCTGCCGCGCCCGGCCGACGAGCCCGTCGAGGTCGAAGGCAGCGTCCTTGAGGAAGATCTGCCCGTCGGCCCAGTACCGGACCCGGGTGCCCGTGACACCGCGCTTGGCCTTGCCGATGACCGACAGGTCGCTCGTGCTCGTGTACGGGGTGAAGTCGTGCCCGGGGTCCTTGCGGCCCTGGGCGCCGGCGACGTCGGAGAACACCCCGGGCTCGCCGCGTCGGAAGCTCATCGCGTACGTCTTGCCGCCCCGGTCGACCTCGACGTCGAGCCGGGCGGAGAGGGCGTTGACGACGGACGCGCCGACGCCGTGGAGGCCGCCGGAGGCGGTGTAGCTGCCACCACCGAACTTCCCGCCCGCGTGGAGGCGGGTGTAGACGAGCTCGACGCCGGTGAGGCCGGTCCGGGGCTCGATGTCGACGGGGACGCCGCGGCCGTTGTCCCGCACCTCGACCGACCCGTCGGCGTGCAGGAGGACCTCGACCCGGTCGCAGTGCCCGCCGAGGGCCTCGTCGACGGCGTTGTCGATGATCTCCCAGAGGCAGTGCATCAGCCCGCGGGAGTCGGTGGACCCGATGTACATCCCGGGGCGCTTGCGCACGGCCTCGAGGCCCTCGAGCACCTGGAGGTGGTGGGCGTCGTACTCGGACGCGGACTTGCTCGTCGCGGTCTTCTTCGCAGCGGTCGTCGGCACGCCCCGAGGCTAGCCGCCGCCACCGACGAGCCCTCGGAGGGCACACCGGCCCACGCCGGGCGCCGTCCGGCCGAGGCGCCGGGGCCCGGAAGGTCACGATCCGGTGACCACCGCGGCGCTCGTCACCCCGCTGCCACGCGGGAAGCATCCGGCGTGCTTGACTGTTGTGCATATCGACGATCCGGAACGGGTCGCCGTGCCGAACCCCAGGCACGAACCGAGCACCCGAGGAGGCCGACGTGAACGCCACCCTGGCACCCGCCCTGTCCCCCGCGGACCGCTGCGACCGCTGCGGAGCCCAGGCCTACGTGCGGGCCCGCCTGCACGCCGGTGGCGAGCTGCTGTTCTGCGCTCACCACGGCCGCGAGCACACCCCCGCACTCGCCGACAAGGCCGAGATCCTCGACGAGAGCGACCGGCTCCACGAGCCCGAGCCCTCCGTCGCCGGCTCCGACGACTGACCGACCCCACCCTTCCCGGAGCGACCTGAGCCGTCGACGTGGACGACATCGCTGCGGACGTCTGGCTCGTCCTTCCCCCGCTGCTCATCCTCGTCGGGCTCTTCGGCATCGTCGTGCCGGTCCTGCCGGGGATGCTGCTCATCGTCGCGGGGATGTTGACCTTCGCCCTCGTCGAGCAGTCCGTGCTCGGCTGGGTCCTGCTCGCGCTCACCGTGCTCGTCGCGGGCACCGGCCAGGTCCTGCAGTACCTCGTGCCCGGGCGTCGGATGCGTGAGCGGGGTGTGCGGACCTCGACCCTCGTCCTCGCGGTGGCGTTGGCCATCGTCGGGTTTTTCGTCATCCCCGTGGTCGGGGCCCTCGTGGGGTTCGTCGGCGGGATCTGGCTCGTCGAGACCGGCCGGGGGGCCGCACGGGGCGAGGCGTGGCGCCGCACCCGCCACGCCGTCGTCGCGGTCGCACAGTCGATCGGGATCGAGCTCGTCGCCGGGCTGTCGATCGCCGGGCTCTACGTCGTCGGCGCCGTCATCGGCGCGACGACGGGCTGACCCTCGTCCCGGGACCGGTCAGGGGTTGTTCTCGCGGCGCTCCCAGCGCTCGTCGAGCCGGTCCATGAAGCCACCCCTGCGGCGGGAGCGGGCCTGCTTGCCGGTGGAAGGCCGCGAGACGCTGCCGTCCTCGCCGACGACACCGAGCTTGCTCTTGCGCGGTGGGGTCGCGGCGTAGACGGCGGAGGCGACCATGACGGCGAAGCCGACGGCACCCACCCACATCGTCGTGTTGACCCCCACGAGGACGAGACCGAGACCGGCGACGACCCCGACACCCCCGACGATCCATCGGCGGCGCTGGAGCGAGGCGAGCGCCCGACCCTGCATCTGCGATGCGAACTTGGGGTCCTCGGCGGCGAGCGCCTGCTCCATCTGGTCGAGCATCTTCTGCTCGTGGTCGGAGAGGGGCACAGATCCTCCCGGTCGTCGGCCAGGGACGCCCGGCGGACGCCCCACGTTGTCCCTGAACCCTCAGGATAAGTCCCCTGGTCGCCGCACGGAAGTCGATGTGACAGGTTCGATGAGACTGGCCGGTCGCACGACCCCGGCGCCGAACCGGGCCCGGGCCCGGTCGGCCGCCCGCTCCGCGTCCCGCCAGCCGTGCTCGGGCTCGCCGATGACGCCCTGGACCGGGGCCTGCTCGAGCGGGACGAGCCCGCTGACCCGCACCCCGACGAGCCGGATCCGGGCCCGCTGGAGGCCGAGACCGTCGAAGAGGGCGGTCGCCGTCGCGTGGAGGGTCCGGCCGCTGTCCGTCGGCTCCGGGAGGGTGCGCGAGCGGGTGATCGTCGTGAAGTCGCTGAACCGCACCCGGATCGTCACCGTCCGCCCGGTCGTGCGGGCGGCGCGCATCCGGCCGGCGGTGCGCTCGCTCACCGCGAGCAGCCGCCGACGGACGAGGACCGCGTCGTCGAGGTCGGCGGCGAAGGTCTCGTCGCTGCCGATGCTGCGCTCGCGCTGCTCCCGCTCGACGGGGCGGGGGTCGCGGCCCCACGAGAGCTCGTGGAGGTGGCGTCCGGTCGCGGTCCCGAGGGCCCGCTCGAGGGTCGAGCGGGGGGTGTGCGCGATGTCGGCGACGGTCCGCAGCCCGAGGCGCACGAGCGCTTCCTCGGTCCGCTCCCCCACCCCCCACAGCGCGCCGACCGGCAGCTGCTGGACGAAGGGGACGACCTCGTCACGGGGGACGACGACCATGCCGTCCGGCTTGGCGAGGGTCGAGGCGAGCTTGGCGACGACCTTCGTCGGGGCGACGCCGACCGAGCAGGTGATGCCCTGCTCGTCGTGGACGGTGTCGCGGATGTGGCGGCCGATCGTCGCCGGCCCGCCGAGCCGGCGCAGCGCCCCGGAGACGTCGAGGAACGCCTCGTCGAGGGAGAGCGGCTCGACGACGGGGGTCACCGAGCGGAAGGTCTCCATGACCCCGGCGGAGATCGCCGCGTAGAGGTCGTGGTCGGGCCGCAGCACCGTCGCCTGCGGGCACAGCCGCCGGGCCCGCCCCATCGGCATCGCCGAGGTGACCCCGAACCGGCGGGCCTCGTACGTCGCGGAGAGGACGACCCCGCGGGTGCCGCCACCGACGATGACCGGGGTGCCGACGAGGTGCGGGTGGGCGAGGAGGGTCGCCGAGGCGTAGAAGGCGTCCATGTCGACGTGGAGGACGGTGCAGCCGGTGTCGTCCGGCGGGGTGTCGACCCGGCGTTCGGGGAGGGCGAACTGCCGCCGGGTCATCGCGCCCACCCCGTCCGGGAGGCGAGTGCGCGAGCAGCGCCGGTGGGACGGACCCGTGCAGGGTCGGGACGTGCGGGGTCGGGACGAGTGGGGTCGGCGCGGGTCCGGCCGGCGCGAGTGGGGTCAGCCCGTCGTCGCGAGGACGTGGAGGGCGCTGCCGAGCCCGCCGAGGAGCGGGTGCCCGTCGGCGGAGACGGCGGCCTCCTCGAGGGCGGCGAGGGCGGCCCGGTCGGCCTCGGAGTCCTGGACCGCGGGCGGGACGAGGTCGGCGAAGACCCGCACGCCCTGGACGTGGACCGGCTCGAGGCCGTGCTCGCGCAGCAGCCCGAGGACCGCGTCCTCGTCGAACCGGCGCGGCGACGGGTCGTCGTCGCCCCACCGGCCGTCGGGGCGGGTGAGGACGGCCCGGGCCCGGTCGAGCTGGCCGGCCATCGCCCGGGCGAGGACGGCGTGCAGCCGCTGGGCGACGACGAGCGAGAACGTGCCCCCGGGGGCGAGCAGCGCGGCGACGGCGCCGACGGCCGCGGCCGGGTCGTCGACGACCTCGAGGGTGCCGTGGAGGCAGACGAGGTCGAACCCGCCGTCGGTGTCGCCGACGAGGTCGCGGACGGTGTCGGCGTCGCCCTGCAGCGCCCGGACCCGGTCCTCGACCCCGTGCTCGGTGGCCCGGCGGCGGAGCGAGAAGAGGGCGTCCGGGCTGGGGTCGACGACGGTGATCGAGTGCCCGGCGACGGCGAGCGGGACGGCCGTGCCGCCGGTGCCGCCGCCGAGGTCGAGGACGCGCAGCGGCCGGCCGAGCGAGGCGGAGCGCTCCTGGGCGTGGGTGTCGAGGACCCGCTGGACGACACCGGTCCGGGTCGCTCCACGACGGGATCGGCCACGGTCGTCGGCCACGGGAGGTCTCCTCGCTGCGGGTGGGGCGCGCGGGGCGCCGGGGTCGGCCCCACCCTAGTGTCCGGAGCTTCCGGGGCTGGCGTGCCACAGCTTGCGGGTCGGCAGCCCGGGCCCGCTCGGCGTGCCGCGCCCGGCGCGCGGGTCGGCCCCCGGCGGGCGGGTGTCGGCGTACGGGGACTGGCGGAACCCCGAGGCGTGGACGAGGACCCGGCGACCGGAGTGCTCGGCGGCCTCGCGGGCGGCGGCGTCGGCGGCCTCCGCCCGGGCGACCGCGTCGGCCTCCCCCGCGGCGATCGCGCGCCGGACGGCGTCGAGCCCGCCGAGCTGCCAGGCGTCCCAGAGCGCGGCGAGCTCCCAGGCCCCCGTCGCCCGGATCGACACCCCGCGGTCCCCCGTCCGGCGCAGCACCCCGCGCACGAGGAGCATCCAGCTGTGGAAGACGACCCCGGCGTAGGGGCCCTGGACGTCCTCGAAGAAGGTGCAGTCCGACGGCCCGGTGCCGTCGTCGAGGGTGAGGAAGACGACCCGGCGCCCGGAGCGCACCGGCGGGGTCTGGGTCGCGACCTTGACTCCCGCGACCCACACCTCGCTGCGGCTGCGGGAGGAGAGCAGGTCACGGCTGGGCGCCACCCCGAGCGCCCCGAGGAGCGGGGCGTAGAACGAGGCGACGTGCGCCGAGGCGTCGAGGCCGAGGACGTCGAGCTCGGCGCGGACCCGCTCGGCGCCGGTCATCTCGGGCAGGCCGCTGCCGCGCACGAGCCGGGGCTCGTCGCCGAGGTCGAGGGCCAACTGGGTCGGCTGCTGCTCCGGGGGGACGACGTCACGGGCGGCCCGGGACTGGGCCGCCGCCCGCTGCCGGACGTCGGTCCCCGCGCTCTCGACGTCGGCGACCGCGGACGTCGGCAGCGGCGTGCGGGCCCGGCCGCGCCGGCTCCCGCGTCCGCCGCGTCCGGTCGCGCGGTCCCAGCGGTCGAGCTCGGCGACGTGGAGCAGCAGGTCGCGACGGGTCACCCGGCCACGCCGACCGAGCCCGCCGGTGCCCGTCCCGTGGAGGGAGTCGAAGGCCCCGGCGAGGACGAGCCGCTCGAGCACCGGGCGGCTCACCCGGGCCCGGGTGAAGAAGTCGCGCAGGTCGGCGTACGGGCGCCCGGCGACGGCGCGGGCGACCTCGGCCTCGCTGATCCCCTTGACGTCGGCGAGCGAGAGCCGGATGCCGTACGGCTGCGGGTCGCGCTTCCAGCCGGGCACCCCGCGCGGCGTCGCTCCCCCGTCGGGACGGTCGGGCCGGTCGGGGGGCTCGGGATGGCCGGGGTGCTCGGGGTCGACCGGCTCGATCCGGTACGTGTCGTCGGAGGCGTTGACGTCGAGGCCGAGGACGGGGATGCCGAAGCTGCGGGCGTCGTCGAGGAGCAGCCGCTTGGGGTACATCCCCGGGTCGTGGGTGAGGATCCCCGCGAGGAAGGCCGCCGGGTGGTGGGTCTTGAGCCACGCCGAGTGGTACGTCGGCAGCGCGAACGCCGCCGCGTGCGCCTTGCAGAACCCGAAGGAGGCGAAGCTGCGCAGCACCTCCCAGATCCGGTCCCGCTCCTCCGCCGTGTACCCGCGGGCCTGCGCCGCCGGACGCCACCACGCCTCGACGTCCTCCTGCCCCTGCGGGGTGCCCATGCTGCGGCGGACCTCGTCGGCCTGGGCGAGGGTGACCCCGGTCGTCTCGGCGACGATGAGCAGCACCTGCTCGTGGAAGACGACGACCCCCTCGGTCTCCTCGAGCGCCGGGACGAGGCTCGGGTGGAGGAAGCGCCGCTCGCGCCAGCCGTGCCGGGACTCCAGGAACGGGGTGATCATGTCCGACTTCACCGGCCCGGGCCGGAAGAGGGAGATGTCGACGACGAGGTCCTCGAACTCCGTCGGGCCGAGCTTGCCGACGAGCTCGCGCTGGCCGGGGCTCTCGATCTGGAACATCCCGAGCGTGCGGGTCGTGCGGATGAGCTCGAAGGTGTCGGGGTCGTCGAGCGGCACCTGCGCCTCGTCGTCGAGGTCGACGCGCTCGCCGGTGACCCGCTCGACCTCGGCGACGGCGTGCGCCATCGAGGACTGCATCCGGATGCCGAGGACGTCGAGCTTGAGGAAGCCGAGCGTCTCGACGTCGTCCTTGTCGAACTGGCTCATCGGGAAGCCGAGCCAGCTCGCCTCGACGGGCGTGCGGTCGAGCATCCCGGCGTTGGACAGCACGACCCCGCACGGGTGGAGCGCGATGTGCCGGGGCAGCCCGTCGAGCGCCTCGACGAGGTCGAAGAAGGTGGTCAGCCGCGGGGAGTCGAGGCCGCGGCTGCGCAGCTCCGGGAGGTCGGCGATGGCGTTGCGGGCGTCCTTGGCCCGGATGTGCGGGAAGGCCTTGGCGATCTCGTCGACCTCGGTCGGGGCCATCCCGAGCGCCGCCCCGACGTCGCGGACGGCGTGCCGCACCTTGTAGGTGTCCATCATCGACACGCACGTGACGCGGTCGCCGCCGAACCGGTCGAGGACCGCCTCGTAGATCTCGGTGCGCCGGGCGGACTCGACGTCGACGTCGATGTCCGGCAGCTCGGCGCGCAGCGGGGAGCAGAAGCGCTCCATGAGCAGGTGGTAGCGGATCGGGTCGACGCCGCTGATCCCGAGCAGGTGGTTGACGAGGCTGCCGGCCCCCGAGCCGCGGGCCGCGACCCGGACCCCGCGCGCCCGGACGAGGTCGGTGACCTCGGCGACGGTGAGGAAGTACGTGGGGTAGCCGAGCGAGCGGATGACGGTGAGCTCGGCGTCGAGCCGGTCGTGGACGACCCGCAGATCGGCCTCGGACGCCCCGGGGTAGCGCCGCCCGATGCCGTCACGGCAGCGCCGGGTCAGCTCGTCCATCGGGTCGGTACCGGGCTCGATGTCCAGGACCTCCGGCTCCGGGAGGTGGACGGCGCCGATGCCGAGGTCGTCGCGGGCGTGCTGGACGCACTCGCCGGCGAGGACGCCGGTCATCGCGAGCAGCCGGTCCGCCCGGGCCGTGTCGCCGGAGGTCACCGTGAGCGCGC
This sequence comes from Phycicoccus avicenniae, assembly GCF_018139485.1. Classification (GTDB taxonomy): domain Bacteria; phylum Actinomycetota; class Actinomycetes; order Actinomycetales; family Dermatophilaceae; genus Phycicoccus; species Phycicoccus avicenniae. Next base: position 11,914 of record NZ_JAGSNF010000009.1, read on the forward strand.
GGTCGCGCATCGCGTCGGTTCCCGCGAGGTGCCCGGCGTCGGTGACCCGGTCGAGGTGGCGGGAGTCGAGGACGACGAGCCGGCGGGAGGCGTCGAGGACGTCGACGGTGCGGACCTGGCCGGGCTCGGCGTGCCGGACGGCGGCGGACAGCACCGCCGGGACCCCGGCGGCGTCGGCGAGGCCGAGCAGCCGGGCGGCGTGCGCCCGCGAGCCGGGGGTGCCCTCGGGCCCGCCGTGGAGGACGACCTCGACGACGAGCCCGTCGCGCGGCAGCAGCGCCCGCCAGCGGCCGAGGAGGTCGCGGGCCCGCCCGGCGTCCCCGGCGAGGGCCGCCCGCCCCACGTCGGAGTCCAGGCCGAGGAGGACGGTGAGCCGCGCCGGCCCGTCGTCGCCCGCCCCCTCGCCGTCCGTCCCGTCGGCGACACCGTCGCGGGCGTGGCGGGCGAGGAGGTCGGGCGTCGTCACGGGCACCCCGCGCTCGCCCCGCAGGTGGGTCGCGGTGACGAGCCGGCACAGCGCCGCCCAGCCCCGTCCCGCCGCGACACCGCCGCCCCGCCCGCGGGCGAGCACGGTGACCCGGGGCAGCCGGGGGTCGACGATCTCCCCGCCGCGGACCGGGGTGCGGGTCCGCGGCGGCGGGGCGCCGGGCAGCAGGTCGGCGACGGCGAGGTCGACGCCGAGCACCGGGTCGACCCCGGCGGCGCCGCAGGCCTGCGCGAAGCGGACCGCGCCGTAGAGGCCGTCCCGGTCGGTGAGGGCGAGGGCGGACTGCCCGAGCTCGGCGGCGCGGGCGACGAGCGCCTCGGGCTGCGAGGCGCCGTAGCGCATCGAGAACCCGGAGGCGACGTGGAGGTGGGCGAAGGAGTCGGCGCCGGTCATCGGCACCTCAGGCGGAGCGGACCGGCACGAGCCGGCGGCCGGCGGGGTGCGCGACCGGGACGCCGAGACGGGCCGCGACGAGGTCGACGAAGGTCTCGGCGTCCCGCAGCAGGTCGTCGGCCTCGCGGGCGCCGACCCGGGCGACGCCGGTCTCGACGAGGACCCGGTGGCCGGTGACGGCGGCGAACCGCTCGGCCCACTCGGCGAGGTCGGGGGCGGTGCGGGCGGTGAGCGCCCAGACGTCGTGCGGGCCGGCGCCGGGAGTGTCGTGGTCGACCGGCCGGGCGGCGAGCAGGGCGGCGGCGGCCCGCAGCGCGGCGAGCGAGGCGTCGAGGTAGCGGGCGGAGGCGGACGGGACGAGGTAGCCCGAGGTCACGGCCTCGCGGGAGCGTTCGAGCAGGTCGAGGGTGGTGGCGGCGTGCGGCATCGGTGTGTCGTCTCCTCAGTCGTGGGCCCGCAGGAGGAGCCAGTGGTCGTCGTCGCGGCCGAGGTCGAACACCCCGACCGTCCCCGCCGGCGGGCGCGCCTCGACCCGCCACACCCGCCGCTCGGTGTCCGGGGCCCCGCCCGGGTGCTCCCCCACCTCGCGCCACCAGGCGCGACGCTCCTGCCAGGAGTCGAGGACGGCGCACACGGCGTACCGGCGCCCCCGCCAGACGAAGGAGCGCGGGCCCTCCTCGACCGCCGTCCCCGCCGTCCCCGTCGCCCCCCGGATGCCGGGACCCGGACCCGCCGCGACCTCGAGCGGCTCGTCGTGCCGACGTGCCATGGTGTCCTTCCGGTGGGCAGGCCGGAGCACCCGACGGGCACCCGCCCGCCGGCCGAACCGGTCGGTGAATGGTCGAACACGTGTTCGACCAGACCTCCACTGTAGCCCCGTCCCCCGACACCCCGTCAAGCGGTTCGGGACGCCTCCGCGAGGTCCCGCAGGGTGAGCAGCTGGCGCCGCGCCATGACGAGGTCACCGACCGCGACGACCGGCGCCAGCGCCCTCCCCCGGGCCATGACGAGCTTGATCAGCAGCCGCGTCCCGGCCGCGCCCTCGACGCCGTCGGTCGGGTCGAGCCGGTACGACATGACGGCCCCGAGGATCCGTCCGGTGAGCTGACGGCCGGGGTCGACGGCGAGGACCTCGCCCTGCGGCCGGCCGGCCGTCGCGGTGAACGGCTCCCCCACCCGCGGCGGGTCGAGCCCGAGCAGCCGCCGCGGCGAGCGCCGGCCGAGGTTGTCGAGCAGATCGTAGGAGTAGGGCGCGACGCGGATCTGCGTCACCCACGGCCACACGACCTCCGGCGGCGCGGCGACGGACACCCCGCGCCAGCAGGCGAGGACCGGGTCGGTGACGAGGTCGTCGCACGCGAACCGGGAGGCGACCTCGGCGTCCGTGACGCCCCACCGCTCGCCGACCATCAGCGCGGCTGGATCTCCCCCATCGGGACGAACCCGTCGACCTCCTCGGCGTCGACGTAGATGATCTGCGGCTGGGCGGAGACGATGTCCGGCATCGCCGACATGAACCGCTCGACGTGCGGCTGGGCCATGTGCTCCTTGCCGGCGGCGTCGTCGCGGAAGCCCTCGATGCACACGAAGGTGCGCGGCTCGTCGACGCTCTCGGAGAACTCGAAGAAGACGTTGCCGGGCTCGGCGGTCACGGCCTCGACGTAGTCCCGGGACAGCTCGCGCCACTGCTCCAGCCGGTCCTCGCGGATCGGGAACTTCACGGTGATGAGGATCATCGGGCACTCCTGGGTCTCGGCGGTCGGACCCGCTCGTCCGGACGCGGGTGCGTCGGTCCGAGGATGGCACGACACGTCCGGCCCGCGGTCGGTCCGCCCCGTCCGCGGTCGCCGGTCACTACGCTCCCCGCATGACGAGCGACGACGCGACCGCCCCACGGCGGGACCTCACGGCCCACCCGCACGTCGCCGCTGTGCTCGACGTGCTCCGGGTGCACGGCATCGACCCCGAGCTGCGCCAGCTGCCCGACGCCGTCCGCACCGCGCAGGCCGCCGCCGACGCCCTCGGCATCACCCCGGCCGAGATCGCCAACAGCCTCGTCTTCGACGCGACGACCGCCGACGGCGCCCACGAGCCGGTCCTCGTCCTCGCCTCCGGCGGTCACCGGGTCGACACCGCGAAGGTCGCCGCGCTGCTCGGCATCGACGCCCTCGACCGGGCCGACCCGGCGTTCGTCCGGGCGCACACCGGGATGGCGATCGGCGGCGTCGGCCCGGTCGGGCACCCGGCGCCGCTGCGGACCGTCGTCGACGTGACCCTCGGCCGCTACGACACGGTCTGGGCCGCGGCCGGCCACAGCCACACGGTCTTCGCGACGACGTACGACGAGCTGATCCGGGTGACCGGCGGCTCCCCGATGGACGTCGCCTGACCCGCCTCGCCTCCTCAGTCGCCCTCTATGTCGCGGTCCACGGCGCACGAGTGGACGCGATCACGACGAGTACTGCGCCGTAGGTCGCGACACAGGGGGCGTCAGGGGACGAGGACGACCCGTCCGGCGGCGCTCCCGTCGGCCGTCGCGCGCCAGCCGTCGGCGACGCGGTCCAGCGGCAGCACCTCGTGGGTCACATGCAGCCGGCCGGCGGCCGCGTGGTCGACGACGGTCCGCAGCACCTCCGCCCGACGCTGCGGGGTGAGAGCGTTGTTCGTGTACCCGAGGACCGCCGCGGACCGGCTGCGGACGGTCGCGGAGTCGACCGTGACCGCCGGCCCGGCGCTGCTGCCGAGGTTGACGAGCCGTCCCCCGTCGGCCAGCGCCCCGACGGCCGCCGTGCCGGGCACCCCCGCGAGAGGGTCGACGACGACGTCGATGGGCCCCTCTGCGGCCTCGACGAGCCGCGACGTCAGGTCGGCCGCGTCCTCACCGTCGACGAGCGGCACGACGACGTCGGCCCCGCTGGCGACCGCCGCCTCCCGGGCGCGCTCCGAGCGGGCGGCGGCGACGACCCGACGGGCGCCGAGCAGCCGGGCCGCCTGCACGGCGACCTGGCCGACGACCCCACCGGCGCCGAGGACGAGGACCGACTCCCCCGCGGCCAGCCGGGCGCGGCCCTCCAGCACCTCCCACGCGGCAACGGCGGACAGCCCGAGGGCGGCGACGACGGGGTCCGGCACGTCGGCGTCGACGGCCATGACCGACCCCTCGGCGGCGACGGCGAGATCGGCCATGCCCCCGTCACCGGGCGCCATCCCCGCGGGCGAGGCGAACCAGACCCGGCGCCCGACGAGACCGTTCGGCCCCTCGCGGACGACGCCGACGCCCTGCACGCCGGGGACGTACGGCAGCGCCGGCGCGCCGAAGTAGGACCGCCCGCCGGCGCACAGCAGGTCGAGCGGGGTGATCGCCGCGGCGGTCACCGCGACGAGCACCTCGCCGTCGCCGGCGACCGGGTCGGGACGCTCGAGGACCTCGGGGTGCGCCCCGTGCGCCGTGACGGTGGCGGCCCGCATCACGTCGTGATGTCCGGGTACGGCAGGGACAGGTGGGCCAGCGCCTCCCCGTACGCCTTCTGGTAGGCGAGTGGCTCGTCGTGGTCGCGCTCGAACATCGCGATGAAGAGGGTGAGCGTGAGGAAGGGGTGGGCGCCCATCTCGAAGAGGGCGACGTGGTCGTGGTCGCGCAGCGCCGTCCGCTCCTCGTCGGTGAAGGCGAGCCACGTGCTGCGCTCGTCGTCGATGCAGCCGAGGATCCGGTTCGCCTGCGTCTCCTCCCACCACGCGACCGTGCCGTCGGGGTCCTCCCGGTATCGCTCGACGAGGTCGGGGTCGCGGTCGATGGTGAAGAGGAACTTGTCGACGAGGTACTTGCTCATGCCGGGGCTCCTTCGGGGTACCAGGTGAAGTAGGCCTCCATCGTGTGGAAGAGGTCGAGGGAGTCGACGTGGTCGGCCCGCACCCCGTCGCCGGCGGCGCCCATCATGAGCATGAAGTCCATGAACCCGTGGGTCGCGTTGCCGGGGGCGTGGAGGCTGTCGAGCGTGACCTCGGCGAGGCAGCCCTCGACGTCGCCGCTCGCGATCCACTCGACGGCCTTGCGGTCGAACTCCGGGTCGGGGCCGTGCGGCCCGAACTGGCGGGGCCCGCCGAGCTCGAGGGAGAGGTGCCCGGTGCCGATGATGGCGACGCGCTGGTCGCTCGGCCAGAACTCGACGAGCGCCCGGATCTGCCGTCCGAGCTCGACGAAGCGCTTCGGCTGCGGCAGCGGCGGCGCGAAGATGTTCGTGTAGATGGGGACGATCGGCAGGTCGGCCTCGGGGCGCAGCGTGATGATCGGGCACGTCACGGAGTGGTCGATCCGCAGCTCGTTGCTGAACGCGAGGTCGAACCCGGAGTCCAGGCCCCCGCGCAGGATGTGCGAGGACAGCTCCTCGTGGCCCTCGAGCCGGAACCGCGGCAGCCCGAACTCGCGCTCCTCGTTGTACCAGTTGGCGTCGTAGACCGGCGCCTTGCCGACGAGGAACTGCGGCATGTTGTCGAGCCACAGCTGGTGGAAGTGGTCGCTGCCGACCATGACGAGGACGTCGGGCCGGGCCCGGGTCAGCGTCTCGCGGAAGCGCTCGATCTTGGCCACCCACTCGTCGGCGAACGGCGGGCGCTCGTCCCCGACGGACCGGCTCGCCCGGTAGTAGAACGGGTGGTGCGTCGAGGCGATGACGGCGACGACCTTCGCCATTGAGGGTCTCCTTCGAGGACGGTGGGGCCGGGAGGGGGGTCAGGACGTGGGGTCGACGTACTCGGCGTTGCGGTCGACGGCGAGGTAGGCGTCCATGCCGATCGGACGGCGCCGCTCCTCGGCGAGCTGGCCGAGCAGGCCGGCGCAGCGGGCGAGGAGGGCGAACCCGCGGAGCATCTCGACGGGCAGGCCGAGGTCGGCGAGGGCCGCCCCGCACACCCCGGCGCCGTTGAGCGGCAGCCGCCGTCCGAGCACCTGGTCGTGGACGCGGCCGACGGCCTCGAACAGCCGCAGGTGGGGGCCGCGCAGACCCTCCTCCTCGGCGATGCCGACGAGCACGGGGGTGCGCGGGTCGCCCTGCTTGTGGACGGGGTGACCGAGCCCGGGGACGTACCGGCCGGCCTCCTTCGTGCGGCGCACCGCGTCGAGGGCGACGGCGTCCCAGCCGGCGTCGTCGGTCGGCAGGTCCTCGCCGAGGTCGTCGAGGACGGCGTGGAGGAACTGTCCGCAGTCCTCGGTGACGCCGAGGAAGCGGGACCCGCCGCCGAGCAGCCCGGCCGCGAGCGCGCCCTGGAGCGAGTCGGGGGCGGACAGGTAGGTGAGCCGGGCGGCGATGGCGGTCGGGGTGAAGCCGTGGTCGGCGAGGGCGACGAGGACGGACTCGAAGACCCGCACCTCGCCGGCGGTGGGGCGGCGCATCGCGACGAGCCAGAACGCGAGCTCACCGAAGCCGACCCGGCCCATGAGGTCCCCGGTGAGGTCCTGGCCGAGCAGCCGGATCTCGTCGGCGGTCGAGGTGCCGAGCGAGGTCGGGTAGGTCGTCATCGGTCCTCCGTCGTCGGGATGTCCGTGGTGGCGGTGTCGGTCGGGGTGTTGGTGGGCGTCGCGAGCCACCGGCGGATGTCCTCGCCGTGCTCGTCGAGGCCGGGCGGCGGCAGGTCGTAGCGGGCCTGGCTCTCGGAGAACCGGATCGGGTTGCGGACCGACGGGACGGCGGCGTCGCCCTCGCCGACGACGACGACCGGGTCGAGGCCCACCTCCTCGGCGAACCGGACGCCCCCGTCGATCGTGTTGATCGGCCCGCACGGCACCCCGGCGGCGATGATGTCGCGGAACCAGTCCATCGCGTCGCGGGTCCGCAGCCGCTCGACGAGCAGGGGACGCAGCTCGTCGCGGTTCGCGGTGCGGTCCTCGTTGCGGGCGAAGCGCGGGTCGTCGGCGAGGTCCGGGACGCCGAGCACCTCGACGAGGCGGCGGAACTGGGTGTTGTTGCCCGCGGTGACGATGAGGTCGCGGTCGGCGCACGGCAGCGGCTCGTAGGGGAAGAGGCTCGGGTGGCTGTTGCCCATCCGGGTCGGGACGACGCCCCCGGCGACGAAGGCGCTCGACTGGTTGACGAGCCCGGACAGTGCCGACGACAGGAGGTTGACCTCGACGTGCTGACCGCGGCCCGTCTCGTGCCGGGCGTTGAGCGCCGCGAGCGTCCCGATCGTCGCGTGCAGCCCGGCCATGACGTCGAAGACCGAGATGCCGGCCCGGTACGGCTCGCCGTCGGGGCTGCCGGTGAGGCTCATGAGGCCCGAGATCGCCTGGACGATGAGGTCGTAGCCCGGCAGGTCGCGCCCGCCCTCGCCGCTGCCGAACCCGCTGATCGAGGCGTAGACGATGCCGGGGTTGTCCCGCGCGACGGTGTCGTAGTCGAGGCCGAAGCGGGCGAGGCCGCCGGGCTTGAAGTTCTCGAGGAGGACGTCGGCGCGCCGGGCGAGCTCCTGGGCGAGCGCCCGGTCCCCCTCGTCCTTGAGGTCGAGGGCGACGGAGCGCTTGTTGCGGTTGACCCCGAGGTAGTACGTCGAGACGCCCTCGCGGACCGGGGGGCTCCACGTCCGGGTGTCGTCGCCGCCGGGCGACTCGACCTTGACGACCTCGGCGCCGAGGTCCGCGAGGAGCATCGAGGCGTAGGGCCCGGCGAGGATGCGGGAGAAGTCGGCGACGAGCAGCCCCGCCAGCGGTCCGGTCCCGGTCGACATCGGCGTCGCCCCTTCGAGGTCGTCGTGGTGACTCGTCACGGATGCGGACATCTGTCCGTTCATCTGCTGTCCATCGTCGACGGCACGCGACCGCCGTGTCAAGGGTCGACTTACGACCGCGCCGCCGACCTCTTGACAGGCCGCTCGCCGACCGACGACAGTGTCTTCCCATCGGCGTGTCCGTTCAGCGGACAAGCGTCCGACATCGACGACGATGGGAGACACGATGACTCACGACGAGGTGGCCGGAGCTCCGGCGGTACTGTTCCGCGGCGGCACGGTCCTCACGATGGACGACGCGCACACCGTGCTGGAGGACGCCGACGTGCTCGTCGTGGGCGACCGCATCGCCGAGGTCGGGACCGGCCTCTCCGGGCCGGACGGCACGCTCGAGGTCGACGCGAGCGGCGGCATCGTCATGCCGGGCATGGTCGACACCCACCGGCACATGTGGCAGACCGCGATGCGCGGCTACGGCGCCGACTGGACGCTCACCCAGTACTTCGTCTGGTACTACCTCGAGAGCGGGAAGCACTTCCGGCCCGAGGACGTCCACACCGGCAACCTCCTCTCCGCCTGGGAGTCGCTCGAGGCGGGCGTGACGACGACCGTCGACTGGTCGCACGGCCTGCAGACCCTCGACCACGCCGAGGCCGCCGTCGACGCGCTCGCCGCCGTCCCCGGGCGGTTCGTCCTCGCGTACGGCAACATCCAAGCCGGCCCGTGGGAGTGGAGCGCCGACCCCGGCCTGCGGTCCTTCCTCGACCGCCGCCGCGGCGACCTCTACGGCTGGCAGCTGGCGTTCGACGTCACCGGCGACCCCGCCTTCCCGGAGAAGGCCGCGTTCGAGGCGGCCCGCGACCTGGGCCTGCCGGTGACGACGCACGCCGGTGTCTGGGGCGCGACGAACGACGACGGCATCCGGCTCATGACCGACCACGGGTTCGCCGACGAGTCGACGGTCTACGTCCACGCCGCGACGCTGTCCGCCGACAGCTACCACCGGATCGCCGCGACCGGCGGCTCTGTGTCGGTCTCGACCGAGTCCGAGCAGAGCGCCGGCCAGGGCTACCCACCCACCTGGCAGGTCCGCAAGCACGACATCCCCGTGTCGCTGTCGATGGACACGAGCGTGTGGTGGAGCGGTGACCTGTTCTCCGCGATGCGCACGACGCTCGGCGCCGACCGGTCCCGCGAGCACCTCGAGGCGCACGCCACCGGCGACACGGTGACGAACGTCCACCTGCGCGCCGAGCAGGTGGTCGACTGGGCCACCCGCGGCGGGGCGAAGGCGCTCGGGGCGGACGAGCTCGGCCGGCTCACGCCCGGCGCCAAGGGTGACGTCGTCCTCCTGCGCAACGACCACTCCCCCGTGTCGTTCCCGATGCTCAACCCGTACGGCCACGTCGCGTTCCAGGCCCAGCGCGGGGACGTGCATACCGTCGTCGTCGACGGCCGGGTCGTCAAGCACGACGGCCGGCTCGTCGGGGTCGACCTCGCCGACCTGCGGCGCCGCGCCGAGGCGACGGTCGAGCACCTGCGCGACGTCATGGGCGAGGAGGCGTGGACGGCGGGGATGCACCCGGCGATGCCGGACGGCGACGACAAGGTCCTCGACAACCCGTACCAGTACACGGACTTCCGCACCGACACGACGCTCGCGCGCGGCAGCATCTTCGGCGAGCCGGGCGCGGGCGAGGCGTAGGGCGGCGCCCCCGGGCGTAGGGTCGCGCGGACAGTCCGGGCGAGGCGGAAGGAGAGCACGATGGCAGGCCGTGGCCGCGGTCCCGACTTCGTCGAGGCCCTCGCGCGGGGCATCGACGTCCTCACGTGCTTCGACGCCGCCCACCCCCGCCGCTCGCTGAGCGAGGTCGCCGTCGCGACCGACCTCGCGCGACCCACCGCCCGCCGGCTGCTGCTCACCCTCGAGGAGCTCGGGCTCGTCCGCCAGGACGACGGGCAGTACGCCCTCACCCCGCGGGTGCTCTCGCTCGGGACGGCGTACGTGTCCTCGCTCGGGCTGTGGGACATCGCCCGCCCGCGGATGGAGTGGCTCGTCTCGCGCACCGGTGAGTCCTCGTCGATGGCCCAGCTCGACGGGTCGGACATCGTCTACGTCGCCCGCGTCGCGGTGCCGAAGATCATCGCGCTTCGGGTCGAGATCGGGACGCGCTTCCCGTCGCCCCCGACCTCGCAGGGCAAGGTGCTGCTCGCCGGCCTGCCGCCGGAGCGGCTCGAGGAGGCGCTCGCCACCCCGTCGCGCTCGAACGTCGCGGCGCGGGCCCGGTGGGACGCCGACGCCCTCGCCGACGAGCTGCGGGCGGTCCGGGCCCGGGGCTGGGCGCTCGCCGACGAGGAGCTCGCCGCCGGGGTGCGCTCCGTCGCGGTCCCGGTCCGGGACGGAAGCGGGGCGGTCCTTGCGGCGATGAACGTCACCGTGCACGCGGCCGAGACCTCCGTCGAGACGCTCGTCGACGACTACCTGCCGCTCCTGCAGCGCGCGGCGAGCGAGGTCAGCGAGGACTGGGCGCTCTGGCAGGCCCGTCCGCAGGTCGAGGCGCCGGCGGCCGAGAGCCGCGTCGAGCTCGCCTGACCCGGACCCTGGCGTCAGAGGCCGAGGGCGTCGTGCACCTCGAGCGTCGCCGTCGAGCGGTTCATCGTGATGAAGTGCAGCCCCGGCGCGCCCTCGTCGAGCATCCGCCGGCCGAGCTCGGCGGCGATCGCCACCCCGACCGCCCGGACGGCCGCCGGGTCGTCCTTGACGGCCTCAAGCCGCTCGACGACCGTCGGCGGCAGCGGGATGCCCATGAGCTCGGACATCCGCTGGATCTGCCGGTAGCTCGTCACCGGCATGAGCCCCGGGGTCACCGGCAGCTCACGGCGGGCGGCGACCCGGTCGCGCAGCCGCAGGTAGGTGTCGGCGTCGAAGACCATCTGGGTCACGGCGAACGTCGCGCCGGCGTCGGCCTTGCGGACGAGCATCTCGACGTCGTGGTCGAGGTCGGGGCTGTCCGGGTGGACGTCCGGGAACGCGGCGACCCCGACGGTGAAGTCACCGAGCGTGCGCACGAGCCGGACGAGGTCCTCGGCGTGGTCGAGACCGTCCGGGTGGGCGGTCCACCGCCCCCGGACGTCGCCCGGCGGGTCGCCCCGCAGCGCGAGGACGTTGCGCACCCCGGAGGCGGCGTAGTGGCCGACGACACGGCGCAGCTGCTCGACCGACTGCCCGACGCACGTGAGGTGCGCGAGCGGGGTGAGCGAGGTCTCCTCGGCGATCCGGGCGGTGACCCGCACCGTCCGGTCCTGGCTCGTCCCCCCGGCGCCGTACGTCACCGACACGAAGGCCGGGCGGACCCGCTCGAGCCGACGGACGGCGTCCCACAGGTGAGCCTCGGCGGCGTCGTCCTTCGGCGGGAAGAACTCGAAGCTCACCGACGGCCGGGCCCCGCGGAGGTGGTCGGGGATCGACGCCACGAGGTGTGCCGGGCGGGTCCCGGGAGCGCGCTGCGTCATGGCGGCGAGGGTACGCGAGCCCCGACGCCGTAGGCTCGGACCTGCCACGATCCGAACGACCGCGTGCCAGGAGCCCATCGTGTCCAGCGTCCTCGACACCGCAGACCTGCGGCCGCGGGTCCAGGCCGTCCTCGACGCCGAGCTCGCGGCCCGCGCCGAGGTGCTCGCCGAGCTCGGCCCCGACGTCGAGGACCTGCTCACCGCGATCGGCGACCTGCTGCGCGGCGGCAAACGGCTGCGGGCCGCCTTCCTCTACTGGGGCGGGCGCGCCGCGGGTCTGCCGGACTCCGCGGAGCTCGTACGGCTCGCGACGGCGATGGAGGTCCTCCAGGCCGCGGCGCTCATCCACGACGACGTCATGGACGACTCCGACACCCGGCGCGGGATGCCCGCGGCGCACCGCGCGCTCGCGACCCGGCACACCGAGCGCGGCTGGGACGGCGACGGCGAGCGGTTCGGGCTCGCCGGCGCCGTGCTCGCGGGCAACCTCTGCCTCGGCTGGACCGACGAGATGTACGCCTCGTGCGGCCTGCCCGACGCCGACCTCGCCCGGGGTCGCCCCGTCTACGACCGGATGCGCACCCAGCTCATGGCCGGCCAGTTCCTCGACGTCGTCGAGTCGATGCGTCCCTGGCGCGGCGTCCCCGACGAGGAGCGGGTCGTCCGGGCCGGCCGGGTCATCCGCTACAAGAGCGCGAAGTACTCCGTCGAGCACCCCCTGCTCATCGGGGCCACCGTCGGCGGGATGGACGAGGCCGGCCGCGACGCCCTGTCCCGCTACGGCCTCGACCTCGGCCGGGCCTTCCAGCTGCGCGACGACCTGCTCGGCGTGTTCGGCGACCCGGACCAGACGGGCAAGCCCGCCGGGGACGACCTGCGCGAGGGCAAGCGGACCGTGCTGCTCGCCCACGTCCTCGCCGGCTGCACCGCCGAGCAAGCCGCCCGGGTCGAGGCGCTCGTCGGACGGCCGGACCTCGGCGACGCGGAGGTCGACGAGCTGCGCGGCATCATCACCGCGTCCGGCGCGACCCGGGTCATGGAGGACGAGATCTCGGTGCTCGCGGCATCGGCCCGTGAGGCGCTCGCCGCAGCCCCGGACCTGGCGCCCGAGGCGCGGGACGTGCTCGAGGGGCTCGTGACGACGGCGACGGCCCGCTCGGCCTGAGCGGCCGCGCCGCCGGACCGGCTCAGCGCTCCAGCACGGCCCATCCGTGAGGGGCGACGTCCCCGCCGCCATCCCGGGTCGCCGGGTCGGCCGCGAGCACCGCCCCGCCCTCGACCGGCAGCGGGTCGTCGCCGAGGTTGAGCGCCACCCGCAGCGCCCGCGACCCGTCCGTCACGTCGACGACGTAGCGGGCGTTCTCCAGGGTCACCGCCCGAGAGCGGGCCCGGTGCAGCCACGGGTGGCGGCGCCGCAGCCCGAACAGCTCCTGGTGCAGCGCGAACACGGCACCGTCGGCGCCGGGGACGGCGGTCGTGTCCTGCGGCAGCTCCGGGCGGATCGCGTCGTCGCCGCCGGCCCGCTCCTCCTTGACGGCCCGCAGCCCGAGCTCGTCGCCGGCGTACACCGCCGGGGTCCCGCCGAGCAGGGCGAGGAGGACGACGGCGTGCGGGTGGTGCCGCGGGTCGGAGACCTGGCTCGCGATCCTGGTCACGTCGTGGTTGCCGACGAACGTCACGGGGACGAAGGTGTCGAGGAACCCGTCGTGGCGGCGCAGCGCGTGGTCGAGCTCGTGGAAGTTGGCGTCCTCGAGGCCGGACCACATCGCCTTCCACAGCTCGTACTGGGTCACGGTGTCGGCGGTGCTCGCCGTGACGAAGCCCGGGTAGTCGCCGTGGATGACCTCGGCCTCGAACCACACGTCGGGGTGGGTCCGGCGGACCTCCGGCAGCACGGCCGCCCAGAAGTCGGTGGGGACGGCGTAGGCCGCGTCGAGGCGCCAGGCGTCCGCCCCGCGGTCGAGCCAGTGCCGCAGGACCTCGACGACGTGCCGGCGTACCTCCGGCGAGGAGTGGTCGAGCGCGACGAGCGCGTCATGACCCTCGAAGGTGTGCAGGAGCAGGGCCCCGGCGTCGTCGACGTCGTGCCGCAGCCGCGCCGCCGCCGGGCTCCCCGGACCGTCCTCCTCGGCCTGCGCCACCCAGGGATGGCCACGGCCGACGTGGTTGAACACGCCGTCGAGCTGCACCCGCAGCCCGCGCTCGTGCGCGGCCTCCGCGAGCCGCTCGAGGTCCCCGTCCTCCCCGAGGCGCGGGTCGATCCGCAGGTGGTCGACGGTGTCGTAGCCGTGCCCCTCCGACGCGAGGACCGGACCGAGGGCGAGGCCGTTCGCGCCGAGCGCCGCGACGTGGTCGAGCCACGGGAGCAGCCGCAGCAGACGGTGCTCGTCCGGGGCGGTCGGCCCGGACGGCGGCTGCGGGAAGGCCCCGACGGCGCCGAGCGGGTAGACCCGCCACCAGATCGCGTGCTCGACCCAGGCCGGTGCGGTGCTCAGATCGCCTCCTCCATCGCGCGACGCCGCACCTCGGTCTTGAAGCCGGCGCGCAGGGCGTCGAGGGGGGCGCCCTCGACGGGCAGGGTGTCGTCCGGGGTGTGCAGCCACCGGACGATCTCCTCGTCGTCCATGCCGCCGTCGGCGAGGACGGTGAACGTCCCCTTGAGCGCCGGGAGCGGACCGTCGTCGCCGAGGAAGCCCTCGGGGACGGCGAGGACGTTCCGCTCGCCGACCCGCAGCGCGAGCAGCTCGCGGTCCTCGACGAGCGCGTGTGCGACGGACAGCCGCAGGCCGAGGCGCTCGGCGAGGTCGGGCATCGTCACCCACGCGGGGACGAGGGACTCGACGGACGGCAGGTCGGGGGTCGTGCTCACGCCGACCAGCGTCGCACACCCGCGACCCGCCGAGGACCGGGAACCTCTCTCTTCCCTCCCGTCACACCGGCCCCTCCGGTACCGTGGGCCGCAGGAACCGCAGCGGACGGCCGCGCCGTCCCCCGTCATCGAGGTCGAAGGACCCCCTCATGGTCGCCGCCACACCCCCTCCCGCCGCCCCACCGGTCGAGCTCGTCGCGCTCGCGCCCGCCACGACGTCGCGGAGCGGCGGCTGGGAGACCTACCGGGTCCGCGAGGGCGACACCCTCTCGGCCATCGCGGCCCGGCACGGCACGACGGTGGGGGCACTCGTCGCTCGCAACGGCATCCGCCGCCCGAACGTCATCATGCCGGGCGAGCGGCTCGAGGTCCCCCGCTCGGGCTCGTCCTCCTCGTCCACCAAGCGCTCCGCCCCCGCGACGGGCACGGTCCACCGCGTCCGCGCCGGCGAGACGATCAGCCACATCGCCGCCCGGTACGGGGTGTCGGTGAGCAGCGTCCTCAAGGCCAACGGGCTGCGCGCCTCCTCCCTCATCCACCCGGGCGACAGGATCACCGTCCGCGGCGGCACGTCGGGCGGGGCCGCGAAGGCGTCCCGCTCGGCGAAGCGCTCCTCGGGCCCGGCGTCGCGCACCCACACCGTCCGCTCCGGCGACACCCTGAGCCACCTCGCGGCCCGCTACGGCGTCTCCGTCGACGGGATCGCCCGCGCCAGCGGCATCCGGGCCGCCTCGATGCTGCGGGTCGGCCAGACCCTGCGCATCCCGAAGGCGTCGGCCTCCTCGAACGCGCACCCGGTCGGCGACACCTTCGCCGGGTTCCGCTACCCCGACGGCGTCGTCTCGGCCGCCCGCCGCAACCACGACATCCTCGCCAAGCGGTCGGTGCCGAGCCGCAGCGAGATCAAGGCGATGGTCGCGTCGACCGCCCGCCGGCACGGTGTCGACCCCAGGCTCGCCCTGGCCATCTCCTACCAGGAGTCGGGCTGGAACCACCGCGCCGTCTCCCCCGCCAACGCGGTCGGCGCGATGCAGGTCATCCCGGCCGGCGGCGAGTGGGCGTCCTCGCTCGTCGGCCGCGACCTCGACCTCCTCGACGCCCAGGACAACGTGACCGCCGGGGTCGTCATGCTCCGGGCGCTCGGGCGGTCCACCTCGAGCACCGAGCTCGCCGTCGCCGGCTACTACCAGGGGCTGACGTCGGTGCGCGAGCGCGGCATGTACTCGGACACGAGGCGCTACGTCGCCACCATCATGCGGCTGCGCGGCACGATGTGAGACGCGCCGAGGGGTCGGGGTGAGGCACCGGTGAGTACTTACACTGCTCCGGTGTCATCGACCGACGACGCCCTCATCGGGCGCACCCTCGACGGGCGGTACCGCGTGCTCTCGCGGATCGCCGAGGGCGGAATGGCCACCGTCTACCTCGCCGTCGACGAGCGGCTCGAGCGCGAGGTCGCGCTCAAGGTCATGCACCGCCACCTCGCCTCCGACGACACCTTCGTCAGCCGCTTCCGTCGCGAGGCACGGTCGGCGGCGTCGCTGTCCCACCCGCACGTCGTCGCCGTCTACGACCAGGGCCGCGACGGCGACCACGTGTTCCTCGCGATGGAGCACGTCCCCGGGCAGACCCTGCGCGACGTCCTCGCCGAGCAGGGCGCGCTGTCGCCGCGGGCCTCGCTCGACGTCCTCGACGCCGTGCTCCAGGCCCTGTCCGAGGCACACGCCAAGGGCCTGATCCACCGGGACGTCAAGCCCGAGAACGTCATCATCAACGAGAACGGCACGGTCAAGGTCGCCGACTTCGGGCTCGCCCGCGCCGTGACGAGCCAGACGATGACGTCCTCGTCGGGCGTCCTCCTCGGCACCGTCGCCTACCTCTCCCCCGAGCAGGTCGAGCGCGGGGTCGCCGACGCCCGCTCGGACGTCTACGCGGCCGGGCTCGTCCTCGTCGAGATGCTCACCGGCGCCAAGGCCTTCACCGGCGAGACCCCGATCCACGTCGCCTACCAGCACGTCCACGGCGGGGTGCCGGTCCCGTCCGACCGGGTCGACGGGCTGCCGCCCGCGCTCGACGACCTCGTCGCCGTCGCGACCGCCCGGGACCCCGACGACCGACCCGCCGACGCCGGTGAGCTGCTGGGTCTCGTCCGCCGCACCCGCGCGAGCCTCTCCCCCGTCGCGCTCGACGCCCGGCCCGACGGCATCGAGGCCGACCGCGCCGCCCACGTGCCGACGGCCACGACCGCCCTGCCCCCGCACCCCGTCACGGCCCGCGCCTACGGCGCGACCGCCCGAGGGGCGGAGCACGACGACGGACGCAGCGGTGGTGGGCACAGCGACACCGCCGCGCTCTCCGTGCCCCCGCGGCCCCTCGAGGGCAAGGTCGTCGCCGACCCCCGCCGTCGGGGCCGCAACTGGTGGCCCGCCGCGCTGCTCTCGGTCCTCCTCGCCGCCGCGACCGCGTGGTTCTTCCTCCTCGGCCCCGGGGCCAGCTCGACCGTCCCGTCGGTCGTCGACCGCCCGCAGGAGCAGGCGATGACCGCCGTCGAGGAGGCCTCGCTCACCGCCGCCGTGCAGGAGGCCTTCTCCGAGGACGTCGCGGCCGGCACGGTCATCAGCGTGGCCCCCGGGGTCGGCGACACCGTCGCTCGTGGGTCCGAGGTCGTGCTCACCGTGTCCAAGGGCAAGGAGCGCTACGAGGTCCCGGACCTCACCGGCAGCACCCGCGCGGAGGCCGAGCGTCGGCTCGGCGAGACCAACCTCGCGCTCGGCGAGGTCGGCCGGGCCTTCTCCGAGGACGTGCCCGAGGGCCAGGTCATCTCGATGGACCCCGAGCCGGGCACGTCGCTGCGCCGCGACGCCGAGGTCGGGCTCACCCTGAGCCGGGGCCGGCAGCCGATCGAGGTGCCGGACGTCACCGGCAGCCCCGCGGGTGACGCCGAGTCGGCGCTCACCGACCTCGGTCTGCAGGTCGAGCGCGGCGAGGCGCAGAACAGCCGGTCCGTCCCGGAAGGATCGGTCGTCAGCCAGTCCCCCGACGACGGCACCCTCTTCCGCGGCGACACCGTGACCGTCGTCGTCTCGAAGGGGCCGGTCATGGTCGACGTGCCCGACGTCGTCGGCAAGCAGCTCGGCGAGGCCCGTCGGATCCTCGAGGACGCCGGCCTGCGGGTCGAGGTCGAGCGGGCGTTCGGCGGGATCTTCGGGACGGTCCGCTTCCAGGAGCCGGAGGACGGCAGCGTCCCCGAGGGCAGCACCGTCAAGCTCACCATCGTCTGACCTGCGCCTCCTAAGGGCTCGTGACGGTCAGCCGTCACCCTTCTCACGGTCGGCGAGCTCCGCGGCCCGGCGCCGTGCGTAGGCCGCCTCCCGTTCCTCCCGTTCGAACGGGGTCTCCGGTCGGTTGACGATCATCACCGCGGCCACGACGACCATGAGGATGCTGCCCCCGAGGCACACCCACGGCGCGGCGAACGCACGCGACGACCGAGCGGTGTCGATGGCGTCCCGGCCGAAGAAAACGAGGAAGAACCCGACGGCCATCACGAGCAACGCAACGGCCGTCGCCCGCGGGCCGGGGTGACGGCCGATCCCATACGTGGCGAGCGCTCCGGGCGTGATGAGAGCCAGGAGCCCGAGGGAGACGATGCAGGCACCCGCGGCGAGATACAGCTCGTCTCGATCGTTCGCCTGCGTGACCCCCCACCCCGTGCCGAATGCCAGGACGACGAGGGTCAAGAGCAGGAACCACAACTTCAGATGCTCCCGGACGATCCCCCCGGGCCGACCGTGTCGTGCCACGGGATCAGTATGAGCCCGAGCCGACTCCCCCGCAGCGGTTCGACGACCGACCCTGCATCAGTCCCCCAGGGCGCATGGTGGCAGGTTCTGACGCACTCGTCGCTGAGCCCGTCAGGACGATGTGCCGTTGCCCCTCCTCCGAGGCCGGGCGACTGACACCATGTCGCCATGGGGCTCTTCCGGCGCACGAGACCAGTGCCCTTCGACACCGGTCACGCGGGTGATGACCAGCTACTCGCGCAGCTGGCACAGATGAGCGATCTGTCGGCCCCGCGGCACTGGGTGCACTACCTGTACGTCGCCGACGAACCCAGCGCCCGTGGAGCAGCGGATGCGGTGCAGGCTACGGGCTGGGACCTGCAGAACGTTGCCGAGTCCGCGACTGGTGGGCCCGAATGGGTCGTCGTCGCCGAGCGGCATGACGCGGTCACCACCCCGCAGGCCGTCCGTGAGGCGCGGGCGTTCTTCGAGAGCGTCGCTCAGCAGTGGCCCGGCGGCGAGTATGACGGATGGGAAGCCAGTGCCTGACCCATCCGCCGAGACAGGGACGGTGGCGTGTGGCGACATGCCGCAGTACTTGGCTCTCCTGGAGATCGACGAGATGGCCCGTCATCCCCGCGGGAGAATGTCGGCGCGATGAGAATGGTCCTGCTCTTGGGTGTGGTGCTGATGGTGATCGGCGGAGTGCTTGTTCCGTTGCCTGGACCGGGCTACCTCGTGCTCCTGCCGGGGCTTGCCCTCACGGTCGCCGCTGGCATCGTCCTCTGGCGTGATCGAAGCCGACGCACGTCACGCGGCGGCGTGACGCCCGGCTGATCCGGCCCGGCTCTTGAGACTGCGACAAGGGACCAGGAGTCGGTACCGGACATGATGGCTGTGGCTGGCGCAGGGTCACGGCCCATCGTGCGGCGACGTGGCGCACGGGCCATGGGCGGCCGGACAGTACGGCGTCTGCTTGGTGATCGGCGCTGGTAGCGCCATAATGGCGCCATGCCCAGTGTGCAGATCAAGGACGTGCCGGACGCCACCCACGCGGTGCTGCGGCAACGAGCCGCGGCCGCGCACCAGTCGCTGCAGGAATACCTACGCTCCCGGCTGATCGCCGAAGCCAGCCAGCCCACGCTCGAGGAGGTCCTGGACCGGGCCGGCGGACGGTCCGGGGGGTCCGTCACGCTGGCCGACGCAGTCAGGACGGTGCAGGGGGATCGTGCTGGTCGTTGACGCCAGCGTCCTGGCCGTGGCCATGGCCGACGACGGCCTCAACGGGGACACTGCCCGCTCCCGCCTGCGTGGGCAGATCTTGGCCGCGCCGGAGCTGGTGGACCTGGAGGTTGCCGCGGTGCTGCGCCGCCAGAACCGTGCCGGGTTGCTGGACGACCGCCGGGCCGGCCAGGCGTTGGCTGACCTCGCGGCCATCCCGTTGCGTCGCGCCGCCCACCTTCCACTGTTGAACCGCTGCTGGGAGCTGCGGGACAACCTGACCACCTACGACGCCGCCTACGTCGCCTTGGCGGAGGCCTTGGCCGCGACACTGCTCACCGGCGACCGCCGGATCGCCCGCGCGGCGGGCCCCACCTGCACCATCGAACTGCTCAGAACCTGACGCGGTTGATCTCGAGCAGCCGACGTATGACGAGATCGAGAAGGGCGGGGGCCGTCGAGACTTGCCGGACTGATCGATGTGGGCAAGACGTCCGTCCCCGCGCGCGGCGAAGAGGGGCAAGGTAGGTGCGTCGAGGACAGACCCTGACCGACCCACGCTCGGCCTTCCTAGGATGGCGAGATGGCGTATGACGCGCTGGCAGAGAGTGTCCGGCTGATCGAGTCACGAGAGCTCCAGCCTGTGTTGCGGCTCAGTCGCCGGCGCCGGTTCGCCGCGATGTCCGTCGACATCGCCGATGACGTCGCGGTCACCACCTTCGCCCGCCGGGGCGTGGGGTGTCTGTGGTCAGAGACCCACATCCTGGTCCAGCGACAAGGGCTGTGGCAGATGGTCGGCGGGGGCGGTGCATCTGAGGACGAGAATCTGCTCGGGCCCCGCCCCGGACATCTGCCGGCAGGTCCAGTGGACCTGAGAGCCACGAAGCAAGGCGTCGATCCTCGGGTGTTTGTGATCGGTGGTGGAGGTGGGGTCAGCGTTCCTGGGTCGGGCCAGTGGCCACGGCGCAGTCGCTGGATCAGCTACGTCGATATCCGTGTCAACGCCGATGTGGTGTCCATAGTCGTAGACGGCCGGCGCATCCCCGTGCCGTGGCACGGCCGGTTGGCCGTACTGGGTGGCAGGCGCGGTTCGTTTGAACTGGCGCTGTATGACGGCGCCGGTCGGCTACTTGGCACAGTCCGCGCTCAGCATCCGAAGGGGTGACGATCTCGGCCGGTGGCCTCAGTGCCCGTCTGGTGCGGTCTCTGCGGACGGTAGGCGGCGGTTAGGGACAGGTACTCCATCTCGGGGCTGCCCCTGAGGGTATTCACGGTGCTGGTGTCTGACCCCTGTGGCAACCTTCGCGGTCATGAGCACAGCCACGGATGGCTTCCGCACTCCTGAATGCTTGGGCGGCGATGACGACGCCGCCGCGGTCGCGATCCTGCACTGTTACTACGCGTCCCTGGAAGGTGACAGTGGCTTGACCGGCAGTCGATTCGACACCTTCGACCCGAGCGGGAGCCGGGCCGCAAACGCAAACACCTTTACAAGTGACGACTTGGTGGCGGTCACGCTTCTGTCCGTTTCGGTGCCACCGCGCGCTGCTCTCGAGATCCTCGGCCCGCGGCGGGCAGAACTCGAGACCCTCCTGGAGGAACTCGGCCCCGATCGCGACTTCGTGGACGAGAAGTCCGTCGACGAAGTCGCCTTCGGCGCTGCATGGAGAGTCAACTCTCGACTGAGGGACTGGTCGGGGGTAGGGCCGACGACCGCCAGCAAGCTTTTGGCGCGCAAGCGACCGAGGCTGTTCCCCATCTTCGACTCGGTTGTCAATGAGTACGCGCTGAATGGGTCCGGCATCTTGTGGCAACCGCTTCATGCTGCCCTCACTGCCGAGGATCGCAAGCTGCACATGCGACTCGTCCGTGTGCGAGAGGCAGCTGGCCTCAGCAATGCAGTGAGCCCTCTGCGGGTCCTCGATGTGCTGACGTGGATGGAGGGGACCGGCAGGGCGTATAAGGCCGCCGGCCCGGGACTGGGCGATGCGTGACCAGCCGGAGGGCCCGGCCGGCGCCGCACGACGACCCACCGACATCGAGCGCCTCCGCGAGGCTCTGCGCGGGACACCGGTTTGCGACGTTCTCACGGCGCTACACGTGGAGTTGCGACGCACGTCACGAGGGCGTCCTTGGGCAAAGTTGGTTGCGCAGGAGACAAACCGAAAGACGGCGGTGGCCATCTTCCCGGGCGTATTTGAGGTCTCCCCTGAGGTTCACGAAGGAGATCGATTGCAGGTCTGCGGATACCTCTGCAGGCGAAGCGACGGCTCGGTCGTCGTCGTCGCTGAATCGGTGGAGGTGCTCTAGAGCCAACCGCCGCGCGCGGCCTACCTCGCCCTGCGCTGGTGACTCCCCTGGGCCCCAACAACACTAGACGTCAGGCTTCGTCGACTCGCGGCGGAAAGGGCTATGTCAGGCGGAGCGCTCGCGGTCGAGTCGTTCGAGGATCCAGGAGCGGACGAGGGTTGAGGCGGGGAGGTGCTTGGCGGCGGCGACGCGCTGGACCTCGGCTTCTTCCTCGGCGCTGAGCCGTACCGAGTACACCTTCTGGCGGTTCGGCCGGCGACCAGTGGTTCCAGAGGGGTAGGCATCTTCCTTGGTCTGCTCGGACTCGCGGCGGAGCTGCTCGACCAGTGCAGGGTCAGTCGTCTTCGCCATCGTCGTCTCCTTGCTTGTACATCTTCAGGTCGGCGCCGGTGGCCGGCCAGGCGTTGACGCCGTGCAGGTCACCGTCGAGGTCGCGGTAGGCGACCACGACGATCACCCGCCCGCCGATGGGGAGCGGCCGATGAACCGCGAAGCACCCAGCCGAGACTTCGGGTCGGGCTCAAGCGCGAGAAGGTCGACATCTGCCATGACCTCCTGGGTCCATTCCGGTTCGATGCCCTCTGCGGCGGGGTAGCGCTCACCGCGGGCGCGGATGTAGGCGATGGCCTCGGGGTCCCACTGGATCTCCTCGCCCACGTAAACAGCGTACGCCACCGTAGGACGATGTACTACAGAGTCCGATCGCGAGTCCGCCTAGACACCGGCGACGTAGGCCGTCAGGAAGTGCACGCCGCGCCAGGACGCCCACGACGCTAGACCCGGGCCAAGCGCACGAACGTACCGTTGCGCAGCGGTTGGTCGCAGGTAGGAACTATCCGCTCCCAGCGCCATAAGTTCGTCAGTGGGCGCCTCGGGACCTGCTCCGCCGACCGACCGTGATTCCGATCAACGTGCCCAGTACGAGCAGCCCGACCCCAACCAGAACGAAGGCGAACTCTCGGCGAGCCGTCATCACAAACAGGCGCGGCGAGACGTCAGAGGCAGAATCAGCGTAAGCAAACCACCCGAACTCGATCGGCTCAGCCCACAGCAGGGCTGCGCTGACGAACAGGGCCACGACGGCAAGAAGCCCACCGACGACAACAGCGCTAGCACGCACGCAAGGAACCTACCCACCCAGCGGCTGATCCGGCCCAACACACTGACATTAACGCGGACAGCGCGGTCGCCACGCGGCGGTATGCAGCGGGGTAATCGGGGTCAAAGCGCTACGCAGGCACTCGCCCGAATGGTCAAGTGCGTAGCTAGTTCTCGTTGTAGCCAAGGGATCGAGCGTGCAGGACGTCCTTCCAGTACGACTCGCGCTCGAGGATGTGGGCATCGTCCGCGCGCATCGACCAGTACTCCAGAAGGGCGAACTGCATGTCGGTGCGGTAGCTCTCCTCGCCCTTCTCAGCCAGCAGAGCCTTCAGGCCGACGTTGCCCCCGTGCAGGGTCGCCGCGTACGTGGACCATCGCTGCCAGACGCCGGTGTCGCCATACGCGGAGCCGACGTACCGCTGCCCTGTCTGACGGTCATGAATGACGTAGACGCCCTTCATGCTCTCCAGTGCTATCCGCCAGTCGGCGCGGGCTTGGCTCACAACTGCCTGGAGGTCGGAGAGGCTGTGGTTGATACGGTCGTGTCCTGGGAACGGGTCGCCGGCGAAGGGCTCGGCGAGGATCGATGAGACCGTCATCATCGGCAGGGCTGCCTCCATCTTCTGGCGGATGTTTCGTCCGGACCTACGGTGACGGATCCACAGCCGGCGTATGAACGGGCCAAGCAGGTCTTCGCGGAGGGCGACCGTGTAGGAGTGGGCATGCTTTTCTGGTCCTCGCTCGAGGACCTCCCAGACCCCGCCGAAGAGCCACAGCGTCGGGTCGTTCTTGTCTTGTGCCATCGAGAAGATGAAGTCGCGGTTGAAGTCGTCGTTCGCGCTCCGCCAGGAGTTCCACCCCTGCCACTCATCATGACTCGATGCCAAGACGTCAATGGGTTGCTTCACCTGGTTCCAAACGGCGAAGTGAACCTTGAATCGCACCGGGTCGAAGCCCTGCGGAAGCAGACTCGTCAGCGGGATGCTCTCCATGCGCGGACACTAGCCGTGAGACCACACAGCGGGTGGGCACGCCGCCCAACTCGCGGCGAAAGGACGCAGGTCGGCGCAGCGCTCGCACGCCGATCCCAAGGATCCACAGGAGTCATGCCCTACCGTTGGCATAGGTGGAGCCTTCAGGCTCCTTGGTGGCCGAGCGCTATGAGGCGCCAACCGCGCACGGGGGCGAAAATGAGCCGGCCGAGTGCGACGAGTCGAGGAACACCGACATGCCGTGCTCGAAGGTTCCGTACCGGACTCAATGGATGGCGCTCCGCGCGATGCGCGCGCTAGTCCGCAAACGTCAAGGACAGAACGTCAAGGTTCCCACCGGTGCCTACCTCTGCAGCCATTGCCAATGCTGGTATCTCACATCCAAGTCAGGGACTCAGACGCCGCCGTGGGACAAGAGCCGAGCAGCGCACTGACGGGTGCTCTCTACGGGCGGTGTCGACTCGATAACCGAGGCGTTCCTCATACCGGCATGAGGGCACGTGTGACTGCGTCCTCTCGCGTGCGTCTGGTGCGAAGCAGCAAACCGTCGTCGCGGCGGCGGTGGGCTTCGGCTGCCCTAGTCGTTCACGACGGCATAGCAGACGCCTGATGACCGCCAGGTCAAGCCCGCTGGAGTGGTGTAGGAGGGTGATTCCTCGTTGGGGGGTTAGGCGGTGATGGCGCCGGTGATGGCCAGGGGGTCCTCCATGTCGTCGCTGATGGCCGCGGCCAAGGCGGCGCGGCACTGTTTGAGCAGCTCGAGGCCGAGGTAGCGGCGTCGCTCGACCCACTCGTCGTGCTGCTCGGCCAGGACGGCGCCGACGAGGCGGATGACGGCGTCGCGGTTGGGGAAGATTCCCACGACGTCGGTGCGGCGGCGGATCTCGCGGTTCAGTCGCTCGTTGGGGTTGTTGGACCAGACCTGTCGCCAGCACGCCTTCGGGAAGATGGTGAACGCGAGGATCTCCTCGCGGGCGTCTTCGAGGTACGCGGCGACAGCGGGCAGCTTCTCGGTGAGGGACTCGACGATCCGGTCGAACTGGGCGTGGACCGAGGCGGCGTCGGGCTGGTCGTACACCGAGTGCAGCAGCGCCTTGACCCACAGCCACGACGACTTCGGGGTGGCTGACATGAGGTTGGCCGCGAAGTGAGTGCGGCACCGCTGCCATGAGGTGCCGGGCAGGGTCGCGCCGACGGCGTCGACGAGCCCGGCGTGCGCGTCGGAGGTGACCAGGCCGACGGGGCCCGCGCTGGTGAGGCCGCGGGCGACCATGTCCCGGAAGAAGCTCAGCCACCCGGCGTGGGTCTCGGAGGTGGCGGTGTGCACGCCGAGGATCTCTCGGTACCCCTCGGCGTTGACGCCGGTGGCGACCATGACCGCCACCTTGACGACCCGGCCGTTCTCGCGGACCTTCATCACCAGTGCGTCCGCGGCGAGGAACGTGTACGGGCCTTGGTCGAGGGGTCGGGTGCGGAACGCGGCGACCTGCTCATCCAGGTCCCGGGCCATCTCGGAGACCTGGGACTTCGACAAGCCGGTGATCCCGAGCGTGCGCACCAGCTTGTCCATCCGGCGCGTGCTGACCCCGAGGAGGTAGCAGGTCGCGACCACGGTGGTCAGCGCGGCCTCCGCGCGCCGGCGGCGTTCCATCAGCCACTCCGGGAACAGCGACCCTTCACGCAGCTTGGGGACCGCGACGTCCAGGGTCCCGACCCGGGTGTCGAGGTCGCGGTGGCGGTAGCCGTTGCGGCGGTTGACCCGCTCGGGGTCGCGGGTGCCGTACTCGGCGCCGCACACGGCGTCGGCCTGCGCCGACAGCAGGGCGTTGACGAACGTGGTCAGCAGGTCACGCATCAGGTCCGGGCTGGCCTGGGACAGCTCCTCACGCAGGAACCGGGCAGGGTCGATACTGGGGGCGGCGGTCATCGTGGTGCTCCTCTTCGAGTGGGTTGTGGAAGATCTCTCGAAGAATCACCCGGTGACCGCCGCTCACATCGGCAGCGACACGATCACCGGCTGCTCGTACACCACCTTGGCGGACTCAACTGACCGCCATGCCGAGTCAAAGGACCAGGTGGAGTGCAGGGCTGCGTTCGGCCGAGGCCACCCACCAGGACGGCTCCCTGATTAAGGAGTGCGTCGCGGACCGATGAATTTTCATCTCGGCGGAGGTCATAGTCGACGTACAAGGCAACGACGTCCGCGCCACTTCTGCGCGCACCGACAAGGGACGAGACGAGGAGAGAGGGCGGATGACCGAGCGGACCATTGTGACGCCAGTGCTGACGGCCGACTTCGGAATCGAGGCGGGGAGCGGCGGGCGCATGCCCGTCTATGTGCACCTGATCGACCACAAGGACACTCGCATCCTGGTGGACACCGGCATGAGGGACCTGAATCCGACCCTGTCAGACATGGACCCACGGCTGCGCGCGTGGACCGAAGAGGTCGACCTGACCAGCATCGACATCGTGGTCAACACCCATCTGCACGCCGACCACTGCGGTGGGAACCACCTGTTCGCGTCGCGCCCGATCTACGTCCAGCGCCGAGAGCTCGACGATGCGCTGTCACTCGAGGACTACACGCTGCACGAGTGGGTGGAGGCACCGGGCGTCCGCTACACGGCGGTCGACGGCGAGACCGAGATCGTGCCCGGCATCAGGCTCTTGCCCGCACCGGGACACACCGGTGGATCGCAGATCGTCGTCGTCGACAGCGGCGAACAGCGCCTCATCGTCGCCGGCGACACTGTTGTGTGGTTGGGGGAGCTCGACGAACCCAAGACGCCGGGTCAGAAACTCATCAGAACGCTGCTTCCCGACGAGGTGTGGCTCTCGCACGAGCACCTGCCCTGGAGGCCACCGACCTAGACGGCGGCTCCACCAGCGAAATTCGCTGCCCCGCGTCACGGGCCGGCGAGTGATCACGTCGCCGGAGACGCCCGTAAGCCATCAGCGTGAGGGCATGTGACTCCGCCAACAGCCCGGCTGCGCGACCACGAGGGCGCGCGGCTGGCGGCGATTCACCCCTTCGGTCCATCACGCAGTTCCCGCTGTACTGTCATACAGACCTGGCAGTGAGCGATTTCGAAAGGGGAAGCAGTGACGGACTTCAAGAAGGGCGATCGAGTCTTTGCTATCAAGGGTCTCGGCGGCGGATGGTCGACAACCGTACCCAAGGGGACAGAGGGGACCGTTGTTGGAGTAGAGAGCCACTTCCTGTCGTCGGACACCTTCACTGTCAAGTTTGACAATGACGAGATCGAGGAGGTGAGCGAGAACGACATCTACGCGGGCGACAAGTAACTAGGGGTACAACCCGAAAGCAACGGCTGTCACCCAGCCCAGCCCGTCCTCTTGGTGGCGGTATGACGCACGCGTGCCTGCCTTATGAGCGGAAGTTGCCCATAGAGCGAGCCTCGGCCTCAGCCGCTCCAGCGCCTCCTAGGACGTGCGGCGCGACCTACTACGCTGAGCCCTCGCCCTGTTGCGTAATGACTTGGTTGACAAGCTCGACGACGGTCGAGGCCTTATAAACGATGCCGATGTCGAGAGCGTCGTGCACGAACTGGTCGCCGGCGGTTGGGGTCTGCAGCACCGGGACAGCGCGCTGGTAGACCGCCGCGACGACGCCGAGGAAGACCACCTTTGCCCCTCCACCAAGGGTGATGTTGCCGAACTTGTCGGCGGTCGAGGCCGGGACAAACAGGAAGACAGGGCTCCCGCTTGAACCGGGGAACACGGACGCGTCGACTAGGAAGATCGGCTTGCCCTCGTAGTCGACGTTCAGCGCGGTGGCACTATGTCCCCGTCGGGCGATCGGTAGCAGCGACCCGGAGTCGTAGAGGCCGTTGGGATACCCGATGAAGGTGATTGGTTCGATCGGTTCGTACTCCGCGAGTACCTCGGGCGTTGCCGCCGAGGCCGCGTCGACGTGCGTGAAGAACGGGGTTCGGCCAGCGGCTCGGAGTTGGTCGATGAGACCGCCCAGGGGCAGGATCGCCACGTCGATGTTCGGGTCCGGATGGCCAACGAACGAGGCCGGATCGACACCGACAGATATCTCCGCCCCGAGGTTCGGTGAGGCTGTGGTCTCGTCCGCCGCGATGAAGTGGAGTACCGCCCGCGCCTGTCCGTGGACGACGTGCTTGTTCGTCACCAAGACCATTGCGACGCCACCCTTGCCGCCACCCTTGCCGCCACCCAACGCCGGCATCGGAGCCGTGAAGACGAAGCCGGTGCCCAACCCACCGCCGCCGGTCGGCGTGGTGGTGGTGATCCGGACCGTAGTGAAGAGCATCCGCTCAAGGATCGTGTCGACCTGCACCAGAACGTCCTCCTGCGTTAGACGCTGACCACTCAGCGCATGCGCCCGAGACTACGGCTCTTGACGCGATGGAACGGATGCCACATCACTTTCGCAGTTGGCCTCTGGGCCAGGAATCGACCGTCGAGCGCACCGACTCGGCGATGTTCACGGTCGTGAGAGCGTTACGCAAGTTCGGACCGGATGAAATGCAAGAGGGAATCAAAGTCACTCGCCGGACGCGCCGTCACGTAAGCGTCCCACGCGAAAGTCGCAACGACAGCCGCGTCGAGCCCGAGACGTCGTGCCAAGGTCTCCGCGTACTTATGGTGGTCGCCGACCCCTGCGAGATGCGCACGAACGTCGAGGGAGTGTTTGTTCGCGAAGTGCCTCAGCACCGCGTCGTCGTTGAACACGACCTTCTCGGGCGGCTGTCCGCCGGGCAACGATTGAACACCGTGTTGTCCGATGTCGTTGCAGTCGCCGTCCGTGATCCCGACCGCCTTTAGACCGCCTTCTTGAAGGATACGGACGGACTGGCGAACCTGATCATGACCACCCGCCTCTACAAACCTGATGCCAGCGATCATGTCGCGGTCGCACTTCCGCATGATTGCGGTGACGAACTGCCTCGCAAAGGAATCCTCGGTGCAGAGCGCCCGGCTGCCCGGGGCCCGGTCACCTCGCAGGTATGCATCTACCTGGTAGGTGGCGAGCCCTGGTGTGACCTCGACTTGGCCGTCAACCGGGCGTCGGCGCAGATATGCGATCGAATCCGTTGAGAGCTGGCCGAGAATGGCCGCGCTATGGGTCGTCATCAGAATCTGATGACCCCGTCGCGCGGCGACGTCCACAAGGTATCGGCCAAGCCTTTCCTGAGCGTCACCGTGAAGGGACGTCTCGGGCTCTTCAAGGATGAACAGGCTCTGAGCTGGCGCGGTCTCCATCGCAGTCACGATGTACACGACGCGGCCTTCTCCGAAGCCCATGTGGTTCTCCGAGTAACTTCGCCCGCTTCGGGTAGCTGTCGCGAGCTCGGCCGTCCGAGCAGAATGGGTGACCTCTATGAACCCCAACTTCTCGTAGGGCAGGCTAAGGATGCCCACAATGATCTCAGACACTGGCTCGTCGAGATCACGCGCTGCACCCAGGGTGATGAGGTGGCCGCCGTAGATGGAGAAGTCCCGGCGCTCGACCTGGGGGATGAATTGGGTGAAGCCCAACGCATAGCAAGCGCGCTCCGGTTGTCGCTTGTATCCGCTCCATTCCTTGCTCGCTCGGATGACGGTCACTTTCTGTGGCTCCAACGCCGCGCCTTGCACCTCGTAGGCACAGGCGATCTTCGCGTCTGTTGTGAACGGGCCCGGATCAGCGGCGCTGACGGGGAAGAAGTCCTTCACGTAGTAGCGGCGCACGGCTGCGGTAGTTGGCTTGCGGTAGGCACACGCTGACAACTGGGCCAGCGTGCTCTTGCCGGTCCCATTGAGCCCGGAGAACGCTGTGATCGGCGAGTTGAAGTCAAGACGGAGCGAGTCGACCGCGCGGAACCCCTGTACCTCCATCGATCGAAGGGCCGGCCCGAAATTCGAGTACCTGTTCTACTGGTGCCACTTCTTGGCCAGCCTACGCAAGTCGTCGCCGTGCCCCACTTGCCACCGTGCCTTCCTGCCGAGATGCGCCGACTTGCGCACGTTACTGTGCCGTCGCGGATTCGTGGCCGGAACTACCAGAGGGAACGGCTCCCGTCGACCGCTGTTGATGGGGCGCGTCTCCGCGTCAGTCTGGGCGCTGTGCAGCAGCTCGAGGGATAGCCCTATCTGGGCGGAGTGACGCAGGTTCGTGTCCAGCCCCGTCAGCGGGCAGTGAGGACCTCGCGGGCGGCGGTGACGGCGGCGTCGGTGCCGGCGTCGTCGACGTCGAGGTGCCACACGAGCCGGACCGCGGCCGGGCCGACGGCGTAGGCGCGGACCCTATGGGCGGCCAGGCCCTCGACGAACGCGGCGGACGACAGCCCGACAGCCCCGACGTCGAGGACGACGATGTTCGTCTCGACCGTCGTGGTGTCGACGACCGCGGGCGCCACCTCGGCGCAGGCCTCCGCGAACCGCTTGGCCCGGGCGTGGTCCTCGGCGAGCCGCTCGACGTGGTGGTCCAGGGCATAGGTCCCGGCCGCGGCGAGCACGCCGACCTGGCGCATCCCGCCCCCGTACCGCTTGCGCCAGATGCGGGCCTCGGCCATCCGCTCCGCCGACCCGACGAGCACGGACCCGACGGGCGCGCCGAGCCCCTTCGACAGGCAGACCGACACGGTGTCGAACTCCCGGCCGTAGTTCTCGAGCGAGACCCCGGACGCGACGTGCGCGTTCCACAGCCGGGCACCGTCGAGGTGCATCGCGACCCCGACCTCCCGGGTCGCGGCCCGGACCTCACGGATCGCCGGCAGCGGCTGGACGGTGCCACCGCCGAAGTTGTGCGTGTTCTCGACGACGAGCAGCGCCGTCTCGACCTGGTACGGCCCGACGCCGGTCGTGACGAGCGACATCGCCTCCGCCGGGTCGAGCAGTCCGCGCGGCGCCGACCACGTCCGGCTCGTGATGCCGGAGAAGACCGCGGCCGCGCCGAGCTCGGCCCGCACGACGTGCGCCAGCCGGTCCGACACGAGCTCCTGGCCCGGCGGCACGTGCAGCCGCAGGCCGAGCTGGTTGGCCATCGACCCCGTCGGGGTGAACAGCGCCGCCTCGTGCCCGAGCATCCCGGCGACCCGCTCCTCGAGCGCCCGGACGGTAGGGTCCTCGCCGAAGACGTCGTCGCCGACGTCGGCGCGGGCCATCGCCTCCCGCATCCCGTCGGTCGGACGGGTCAGGGTGTCGGACAGCAGGTCCGCGACGTACGAGGCCACCCGTCAGTCCTGCGCGAGCATCTCGGCGACGAGGAACGCCAGCTCGAGGCTCTGCTGGTGGTTCAGACGCGGGTCGCACACCGACTCGTACCGGGTGCCGAGGTCGGCGTCGAGGATCTTCTCCGACCCGCCGATGCACTCGGTGACGTCGTTGCCGGTGAGCTCGACGTGGATGCCGCCCGGATGCGTCCCGAGGCCCTGGTGGACCTCGAAGAAGCCGCGGACCTCGTCGACGACGTCCTCGAAGTCGCGGGTCTTGAAGCCCGACGACGACGAGAACGTGTTGCCGTGCATCGGGTCGCACACCCACGTGACGGGCGCCCCGGACGCCGTGACCTTCTCGACGATCGCGGGGAGCGCCTCGCGGATCCGGCCCGCACCCATCCGGGTGATGAAGGTGAGCCGGCCGGGCGTGCGGTCGGGGTCGACGAGGTCGATGATCCGCAGCAGGTCGTCGATCTCGGCGTTCGCCGACACCTTGACCCCGACGGGGTTGTGCACCTTCGAGACGAAGTCGAGGTGGGCGCCGTCGAGGTCGCGGGTGCGCTCCCCCACCCACACGAAGTGGCCGGAGGTGTCGTAGAGGTGCCCGGTGCGGGAGTCGACGCGGGTCAGCGGGCGCTCGTAGTCCAGGAGCAGCGCCTCGTGCGCGGAGAAGAACTCCGTCGCCTTCATCGCCTCGAAGTCGGCGCCGCACGCGTTCATGAAGCGCATCGCCTTGTCGATGTCCTTCGCGAGCCGCTCGTAGCGGGCGAAGGCCGCGTTGCCGACGAAGCCCTTGTTCCAGTCGTGGACGTGCCGGAGGTCGGCGAACCCACCGGTCGTGAAGGCCCGCACGAGGTTCAGCGTCGCGCTGCTCGCGTGGTACGCCCGCACGAGCCGCGCCGGGTCCGGGGTGCGCGAGGCCTCGTCGAACTCGTAGGCGTTGACCATGTCGCCGCGGTACGCGGGGAGGGTGACGCCCTCGCGGGTCTCCTCGTCGCTCGAGCGCGGCTTGGCGTACTGCCCCGCCATCCGGCCGACCTTGACGACCGGCATCGACGCGCCGTACGTGAGGACGGCCGCCATCTGGAGGATCGTCTTCACCCGGTCGCGGATGTTGTCGGCCGTCGCGGAGTCGAACGTCTCGGCGCAGTCGCCGCCCTGGAGCACGAACGCCTCACCGCGGGAGACCGCGGCCATCCGGTCGCGCAGGACGTCGCACTCCCCCGCGAAGACGAGCGGCGGATAGCTGGCGAGCGTCCCCACGGCCGACTCGAGCGCGTCGCGGTCGGGCCAGACCGGCTGCTGGGCAGCCGGGAGGTCGGCACCGGCGGCGAGCGCCTGGAGGGGGTCGGAGGCGGTGGACGTGCTCACGAGCGTCAAGGATAGGCGGGGGCGGATGTGCCGAGGCAGCGGCCCACATCGCGGAAGGCGGCCGCGTGGTCCCCGGGTCAGTCGTCCTCGAGGCCGTGCGCGAGGGCGAACCGGACGAGCTCGACCCGGTTGTGCAGGTGCAGCTTGCCGAGGGTGTTCTGGACGTGGTTCTGCACGGTGCGGTGCGACAGGTGCAGCTGCGCCGCGATGTCCTTGCTGCCGAGGCCGGTGGCGACCAGCCGGAGCACCTCGGTCTCCCGCGGGGTCAGCTGCGGGATCGGCCGGGCGGGGTCGGCAGCGGCCTCCTCGGCGGGGTCGGTCCGCAGCCGCCGGAACTCACCGAGGACGAGGCCGGCGAGCCCCGGCGTGAAGACGGCCTCGCCGCGGGCGGTCGCGTGCACCGCGTCCACGATCTCCTGCGGGGAGGCGGACTTCACGAGGTAGCCGGTGGCGCCGGCCTTGATGGCGGCGAGGACGTCCTGCTGCTCCCCGCTCGCGGAGAGGATGAGCACCCGGGTCGGCAGGTCCCCGAGGGCGCGGCACACCTCGTCACCGCGCATCCCCGGCAGGTTGAGGTCGAGGACGAGGACGTCCGGGGTCGTCGCCCGGGTGCGGCGGACGGCGGCGGGCCCGTCGGCGGCCGTCCCGACGACGTCGACGCCGCGGGCCGAGAGGTCGCGCTCGAGCGCGGACAGCCACAGCGGGTGGTCGTCGGCGACGAGCACCCGCGGGGTCGCGGCCTCCGCGGCGTCGGTGGGGTCGGTCACGGCTGCTCCGGGGGTCGGCGGGGGACGACGAGGTGCACGGTGCATCCTCCCCCGGGTCGGGTCGTCCACGTGGCCGATCCGCCGAGGTCCTCGACCCGACCGCGGATCGACCCGCTGACCCCCATTCGGCCGCGGTCCCGCGCCGCGTGCAGCGCGGCCAGGTCGGCGCCGACGCCGTCGTCGCGCACGGTGAGCTCGATGCCTGCGACGTCGCCCTCGAGCAGCACCCAGGCCCGGGCGCCGTCCCCCGCGTGCCGGTCGACGTTGTCGAGGACCGCGGCGAGGGCGGCGTCGACCTCGGAGGCGACGAGCCGGTGGACGAGGAGGGGGTCGGCCGGGACCGAGACGGTGACGTCCGGGCGCTCGTGAGCGGTGACCGCGACCCGCAGGTCGACCTCGCCGCCCTCGGCGCCGTGGAGGTCGGCGGGCTCGTCCCCGGGGGCACCGGCACCGGAGACGAAGCGCCGCAGCGCCCGCTCCTGGTCGGCCGCGAGCGCCCCGAGCTCGGCCGCCTCCCCGCCGAGGTCGCTGCCGCGCCGGTGGATCCAGGCGAGCGACTGCAGCACCCCGTCGTGGACGACCCGGGCGATGCGCTCCCGCTCCCGCAGCCGCTCCCGCTCCAGGAGCACCTGTTCCTCCCGGGCCAGCCCGCGCCGGGCGAGGTCGACCGCCAGGCCGACGAGCCCGCCGAGCAGGACGAGGATGACGATGTTGTGGAGGGTCGAGGTCGTCGGCGCCCCGGCGACCTCGACGAGGTCGGCGACCGCGACGACCCCGGCGGCGACCAGCCCGCCCCGGGCGCCCGCGACGACGGCGGCGCCGACGACGGCTCCGGCGGCCCACACCGTCGGCAGGGTGAACTGGTCCTGGCCGACCGGTCCGGCTCCGTCGGCGAGCGGGGTGAGCAGGATGCCGGCGACGGCGAGCACCATCTCGGCGACGACGACCCGGCGCGTGCGTCGCCGGTAGCGCAGCATCGCCACCGACCAGGCGCCGAGCACCACGAGCACGGCGACGGCGACGAGCGGCCGGGCCATGTCGTCGGCGCGTTGCCACGCGAGGAGGGCCGCGTAGCCGGTGGCGATGGGCCGGAAGACGTCGAGGCCGCGGTGGAACGCCTCGACGACGACCGGCTCACGTCTCCCGGTCCGGCGCGAGCGCGGCCGGAGGACCCCCACGTGCGTCCGCCCGGTCAGCTGGCGCGTCGCTGCGACCCGGGGCCGTCACCGGCGTCCGGGTCCGGCGTGGTGCCGGGCCGCTCGTGGGCGCCATCCCCGAGTCCCCCGTGGTCCAGGGCCTCCTCGAGCTCGCTCTTGCCGCGGCCGGGGAGCGCCGCCTCGGCGGCCTCGCGGGCCCGCTGCCGGCGCTCGCGGGCGATCCGCTCCTTCATCGCCGTCGCGTACATGTCGACGTACTCCTGGCCGGAGAGCTCCATGAGCGCGTACATGATCTCGTCGGTCACCGAGCGCAGGACGAAACGGTCGCCCTCCATCCCCTCGTACCGGGAGAAGTCGAGCGGCTCGCCGATCCGCACCCCGACCCGCACGAGCTTGGGGACGCGGGTCCCCGTCGGCTGCGCCTTGTCGGTGTCGATCATCGCGACGGGGATGACGGGCACACCGGCCTCGAGCGCCATCCGCGCGATGCCCGTCCGCCCCTTGTAGAGCCGGCCGTCGGGGCTGCGGGTGCCCTCGGGGTAGAGACCGAGCAGGTCACCCCGGTTCAGCACCTTGAGGCCGGAGCGCAGGGCGGCCTCGCTGGCCCGCCCGCCGGAGCGGTCGATGGGCAGCTGGCCGACGCCCTTGAAGAAGGCCGCGGTCATCCGCCCCTTGAGGCCGACACCGGTGAAGTAGTCGGACTTCGCGAGGAAGGTCATCCGGCGCGGCACGAGCAGCGGCAGGAAGATCGAGTCCGAGAACGACAGGTGGTTGCTCGCGAAGATCGCCGGACCGGTCTCGGGGATGTGCTCCTCGCCCTCGACCCACGGCCGGAAGAGGAGGCGGAGGACCGGCCCGAGGACGACCGTCTTCAGCACCCAGTAGAACAACCGGACCACCCTTCTGCGCGTGTCACGGGAAGCCTAGTGCACGTGACCCACCTCACGAGGGGGCGGCGGTACAGCCGGGACGGTCGGTCGGCGTCGGGGCGCCGTGCGAAGATCGTGGGACACCCGCTGTGACGAGGAGGGCTCCCGTGAGCGACCGCCCCGAGGAGATGGACGAGCACGACGTCGACGCGCGCTTCGCCTCGATCGTGGCCGCCTTCGAGGTCACCGGTCCCGACCTGCGCGAGCACGACGACGTGACGACGAGCGGCGAGGACCGGCCCGACGCCCTCGCCCCGCCCGAGCACCCGGGCGACCGGGACGCCGGCGACGACGACGCGACGGCCGACACCGGCGGCGGCGCCTCCGGGTCGTTCGACCCCGACGACGAGCGGTCGACCGGCGACGAGGGTCCTGGGCGGGACCACGCCCCCGGGGACCGCCCCGACGAGGCCGACACGCACGGGGTCGGCACGCACGGGACCGCGGCCGGTCCGGACGATACGCACGATGCCGCACCGGCCGACCCGGGCGAGCGCGACCCCCGGCCGTGGGTCGACCCGGTCAACCCCTCCCCCGTCGAGAGCATGTTCGGCTCGTCGTCGTGGCGGACGGGCGACTCCCCCGGCTGGCGCACGCCCGACACGTCCGAGGCCGCCCGCGCCCACGCCGAGCGCGAGGAGGAGCACTACGACCCGCCCGCGGTGCAGCTGCCGCCGCAGGAGGACCTGCACTTCTGGGGTGCCGTCGTCGGTCTCGTGGCGGGCCCGCTCATGCTCCTGTGGGTCGCGATGGCCCGTCCCGAGAACAGCACCCGGTGGTTCACCGTCGCGCTCGTGCTCTCGCTCGTCGGGTTCGCCCTGCTCGTCCTGCGCCAGCCGCGCGACCGGGACCAGGACGACGACGGGGCCAGGGTCTAGGACCGCCCCTCGGGCCCGACCCCAGGGTCTAGGACCGGCCCCCGGGCCCGACCGTCGCACCGCCGCCACCGATCGCGATGTCGGCCCACGCCGCCCGGTGGTCGCTCGCCCGGGCCCACAGCGCGTCCGGCACCTCGACCGGCGGCGCGCCGACGAAGCGCACGTCACCGGCGGCGAGGATCACGTCGAGGCGGCGCCGGGGAGCCCGCGCCGGGTACGTCGGCCGGTTCGGGCCGACGGGGGCGAGCCGCGAGGTGAGCAGCCGGTAGGCGTCCCCGTCCGGGCCCTCGTTGAGGTCGCCGGCGACGACGGTGGGACCGGGGCCCAGCCGCTCGAGGACCCGCCGCACGTGGGCGGTCCGCTCCGCGGCCCGTAGCCCGAGGTGGACCGACACGGCCGTCAGCTCGGCGCCGCCCGGGAGCCGGACCCGCGCCTGGGCCCAGCCGCGGGTGCGGTCCGGCCAACGCACCGGGAGCCGGTGGTGCGACGCGGCGACGAGCTCGACCCGTGGGGAGAGCAGCACCGTCGTCCCGCCGCTGCCGGTGTGCCGCCCGGTCCATCGCATCCCGCACGCCTGCGCGAACCGGCGCAGCCGGGTCGGCCCGAACAGCCGCCGGGGCACCTCCTGGAGGCACAGCACGTCGGCCTCGAGCGCCCGGACGACGGCGACGGCCGCGCGCCGGTCGTCGAGGAGGTCCCTCGTGTTGTACGTCGCCACTCTCAGTCGGTCGCTGCCCTGCACAGCGCTCATCCCTGCGTCCACACCTTTCCTCGTCGCCGCTCGACGCGGCCCGTCACGTCCCGTCGGCCGGCACCGCGGCGCCACCGCTCGGCATCGCGGTGTCGCCCGCGTCGGCCCACGCCATCCCGGCCGCCCCGACCCGCGCGAGGTCGGCCGCACCGACGAGCCCGGCCTCGTTGCCGAGCTCGGCCTGCACGATCTTCGCCGAGGGGCGGTAGCCGCGCCCCGTGAGCTGCCCCGCGAAGGCCTGCCGCGCCGGGCCCAGGAGGAGGTCGCCCGCGGCGCTCACTCCCCCGCCGATGACGAACGTGCCCGGGTCCAGGGCCGCGGCGAGGTCGGCGATGCCGACGCCGAGCCAGCGGCCGATCTCGCCGAGCAGCTCACGGGCCAGGGCGTCCCCCTCCCGGGCCGCCTCGGTGACGAGCGGTCCGGTGAGGTCCTCCGGGCGGCCGCCGACGCGGGCGAAGAGGTCCGTGGCGACCGGGCTGTTCGCCGACATGAGCGCCCGTGCCTCGCGCACGAGGGCGTTGCCGGACGCGTACTGCTCCCAGCAGCCGCGGTTGCCGCACTCGCAGCGCAGCCCGTCCGGCACGACCCGCATGTGCCCGAACTCGCCCGCGATGCCGAAGCGACCACGCACCACCCGGCCGTCGAGGACGATGCCGCCGCCGATGCCGGTCCCGAGGTTGACCATGACGAGGTGGCTCTCGCCGCGGCCGGCGCCGAACCGGTGCTCCGCCCAGGCCGCGGCGTTCGCGTCGTTGTCGACGAAGACCGGCAGCGCGAGGCGACGCCCCAGCGACTCCCGCAGCGGCTCCTGCCGCCACGACAGGTGCGGGGCGAAGACGACGGTCGAGCGGTCCGCGGCGACGAACCCGGCGGCCCCGAT
Source organism: Phycicoccus avicenniae (assembly GCF_018139485.1). Taxonomy (GTDB): domain Bacteria; phylum Actinomycetota; class Actinomycetes; order Actinomycetales; family Dermatophilaceae; genus Phycicoccus; species Phycicoccus avicenniae. The sequence continues at coordinate 49,225 of NZ_JAGSNF010000009.1, forward strand.
CCCGACGGCGACGACGTCGTCGCCGTGCGCGACGAGGTCCTCGACGACGGCGACGATCGTGTCCTCGACGTGCCGCGGGCTCTTCGACCGGTGCGGGGTGTCCCGGCGGGTGCGCCGCAGCACCCGACCACGGGCGTCGACGACGCCGGCGGCGACCTTCGTCCCCCCGATGTCGACCCCGACGGCGAGCGGCCCCAGCGCGGTGGGGGGAGGCGCCGTGGGAGCCGGCTCACTCACGGAAGGCCTCGTCCTCGGGGTCGCGCCGGGTCCGGTCGCGCTCACGCTCGCGCGCCGACGCGAGGTCGCCGAGGACGGTCGCCGCGAAGCCGGCGAGCTCGGAGAGCCCGGACAGGGTCTCGGGGCTGAGCCGGCGCACGAACGCCGAGGCTCGGCAGACCGGGCACCACTGGCAGACGGGGTCGTCGCACGAGAACGGCGCCTCGCCCGTGCCGCCGTCCGAGCCGCCGGTGTCGGAGGACCGCCCGATCGGGCGGGGCGAGGTGTCCGCGTCGACGTCGGGCGCGCTTGTCGACGGGCCGTCGCTCGGCTCCGTCGTCTCGGCGGCCTGCTGCTCGGTGGCCCGCTGCTCGGCGGCGTCCTGACCGGCCCGGCGCAGGCTCTCCAGGAGCCGCCCGGCCTCGTCGGCGACGCTGCCCAGGTCGTCGCTCCACCGCTGCGCGGTCATCGGCGCGATCAGCCCTCGACGCGCTTCTTCAGCTCGGTGAGAGCCGTGGTGATGATGTGCTTCTCGGCCTTGCGCTTCAGCATCCCGATCATCGGCATCGTGAGGTCGACCTCGAGGTCGTAGGTGACCCGGGTGCCGGCGGGGACCTCCTCGAGGGTGTAGCTGCCGGTCAGACCCTTGAGGAGGTTCGCCCGCACGAGGTGCCAGGAGATGACGCCGGAGCCGTCCTCGCCGACCGCCCAGTCGTACTCGAGCGTGTACTGGTCCTTGATCGCGCCGGCGTCGAGGACGAACTCGACCTGGTCGGCCCAGCCGTCGCCGTCCTCGCTGAGGACGTGGCACTCCTTCACCTGGTCGGCCCACTCGGGGTAGGCCTCGAACGCGGCGATGACGTCGAGCACCTGGCCGGGGTCGGCGGCGATGTCGACGGAGGACTGTGTGCGATCGGCCATGGCACGGCAGGCTACCCGGCGCCGGGGCATAGGGTGTCGGGAGCCGGTCGCCAGCGCACGAAGGAGCCCCACGGTGCACGAGACGTCGACGCCCCTGATCCTCCCGGAGACCTCCGAGGGCACGCTCGGCGACGTCCCCGCGTCGCTCGCGGCGAAGCATCCCGCCCGGGTCGCCTTCTCCGTCCAGGGCGACGGGGTGTGGACCGAGGTGACGTCGTCGACGTTCGCCGCCGAGGTCGACGCCCTCGCCAAGGGGTTCGTCGCCGCCGGCATCGGCACCGGGGACGTCGTCGCCATCATGAGCCGCACCCGGTACGAGTGGACGCTCGCGGACTTCGCCCTGTGGGCCGCCGGCGCCGTGCCCGTGCCGATCTACGAGACCTCCTCCGCCGACCAGGTCGAGTGGATCCTGTCCGACACCGGCGCGGTCGGCATCCTCGTCGAGACCGACGCCCACCTCGCCACCGTCGAGCGGGTGCGCGGCAAGGTCGGCTCGCTCGACCACGTGTGGGTGCTCGACCACGGCGACGTCACCTCGCTGAGCCGGGACGGCGCCGACGTCGCGGACGAGGAGCTGCTCCAGCAGCGGGCGGGGCTCGACCGCGACAGCCTCGCGACCGTCATCTACACCTCGGGCACGACCGGCCGGCCCAAGGGCGTCGAGCTGACCCACGGCAACTTCCTCACCCTCGCCGAGAACACCGCCGAGCGGATCCACGACGTCGTCCGCGTCGACGGCGCCGCGACGCTGCTCTTCCTCCCGCTCGCCCATGTCTTCGCCCGGTTCATCGAGGTCCTCGCCGTGACCGCCGGGGTGCGGATGGGTCACTCGTGCGACCTCAAGACCCTGCTCGACGACTTCGCGGCGTTCCGGCCGACGTTCATCCTCGCCGTGCCGCGGGTGTTCGAGAAGGTCTACAACTCGGCCGAGGCCAAGGCGGAGGCCGGGGGCAAGGGGCGGATCTTCGCCGGTGCCGCCGCGACCGCCATCGCCTGGTCCGAGGCCCTCGACGAGGGCTCCGTCCCGTTCGGGCTCAAGGCCCGCCACGCCGTCTTCGACAAGCTCGTCTACGGCAAGCTGCGCGCCGCGATGGGCGGCCAGGTCCAGTACGCGGTCTCCGGCGGCGCGCCGCTCGGCACCCGGCTCGGTCACTTCTACCGCGGCATCGGCATCAACATCCTCGAGGGGTACGGCCTCACCGAGACGACCGCGCCCGCGACCGTCAACGTCCCCGAGCGGATGCGGATCGGCACCGTGGGCCCGCCGCTGCCGGGCACCGACGTCAAGGTCACCGACGAGGGTGAGATCTGCATCCGCGGCATCGGGGTCTTCCGGGCCTACCGCGGCAACGAGGACGCGACGTCGGAGTCGGTCAAGGACGGGTGGTTCCACACCGGCGACCTCGGCGAGCTCGACGACGCGGGGTACCTGCGGATCACCGGGCGCAAGAAGGAGATCCTCGTGACGGCCGGCGGGAAGAACGTCGCCCCCGCCGTCCTCGAGGACCGGCTGCGCAGCCACCCGCTCGTCAGCCAGTGCATCGTCGTCGGCGACGGCAAGCCGTTCATCGCCGCGCTCGTCACCCTCGACGAGGAGATGTACCCGACGTGGGCCGGCAACCACGGCCTCGACGACGTGCCGTTCGGCAAGGCCAAGGACGACGAGCGGGTCAAGGCCGCGATCCAGGATGCCGTCGACGAGGCCAACACAGCCGTGTCCCGGGCCGAGTCGATCCGGGCCTTCGCGATCCTCGACCGCGACTTCACCGAGGAGTCCGGCCACCTCACCCCGTCGCTCAAGCTGAAGCGCGGAGTCGTGATGCGCGACTTCGGCGACGAGGTCGACGCGCTCTACGGTGGCTGACACGCTCTCCGGTGGCTGACTCCCTCTCCCGCGCCCGCTCGCTCCTGCTGCCGGCGCTCCTCGGGGCCGGCTGGCTCGTCTGGTTCGGCGTCCTCCAGTGGAGCGTCGTGCGCTTCCGGGTGCCGATCGTGCTCGCGCTCACCGCCGGGACCGTGCTGCTCGCGGTCTGGGTCGGGCGCCGGGTGCCCGTCACCCTGCCGCGGCGGGTGGCGGCGGTCGTCGTCGCCGGGTCGGTCGTCCTCACCCTGCTCGTCCCGCTGTTCTCCTACCTGCGCGGCGGGTGGCTCACGGCGGCGCTCGTCGTCGTCGTCGTCGCGGGAGCGGTGACCGCGGTGCTGCTCGCCCTCCCGGGGCGTGCGACGGCGGTCGCGGCCGCGGTCGTCGCCGGCCTGGGGCACGCGGTGCTGGCGGTCGTCACGGTGCTCGGGGACCCGGCACCGCGGATCGACGTCTGGGTCATCCTCCAGCAGGGCGCGGACGCGACGGCCCGGCTCGAGAGCGTCTACACGCAGGTGTGGACCGGCTCCCCCGGCGTCCAGGACCACTTCACCTACCTGCCGTGGATGGCGGTGCTCACGGCGCCGGGGCGCTGGGTCGCCGGGGACGTCCGCTGGATGGTGGCCGTGTGGTCGCTCGTCCTCCTCGCAGGGCTGTGGTCGCTCGCCGGCGGCCGTCGGGGGGACGTCGCGCGCGGCGCCGCGGTCGTCGGGCTCGTCGCGTTCGCGCCGGGGACGGTGACGCAGGTCGACCAGGCGTGGACGGAGCCGGTGCTCGCGGCGCTGCTCGTGTGGTGGGCCGTGCTCGTGCGGCGCGGTCACGCGTGGTGGGCCGTCGTGCCGCTGGCGCTCGCGTGTGCGAGCAAGCAGCACCTCGCGCTCATCGCGCCGGTGCTCCTCGTGTGGCACCCGTTCGGGTGGCGGCGGACGCTCGTGACCGGAGGGGTCGCCGGGGTGCTCGTCCTGCCGTGGCTCCTTGCGGACGCGGGGGCGTTCGTCGAGGACACGGTGACGACGCTGCTGACCTTCCACCCGATCGAGTTCGCGAACACCTGGTACCTGTACTTCCTCAACGAGCACGGGATCGAGCTGCCGTTCGCCGTGACGGGGGCGCTCATGGTCGGCGTCGTCGCCGTGGCGATGGTGGCGGTGTGGCGCCGGCAGCCGGGGCTCGACGAGGTGCTGCGGTGGCTGGCGCTCGTCCTCGCCGTCGTCAACCTCGTGAACAAGCAGGCGTTCTACAACCAGTTCTGGCTCGTCGCCGTGCTCGTCGCCGCGTCGCTCGCGGTCGGGGCGACGAAGGGCGGCGGGGTGACGAAGAGCGACGGGTCGACGAGCGACGACGGGGCGACGCGGGACGAGGTCGTCAGCGGGCGAGCCGGTCGAGCCGCTCCAGCCACCGACGGGTGAGCCCGTCGCGGTCGGTGCCGAGGACCCGAGGCATCGCCCCGTCGCACGTCTCCTCGGCCGCGGCCTCGCCGTCGGTGGACGCGCAGGCCCGCACGAGCGCGCGCAGCCCCTCCTCCCCGGCGAGGTCGACGACCGTCTCGGCGACCTGCCACGCGGCCAGGTAGCCGGTCTCGATCGGCCCGGCCTGCGGGTCGAGCGCGTCGGCGGTGGGGATGGCGTCCGGGCCGGTCCCGGCGCGGACCGCGTCGAGCAGGGGTGCGGCGAGGGTGCGCTGCGGCAGGTCGGCCCGGCCGTAGCCGACGTGGTCGGCGTATCCCTCTGACAGCCAGAGCGGTGGCGTGCCCGGGACGGTCGCCCGGACGGCGACGTGGACGAGCTCGTGGGCGAGGACGACGTCCCGGCCGACGGCGGTCAGGCGCGCCTGCGCGTCGGGGTCGAGGACGACCCGGTCGCCCGTGGCGCGACCGGTGTCGTCGAGCGGGCCGTCGGTGAGCGCGGCGACGGTCCCGGGTGCGCCGGACGGGGCCCCGGTGAGCGCGTCGGCCTCGGCGGGGGTCGCGGGCAGGAGGACGAGGGTGCGGCCGGGGGTGCGCTGCCACTGCCGGGCCAGACGCGGCAGGACGTCGTCGACGGTGCGAGCGGCGGCTGCGAGGGCGGGCGTGTCCGCGGTGCCGACGACGACGGCGTGGTCGCTGCGGCGGACGGCGAGGTCCGGCATCGCGAGCCACGGCGGCGCGGCTCCGGGGGCGACGGGTTGCTGGGCGGCGACGAGCCACCGACCGTCCTGCTCGACGACGCGGTAGCGGACGGTCGCGGTGCGGTCGCCCCGGTCGATGCCGTCGACCCGGTAGCGTAGCGTGACGTCGACGGCTGCGGGGTCGTCGACGGGTGCGACGACGTCGTGCTCGAGCCGAGAGAGCCCGAGCCGGCCGGCGGCGTCGAAGGCCGCGAGCTGGCGGGACCCTTCATCGTGGTCTGCGTCGCCGTCGCCGTCGGAGCCACCGTCGTCCGCGCCGGCCGTGGCGCCGTCGGGGTGCGCGACCGTCGCCGCGAAGGCGGCCCGGTCGCCGGCCAGGGTCGCCCGGTCCCGGGTCCGCAGCACGTCGGAGACGGCGGTCGCGGCCTCGCTCGCGCGGTCCGACGAGGTGTCGCCGGCGTCACCGCTCGGCGTCGTCGAGGCGGTCGAGCCGCTCGCCCCGGCGTCCGGCTCGTCGGCGGCAGTGCACCCGCCGAGGGCGACGGTCGCCGCGACGACGAGACCGACGGCGCGGCGTCGGTCTCGGGAGGTCACCGGCCCATCGTAGGAACGGGTCCTCAGCCGACGGCGCGGCCGGGCAGGCGGTACCTCTCCTCCGACGGCGGGTCGAGCCGGGCCCTGGCCCGGCTCGCGGTCTCGGCGTCGACGAGGCCGGCCCCGACGAGCCGCGTGACGGCGGCCCGCTCGTCGGCGTCGAGCGAGCCCTCGGTGCGGCTGGTGCTGATCTGCAGCAGGACCGGCACCATGCAGTCGTCGCAGTGCAGCTCGCGCACCGGGCAGGTGCGGCACTCGATCGAGATCACGTCGTCTCGGGTCATGCGTCTCACCCCTTCCAAGGTGTTGCCGACGACGCTAGAGGTGACCTCCGACAGTCCCCCGGGATCCGACCTCGGCCGACCCGAGCCACCGCCCCGCTCGTGAGCCGGCTCCGTGGTCGCGAGCCTCCTGCAGCAGGCTCGCGAGCATCCATCCGGCTCGGGAGCCACTACCCGAGGTAGCCGGTCGTGCGGTCCACGCGTCCGAGGAACTCCCTGACGGACTCGACGAGCTCGTCGTCCGACATGCCATCCAGGGGCCGTACGCAGCGGTCGGCTCGGTCATCCCCCGACGATGCCCGGCGGTTCGCGGCCGGGGCGACCCGTCGCGGGTCCATGATCTGCTGCATGAGGACCCTCGCGGCCGCGGCCGTCGTCGTGGCCGCGCTCCCCCTCGCGTCGTGCTCCCTCGCCCCTCTCCGGGACGAGGGCACCGGCGGCGGCAACGGGACGACCGTCACGCCCGGCACCGTCGCGGTCATCGGGCTCGGCGGTCTCGACCGGGATCGGCTCGGCCTCTCCGACGACGAAACGGTGACCATCACGGGCCTGACCGTCGACGGTGACGAGGTCGGCGCCGCCGCCGGGCAGGTGCTCGGGGTCCGGGTGTACGAGGTCGAGCCGGCCGGCGGGATCGGCGCGCTCACGACGGACGCCCTCGACCGTGTCGAGGGCGAGCCGGGTCAGGACGGATGGGACCTGCTCGACCCGGCGGGCGTCGTGCTCGGTGAGGCGCCCCTCGGGGCGGTCGTCCTCGTCCGCGGGCGCGAGCCCGGGCAGTGGTCCTCGGACACCCTCGTCGTGCGGTACGAGGAGGGCGGCGACCCCCACGAGGAGCGGCTCGACGTCGGTGCCGTCCTCTGCGTCCGGGACGACACCTCGGCCGGGACCTGCGACGCGTTCGACGGCGCGGACGGCTCCTGAACCGCCGGGCCGTCGGACCCGCGTGCCAGGGTGCTGGCCATGAGCGACAACGCCCCCCGCGACACCCGACCCGAGTCCGGGCTGAGCGAGGACGGCTTCTCCCCCGTCTGGGAGGACGACGACCGTCCTCGCATCCCGCGGGTCGCCGGAGAGCGTGAGGCTCTCGTCGCCTCCCTCGACCACTACCGGGCGACGCTGGAGATGAAGTGCCGCGGCCTTACCCCCGCGCAGGCCCGCACCCGGTCGATGCCCCCGTCGACGGTCTCGCTCCACGGGCTCGTCCGGCACCTCGCCGCGTGCGAGCGGTGGTGGTTCCAGCAGAATTTCGAGCGGCGCGACGTCCCCTTCCTCTTCGTCACGACCGACGAGCCGAACCTCGACTTCGACCCGCCGGAGGACTGCGACCTCGCCGCGGACCTCGCGACGTGGCGGGCCGAGTGCGAGGAGTCGCGGCGGATCGTCGCCGCCCACGACCTCGACGACACCGCGCGCCCGCTCGACTGGGACGAGGACGTCGACCTGCGGTGGGTCGTCCTGCGGATGATCACCGAGTACGCGCAGCACTGCGGGCACGCCGACCTCGTCCGCGAGGGAGTCGACGGGCGCACCGGCGTCTGACGCTCAGTCCCCGGTGGCTCGGCCGGTGGCGGCCCGGTCCCTTCCGATCTCCTCCAACAGGTCGACGACCGTCCGGACGGCGAGGCGCTCGTACCGGTCGGGCCGGCACAGGGCGACGATGCTGCGCCGGGAGCGGACCCCGGTGAGCGGCCGCAGCACGACGGTGCCGTCCCGCGTCGTGAACCGCGGCAGCAGCGCGAGGCCCACCCCGCGACCGACGAGCGACTCGACGAGCGCGTTGTCCCGCAGCCGCAGACGCCGGTCCAGCGACCGTCCGGTCGCCCGCTCGACGGCGACGAGGATCGTGTCGAAGGGGTAGCCGACGGGCACCCCGACCCACGGGTGGTCGACGAGGTCCGCGGGACGCAGCGACGCCCGTGCGGCGAGCGGGTGGTCCGGCGGCATCGCGACGTCGATCGGCTCGCGGGCGAGGACCCGGGTGACGATCCCCTCCGCCCCTGCCGGGACGTCACCTGCGAGGCTGTGCGCGACGACGACGTCGGCGTCGAGCGTGCGCGTCGCGAAGTCGGCCTCGGCGAGGTCGAAGTCGTCGAGGTCGAGGTCGATGGCACTCCCCCGCAACCGGTCGACGAGCTCGGGCAGGAGGGCGGTCCCGGCACTCGGCAGGGTGCCGATCCGCACCGTTCCGCTCGGCGCGCCCCGCACGGCGTCGAGCCGGGCCCGCACGCGGGCCATCGCCGCCCCCACCTCGTCGGCGCCGTCGGCGAGCAGCAGACCCTCGGCGGTGAGCCGCAGCCGACGGCCGTCCTGCTCGACGAGCGGCACCCCCATCTCGCGCTCGGCCGTCCGCAGCTGCTGCGAGACCGCCGACGGGGTCCGGAACGTCGCCTCGGCGACGGCCGCCAGGGTGCCGCGGGTCCGCAGCTCACGGAGCAGGTCGAGATGCCGGACGTCCATGTAGCCAGCCTAATGACTCGATGCAGAACTGTTCGCTTGTCCTGACGAGTCCTGACGCCCGAGACTCGACGTCGTGCCCACCCGCCACCTCCTCCTCGCCGTCCTCGTCGCCGCGCTGTGGGGCGTCAACTTCATCGCCATTCACGCCTCCCTCGAGCAGTTCCCGCCGCTGTTCCTCGTCGCCCTGCGGTTCGCGGTCCTCGCCGTCCCGACGCTCCTGCTCGTCCCCCGCCCGCAGGTGCCCACCCGGTGGCTGCTCGGGTACGGCCTCGGCTTCGGGACGGCGCAGTTCCTCTTCCTCTACCTCGGGATGGCGGCCGGCTTCCCCGCCGGCCTCGCCTCGCTCGTCCTCCAGGCCTCGGCGCCCTTCACGGTGGTCCTCGGCGGGCTCCTCCTCGGTGAGCACCTCACCCGACGCCGCGCGCTCGGTGTCGGCATCGCCGTCGCGGGGCTGGCGCTCGTCGGGCTGACGCGTGCGCAGGCGACGTCGTGGCTGCCGTTCCTCCTCGTCGTCCTCGGGGCCCTCGGCTGGGCGTTCGGCAACCTCGCGAGCCGGATGGCCGCCCCGCCGAAGCCGCTGCACCTCACGCTGTGGATGTCGGTCGTGCCACCGCTGCCGATGCTCGCCCTCTCGCTCGTCGTCGAGGGGCCGTCCCGCATCGCCGGTTCCCTCACGACCTCCCTCTCGGCGGAGGCCGCCCCTGCGTGGGTCGGGCTCGCCTACACCGTCGTCGTCGGGACGGTCGTCGGCTCCGGCATCTGGGTGTGGCTCATGGCCCGGCACCCCGCCGGGGTCGTCGCCCCCTTCTCGATGCTCGTGCCCGTCGTCGGCATCCTCGCGGCCTGGCTCGCCCTCGGCGAGGTCCCGGTCCCCCTCCAGCTCCTCGGCGGGGCGCTCGTGCTCGTCGGCATCTGGCTCGCCTCGCGGCCGGCACCGACCCGGTCGTCGCCGGACCCGCTGCCGGAGACCGAGCGCGTCCCGGTCTGACGGGTCGGGCGGCCGGGCGCCCGCGCGCCTCGGATGGGCTGTCGGTGCCCCGACCTACGGTCTGACGCATGACGATGGTCCAGGGCACGTTCGACGACCTGGGCACCCCGCTGTCGTCGGTGACCTTCGTCGTCGTCGACCTCGAGACGACCGGCGGCAGCCCCGCCGAGTGCGGCATCACCGAGATCGGCGCGGTCAAGGTCCGCGGCGGCGAGGTCGTCGGCGAGTTCCAGACCCTCGTCAACCCCGGCGCCCCCATCCCGGCGTTCATCTCCGTCCTCACCGGCATCTCCGACGCGATGGTCGCGGACGCGCCGCGCATCGAGACCGCGCTGCCGGCCTTCCTCGAGTTCGCCGCCGGCAGCACGCTCGTCGCGCACAACGCCCGCTTCGACGTCGGGTTCCTCAAGGCCGCCGCCGCCCGGACCGAGCGCGACTGGCCGGCCTTCCCCGTCCTCGACACCGTCCACCTCGCCCGTCAGCTCGTCCGCCGGGACGAGGCGCCGAACCACCGGCTCGCCTCCCTCGCGCGCCTCTTCCGCTCGACGACGACGCCCGACCACCGCGCCCTCCACGACGCCCGCGCCACCGTCGACGTTCTCCACGGGCTCGTCGAGCGGGTCGGCAACCTCGGCGTGCACTCCCTCGAGGAGCTGCTCGACTACACCGCCCGGGTCTCCCCCGCCCGTCGCCGCAAGCGGCACCTCGCCGACGGCCTGCCGGACGGTCCCGGCGTCTACATGTTCAAGGACGGCCACGGCCGGGTGCTCTACGTCGGCACGTCGGTGTCCATCCGTACGCGGGTGCGCTCGTACTTCACGGCCTCCGAGCACCGGCGACGGATGGGCGAGATGGTCCGCCTCGCCGAGTCGGTGACCCCCGTCGAGTGCGCGACGACGCTCGAGGCCGAGGTCCGCGAGCTGCGCCTCATCGCCCAGCACAAGCCGCGGTACAACCGGCGCTCACGCCACCCCGAGAAGGCGCTGTGGGTCAAGCTCACCGTCGAACCCTTCCCCCGGCTGTCCGTCGTCCGCGGCGTCGCCGACGACGGTGCCCGGTACGTCGGACCGTTCGGGTCGCGGGGGTCCGCCGAGGCCGCCGTCGCCGCCGTCCACGAGGTGCTCCCGCTGCGGCAGTGCGTCCAGCGGCTGTCCCCCCGTACCCCCAAGCCCGCGTGCGCCCTCGCCGAGATGGGACGCTGCGGCGCCCCGTGCACCGGCGCGCAGAGCGTCGAGGAGTACGCGGCGGTCGTCGACCGCGCCGCCGCCCTGCTGTCGGGCGGCACCCGCGACCTCCTCGACGCCCTCGAGACCCGGATGGCCGAGCTGTCCGGCGCCGAGCGCTTCGAGGACGCCCAGGTCGTCCGCGACCGGCTCGTCGCGCTCGTGCGCGGAGCCTCCCGCAGCCAGCGGCTCGACCCCCTCGCCCGCATCCCCGAGCTCGTCGCCGCCCGCCGGTCCGCGACCGGGGGCTGGGAGGTGCTCTGCGTCCGGTACGGCCGCCTCGCCGGCAGCACGAGCTCCCCCCGCGGCGCCGACCCGATGCCGTACATCGCCGCCCTGCGGGCCAGTGCCGAGTCCGTCGCGAGCCCGACCGCCCCCGCGACGGCCGCGACGCCGGAGGAGAGCGAGAAGGTCCTCCGCTGGCTCGAGGCCCCCGGCGTGCGTCTCGTCGACGTCGACGGCCACTGGACGTGCCCCGTCGGCGGGGCGGTCGCCCGTCGCGACGCCCTCGAGCCGCTCGAGGCCTCCCGCCGCCGGACGGCCGGGTTCGCCGAGACCCGTTGACCCCGATCGAACCGGCCCTACGTGGTGGACGGCCCGGACGCGTCGGACGGATCGGGCGCCCTTCCGGACGCGTTCCGTCCGCACCGCCCTCTACCGTCGGGCCCATGAAGCCCCTCCTCGACCTCGTCGTCCTCGACTGCCCCGACGCCCTGGCCCTCGGCCGCTTCTACGCCGAGGTCCTCGGCTGGGAGCTCGAGGACGGGTCCGACGAGCGCTGGACCACGCTCGTGCCGCCCGGCGGGGGCATCACCGCCGAGAACCTCGACGGCCGCACGACGCTGGCCTTCCAGCGGATCGAGGACTGGGTCGCGCCGACGTGGCCCGGCGGCGCGCACCCGCAGCAGTTCCACCTCGACCTCGCCGTCCACCGCATCGCCGACGCCGAGCCGGCCGTGCTCGCCGCCGGCGCCCGCGTCCACGACGTCCAGCCGTCCGAGAGCGGCTCGTTCCGGGTCTACCTCGACCCGGCCGGGCACCCGTTCTGCCTCGTCGGCGGCTGAGCCCGCCGCGCCGGACGCCGACCGGACCGACGGCTAGGCTGCCGGGGTGATCACCGCCATCGTCCTCATCTCCGCCGACGTCGACCGCATCCCCGAGGTGGCCCAGGAGATCGCCGACCTCGACGGGGTCACCGAGGTGTACTCGGTCGCCGGCGACGCCGACCTCGTCGCGATGGTCCGGGTCCGCCGTCAGGAGGCGCTCGCCGACGTCATCGCCGACCGGCTCAACAAGGTGAGCGGCGTGACCGGCACGAACACGCACATCGCGTTCCGGACCTACTCCTCGCACGACCTGGAGTCGGCCTTCAGCCTCGGCATCGAGGACTGACCCCCGGGTCCGGGCACGCGCCCGCAGCGTCCCGTCAGCCGGCGTCGGCGGCGAGGGCCCGGGTCGCGTCGGCCCAGTCCTGCAGCAGCCGGGCCGCGGCGCCGGAGTCCAGGGCCTCCTGCGCCCGCCGCACGCCCTCGGCGATGGCGGCGACGACCATCTCCCGCGTCGGTGCCGCCTCGGACGCGACGGCCAGCGCCATCCCGGCGTTGAGGACGACGGCGTCGCGGACCGGCCCGGCGTCGCCGGCGAACACGCGGCGGGCGACCTCGGCGTTGAAGGCGGCGTCGCCACCCCGGAGCGCCTCGACCGGCGCAGTCCCCAGCCCGACGTCCGCGGGCGAGACGGTGAACGTCGCCACGTCGCCGCCGGACACCCACCACACGGTCGACGTCGTCGCGAGCGTCAGCTCGTCGAGGCCGTCGTCGCCGCGGAACACCGCCGCGGGACGGCCGCGACCCGCGAACACCCCGGCCATGAGCGGTGCGAGCCGCGCGTCGGCGACCCCGACGGCCGCGTACGTCGGCCGGCCGGGGTTCGTCAGCGGGCCGAGGGCGTTGAAGGCGGTCCCGATGCCGAGCTCGCGGCGGGTGACGGCCGCGTGCCGCATCGAGGGGTGGAAGGCGGCCGCGAAGCAGAACGTGATGCCGACCCGCTCGGCGACGGTCGCGACGGCCGCCGGCGACAGGGTGAGGTCGACGCCGAGCTCCTCGAGCACGTCCGCGGACCCGGACGAGGACGACGCGGCGCGGTTGCCGTGCTTGACGACCCGCAGCCCCGTCGAGGCGACGACGACCGAGGCCATCGTCGAGATGTTCACCGAGTGCATCCGGTCCCCGCCGGTCCCGACGATGTCGACGCTCGGGCCGGGCACGTCGATCCGGTGGGCGTGCTCGAGCATGACGTCGGCGAGGCCCCGCAGCTCCTCGACGGTCTCGCCCTTGGCGCGCAGGGCGACGAGGAAGCCGGCGAGCTGCACCGGCGAGGCCTCCCCGCGCATCACCTGGTCCATGGCCCAGCCGGCCGCGTCGGTGCTCAGGTCCTCACCGCGCAGGAGGGCCGCGACGAGGTCCGGCCACGTGGGGGCGTCGGCCCCGGGGGACGGCACGACGTCAGCCGACGGCGACCCGCGACCGGGCGAGGCCGGCCACGGCCTCGGACACGGCGATCGGGTCGAGCGGGTGCGGCACGGCGTCGTCGGCGAGCGACCAGCCGGCGAGCCACGCGTCCTGCGGGCGCCCGGTGAGGACGAGGATCGGCGGGCAGCGGAAGATCTCGTTCTTCAGCTGCCGGCACAGCCCCAGCCCGCCGACGGGCACGGCCTCGCCGTCGAGGACGACGACGTCGACGCCGCCCTCGTCCATCGCCTCGATGACGGCCTCGGCGGTCGCGCACTCGTGCCAGGAGGCGACCTCCACGTCGCGCGCGGGCCGGCGTCCGGCGGCGGCACGGACGGCGTCGCGGGTCGTCACGTCGTCGCTGTAGAGGAGGACGCGGACCCGGTGCACGCCGTCCTTGCCGGGGGTCGTCGTGGGGCCGGCGGCGGCCTGCGAGTCGCTCATGGCGCCATCGTAGCGAGCGGGCCCGGCGCCGGGGTGCGCCGCCCGCGCGTCCGCCACCCCCGACCCCGTGGCCGAGAGGGGCCGTGGCGCTCGTCACACGTACCACTGCCGCCCCACGGTGACGGCTCGGCGACGGGCCCGAGGTTCTGTCGAGGCTTTCGGGGGGTCCCCTCGTCCCGACCCGGGGGTGGACGGCATAATGCGTGCGTGGCGTCTACAGCAACGGCTTCGATGAGACAGTCCGGGCCCGTGCCCTCGATCCCGGGCCAGGGGCCCGCGACCAGGCCGAACATGGTCGCGGTCGGCACGATGGTGTGGCTCTCCAGCGAGCTGATGTTCTTCGCGGCGCTCTTCGCCTTCTTCTTCACCCTCCGCGGCAATCTCCCGGAGCAGTGGAACGACCGGGTCGCCGAGCTCAACGTGCCGTTCGCCGCGGCGAACACGCTGATCCTCGTCATCTCCTCCGTGTGGTGCCAGCTCGGGGTGTGGCAGGCCGAGCGCGGCGTCGCCGCCCGGCCGGCCGGCGCCCGGATCACCGCGGTCAAGCAGTGGGGCATGCGGGAGTGGTACGTCCTCACGTACCTCTTCGGCTCGGTCTTCGTCGCCGGCCAGGTGCTCGAGTACGCCGAGCTCGTCCACGAGGGCATCACCCTCTCCACGGACTCGTTCAGCTCGATCTTCTACCTCTCCACCGGCTTCCACGGCATGCACGTGACCGGCGGGCTCATCGCCTTCCTCCTCATCATCGGGCGGACCTTCACGACCCGGCGGTACACCCACGCCCAGGCCACGGGCGCGGTCGTCACGTCGTACTACTGGCACTTCGTCGACGTCGTGTGGATCGCCCTCTTCGCGATGATCTACCTCCTCCCCGCCCCCGCCCTGTGACCCCGACGCCCGCCCGACGCCCCCACGCCGACGACAGGACCTCCTCGTGAACGCACTGGCAGCCCGCCGCCGCCACCCGGCGGCGATCGCCGTCCTCCTCATCCTCGGGCTCTTCCTCACCGGGGCGGTCTACACCGCGGTCGCCCCGAAGCCCGCGGACGCGACGACGGCCGCCCTGCCGGCCCAGACGGTCGAGGAGGGCAAGGCGCTCTTCCGGGCCAACTGCGCCTCGTGCCACGGCCTGAACGCCGAGGGGCGCGCCACCGGCACCGGGGACCAGATCGCCGGCCCGCCGCTCGCGGGCGTCGGCGCCGCCGCCGTCGACTTCCAGATGGGCACCGGCCGGATGCCGATGACGGCCCCGGCCGTGCAGGCTCCCCCGGACCGGGACGGCATCAAGTTCGAGCAGGAGGAGATCGACGCGATCGGTGCCTACATCGCCTCCCTCGCCCCCGGGCCGGCCGTCCCCAGCGACGAGGCCGTCGACCCCGCTCTAGGCGACCCCGCCAACGGCGGCAACCTCTTCCGCGTCAACTGCGCGATGTGCCACAACTTCGCCGGCTCCGGCGGCGCCCTGACCCGCGGCAAGTACGCCCCCGAGGTCCGTGGCGTCGAGGGCGTCCACATCTACGAGGCGATGCAGACCGGGCCGCAGAGCATGCCGGTCTTCAGCGACGAGAACATCACCCCCGAGGACAAGCGGGACATCATCGCCTTCCTCGACACCCTCGACGAGGAGACCAAGCCCGGGGGCCTCACGCTCGGCTCCCTCGGTCCCGTCACCGAGGGCCTCTTCGCCTGGGTCTTCGGGCTCGGGCTCCTCGTGGGCTGCGCCGTCTGGCTCGGCAGCAAAGCCGCCTAGCCCCCCGCCACCCCACCCCGTTCCCTCGAACCAGAGAGTCGGCACCCGATGAACGAGCAGGACCCGCACACCCCCGGCACCGAGGTCGGCCGCCCCGACCCCGCCGGTGACCCCGTGCGCCTCGACCAGGGCCACGTCGAGGGCACCGGCGGCCTCCCGGAGCGGTTCACCAACCCCGGACTCCCCACGCACGTCCAGCGGATGGCCGACGTCGACGAGAAGGCCGCCGACCGCGCCGAGAAGCAGGTCGCCGCGCTCTTCGGCATCTCGATCGTCGGCACGCTGCTGTTCATCGTCCTGTACTTCGCCGTCGACCTCCGGCAGACGGTCTTCATCCCGGGCGTCGGCACGATGAACGCCTCGCACGCCGCCCTCGGCGTGACGCTCGCGTTCTCGCTGCTCGGCATCGGCCTCGGCGCCGTGCACTGGGCCAAGACGCTCATGCCCGACCACGAGGTCGTCGAGGAGCGCCACCCGATGCGGGCGAGCGACGAGGACCGCGCCGAGGCCGTGCGCGTCGTCACCGAGGAGGGCGGCACGTCGCAGATCTCCCGCCGGCCGCTCATCAAGTACACCCTCGGCGGCGCCCTCGGGCTCTTCGCCCTCCCCCTGGGCATCCAGGTCGCCGGATCGCTCGGCGAGATGCCCCGTGCGAGCCTGTCCCAGACGTGGTGGAACGGCGGCCCCAGCGGCCCGCACGACGAGCCCGAGTTCACCCCGCTGCGCCTGATGAAGGACCCGGAGAACGTCCCGATCCTCGCCTCCGACGTGACGATCGGCTCCGTCTACCACGTGATGCCCGAGGGCCTGCTGCCCGACCCGGTGACGTACGAGGGCGGCGCCGAGCACCTGCTCGAGGAGAAGGCCAAGGCGGCCGTCCTCCTCATGCGCCTCGACCCCACCGTCATCCGCTCGCAGAAGGAGCTCGACTGGGGCTTCGAGGGCATCGTGGCGTACTCGAAGATCTGCACCCACGTCGGCTGTCCCGTCGGGCTCTACGAGCAGCAGACCCACCACCTGCTCTGCCCGTGCCACCAGTCAACCTTCGACGTGACCCAGGACTGCAAGGTGATCTTCGGTCCGGCCAAGCGTCCTCTGCCACAATTGCCCATATCCGTCGACGACGAGGGTTACCTCGTCTCCACCGCGCCGTTCGCCGAGGCGGTCGGCCCGAGCTTCTGGGAGCGTGGCTGAGATGACCGCCACCCCGAACCCCCGCCCCGCGGACGCCCTGCGCGACGGCGACGTCGCCCAGGCCGCACCGGCCTCCGCCGGCGCCCGCCGGGTCGGCGGCATCGCCGGCTGGGTCGACGACCGGACCGGGGCCGCCAAGCCGGTCGGCTACCTCATGAAGAAGGTCTTCCCGGACCACTGGTCCTTCATGCTGGGCGAGATCGCGATGTACTCGATGATCATCTGCCTGCTCACCGGGGTCTTCCTCACCTTCTGGTACATCCCGAGCGTCGGGCACGTGATCTACGACGGCAGCTACGTGCCGCTGCGCGGCGTCGAGATGTCCGAGGCCTACGCGTCGACCCTGAACATCTCGTTCGACATCAAGGGCGGGCTCATCATCCGCCAGATCCACCACTGGGCGGCGCTGCTCTTCACGGTGGCGATCGTCGTCCACATGTTCCGCGTCTTCTTCACCGGCGCGTTCCGCAAGCCCCGCGAGCTCAACTGGGTCATCGGCTCCGTCCTCGCGCTCCTCGCGATCATCGAGGGCTTCGCCGGCTACTCCCTCCCCGACGACCTGCTCTCGGGCACCGGCATCCGCGCCATGGCGGGCTTCGTGCAGACGGCGCCGGTCATCGGGACCTACCTCGTGTACGGCATCTTCGGCGGCCCCTACCCCGGCGAGATGATCATCCCGCGGCTGTACTCGGCGCACGTGCTGCTGCTGCCGGCGCTGCTCGTCGGGCTGTTCACCGTGCACATCGCGCTCGTCGCGCTGCAGAAGCACACCCAGTTCCCCGGGCCCGGCCGCACGAACGACAACGTCGTCGGCTACCCGGTGATGCCGGTGTACGCCGCGAAGGCCGGTGGGTTCTTCTTCATCGTCTTCGGTGTCATCGCCCTCATCTCGGCCGTCATCCAGATCAACCCGATCTGGGGGTACGGACCGTACGACCCCTCCCCCGTGACCGCCGGGTCGCAGCCCGACTGGTACATGGGATTCGCCGACGGTGCACTGCGGCTGTTGCCGGGCTGGCTCGAGTTCGAGTTCTGGGGCTACACGCTGTCGCTCAACATCGCGCTCGGGGCCCTGGTCCTGCTGCCCCTCGTCTACTTCGTCCTGGCGATCTACCCGTTCGTCGAACGCCTGGCCACGAAGGACGAGCGCGAGCACCACCTGCTCGAGCGTCCCCGCAACGCCCCGGTCCGCACCGGCATCGGGATGGCCGGCATCACCGCCTACTCGGTGACGATGTTCGCCGCGGGCAACGACATCATGGCGATCCGCCTCGGGCTGTCGATCAACGACATCACGTGGTTCTTCCGGATCGGCTTCTTCGTCCTGCCGATCATCGCGTTCTGGGTGACGAAGCGGACGTGCCTCGCCCTCCAGCGGCGTGACCGCGAGACGGTCCTCCACGGCCGCGAGTCCGGCACGATCATCCGGACCCCCGAGGGCCGGTTCTTCGAGCGCCACGAGACCCAGCTGCCCGAGGACCAGTGGATCCTCGTCCAGCACGAGGCCAAGCGGCCGCTCGAGATCGAGCCCGAGGTCGACGAGCACGGCGTGGTCCGCCCGGCGGCGCGCAAGGACCGGCTGCGGGCGGCCCTGTCGCGCTTCTACTTCGCGGACGCGGTCAACCCGGTCACCCCGGCCGAGCTCGCCGCCGCCCAGCACCACGGGCACGAGGCCGAGGCCATCGAACCGGCCGAGTCCTCGCAGCAGATCGAGTCGGCGGAGACCGCCGGACGCCGCTGACGCACCGCGCCCACCGACGACGGCCGCACCCCTCCCGGGTGCGGCCGTCGTCGTCCAGGACCGCGACGTCCCCGCTACCGGTCCCCCCGCCTAGGCTGACGTCATGACGCCCGACGGTGACGCCGTGCTCGACCTCCCGCGCAGCTCCCCCGAGGCCCACGGGGTCCCCTCGGAGGCACTCGCCCGCCTCCTGCGGCGCTGGGAGGACTCCGGGCTGGAGCCGCACGCCGTCGTCGTGCTCCGCGACGGCCACGTCGTCGCGGAGGCGTCGTGGGCCCCCTACGACTGTGACCGACCCGGCCTCGTCTACTCCGTGTCGAAGACCGTCACCGCCTGTGCGGTCGGGTTCGCCGTCGCCGAGGGACGGCTGGACCTCCAGGACCGGCTCGTCGACCTCTTCCCGGAGGCCGCCTCCGTCGCCGGTCCCCGCGCCGCAGCCCTCACCCTCCACGACGTCCTCGCGATGCGCACGGGCCACCGCGAGGACACCCTCGTCCACCGCGGACGGGGGGTGACGACCTTCCCGCAGACCTTCCTCGCCCGCGAGCCCGAGGACGAGGTCGGCTCGTTCGTCTACCACAACGGTGCGACCCTGCTCGCCGCCCTCGCCGTCCAGCGGGCGACCGGCGAACGGCTCACCGACTACCTGCGACCCCGCCTGTTCGAGCCGGTCGGCATCACGGGGACCTCCTGGCAGTCCTCCGAGGGTCTCGACATCGGGTTCTCCGGCCTGCACGTGAGCACGGAGTCGGTCGCCCGTCTCGGTGAGCTCGTCCGGTGCGACGGGCTGTGGCGGGGCCGTCGGGTACTGCCCGAGGGCTGGGTGCAGCAGATGACCGCCGTGCACACCGACACCTCGGCGCACCCGGAGTCGGCCGACTGGCAGCAGGGCTACGGCTACCAGATGTGGCGCTGCCGTCACGACGCCGTGCGGGCCGACGGGGCGTTCGGGCAGTTCTCGGTCGTCGTGCCGGACGCCCGCCTCGTGCTCGCGCTCACGTCCTGCACCGACCGCACCCAGGGGACCCTCGACGCCGTCTGGGAGGAGCTGTTGCCGGCGCTGTCCGACGAGCCGCTGCCGCCGGACCCGGACGCCGCGGCCCGCCTCGCCGAGTGGCTGGCCACGAGGAGTCTGCCGGTGCGCGCGTCGAGCGCCGAGCCGACGGGTGACGGGCCGTGGCGGTCCGAGCACACCCCGGTCCCCGATCACCCCCGCCTCACCGCGGTCACCGTGCGTCGCGGGACGCCCGGTGACGCCGCCGACTGGGTGCTCACCGTCGACGACGACGGAATCGTCGAGGTGCCCTGCGGGGACGGGTCCTGGGCCGGCGCCCGGCAGACGCCCTACGCCGCGACCGGCGGGTGGAGCGCCCCGGACACCTTCGAGGCGACCGTCGCCGCCGTGGAGACCCCGCACGCGCTGTCGGTGCGGCTGCACGCCGGGACCGTGAGCGCCCGGTGGAACGGCGTACCCCTCGGACCCCCGGTGCTCGGCCTCCTCCACGCCCCGGACGCCGACGGTCGGACCCGCTGACCGTGGACGCCCCGAGCCCCGAGGCGTTCGACGCCATCGTCGAGGACGCCCTGGACGAGGTCCCCGAGGAGCTCATGCGGATGCTCGACAACGTCGTGTTCCTCGTCGAGGACGAGCCGCCGCCGGAGGACCCCGAGCTGCTCGGGGTCTACGACGGCGTCCCGCTCACCGAGCGGGGCGACCTGTGGGCCGCGGGGGCCCTGCCGGACCGGATCGTGCTCTTCCGGGGTCCGCTCGCGCGGATGTGCCACGACATCGAGGAGCTGACCGACGAGATCGCGGTCACGGTCGTGCACGAGATCGCGCACCACTTCGGGATCGAGGAGGAGGCCCTGCACGACCTCGGCTGGGGGTGACCCCGCCGCTCAGAGGGCGTTCGGGCCCTTCCAGTACTCGAAGGTCCACGCGACCAGGGCCGGGGCGGCGAGGAACGCGCCGATAATGAAGAGCCACCACCCGACAGCGAGGCCCAGGAAGCACACCGCCGCGGCACCCGCGAGGAACAGCGGCTGCCAGCTGTGCGGGCTGAAGAAGCCGTAGTCCCCCTGGATCTCGTCGATCTCGCCGAGCGGGTCGTCGGACGGGTCCCGCTCGAGCTTGCGTCGGGTCATCCAGAGGTACCAGGCGATCATGAAGCCGAGGAGGCCGGCGAGCATGAGGCCGATGACGCCGACCCACTCGACACCCTGGACGAACGTCGAGGTCCAGCCCCAGTAGATCGCACAGACGACGAAGGCGAACACCCCGACGAGCAGGCCGATCTTCTCCATGGCGCGCACGGCGTCAGCTCCCCTTCTTCTCGTCGCCGTCGACCATCGAGGCGTCGTGCATGTCGGCCGGACCGAGCGCGCTCACGAGCGAGCTGTCCTTCTGGTGCCCGGCCTCGTACATCCCGGCCGGCGCGGCCTCGGGGTGGTGCAGGTCGAACGCGGGACGCTCGGACCGGATGCGGGGCATCGTGTCGAAGTTGTGCCGCGGGGGCGGGCAGGACGTCGCCCACTCCAGCGAGCCGCCGTAGCCCCACGGGTCGTCGGACTCCACGTGCGGGGCCGTCGTCGCGGTCTTCCAGATGTTGTAGAAGAACGGGATGAGGGAGGCCCCGAGGACGAAGGCGCCGATCGTCGAGATCTGGTTGCCGAGCGTGAACCCGTCCTCCGGCATGTAGTCGGCGTACCGCCGCGGCATGCCCTGCGCGCCGAGGATGTGCTGGACGAAGAACGTCGTGTGGAAGCCGACGAACAGCAGCCAGAAGTGGATCTTGCCGAGCGTCTCGTCGAGCATCTTCCCGGTGAGCTTCGGCCACCAGAAGTAGAAGCCGGCGAACATCGCGAAGACGACGGTGCCGAAGACGACGTAGTGGAAGTGCGCGACGACGAAGTAGCTGTCGGACAGCTGGAAGTCCAGGGCGGGGCTGGCGAGGATGATGCCGGTGAGCCCGCCGAACAGGAACGTCACGAGGAAGCCGAGCGACCACAGCATCGGCGTCGAGAAGTCGAGCTTGCCGCCCCACATCGTGCCGATCCAGTTGAAGAACTTCACCCCGGTCGGCACCGCGATGAGCATCGTCATGATCGCGAAGAACGGCAGGAGCACCTGACCGGTGACGTACATGTGGTGCGCCCACACCGAGACCGACAGGGCGGCGATGGCGATCGTCGCGTAGACGAGGGTCTTGTAGCCGAAGATCGGCTTGCGCGAGAACACCGGGAGGATCTCGGAGATGATGCCGAAGAACGGCAGCGCGATGATGTAGACCTCGGGGTGCCCGAAGAACCAGAAGATGTGCTGCCACATCATCGCTCCCCCGCTCTCGGGGGCGAAGATCTGGGCCCCGAAGCGGCGGTCGGCACCGAGCGCGAAGAGGGCCGCGGCGAGCGCCGGGAAGGCGATGAGCACGAGGATCGAGGTGACGAGCACCGTCCACGTGAAGATGGGCATCCGGAACATCGTCATGCCGGGGGCGCGCATCACGAGGATCGTCGTGATGAAGTTGACGGCGCCGAGGATCGTGCCGAACCCGCTGAGCGCGAGGCCGAACACCCACAGGTCGCCGCCGATGCCGGGGCTGTAGGTGGCGTCCGAGAGCGGGGCGTAGGCGAACCAGCCGAACGCCGCCGCGCCGGTGGGGGTGAGGAAGCCACCGGCCGCGATGAGCCCGCCGAACAGGTAGAGCCAGTACGCGAACATGTTGAGCCGCGGGAACGCGACGTCGGGGCTGCCGATCTGCAGCGGCATGAGCGCGTTGGCGAACGCCGCGAAGAGCGGCGTCGCGAACAGCAGCAGCATGATCGTGCCGTGCATCGTGAACATCTGGTTGTACTGCTCGGGGTTCTCGACGACCTGCAGCCCGGGCTCGGCGAGCTCGGCGCGGATGACGAGGGCGAGCACCCCGCCGATGAGGAACCAGATGAAGGCGGTGATGAAGTACAGGTTGCCGATGACCTTGTGGTCGGTCGTCGTGACCCACTTGACGACGAGAGCACCCGGCGAGGTCGTCCGGCTGCGGGACCTCGTCGTCGTGGACTCGCGCAGCATGGTGGAGTCGGTGGCGGCGCTCATCCTCAGTTCCCTTCGTCCGTCACGGTCTGGCCCTCCATGAGCTGCTCACGGTTGAGGGTGTTGTTGAGCAGACCGGTCTGACCGGCGGCCCGCAGGTCCGCCATGTGCGCCTCGTACTCCTCGCGGGAGACGACGTTGACGTTGAACAGCATCTGCGAGTGATAGGCGCCGCACAGCTCGGCGCACTTGCCCTTGAACTGCCCCTCCTGGGTCGGCACCACCTGGAAGCGGTTGACCCGGCCGGGGATCATGTCCATCTTGTGCAGGAACGCCGGCACCCAGAACGAGTGGATGACGTCACGGGCGGTGAGGACGAACTCGACCCGCTCGCCGACCGGCAGGTAGAGCGTCGGGATGGTCTCCTCCGCGCCCGGCTCACCCGTGAGGATCGCCTGGGTGCCGACCTCGTGGACGTCGTCCTCGAGGTAGTTGAAGTCCCAGCTCCACTGCTTGCCGACGACGTTGACGGTGACGTCCGGCTCCTGCGAGGTGTCGATGAGGGCGGCCTCGTCGCGTGCCGTGTAGTAGAAGAACACGACGACCATGAGCATCGGCACGACCGTGTAGAGGATCTCGATCGGGATGTTGTACCGCAGCTGCACGGGCAGCTGGGTGTCGTCCTTGCGACGGCGGTAGGCCACGACGCACCAGACGATGAGGCCGATGACGAGCAGACCGACCCCGATGAGGGTGATCCACGCGCCGATCCAGAGGTTCGTGACGCGGTCGCCGTCCTCGGTGACCGCGGGCGGGAGCCACCCCGTGGAGGCGTCGCCGCGCAGCTCTCCGCTGGCGCAGCCGCTGAGGGCGAGGACGGTGAGAGCCCCGAGGAGGGCCGTGATGCCACGGCGCCGACCGGCCCGCTCCGGCGTGGGGATGACGTGCTGCCGCACCGCTGCACCCTTCGTGTCGGTGAGTCTGGGAGAACGCCGTCACTCTACTGCACCGTCGTCACGCCGGACAGGAAGGGGGCTACCGTCGACAGCGTGGCACCAACGCCCCCGGACGCCCCCTCGCCCGCCCCCGTCGACCCCCCGTCCACGGGGGTGCTCGACGCCTCGCGCGGCCCCCTCCACCCGCTCGCCGCGGCGACCCTCACCGGGGCCCTCGACGCCGCGTGGGCGGACCCCTCCCGACGGCACGCCCCGGGGCGCCGGTCCCGCTCGCTCCTCGACACCACCCGGTCCGTGCTCGCCGGGGCGATGGGCGTCCGCCCGGACGACCTCTCGCTCCACGCGGGCGCCGAGGAGGCCCTCGTCACCGGCCTCACCGGCCTGACCCACGCCCGCCGGCGGGTGGGGACCGTGGTCGTCGCGACGGCCGTCGAGCGCTCCGTGGTCCTCCTGCGCGCCGGGGACGCCGAACCGGTCCCGGTCGACCGGCTCGGCCGCGTCGACGTCGACGCGTTCGCCGCCGCCGTCGCCGGGCCCGGGGTCGCCGCCGCCGTCGTCTCGACCGGCAACGCCGAGGTCGGCACGACGCAGCCGGTCGAGGACCTCGCCGCCCTGTGCCGGGACGCCGGCGTCCCGCTCCTCGTCGACGCGACCGCGTCCCTCGGACGCTCGCCGCTGCCCGCCGTCGGCGACGTGGTCGTCGCCGACGCCGCGTCCTTCGGAGGGCCGCCCCTCGGCCTCCTCGCCGTCCGGCCGGGGGTCCGCTGGGGGCTGCCCGCACCGCGGCTCGAGGCCGAGCACGGGCGTGCCCCGGCCGCGCCGTGGGTGCCGCTCGCGCTCGCCGCCGCCGAGGCCTGGCGGCAGGGCGAGGCGGCCGCCGACGACGACGCCTCGGCCGCCCGGGACCTCGTCGACCGCGTGCGCACGGCGGCCTCGCGGGTCCCGGACGTCGAGGTCGTCGGCGACCCTGCGGACCGGCTCCCCCACGTCGTGACGTTCAGCGTCCTCTTCGCCGACGGCGAGGTCCTCCTCGACGAGCTCGCGGGTCACGGGCTCGCCGTGGCGTCGGGGTCGGCGTGCACCTCGAGCGCCCTGCGCCCCAGCCACGTCCTCGCCGCGATGGGGGTGCTCACCCACGGCAACGTGCGGGTCACCCTCCCGCTCGCCTCCGTCTCCCCCGACCGAGAGCGCGACGTCGACCGGCTGTGCACCGCGCTGCCCGAGGTCGTCGCCGCGGTGCGGGCCCGGCTCGGGACGGACGCGTTGTGAGCGACGCCGGCCACGGTGCGCCCCCGCTGCTCGACGCCCGCGGCACGCGCTGCCCCGTCCCGGTGATCCGTGCGGCCCGGGCCTGCCGTGACCTGGACGACGGGGCGACGCTCGTCCTGCTCGCCGACGACGAGGCGGCCCGGTCCGACGTCCCCGCCTGGGCACGGATGCGGGGGCACGGCCTCACCGTGGAGGACGAGGACGGCTGGACCCGCTACACCGTGCTCGTCGGGGGCGGATCGCCGGACTGAACGGCGGCGAGGTCGGCCGGCGGCACGGCGGCGAGGTCGACCTGCGGCGCCTCGAGGGCGGCGCGGAGCCGCACGAGGTAGTCCTCCCGCCTCCACTCCTGGGCGCCCATCCGCCGCAGGTGGTCGGTCGCCCACTGGACGTCGACGATCCGGCGCGGGTCGCCGTCGGCGTGGAACCGGCGGACGAGCCCGACGAGCGCGACCTTCGAGGCGTCGCGCTCGGTGTGGAACATCGACTCCCCCGCGAACAGCCCACCGACCGACACGCCGTAGAGGCCGCCGACGAGGTCGCTCCCGCGCCACACCTCGACGCTGTGCGCCCAGCCGAGCTCGTGCAGCCCGGCGTACGCCCGCTCGACCTCGGGGGTGATCCACCGCCCCTCGCGGGAGGGGTCCGCGCACGCGGCGACGACGTCGGCGAACGCGGTGTCGACCGTCACCTCGAAGCGCGGCAGCACCTTGCGCAGCGACTTGCGCACCCGCAGGCCACCGGCCGGGATGACGCCGCGGGGGTCCGGGGACCACCAGCCGAGGGTGCCGTGACCTCCGGGGCCCAGCCCCATCGGGAAGAGGCCGATCCGGTAGGCCTCGAGGAGCGTGCCGGGCTCGAGGTCGGCGCCGGCGGCGACGAGGTCGTCACCCGGCGCCGCGCGGGCGGCGTCGAAGAGCCACGGGCTCGGCGCCGGCGGGACGGGAGGGAAGACCACGCTCGCCCCGCGGTCAGTCCTGACGGCAGCGGACGAACGGGACGATCTCCTCGGCCGCGTCAGGGCCGTAGGCCGCCTCGAACCGGTCGACGAACGAGCGCCGGGTCACCGTGTACTCCTGGGTGCCGACGGTCTCCAGGACGTGGGCGGCGAGGACCGACCCGAGCTGCGCGCAGCGCTCGTGGCCGAGCCCGCCGGCGAGCCCGACGAGGAAGCCGGCCCGGAAGGCGTCACCGACGCCGGTCGGGTCGACCCGCTCGACCTCGCCCGCGACCGGGACGTGGATCGTCTCCTCGCCCTTCGTGCGGACCTCGGCGCCGTCCTTGCCGCGGGTGATGACCCGGGTCGTGACGCGGTCGTCGATCTCCTCCTGGCTCCAGCCGGTCTTCGTCGAGGTCATGTGCGACTCGTACTCGTTCGTGAAGAGGTAGTCGGCGCCGTCGACGATCTTGCGGATGAACGGGCCGTCGGCGAAGGCCAGCTGCTGGGAGGGGTCGGCGACGAACGGGATGCCCCGGGTGCGGCACTCGTCGGTGTGCCGGAGCATCGCCTCGGGGTCGTCGGGACCGACGAGGACGAGGTCGAGGCCCCACCGCTCGTGGACCGGGCCGAGCTCGATCATTCGCGCCTCGCTCATCGCGCCGGCGTAGAAGGTCGCGATCTGCGCCATGTCGTCGTCGGTCGTGCAGACGAACCGCGCGGTGTGCGCGGTCTCGGACACGCGCACGTGGTCGGTGACGACGCCGTGCCGGGACAGCCAGCTGCGGTACTCCCCGAAGTCCTCGCCGACGGCGCCGACGATGATCGGGCGGGCCCCGAGGACCCCCATCCCGAAGCAGATGTTGCCCGCGACGCCCCCGCGCCGGATCTCGAGCCGGTCGGCGAGGAAGCTCACCGAGATCTTGTCGAGCTGCTCGACGACGAGGGAGTCGGCGAACCTCCCACGGAAGGTCATGAGGTGGTCGGTGGCGATGGACCCGGTGACGGCGATCTGCACGTCGGTCAACCTACCGTCCCGCCGGGGACGCGGACGGGCCCGGTCAGCCGAAGCTGTCGCCGCAGGCGCAGGAGCTGCCTGCGTTCGGGTTGTCGATCGTGAAGCCCTGCTTCTCGATGGTGTCGGAGAAGTCGATCGTCGCGCCGTCGAGGTACGGGGCGCTCATCCGGTCGACGACGACCTCGACACCGTCGAAGTCGCGGACGAGGTCACCGTCGAGGGTGCGCTCGTCGAAGTAGAGCTGGTAGATGAGACCGGAGCAGCCGCCGGGCTGGACGCCGACGCGCAGGCGCAGGTCGTCGCGACCCTCCTGCGCGAGCAGGGACGCGACCTTGGAGGCGGCCACGTCGGTGACGACGACGCCGTGCGTCGCGGTCTCGGTGGCCTCGGTGGTCTGGAGCTGGTCGCTCATCGGAGGACTCCTCGTGCATCGGTGGAGGTGGCCGGTGGGCCCGTCACGAGGGAGAACCACGCACGGGGCCCCGGGTGTTCCCGGACGTCCTCCACTGTACGTCCCCCCACCGACGGCGGCGGACACCGACCGGGGTCAGCGGGCCGGCGACCAGGTCCGGGCCACCCGCGCGGTCCGGGCGCGCAACGTCGCGACGGGGTCCGCGACGAGCGCGTCCCGCTCGTGCGGCTGTTCGGCGACGGCGTAGACCCCGGCGAGGCCCATCGTCATCGTCTCGCGCCGCCCGACGAGGCACTCCCCCGCGACGGCGACGACCGGACGGGCGGTCTCCATCGTCGCCTCGGCCACCCCGGACACCACCGAGCCGCGCACGGCGGTCCAGTCCAGGCGTCCGGTGCCGGTGACGACGAGGTCGCTGCCGGCGGCCGCCACCCCGAAGCCGGTGACCCGCAGGACCTCCGCGACCGCGCCGACCGGCCGGGCCCCGAGCGCGAGGAGCGCGTGGCCGAGACCCCCCGCCGCGCCGGCGCCCGGCTCGCGGTCGAGCCGTCGGGGCCGTCCGGTGAGCAGGTCCGTCGGGGCGGGGAGCACCCGGCCGAGGACGTCGGTGAAGTGCCCGAGCGCCGACTCGAGCCGCTGGGACTGCTCCGCGGAGGCGCCCTTGGCCGGCGCGTCGACCGCGCTCGTGCCGGAGAGGCCGAGCAGCGGGGTCTCGTCGTCCGTCGCGAGGACGAGCTCGACGTCCCGCAGCCGGTCCACGACCCCCGCGAGCCCGACGAGCGCCGACTCGTCGGCCTCCCGCAGCGCGAGCCCGCCGCGGGCCAGGGCCGAGGCCGGCCCCGCGCCGAGGGCGGCGAGCATCCCCGCCCCGGCGTCGTTCGTCCCGCTGCCCCCGACGCCGACGACGACCCGCGTCGCCCCCTCGGCGACGGCGACCTCGAGGAGCTCGCCGACGCCCCACGTGCTCGTGACCCCGGGGTCGCGCTCGTCCGCGGCGAGCAGGTGCAGCCCGCTCGCCTGCGCGGCCTCGACCCACGCGGTGCGGCGCCCGCCCTCGTCGACGAGGAGCACCCCCGCGGGGACCTCGCGGCCGAGGGGGTCGCTCACGGTCGTCGCGACCGTCGTCCCGCCGACGGCCTGCTGGACGACGTCGACCAGCCCCGGCCCCCCGTCGGACAGCGGGAGCGTCCGCAGGTCGTCGTGGGGGGCGCCGTCGGCCCAGCCCTGCGCCATCGCCGCCGCCACCTGGGTGGCGCCGAGGGTGGACCCGAAGGCGTCCGGGGCGATGAGGACTCGCACCGGGCGAGCGTATCGGGGGGCGGGGTCGGGGCGGCTGTCGGTGGGGCAACCTAGCGTCGGGTCGACGGCTCGCGGTGGGCCGGCCCCCGGAGGAGGACGAGATGACGAGCGACGAGACCCCGATGGCCCCGAGCGTCGGCGACGGCGACGAGCGGGGCGACCTGCTCGAGTCGCTCGCGACCCAGCGGTACCTGCTCCTCATGACGGTCGACGGGCTGAGCGACGAGCAGGCGGCGGCGACCCCGACGGTCAGCAGCCTCTGCCTCGGCGGCATCGTCAAGCACGTGACGCTCATGGAGCGTCAGTGGACGGCGTTCGCCCGCAGCGGGGAGATGGGCGGCGACGAGCAGGAGTTCACCGACTCCTTCCGGATGCTGCCGGGCGAGACGCTCGCCGGGCTCGTCGAGGACCTGCACCGGGCGGCCGCCGACACCGACACCGCGGTCCGGGAGATCCCGGACCTCGGCACGACGCACCCGCTACCGCCGGCCCCGTGGTTCGCGCCCGGTGCCGTCCGGTCGGCCCGCCGCTCCTTCGTCCACCTCGTCGCCGAGGTGGCGCAGCACGCGGGGCACGCCGACATCCTCCGCGAGTCGGTCGACGGTCGTCGCACGATGGGGTGAGGCATACGATCGGGGGCGTGAGCACCACGACCAGCACGTCGCCGCACGCACCCCTCCCCCTGCTCGTCCTCGGACAGGGACGCGACCTCGCCACGGAACGTGGGGTCGAGTGTCCCGGCGACCTTCCGGCGCCGTCGGACCCGGGCCTCGTCGAGCGCGCCCGTGCGGCCAAGGCGGCGCTCGGCGACCGGCTGTTCGTCCTCGGCCACCACTACCAGCGCGACGAGGTCATCGAGTTCGCCGACGTCACCGGCGACAGCTTCAAGCTCGCCAAGGAGGCCGCGGCCAGGCCGGACGCCGAGTACGTCGTCTTCTGCGGCGTCCACTTCATGGCCGAGTCCGCCGACATCCTCACCGCCGACGCCCAGCAGGTCGTCCTGCCCGACCTCGCCGCCGGGTGCTCGATGGCCGACATGGCCGCGATCGACCAGGTCGAGGACTGCTGGGAGCAGCTCGCCGAGGCCGGGGTCGCCGACACGACCGTGCCCGTGACGTACATGAACTCCTCCGCGGCCATCAAGTCCTTCACCGGCCGGCACGGCGGGACGATCTGCACGTCCTCGAACGCGAGGACCGCGCTGTCCTGGGCGCTCGAGCAGGCCGGCGACGGCGGCAAGGTGCTCTTCCTCCCGGACCAGCACCTCGGTCGCAACACCTACGCCCGCGACCTCGGCGGCGCGCTCGAGGACTGCGTCGTGTGGGACCCGCACCGGCCGATGGGCGGCCTCACCGTCGAGCAGCTGCGCGACGCGACGATGATCCTCTGGCGCGGGCACTGCTCGGTCCACGGCCGGTTCTCGGTCGAGGCCGTCGAGGCCGCACGCCGCGAGATCCCCGACGTCAAGGTCATCGTCCACCCGGAGTGCCGCAACGAGGTCGTCGAGCTCGCCGACGAGGTCGGCTCGACGGAGAAGATCATCAAGACGATCGCCGCGGCCCCGGCCGGGACCTCGTGGGCCGTCGGGACCGAGCTCAACCTCGTCCGCCGGCTCGCCGCGCAGTTCCCCGAGCAGCGGATCGTCTTCCTCGAGAAGAACGTCTGCTACTGCTCGACGATGAACCGCATCGACCTGCCGCACCTCGTGTGGGCGCTGGAGTCGCTCGTCGACGGGCGGGTCGTCAACGAGATCCGGGTCGACGAGGACACCGCGCACTGGGCGCGGGTCGCGCTCGACCGGATGCTCGCCCTGCCCGGCGAGACCGCGAAGGACTGAGCCGCCCCGACCGGGCTGCCGGCCAGGGCGTCAGTGGCCGCCGCCGAGGTGGCCGGCGAGCCGCTCGTGCCGGTCCGCGCTGTGACCGCCCAGCCCGACGACCTGGACCGTCTTGCCCTTGCTCGCGTACCGGGTCGTCACGGCGTCGAGGGCCGCGACGCTCGAGGCGTCCCAGACCCGGGCCGCGGTGAGGTCCACCACGACGTTCGCGGGGTCGCCGACGTAGTCGAACTGGCCGACGAGGTCGTTGCTCGAGGCGAAGAACAGCTCGCCCTCGACGGCGTAGACCTTCGTGTCGTGGGCGTCGGTCGGCACCTCCCGGACCACGGTGAGGTGGGCGACGCGGCGGGCGAAGAGCACCATCGCGGTGAGCACGCCGACGACGACGCCGATCGCGAGGTTGTGGGTGGCGACGACCACCGCGACGGTGACGACCATGACGAGGGTCTCGCTGCGGGGCATCCGGCGCAGGGTGGCCGGGCGGATGCTGTGCCAGTCGAAGGTCGCGACCGAGACCATGATCATGACGGCGACGAGCGCGGCCATCGGGATGAGCGCGACGAGGTCGCCGAGCACGACGACGAGGATGAGCAGGAAGACCCCGGCGAGGAAGGTCGAGATCCGGGTCCGGGCGCGGGAGGTCTTGACGTTGATCATCGTCTGGCCGATCATCGCGCAGCCGCCCATACCGCCGAAGAAGCCGGTGATGACGTTCGCGGCGCCCTGACCCCACGACTCGCGGGTCTTGCTCGAGTGGGTGTCGGTGATCTCGTCGACGAGCTTGGCCGTCATGAGCGACTCCATGAGGCCGACGAGCGCCATCGCGAGGGCGTACGGGGCGATGATCCGCAGCGTCTCGAGCGTCCACGGCACGTCGGGCACGAGAAGGGCGGGCAGGCTGTCCGGGAGCGCGCCCTCGTCCCCGACGGTCGGCACGGAGACCGCGGCGACGACGGTCACGGCGGTGAGCGCGACGATCGCGACGAGCGGCGACGGGACCGCCGTCGTCACCTTCGGCAGCCACACGATGACGGCGAGCGCCACGGCGACGAGCGGGTAGACGACCCACGGCACGTCGACGAGGTGGGGCAGCTGCGCCATGAAGATGAGGATGGCGAGCGAGTTGACGAACCCGACCATGACCGAGCGCGGGACGAAGCGCATGAGCTTCGCGACCCCGAGGACGGCGAGGACGACCTGGATCAGACCGCCGAGGACGACGGTCGCGAGGAGGTGGTCGAGGCCGTACTCCCGCACGACCGGCGCGATGACGAGGGCGATCGCGCCGGTGGCGGCGGAGATCATCGCCGGACGACCGCCGAGGAAGGCGATGGAGACGGCCATCGTGAAGGAGGCGAAGAGCCCGACGCGGGGGTCGACGCCGGCGATGATCGAGAAGGAGATCGCCTCGGGGATGAGGGCGAGCGCGACGACGAGGCCGGCGAGGACCTCGGTGCGCAGCCGCTGCGGGGAGCGCAGGGCCGCCCGCACGGAGGTGGTCTCCTCCTCGTGCGGGAACGGGTGCAGCTCGGCGTCGGCGGGAACGGGACGGGACACGGGTGCTCCGAGGGGTCGGCGGTGGTCGCCCCGGGCACACCGGGGCAGGCCCCGCACGTCGTCGGGCAGGACTTCAGGTCTGGTGTCGTGGAGCGTCGACGCCTGGTCGCGGCGGACGCAGCGGACCCAGGCTACCGGCCCCCGGGCCGCTTGCCCGAATCCCCGGCGTGCCGGGACCCGCGCGTCGCCCGCTGCCGCCGTCAGTCCTCGGGTGGGATCCCGAGGTCGCGCACGAGGTAGAGCCAGGGGAAGGCCCGCACGGCGACGATCCACCCGTCGGTCTCGTAGCTCGACGCCCCCCGGCTCCAGACCACCCGGCGGTGCTCCCACTGGGTGTCGGTGCGCAGCATCCGGTGCTTGAGCATGCCCGCTCCGACGGTCCGCCACCCGCGCCGGCCGGCCAGCTGCAGCTCGGGCATCTCGTCCATGGCGGTCACGGGCCCGAGCCACCGGTGCTCGGGGCCGTCGTCACCCTCGCCACCGGTGCCGAAGCGCTGCTGGGCGGCCTGCCGGCTCAGTCCGAGGACACCGCCGACGGCCGCCCAGCTGTGGCCGCTGGCCCGTGCCGCGGCCACCGACTGACGGAGCAGGTCCCGCCCGGCCTGCTCGGCGACGACGGCGCGCGCGACGATGGCGAGGTGGTCCTCCGCCCGCTCGGGGTCGAGCGCGATCTCGCCCGGTGCGCCGTCCAGGACCGCGCGACCGAGGGCGTCGGCGATCCCGGCGCTCGTGGGGGCGCTCACGAGCGGTCCTCGTCGCGGCTCGGGAGCCACATCGCGTCCGACCCGTCGTCGGTGTCCGCCGACCCGCGGCGGGACCACTGGGCGCCGAAGACGGCCGCTGCCGCGACCATGAGGGCGACGGTCGCGCCCTGGAACATCCCGTGGAAGAACCCCGAGTCGACGATCGTGCCGAGGACGAAGGTCACGAGACCGGCGAGCACGAGGACCTGGACGGTGACGAGGGAGAGCCGGGAGGTGCGCATGTGTCAAGACTCTCTTGACGCCAGTGGTGTGTCAACTCGTTCTTGACACGCCGACCCATCGTCGGCCCGGGGTCCCCCGTCCTGCGTGCTGTGACCGCGGGGTTCCCGGCTCAGGTGAGGTGGACGAGCCCGTCCGACCCGAGCAGTGGGTTGTGCAGCGGGTCGACCCGCTCCCCCGCGGGCGGCGGGCCGGGCGGGGTGCCGTCGCCGAACGGCCGGCCCCCGAGCGCCTCGCGCCCGTGCGGGGTGCCCCAGACGCTCGCGTCCGGGCCCTTCGGCACGACCCCGGTCGGGTTGATGTCCCGGTGCACCTCGTAGTAGTGGCTCTTGATGTGCGCGAAGTCGGTCGTGTCACCGAAGCCCGGGGTCTGGAACAGGTCGCGGGCGTAGGCCCACAGGACCGGCATCTCGGCGAGCTTGGACCGGTTGGCCTTGAAGTGCCCGTGGTAGACGGCGTCGAAGCGGGCGAGCGTCGTGAAGAGGCGGACGTCGGCCTCGGTGATCGTCTCCCCCATGAGGAAGCGCCGGTCGGCGAGCCGCTCCTCGAGCCAGTCGAGCGCGGCGAAGAGCCGGTCGTACGCGTCCTCGTAGGCCGACTGCGTCCCGGCGAACCCGCACCGGTACACGCCGTTGTTCACCTCGGTGTAGACGCGCTGCATGACCTCGTCCATCTCGTCCCGCAGCGCCTCGGGGTAGAGGTCGGGAGCACCCTCGCGGTGGTGGGCGCTCCACTCCCCGGACAGGTCGAGGGTCATCTGCGGGAAGTCGTTCGTCACGACCTTCCCGGTCGCCACCTCGACGACCGCCGGCACGGTGATGCCGCGCGAGTAGTCCGGGAAGCGCTCGAGGTAGGCGTCCTTGAGCCGGGGGATCCGCAGCACCGGGTCGACCTCGCCCTCGTCGAGGTCGAAGGTCCACGAGTCCTCGTCGTGCGTCGGGCCGCAGATCCCCATGGACAGCACGTCCTCGAGGCCGAGCAGCCGCCGCACGATGATCGCGCGGTTGGCCCACGGGCAGGCGCGGGCGACGACGAGGCGGTAGCGGCCGGCCTCGACCGGCCACTCCCGGTCGCCGGCGCCGCTCTCGGTGATGCGGTCCTCGATGTACGTCGTGTCGCGCTGGAAGTCGTCCTCGACGTAGGTGCCCTGGGCCATGGGTCGTCCTCTCGGTGCGGCGGGGTGTGGTTCGGGGGTCGGAGTGTGGTCTGTGGTCGGCGGTCGGGTGCGGGTGCCCGTCAGCGGGGCAGGGCGCCGATCCGGGCGAGCAGCAGCGCCTCGGCGACGCAGACCCGCTCGAACTCGCCGAGGTGGAGCGACTCGTTGGCCCCGTGCGCCCGGGTGTCCGGGTCCTCGACGCCGGTGACGAGGATCGCGGCCTCGGGGAAGCGCTCGGCGAACGCGGCGACGAACGGGATCGAGCCGCCGACGCCGACGTCGACCGGCTCGCGCCCCCACGCGTCGGCGAAGGCCGCGCGCGCCTGGTCGTACACCGGGCCCTGCGCGTCGGCGGCGAACCCCAGCCCCTTCTCCTCGAGCTCGACCTCGACCCTCGCTCCCCACGGCGCGTGGGCGAGCAGGTGCTCGCGGAGCAGCTCGTAGGCGGCGAGGTCGTCCTGGTCGGGGGCGATCCGCATCGAGATCTTCGCGCGGGCCGACGGGACGAGCGTGTTCGAGGAGCGCTCGACGGTGGGGGTGTCGAGGCCGATCGTCGTGATGGCGGGCCGGGTCCACAGGCGCGACAGGAGCGAACCGGACCCGATGACCTCGACGCCGTCGAGGAGCCCGGACTCGGCGCGCAGCCGCTCCTCGGGGTAGTCCAGGTCGCTCGCCTCCCCGGCACCCAGGCCGGCGACGGCGACGTCGCCGGCGTCGTCGTGCATCGTCGCGAGCAGCCGGACCAGCGCCGTGATGGCGTCGGGGACGGCCCCGCCGAACATCCCGGAGTGAACGCCGTGGTCCAGCGTCGTCACGGTGACGACGACCCGGATCATCCCGCGCAGCGTCGTCGTGAGGGCCGGGGTGCCGACGTCCCAGTTCTGGCTGTCGGCGAGGACGATCGCGTCGGCCCGCAGCTTCTCGCCGTGCCGCTCGAGGATGGTGGGCAGGCTGTCGGATCCGATCTCCTCCTCGCCCTCGACGAAGACGGTGACCCCGACGGGCAGGTCGTCACCATGGGCTCGCAGCGCGGCGACGTGGGCCATGACGCCCGCCTTGTCGTCCGCGGCGCCCCGCCCGTAGAGCCGCCCGTCGCGCTCGGTCGGCTCGAACGGCGGGCTGTCCCAGTCCGCGTCGTCCCCGGGCGGCTGGACGTCGTGGTGGGCGTACAGCATGACGGTGGGCGCGCCCTCCGGGCCGGCCCGGTGGCCGATGACGGCGGGACGCCCGCCCTCGCGGACGATCTCGACCTCGAGGCCCTCGGCGCGCAGCAGCTGCGCGGTCGCCTCGGCGCTCGTCTCGACGTTCGCCTGGTCGAAGGCGTCGAGCGAGACGGAGGGGATCCGGGTCAGGGCCTCCAAATCGGCGCGCACGGCGGGCATCAGGCCCGCGACGCGCTGACGCAGGCTCTCGGTCGTCTCGGGGGGAAGGACGTCGCTCACCCTCGCGACACTACCCACCCGACGGCGCCGCCCCACCCCGCACCTCGCTCCCCGGGGCAGGACCACCGGCGGAGGACCTACGATTGGGCGCGTGTTCGGACGAGGCAGGACCCAGGAGACGGCGACGGAGCCGGAGAGCCCCCAGCAGCGCGAGGGGGCGAAGAACCGGCCGACGCCGAAGCGGCGCGACCAGGAGGCCGCCCGCAAGCGCCCCCTCGTCGTCAGCGACCGCAAGGAGGCCAAGCGCCTCGACCGCCAGAAGCGCCGCGAGCAGATGGCCCGCACCCGCCGGGCGCTCGAGACCGGCGAGGAGGCCTACCTCCCGCCGCGCGACAAGGGCCCGCGTCGCCGCTTCATCCGCGACTACGTCGACGCCCGGCGCAACCTCGCCGAGTTCCTCCTGCCCGTCATGCTCATCGTCCTAGCGGCGAGCATCGTCCCGGACCCCACGGTGTTCGCGATCACCGTCGCGCTCACCTGGCTCGCCGTCGGCGCGGTCCTCTTCGACGAGTACGTGCTGTGGCGCAGGATCAAGGCCGGCCTCACCGAGCGGTTCGACGGACCCGAGCGCGGGGACTTCGGCTACACGGCCCTGCGGACCTTCCAGATGCGGCGTCAGCGGATGCCGAAGCCCCAGGTCGCCCGCGGCGAATTCCCCGCCTGAGCGGGTCCCTCGCCCCGACCCCTCAGGGTGCGGCGTCGAGGCTCATCGGGCCGTAGACGACCCCTCCGTCGCGGTGCAGCGTCGCCGAGGCGACCCCGGCGTCGGACAGCTCGCGCCACACCTCGCCGAACCAGCTCTCGGCGTCGGACTGCGTCGGGAACGCGGTCTCGGTCGCCGGCGGGTCCGTCACCGCGGCACCGTCGGCGTCGGCGAAGGTCCAGGTCCACTGCTCGCTCACGACCCGCGCACCCCCGCCTCGACGAACGGCGGCTTCGTCACCGTGGCGGCGACGTCGCGGCCGCGCACGTCGACGACGACCTCGTCACCGAGGCTCACGGACCGGTCGAGCAGCGCGAGCGCGACCCCCTGCTTGCGCGTCGGGGAGAACGTCCCGGACGTCACCTCGCCGACCGAATTGCCGGTGATGTCCTTGACGGCACAGTGCGCGCGCGGGATGCCGCGACCGCCGACGACGAGGCCCCGCATGAGCGGAGCCGTCTTGGCGGCCCGCTGCTCGGCGAGCACCTCCTTGCCCCAGAAGGTCTCCTTGTCCCAGCCGACGGCCCATGCCGCCCCCGCCATCACGGGGGTGATGTCGAGGGAGAGGTCGTTGCCGTGGAGCGGGTAGCCCATCTCGGTGCGCAGGGTGTCGCGGGCCCCGAGCCCGGCCGGCAGGCCGCCCTCGGCGGCGACCGCCTCGGCGAGGGCGTCCCACACCGAGCCGGTGACCTCCCACGCCGGGACGATCTCGTAGCCGCGCTCGCCGGTGTACCCGGTGCGGCAGACGATGACCGGCTGGCCCTGCCACTCGGTCTCGACGAAGCTCATGTAGCCGTGCTCGGTCGGCAGGCCGAGCCGGGCGAGGACCTCGTCGGACCGCGGGCCCTGGACGGCGAGGACGCCGTACCGGTCGTGGAGGTCCTCGACGACGATGCCCTCGGGCGCCGCCGCCTCGAGCATCTCGACGACGCGGCCGGTGTTCGCGGCGTTCGGGATGAGGAAGACGTCCTCGTCCGAGCGCAGGTACTGGATGAGGTCGTCGACGACGCCGCCGTCGGCGGTGCAGCACATCGTGTACTGGGCCTTGCCCGGCTCGATCCGGCGCAGGTCGTTGGTGAAGCACGTGTTGACGAACTCCGCCGCGCCGGGGCCGCTCACCCGGGCCTTGCCGAGGTGCGAGACGTCGAAGAGGCCGACCTTCGTGCGGACCGCCGTGTGCTCGGCGACGACCCCGCCGCCGGGGTACTCGATGGGCATCGACCATCCCCCGAAGTCGGCCATCTTCGCGCCGAGGGCGACGTGCCGGTCGTGCAGCGGGGAGTGCAACAGGTCCGTCATGACCGGCACGCTACCGCGCGGCCGGGCACCGGACCGGCCGGGCTAGGGTGCCTGACATGACTTCGCTGGCCGTGACGACCAAGACCGCTGCCGACCTGCCCGCCGACTCCCTCGTCATCGGGTCCGTCAAGACCTCCGACGGGGTCGCTCTCGCCGCCGGGCACGGACTACCCCGCAAGGCGGTCGTGCACCTGCAGGCCGTGCTCGCCGACCTCGAGGCGACCGGCGCCGCCGACGACGTGCACCGCGTCGTCGCCGTGCCCGGGGTCACCGCCGCCTCGGTCGTCGTGACCGGCCTCGGCACCGGGACCAACCGGACCACCTCCTTCGACCTCGCGGTCCTGCGCGACGCGGCCGCCGCCGCCCTGCGTCCCGTCCGCGGCAAGAAGACCGTGGCCGTCGCCCTGCCGACCCCGGACGTCGAGCACGTCGGCGCGGTCGCCGACGGCGCCTGGGCCGGCTGCTACGTCTACGATAAGAGCGCCCCGCTCGAGGGCGTGCGCAAGACCACCACCGCGAAGGAGACGGTCGGGCCCGGCCCGAAGATCACCGTCGTCTCCGGCGCCGGGGGCGGCCGCTCGGTCAAGGCCGCGGTGAGCCGGGCCGCGGTCGTCGGCGCCGCGCGCGACTGGACGCGCGACCTCGTCAACACCCCGCCGAACCTGCTCTTCCCGCAGTCCTTCGCCGACGCCGTGAAGAAGCGGACCTCGGGCTCCAAGGCCAAGATCTCCGTGTCGGTCCTGGACGAGAAGGCGCTCGCCAAGGGCGGCTACGGCGGCATCGTCGGCGTCGGCCAGGGGTCGGTCAACCCGCCGCGGATCGTCACGATGTCCTACTCCCCGTCCGGCGCCAAGGGCTCGGTCGCGCTCGTCGGCAAGGGCATCACCTTCGACTCCGGCGGCCTCAACATCAAGCCCTCGACGGGCATGGTGACGATGAAGTGCGACATGGCCGGCGCGGCCGCCGTCGCGGGCGCGGTCCTCGCCGCCGCCGAGCTCGGGCTGCCGGTCGCCGTCACCGGCTACCTCTGCCTCGCCGAGAACATGCCGAGCGGCACCGCGCAGCGTCCGAGCGACGTCGTCGTCATGCGTGACGGGACGAGCGTGGAGATCCTCGACACCGACGCCGAGGGCCGGATGGTGCTCGGCGACGGCATCTGCCTCGCGAGCGAGCAGGGCCCGGACTGGATCGTCGACATCGCGACGCTCACCGGCGCCCAGCAGGTCGCCCTCGGCAACGACATCGCGGGCGTCATGGGCAACGACGACGCCTTCCGGGGCCGGGTCGTCGACGCCGCCGGCGCCGCGGGCGAGCAGGCCTGGGCGATGCCGCTGCCGGCCGCGCTGCGGGCCAAGCTCGACACCCCGACCGCCGACATCGCGCACAAGGGCGACCGCGACGGCGGGATGCTCACCGCCGGGCTGTTCCTCAAGGAGTTCGTCGGCGAGGGCATCCCGTGGGCGCACATCGACATCGCCGGACCGGCGTTCAACACCTCGGCGCCGAAGGGGCGGGTGCCCAAGGGCGGCACCGGCTACGGCGTCGCGACCCTCGTCTCGCTCGTCGAGGCGCACCCGGCGACGCGCTGACCGCCGGTGCGCCGGGGCCGGCTCAGGCCCCGGTGCGCCGCTGGCGGGCGGTCCACGCCCGCATCCGCGCCGGGTAGCCCGTCTGGTTCACGTCGTAGACCGGCACCCCGAGGGCACGGGCGACGTCGAAGGCCACCGGCCGGGACGGCAGCGCCCGGCGGGTCCACTCGCCGTCGTGCGCGATGAGCACGACCGTCGTCGCCGTGATGTTCGTCGCCGGCTCGACGTAGGCCTCGACCCCACGGCGGCTGGCCGTGAACTCCTGGAAGTGGGTGCGCGCACTGTCGAGGTCGCTGCCGTCGTGCGGCGAGCCACCACCGCTGCGTCGCTTCCGGTTCCAGAACGCCATGACCCCACGATAGGCGCAGCCTCGCTGCCGCCGTACGGGGTCCGGGCCTCGGAGTGTGGCCTCGTGCCACGGGCACGGTGGTGACAGGATGCGAGGACGAGCCGACGGCGCCCACCCTCAGCGCGCGGCCCGCCACCGCCCACCCGCGAGAGGAAGCAGGTCCGGATGCCGGCCACCGCCGCCGAAGCCACCCACGACGTCGTCGTCCTCGGAGGAGGCAGCGGCGGCTACGCGTGCGCGCTGCGCGCCGCCGAGCTCGGCCTCACGGTCGCGCTCGTCGAGAAGGACCTCCTCGGGGGGACCTGCCTGCACCGCGGCTGCATCCCGACCAAGGCCCTGCTGCACGCCGCCGAGGTCGCCGACGCCGCGCGCGACGCCGGACGCTTCGGGGTCCGGGCCACGCTCGACGGCATCGACGTGCCCGCCGTGACGACGTACCGGGAGGGCGTCGTCGGGCGGCTGCACAAGGGGCTCCAGGGGCTCGTGAAGGCCCGCGAGGTCGAGTACGTCGAGGGGGCGGGCCGGCTCGACGGCCCCGACACCGTCGTCGTCGTCGGCGACCGGCGGCTCGTCGGGCGGCACGTCGTCCTCGCGACGGGGTCGACGCCGCGCACCCTCCCCGGTCTCGAGCTCGGCCCGCGGGTCATGACGAGCGACGGCGCCCTCGGCCTCGACCACGTCCCGGACCGCGTCGTCGTCCTCGGCGGTGGGGTCATCGGCGTCGAGTTCGCGTCCGTCTTCGCCTCCTTCGGGGCCGAGGTCACCGTCGTCGAGGCCCTGCCCCGGCTGGTCGCCGCCGAGGACCCGGCTTCCTCCGCCGCCCTCGAGCGCGCCTTCCGCAAGCGCGGCATCACGGTGCGCACCGGCGCCCGGTTCGCCTCCGCCGACGCCCGCGAGGACGGCGTCACCGTCCGTCTCGAGGAGGGCGACCCGCTCGAGGCCGACGTCCTGCTCGTCGCCGTCGGCCGCGGGCCGGTGACCGAAGGGCTCGGTTACGAGGACGCCGGGGTCACCCTCGAGCGCGGCTTCGTCGTCACCGACGAGCGCTGCCGGACCGGCGTCGAGGGGCTGTGGGCCGTCGGCGACATCGTCCCCGGCCTCCAGCTCGCGCATCGCGGCTTCGCCCAGGGCATCTTCGTCGCCGAGGAGATCGCCGGCCTCTCCCCCGCCCCCGTCGTCGACGCCCAGGTCCCCCGCGTCACGTACTGCGAGCCCGAAGTCGCCTCCGTCGGTCTCACCGAGGCGCAGGCCCGCGAGGCGCACGGCGACGGCGCGGTCGAGACCCAGGAGTACAACCTCGGCGGCAACGGGAAGTCGCAGATCCTCGGCACCCAGGGGTTCGTCAAGGTCGTCCGGCTCGCGGACGGCCCCGTCGTCGGCATGCACATGGTCGGCTCCCGGATGGGCGAGCAGGTCGGCGAGGCCCAGCTCGTCGTCGGCTGGGAGGCCCACCCCGAGGACGTCGCTGCCCTCGTCCACGCCCACCCCACCCAGAACGAGGCCCTCGGGGAAGCCCAGATGGCGCTCGCTGGCAAACCGCTGCACGCACACAACTAGAGTGATGTCCGCCACCGCCCACGAAGGAGAGCACCACTGATGTCGGAACGTGTACAGATGCCCGCACTCGGCGAGTCCGTGACCGAGGGGACCGTGACGCGGTGGCTCAAGAGTGTCGGCGACGAGGTCGCGGTCGACGAGCCGCTCCTCGAGGTCTCGACGGACAAGGTCGACACCGAGATTCCCTCGCCCGTCGCGGGCACGCTCCAGGAGATCCTCGTCGAGGAGGACGACACCGTCCCGGTCGGCGCCGACCTCGCCGTCATCGGTGACGGCGCCCCGTCCGACGACTCCGGCTCCGGCTCCGACGAGAGCTCGGCCGAGGAGTCCGGGGACTCCGGTGACTCCGGCGAGGAGCAGGCGCAGGAGACCGCCGACGCCGGGGACCAGGAGGGGCAGGAGCCGGCCGAGCCCGAGGCCTCCGAGGACGACGGTGGCTCGTCCGACGACTCCGGTGCGCAGCAGTCCTCCGGCGGCTCCGGTGCGCAGCAGTCCTCCGGCGACTCCGGTGGCGGGTCGGGCGACGGCACGACGGTGACGATGCCGGCGCTCGGCGAGTCGGTCACCGAGGGCACGATCACCCGCTGGCTGAAGTCCGAGGGCGACGAGGTCGCGGTCGACGAGCCGCTCCTCGAGGTGTCGACGGACAAGGTCGACACCGAGATCCCCTCACCCGCCGCGGGCACCCTGACGAAGATCCTCGTCCAGGAGGACGAGACCGTCGAGGTCGGTGCCGACCTCGCGATCGTCGGCGGCAGCGGTGGCGGCTCCGCCCCCGCCGAGGAGGCGGAGGAGTCGCAGCAGGAGAAGCAGCCGGAGCCGGAGAAGCAGCCGGAGGCCGAGCCGGAGCCCGAGAAGGAGCCGGAGGCCGAGGAGAAGCAGCCCGAGCCCGCCCCGGCCGACGAGGCCCCGCCGCAGCAGACCGCCGACGCGGCCGCCGCCGAGGCGGGTGAGGCGCCGAAGGCGTCCACCGCCCCCCCGCGCCGCGAGAACGAGGAGACCGAGGCCTCGGCCTACGTCACCCCGCTCGTGCGCAAGCTCGCGGCCGACCACGACATCGACCTCTCGACCCTCGAGGGCAGCGGCATCGGCGGCCGCATCCGCAAGCAGGACGTGCTCGCCGCCGCCGAGGCCAAGAAGGCCCCGGAGCCGGAGCCCGAGGCTCCCGCCGCCTCCCCGCAGGCCCCGGCGGCGTCGTCCTCGACGTCGGCCCCGGCGCCCGCGGCCAAGCCGGACGTCGACACGAGCAAGCGCGGCACGACCCAGCCGATGACGCGCCTGCGCAAGACGATCGCCCGCCGGATGGTCGAGTCGCTGCAGACCTCCGCCCAGCTGACGACGGTCGTCGAGGTCGACGTGACCCGGATCGCGCGGCTGCGCGACCGGGCCAAGGGCGACTTCGCCTCGCGTGAGGGCACCAAGCTCGGCTTCCTGCCGTTCTTCGCGCTCGCCGCCGTCGAGGCCCTCAAGGCGCACCCGTCGGTCAACGCGAGCATCGAGGACGACCAGGTCACCTACCACGGGGCCGAGCACCTCGGCATGGCCGTCGACACCGAGAAGGGCCTGCTCGTCCCGGTCATCAAGAACGCCGGCGACCTCAACATCGCCGGCCTCGCCCGAGGCATCGCCGACGTCGCCGAGCGCACCCGCAGCAACAAGATCGCGCCGGACGACCTCGCGGGCGGCACGTTCACGCTGACGAACACCGGGTCGCGCGGGGCACTGTTCGACACCCCGATCATCAACCAGCCGCAGGTCGCGATCCTCGGCACCGGTGCCGTCGTCAAGCGGCCCGTCGTCATCACGACCGACGACGGCGGCGAGACGATCGCGATCCGCTCGATGGTCTACCTCGCGCTGTCCTACGACCACCGGATCGTCGACGGCGCCGACGCCGCCCGCTTCCTCACGACGATGAAGCAGCGGCTCGAGGAGGGCGCCTTCGAGGCCGACCTCGGTCTCTGAGGCGCATCCCCATGGCACGTGTCGCCGTCGCGGGGTCCTCGGGCCTCATCGGCACCCCCCTCGGGGGGGGGCGCCGCCGCCCGGCGCGCCGGCGGGGGGGGGGGGGGGGGGGGGGGGGCGCCCCCCCCCCCCCCGCGGCGGGGGGGGGCGGGGGGGGCCCCCCCCCCCCCCCCCCGGGGGGGGGGGGGCCCCCCCCCCCACGGAGGGGGTCGCTCAGGCGTCGACCGGCTCCTCGCTGAGGTTCTTGACCTTCGTGGCGTCGAGCGGGATGCCCGGACCCATCGTCGTCGACAGGGTCGCCTTGGTGATGTACCGACCCTTGGAGGCCGACGGCTTGAGCCGCAGCACCTCCTCGAGGGCGGCGGCGTAGTTCTCGACGAGGTTCTTCTCGTCGAAGGAGGCCTTGCCGATGATGAAGTGGAGGTTCGAGTGCTTGTCGACGCGGAACTCGATCTTGCCGCCCTTGATGTCGGAGACGGCCTTGGCCGTGTCCATCGTCACCGTGCCGGTCTTCGGGTTCGGCATGAGCCCGCGCGGGCCGAGCACCTTGCCGAGCCGGCCGACCTTGCCCATGAGGTCCGGGGTCGCGACGACGGCGTCGAAGTCGAGCCAGCCGCCGGCGACCTTCTCGAGGAGGTCGTCGGAGCCGACGTAGTCCGCGCCGGCCTCGGTCGCGGCCTCGGCCTTGTCGCCGTTGGCGAAGACGAGGACGCGGGCGGTCTTGCCCGTGCCGTGCGGGAGGTTGACCGTGCCGCGGACCATCTGGTCGGCCTTGCGCGGGTCGACGCCGAGGCGCATCGCGACCTCGACGGTCTCGTCGTACTTGGCCGAGGCGACGCCCTTGGCGAGGCGGATGGCCTCGAGCGGGCTGTACAGGGCGTCGGCGTCGACCTTGTCGGACGCCGCGCGGTAGGACTTGCTGCGCTTCATGTGCTGCTCCTGGTGTGTCGGGGTGGAGTCGTGGTCCTCGGGCCAGCGCAGGCCCTGCCACTTCGGGTCGGCCGGGTGGTCACCCGTCCGGGGCACCGGGCTCAGAGCTCGGTGTCGATGCCCATCTGCCGGGCCGTGCCGGCGATGATCTTCATCGCGGCGTCGACGTCGTTGGCGTTGAGGTCGGGCATCTTGGTCTCGGCGATCTCGCGGACCTGGTCCTTGGTGAGCTTGCCGGCCTTGGTCTTGTGCGGCTCGCCCGAGCCCTTCTGGACACCGGCGGCCTTCTTGATGAGCTCCGAGGCCGGCGGGGTCTTCGTGATGAAGGTGAACGAGCGGTCTTCGTAGACCGTGATGACGACGGGGATGATGCTGCCGCGCTGGTGCTCGGTCGCCGCGTTGTACGCCTTGACGAACTCCATGATATTGACACCGTGCTGACCGAGCGCGGGGCCGACGGGCGGGGCCGGGGTCGCGGCACCGGCCTGGATCTGCAGGTTGATGTACCCGGAGACCTTCTTCTTGGGGGGCATGACTGTCCTTCTTCGGTGGTGGTGGGCCGACGCCGTGGGCGATGACCCCTTTGCAGTGTCCGCGGCTCCCCCGCGGAGGGGTCTCCGGTCAGATCTTGGCGACCTGGTTGAAGGAGAGCTCGACCGGGGTCTCCCGGCCGAAGATCGACACGAGCACCTTGAGCTTCTGGGTGTCGGCGTTGATCTCGGAGATCGTCGCCGGCAGCGTCTCGAAGGGCCCGTCCATGACGGTGACCGACTCGCCGACCTCGAAGTCGACGACCGTGGTCTCGGTGGCGCCCGAGGAGGCCGCGGCACCGGAGCCCTTGCTCGCGGCGGCCGCCGCGGGGGTCTCGAGGTCCGCCGGCTTGAGCATCGTGAAGACCTCGTCGAGGGTCAGCGGCACCGGCTGGTGGGCGTTGCCGACGAAGCCGGTGACGCCCGGGGTGTGCCGCACGGCGCCCCAGGACTCGTCGGTGAGGTCCATCCGCACGAGGACGTACCCGGGCATCC
The DNA here is from genome assembly GCF_018139485.1 of Phycicoccus avicenniae. Lineage (GTDB taxonomy): Bacteria > Actinomycetota > Actinomycetes > Actinomycetales > Dermatophilaceae > Phycicoccus > Phycicoccus avicenniae. Next base: position 93,827 of record NZ_JAGSNF010000009.1, read on the forward strand.
GGACCCGGCGGACCAGCTTGCGCTGGCCGCTCTTGATCTCGGTGACCTCCTCCATGGGGACCTGCACCTCGAAGATGTAGTCCTCCATGTTGAGGGACTGGGTGCGGTTCTCGAGGTTGGCCTTGACCCGGTTCTCGTAGCCGGCGTAGCTGTGGATGACGTACCAGTCGCCGAACTTGCCGGCGAGGTCGTCCTTGAACGCCTGGACCGGGTCGACGCCCTCGAGCACGTCGCCGTCCTCGTCGGTGACCGGGGCGGCGTCGGCGGGCTCGGCGGTCTCGTCCGCGGTCGGGGCCTCCTCGGCGGGCGGCTCGTCCGTGGCGTCGAGGTCCTCGGCCGCGGCGAGGTCCGCCTCCTGGACGGTGGCCTCGGCGGTCTCCTCGGAGGCCGGGTCCGCGGGCGTGGCGTCGGGCAGCACCTCGGGAGCGTCCTGCGACGTCTCGTCGGGGGCGTCGGTCCACTGGTCGGACACGGGTGACCTCTTCCTTCGTACGGGGTGCGTGGGGGTGGCGGTGGAGCGGGGCGTCAGTCGCCGAACACGAGGTCGACGAGCCGGCTGAAGCCGAGGTCCATGCCGGAGACGAGGGCCATCATGACGGCCACGAAGACGATGACGACGACGGTGTACTGCGTCAGCTCGGCCCGGGTGGGCCGCACGACCTTGCTCAGCTCGTCGAGGATCTGGCTGACGAACAGCCGGAGGGCACGCAGGCCCCGGGTGACGGGGTTGCCGCCCTCCGCGCCCTTCTCGGGCGTGGAGCTCGTCCTGGTCTGACCCACGTCAGTCACGGATGCCTCATTCGTCTCGCCGGTGCTTCGGTGCCGACCGACCGGCACACCCGCGACGGCGGACCCGTGGGACGGGCCGCTGCTCGTGGACGTACCACTCGTGCGACGCAGGGCAGGAGGGACTCGAACCCCCAACCGCCGGTTTTGGAGACCGGTGCTCTACCAATTGAGCCACTGCCCTGTGGAGCCCCTGGTTGGGTGGGGCTCCGGGCGGCCGACCCGCCTCCGGGCACGCCGGAACGGTGGATCGCCGAACCGACAGCATACGGGACGCCCGGCCCGAACCGCGAACGCGCCCCGGGCGCCCCCGACGGACTCTGCGACGATGAGCCGGTGAGCACCCCAGCCGCCGACCGCACGCCCCTGTCCCAGCGCTCGCCCGAGGAGCTGCACGCCTTCCTCGAGGAGCAGCGGGCCGCCTACGCCGCCCTCGAGGGCCGCGGGCTGCGCCTGGACCTCACCCGGGGCAAGCCGAGCGCCGAGCAGCTCGACCTGTCCGAGCGCCTGCTGTCGCTGCCGGACGGTCACCTCGACGGACGCGGGGTCGACGTGCGCAACTACGGCGGGCTGGAGGGCCTGGCCGAGCTGCGCGAGATCTTCGCCGAGCTGCTCGGGGTCGAGGTCGACCAGATCGTCGCGGGGGGCAACGCGAGCCTGGCGATGATGCACGAGGTCCTCGTCTGGCACCTGCTCCACGGCGGGGTCGACTCCCCCCGCCCGTGGAAGGACGAGGACGAGGTCACCTTCGTCTGCCCCGTGCCCGGCTACGACCGCCACTACACGATGCTGGAGTCCTACGGGATCCGGATGGTCACCGTCCCGATGCTCGAGGACGGGCCGGACGTCGACGCCGTCGAGGAGATCGTGCGCGACGACCCGAGCGTCAAGGGGATGTGGATCGTCCCGACGTACGCCAACCCCGCGGGGTCGGTCGTCACGCAGGAGGTCGCCGCCCGGCTCGCCGCCATGCCGACCGCCGCGCCCGACTTCCGGCTGTTCTGGGACAACGCCTACGCGATCCACCACCTGACGTCGGAGGAGGTCAAGTCCGCCGACATCGTCGCGCTGTCCTCGTCCGCGGGGAACCCGCACCGCCCGGTCGTCTTCGCCTCGACGAGCAAGGTGACCTTCGCCGGGTCGGGTGTCGCCTTCCTCGCGGGCTCCCGCGAGACGGTCGGCTGGTACCTCGGGCACCTGAAGTTCGCCTCCATCGGCCCGGACAAGGTCAACCACCTGCGGCACGTGCAGTTCTTCGGCTCCGCCGACGGCGTGCGCGAGCACATGGTCGCCCACCGGGAGGTCCTGGCCCCGAAGTTCGAGGCGGTCCAGGAGGCCCTGGAGGCCGGCCTCGGCGGGCTCGGCGTCGCGCGGTGGACCACGCCCCGGGGCGGGTACTTCGTGAGCCTCGACGTCCCCGACGGCTGCGCCGCCCGGGTCGTCGCCCTCGCGAAGCAGGCCGGCATCGCGCTCACCCCGGCCGGGGCCTCCTTCCCGTACGGCGAGGACCCGCGGGACCGCAACATCCGTCTCGCGCCGTCCTTCCCGGTCCTCGACGAGGTCCGCACCGCGATGGCCGGGGTGGCGACCTGCGTCGCGCTCGCCGCCGCCGAGCAGCTCGTCGGGGACGCGTCGTAGGCTGACGACATGTCCGAGAACCCGCAGGACCACGACTCCCCCGCCCCCGTCGACGGGGACCAGCTCCAGCCCGAGGACACCCTCGTCCAGGAGGACGTCGAGGACGTCCTCGACCGCGGCTACTCCCCGCCGGACTCCGCCCACGGCTCGCACGCCCACGGCGTGACGAACGAGGAGCAGATGGAGCCGGAGACGATCGACGAGCGGATCGAGCAGGAGGTCCCGGACCCCGACACCGCGTACGGGGCGCCCGAGAACGAGTCCGGCCTCGACACCGAGGACCGCCTCGGCGGTGACGACCCCGACTCGATCGCCGCGGAGGACGACTGGATCGGCGACGCCGAGGTCGGCGACGAGCGCGCGGGTCGCCTCGTCGCCCCTGACGAGGGCGGCGGTGCGGACGAGGAGAGCGACCTCGTCGGCGACGACGTCGGCGTCGACGGCGCGGCCGCCTCGGCCGAGGAGGCCGCGGTCCACCTCGTCGACGAGGAGACCTCCGAGGAGTGAGCGAGGACGGCCCGGGCGCCGGTCCCGGTCGGCGTCCGCTCACGGCGCTGCCCAAGGCGCACCTCCACCTGCACTTCACGGGCTCGATGCGGGTCTCGTCCGTCCGCGACCTCGCCGAGGACCACGGGCTGCGGCTCCCCGCCTCGCTGGGGGCGGACTACCCGCCCCGCTTCACCGCCGCCGACGAGCGCGGCTGGTTCCGCTTCCAGCGACTCTACGACGCGGCCCGGGCGGTCGTGCAGGGCGAGGCCGACATGCGCAGGATCGTGCGCGAGGCCTCGCTCGACGACGCCGCCGAGGGCTCGCGGTGGCTGGAGATCCAGGTCGACCCGACCTCGTACGCCCCCTTCGTCGGCGGCATCACCCCTGCGCTGGAGATCGTCCTCGACGAGGCGGCCCGGGTGTCCGGCGAGCCCGGCGCGGTCCCGGTCGCGGTCGTCGTGGCGGCCTCCCGGATGCGCCATCCCCTCGAGGCCCGCACGTTGGCGCGGCTCGCGGCCCGGTACGCCGGGGACGGGCCGGGCACCGTCGTCGGGTTCGGCTTGTCCAACGACGAGCGCCGCGGTGTCACCGAGGAGTTCGCCCCCGCGTTCGGCATCGCGCGCCGGGCGGGGCTCGCCCTCGTCCCGCACGCCGGCGAGCTGCTCGGGGCGGACGCGGTGCGGGCGACGCTCGGGGCGCTGACGCCCGACCGGCTCGGGCACGGCGTGCGGGCCGTCGAGGACCCGGCCGTCCTCGGGGCGGTCGTCGAGGCGGGGGTCGCGCTCGAGGTGTGCCCCGGGTCCAACGTCTCGCTCGGGGTGTTCGACGGCGCGGCGGACGTCCCCCTGCGCACGCTGCTGTCGGCCGGCGCGACGGTGGCCCTCGGCGCCGACGACCCGCTGATCTTCGACACCCGCCTCCTCGCCCAGTACGAGACGGCGCGGGCGGTGCACGGCCTCGACGACACCGAGCTCGCCGCCCTCGCCCGGTCCTCGTTCGCCGCGAGCCGGGCGCCGTCGGACGTGCGCCGCGCGGCCGAGGCCGGGATCGACGCCTGGCTCGCGGCGGCGCCGCCCTCGTAGCCTCGGCTCAGAGGGAGTCGCCGAGGAGCACCGGCTCGTTGACCAGCTCGACACCGAAGGCGTCGCGCACCCCGTCGCGCACCTCGCGAGCGAGGGCGAGGACGTCCGCCGCGCTCGCCGACCCGCGGTTCGTCACCGCGAGGGTGTGCTTCGTCGACAGCGCCGCGGGGCCCGGCATCGCGTAGCCCCTGCCGTAGCCCGCGCGGTCGATGAGCCAGGCCGCGGAGGTCTTCACGCTCCCGTCGGGCCCGGGGAAGCGGGGCGGCCGGACGTCGTCGCCGAGCCGGGACGCGACGCGCCGCACGAGAGCGTCGAACTCCTCGCCCGCGAGGACCGGGTTGGTGAAGAACGACCCGCACGACCAGGTGTCGTGGTCCTCGTCGTCGAGCACCATGCCGCGACGACGCCGCTGGGCGAGCACCGCCTCACGCGCGTCGGCGAGCGGCACGCGCTCCCCCACCTCGACCCCGAGCTGGGCCGCGAGGTCGGCGTAGGCGACGGGGCGGGACAGCCCGGACGGCTCGAGCTGGAACATCACGTCGAGGACGACGTAGCGCCCCGTCGCCTTGAAGAGGGAGTGCCGGTACGTGAACCCGCAGTCGCTGCCGGCGAACGTCCGCACCTGCCGGTCGCTGCGGTCCCAGACCCGCACCCGCGCGACCGTCTGGGCGACCTCCTGCCCGTAGGCCCCCACGTTCTGGATCGGCGTCGCCCCGGTGGACCCGGGGATGCCGGACAGCGCCTCGACCCCGGCCCACCCCTCCGCGACGGCACGCTCGACGAACGGGTCCCACGGCTCCCCCGCCGCGACGACGACGTTCGCCCCACCGCACAGGTCCGCGGAGTCGACCGTGACGCCGCCCGTCGCGACCTTCACGACCGTCCCGGCGAACCCCGCGTCGGGCAGGACGAGGTTGGACCCGCCACCGAGGACGAGCAACGGCTCGTCGGCGTCGTCGACCTCGCGAACGGCGTCGACGAGCTCGTCGGTGGTCGACGCGACGACCATCCGCTCGGCGGGGCCGCCGACCCGCATCGTCGTGTACGGCGCGAGCGGCTCGCGCGACAGCTCCTCCATCCGCTCGCCTCAGTCGAGCCGGACGACCGCGACGCAGCGGCCGAGGACCTTCTGGCCCGCGCTCGTCGTCGTGACGTCGACCGTCACCCGTCCGGTCCCCTCGTCGACGGCCGTGACGACCCCCTCGACGACGACCTCGGCGCCACCGACGGGCACGACGACCGGCTTCGTGAACCGGGTGCCGAACTCGACGACCCGCCCCGGGTCGCCGGCCCAGTCGGCGACGACCGACCCGGAGGCGCCCATCGTCCACATGCCGTGGGCGATGACGTCGGGCAGGCCGACGGAGCGGGCGAAGTCCTCGTCCTGGTGGATGGGGTTGCCGTCGAGGGACGCCTCGGCGTACGCGACGAGGGTGTCGCGGCCGACGGGCACGGTGACCGGACCGACGACGTCGCCGACGGACACGGACGCGAGCGGGCGCGCGGCCATCAGTCCTCCCCTCCCCGGACGACGAGCAGGGAGGTGACGGTGCTCAGCGCCTCGCCGCCGGCCGTCGCGAGCTCGGTGCGGGTCGTGACCATCGAGTGCCCGCCGGCCTGGCGGACGGCGTCCACCGTGACCGTGCCGACGACCTCGTCGCCGGCGACCATCGGGCGGTGGTGGACGAACCGCTCCTCGCCGTGGACGACCCGGCTGAAGTCGATGCCCGCCTCGGGGTCCTGGACGTACGCGGCCTCGCTCGCCTGGGCGTACCGGACGGCGAGCGTCGGCGGGGCGACGACGTCGGCGTACCCGGCGGCGCGGGCGGCCTCGGCGTCGGTGTGCACGGGGTCGGTGGCACCGACCGCCGCGGCGAAGGCGGCGACGGTCGCGGCGTCAACCGGGTAGGGCCCGCTCTGCGGGTAGGTCCGGCCGACGAGGTCGGGGTTGACGGGCATGGACCCCACTCTAGGGGCCGCTGTCAGGGTGGCCGACGCCCCGGGGACGCGGCGAGGCCGCCGGCACCGGGTGGGTGCGGGCGGCCTCGGACGGGTGACGCGGAGGCGTCAGCGGGTCTCGCGGTGCGCGGTGTGCTTCTTGCAGCGCGGGCAGAACTTCGCCAGCTCCATCCGGTCGGGGTTGTTGCGGCGGTTCTTCTTCGTGATGTAGTTGCGCTCCTTGCACTCCGTGCACGCCATGGTGATCTTCGGGCGGACGTCGGCGCTCTTGCTGGCCACGGGGCAACCTGCTCTCGGAAACGGTGGTGGATCTCGGGCGGCGGCGCGGGCCGCGAGGTCCGCGCGCACATCAGCACAACAGGGTACGCGACCCGCGCATTCCGCGCGAAATCCCGACCGTGCGTAGCGGGAGGGGGGCTCGATCCCCCGACCTCACGATTATGAGTCGTGCGCTCTAACCAGCTGAGCTATCCCGCCGTGCCCGGAGGACCGGTGGGGGCCGGTCCGGCCGGGGCAGAGCCCCCTGTCGGAATCGAACCGACGACCTTTTCCTTACCATGGAAACGCTCTGCCGACTGAGCTAAGGGGGCGGGCGCCGCGCGGTGGAACCGCCCGGCAGGCCGACGGAGACACTACACGGTCACGCTCGGTCGAGCGAAATCCGGGAGCCAACGAGGGCGGGGCCGTACCACGTGAGCAGGCGGCCCGAGACGAGCCGCGTCGGCACGGCCGCGAAGCACTCCGGCCCGTCGGTCGCGGTGAACTCGTACGGCTCGTCCGGCAGCAGCACGACGTCCGCGAGGTCGGGGTCGTCGAGCGCGTCGACGTCCGCGTGCGGGTAACGGCCCTCCCCCGTCCCGCCGACGACCTCGACGCCGAGCCGCGCGAGGAGGTCGGCGGTGAACGTCGGCCGCCCGACGAGCATCCACGGGTCGCGCCAGATCGGGACGACGGCCCGCGTGTGCGGCGTCGGGACCTGCCCGGCCCAGGCGCGGTCGGCCTCGTCGAGCCAGGCCGGCGCACCGACCCCGACCGCCTCGACGAGGAGCCGACGCATCGAGGCGATCGCCTGCGGCACCGTCTCGATGTCGGTGACCCAGACGGCGACGCCGCGTTCGCGGAGCCGGCGCACGTCGAGCTCGCGGTTCTCCTCCTTGTTCGCGACGACGAGGTCCGGCCCGAGCGCGGTGACCGCGGCGAGGTCGGGGTTCTTCGTGCCGCGCACCCGGGCGACGTCGAGGTCCGCGGGGTGGGTGCACCAGTCCGTCGCACCGACGAGCCGGTCCGGGCACGTCGCGGCGAGCGCCTCGGTGAGCGAGGGGACGAGCGAGACGACCCGGCGCGCCGGGCCCGCGAGGGGCACCGGCGCACCGAGGTCGTCGTGGAGCCCGGTCAGCGCGGCGCCATCCGCAGGGCGCCGTCCATCCGCACGACCTCGCCGTTGAGGTAGTCGTGGTCGACGATCGCGAGGGCGAGCCGGGCGTACTCGTCCGGCCGGGCGAGCCGCTGCGGGAAGGGCACGCCCGCGGCGAGGCCGGCCCGGAACTCCTCGGACACCGTCGCGAGCATCGGGGTCTCGACGATGCCCGGGGCGATCGTCATGACCCGGATGCCGTACTGGGCGAGGTCGCGGGCCGCGGGGAGGGTCAGGCCGACGATGCCGCCCTTGGACGAGGAGTACGCCGCCTGGCCGACCTGGCCGTCGTACGCGGCGACCGAGGCCGTGTTGACGACGACGCCGCGCTGGCCGTCGGCGTCCGGCTCGGTCGCAGCCATCGCCTCGGCGGCGACCGTCATGACGACGAAGGTGCCGAGGAGGTTGACCTCGAGGACCTTCCGGTAGAGGTCGATCGAGTGGGTGCCCTTCTTTCCGAGGATGCGGGCCGACGGGCCGATCCCGGCGCAGTTGACGACGACCCGCAGCGGCCGCTCGGCGTCCGCGGACGCGGTCGCCACGGCGGCCCGGACCTCGGCCTCGGAGGTGACGTCGGTCGGGACGTACTCGACGCCGTCGACGGCGGGTGCGGCCGAGCACGCATCGGGCAGGTCGAGGGCGTACACGCGGGCGCCGCCGTCGGCGAGGGCGGCGGCGGTGGCCGCGCCGAGGCCGGAGGCGCCACCGGTGACGATGGCGGAGATGTGTGCGGTCTGCATGGGCCCATGCTGCCAGCCCCGGCTCGGACCACGACCCGGGCCACCGGCCGGCGGAGATCTGCCGAACGGGCGCCGGACGGGACCCGACGTCGGCCACACTGGCGCGGTGACGGCCACCTCGTTCGACGACGTCCTCGTCGTCAACCCCTCGCTGCTCCGCCCGGCGTCGACCGCGGAGGTCGATGCGGCCGCGGCGGCCCTCGGCGCCCCCTCCCGAACGGCTACGCCGACCTCGTGACCCGCCTCGGCCCCGGCGACCTCGGTCACCTCCTCCGGGTCGTGACCCCCGACGTCCTCGTCGCGGCCACCCGTGACTGGCGCCGGCGCGTCGGCGAGTACTGGTTCTGGCAGGTGCCGGACGCGGTGTCCGTCGACGCCCTGAGAGAGCGCGGCCTGCTCCTCGGCGACACCTCCGACGGCGACGAGCTGGTCGTCGACCCCGCCCGACCCGACACCCTGGTCGTCCTCCCGAGGGACGCCGACGACGCGGTCGTCGTCGAGGGCGGCCTCCTCGCCGCCGTCGACTGGGTCCTCGAGGGCAACCTCAACCCCTGGGTCGAGGGCTGGACCTTCGAGGCGCCCGGGAACGTCACCGAGCAGCGTCCGCTCCCGGGGGACCTCGACGGCGCGGCCGCGTCCCTCGCCGCGCTCGGCGCCCACGCCCACGTCGTCGACCTGGGAGATCGCCGGACGTTCTTCCTGCCGTCCGTGGAGGGTCGGCTCTCCCTCCACCGGTTCGAGGACGAACCCCTCGTGGTCGACGTGTCCCACGCGGAGTCGGCGGACCCGGCCGAGATCGACCGTCTCCTCGCAGCGGTCGGCTGCTGACCGCGGTCGTACGGTGTCCACCATGGAGCTGCGCATCGGAGGGCACGTCGACCAGGAGGACCCCGTCACGGAGGCGGGCGCCCGCGCGGCCGGGCTGAGCCAGCTCTTCCTCGGCGACCCGCAGAGCCACAAGGGGCCCGTCGTCCGGTACGAGGGCGGAGCGGCGGCGCTGCGGGCCGCGGCCGGGGCCGCCGACGTCCACCTCTACGTCCACGCGCCGTACCCGATCAACGTCGCCTCGACGAACAACCGGGTGCGCATCCCGGGCCGCAAGCTGCTCCAGCAGCACCTCACCGCGGCCGCGGAGATCGGGGCGAAGGGCGTCGTCGTGCACGGCGGCCACCTCGGCATCGACGAGGACGCGGCCGTCGGCTTCGACAACTGGCGCAAGTGCGTCGACGGGCTCGACATGCCGGTGCCCCTGCTCATCGAGAACACCGCGGGCGGCGACAACGCGATGGCGCGCCGGCTCGAGGCGATCGAGCGGCTGTGGGAGGCCGTGGGCCGGGCGGAGGGCGGCGACACCGTCGGCTTCTGCCTCGACACCTGCCACGCGCACGCCGGCGGCGCCGACCTCGGCAGCGTCGTCGACAGGGTCCGGGCGGTCACCGGGCGGATCGACCTCGTCCACTGCAACGACAGCCGCGACGAGTTCGACAGCGGCGCCGACCGGCACACCAACCTCGGGTCGGGCCACATCGACGGCGCCGACCTCGCCGACGTCGTCAGGGCGGCCGGCGCCCCCGTCGTCGTCGAGACGCCCGGTGGCGCCGAGGGCCAGGCGGCGGACATCGCGTGGCTGCGGGAACGGCTGGGCTGATGACCGGCTTCACCTGGCTCCCCGCGAACGAGGCGACCGCCGAGCACGTCGAGGCCGTCTTCGAGGCCGGCGGCGCCCGGAAGTGCCGGTGCCAGGCGCTCAAGGTCCCGGGGTGGATCTGGCGGGACACGACCCAGGACGAGCGGGACGCCGCGCTGCTCGAGCAGGCCGGGTGCGGCACGGGCGGGCCGACGTCCGGGCTCGTCGGGTACGTGGGTGGCGAGCCCGCCGGGTGGGTGGCCGTCGAGCCGCGGGAGGACTACCCCCGGATCTGGGCCAGGCAGAAGTCGTGGATGCGGACCGATCCCGACCTCGAGGGCGTGTGGTCGGTGACGTGCTTCGTCGTCCGGAAGGGTTTCCGGCGGCAGGGCCTGATGTACGAGCTCGCGGCGGCGACCGTCGAGTACGGCGAGCGGGTCGGCGCCCGCGTCCTCGAGGGCTACCCGACGGAGCCGCCGCCGGGGAGGACGGTCATCTGGGACGAGGCGTCCGTCGGGCTGCTCCAGGTCTTCCTCGACGCCGGCTACGAGCCGTACACCTCACCGACGCTGCGGCGCCGCGTCGTCCGCCACCGGCTCGACGGCGCGTGAGGTCCGGACTCAGCCGGTGACGGCGTACCGGGTGAGCAGGACGCCCCGCGGAAAGGTCCGGGTCTCGCGGAGGTCCAGCGTCATCCGGTCGGGCAACGACGGCAGGAACGCCCGCCCGCCCCCGACGACGACGGGGTGCGTGACGACGACGATCTCGTCGACGAGGCCCGCCCGCAGGGCGGACGCCGCGAGGGTGGCTCCGGCGACGTCCATCCGCCCGCCGTCCTCGGCCCTGAGCCGGGCGATCTCGGCGACCGCGTCGCCGGTGTGGACGCGGGCGTTCCAGGTCGGGGCGAAGGCGGCCGAGGTGAAGACGACCTTCGGCATCGCCCGCCACCGCCGGGCGTACTCGGCGTGGGCCGCGCTGACGCCGGGCCGCTCGTCCGCCGTCAGCCAGTGCCCGCTCATGTCGTCCCACAGCCGCCGCCCGTAGAGGGCGGTCCCGGTGCTCGCGACCCGGTCGGACCACCACCCGAACAGCTCGTCGCTCGGCGTGCTCCAGCCGAGGTCGCCGTCGGTGTCCGCGACGACGCCGTCGAGGCTGACGTTCATCGCGTAGGAGAGGAGGCTCACGCAGCCCAGCGTCCCGCACGACGGCCCCGCCGGGGAAGGGCCCCGTCAGACGTTGCGGCGGTACTGGCCCCCGACCTCGAAGAACGCCTCGGTCACCTGCTGCAGCGAGCAGACCCGGGCCGCGTCCATGAGGACGGCGAAGACGTTCTCCCCGCTGCTCGCGGCGTCCTTGAGCCGGGCGAGGGCGGCCTCGGCCTCGTCCCGGTGGCTCTCGCGGAACTCCTGCACCCGGGTGAGCTGCGACTCCTTCTCGGCCTCGGTCGCCCGCGCGAGCTCGACCTCGCTCGGGGTGACGTCGGCCTCGGGCCGCACGAAGGTGTTGACCCCGACGACCGGCAGCGAGCCGTCGTGCTTGCGGTGCTCGTAGAGCATGGACTCGTCCTGGATCCGGCCGCGCTGGTAGCCGGTCTCCATCGCGCCGAGCACTCCCCCGCGCTCGCTGATCCGGTCGAACTCGGCGAGCACCGCCGCCTCGACGAGGTCGGTGAGCTCGTCGACGACGAACGCCCCCTGGAGCGGGTTCTCGTTCATCGCCAGGCCCCACTCCTTGCCGATGATGAGCTGGATCGCGAGCGCGCGCCGGACGGACTCGGTCGAGGGGGTCGTCACGGCCTCGTCGTAGGCGTTGGTGTGGAGGCTGTTCGCGTGGTCGTAGATCGCGATGAGCGCCTGGAGGGTCGTGCGGATGTCGTTGAAGTCCATCTCCTGCGCGTGCAGCGACCGGCCCGAGGTCTGCACGTGGTACTTCAGCTTCTGGCTGCGCTCGCCCGCGCCGTACTTCTCGCGCATCGCGACGGCCCAGATCCGCCGGGCGACCCGGCCGATGACGGTGTACTCGGGGTCCATCCCGTTGCTGAAGAAGAAGGACAGGTTCGGCGCGAAGTCGTCGATGTCCATGCCCCGCGCGAGGTAGGCCTCGACGTAGGTGAACCCGTTGGCGAGGGTGAAGGCGAGCTGGCTGATGGGGTTCGCCCCGGCCTCGGCGATGTGGTACCCGCTGATCGAGACCGAGTAGAAGTTGCGGACGCGGTTCTCGATGAACCACTCCTGGATGTCGGCCATCATCCGCAGGCTGAACTCCGTGGAGAACAGGCACGTGTTCTGCCCCTGGTCCTCCTTGAGGATGTCCGCCTGGACGGTGCCGCGGACCGTCGCGAGGGCGCGGGCGCGGACCTCGTGCCGCTCCTCCTCGCTCGGCTCGCGACCGTTCTCCTCCGTCCACGCCTCGACCTCACGGTCCATCGCGGTGTTGAGGAAGAAGGCGAGGATCGTCGGGGCCGGCCCGTTGATCGTCATCGACACGCTCGTCGACGGCGAGGTGAGGTCGAACCCGTCGTAGAGGACCTTCATGTCCTCGAGGGTCGCGACCGACACCCCGGAGGTGCCGACCTTGCCGTAGACGTCGGGCCGGGGGTCGGGGTCGCGCCCGTAGAGGGTCACGGAGTCGAAGGCGGTCGACAGGCGGGTCGCGGGCTGCCCCTCCGAGAGGAGCTTGAAGCGGCGGTTGGTGCGGAAGGGGTCGCCCTCGCCGGCGAACATCCGCGCCGGGTCCTCGTTGTCCCGCTTGAAGCGGAAGACGCCACCGGTGAAGGGGAACCAGCCGGGCAGGTTCTCGCGGCGGAGGAAGGACAGCAGGTCCCCGTCGTCGGTGTACCGCGGCAGGGACACGCGACGCACCTCGCTGCCGGACAGCGACTCACGCACGAGCCGGGTGTGGATCTCCCGGTCCCGGACGGTGACGACCTGCTCCTCGCCGGAGTACGCCTCGACGACAGCCGGCCACTCGGCGAGCTGGCGGGTCAGCGCCGCCGGGAGGTCCTCCCGGGCCCGCTCGAGCAGCGCCTCGACGTCGGCCGTGTCCTTCTCCGCGGCGGCGAGCGCGTCGCGGACCTCGGTGAGCCGCTGGACCCGGCGGGCGGCGTCGGCGTACCGCTCGGTGTCGTCGTGGTAGCCGCGGACCGTCTCGGCGATCTCGGACAGGTACCGCACCCGCTGCGGCGGGACGACCTGGCGGATGGTGCTGGAGTGCCGGACCTCGACCGGTCGCAGCGTGCCCTCGGCGACGGGGAGGCCGAGCCCGGCGAGCCGTCCGCGCAGCTCCTGGTAGAGCGCCGTGACGCCGTCGTCGTCGAAGGTGGCCGCGGAGGTGCCGAACACCGGCATGTCCTCGGGCTTCTTCCCGAACGCCTCCCGGTTGCGGACCATCTGCCGCCCGACGTCGCGCAGGGCGTCCATCGCGCCGCGGCGCTCGAACTTGTTGACGGCGACGACGTCGGCGAGGTCGAGCATGTCGATCTTCTCGAGCTGGCTCGCGGCGCCGAACTCGGGCGTCATGACGTAGAGATTGACGTCGGCGTACCCCGTGATCGCGGCGTCGCCCTGCCCGATCCCGGGCGTCTCGACGACGACGAGGTCGTAGCCGGCGGCTTTCAGGATCGTCACGACGTCCTCGAGCGCCTCGGGCACCTCCCGGCCGCCGCGGGTCGCGAGGGAGCGGAAGTACACCCGGTCGCCGTCGAGGCTGTTCATCCGGATCCGGTCGCCGAGGAGTGCGCCGCCGCCCCGCCGGCGGGTGGGGTCGACGGCGACGCACGCGACGCGCAGCTTGTCCTGCTGGTCGACCCGCAGCCGGCGGACGAGCTCGTCGGTGAGGCTGGACTTGCCGGACCCGCCGGTGCCGGTGATCCCGAGGACCGGGACGCGGCGGCGGGCGGCGGCCTCCCGCAGCTCGGTACGGACGGCGTCGTCGAGGTGCCCGGTCTCGGCGCCGGTGATCGCCCGGGCGACCGCGGTGCGGTCTCCGGACAGGACGGCGTCGACCGTCGTGGGCCCGGACTCCCAGAGGTCGGTGTCGCACGCCTCGACGACCTGGTTCACCATGCCGGGCAGGCCGAGCCGCTGGCCGTCCTCGGGGCTGAAGATCGTGACGCCGGCCTCGCGGAGCCGGGCGATCTCGGCCGGGACGATGACGCCCCCACCGCCACCGACGACGCGGACGTGACCGGCACCGGACTCGCGGAGCAGCTGCACGAGGTACTCGAAGTACTCGACGTGCCCGCCCTGGTAGGAGCTGACGGCGACCCCCTGGACGTCCTCGTCGATCGCCGCGTCGACGACCTCCTGGACGGAGCGGTTGTGCCCGAGGTGGACGACCTCCGCGCCCTGGCTCTGCATGATCCGCCGCATGATGTTGATCGACGCGTCGTGGCCGTCGAAGAGGCTCGACGCGGTGACGATGCGGACGGGGTGCGTCGGGACGTGCAGATCGCGGTCGCTCGGCTGCGGTGCCATGCGGGTCCTCCAGGGTCGCCGATGGGTCACCCGAGATACTAGGACGTCCTAGTACCTACCGGGAAGTCACCGCGACGTCCCGGAACCCGGATGCGGTCGAGAAGCAGGTGGTGCACGATCTGCGCCGTGACGACCGATGACCCGACACCTTCCGGCCCGACCCAGCGCACACTCGTCGGGGAGGGGGACGCCGCGCTGGACCAGCGCCTGAGCGACGAGCTGGACCGGCACAACGCGGCCGCCACCGCCGACGTCGAGCCGGCCCGCGAGCTGACGGTGCAGGTCCTCGACGGCGACGGCGCCTTGCTCGCCGGGGCGTCCGGGTGGACGTGGGGCGCGGCCGCGGGCATCGCGATGACGTGGGTCGACGCCTCCGTCCGCGGGCAGGGCGTCGGCCGGGACCTCCTCGCCGCGTTCGAGGAAGAGGCACGCGCGCGTGGCTGCACCCACGTCTTCACGACGTCGTTCACGTTCCAGGCGCCGGACTTCTACGTCGCCGCGGGGTACCGCGAGACCTTCCGCTGGGAGGGCGTGCCGACGGCGGGGCGCGACGACGTCCACCTCCGCAAGGACCTGTGCTGACGGCGGGTCAGCTGCGCAACCAGCGGTCGTACGGGTCGGGGTCGGTCGCGACGAGCAGCCACTCCGCGGCGGCGCGCCGGTAGAGGTCCGGGACGGCGTGGAGGGGGACGTCGTCGACGAGCCGCTGCCAGGACAGCACCCGGTGCAGCGCCGAGAGCCGGTCCGCCGCCGGGAGGAGCGCCCGCAGGTCGCCGGCGTCGACGAGGTCCGCCCACGGCTCGAGCGCGGCGTCCCGGACCCGCCGGACGAACGGGTCGTCGGCGCCCCGCCGCTCGGCGAGGGTCCACAGCGGGATCCGCAGCGCGGTGAGCGGATGCGCCCAGACCGCGTCGCCGAGGTCGATGAAGGCGATCGCACCCCCGGCGCCGGCGAGCGCGTTGCCGAGGTGGAGGTCGTTGTGCTGGAGGGAGTCCGGCAGCGGGGCGCCCGACAGGGCGTCGGCGGCGGCCTCGACGAGGGCCAGGCCGTCCTCGACGTGGCGCCGCTCGCCCCCGGAGAGCCGCCGCGGGTCCTCCGGCGGGAGCGCCGCGAGCCGGTCCGCGAGCCCGGCCGCCCAGTCCGCGGCCTCGCGCTCCGGGAAAGGAGTGATGCCGGTGGCGAGGACGTCGGCCCCGTGGTCGGCGAGGTCGCGCTGCAACCCGCCCCAGGCCGAGACGAGCGCTACCCAGGCCTCGTCCGGCACGTCGTCCCGTTCGCCGAGCGGCGTCCCCGCGTCGCGGGTGGCGAGGCGTCCCGTGGCCGGCTCCGCGGCGACGACCGGCGGCGTGCGGCCGGGGGCGAACCGGTCGACCGCGTGGACGAGCGACGCCTCGAAGGCCTGCGACGGTGCGTTCTCCTTGACCCAGACCGCACCCGCGGCCGTCGGGACGCGGAGCACCGTCGACCAGAACCGGACGTGTACCTGCTCGACCGGACCCGTCGCCGGGGTGCATGCGGCGTCGAGCGCCGGGAGCAACCACCGCTCGAGGTCGTCCCGCCACGCCGCGCTCGCCCACAGGGCCGGGAGGTCTCGCACGCTGCGCAGCGTAGGGCGGCGTCCATCCGTTGACATGTGACCTTTTAGTCACCTAATGTCGAAGCGTGCAGGACGACCTGGTGTTCAAGGCGCTCGCGGACCCGACGCGACGCCTCCTCCTCGACGCCCTGTACGCCCACGACGGTCGGACCCTCGGCGAGCTCGAGCGCGTCGTCGCCGACGACACGGACATGACCCGCTTCGGGGTCTCCAAGCACCTCGGGGTGCTCGAGGAGGCGGGCCTGGTCACCACCCGGAAGGACGGGCGGCGCAAGCTGCACTTCCTCAACCCGGTCCCGATCCGCCTCGTGCACGACCGGTGGATCGACAAGTACACCGAGCACCACGTGCTCGCGCTCACCGACCTGAAACGCGCCCTGGAGGACGAGACATGACGACCACCGACGACAGCACGACCGACGCCCCCGCCGACACCGACCGGACCGTCCCCGCGGTCCAGGTGTTCCGCGTCTACATCGAGGCCCCCGCGGAGCGGGTGTGGGCCGCCATCACGAGCCCCGAGTTCTCGAACCGCTACGGCTACGGCGGGGACGTCGAGTACGACCTCTCCCCCGGCGGCGACTACCGCAACCTCACGACCGCGCAGATGAAGGAGATGGGGATGGGCGACGTCGCCGTCACCGGCCGCGTCCTCGAGGTCGACCCGCCCCGCCGGCTCGTCCAGACCTGGGTCGCGGCGTGGCACGGCGAGGAGACGACCCTCACGTGGGACCTCGAGGAGTACCCCGGCCCGCTCACCGGACTCACCCTCACCCACGACTGCACCGGCGCCCCCGCGAGCGCGCGGGACGTCAGCGGCGCCGGCGACCCCGCGCAGGGCGGCGGCGGGTGGCCGTGGGTCCTCGCGGGGATCAAGACCCTGCTCGAGACCGGCCGTCCGATGGTCGGCTCGGGGGCCTGACCCGGCACGTCCCGAGGGCGGTCACCCGGCGTCGCGCTGCTCCGCGAGCCAGGTGACCGCCTCGGCGTACCCCGCGACACCGCGGCCGATGACGTGGTGGGCGCAGACGTCCGTGAGGTAGGAGTGGCGCCGGAAGGGCTCGCGGGCACGGATGTCGCTGATGTGGACCTCGACGACCGGCACCCGGCACGCCGACACCGCGTCCCGCAGCGCGACGGAGGTGTGGGTGTAGCCGGCCGCGTTGAGGACGATGCCCACGATGCCGCGCCGTCCCTCCTGGACCTGGTCGACGAGGACACCCTCGTGGTTGGTCTGGCGGACGTCGGCGACGAGCCCGTGCCGCTCCGCGGTCTGCGCGCAGAGGCGCTCGACGTCGGCGAGGGTCTCGTGGCCGTAGACCTCCGGCTCCCGCTCCCCGAGGAGGTTGAGGTTCGGGCCGTTGAGCACGAGCACGGTGCGGGCGTCCATGGCCGCGAGTATCCCGCACTCGCGGTGTCGCCCAGGGGGTCAGCCGCGGTAGTCGTCGGTGAGGACGTCCGAGCAGTCCGGCGCGAGTCCGGGCTCGGCGTCGGGACCGACCGCGGCGTCCATCGCCCGCGCGCGCCCGAGGTTCCAGGACAGCCAGTCACCGTGCGTGTCACCCTCGCCCCAGAGGGTCGACAGGCGCCGTGCATCGACGACGCACGTCCCGAGGTCGCCGGGGAGCCGCTCGAGGATCGTCGGGGTCGCGTCCGCGGAGAGGCCGGAGAGGTAGAAGGTGTCGAGCCGGCCCGTCGCCTCGTACCGGTCGATGTTGTGTCCCGCGACCCAGGCGTCCGGGTTCATCCCGACGAAGCCGACGGTGAACAGCGCGCCGGAGAGGACGACGGCCCGCGGCACCCACGACCACGACATCCGCACGAGCCCGGCGAGCATGAGGAGGACGACGAGCCCGAGCCACAGCTCCACCCCGTCGACCCACAGCCGCAGGACCGTGAAGCCGTACGCGTCCTGGTAGAGCGCCATCCGGTGCAGGGCCGAGCCGACGACCGCGAGCGCGAAGAGCCCCAGCATCCCGAGCTGTACCCGCAGCAGGAGCAGGTCCCGGCCGGTCGAGCGGCGCGCCACCCGCAGCGCCGCCGACATGACGAGGACGGTGAGCCCGGTGGCGACGGTCATCTGGCCGAAGCCCTGGTGGACGTACTCGGCGTACGTGAGCCCGGTCGTCGCGCGGAGGTAGGACTCGCCCCCGAAGAGGGCGCTCGCCTGGGCGACGAGGAAGGCGGCGAAGAGCGCGACGACGACCCCGACGGGGACCGCCCACTCGTACGTCGCCCTCGGGCGCGCGGGCGGCACCACGAGGCGGTCGACCCGCGGCGGGTTGAGCGCGAGGTAGGCGCCGGAGAGTGCGACCCCGCCCACGAGGACGAAGAGGAAGGTCCGGGCGACGATCGTGTCCCAGCGCAGGTCGGGCACGACGGCCTGCGCCCACGCCCCGAAGACGGCGTCGCCGGTGGCGAAGAGCCCGCCGAAGACGACGAGCGCGACGAGGGCGAGGGCGGCGGTGCGCAGGACGGGGACCAGGGTGGGCACCCGGCTCGCCGCGGCGGCGGTGCGCCCGACGAGCGGCAGCCCTCGCAGCGCGGACAGGGGCCACGCGGCTCCGCTCGCGACCATCGCGAGGAGGCCGTGGGCGCGGGTGAGCCCGACCGCGGCGAGGACGACCCCGACGAGGACGGACAGGGTGACGACGCCGCCCGCGTCCCGCACCGCCGCGGTCGTCGCGAGGAGACCCGCGAGCACACCGCACGTCACGGTCCAGCGGTCCCGGCCGTGCCGGGCCACCCGCCACATGAGGGCGCCGGTCGCGAGCATGACGAGCGTCGTGACGAGCCCGATGCCCCGGTCGACCCAGGTGAGCGCGGCGAGCGCCCCGATACCCGCGGCGGCGGCGAGGACCCCCGGCCGGGGGCGACCGTCGGGCTCGGGCCAGAAGCGGTCGACGACCGGGTCGGACGGACCGCCGCCGCTCGCGTCGGCCGGGGGCGTCGACGGCGTCGTGGGCGCCGGCCGGGCCGGGGTGGGTGTCTCGCTCGTCGTCGGCATCGAGGTCTCCTCCTGGAGGTGGCCGGGCCGCTGGGCCCGGGGGACGGTGGGCAGGGTGACCCGCACGAGCGCGCCCGTGGCCCCGGGGGCGGTCGGGACGACCTCGACGCGGCCGCCGTGCAGCTCGCACACCCAGCGGACGATCGCGAGCCCGAGACCGGTGCCGCCGGCGCCGTCGCCGCCGGTGCCGAAGCGCTCGAGCACCCGCTCGGCCTCCTCCGCGGGGATGCCGGGGCCGTCGTCGCGGACCTCGAGGACCCAGCGGTCACCGTCGGCCGCGGCGTCGACCCGGACGACACCGACGGGCGGGCTGTGCCGGACGGCGTTGTCGACGAGGTTCGCGACGAGCTGGGCGAGCCGGGCGGCGTCCGCCTCGACGGTGAGGTCGCGGGGCAGGACGTCGACGTCGACGCGGACCCCCCGGCCGGCGAGGGAGGCCTCGCGGGCGGTCCGCTGCAGGAGGTCCTCGACGCGGACCGGGGCGAGGACGAGCGGGGCCACCCCGGCGTCGACCCGGGAGAGGTCGAGGAGGTCCTCGACGAGCGCGCTGAGCCGCTCGGCCTGGGACAGGGCGCCCCGCAGGGTGTCCGGGTCGGGCGTCACGACCCCGTCGGCGAGGTTCTCCAGCAAGGCCCGCTGTGCGGTGAGCGGGGTCCGCAGCTCGTGGGAGACGGTCGCGACGAGCCGGCGCCGCTCGAGGTCGGCGCCCGCGAGGTCGGCCGACATCGCGTTGAACGCCCGGGCGAGGACGCCGACCTCGTCGGAGGACGTCGCCGTCACCCGCTGTCCGTAGTCACCACCTGCCATCCGCCGCGCCGCCGCGGTCATCTCCCGCAGCGGCGAGGTCATCCCCCGCGCGAGCCACTGGGTGACCCCGAGCGCGGCGCCGATCGTCACGGGCACCGTGACCCAGCCGGCGAGCCCCGCGCCGTCACCCACCGAGGCGACGACGACCGCGGCGAGGACGCTCGCCGCGACGAGCACCCCGAGCTTGACCCGGATCGAGGTCACCGGGTCCAGCGGACGGTCGGTGCTCATGCCGGCACCTGCAGCGCGTAGCCGACGCCGTGGACCGTGCGGACCCGCTCGGCGCCGATCTTCGCGCGCAGCGACTTGACGTGGCTGTCGAGGGTGCGGGTCCCGGTGGCGTCGCCCCAGCCCCACACCTCGCGCATGAGCACCTCGCGGGAGCGCACCGTCCCCGGCTCCGTGGCGAGCGCGCAGAGCAGGTCGAACTCCAGCGGCGTGAGGTGGACAGCGGTCCCGTCGACGGTGACGCCGCGCGTCGCGGGGTCGACGACGAGCCCGGCGAGGTCCAGCCGGCCGGTCGTGCGGGCGAGCCGCTCGGCACGCTCGACCCGCCGCAGCAGCGCACGGAGCCGCGCGACGACCTCGCGCATCGAGAAGGGCTTGGTCATGTAGTCGTCCGCCCCGACGCCGAGCCCGACGAGCAGGTCGGTCTCGTCGTCGCGGGCGGTGAGCATGAGGACCGGCACCGGGCGGGCGGACTGGATCCGCCGGCACACCTCGAGGCCGTCGAAGCCGGGGAGCATGAGGTCGAGGAGGACCGCGTCCGGGGAGCCGGCCTCGAACGCGCTCACCGCCGACGGGCCGTCGGCGGCCTCGGTCACGGTGAAGCCCTCGGCGCGCAGCCGGTCGACGACCGCCTGCCGGATGGTCGGCTCGTCCTCGACGACGAGCACGTGGCTCGACGGTGTCCCCTCGCTCATGTCGAGCAGCGTAGGGAGGGTCGCGTGGCCGGCGCTCGGGCTCGGTGTGGAGATCGTGTGAAGGTCGGCGGACCGTCGGTCCGGGCGACGCGCGACGGCCCCGGAGCGTGGTGCTCCGGGGCCGTCGCCGGTGGGCCGGGTCAGGTGACCGAGGAGACCCAGGCGGACGTGTTCGTGTAGTGCGAGGGGTGCTTGCAGCTGCGGGTCGCGGTCTTGTCGCAGCGGCCGATCCGGAAGGTGACGGTGCGGTTCTCCGGCAGGTTCTTGTTGCACTGCCGCTTGTTCCAGTAGTCGGCGCCGCTCGCACCGCCCGCGTGCCGGCACACGCCCTGGCGCCCGCTCGTCGTCTTCCAGATGATCCCGACGCTCTGCGCGTCGGCCTGCTGGTCCCAGACCCAGAAGATGTCCCCCGACCGGTCGTAGCAGCCCTTGCCGTAGGACTCGTCGACGGTGCGGTTGCACGTGAACGCGCTCGGGATCGTCTTCAGCTGGGCCACGTCGTACTCCCAGGTGACGGCCTGGGCGCCGGTGGCGCCGGTCAGGCCGAGCGCGCAGGCAGCGGCCAGGGTGGCGAGGATGCGGTGTCGGCTAGGCATGGATGGTCCCTCCCGGTGTGCGCCCACCCGTCGTGGGCGTCTGCGCACATCGCACCACCGTGGGGACCCGCCGTCGATGGGGAGCACTCCCCCGGCGACGTCACATGTCGCGGTAGCGGCGCGAGGCCTCGAGGTGGCGGCGGACCCGGTCGGCGTCGGCGGGGACCGGGTGGGACCAGTCGTCGCCGTCGACGTACAGGGCGGCGTAGGCCGCGGTGTCACGCTGGGTGCGCCATCCCTCGGCGAGCGCACCGTAGTCGTAGGCGTCGTAGCCGATGTCGTCGAGGAAGGCCGCGACCCGGGTCTTGGCGTCGGGGTCGTCCCCGGCGATCGCCAGGGTCGCGCGGTCCGGCGCACCGGCGGGCCGGGCGAGAGCCGCGAGGTGCTCGAAGTAGATGTTGTTGAACGCCTTGACGACGTGACTGTCGGCCAGACGTGCCTGGACCATCTCGCTCGTCGTCGTGCTCTCGTCGTCCAGCGCCGCGACGTGGCCGTCGCGGTCCGGGTAGTAGTTGATCGTGTCCATGACGACCTTCCCGGCCAGCGGGCCGGCGGGGAGGTCGCCGAGGGCCTTGAGCGGCACCGTGACGACCGCGAGGTCGGCGGCCTCCGCGGCCTCCTCCCGCGTCGCCGCCCTGGCCCGGGGGCCGAGGTCCGCGACGAGGTCCGCGAGCGTCTCGGGGCCCCGCGAGTTGCTGAGCACGACGTCGTGTCCCGCGTCGACCGCGAGCCGCGCGACGGTGCTGCCGATGTTGCCTGCTCCGATGAGTCCGATCGTCGTCATGACCGGTCCAACGGGTCGAGCGGGGCCCGACATTCCGGACTCGGGGCACACGTCGACGGCCCCGGAGCGGGCTGCTCCGGGGCCGTCCGCGGGATGGGTCAGCCGCGGCCGATGAGCCAGCCGATGACGAGTCCGACGATGCCCACGACGACGTAGGGGCCGTAGGTCTTGAGCAGGATCGGGATGACCGCCGAGCCCAGGTCGAGCGAGTCGTCGGAGGACGACGTGCTCGGCCGGGGCGCCGGTCGCGTGGGCGTCGGCGCGGCGGGCGCCGGGTCGGCCGCGGGAGGGGTGTCGGCCGCGGGGGCCGGCGCAGCCTCTTCGGCCGAGGCCGCCGAGGGCTCGGACACCGGAGCGTCTGCCGCAGGCGCGGGTGCCGCGGGTGCCGCGGCCGCTACGGGTGCCGCGGGTGCGGCGTCCGCGAGCCGGCCCTCGATGCACTGGACGAACTGACCGAGCAGCTTGTCGGAGACGTCCTGCATGACGCCACGGCCGAACTGCGCCGGCTTGCCCGTCACCGCGAGGTCGGTGACGACGTCGACCTTGGTCCCCGTCCCCTCGGGCTCGAGCTGGACGGTGACGGTGGCCCCGGCCGTGCCGTTGCCCCGCTTGTCCTTGCCCTTGGCCTCGATGACGGCCCGGTGCGACGCGTCGTCCTTCTCGACGAACTGCCCGGACCCGGAGTACTGGAGCGCGATCGGGCCGAGCTTGACCTTGACCGTCCCGCTGAACCCGTCCTCGCTCACCTCGGTGACCGTCGCCCCGGGGAAGCAGCCGCCGACCTGCTCGAGGTCCATGAACGTCTGCCATGTCGTGTCGACGTCGGCGGGCACGGTGAAGTCGTGCTTCAGCTCCATCCGGTGATCAGCCTCCCAGGGCGTGCTGGACCGCGCGGCGGGTCAGCACGGTCGCGAGATGACGGCGGTAGTCGGCGTCGCCGTTGAGGTCGCTCGGGGGGTTGGTCCCCTCCGCGGCGGCGGCGCAGGCGTCGGCGAGGTCCGCCGTCCCCTTCCCGACGAGGGCCTGCTCCACCGCGGTCGCCCGCAGCGGGGTCGAGCCCATGTTCGTCAGCCCGACCCGGGCCTCGGTGATCGTGCCGCCCTCGGCCTTGACGGTCGCGGCGACCGCGACGATCGACCACTGGTGCGAGACGCGGACGAACTTCTCGTACGCGCTCCCCCAGCCGGTGTGCTTCGGGATGCGGATCTCGGTGAGCAGCTCGCCGTCGGCGACGGCGGTCTCGAAGAGGTCGTGGAAGAACTCCCCGGCCCCGACGGTGCGCTCCCCGCCCGGGCCGACGACGACCATCGTCGCGTCGAGGGCGAGGACCGGGGCGCCCACGTCGCCCGCCGGGTCGGCGTGCACGAGAGCGCCGCCGACGGTGCCGCGGTGGCGGATCTGCGGGTCGGCGACGGTCTCGACCGCCTTCGCGAGCAGCCCGGCGTGCTCCTGGACGAGCGCGTTGCCGACGACCTCGCTGTAGGGGGTCATCGACCCGATCGCGATGTGGTCGCCGCCGTCCCGCACCCCGCGCAGGGCCTCGACCCGGCCGAGGTCGACGACCTTCTCCGGGGCGTTGAGCCGCATCCGCAGGATGGGCAGGAGCGACTGCCCGCCGGCCAGCACCTTGGCGTCGTCGCCGGCCTCGGCGAGGACCGACAGGGCCTCCTCGACGCTCGTCGGCGCCGCGTAGTCGAAGGTCGCGGGGATCACTGCACTGCTCCGTCCGTCGTGCCGGCCGAGGGATCCTGGTTCGGGGTGCCCTCGTCGAAGTGCGGCTGCTGGGTGGGGGTCACGCCGGCACCCTGTCGGCCGCCCGCGCTCTGGATCGCCTTCCACACCCGCTCGGGCGTGCACGGCATCTCGATGTCGTCGATGCCGCGGTCGCGCACCGCGTCGACGATGGCGTTGACGACCGCCGGGGTCGAGGCGATGGTGCCGGCCTCGCCGACGCCCTTGGTCCCGAGGCTGTTCGACGTCGCGGGCGAGGTCGTGTGGTCGGTGACGAAGCTGATCGTGTCGGCCGCGGTCGGGAGGGTGTAGTCGACGAACGACCCGGAGACCAGCGTCCCCTGCTCGTCGTACTCCGCGCCCTCCCACAGCGCCTGGGCGATGCCCTGGACGAGGCCGCCGTGAACCTGCCCCTCGACGATGAGCGGGTTGATGATGTTCCCGATGTCGTCGACGCAGACGTACTTGCGCATCTTCGTCGCGCCTGTCTCGGTGTCGACCTCCATCGCGCACAGGTGGGTGCCGTGCGGGAAGGAGAAGTTCACCGGGTCGAACGTCGCGTCGGCGTCGAGCGAGGGCTCGACGTCCTCCGGGTAGTCGTGCGCCGCGAACGCCGCGAGGGCGAGGTCGGAGATCCCGACGCCCTTGTCGGTGCCCCGGACGGTGAACTGCCCGGCGGAGAACTCGATGTCGTCCACGCTCGCCTCGAGGCTGTGAGCCGCGAACTTCTTCGCCTTCTCGATGACCTTGTCCGCGGCCCGCACGAGCGCCTCGCCGCCGACGACGAGGGAGCGGGAGCCGTAGGTGTCCATGCCCTTCGGGGCGATCTGGGTGTCGCCGTGGAGCACCTCGACGTTCTCGAAGGGGACCCCGAGCCGGTCGGCGACGATCTGGCTCCACGCCGTCTCGTGGCCCTGGCCGTGGGCGGACGCCCCGGTGATGACCTCGACGGTGCCCGTCGCGAGCATCCGGATCGAGGCCGACTCCCAGCCGCCGGCGCCGTAGTCGAGCGAGCCGAGCACCCGGGAGGGGGCGAGGCCGCACATCTCGGTGAAGGTCGAGACGCCGATGCCGAGCTGGACCGGGTCGCCGGACTCGCGCCGCTGCTTCTGCTCCGCGCGCAGCTCGTCGTAGCCGAAGAGCTCCTTGGCGCGGGCCGTCGCGGCCTCGTAGTTGCCGGAGTCGTACGTCATGCCGGCGACCGAGGTGAACGGGAACTCGTCGTGCTTGATCCAGTTCTTCTCGCGGATCTCGAGCGGGTCGACCCCGACCTCGGCCGCGAGCTCGTCCATGAGCCGCTCGATGGCGAACGTGGCCTCGGGCCGGCCGGCGCCGCGGTAGGCGTCGACCCACGTCTTGTTCGTGTAGTACGTCGTGCAGTTGAACTGGTACGCGGGGAACTTGTAGATGGCGTTGAACATCCACGCCCCGAGGACCGGGACGCCGCCGCCGACGATCGCGGCGTAGGCGCCGAGGTCGGCCATGAGGTCGACCTTGAGCCCGGTGACGGTCCCGTCCTTCTCGGCGGTGAGCGTCAGCTTCTGCCACTGGTCGCGGCCGTGGTGCGCCGAGATCATCGACTCCGAGCGGGTCTCGGTGTACTTGCACGGCTTGCCGAGCTTGCGGGCGACGGCGAGCGTCGCGAACTCCTCCGGCGTCGACTGGAGCTTGCCGCCGAAGCCGCCGCCGACGTCGGGGGCGATGACGCGGATCTTGGACTCGGGCAGACCGGTCGTCGCCGCGATGCAGAACCGCAGGATGTGCGGGACCTGGGTGGCCGAGTACATGACGACCTGCTCGCCGGTGGGGTCGACGACGGTCGAGCGGGGCTCCATGAACGCGGGGATGAGCCGCTGCTGGCGGTACTCGCGCTCGATGACGATGCCGTCCTGGCGGGCCTTCTCGATCGCCTCGCCAACGTCGCCGCCGCTGCCCTGCGCTGCCGAGTCGAGCTGCCAGAAGGCGCTCTTGTTCGTGCCGAGGTCGGGGTGGGCGAGGACCGCGTCGTTGGCGGCCTCCTTGAGGTCGAGGATCGCCGGCAGCTCCTCGTAGTCGACGTCGACGAGCTCGGCGGCGTCGCGGGCGGCCGCCGCGCTGCGGGCGACGACGACGGCGACGATCTCACCGGTGTGCGACACGCGCTCGAGCGGCACCGGCAGGTGGTCCGGGGTCTTCTGGTCCGGCGAGATCGGCCAGGCCGTGATGTTGACGCCCTGGATGTCGGCGATGTCGTGACCGGTGAAGACGCGCACGACGTTCGGCGCGGCCGACGCCTCGGCGGTGTCGATCGAGGCGATCTTCGCGTGGGCGAAGGGGCTGCGCACCATCGCGAGGTGCAGCATCCCCGGCAGCTGGATGTTGTCGGTCCACTTCGTCCGGCCGGTGATGAGGCGCTGGTCCTCCTTGCGGCGGCGGGCGCTGCCGATCTCCGGGCTCGTCGTGGGACGGTCGTCGACAGCGGTCATCAGGCGTCGCTCCTCTGGCTCGAGCCCGCCGCGGCGGCGACGGCCTTGACGATGTTGTGGTAGCCGGTGCAGCGGCAGAGGTTGCCCTCGAGGCCGACCCGGATCTCCTCCTCGGAGGGGTTCGGGTTCTCCTTGAGGAGGTCGACGGCCTGCATGATCATCCCGGGGGTGCAGTAGCCGCACTGGAGGGCGTGGTTCTCGTGGAACGCGGTCTGCATCGGGTGCAGCTCGCCGTTCGTCGACAGCCCCTCGATCGTCGTGACCTCGTGCCCGTCGGCCTGGACCGCGAGCATGTTGCAGGACTTGACGCTGCGGCCGTCGAGGTGGACGGTGCACGCCCCGCAGTTGCTCGTGTCGCACCCCACGACGGTGCCGACCTTGCCCAGCACCTCGCGGAGGTAGTGGACGAGCAGCATCCGGGGTTCGACCTCGTCGGTGTAGGACGCGCCGTCGACGGTGACGGTGATCCGAGTCATCCTTGACTCCTTCACGGTTGGACCGGTGTCGTGTCGGTGATCTTGCTGGGTCCATCGTCGGACGGCAAGCACTTCCGGCGAACCCGCCGAACGGGCAGGTCCACCGTGCGGGGGACGTGGTCCCGGCCACTTTCCCGAGGCGCACGTCGGCGCGGCGCCGGTCGGGCTCAGGTGCCGGAGTGGTGGATCGGTCCGCCGACGTCCTGCAGCCGCGCCCCGCCGCCGCCCCACTGGAGGGCGACGATCTCGGCGGCGATGGACACCGCCGTCTCCTCCGGGGTGCGCGCCCCGAGGTCGAGGCCGATGGGGCTCGACAGGCGGGACAGGTCGGCGTCGGTCATCCCGGCCTCGCGCAGCCGCGCGACGCGGTCCTCGTGCGTGCGCCGGCTGCCCATCGCCCCGACGTAGGCGACCTCGGGCAGGCGCAGGGCGACCTCGAGGACCGGCACGTCGAACTTGGGGTCGTGGGTGAGCACGGCGACGACGGTCCGCCCGTCGACCCGGCCCGCCTCGACCTCGGCGGCCAGGTAGCGGTGGGGCCACTCGACGACGACCTCGTCGGCCGCGGGGAAGCGGCTCGCCGTCGCGAACACCGGCCGGGCGTCGCAGACGGTGACCCGGTACCCCAGGAAGGTCCCGACGTGGGCGACGGCCGCGGCGAAGTCGATCGCCCCGAAGACGAGCATCCGCGGGCGTGGCGCGAAGGCCGAGACGAACACCCGCATCCCCTCGCCGCGCCGCTCGCCGTCCGGGCCGTAGGTGAGGGTCTCGGTCCGGCCGCTCGCGAGGAGGCCGCGGGCGTCGTCCGTGACGGCCCCGTCGGCGCGCGGCGAGCCGAGCGAGCCGCTCGTGCCGTCCACGTCCTCGGGGCGGACGACGAGCCGTCGCCCGAGCCACGCCGGGTCGGGGTGCTCGATGACGGTCGCGACGGCGACGGGACGGCCCGCGGCGACGTCGTCCGCGACCTCGCCGAGCTCGGGGAAGGTCTGCTGCGACACCGGCTCGACGAAGACGTCGAGGATGCCGCCGCACGTGAGCCCGACGGCGAAGGCGTCGTCGTCGGACACCCCGTACCGCTGGAGCACCGGCGTGCCGTCCCCGACGACCTGCCCGGACAGCTCGTAGACCGCGCCCTCGACGCAGCCCCCGGAGACCGAGCCGACGGCCTCCCCCTCCGGGCCGAGGAGCATCGAGGCCCCGGCCGGCCGGGGTGCGGACCGGAAGGTCGCGACGACCGTCCCGACGCCGACGGTCTCGCCGGCCCGCCACCACTGCATCAGCTCGTCCAGCACGTCACGCACGTGCGACCACCTCCGTGAGCTCCTCGAACGCCGCGAACGAGTGTCCCGCGACGAAGTCGTCGACGTGCGGCAGCGCCGCGACGATGCCGGCCTGGACCGGCTCGTAGCCCGCCTTGCCGCGGTGCGGGTTGGCCCACACGACGCGGTGGGCCACCTGGTGCAGCCGGCGCACCTGCTCCCCGAGCGCCTCCGGGCGGTCGCGCTCCCAGCCGTCGCTCACGACGACGACGACGGCCCCACGCGCCATCCCCCGCCGGCCCCACCGGTCGAGGAAGACCTGGATCCCCTCGGCGAGCCTGGTCCCGCCGGACCAGTCGGGGACGACCTCGCCGGCGGCGACGAGCGCGCGGTCGGGGTCGCGCAGCGTCAACGGGCGCGTGACGTGGGTGAGCCGCGTCCCGAGGGTGAAGACCTCCGTGGGCACGCCGGCCGTGCAGTAGACGTGGGCCAGGCGCAGGAGGGCGTCGGCGTAGGCACTCATCGACCCCGACACGTCGACGAGGAACACGACCCTCCGCGGCCGGGTCGTGCGGCGGCGCCACGCGACCTCGCCCGGCTCGCCCATCCGGCGCAGCATCGCCCGCAGGGTCCGCCGGGCGTCGACGTCGCCGCGCCGGGCGACCTCGCGGCGGTGCGCCCGGCGCCGCGGGGCCCGAGGCCGCAGCCGACCGTAGAGCGCGAGCAGACGTTCGCGCTCGGCCCGGGTGAGGTCGGCGACGTCCCGCTGACGCAGCACCTCCGCGTCGCTGGCCCGGGCGAGGAGCGCCTCCTCCCCGGCCCCGTCCTGCGCCGCGTCGTCCCGCTCGCCGAGGTCGGCCATGGCCCGGTGGCGACGGTCCGGCTCGCGCTGCTTCGTCCCCGCCCGGGTGCCCCCGAACCACTCGGCGAACATCACGTCGTGCCGCTCGAGGTCCGCGGGCGAGCCGCACAGCGTCGCCCGTCCGGCGTGGAAGACCGCGCCCGCGTCGTCGAGCCCGACGGCGGCGACCGCCTCGAGGAACGTGCGCTCCCGGTCGGCGGTCACGGCGACACCGGCCGCACGCAGGGCCCGCGCGAAGCCCACGAGCACCTCGTCCGGTGCGCGGACGTGCTCGGCCGCGTCGAGGCGGTGCTGGGCGATGCTCATCCGCGGCTCACGGGGTGAGCATGACGTCGAGCGCCTTCTTGACCCGCTCGGCGTCCTCCCGGTACTTCACGGCGACGCCGAGGCTCGCCGCCGCGGTCTCGGTGTCGAGGGTGCGGGTGCCGAGCTCGTGGAGCGCCCGGGCCCAGTCGAGGGTCTCGGCGACCCCGGGCGGCTTGAGCAGCTCGTGCTCGCCGCGGATCGCGTGGACGGCGCGCACGACCTGCTCGGCGAGCGCCGCGGACACCTCGGGCGCCCGGCTGCGGACGATCGCGAGCTCGCGCTCGACCCCGGGGTGCTCGAGCCAGTGGTAGAGGCACCGGCGCTTGAGGGCGTCGTGCAGCTCCCGGGTGCGGTTGGAGGTGAGGACGACGACGGGCGGGGTGGCGGCGGCGACCGTGCCGAGCTCGGGGATCGTCACCTGCCAGGTCGAGAGCACCTCGAGGAGGAAGGCCTCGAACTCGTCGTCGGCCCGGTCCACCTCGTCGACGAGGAGGACCGCCGGGGCGTCCCGCAGGGCGCGCAGCACGGGCCGGGCGAGGAGGAAGCGCTCGTCGAAGAGGTCCTCCTCGACCTCGCGCACGTCGGCCCGCCGCTCCGACGTCGCCTCGAGGGCGCGCACGTGGAGGATCTGCCGGGGGAAGTCCCAGTCGTAGAGCGCCTGGCTCGCGTCGATGCCCTCGTAGCACTGGAGCCGGATGAGCGGCAGGGCCATCGACTCCGCGAGCGCCTCCGCGAGCGCGGTCTTCCCGGTGCCCGGCTCCCCCTCCATGAGCAGCGGCCGGCCCAGGCGGAGCGCGAGCCACGACACCGTCGCGAGGGCGTCGTCGGCGAGGTACCCCGTGGCGCCGAGCGCGGCGGAGAGGTCGGCGGCGGAGTCGAACGTCGTCCTCGGGTCCATGGGCACAGCATCACCCACCGAGCGCCGCCGCGGAAGCGGCGACGCGGGACCCGGGCCGTCCGGACAGGGTCGGCGGGCGGTCCGGACGGGCAGGTGGGCGGGCGCCTCAGACGAGCCGGGACACGGCGGCCGCGAGCTCGACGACCCCGAGCGTCCCGACGACGACGGCGACGGCGGCGGGCAGGCGGCCGTCCGCGAGCACCGAGTACCCGGGCTCCCCCGGGTGCGTCCGCGCGAGCCGCCGCGCGCGCAGGGAGTCGAGGACGACCCAGAGGGCGAGACCGGCGACCATGACGCTCGGCACGACGGCGACGAGGCCGAGTGTGTCGAGGCTGATCCGCCCGATCGTCAGGGCGCCGACGAGCAGGGCGAGGCCGCTGCGCCGCCAGGCGAGGATGGTGCGCTCCTGTTGGAGCCCGGGGTCGCGGCCGGTCACCCGCCGACCCCACGGGTGAGGCTGCTCACCGCGAGGACGAGACCGACGACGACCACGGCGCCCATGACGACGACCATCGCCGGGTTGGCCGGCAGCGGGGCGCCCTCCCGCATCGCGCGCTCGCTGCGGGCCCAGCCGAGCCACGCCGTGATGCCGACGACGAGCCCGCTCGCCGCGAGCAGCGCGGCGAGGAGGTACTGGACGGTGTCGTCGAGCGGCAGGTCGAGCGCGTCGAGGGCCGCGGCGCCCGCGAGCAGGGCGAGGCCGGTGCGGACCCACGCGAGGAAGGTGCGCTCGTTGGCGAGCGAGAAGCGTGGGTCGGGGTCGCTCCCCCGGCCGTAGACGCTGCGGGGGAACCGGGGTCGCTCGTCCGTCACGCGGCCATCATCCTCCCCGCGTCCCGAGGTCCTGCGGGGTGTCGGCGTCGGCGCCGGTCGCGAGGTCGCCGCACTCGACGAGGCGCGGGGGGTGCTCGGCGAGGTGGGCGCGGGCGCCGCGATCTCCCGTGGCGGTGTCCGCGACCGCGGCCCAGTGCTCCCGGCCGAGGACGACGGGGTGGCCGGGGACGCCGTCGTAGGCCGCCCGGAGCAGGCGGTCGGGGCCGAGCCCGCGCGCCGCCCCGAGGACCCGCCGGTGGACGCGGGTCCCCACGTCGGGGAGGTCGACGAGGGTGACCAGCGCTCCCGTCACCTCGGGACCGGCGTGCGCCTCGAGGTGCGCGAGACCGGCCCGCAGGGAGGCCCCCATCCCCTCCTGCCAGTCGTCGGCGACGACGGCGCGGGCCCCGGCGGCCTCGATCACCGGCAGGACCGGGTCGACGACCGCGCCGAGGACGACCACGACGTCCTCGATCCCGGCGTGCAGCAGCCGGTCGAGCGTCGTCTCGAGGAGGGTGGGACCGGCCGGGTCGGGGCGGACGAGGGCCTTCGGGGTCCCCATCCGCCGTCCGGCGCCGGCGGCGAGGAGCAGGCCGGCCGTCGTCATGACGGCCAGCCTGCCACTCCCCCGCCCGGGGCCGGCGCCGGACCGCGGTCTCAGTCGGTCGAGACCGACCAGACCGTCGTCGTGCCGGACACCTCGTTGCCGACGACGAGCAGCGGCTCGGCGGTCGGGCTGTCCCCCGCCGGGACGAAGAGGATGCCCTCCGGGCCGAGGTCGCCCGCCTCCCCGGACTCGGCGTCGGCCGCCGGGTCCTGCGAGCGGTTCGAGGCGTACCCGGCGATGCGCCCGGCGCCCGGGTCGGTGACGTCGACGACGACGAGGCCGCTGCTGCGCTCGAGGCCGACGAAGGCGTACGTGCGGCCGGCGATCCGACCCAGGTCGACGCCCTCGGGCTCCGGGCCCTTGTTGTCGCTGCGCGAGTCGAGCGAGTCGTTGTCGTCGTTGTTCGCGTTGAAGAGGGTCGGCTCGTTCTCGGCGACGAGCCGCTCGAACGCGTCCCCGGAGTCCCACACGAGGTCACCGGTCAGCCCGTCGCGCACGGAGACCGAGCGGGCGCCGAACACGTCGAGGGCGGTGTACCCGTCGGGCCCCTGGGGCGAGGTCGTCGTCACGGTGAGCCGGCCGAGGGCCTCGTCCTCCTGGAGGGCCTCGGCGTCCGGGAAGGCCTGCGGGTCGAGGACGAGGTCCTCGACCCGCTCCTCCTCGGCGAAGCAGTCGTACTCGCGGGCGTCACCCTCGTTCGCCGTGACGACGAAGGGGCGGCCCTTGCTCCGGTAGGCGGCGATCGCGTCGGGCATGAACATGCCGCGGACCGGCCAGGTACCGATGGCGACCCCGCCGTCCCGGTCGGAGGGGTCGAGTCCCTGGCCGGCGACGGAGTGGTCCGTGAGGCCGAGCGGGAGGATGTCGGTCACGGTGGCCGAGCGGACGTCGACGACGGCGAGGGCGTTGTTCTCCTGGAGGCTCACCCACGCGGTGTGCCCGTTCGTCGACGTCGTGACGTACTCCGGCTCGAGGTCCTGGGCGACCGAGGCGTTCGGGCCGAAGATCCGCACGCCGGCGGCGACGAGCTCGTCCGCCTCGTCGTTCCAGGCCCGGAAGTCCGCCGTGCGCACGGTCGCGCGCTCCGGCCCGCGCCGGACGTCGACGACGGAGATGCTGCCCTCGGGGTCCACCTGCCCGGCGCAGTAGCCCTCGGGCTCGCCCTCGTTCGCGACGACGACGTGCGTGCCGTTCGGGGTGAAGGTCGCCATGTCGGGGAGGCTGCCGATCGTGACCCGGCCGGTCTCGCGCGCGGTGGCGGCGTCGAAGAACGCCAGCGTGCCCGGGTCGGTGCGGACCGCGGCCTGCTCCGCGACGGCGACGAGTCCGCCGTGGACGGTGACGCTGTTCGCGCCGGGGGCGTCGAGCTCGGCGACCTTGCGGGGGGTCGTCGGGTCGGTGATGTCGAGGACGTCGACCGTCCCGGCACCGGAGTTCACGACGAAGAGGCGGTGCGTCGCGGCGTCGTAGGCGGTGATCTCGGCCGCGCCGTCGTCGAACAGGCCGGAGGCGTAGGTCCCGAGCGGGGTGAGCGTGACCTCCGGGGTGCGCGGGGCGGCGGAGGCCGGAGCGAGCGAGGCGCCGACGAGGGCGGCGCAGGCGGTCGTGGCGAGGACGGCGAGGGCGGGGCGAGGGCGCATGGGGACGCAGGCTAGGGACCGCACGGGGCGGCCCGGTGTCGCCCGGGTGGACGCCCGGTGTCGGGTCGGTGGCCGGTCTGCGCCGCGCGCTACGGTCGTCCGCATGGTCCTGGAGCTGACCCGCCGCGACGCCCGCCGGCTCGCCGTGCGCGGACAGCTGCTCACCGCCGACCGGCCCGGCGACGCCCTCGAGGTCGTCCGTCGCCTCGGCCTCGTCCAGATGGACCTCACCGCGTACGTCGCGCCGAACGCCGACCTCGTCCTCTGGAGCCGGCTGGGCGGTGGGTACTCCCCCGAGGACCTCGACGACCTGCTCGAGTCGCGGGCGCTCGTCGAGGTCGAGGGGTTCCTGCGGCCGGCCGAGGACGTCGCGCTCTTCCTCGCCGGGATGGCGGCCTGGCCGGGGGTCCCGCCGCGGGCACCCTGGCGCGACGAGATCGCGGCGTGGGTGGAGGCCAACCACGCGTGCCGGGAGGACGTCCTCACCCGGCTCCGGTCCGAGGGTCCGCTGCCCGCCCGGGACATCCCGGACACGTGCGCGGTGCCGTGGCGCTCCTCCGGCTGGACGAACCGCAAGAACGTCCAGCGGATGCTCGACATGATGGAGGGCCGCGGCGAGGTCGCCGTCTCCTCCCGCGAGAACCGCGAGCGGGTGTGGGACCTCGCCGGTCGGGTGTACCCCGACGTCGAGGCGGTGCCCCTGGAGCAGGCCGAGGCCGAGCGCGACCGACGCCGGCTCGCCGCCCTCGGCATCGCCCGTGCCCGGGTGACCTTCCCGCCCGGGGAGCCGAACCACGTCGGTGCGGCCGGGGTCGAGGCCGTCGTCGAGGGCGTCCGCGGTCGCTGGCGGGTCGACCCGGCACTGCTCGACGCGCCGTTCCGCGGACGGACCGCACTGCTGTCGCCGCTCGACCGGCTGGTCTTCGACCGCAGGCGGACGGCCGAGGTGTTCGGCTTCGACTACCAGCTGGAGATGTACAAGCCGGCGGCGAAACGTCGCTGGGGCTACTTCGCCCTCCCCGTGCTCCACGGCGACCGGCTCGTCGGCAAGGTCGACGCGTGCACCGACCGCGACCGCGAGGTCCTGCGGGTCGACGCCGTCCACTGGGACGAGGACCCCACCGGTGCGATGCGCGAGGGGGTCGCCCGCGAGCTGCGCTCCCTCGCGCGGGTGCTGGGGGTCGACCCGGTGGGCGCGCTGCCGTGACCGGTTCGTGGCCCGACCCCCGCACCGCTAGGCGAACGCCACGACGAGCACGGCCGTCGCGAGGAGCATGACACCGGTGAGGACCCGGTAGTTCGCGAGCACCGGCGTGCCCTTCAGGGCCTTCGTCTCGTCGGTCCAGTACTGCGACTTCCACGTCAGCTCGTCGGTCTTCTCGAGGTCCGGTGTCGGACCCGCGAGGCTCACGACGACGAGCAGCACGAGCGAGCCGAGCAGGAGGATGCCGGCCGCGTAGAGGAACTGGAGCCCGAGGAGCCCGTTGACCTCGATGAGGAGGAAGGCGACGAACCCCAGCGGCTGCATGACGACGAGCGTGAGGAACGCCGCGAGCGCGTTGACCCGCTTCCACGCGATGCCGAGGAGGAAGACGGCGACGACCGGCGGCACGAGGTAGGACAGCACCGACTGCAGGTAGTTGTACAGCGTGTCGAACTGGGCGATGAACGGTGCCCAGACGACGGCGACGACGAGCGCGACGACGGTCGTGATCCGGCCGGACAGCACGAGACCGCGCTGGCTGATGTCCGGTCGCGCGGGCTTGACGAAGTCCATCGTGACGATCGTCGAGGCCGAGTTGAGGATCGAGTCGACGGTCGAGCTGATGGCGGCGATGACGGCCGCGAGGATGAGGCCGCGCACGCCGACCGGCAGCAGGTCGAAGACGAGGGTCGGGAAGACCTCGTCGGGGTTCTCCAGGTCGGGGTAGAGGCTGAGGGCCATGACGCCGGGGAGGATGAAGAGGAAGAGGAACGTCAGCTTGATGAAGCCGGCGAGCAGCGCGCCCCATCGTCCGTGGTCGAGGCTCTTCGCGCCGAGCGTGCGCTGCACGACGAGCTGGTTCGTCGTCCAGTAGTAGAGGCCGATGACGAGGACGCCGGTGATGAGTCCGGGCCACGGCAGGTCGGCGTTGTCCGGCGGCAGGATGAGGCTCATCTTGTCCTCCCCGGCCGTCTCCGCCATCTCGCTCCACGAGGGGACGGCGGCCCAGACCGCGAGGAAGACGACGATGCCGCCGACGAGGGTGATCGTCGCCTGGATCGCGTCGCTGATGACGACCGCGCCGAGTCCGCCGACGACGGTGTAGACGGCGGCGAGCAGGGCGAGGACGAGCACCGCGACCCAGATCGGCACCTGCGGGAAGAGGAACTGCGCGACGATCGCGCCGGCGTAGAGGGCGGCCGCCATGTCGATGAACATGTTCGCGAAGAGGTTGAAGCCGGCGAAGGCCCGCCGGGCGCGCACGTCGAAGCGCCGCTCGAGGAACTCCGGCAGCGTGAAGACCTTGGAGCGCAGGTAGAACGGCAGGATGAAGAAGATGAAGACGGCGAGAATGACGGTCGTCATCCACTCGTAGGCGAAGATCGAGATGCCCTGGTTGTAGGCGCCGCCGGCGAGCCCGACGAAGGTCGCGCCCGACATGTTCGTCGCGACGAGCGAGAGCCCGACGAAGGGCCAGAGGAAGTTGCGGCCGCCGAGGAAGTAGCTCTCGGACGCGTCCTTCCCGGCGTCGGCGTCGCGCTTCTGGGACCGGCGCGAGTAGATGAGCGGGATCGTCCGGCTCGCGACGAGGTAGGCGATGATGATGACGAGGTCGAGCGTC
The DNA here is from genome assembly GCF_018139485.1 of Phycicoccus avicenniae. GTDB lineage: Bacteria > Actinomycetota > Actinomycetes > Actinomycetales > Dermatophilaceae > Phycicoccus > Phycicoccus avicenniae. Next base: position 129,633 of record NZ_JAGSNF010000009.1, read on the forward strand.
CTCAGGGTGAAGTCGGGGGCGCCCCCGCCGTCGGCCGTGATCATCATCAGCGGTCCCTCCTCACGACGAGGACCGCGCACGGGGCGTGCCGGACCACCGCCTCGGCGTCGGTCCCGAGCAGCACCCGGGCGAACGTGTTGAGCCCGCGGCTGCCGATGACGACGAGGTCGGCGTCGATCTCGTCGCGCAGGCGCAGGATCTCGTCCGTGGCCCGGCCCATCCGCAGGTGGGTGCCGGAGGGGTCCACCCCCAGCTCGCGCAGCCGGGCGACCTGGCCGTCGAGGACCTGCTGGGCGTCGGCCCGGAGCCGGTCGACCTGCTGGCCGCTCATCGTGCGGGGGTTGGTCCACGGCGACACGAGGCCGACGTGGACGACGTGGACGTCGACCTCCCGACCGGCGACGAGGTCGACGACGTGCCGCAGGGCGAGGTCGGACTCCTTCGACCCGTCGACCGCGCACAGGACGGTGCTGGGGAACGTGCTCATGGACTGCCTCTCCGCCCCGTCGGCAGCGGCAGTGGCAGGGTCCCTGACACCGTCGTCCGGGGCCGTCTCCTCGTCGAGTGGGGACCGCGGTACCCGAACCGGTGCGCGGTGAAACCCCGGATCCGAGGACGAGATCAGAAGTAGTCGCGGACGTGGGCCTGCCGTCCGCCCAGGACGGCGTCGAGGACGGCGTCGTGGGCGTCCGGTCCAGCCAGGTGGCCGAGCATCCGCAGGGTCGCGCAGGAGTGCACGCCGGCGAAGGCCAGGGCGAGACCCTGCGGCGAGAGGACGACGGCGTCCGCGGACGGCTCGACCCGTTCGCAGGTGCCGGGCCCGTCCGGCCGCAGGACGAGCCGGTAGTCGCCGTCGGCCCGGGCCAGTCGGTCGCCGCGGACCGCGAAGGGGACCTCCGCCGCGAGGCCGGGCACGGCCGGGCCCACCGCTGCGAGGACGCCCGCGGGGTCGTCGACGCGCAGCATGCAAGGCTGGCGCTCGATGACGTCCCAGGCGGCGGTCGGCAGGACGAGGCGGGCGGGGTCGTCCCCCGACGTGCGCAGCCGGGTACGTGGCGCGACGGGCTCGAACGTGCCGAGGAGGTGCCACAACGCGCGGTACCCGTCGGCGGAGGTCGCGACGAGGTCGGACACCTCGAGCAGACCCTCGCCGCGGTAGCCCCGGCTGCGGGTCCACGCGGCGTGGCCGACCGCCTCACCGTCGGGGCCGACCGCGAGGGTGATGCCGTGCTGCTCGGCGAGCATCTCGTCCGGCGTCTCCTCGAAGGCCGCACCGTCGCGGGTCAGGGGCCCGTCGTGGTGCCGCGCCCACGCCGTCCACGTCGACCGCACCGCCGGGAGGTCCTCCGGCCCCGCCCGGCGGGTCCGGACGTCCGCGGGCGGGCGGACCCGGGCGAGCGCGGCGGTCGGCAGCTCGACGGTGTCGTAGGACGCGAAGACCTCCCAGCCCAGGGACCGGTAGATCCCGGCGGCGGTCGGGTAGAGCATCGAGACCCCCTCGCCGTGGGTCGCCCCGTCCTCGAGGAGGGCCTGGAGCATGCCCGCGAGCAGCCCTCGGCCCCGGTGCTCGGCCCCGACGACGACGCTCGCGACCCCCAGCGTCGGGAGCGCCGCGCCGTGCCACCACGACGAGAACCGCAGGCCCGAGGCCTTGGCGACGACGGCTCCGTCGTCGTCGACGACCCCGACGTTCGTGCGCCACGCCGGCACCTCCGCGGGTTCGCGTCGGGCGCCGGGCGGGGCGGAGGCGAAGGCCTCGGCCCCGAGGGCGAAGGCCCGGTCGGCGTCGGCGTCGGTCAGCACTCGGGTCTGCACGGCGTCAACCTACGGACCGCGGAGCACGACGGCGAGCGGGATTCGCCCTGCGACGGGCGTGCGCACCGGCGGCTCGCCGCGACCTTCCCGGACCGGCACCCCTCAGAAGGGGATGTGGTCTGGTGCGGCGGTCGCGGCGGCGACCGCCGCCGGTGGAGTGGCCGCCGGCGCCCTCGGGCATCCTCCGCGCGACGGCGCGCGGACGGGCGCGGGCTCTCGGGGGTCGCCGCGGAGGAGGGGTTCGGTGGTGCGGGTGCGACCGCCCGGGCCGTGCCAGGTGAGGGTGGCGGTCGCGGGGTCGAGCACCGGGCGCCATCGGGTCTGCTGCTTCATCCGGTGATGCCGGCGGCAGAGCGCGACGAGGTTCTGCGGGCTCGTCCGGCCCTCCGGCCACGGCCGGCTGTGGTCGAGGTCGCAGTGGACGGCGGGGCGGGTGCAGCCCCACATCCGGCAGGTGCCGTCACGGGTCGTCACGTGCTCTCGCATCCGGGGTGGCGGTGTGTACGCCGAGCTCGTCGTCGAGGTCAGCACCCCGGTCTCGGCGGTCAGCACGGCCCGCCCGATACCCATCGGGACGGTGGCGAGGAGGGACGCCATCGTGGCGGCGTCGACCCAGCCCAGGCCGGGAACCGCGGCACCGGAGACCATCACCCCGGCCACACCGTGCGCGGCGGCGCCGGACGGGACGGGCGCGAGGTCGCGGCTGCGTCCGTCGACGGTGAGCATCGGGCCCCACTCGCTGTCGGCCACGTCGTCGTGCTCGTCGTGGTCGGTCACCGGGTGCCGCGACAGCTCGGCCCGGGACGCGGGGGTGAGGCCGCCGTAGCGGACCTCGGCCCCGGTGTCGGCGTCGAGGAACGTCTCGTCGTCACCGTGCTCGACGGTCACCCACACCGTGTCGCCGTCGGCGAAGGGCTCCCGGTCGCCGGTGAGGACCGGGACCCCGAGGGTGACCTCCGCGGAGACGGTGACGTCGGACAGCAGCAGGTCGGCGAACGCGTCCGCCCGCGCCTCGGCCACCGTGAGGCTGTCGTCGGCCTGCCGGTACCGGTCGGCGAGGGCCTCCACCGCCGACCACGCCGCCGCAGCGGTCTCCGTCGGCACCAGGGCGTACCAGTCCGTCAGGCCGTCCTCCCCGGGACGGACCTCCACCGTCCGGCCCCGCCGCGTCGCCGCCACCTGGGCGGCGACCTGGTCGGCCGCGACCCGGGAGGCGACCCGCCGCACGGTCGAGACCACCGCCGCCGGGTCCATCCCCGCCAGCCGCGGAGCGACCTCCGCGTCCACCCGCGCACACGCGTCCCGGTCCAGGCCGGCGCACGCGTCGAGGACCTTGTGCAGCGACGAGGACGGCACCGACCCGTCGACCGCGAGCGTGCACAGCGCCGGGAACCGGTCCACCAGGGCCGCCCCCAGGCGGGCCTTGCGGTGCGCCAGCCCCTCGGTCACCCCACACGCCAGCGACAGCTCCGTGCCGGCCATCCCGTCGACGAACCCCACCGGGTGCATCCGCTCCCGAGGACCGTCCCCGTACATCGTCGTCTCCACCCGAGCACCCCATCCCGCGGCAGCGGCCTGCGCGACCTCCGCTGCGTTCACCACACCCTGCAGCTCACCCGCCACCGCGAACGCATCCTCCGGCGACAACCCCCGACCCCCGGTCGCGAGCTCCGCAGCCACCGCCGCCGCCTCCGCACGGAGCGTCGCGATACGACGGCTCACATCCCCCTGGTCCATGCCCCTAGTGTAATCGAACAGATGTTCGAACGCCAGGACTTTTCCCACAGGTCTTCGGGTCGGTCACCCGTGGGCCCGTTCCCGGATGTCACCCGCGACGGCGGGGCGCGGTACGAGGTCGCGGCGGGCCGTCCGGCTCAGGCCTCGGCGGGCCGGTGCCAGAGCTGGAGGCTGCCGATCCCGGCGAGAACGCCCGCGCCGAGGCACATGACGAGACCGGGACCGGGGGTCCAGCCGGCGAAGCCGACGAGGGACCAGATGTGGACGAGCTGCCAGAGCGGCAGGACCACCGCGGCGCTCGCGAGCACGAACCCCTGCACCGAGGCGACCCTGCGCATCGGCATGAGCGCCCCGGCGAGCCCCAGTACCGCCGCGTACGCGACGTACAGGCCGGCACCCCGGGCCCCGTTGACGTTGCCCACCCCCGTGAGCAGCCAGGGCAGGAAGGACCCGACGAGGCCCATCGCCGAGGCGAGGAGGAGCCGCTTGCGGCCCTGCTCCATCCGTCGCCGCGCCGGTCGGGCGGCGCGCGCGGCGGGCGTGGAGGAGGGTGCGACACTGCTCTGGGCCATGCCCGGGATGGTAGGCAGCCGGGGCCCTCCCTGTCCGCATCCACCGCCCCGACACGGGGCGAGCGCGACGGAGCGGACGCCGAGCGGTCCCATCCGACCGCTCGACCCCTCCGGGCGACCGTTCGTCGCGGCCGACCCCCGATCGCACCTGCGCTGCGACCGTTCACCGCACGGTCCTCCCGCCCCTCCGCCACCTCGTTGATCCCCTGCCCGTCCGGGGGTTTCCTGTACGCCAGCCGGGCTCCGCAGACCCGGGGAATTCGCAAGGAGGCGAGTTCATGGACGACCGTCAGCGCCAGGAGTACTGGCGCAGGAACCTCCGGCTCATGGCCGGACTGCTCGTGGTCTGGGCGCTCGTGTCGTACGGGGCCGGCATCCTCTTCGTCGACGCGCTCAACAACATCTCGTTCATCGGCTTCCCGCTGGGCTTCTGGTTCGCCCAGCAGGGCTCGATCATCGTCTTCGTCATCCTCATCGCGATCTACGTGTGGCAGATGGACAAGCTCGACAAGGAGTACGGGGTCGAGGAGAACGAGACGGAGGTGCACCACTCGTGAGCGACGTGCAGACCTGGACGCTCGTCTTCGTCGTCCTGACCTTCAGCCTCTACATCTACATCGCCTACCGCAGCCGGGTCTCGGACACGGCCGGCTTCTACGTCGCCGGTGGCGGCATCCCCGCCCCCGCGAACGGCGCCGCCATCGCCGCCGACTGGATGAGCGCCGCGTCGTTCATCTCGCTGGCCGGCATCGTCGCCTTCGCGGGCAACGGCTACGCGGGGTCGGTGTACCTCATGGGCTGGACGGGCGGCTACGTCCTGCTCGCCCTGCTCCTCGCACCGTACCTGCGCAAGTTCGGCAAGTACACGATCCCGGACTTCGTCGGCGACCGGTACAACGAGACCGCGCGCCTCGTCGCGGTCGTCGCGGCGATCGTTGTGTCGTTCGTCTACGTCGCGGGCCAGATGGCCGGGGTCGGCGTCGTCTTCACGCGGTTCCTCAACGTCAACCCGACGACCGGCGTCGTGCTCGGGATGGCGATCGTGTTCTTCTACGCGGTCCTCGGCGGCATGAAGGGCATCACCTGGACCCAGGTGACGCAGTACACGGTGCTGATCATCGCCTACATCATCCCCGCGGTCGCCGTCTCGGCCCGCGTCACCGGGGTGCCGCTCCCCCAGATCGGCTTCGGCCAGATCCTCGAGGAGCTCAACGGGCTGCAGACCGACCTCGGCTTCGCCCAGTACACCGAGGCGTTCACCCAGACCTCCCGGGCGAACATGGTGCTCATCACGGCGGCGCTCATGTTCGGCACGGCGGGCCTGCCGCACGTCATCGTCCGCTTCTACACGGCGAAGTCGGTGCGGGCCGCACGGTTCTCGGCCCTGTGGGCGCTGTTCTTCATCTCGCTCCTCTACACGCTGGCCCCGTCGGTCGCGGCGTTCTCGAAGCTGCAGATCATCCAGGACGTGTCCGGCCGGTCGCTGGCCGAGATGCCCGGGTGGTTCACCCAGTGGGCGAACGTCGGCCTCATCACCGGACCGGCCGCCGCGGACGGCACCCTGCCGCCCGTCGCCGACCTCAACGGCAACGGGGTCATCGACTTCACCGGCGCCGCGTCCGACGTGCCGAACGAGCTGCTCATCAACAACGACATCATCGTCCTCGCGAGCCCGGAGATCGGCGGCCTGCCCGCACCGATCGTCGGTCTCGTCGCGGCCGGTGCCCTCGCGGCGGCCCTGTCCACCGCGTCGGGTCTGCTGCTCGTCATCTCCTCGTCGGTGGCCAACGACGTCTACTACAAGCGGATCAACCCGCAGGCGTCCGAGAAGCAGCAGCTCCTCGTCGGCCGGATCGCGATGGCCGCCGCCATCGTCGTCGCCGGCTACCTCGGCATCAACCCGCCCGGGTTCGTCGCCCAGGTCGTCGCGTTGGCCTTCGGTCTCGCGGCCGCGTCGTTCTTCCCGATCCTCGTGCTGGGGATCTTCTGGAAGGGCTGTACGGCCAAGGGCGCGATGTGGGGCATGATCGCCGGCCTCGGCGTGACGATGGCCTACATGCTGTGGACGATCGACATCTACGGCAACTCCGACGGGATCCTCGGCATCCCGGAGACCGGCTTCGGCACGGTCGGCATGCTCATCAACTTCATCGTGACCATCGCGGTGTCGAAGGTGACCGAGAAGCCGTCCGCGGCCATGCAGGAGCTCGTCGAGGAGATCCGCTACCCCGGCAAGACCCGCCTCGTCGAGGCGCACGCCAAGGGTGAGGACCTGCACTGACGCGGTCCCGCACCCCGTAGGAACCCTCCGGCCCGGTGACCGCACAGGTCACCGGGTCGGCGGCTGTCCGGGGAAGGGCCGCCGGGGCGGCTCGTGCCGCGGGCGCCGGTCAGCCGACGGGCATCTCCCCGGGCGCGAGCTCGGCCTCGAGGGCCGCGACGATCCGCGGGCGCAGCTCCGAGGCGGCGATGACGGCGTCGACCGAGCCGACCTCGACGGCACGGTGGATGTCGTGCACCCGGTCGAACTCCGCCGCGACCTTCGAGAGCATCTCGGACCGGACCGCCTGGCGCACGCGGGCCAGCTCCGTCGCGAGGACCGGGCGGTCCTGCGGCGCGGCCTCGGCCACCCGGGCCTCGAGCCCGGAGACCCGCGGGTCGGCCGCGGTGCGGGCGTCGACGTCACGGGAGAAGACGACGGCCGCCGCAGGCGCACCGCCCAGCACGGAGGCGAACGAGCCCTCGACGGCGAGGACGGTCATCCGCTCGTTGAGCTGCTTGGAGAACACGACGAACGCGCCCCCGTGGTAGCGGGAGACGACGACGAAGACGATCGGGCCCTCGAAGTTGACGATCGCCCGGCCGATCTCGGCGCCGTACTCGAGCTGGAGGCTGCGCATCGAGTCCGGGGACCCGTCGAAGCCCGACAGGTTCGCGAGGACGACGAGCGGCCGGTTGCCCGAGGCCGCGTTGATCGCCCGGGCTGCCTTCTTCGACGAGCGCGGGAACAGCGTGCCCGCGGTGTAGGTGTCCGGGCCGTCGGTGGGCGGGAACCCGCGCCGCGGGACGGACCGGGACTCGATGCCGAGCAGCGCGACGGGGATGCCGCCGACCCGGGCGTCCCACACGACCGCGGTCTCGGCGTCGGCCATCCCGGCCCACCGCTCGAGCGTCTCGTGGTCCTGGTCGGCCACGGCCCGCATCACGGTGCGGATGTCGAACGCCTTCTTCCGGTCCGGGTTCTTCTCCGGGGAGAAGATGTCGCCGACCGTCGTGAAGTCGCTGCCGTCGAGGGAGTGCGGGAAGTCGCTGACGTCCCGGTCGACGGGGTCGGAGGTCCGCGCCCGGCGCGGGCCGGACTCCCCCGGCGCCACCCACGTCGACTCGTAGTGGGAGAGGAGGATGCCGTACGCGTCGGCGAGGTCCTTGGCCCAGTACTGGGCCTGGCCGTTCGGGCCCATGACCCGGTCGTAGCCGCCGATGCCGTGGTTGTCCTCGGCGCTCACCCCGCCGGAGAAGTCGAGCGACTGCTTGCCGGTGAGGACCATCGCCGAGTCGGGCGTCATGACGAGGATGCCGCGCGTGTGCATGAGCATCGTCGCCTCGGCGTTCCAGTACGGCTGGGCGCCGACGTTGATGCCCGCGACGACGACGTTGACCTCGCCGCCCGCCTGGGTGAACGTGACGATCCGTCGCAGGGCCTTCGCGACCCAGTCCATGTTCTCGGTGCCGGAGTCCATCGCGATCCGGGCGCCGGCCGACAGGGCGAACCACTCGACCGGCAGCCCCCGCTCCTCGGCGAGGTCGAGGGCGGCGATGACCCGGCGGCACTCCGCCTCGGCCACGGACCCGAGCGAGCGCAGCGGGTCGCCGCAGAGCAGCACCCGCGTCACGCCGTTCGGGTGCAGCGGGGTCGGCGTCGTGACGACCCCGCAGATCATCCCCGCGGTGTTCTCGCCGTAGGGGCGGTCGACGGGGACGAGCCGGCCGGTGTCGTCGAGGTCGTACTCGACGGCCTCGCCGTCCCCGCCGGCGATCATCGACACGAGCTCGTAGGGGTACACGAGCCCGCGGCGCCGGGCCCGCACCACCTTCTCGTCGTAGGAGTCGAGCGGCTTGAGCAGCTCCGTCGGGGGCTGGTCGAGCGCGTAGGTGACGCCCGAGCCGGGCTGGTAGGAGAACCGGGCGCAGACCGGCACCGTGCGGCCGACGTCGGCCGCGATGTCCCCCTGCACCCGCACCTCCTCGATCCCGGCGCCCGCCGTGATGGGGGCGACCTTGGCCTGCAGGGCGGTCAGCTGGTCGAGGTCGGCCTCGATCGGCGGCCAGATGTGCAGCCACACGTGGTTCATGTCCAGGCGCGCACCGCCCCCGAGGGTCGCCCGGGCGCGGCGCACCGCCTCGAGGCAGTTCGCGAGCGCCCGCTCCACGTGCGGCAGCGCGGTGACCCGCCCGTCGTCGTCGCGGACGACGACGAGCTGGCGGACCTGGGCCAAGGCGACGAGACGCTGGTCCTGCGGGTTGCTGCGGGCGACGGCGTGCAGGAGCAGCACGTCGTCCGGCGCGTCGAGCCGGGTGATGTCGAACTCGCGCAGGCGCCACAGGTTGAGCCGGCGGCCGACCATCGGGTGCACCCCGCGGACCGGCAGGTCCTCGGCGAGGCCACCGTCCTCCTGGGCGCGGACGGTGACGTAGCCGACCTCGCGTCCCTCCTCGGGGACGACGCCGACGGCGACCCGCCGGGCGCGGGAGGCGAACGGCATCCGGGAGAGTCGGTCGAGGACCTCCGCCGACGCGGCCTCGGCGTCCTCGGGCAGGCCCTCCCAGTGGACGTAGAGGTCGACGACGAGCTCGTGCCCGTCGGGCACGGCGTCCGCGGCCCGCTCGAGCATCGCCGCGAGGTCCCCGGTCGGGGTCAGCTCGTCGGCCCGCGCGATCGTCGACACGAGGCGGTTGTCCCGGTCGTCGAGGCGGTAGTCGGCGACGACGACGGCGCGGCCGTCCACGGCTTCCTCGCGGAGGTTCTCGAGGTGGTGCTCGCGGTAGTGCCGCTTGACGAGCACCTCGAGCATCGGCTCGCGGGCCGCGACCCCGCGCCGCAGCCGCTCGCCGAGGAAGCGGACGATCCGCTCGGGGATCGCGGCGAGGGTGTCGATGCGGGCTGCGCGCTCGGGCCCGGCGGGCATCGCGTCGATCTCGTCGAGCTCGCCGGCGACCCCGCCCAGGACGGCCGCGCGGTCGGCGTCGACGTCGGGCTGGTCGAACCAGCGGAACCGGACGCTGCGCGCGAGGTCGCCGACGATCGGGAAGCGCAGCTGGGTCGCGAGGACGAGCCGGTCGAGGACGTCGCGGGCGGTGGTCGCCACCTCCCCCTCGGGAGCCGGCTCGGCGAGCCAGCGCTGGAGGACGGCGGTGGCCGTCGCGACCTCGGGGGTGGAGCGCTGCTGGGAGAGGAAGACCCGGAAGACCGCGGCCTCGAGGGCCGGGGTGCGCTCCAGGCCGTCGACGCCGTGGTGGCGCAGCACCCGCTCGAGCCGGGCGACGAAGTCGGCGGGGAGGCCGCCGCGCTCGGCGTCGAGGGTCGCGAGGAAGGTGCGGAAGTGCTCGCGGGGGCTGTGCACCCGGTTCTCGTTGTGCGTCTCCTGGCCGACCGGCCGGTTGCGGCCCAGCTCGGCGAGGTCGGCGAAGACGGTGAGGACGTCGGTCTCGGCCGCGACCGCGGCGTTCCCGTCGGCGGCGAGCGCGTCCCGGGCCGCGAGGTAGTCCTCGAGGGCGCGGCTCTCGTGCGCCGGGTCGGTGTCGTACCCGAGGATCATCGCGCGCAGCTCGGCGCGGGCGCGGGCGGCCTGCTGGGAGCTGTCGTCCTCGGCGGGCGGCGCGGAGAGGTCGAGGTCCGGGCCGTCGGCGACGTCCTCGACGGCCTCCTCCGCGTCGGCCGTGGGCTCGAGCCGCACGAGGGCGGCCCCGGTCTCGACCTGGCTGCCGGGGGCGACGAGCAGCTCCTTGACCGTCGCCGGGAAGGGCGCCGGCAGGACGGTCTCCATCTTCATCGACTCGAGGACCAGGACGGGGGCCCCCGCTGCGACCTCGGTACCGACCGGCACGGGGGTCGCGACGACGAGCGCCGGCGCCGGCGACCGGAGCACGCCGCCCTCGTCGTGGCTCACCCGGTGCGTCACGCCGTCGACCTCGACGAGCTGCACCGGGCCGTGCGTCGCCGTGACGAGCCGGTGGCTGCGTCCGCCGGAGCGCAACCGGCTGACGTGCGGCGCGACGCGCTCGATCTCCGCGGTCACCGTGTGCTCGGCGCCCGACGGCTCGCCGACGGTCACCCGGTACCGCGCGGGGCCGGTCCGCAGCACCGTCACCTTGTAGACCGTGCCGCGCAGCTTGAGGTCGACAGCACGGCCGACGTCGTGCTGGACCTGCGGGCGGCCGCCGCGGGCGGTCTCGAGCAGCCGGGCCCGCTCGATGGCCTCGGCGGCGAGGTAGGACTCGATGCCGGCGGCGACGAGGGCGATGCCGGAGTGGGCCGTCGACCAGAGCCGGCCCTCGGCCCGGACCCGGTCGATCCACCCCGTGTCGGCGGTGCCGTCGACGACCTCGGGCTGGTCGAGCAGGTCGAGGATGAACGACTTGTTCGTCGCCCCGCCCTCGATGACGACGGTCGTCTCGCGCATCGCGCGCCGCAGCCGGGCCAGGGCCTGCTCGCGGTCGGCACCGTAGGCGATGATCTTGGCGATCATCGAGTCGAAGTCCGCGGGGATGGAGTCGCCCTCCGCCACGCCGGTGTCGACGCGGATGCCGGGCCCGGCGGGCAGCTCGAGGTGGGTGATGAGGCCGGGGGCCGGGGCGAAGTCGCGGTCGGGGTCCTCGGCGTTGAGCCGGGCCTCGACGGCGTGGCCCATCTCGACCGGGCGCTCGCCCTCGAGGCGACCGCCCTCGGCGACGTGGATCTGGAGGCGCACGAGGTCGGTCCGGGTCACGACCTCGGTGATCGGGTGCTCGACCTGGAGGCGGGTGTTGACCTCGAGGAACGCGAAGAGCTTCTCCCCCGGGTGGTAGAGGAACTCCACCGTGCCGGCGCCGGCGTACCCGACGGCGACGGCGAGCCGCTCCGCGGACTCCTTGACGTGCGCCGCCTGCTCCTCGTCGAGCAGCGGGGAGGCCGACTCCTCGATGACCTTCTGGTTGCGGCGCTGGATCGAGCAGTCGCGCACGCCGATCGCCCACGCGGTGCCCTGGCCGTCGGCGATGACCTGCACCTCGACGTGGCGCGCGCCGGTGACGAGCTTCTCGAGGAAGACGACCCCGGAGCCGAAGGCGCGCTCGGCCTCGTCGCGGGTGCGCTGGTAGGCGTCCTCGAGCTCGGCGTCGGAGCCGACCTTGCGGATGCCGCGCCCGCCACCGCCGGCCGTCGCCTTGAGCATGAGGGGGTAGCCTACGCGGGCGGCGGCCTCCTTCGCCTCCTCGAGGGTGTCGACGCCGCCCTGGCTCCACGGGGCGACGGGGACGCCGACCTCCTCGGCGATGAGCTTGGAGCCGATCTTGTCGCCGAGCTTGCGCATCGCCTCGGGGCTCGGCCCGATGAACGTGATCCCCAGGTCACGGCAGAGCTCGGCGAACGCGGGGTCCTCGGCGACGAAGCCCCAGCCGACCCACACGGCGTCCGCGCCGGTGTCGCGCAGCGCCGTCGCGAGCTTCGCGTGGTCGAGGTACGGGCGCTCGGACGCGGGGCCGAGGTCGTACGCGAGGTCGGACTCGCGGACGAACATCGCGGTCCGCTCGCCGGTCGTGTGCAGCGCGACGACCTGGGTGCGGGGGGCTCCGGGCGCCTGCTCGGCGTTGAGGTCCCGCACGGCGTGGACGAGCCGCATCGCGGACTCCCCACGGTTGACGACGGCGATCCGGGCGAACATGCGCCTGAGCCTGCCACCGATCTCACGTGACGCGCGAGTAGTGGTGCGACACGGCTCGTTCGGGTGTGTCCCGGGCACGAGCGAGGGCCCGGTCCGAACGGATCGGACCGGGCCCTCGGGCACCGGTGGCAGGTGAAGGATTCGAACCTTCGAAGCTTTCGCGACGGATTTACAGTCCGCTCCCATTGGCCGCTCGGGCAACCTGCCTCGTGCGCATGGAAGGATAGCAAGCCGCGTCCGAGCACCCGAAATCGCGTTCCGGAAGGGAGCCCCCGATGGCCGACAGCAGCTTCGACATCGTCAGCGAGTACGACAAGCAGGAGGTCGCCAACGCGGTGAACACCGCCGCGAAGGAGATCGGCAACCGGTACGACTTCAAGGGGGTCGGCGCGAGTGTCGAGCTCGCCGGCGAGGTCATCCGGATGGAGGCCGAGACCGAGGAGCGGTGCGAGGCGGTCCTCGACGTCGTCAAGACGTGGCTCGTCAAGCGGAAGGTGTCGCTCAAGCACCTCGACGTGCCGGAGTCCGGGCCGCGGCTGTCCGGCAAGGAGTACAAGTTCGACGTCCCGCTGCGCCAGGGCATCTCCTCCGAGAACGCGAAGAAGATCACGAAGCTCGTCCGCGACGAGGGGCCGAAGTCGGCGAAGACCCAGATCCAGGGCGAGGCCGTCCGGGTGACGAGCAAGTCGCGCGACGACCTGCAGGCCGTGCAGCGGCTCGTCAAGGACGCCGACCTCGACGTCGCGCTGAGCTTCACGAACTACCGCTGACCCCGCGGACGCCCACGCGGGTGTCGAGGGTGGACACGGGATGCCGGGGCGTCGGTGGGCAGGCGTAGCGTGAGGTGATGAGCGACGCACCGTCCATCACGACCGTCGGCGAGCTCCGCGACAGCGGCCACGAGGCCCGGTCCGTCCGCGCCGAGATCCGCGCCAACCTGCTGACCGCCCTGCGCGAGGGCCGCGACCCCTGGCCCGGCCTGCACGGCTTCGGCTCCACCGTCGTCCCCCAGGTCGAGCGGGCCCTGCTCGCCGGCCACGACGTCGTCCTGCTCGGCAAGCGTGGGCAGGGCAAGACCCGTCTGCTCCGCAGCCTCGTCGGCCTGCTCGACGAGTGGACGCCGGTCATCGACGGCTCCGAGCTGGGCGAGCACCCGTTCGACCCGATCACCGTCGAGTCCCGCCGCCGCGCGGCCGAGCTCGGCGACGCCCTCCCCGTCGCGTGGCGCCACCGTGACGAGCGCTACGCCGAGAAGCTCGCGACCCCCGACACGAGCGTCGCCGACCTCATCGGCGACGTCGACCCGATGCGGGTCGCCGAGGGCCGCCGGCTCGGAGACCCCGAGACGATCCACTTCGGGCTCATCCCCCGCAGCCACCGCGGCGTCGTCGCCATCAACGAGCTGCCCGACCTCGCCGAGCGCATCCAGGTCGCGATGCTCAACGTCATGGAGGAGCGGGACATCCAGATCCGCGGCTACGTCCTGCGGCTGCCCCTCGACGTCCTCGTCGTCGCCTCCGCCAACCCCGAGGACTACACGAACCGCGGCCGGATCATCACCCCGCTCAAGGACCGCTTCGGCGCCGAGATCCGCACTCACTACCCCCTCGAGCTCGACGACGAGGTCGCCGTCATCCGCCAGGAGGCCGACCTCGTCGCCGCCGTCCCGGACGCGGTCGTCGAGATCGTCGCCCGCTTCACCCGCGGCCTGCGCGGCTCGTCCTCGGTCGACCAGCGCTCCGGCGTCTCGGCACGGTTCGCCATCGCCGCCACCGAGACGGTCGCCGCCGCCGCGCTGCACCGGGCGACGACGCAGGGCGAGGACGAGGCCGTCGCCCGGGTCGTCGACCTCGAGGCCGCGCTCGACGTGCTGCGCGGCAAGGTCGAGCTCGAGACCGGCGAGGAGGGCCGCGAACGCGAGGTCCTCACGCACCTGCTGCGCACCGCCACCGCGGAGACCGCACGCCGCCACCTCGGCGGCATCGACCTCGCCCTCCTCGTCGAGGCCATCGAGGAGGGCGCGCTCGTCACGACCGGCGAGCAGGTGAGCGCCCGGACCTTCCTCGACGGGCTGCCGGTCCTCGGCGAGTCCGACCTCTACGAGCAGGTCGCCACCCGGTTCGACGCGCACTCCGACGGCGAACGCGCGGCAGCCCTCGAGCTCGCACTCGAAGGGCTCTACCTCGCCCGGCGGATCAGCAAGGACACCGGCGACGGGGAGACCGTCTATGGCTGAGCCCACCCCCGGCCGGGGCCGCCGCTCCCGGTTCACGAAGTACGGCGGCGGCGACCCGCTCGCCCCTCCGGTCGACCTCCGCGAGGCGCTCGACGCCATCGGCGAGGACGTCATGGCGGGCTACTCCCCCGAGCGGGCCATGCGCGAGCTGCTGCGCCAGGGCACCCGCGACCGCACCGGTCTCGACGAGCTCGCCCGGCGCGTCGCCGAGAAGCGCCGCGAGATGCTGCAGCGACACGGTCTCGACGGGACGATGGAGGAGGTCCGCCGCCTCCTCGACGAAGCGGTCCTCGCCGAGCGCAAGCAGCTGGCCCGCGACCTCGACGACGACGCCCGCTTCGCCGAGATGCGGATCGGGAGCCTGCCGCCGACGCCCGCCGCCGCCGTCACCGAGCTGTCCGACTACGACTGGCGCAGCAGCGAGGGCCGGCAGAAGTACGAGGAGATCAAGGACCTCCTCGGCCGTGAGCTGCTCGACCAACGGTTCGCCGGGATGAAGCAGGCGTTGGAGAACGCCACCGACGAGGACCGCGCCGCCGTCGAGGCGATGATGCGCGACCTCGGCGACCTCCTCGAGGCGCACGCCCGCGGCGACGACACCGACGAGCAGTTCCGGGACTTCATGGCGAAGCACGGCGACTACTTCCCGGAGGACCCGCAGAGCGTCGAGGAGCTCGTCGACAGCCTGGCGCAGCGGGCTGCCGCCGCCCAGCGGATGATGAACTCGATGTCCGCCGAGCAACGGGCCGAGCTCATGGAGCTCTCGCAGCAGGCCTTCGGCTCCCCGGCGCTCATGGACCAGCTCTCCCGGATCGACGGTCTGCTCCAGGGGCTGCGGCCCGGGGAGGACTGGGGCGGCTCCGAGCGGTTCGAGGGCGACCAGGGCATGGGCCTCGGCGACGGCACCGGGGTGCTCCAGGACATCGCCGACCTCGACGCCCTCGCCGAGCAGCTGGCCCAGTCCCACCCCGGCGCGCGGATGGACGACGTCGACCTCGACTCCCTCTCGCGCCACCTCGGTGACGACGCCGCCGTCGACGCCCGGGCCCTCGCCGACCTCGAGAAGGCGCTGCGCGACAGCGGCATGCTCACCCGGTCCGCGGACGGCTCCCTCAGGCTCTCCCCGAAGGCGATGCGCGAGCTCGGCAAGTCGCTCCTGCGCGACGTCGCCGGGCGGCTCAGCACCCGTGGCGGCCAGCGCGACGTCCGGCAGGCCGGGGCGGCGGGCGAGCAGTCCGGCGCCACCCGGCCCTGGGAGTTCGGCGACACCGAGCCCTGGGACACCACCCGGACGATGACGAACGCCATCACCCGCGAGGTGGCCGCGGGCCGCGACCCCCGGCACGGCCTGCGCCTCGAGATCGGCGACGTCGAGGTCACCGAGACCGAGGCCCGCACCCAGGCGGCGGTCGCCCTCCTCGTCGACACGTCCTTCTCGATGGCGATGGACGGCCGATGGGTGCCGATGAAGCGCACCGCCCTCGCGCTGCACCAGCTCATCTCCTCCCGGTTCCGCGGCGACCACCTCCAGCTCGTGTCGTTCGCGCGGTACGCCCGGACGATGGACATCGAGACGCTCACCGCGCTCGACGCCGAGTGGGACAAGGGGACCAACCTCCACCACGCCCTGCTCCTCGCCAACCGGCACTTCCGCCGGCACCCGAACGCCCAGCCGGTCCTGCTCGTCGTGACCGACGGCGAGCCGACGAGCCACCTCGAGCGCGGCGGTGAGGTCTTCTTCGACTACCCGCCGCACCCGAAGACGCTCGCGCTCGCCGTCCAGGAGCTCGACGCCGCGGCGCGGCTCGGGGCGCAGACGACGTTCTTCCGGCTCGGCGAGGACCCCGGTCTGGCCCGGTTCGTCGACTCGATGGCCCGGCGCGCGGACGGCCGCGTCGTCGCCCCGGAGCTCGGGGACCTCGGTGCCGCCGTCGTCGGGTCCTACCTCGGCGGACGCACCGGCGGCCAGGCGGCTTTCGGGTCCTACCGGGACCTCTTCGGCGACCGCGGCTTCTGGGCCGGCTGAGGACGCCCCCGTGACGGCCACGGTCCCGACGACGATGGACGCCGTGCTGCTCACCGCTCACGGAGGGCCGGAGGTGCTCGAGCACCGGCGGGTCCCGGTGCCCCGACCCGGGCCGGACGAGGTGCTCGTGCGGGTCGCCGCCGCCGCGCTCAACAACACCGACGTGTGGACCCGTGAAGGTGCCTACGGCCTCCCGGGGCCGCGGTCGGGCTGGACCGGCCCGGTCGCGTTCCCGCGCATCCAGGGTGGGGACGTCGCCGGGCGGGTCGCCGCGACCGGCGCCGAGGTCGACGACGGGCTGCTCGGGGCTCGGGTGCTCGTCGACCCGGCGCTCTACGCCGGGGACGGCCCGGACACCTACCCGGCGGACGTCCTCGGCAGCGAGCGCGACGGCGGGTACGCGCAGTACTGCGTCGTCCCGGCGTCGTGCGCCCACCGCGTCGACGGCTCGCCGCTCACCGACGTCGAGCTCGCCTGCCTGCCGATCGCGTACGGGACGGCCCTCGGGATGGTCGAGCGCGGTGCGGTGACCCGCGGCGACACCGTGCTCGTCACCGGGGCGTCCGGCGGCGTCGGTCTGGCGGCCGTCCAGCTGTGCGCGGCCCGCGGGGCGCGGGTCGTCGCGGTGAGCAGCACCGGCAAGACCGACCCCGTGCGCGCCGCCGGCGCGGACGTCGTCCTCGACCGGCGGGCCGGCCCCGTCCTCGACGCGTTGAGCGAGGCCGCGCCCGACGGCGTCGACGTCGCCGTCGACGTCGTGGCCGGGCCGACGCTCGCGGGCGGCCTCGACCTGCTCCGGGACGGCGGCCGCTGGGTCGTCGCCGGTGCGCTCGACGGCGCCGAGGTGACGGTCGACGTCCGCCGGCTCTACCTGCGCAACCGCCGGCTCGTCGGGTCGACGATGCACACCCCGGCGGTCTTCGAGCGGCTCGTCGGGATCGCCCGCCGGGGCGAGGTGCGCCCGGTCGTCGCCGCCACCTACCCGCTCGTCGAGGCGGCCGGCGCGCAGCGCGACCTCGAGGCGCGCCGCCACGTCGGCAAGCTCGTCCTGCTGCCCTGACGGGCGGCGCTCCGGACGTCCCGGCTCACCCGAAGCGGTGGCGGCTCGCCAACGCCTCGCGCAGGACGTGGTCCTCGTCGACGAGCGCCCGGTGCACCCCCGGCGGCAGGTCGGTCCGGCCGAGCATCGCCGCCGACGCCTCGAGCGTGGCGTCCTCGACGACGGTGAGCGGGAAGAGCGCCGTCGCGACGCGGGACAGGGCGTCCTCGCCCATCCGGGGGGCCAGCCGTGCGAGCAGGTCCCCGACCCGGCGGACGTAGGGCCGGACGAGGTCGGGGTCGGGCGTGGCCCAGAAGCCGCGGGCGATCTCGAGGGCCTCGTAGTTCGACAGGCTCTCGTCCTCCTCGAGCGACCGCCATGCGTCGGCCTTGGCCTCCGGGGTCGGGCGCACGGCACGCACGCCGAGGGCGGCGAGCCGTCCCGCGAGCGACCGGTCGGCCTCCTCGGCCCCGGCGAGGGCCCCTTCGTCGAGGGCGTCGAGCGCCGACAGCCGGCGGAGCACGAGCCACCGGAAGTCGTCGTCGCCGACGAGCGGCTCCGGCAGCCCGTCCCCGCGGGACCAGGTCGCGAGCCGCTCGACGTCGGTGGAGGACGCCGCGAGGACCCGGGCGGCGACGACGGCGAGACCGTCCCCCGCGGGTCCCTCGACCGTCCCCGCCCGGGTGAGCAGCACGTCCGCCGCGGCCGCGACCCGGCGCAGCGCCGCCTCGGCCTCGTCCGGAGGGAGGAAGGTCGGGACGACGCTGACGGTGACGGCGGCGGCGACGCGGCGCAGCACGGCGGGGTCGTCCTCGGTGGCCCACGCCCGGTCGAACACCTCGACGACGAGGCGGGGGTCCACCTCCGCCCGGTGCATCCCGACGAGCAGCGCGGTCCACAGCACCTGCCGGGCGACGGGGTCGGGGACGTCGGCGAGACCCGCGGGCAGGGCGTCGAGGGTGACGTCGTCGAGGCCGACCTCGGCCCACGTGAGGTCGCCGGCGTTCGGCACGAGGAGGGCGTCGTCGGGCACATCGGCCACGCCGTCGACGGGCGCCGACGGCCCGTCGAGGACCACGGGGACGCGCAGCACCTCCCGGCCGTCGGCGAACGCGGCGACGTCGAGGGTGTGCGGTCGGTCGGCCGGGTGCTCCGTCGGCACGGACCGTGCCAGGGTCCCGTCCCGGCCGAGCGAGAGCCGGTCGGCCCCGGCCGTGCGCAGCCACGCCTGCGACCAGTCGTCGAGGGACCGGCCCGCGGCCCGGGCCATCGCGCCGAGGAAGTCCTCGAGGCCGGCGTTGCCGAAGGCGTGCGCGGTGAGGTGGTCGCGGACCCCGGCGTCGAACGCGTCGGCCCCGATGTGGGCGATGAGCTGGCGCAGCACGGAGGCGCCCTTGGCGTACGAGATGCCGTCGAAGTTCTGCAGCGCCGACACCGCGTCCGGCGCCGGCGACCCCGCGACGGGGTGGGTCGACGGGGCGCGGTCGGCGGCGTACCCCCACCTCTTGCGGACGATGCCGAACTCGACCCACGCCTCCGGCGCACCGAGGGCCTCGGTCGAGGTGCGGTAGGCCATGTACTCGGCGAACGACTCGTTGAGCCACAGGTCGTCCCACCAGCGCATCGTCACGAGGTCGCCGAACCACATGTGCGCCATCTCGTGGACGACCGTGTTGTCGACCTCGAGCAGCTGGTCCGGCGTCGCGGCGCCGCGGAAGAGGTACTGGTCGCGGATCGTCACGCAGCCGGGGTTCTCCATCGCCCCGGCGTTGAACTCGGGCACGAAGACCTGGTGGTAGTCGCCGAAGGGGTACCGGACGCCGAAGAGGCGGTGGTAGTGGTCGAAGGCCGTCGCCGTCACCTCGAGCAGGTGCGGGGCGTGCCGGAGCAGCGGCTCCTCGAGCGAGCGCCGGGCGTGCAGCCCGAGCGGGATGCCGTCGTGCTCGCCGGTGACGCTCACCCACGGGCCGGCGCAGACCGTGACGAAGTACGTCGACAGCGGTCGGGTCGTCGCGAGCTCCCACACCCCCGGGGAGGTCTGGCGGGCCGCGCCGTTGCCGACGACGCTCCAGTGCTGTGGGGTCGTGACGCGCACGGTGTACGGCGCCTTGAGGTCCGGCTGGTCGACGCACGCGAAGACGCGTGGCGCGGCGTCGAGGAAGAGGTGGCCGTAGACGTAGTCCTCGTCGTCGGCGGGGTCGGTCGAGCGGTGCAGGCCCTGTCCGTCGTGCCCGTAGGCCATGACCGCGTCGACCTCCAGGACGTTGTCGGCCGCGAGGTCGGCGAGCCCGAGCCGGCCGTCGACGAGGACCGCCGGCTCGAGGTCGCGGCCGTTGAGCCTCGCCCGCTCGAGGGTCACCGGCCGCAGGTCGACGAAGGTCGCGGCCCCGGGCTCGTGGCAGGTGAACCGCAGCGTCGTGCGGGACCCGAAGGTCTCCGGCCCGCGGTCGAGGTCGAGGTCGACCTCCACGGCGTCGACGGTGAGCAGGGCGGCACGGGCGATTGCCTCGTCGCGGGTCAGGGACGGCATCCGCTCATTGGACCAGATCGGGAGCCCGGACGGGCCGCCGGACCCCGCCCCGTCGTGGTGGGGCCGCGCCCTAGGCTGGCGGCATGGAGGTCCTCGTCAGCAGCACCCCGGAGCAGACCGCCGCCCGCGCGGCGGGAGCGGTCCTCGCGGCGCTGCGCCGCGTCGCCGGCCGCGACCCCGTCCTCGGCCTCGCGACCGGGTCGTCCCCCCTCGGGCTGTACCGCGAGCTCGGACGCGCCGTCGAGCGCGGCGACGTCGACTTCTCGGCGACGTACGGGGTGGCGCTCGACGAGTACGTCGGCCTGCCGCCCGGCCACCCGGAGGGCTACCGCCAGGTGCTTCTGCGCGAGGTGTGCGAGGTCGTCGGCCTCTCCCCCGACCGGCTCGCCGTCCCGGACGGGTCCAGCACCGACGAGGCGTCGCTCGAGGACTCCGCCGCCGCCTACGAGGCGCGGATCGCCGACCTCGGCGGGGTCGACGTCCAGGTGCTCGGCATCGGCGCGAACGGCCATCTCGGCTTCAACGAGCCCGGGTCCGCCCTCACCTCGCGCACCCGGATCAAGCGGCTGTCGGACCGGACCCGCCGCGACAACGCCCGCTTCTTCAGCGGCCTCGACGACGTCCCGACCCACTGCCTGACCCAGGGGCTCGGGACGATCCTCGACGCCCGGCGCCTCGTCCTCGTCGCGACGGGCGACACCAAGGCCGACGCGGTCGCCGCCGCGCTTGAGGGACCGCTCACGGCGTCGGTGCCGGCCTCGGTCCTGCAGTGGCACCCCGACACCGTCGTGTGCCTCGACGAGGCCGCCGCGGCGGGGCTGCGCAACCGGCAGTACTACGACGACTCCGCGGCGGGCCTGCCGGAGCGCTGACGGCGCCCGCGTGACGACCGCCGGTCAGTCGATGCGGTGCCCATAGGCCATCTGCTCGAGGCGCTTGATCCGCTCCGCCATCGGCGGGTGGGTCGACATCATCCGGGAGACGTCCTGGGCCCGGAACGGGTTCGCGATCATCATGTGGCTGGCGTTGACGAGCTGCTGCGACGGCGCGAGCGGCGCCTTGGCGACGCCCTGCTCGAGCTTGCGGAGGGCGCTCGCGAGGGCCAGCGGGTCGCCGGTGAGCGTCGCCCCGTCCTCGTCGGCGTCGTACTCCCGGGTGCGGGAGATCGCCATCTGGACGAACACGGCGGCGATCGGCGCGAGGAGCGCCAGCGCCAGACCGGCGATCGGGTTGCGGTTCTCGTTGCTGCCACCGCCGAAGATCGCGGTGAAGGCGAGGAACTGGCCGATCGAGGAGATGACACCGGCGATGGCCGCCGCGACCGACCCGGTGAGGATGTCGCGGTTGTACACGTGCATGAGCTCGTGGCCGAGGACGCCGCGCAGCTCGCGCTCGTCGAGGAGGCCGAGGATGCCCTCGGTGCAGCACACGGCGGCGTTCTCGGGGTTGCGGCCCGTCGCGAAGGCGTTCGGGGCCTGGGTCGGCGAGACGTACAGGCGCGGCATCGGCTTGTTCGCGCGGGTGGAGAGCTCGCGGACGATGCGGTACATCGCGGGCGCCTGCGCCTCGGTGACCGGGTAGGCGTGCATCGCCTTGATGGCGAGCTTGTCGGAGTTCCAGTACCCGTAGGCCGTCGTCCCGAGGCCGATGAGCGCGAAGACGAGGATGAAGATCGGGCTGCCCGTGCCCTGCGCGATGAACCAGCCGACGGCCAGCAGCAGCGCCCAGAGACCGCCGAGCAGGGCCGCGGTCTTCAGCCCGTTGAAGTGGTTGTGCATGCAGGGTGAACGCCCCGGGCGATCGATCTAGTTCCGGGACACCCCTCGTCGCGCGGCGCCCACGTCGCGGTCACGTCGCGGCGGCGAGCAGGCCCGCCGGCAGCGCGCTCGCCACCACCAGCAGGCCGGTCCCGACGACGAGCACGACGAGCGTCGCCGGGCGGCGCGCGGTCGACGGCTCCTCGAGCGTCGACGGCGTCACCTGCCGGGAGAGCAGCACCGCGACCCACCGCAGGTAGACGGCGATGCCGACGACGACGGCGAGCACCGCGGCCACGGCGACGGGCACGACCCCCGCCTCGACGACCGGCGCGAGGGCGACGATCTTCACGACGAGGCCGACCACCCCGGGCGGGAGCCCCGCGAGGACGAGGAGGGCGAGCGTCAGGGTGCCGCCGGCGAGCGGGTCCCGCCGCAGCAGGCCCCGATGGTCCTCGAGCGTTCGGGCCCCGGTGCGGCCGAGGACGGCGAGCGCGACGAGGGAGGCGGCGGCGTACACGAGGACGTAGGCGGCGGCCGCCCGCAGGCCCGCGTCGGAGAAGGCCGTGAGCGGGACGAGCACCCAGCCGGCCTGCGCGATCGTCGACCACGCGAGGAGGCGCACCGGGTCGTCCTGGCGCAGCGCGACGAGCGTGCCGAGGAGCAGCGAGAGCACCGCCGGGACGCCGACGACGACGGCGAGCGGCCCCGGGCCGCCGGGTAGGTCGGTGAGCGCGGCGAGGACGACGAGCAGCGCCGCGACGGCGGACAGCTTCGAGGCCGCCGCGAGGAACGCGGTCGTCCCGAGGTCGGCGCCGGCGTATGCCTGCGGCGTCCACGCGTGGAAGGGCACGGCCGAGAGCTTGAAGCCGAGACCCGCGACGAGGAGGGTCACCGCGAGCACGAGGACGACCTGCCGGTCCGGGTCGGCCCACGCCGCGGCGGCACCGGTCCGCGAGAACGTGGCGTCGCCGGTCGCGGTGAGCCACAGCGCGGCGCCGAGGACGAGCAGGCCGAAGGAGGCGAGCGAGGTGACGAGGAGGCTGAGACCGCCGTGCGCGGACGCCCGGGTGCCGCGCAGCGCGACGAGCGCGACGGCGGGGACGGTCGCGAGCTCGAGGGCGACGAGCCAGGTGCCGAGGTCGGTCGCGGCCGCGACGGTGACCCCGCCCGTGCACGCGGCGAGCAGCAGCGTCGCGGCGACCGCGCCGTCCCGGGGGCGCGGGCGGCCCTCGTGGAGCAGGGCGAGGGCCGCGGCCCCGGCGAGGAGGACCCCGGCCTGGAGCGTCGAGGCCCTCGCGCCCGCCGTCCACAGGCAGGCGCCGTCGGGCGCGGGCAGGCACAGCGTGCTCACGGCGCCGCCCGCCGCCCGGGGCAGCCACACCGCCGCGACGGCGCCCGCGACGAGGGCGAGGGCCGCGAGCGCGACGGCGGCGCCGCCGAAGCGTCGCGGCAGGACGGCGTCGCCGAGCAGGACGAGGACGACGCCCGCGACCGGGGCGAGCGCCGGTGCGAGGACGAGCCAGTCGACGGTGACGAGGGACGGGGTCACGGTCCGCCCCCGATCCGGGCGACGGCGTCGGCGGTCGTCGACAGCAGGAGCATCGGCGCCACCCCGAGGACGACGACTCCGAGGGAGAGGACCCCGAGGAGCACCTGCTCGACGCCGTGGGTGTCCGGGGTGCGCGGCGCGTCCCGGTCCGGGCGGTCACCGGCCCAGACGATCCCGGCGACCCGGAGGCAGTACGCGGCGGCGAGGGCGGCACCGAGCGCGGCGACGACGGCGCAGGCGAGGAGCACGACGCGGGGGCGGTCCGCCGCCGGGGCCCACGCGGAGTAGATCGCGAGCACCTCGCCCCAGAAGCCGGCGAGGCCGGGCAGCCCGAGGCTCGCGGCGAGACCGAGGACGAGGACGAAGCCGAGGCGGGGCGAGGTCTCGCGCAGGGCCGGGCGCGGCACCGCGAGGTCGACGTCGCCCCAGCGCTGCTTGAGCCCGCCGACGAGGACGAAGAGCAGCGCCGAGACGACGCCGTGGGCGACGTTGGCGAAGAGCGCGGCCTGGAGCCCGGTCTCGGACCCGCTCGCGAGCGCGAGGACGACGAAGCCCATGTGCGCGACCGACGAGTACGCGACGAGCCGCTTGAGGTCCCGCTCGACGAGGCAGACGAGGCCGCCCCACACGATCCCGACGGCGCCCGCGACGGCGAGCGCCGGGGCGAGGGTCGCCGTGCCCTCGGGCACGGTCGCGACGGGGAGCCGGACGAGGCCGTAGGTACCCATCTTGAGGAGCACGGCGGCGAGCAGGACCGAGCCGGCCGTCGGGGCCGTCGTGTGCGCGGGCGGCAGCCACGTGTGGAACGGGAAGACGGGGACCTTGACGGCGAGCCCGACGACGAGCAGGAGCGCGACCGCGAGCTGAGTCCCCCCGTCGAGGGCGGCTCCGGCGCCGCCCGCGAGCTCGCGCAGGTCGGCCGTCCCGGCGGAGGCGACGAGCAGGAGGATCCCGAGGAGCAGGACCGTCGAGCCGACCGCCGTGTAGAGGACGAACCGAAGGGCCGCCTCGGTCCGGGCGCGCGCCGGGTGCGGGGCGCCGTACCGGCCGACGAGCACCCACATCGGGACGAGGACGAGCTCGAAGGCGACGAGGAAGAGCACGGCGTCGCGGGCGGTGAACGTCGCGAGCGCGCCGGCCTCGACGACGAGGAGGGAGCCGAGGAACGTCGCGGGCGAGCCCCCCGCGGGCAGCTCGACCCACGCGTGGAGGGTGACGACGACTCCGACGGCCGCGGTGAGCAGCACGAGCGGGACGGAGATGCCGTCGACCCCGAAGGACCAGCGCACCCCGAGCTCGGGGAGCCAGGCCCGGTCGACCTCGTCCGCGCCGGTCACGGTGAGGATTGCGAGGACGAGGGTGGCGGCGGCGGTCACCGCCGCGAGCGGGCGGGCCGCGCGCACCGGCATCGCCCGTCCGCCGCTCACGAGCCAGAGCCCGACGGCGGCCGGCAGGCCGAGGAGGAGGCTCACGACCATCGGAGCACCCCCGTCGCGGCGAGGAGGGCGAGGGCCGCGAGGACGACGACGGCGCCGAGGACGAGCCCGACGCCCGCCCCGGGCCGCTCGGCCCGGTGCAGCCGCTGCCCCGCCCAGCCGGCGGCCCGGGTGCCGACGACCGTGCCGCGGACGTAGGCGTCGATGACCTCGGTGTCGACGAAGGCGACGAGCCGGGCGAGCCGGAGCACGGGCCGGGCGACGAGGCGCCGGTAGAGCAGGTCGACCCCGAGGCCCCGGTCGGCGACGGGGACGAACCGCCGCGCGAGCACCTCCGCGGGGTCGCGGTCGAACCCGCCGCGCAGCGCGACGGCGACCCCGACGGCGACGACGACCGCGGTGAGGAGCAGCCACAGCAGCGACACGCTGTGCACCGCGAAGGTCCCGGTGAGCACGACCAGCCCGCCGAGGACGGTGAGCACGAGGAGCGTGCCGAGGACCGCCCGCACGGCCGCGGGAGGCGTCACCGGCTCGGGGCCGCCGCGCGTGTGCGCGGTGAGCAGGAGGTAGCCGCGGGTGCTGTACGCCGCCGTCACCGACGAGGTGACGACGAGCGCGACGAGGACGAGGACGCCGGGCCCGTCGGCGGCGACGGCGCCGTCCCACACGGTCGCGAGGACGTGCTCCTTGGACACCCCGCCGACGACGAGGGGGACGCCGGCGAGGGAGAGGAAGCCCGCGGCGACGGCCAGGCGGAGCAGTGGGGCGTCCGCGGCGCTCCCCCGCAGGGCGGCCACCGCCGTCCCCCCGGCGGCGAGCGCCGCCCAGCCGAGGGCGAGGAAGAGCAACGCCTTGAAGAGGGCGTGCGACCACAGGTGCAGCAGCCCGCCGTCGGGACCGGCGTCCAGGGGCGAGCCTGCGAGGGCGGCGAGCATGACGGCGACCTGGCTCACCGTCGACCACGCGAGCATCCGCTTGAGGTCGCTCTGGGCGAAGGCGAGGACGGCGGCGAGCAGCATCGTCACGGAGACCGAGACCCCGAGCACCCAGCGGGCCGTCGGGCTCTCGGCGAGCACCGGGAAGAGCCCGGCGAGGACGACGGTGCCGGCGGCGACCATCGTCGCGGCGTGGATGAGCGCGCTCGCGGGGGTCGGGCCCTCCATCGCGTCGGGCAGCCAGTCCTGGAACGGCACCTGCGCCGACTTGCCGAGGACGCCGACGACGACGAGGACGAGCAGGACGGCGCGCACCCGCGCATCCGGCGCGTCGCACAGGGTGAGCGCCCCGCCGAGGGAGGACCCTGCTGCCGTCTCGGCGTCGATGCACTCGGTCGGGCGGGCCCACGCGTCGAGGACGAGCCCGAGCGAGGTCGACCCCGCGCCGGCGGCGAGCCCGACGAGGCCGAGGACGAACGCGACGTCGGCGACCCGGGTGACGAGGAAGGCCTTGAGGGCCGCTCGCCGGGCGCTCGCCCGCCGCGACCAGTGGCCGACGAGGAGGTAGGAGCACCAGCCCATGACCTCCCAGCCGACGACGGTGAGGAGGAGGTCGGCGGAGTGGACGACGAGGAGCATCGCGCCGGTGAAGAGCGAGACGGTCGCCGCGAACGTGCCGTAGCGGTCGTCGGCGGCGAGGTACCACGTCGAGTACACCTGGACCGCGAGCGCGACGAGGGCGACGACGGCGGCGACGGCGGCCCGGGGCGGGTCGACGACGAGGTCGAGGGGGACGTCGAGCTCACCCGCGCGCAGCCCGGGTCCGGCGACGAGCATGGCCCGGTCGTCGGCGACGAGCCAGCCGAGGAGGGCGACGAACAGGGCTGCGGCTCCGGCACCGACCGCGACGACGCGGGCGATCCGGTCGTCCCGCCGCACGGCGAGCCCGACGACGGACGCGACGACGGGCAGCCCGACGACGAGCCACGGGGTCATCGCGGCGCTCCCGGGCCGTCGGCCGAGCGGGCGTCGAGGTCGATGCTCCCGCGCAGCCGGAAGGCGGCGAGCACGACGGCGAGAGCGACGACGACCTCGGCGGCGGCGATGGTCACGACGAAGAGTGGCAGGACGCTGCCCGCCGCCCATCGGTCGGCGCCGGCGGCCTGGGTGGTCACGAGCAGGACGAGCGCCCCGGACAGGACGAGCTCGACCCCGACGAGGACGAGGACGGCGTTGCGGCGCAGCCCGATGCCGGCGACCCCGATGCCGACGAGCGCCGCCGCGAGGAGGTAGGGCCCGAGCAGGTGGATCACGCGCTCCCCTCCTTGCGCCCGACCCGGGCCACGGCGAGTGCCCCGACGAGGGCGGCGAGCAGGAGCAGCGAGAGCAGCTCGAAGGGCCACACCCACGTCGCGAAGAGCTGACCCGCGACCTGCTGGGAGGTGACGTCGGCCCGCTCGACCGTGCCGTCGGCGAGCGGGACGAGCGCCGTCGCGAGCAGGCCCGCCGTCGCCAGGCCGAGGAGGACCCCGCCGACGACCCGCCACGGTCCGGGCGCGTGCTCCCGGTCCGGGCCGACCGGTGCCCGGGTGAGCATGAGCGCGAAGAGGACGAGGACGACGACGGCACCGACGTACACGAGGACGAGGACGAGGGCCACGAGCTCGGCACCGAGGACGAGCAGCGCCCCGGCCACCCCGAGGAGGGCGACGACGAGCCACAGGGCGGCGTGGACGACGTGCCGGGTGGCCACCGCGAGCACGCCCCCGACGACGGCGAGCACGGACGAGGCCGCGAACGCCGTGTCGAGCGGGGTCACGACGGGTCCTCGGACTCCACGACCCTCGGTCGGACGGTCCGCGGCGGGCGGGCGGGCGGGGTCCGCCCGGCACCCCCGCGGGGACCGCCCCGGGCCGGGCGGGAGGCCGCGGTCTCCTCGGCGGGCGGGGCGGCGCGCTCGTCGAGGGCCGGCGGGGCGGGGACGCTCGCCATCCAGCCGCCGAGCCGCTCCTTCTCGTGGAGCAGGTCGCGGATGTCGGTCTCGGCGTACTCGAACTGGGGGCTCCAGAAGAGCGCGTCGAACGGGCAGACCTCGATGCAGATGCCGCAGTACATGCACAGCGAGAAGTCGATGGCGAACCGGTCGAGGACGTTGCGCTGCCGCTCCCGGCCCCCGGGGGCGGGTGCCGGGACGGTCTCCTTGTGCGAGTCGATGTGGATGCACCAGTCGGGGCACTCGCGGGCGCAGAGCATGCACGAGGTGCAGTTCTCCTCGAGCAGCGCGATGACGCCCCGGCTGCGCGGCGGCAGGTCCGGGGGGACGTCGGGGTACTCGCTCGTGTGCGCCGGCCGCAGCGCGGTGCGCGCGGTCGTCGCGAGGCCCTTGAGGACGCCGGGGACGCGGGGTCCGGTCACCAGCCGCTCACCACCCCGACGCCCGTGAGGAGCAGCTGGAGCAGCCCGAGCGGGACGAGCCACAGCCACGCGAGCCGCTGCAGCTGGTCCTCGCGCAGCCGCGGCCAGGACACCCGGACCCACACGACGACGATCGCGACGCCGAACGCCTTGAGGAGGGTCCACAGCCAGCCGAGGGTGTCGTCGAACGGTCCCTGCCAGCCGCCGAGCCAGAGGACGGCGAAGAGGACGGACACGACGACGATGCCGGCGTACTCGGCGAGGAGGAAGAAGGCGAACCGCAGCCCGGTGTACTCGGTCCAGGCACCCATGACGAGCTCGGCGTCGGCGATCGGCATGTCGAACGGCGGGCGCTGCAGCTCGGCGACCCCGGCGACGAGGAAGACGACCGCCCCCGGCAGCTGCCACAGCAGCCACCACGGCGTCCACGCGTCGGCGAGCGCCATGAGCGACAGCGAGCCACCGGCGATGGCGACCGACGCGACGGCGAGGACGATCGGCAGCTCGTAGGAGACGAGCTGCGCCGCGGCCCGCAGCCCGCCGATGAGGGAGTACTTGTTCGCGCTGGACCAGCCGGCCATGAGGGTGCCGAGGGCCCCGACCGCGGTCGCCGCGAGCACGACGAGGACCGACCCGGGCACGTCGACGGCGGCGACGCCGGGGTGGACCGGCAGGACGGCGAGGGCGACGAGGTAGGGCACGAGGGCGACGGCGGGCGCGAGCCGGAAGACGCCGCGGTCGGCGGCCCGCGGGACGATGTCCTCCTTCTGGGCGAACTTCACCCCGTCGGCGACGAGCTGGGCCCAGCCGTGGAAGCCGCCGGCGTACATCGGCCCGAGCCGGCCCTGCATGTGCGCCATGACCTTGTGCTCGGCCTGGCCGACGACGAGCGGCAGGACGAGGAAGGCGGCGAGCGCCGACAGGGCGCGCAGGGTGACCTCGAGGGCGCTCATCGCGGCCCCCACTCCGGCGGTGGGACGCCTGCGGCCTGCACCCGGCGCCGGCTCGGGGAGCGGGCGGACTCGTGCCCCTCCCCCGGCTCCTTGCCGCCGGGCCACGGCGTCGACGCCCGGGCGGCGAGCTGGAAGGACTTGCGCAGCGGGGTGCCCTCGAAGCCGTCCGGCAGCAGGAGCGGGCGCAGACCGAGGCCGGTGCCGTCGTCGAACCCGGAGAACCCGATGCCGAACATCTCGTGGGTCTCGCGCTCGTGCCACGCGGCCCCGGCGAAGACCCCGGTGAGGGAGGCGAGCGGCTCGCCGTCGGCCACCCGGGTCGTGACCAGCAGCCCGCGCAGCGTCCCCGGGGTGTCCACGTCGAGGAGGTGGCAGACGACGTCGAAGCCGGGCGCGGCGTCGTCGTGGAGACGGTCGACGGCGCTCAGCCAGTCGAGGAAGGCGAAGCCCTCGTCACGGGCCGCCGCGACGGTCTCGACCCACGTCCGGGGCCCGACCACGCGCGTCTCGTCCGTCACGCCGGGCAGCCTAGCGATCGGTGCCCCCTCACCCCCACCCCGTGACCGGTGAAGGCCCGGCGCGCCCCGTCGGCGCTCGTTACGATGACGGCCGTGCCTGACGACGCCCCGGACGCCGCGACGGGCTCGGTCCTGCGCTCGTTCTGGGCGAGCGTCCCGGCGCTCCCCGAAGCCTCGACGACACCGGAGACCACGCCGCCGGAGACCGCCCCGCCGCAGACCGAGGCCGCACCGGCGTCGCCGGAACCGGAGCCGGCCCGGCTCGTCCCTCCCCCACCGGAGCCGCCCCGCGCGGCGACCCGCACCTCCGGCGAGGGCCTGGAGCAGCGGATCCGACCGTGGGCCGGCTACGGCGCCTACCGGGACACCCCGGCGGCCCCGGCCGGCCCGGTGCCGGACATCCCGGCAGCGGACGATGGACCGGCGGCCCCCGCACCGGCGCCGGAGCCGTCCCCCCGTCGTCGTCCCGCGAGGCCCCGGCGGACGGACAAGGCATCCCGCTCCGCCGAGAGCCGGCCTGGGGGCGACAGCAAGCCGCCTGCCGAGGCTCCGCCGCCAGGACCGGAACCAGAGCCGGACTGGGGTCCGGAACGCCACTCCGCCTTCGCCCCGTCCGACGGCGCCGTCGACCTCCGACCCGACGTCCCGACCCCGCTGTCCGACCCGCCACGCCGCCGCCGGTGGCGCCTCCCCGGGACGGGCCGCCCGGCCCGCTGAGGGCCGACACGATCACCTTCCGCCCCGACGACGACGCCGCCCGGGCGCTCGCCACCCTGACCGCAGACGGCACGTCGGTCTCCGTCGCGGTGCGGGCCGCACTGATCGACGCAGCCCGCGACCGGGCCCGCAGGGCGCTGCGGGCCGAGGCCGAGGAGCTGGCGCGCGACGAGCAGGACCGCGCCGAAGCCGCACAGGTGCTGCGGGACATGGAGACGCTGCGTGCGTGGTGAGGTCTTCCGGCTGCTCGCACCTCACGGCGCTCGGCGGCACGAACAGGCCAATCGTCGGTACGCCGTCGTCGTCCAGTCCGACGCGCTTCCGCTCTCGACCTGGCTGGTCGCCCCCACCTCCACCTCGGCGCGCCCGGCCAGCTTCAGACCCGAGGTCCTGATCGGCGGCCTGCGGACGCTCGTACTCGTAGAGCAGACAACCGCCGTCGACCCCGTTCGCCTCGGCGAGAGCACGGGCCACCTGACCTACGACGAGCTGCGACGTGTGGAAGCAGCGCTCCGCCTCGTCCTCGACCTGTAGCTGACTGTCGGAGCCTTTCAGTCGCGCCCTCGACTCACCACCACGACTGAAACCAAGCCGGCGTGAAGGTCAGGTTGACACCTATTGGTGCAGCAGTCCCCTTCTCCGCCTCCCGCAGCTTCGCCACGATCTGCTCCGCCGTGAACCTCTTACTCGCAGCCATCCGGCACCTCCATCAGCACTCTCATCATCGACGAGCACTCACACACGAGATGGACCAGATTTCGGGGGGCCGGACATCACGGAAACCGGGTCCGAACATTCGCCTTATCACACGTCCTCCGTTGCCGGCCACCATCTCCCAGCCGGACCGTCAGGCTCCTGCGCGCCGTCCACAGCACAGACGAGCAGGTCGGCACCCGCAGCAGGGACCGCCGCTCAGCTCGCTGAGCGCCGCTCGACGAGCCGGCCGGCATGGATGCCCGACGGCACCCGGATCGGCTCGGCCGACCGTTCGGGCAGGAACGAGGCGAGGCTGACCGCCCGCCGCCACCGCTCCCGCAGGCTCCGGCCGTCCGCGACGTCCGCGCGCACCCGGCGGGTGAGCGACCACGTGAAGTCCAGCGCCTGCGGCGACGGCGAGCCCGGGCCGTACGTCGCGATGTCGGCGGCGCGGGCGGCGTCGGCGACCGAGCGCCCGCCGACGGCGCGGGCGACCTCCCGGCGGGTGTCGCGCGCCCGGACGGGGTAGCCGGCGTCCCGCAGGGTGTCGACGACGTCCTGCCAGGCCGCCGCGGCGCGCGACCGCGGGCTGCCCCGGCGCCGCCGCACCGTCCGGCGCAGACCCTTGGCACCGAGGAGCAGTAGCGTCCACGCCGGGACACCGAGGACGGGGACGGCGACGACGCCCGCGGTGACGAGCAGCCACACCGGCGGCCCGGGACCGATCTCGGTCGTCGCGGTGCGGCCCTGGCCGCTGCTCGACTCGTCGAGCGAGAAGCCGTCCTCGCTGCTCGGCGGGCGCTGCGCGATGGGCGGCGGGACGACGGCCGTCCGACTGCGGTCCTGCTGCCGCACGGCCCGCGGCGAGGGCGCCTTGTCCCGGTCCGGGACGAAGTCCTCCGGCGGCAGCAGCGTCCACGCTCCGTCGTCCCACACCTCGACGTAGGCCCGCACGTCGGCGCCGCGGACGACGCCGTCGGGCCCGGGGACCGCTCCCAGGACGACCCGGGCCGGGAGGCCGAGGTGGGCGGCGGTGAGGGCGAGCGTCGCGGCGTACTGCTCGTCGTTGCCCGCCGGCTCCGTCTCGCTGACGAAGGTCTCGAGCCGGCCGAGCGAGTGCCCGGGCAGGATCGTCTCCTGCCCCGGCCCGCCGTCGCTGTAGGCCCCGTTCTCCCGCAGCCAGGCCCCCACCTCGCGGACCTGCTCCTGCGGCGGGCGCCCCTCGACGTCCGCCGCCGCGACGAGGCGTGCCATCGGACGGGTCAGCTCGGGGTCGACCCGCGGGGTGGTCGGCGTCGCCCCGACGCCGCCGGCCGGCACGGCCCCGGCGCCCAGGCGCGCCCGCAGCGTGTAGCTCTCCCCGACGTCGAGCCCGCCGGGCAGCACCGCGGCACCGGTGTCGAGGTTGTAGCGCAGCCGCTCGGCGAGGTCGGCCCCCCGCGGGCCCTCGACCTCGACGGAGGTCTCGTCCCCGAGGGTCGGCAGCCACAGCCGTAGCTCGCGGCGCTCGACCCATCCGGGCCCGACGGTGACACGGGCGGTGACCTCCCGGCCGACGTCCTCGCGCGGGATCCGCGCCCCGATCCGCAGGAAGCCGGCCGACCCGTCGGTGGCGTCCGTCGTCCCGTCGCCGGCCGCCCACACGGTCCCGGAGTAGGTGTCGACCGTCGCGAGCCGCAGCAGGGTCCCCGCGGGCAGCCCTTCGACCCGCACGAGCTCCTGGTCGGCGAGGTCGTCGGCCACCGGCCGGAAGGCCCGGAAGGCGGCGAGCGGGCTCGGCCGGTCCGTCGTCGTCACCGGGGGGTCGACGTGCTCGCGGACCACCTCGCGGTCCCCCGGCGCGAGCAACGAGGCTCCGCCGCCGACGAGCACGCCGACGACGGCGAGCAGCAGGGCCGCGGTCGCGAACCGCTCCACGGGGGCCCCGGTGCGGGTGACGACGGAGCGCCGGGCACGGGCCGTCCCCCAGAGCAGTCCGACGGCGAGCAGGACGAGCCCGCGGACGAGGACCCCGCCGGGCGAGACGACCCCGAGCGCGGCGACGGCGACCCCGACAACGGTCGGGACGAGCAGCGGCAGCCAGGCCGCCCGGGTCCGCCGGGCGAGGAGCAGCGCGACGCACGACCCGACGAGGGCGAGGAGGAGGGGCAGCAGCGCGAGCGGGCCGCCGCCGTCGACCGGGGGCAGGGTCGTGAGCAGGCGCCGCCAGCCGTCGGTCACCGTGTCCGCCGACGCCGCCCAGGACGCCGGCGTCGGCCAGGGCCCGGCCGCGGTGCCCCGCAGCGACAGCGGTGGGCCGAGCAGGGCGAGGACGGCGACGAGGCCCGGCACCGCCGCCCACCAGGGCAGCCGCAGCAGGTCGGTCGCCAGCGCGAGGAGCACACCGGCAACGACCCCGGCGCCGGCCGCGACGAGCCACCACGGGCCGGCGAAGGTCCCGGTCCACGCGCTGAGGGCCGTCGCGGTGAGGACGACGACGGCGAGGACGTCGACGAGGAGGTCCGCCCGTCCCCGACCGGCCGCGTCCCGGCCGGCCCGCACGCCCGCGCCCGCCGTCACGCCGCCCCCACGGCCCGGACGAGGCGCGGCAGGTCGCCCGGCGCCCCCATCGTCATGAAGGACACCCCGAGGACCGACGACGTCCGGCTGCGCTGCCCCGGCGCGACCCGCAGGACGTGCAGGCGCACGTGCGGACCGAGGTGCGCGGCGGCCCGCTGCACCTCGCCGAACGAGGTGTCGGGACCGGTGACGAGGACGGCGATGCTCGTCGCGGGGGCCAGCCCGGCGAGCCGGGCCGCGAGACCCGGCAGGTCGGTCCGGTCCGGCTCGACCCGGGAGAACCCGTCGAGCACCCGCGCGGCGGCGCCTCGGTCCACGGCGTGGGCACCCGCGACGACGGTGACGTCCATCTCGTCGCGCAGGGCGCGCACCGCGAGCGAGGCCGCGGCGCTCACCGCCGTCTCGAAGACGTCCTCGTCGGCGTACGCGGTGGCCCGGGCGTCGAGGACGACGCCGACGTGCGAGCGCCGGGTGTCGGTGTAGCCCTTGACCATGAGGCTCGTCGACCCCGCGGCGGTGGAGGCCCGGGCCGTCGACTGCCAGTGCACGTGCCGTCGGTCGTCGCCCGGCACGTACGGGCGCAGGGTGTGGAAGTCGAGGTCGGACACCGACGGGTCGTTCGTCGCGCGCCCCTCGAGGTCGCGGACGAGCCCGGCGTCGAGCGAGGGCAGGGCGAGGACCTCGGGGTGGACGAAGAGCTCGACCGTCTCCGAGGTGCTCACCGTCCGCCGGGCGAGGCCGAACGGGTCGCCGAGGACGGTGCTCACCGGTCCGACGAGCACGACGCCGCGTCGTTCGGCGGCGATGGGGAACGGGTAGGTCGTGCGCAGCCCGGCGCTGAGCCACGGCATCCGGAAGGCCTCGACGCGGCCGTCGACGGGGACCTCGAGGTCGGCCGGGGCGGTCCGCCGGCTGCGGTTGTTGACGACGGTGAGCAGCCCGTCCGCGACCGCGCCCGGACGCACCCGGGCCGGACGCACCTCGAGCTGCAGGGTCACGGCCGACCCGCCGAGGGTCATGAGCACCCCGAGGACCAGGAGCGCGAGCAGGCCGGCGCCGACGACGACCGGCTCGGTCCAGCGCAGGACCAGCCCCGCCCCGACGCCGACCACCCCGACGGCCGCGGCCCACCACCCGGTGGCGGTCACGACGGACCGCTCCCGGGCCAGGGCGAGGAGCCGGCGGAGGTCGCTCACGGGTCAGTCCTGCGGGCTCGGCAGCGGGACGGCGTCGAAGAGCTCGTCGATGACGTCGAGGACGGTGACGCCGTCGAACTCGGCGTCGGCGTCGAGGAGCATCCGGTGCTGCATCACCGGCACGGCGATGTCCTTGAGGTCGTCGGGGACGACGTAGTTGCGGCCGTGACCCGCGGCCCACGCCTTCGACGCGTGGACGTACCCGAGCAGCCCGCGGACCGACAGCCCGAGCCGCACGTGCCGGTGGTCGCGGGAGCGCTCGGCGAGGTCCTGGAGGAACTGCAGGAGCGGGCGCGAGACGTGCACCGAGCGGGCGACCTCGCGCATCCGCAGCACCTGCGCGCCGTCGATGACCGCCCCGACGGCGAGCGCCCGGTCGCGCACGGCGAGGCCGGAGAGGACGTCGATCGTCGCGTCGGCGTCGGGGTAGCCGATCGCGGTCTTCATGAGGAACCGGTCGAGCTGGGCCTCCGGCAGCCGGTAGGTCCCGGCCTGCTCGATGGGGTTCTGCGTCGCGATGACCATGAACGGGTCCGGGACGGCGTGGGTCGTCCCGTCGACGGTGACCCGGCCCTCCTCCATGACCTCCAGGAGCGAGGACTGGGTCTTCGGCGAGGCGCGGTTGATCTCGTCGGCGAGGACGACGTTGGCGAAGACCGGGCCCCGGCGGAACTCGAACACCTGCCGGCGCGGGTCGTAGATCGACGCGCCGGTGACGTCGGACGGCAGCAGGTCGGGGGTGAACTGGACCCGCTGGTGGGTGCCGCGCACGGACGCGGCCAGCGCCCGGGCCAGGCTCGTCTTGCCGGTGCCGGGGACGTCCTCGAGGAGCAGGTGGCCGCCCGCGGCGAGGCAGCACACGGCGAGCTGCACGACCCGCTCCTTGCCGACGAGGGCGCCGCCGACGCTGTCGACGATGGTCTGGAAGGTGTCGCCGAACCAGGAGATCTCGTCGGCGTGGGCGAGGGGCGGGGTGCTCATCGGGTCCTCGGAGGGGTCGGGGTCGCGGAAGGCGTCGTGCGGGTCATGGTGCCGTCCACTCGGTCTCGACGGGTGTGGCCGGGGAGCGCGTGTCGTCGCAGGAGACGTCGTAGGTCCGGCCGGACCCGACCGTCAGCTCCTCGGCGGGCACCGCGCGGCTGCCGTCCCCGGCGGCGTCGGTCTCGACGGTCCCCTCCCACCGGTCCCCGAGACCGAGCCCACCACGCCGGATCGTGCACGTCATCACCGTGCTCGGCGAGGCACCGTCGAGCGAGACCGTGACCCGGCCGTCCCCGGACCCGGCGTCGGTCTCGCTCACCGTCACCGTCGCCGTGCCCGTCGTCGCCCCGGCGGAGCCGTCGCGGGTCTGCCCGCCGCGGGACACGCTCGCGGCGACCTGCACCGAGCGGTCGTAGCCCACCTTGACGGTGTACTGCCCGGCCCACGGCCCGCGGCTCGTCGTCCGACCCGGGGGGTCCGCGGTGCCCGGGACCCCGCCGTCGACCGAGACGGCGACGTCGGCCTCGCGACCCGCCGGGTCGACCGCCACGGAGAAGGTCACGTACGGCCCGACGGTCGCGAGGACGGTGACGTCGACGGCGCCGAGCGGGCCGTAGACGACGTCCGAGGTCACCTGGGCGGACGAGGACAGGGCGCCGGTGTTCGTCGCGGTGAGGGTCACCGTCGCCGTCGAGCCGTTGGCCGGGACGGCGACGACCTCGTCGACCGCCCGCGGCTCCGCCCCGAGGGTCCACTCCCCGCAGGGGTCGCCGGACACCCGGCACGTCACGGTCACCGACTCGTCGCGCGCCGGGGGCGAGGTGAACCGCAGCCGGACCCGGCGGTCCTCGCCGGTGGCGGCGGCGGAGACGCCGGTGAACTCGCCCGGCGTGCCGACCGCGCGCTGCGAGGACGAGGGCCCCGCCGGGGACCCGACGACGTCGTTGGCCGCGGTGAGCCGGTAGGTGTACGTCGCGCCGTCGTTGTCGACCGCGGGCGCCTCGCAGCGGGTCGCCGTCGTCCGGCAGACCTCGACGCTGCCGCCCGGTCCGCTGCGGGTCAGGGCGTAGCGGGTGTCCCCCGGGCCGTTCGGCGCCACCCCGTCCCACGACGCGACGACGGCCTGGCGCGCCCCGCCGGCGAGCTCGGCGACCTCGAGGCGCGGCGCCGCGGGCGTCTGCGGGACCCCGGCCGACTGCCCCTCGACGGTGACGCCCGGGCCCCAGCCGGCGTCGTTGCGGGCCTTGACGGTGAACGGCGTCGGGACGCTGTTGTCGAGCCCGCCGGCGGTGACGGTCGTCGACGTCGACTCGGCCCGCCCCCCGGGCCAGGTGACGAGGTAGCGGTCGACCGCCGAGCCGCCGGTCGGGGCCGGGTCCCAGGCGACGGTGACCGTCCGGTCGCGCGGCTCGAGCACCCGCGGCGCGACGGGCGCGCCCGGGACCTCGTCGGGCACGACGGGGGCCGACGTCGCACTCGGCGGCCCGTAGCCCACGGCGTTGCGGGCCCGCACCGTGAAGCGCTGCGGGGTGGCGTTGCGCAGCCCGGTGACGAGGCACGGCGAGGCGTCGCAGACCTGCGTGCCGCCGTCCCACGCCACCTCGTAGGACTCGACCGGCAGCCCGTTGTCGACGGGCGCCCGCCAGGTCAGCCGGGCGGACTCGCTGAGGGTGGGACCGGTCTGCACCGGCGCCCCGGGCGCGTCCGGGACGCCGAGGACCTGCACCGTGATGGTGCCGGTCGTCTGCCGGTCCCGCCGGGTCGCCGACTCGACGTCGGTCACCGTGACCCGCAGGTCGACCCGGCCCGTCGCCTCGCGCGACGGCGTGACGGAGAGCGTCGTCGGGCCCTCGCGGCGGACCGTCGTCGCCGCCCCGGACACCCGCTGCACGTCGAGGACCTGGAAGACGGGGTCGCCGAGCTGCGAGGACAGGTAGCCGTCGAGGGTCACCGTCTGGGTCGTCCCCGCGCGCACGCCGGCGAGGGTCACCGGGGCCATCCGCGGCGGCTCGGCGGGGGCGACGCGCACGGTGAGCGGCGACGGCACCGCCTCGGTCCCTTCCGCGGTGACGAGCAGCCGCACGCTCGTGCCCGGCACCGCCGCCGACGACGCGCGCACGACGAGGGTGCCGTCGTCGGGCCGCTCGACGACGAGCCCCGGCACGTCCTCCTCGAAGGTCCCCGTGAACCGCAGCTCGTCCGCCGCGGCGGGGTCGGCCGTCCACACGTGGCACAGCGCGCCCACCGACAGCGGCCTCGACCGGCCGCCGACGACGACGTCGACGGGGGTCTGCGGGCAGCGCAGCACCGGGGTCTCGGGCCCCACCTGCACCGGCACGGTGAGCAGCGCGCGTCGGGCCCCGGCGTCGTCGGGGCCGGTCCCGGTCGTCACCTCGAAGGCGATCGCGGCCGGGCCGACGTAGTCGGCGAGACCCGTGACGACGAGACGCGACGGCCCGTCGGCCTCGACCCGCACGCTGCCGACGGGGGAGGCCGAGAGCCGGTCGGTCGTCGTGAGGGTCAGCGGTCCCCCGGCGGGGTCGAGCGCGACGTCCTCGAGGTCGAGCGTCGTCGTGCCGTTCCGGTCGACCTGGACCAGGCTCCCCGGTCGCACCGTCGGCGCACCGGACCCACCGGCCGGGACGTGCACGAGGCCGAGCGCCGCGGCCCCTCCCGCGTCGGCGACCTCGAACGCGAGCACCTGGGGCAGGTCGGTGACGGGCAGGGTCGCGACGCCCTCGGCGACGCTCGCCCCCGGCGCCCCGAACACCCGGGTCACGCGGAGCGGGGCGCCCGGGTCGTCGGGGTCGACGGACCCGGCGAGGAGGTCGACGTCGACCGTCGCGGCCCGGGGAGCCGGGTTGGCGAGCGCGTTGCGCGGCACCGGCGGCAGGTTCGTCCCCTCCCGGCCGCGGACCCGCAGCGTGGCGGCCGAGGACTCCCCGCTGGCGCCGACGATGGAGTAGCGCAGCGACCGCGGCTCCTCGGCTGCCGGCGCGGTCACGGTGACGGTTCCCGAGTCCGGGTCGAGGGACGCGGCACCCTCGCCGGTGCCCGCGTCCCCGAGCGGCTCGACGACGGCCCGCTCCCCGATCGGCTGGATGTCGTTGGCGAGGACGTCGACGAGGACGTCCGCCCCCGGGGCGGCCGTCACCTCGTCGTCGACGGCGACGACGGGCTGCGGGTCCCCGGGCGGGGCCACCGCGATCCGCACCGTCCCCGTCCCGACCTTCCCGAAGCGGTCGCCGAGGAGGTAGGTGACGTCGTCGGTGCCGCCGCTCGTCGGGTACGCCTGGTAGGTGACCGACGAGGGCGTGAGCGACAGCACCCGCCCCAGCGTCGGCGCCGAGGCCAGCCCGACGAGGGTCGTGGAGTCCCCGTCGGGGTCCGACCCGGACCCGGGGACCGAGACCGTGATCGTGTCGCCCGCGACGACCCGCCCCTCGATCGCCGCCGGCGCCGGCGAGCGGTTCGGCCGCTCGGCCGACGGCGGCGGGGTCACGGTGATCC
The DNA here is from genome assembly GCF_018139485.1 of Phycicoccus avicenniae. GTDB lineage: Bacteria > Actinomycetota > Actinomycetes > Actinomycetales > Dermatophilaceae > Phycicoccus > Phycicoccus avicenniae. Next base: position 168,732 of record NZ_JAGSNF010000009.1, read on the forward strand.
GTGCGGTGCCGGTGGCCCGGCCGCCCGTGCCGTTCTCGACGAGGTACTCGACGGTCACCGTGCGCTGCGCCGTCACCTCGGGCGCCTGGTAGCGCACGACCGACCCGCTGACGTAGGCGGCGCCGGGGTCGCCGTCGACCGCGCCCCCGTCCGGTCCGCGGACCGGGAGGGTCCCGCTGCGTGCGGCCCCGGCGACCTGCGGGGACAGCCGCAGCGGGGAGCCGGCGGGGTCGATGTCGTTGTCGAGGACCGGCACGCTCACGTGGTCGCCGGACCGGACGGTCGCCACGTCGTCGACGGCGACCGGGGTGCGGTCGGCCGGCTCGGGCACCTGGAGCACCGACACGTCGCCGCTCGCGGTCCCGCCGGTGCCGTTCGTCACCGTGTAGCGGACGAGCACGGGGTTGGGGCGCAGCTCGGGGCGGGTCGCGGCGATCCGCAGCCACCGTCCCCGCAGGACGGCCACCTCGACGGCGTCGGAGGAGTCGGTCTCGGCCCCCTGGACGACGAGCAGGCCGCCCGCGGGGTCGACGTCGTTGGCGAGGACGTCGACGATCGTCGCGGTCTGGCCGTTGACGACGGCCTGGTCCGGCATCGCGATGATCCGCCCCTCGCGGTCGGCGGCGGCGCGGACGTCGACGCGCATGGCACCCCGGGCGAAGGGGGCGTCGCCGTAGCGGACCGTGTACGCGAGGAGGTAGGTCCCGGGCGCTCCCGCGGTCACGGTCACCGTGCCGGCCTCGACGCTCGTCTCGACCGTCGTCCCGTCGGGCGCGACGACCGCGCCCGCGAGCTGGAGGCGGGCGGCCGGCGTCGTCGGGTCCGTGCCGGGGACGTCGTTCTCGAGCGGGCGCAGGACGACCGGCGTCCCCACCTCGCCGCGGCCCACGTCGGGCAGCGGGGTGGCCGCCGTCGTCGCCGTCGAGGCGGCCTCGAGGACCTGGAGGCGCACCTCCCCCGTGCTCTCCGCGGTCCCGTCCGAGACGACGTACTCGACCGTCCGCGGCCCCGGCTCACCCGGGGCGGTGTAGCGCAGCCGTCCGTCCGGGGTGATGCTCACCGGGGCGTCGCCGTCGGTGGCCGCAGTGACGGCGACGGGGTCGGAGTCGGGGTCGCGCCAGTCGCCGACCACCGGCAGGCTCACCGAGCCGCGGTTCACGACGGTGACGACCTCCGGCTCGTATCCCTCACGCAGCCGGGGCGCGCCGTTCTCCTGCGGCCCGCGCGCCGCGACGACCACCCGGGCGGTCGAGCCGTTGCCCCGCCCGTCGTCGATCGTGTACTCGAAGGCGGCCCCCGACGCGGTCCCGGTCAGCGTGAGCTGGACCGTCTGGCCGTCCGGGGCGATCGCGACGCTCCCGACCGCCTCCGGGACGTCCGTGACCCGGGTGATCGACAGGACGCTGCCCGAGGGGTTGCTGTCGTTGTCGAGGACGTGGAGGACGCTGGAGCGACCGGGCCGGGCACCGAGCTCGTCGTCGACGGCCTCGGGTGGCCGGCTGCTGCGGTCGACCGTCGTCGGCTCGTCGGCGTCGTCCGGGGTCTCCTGCGAGGACGGCGGCGCGACGGCCTCCCAGTCGTCGAGCCGTTCGCCGTCGTCGAGCGACCACACCCCGCCGCTCGCCGAGTCGTTGAGGGCCACCGACCGGTGGTTGAGCCGCAGGTGCGGCGAGAGCAGCGTCGTCGCGTCGTCCAGCACGACGTCCTCCGCGGGGGCGCCGTCGCACGCCGTGGCCGCCCGTCCCGGGCTGCCGGACCACACGACGTAGGCGCAGCCGTCGAGGACGACGGGGGCGGCGGCCGGACCCGTGCCGCCGGTGGCGAGCGCCCGGGACGTCCCGTCCTCGAGGTCGACCTCGACGAGGCTGCGTGGCGTCGCGACGAGGACGCGGTCGCGGGCCAGGCCCTCCTGGACGACGCCGCCGTCGAGCGGCTCCCCCTCGACCGGCGTGCGGCTGCCGTCGGGGCGGGCGAGGAGGCCGCCGACCGTGTCGAGGACCACCGGGCCGTCCGGGGTGACGACGAGCCGGACGTCCTGGAGCGGGCCCCCGAGGGAGGAGGTGTCCCGGGCGAAGCGGCCGTCGCCGGTCGGGCTCAGCGTCACGAGGTCCCCTCCGGAGCCGACCGCCCAGGCCGTGCCGTCGGCGGCCGCGGCGACGTCCACGGCGAGCGCGTCACCGGTGACGTCGGGGGCGAGCGGCACGGTGGCGACCGGGTCGGTCGTGGAGGACAGCCCGTCGACGGCCGCGAGGGACGCGGTGCTCGAGGCCGACGCCCGGACCTCCCCGGTCTCGGGGTCGGCGACGACGGCCGTCGTGCCGCCGACGGCGAGCGGGGCGGTCGCGGGCAGCGAGACGGCCCGGTCGGTGACGAGGGTGCCCGAGCGGACGTCGACGGGGGCGACCGTCCCCGTGATGCGGTCCCGGGTGAGGACCGCGCCCCCGGCCTGGACGACGTCGAGCTGGTAGGTCTGGGCCGTCTCGCCGGACGGGAAGGCGGCGTCGAGGTGGGCGGCCGGGGCGTTGAGCCGGCCGAAGAGGCCCGCCCGGTCGTTCGTCACCCAGAGGGTGCCGTCGTTCGCCTCGAGGTGGTCGGTCGTGTACCCCGGACTGCGGGTCGCGACGACGGCGACCGTGCCGAGGACGAGGGCCACGACCGTGGCGACGACCGTGCCGGTCCGCGGCAGGCGACCCGAGGGCCTCCGGGCGAGCCGACGGCTGAGCGGCGGCCGTGCCGCGGCTCGCTGTCGCTCCATGGGTCCCGGTCCTGAGGTCGCTGGGGTCCGCCCGCTCGGATCCCGCGGCCATTGTGACGGATGTCGACTGCTGGGGCCTGGCGGACGGCGAAATCGGCGCTGATCGGCCCCGCCGGGGGACGCGGGTCCGCCCCGCCCGCGGGACGCGGACGGGGCGGACGGGTGCTCGCTCGGGGGCCGGTCAGGCGCGGTGCACCTGCACGACGCTCGGGCGGGGCCCGCCCCACCGGCCGCCGGAGAGCGACCCGGGGGCGACGTAGTCGGGGAAGTAGGAGTGCTGGTCGGCCCACGACCCGTCCTCCCCCGGGTGCTGGACGGAGACGAACACCAGGCCGTCCCGGTCGTGGATCACCGGTCCGCAGGTCTCCGCCTCGCGCGGGACGGCGAGGAACTGCTCGACCTTGCCGCGGTCGGGGCCCTCGAGGGTGACCCGGTGGAGGGCGTCGTCGAGCCCGATCGTCCCCGGCTGCCCGTCGGTGGAGACCCAGAGCTGCCCCGTGGAGTCGAAGGCGACGTTGTCCGGGCAGGAGATCGGCGACACCGGCCCGTCGTAGCCGCCGAAGTAGGTCCCGGCGCTGGACTCGTCGCCGCACACGAGGAGGAGGTTCCAGGTGAAGGTGAGCGACGCCGCGTCGTTCCCCTTCTCGGTGATCTCGATGACGTGGCCCTCGCGGTTGGTGACCCGCGGGTTGGCCTCGTCGACGCCGGGGTTGGACCCGACCCCGCGGTTCGTGTTGTTCGTCAGCGCGCAGTAGACCTTGCCGGTCACCGGGTTGGGCTCGATGTCCTCGGGGCGGTCCATCTTCGTGGCCCCGACCTTGTCGGCGGCCAGGCGGGTGAAGACGAGGACCTCGGCGACGCCCATCCCGGCGACCATCGAGCGGCCGTCCCGCACGAGCGGCAGCCAGCGGCCGGTGCCGTCGAAGGCACCGTCCGCGGGGAGGTCGCCCGAGCCGTCGATCTCCGACGCCGGGCTGTCCCCCTCGAACCGGGCGACGTAGAGGTCGCCCTCGGTGAGCAGGGTCTTGTTGTGGGCGCGGGCCTTCTTCCCGTTGCCGGGCTGCATCGTCCTCCGGGAGACGAACTTGTAGATGTAGTCGAACCGCTCGTCGTCGCCGGAGTAGGCGACCGCGCGGCCGTCCCGGGCGATCCGGATGCTCGCCCCCTCGTGCTTGAACCGGCCGAGCGCCGTGTGCTTGACGGGGGTGGAGTCCGGGTCCTCCGGGTCGATCTCGACGATCCAGCCGAACCGGTTGACCTCGTTCTCGTAGCCGGGCTGCCGGGCGTCGAAACGGGGGTCGACGGTCCACCAGGCGCGCCCGCCCGGGGTGCTCGGGATGCCGTACCGGGCGTTCTCCGGCGTGGCGTTCGCGACGAAGTACTGGTTGAAGTTCTCCTCGCCGGACAGGACGGTGCCCCAGGGCGTCGTGCCGCCGGCGCAGTTGTTCTGGGTGCCGAGGACGGTGCGGCCGACCGGGTCGTCCGCGGTCTTCAGCAGGTCGCTGCCCGCGGCGGGACCGGTGAGGGCGAAGGGGGTCTGCACGTGGATGCGGCGGTTGAGCCGCGCGCCGCGGACGTACTCCCAGGGGCGGCCGGGGGCCTGCCGGCGCAGCTCGACGACGGAGAGCCCGTGGGCGGCCATCGCGACGCGCTTGACGGTGTCGGCGTCCGTCCCGGGCGGGAACATGATGCCCTCGTTCGTGTACTCGTGGTTGACGACGGCGACGGCCCGTCGGCCACGGTTGCCGTCGAGCGGCAGGACGTCGAGGTAGTCGCAGTTGTAGCCGAACTGGCCGAGCTGGGACTCCTCGGTCTGGGCGGTCGGGTCGAACTCGGCGGAGTCGTCGAAGAGCGGGTCGCCCCACCGGACGACCGGGCTCCACGTCCAGCCCTTCGGGACGGTGACGGCGTCGACGTCGGCCGGGACCGGCGCGACGGGGCTGAAGCGCAGGCCCTTGCCGGTGCCCGCGGGGCGGCCCTTCGCGGACGCCTCCATCGACGGGGCGAGCGCGATCGCGAGCGCGCCGCCGCCGACCCCACCGAGCATCCGGCGACGGCTGAAGGCCCTGCTCGCGACGTCGCGGAAGGAGTCGTTGTCGCTCGTGTTGGGGACGTCGTGGGCGCACTGGTTGCCGCACTTGAGCTCGCAGGTGACGGCGGAGCGCTTGCCGCGGGCGTGCACCGCCATCGGCAGCAGGCGGCGGTTCTCGGGGGCGATGGTCACGGCAGGTCTCTCCCTGGCTGGTCGGTGGTGGTCCGGGAGCGAACCTAGGCAGCGCGGGGCCCGTGCCGGGGGTCCACGGGGCGAACGTCAGGTGACGGTTGGCGGGCGGGCGGGTGACCGGCTCGGAGGGCGCCGGTCAGGGCTCGGCGACGAGTGCGCAGCGCGCGGGTCAGGGCTTGGGCACGAGCCCGCGGGTGACGTCGGAGGCCGTCGCGGCGCGGTGCCCGGCGAACCGGCCGGCGCGCCGCTCGGCGATCGCCCGACCGGACACCCGCTCGGCGGCGATCCGCTCCTGGAGGGTGATGATGCCGTGGAGCAGGGCCTCCGGACGCGGTGGGCAGCCGGGGACGTAGACGTCGACGGGGACGATCTGGTCGACGCCCTTGGTCACCGAGTAGCTGTCCCAGTACGGGCCGCCGGAGTTGCTGCACGCCCCGAAGGAGATGACGTACTTCGGCTCGGGCATCTGGTCGTACAGGCGCCGGATCGACGGCGCCATCTTGTCCGTCACGGTGCCGGACACGACCATGAGGTCGGCCTGGCGCGGTCCCGGGGCGAACGGGATGACCCCGAGCCGGATGAAGTCGTGCCGGCCCATCGACGTCGCGATGAACTCGATGGCGCAGCAGGCGAGCCCGAAGTTGAACACCCACAGCGAGTACCGGCGTCCCCAGTTGAGGACGACCCGCACGGGCTTCGGGGCATGCTGCTGCAAGGGCCCGACCCGCGGCGTCGGGAGGTCGACGCTCATCCGAGGTCCCAGCGCAGCAGGCCACGGCGGGCCGCGTGGACGAGGCCGAGCAGGACGATGCCGACGAAGACGAGCACCTCGACGAGCGAGGCGACGCCGAGGTCGGCGTCCCGCAGGACGAGCGCCCAGGGGAAGAGGTAGACGGCGTCGACGGCGAAGACGACGTAGAGGAAGGCGAAGGACAGGTAGCGCACCTGGCTCTGCGCCCAGCCGGAGCCGACCGGGTCGACGCCCGACTCGTACGTGAGCCGCCCCTCGGGCGTCACGGCGCGGGGGGCGAGCATCCGCCGGCCGAGCATCCCCGCGACGACGAGGAGCACCCCGGCGGCCGCGACGGCGGCGAGCGCGACGTATCCCTCCATGCCGCCAGGGTAGACGGGACGGCGGGCCGGCCGCGCGGCCGTACGATGACCCGGTGGTCGCGGAGCGGGTGGTGAGCGCGCCCGCGGCCGACGACCAGGACGTCCGGCGCGGGACGACGTACGGGTTCCTCGCCTACGGCATCTGGGGCCTGTTCCCGCTCTACTTCGCCGCCCTGGCCCCCGCGGGCGCCTTCGAGGTCCTGTCGCACCGGATCCTGTGGACCCTCGCCTTCTGCGCGCTCGTCCTCGCCGTCCGCCGCGACGGCGCCTGGGTCCGCCGGGTGGTGCGGGACCGTCGGCTCACCGCCGGCATCACCGTCGCCGGACTGCTCATCGCGACGAACTGGACGGTCTACGTCCTCGCGGTGCTCACCGGCCGGACCTACGAGGCCGCTCTCGGGTACTTCCTCAACCCCATCGTCACCGTCGCGCTCGGGGTCGTCGTCCTCCGCGAGCGGCTGCGTCCGCTGCAGTGGGTCGCCGTGTCGATCGGGGCACTGGCCTCCGTGTGGCTCACCGTCGCCGGCGGCATCATCCCGTGGATCCCCCTCGCGCTGGCCTTCTCGTTCGCGCTCTACGGGCTGACGAAGAAGCGGGTCGGCGCCTCGCTCACGGCGATGCGCTCGCTCGCCGCCGAGACGGCCGCCCTCTCCCCCGTCGCCCTCGTCGTGCTCGTCCTGCTGACGACCCGGGGCGAGTCGACGTTCACGACCGACGGCACCGTGCACGCGGGGCTGCTCGTCCTCGCGGGCGTCGTCACCGCCGTCCCACTCCTGCTCTTCGCGGCGGCCGCCCGTCGGATCCCGCTCGTGACGATCGGGCTGCTCCAGTTCGTCACGCCGGTGCTCCAGCTGCTCGCCGGGGTGTTCGTCCTCGGGGAGGACGTCTCGGGCCGGCTGTGGGTCGGCTTCGGCATCGTGTGGGTCGCGCTGGCCGTGCTGTCCTACGACTCGGTGACGGCCGCGCGGCGGCACCGCCGGGCCCTGCGACGCCGCGACGCGGAGTGCCCCGAGCCGACGGTCTGACACCCGAGGCCCGACCCCGAGCGGGAGAAGGGTGGTGTCCGCGGAACCCTCCGGATCCGGCGGGAACGCTCCGGATCCGGAGGGTTCTGCGCAGACACCCGCCCCCCGGTCGGCCGACGCGCGTCAGCCGTCAGCCGACGCGGGTGACGACGCCGGAGGCCAAGGCGTGCAGCGCGTCCTTCGCCTCGCTCGGCGGCAGGCCGCTGAGGACGTCCTGGGCGCGGGTCGCCACGGCGAAGGTGTGCTCGCGGGCGAGCTCCATCGCCGGGTGCGGCCGCAGGAGGGTCAACGCCTCCTCCAGCTCGGCGTCCCCGGACAGGTCCCCGCGCAGCAGGTCCTGCAGCCGCGCGTCCGCCGGGTCCTGCGACGCCAGGGCGTGCAGCACCGGCAGCGTCCGCTTGCCCTCCCGCAGGTCGGTCCCCGGCGTCTTGCCGGTCTCGTCGGCGTCGGAGGCGATGTCGATGAGGTCGTCGGCCAGCTGGAAGGCCATCCCGAGCCGCTCGCCGTACTCGCGCAGCGTCTCGACGGTCTCGGCGTCGCAGCCGCCGAACATCCCCCCGTACCGCGCGGCGGTGGCGATGAGGACACCGGTCTTGTCCTCGAGGACCGACAGGTAGTACGCGACCGGGTCCTGCCCGTCGGGGCACGGGCGGGCGTCACGGATCTGCCCGGCGCACAGCCGCACGAACGTCCGGGCCTGGATCCGGACCGCGTCGGGACCGAGGTCGGCGACGATGTCGGAGGCGGTGCCGAAGAGCAGGTCGCCGACGAGGATCGCCGTCGTGTTGCCGTAGAGGGCGTTCGCGCTCGGGGCGCCACGCCGCACGTCGGCCTCGTCCATGACGTCGTCGTGGTAGAGCGAGGCGAGGTGGGTGAGCTCGACCCCGGCCGCCGCGGCGACGACCGCGTCGTCCGCCCCCGACCCGACCTCGGCGGCCAGGAGGGTGAGCAGCGGCCGGAACCGCTTGCCCCCGGCGCGGGTCAGGTGCGAACCGGCCTCGGCGAGGAACGGGTCGTCGTGGTCGACCCGCTCGGCGATGAGCGTCTCGACCCGCTCGAGTCCCGCCGTGAGCCGCTCGCGCAGCCCGTCGCTCGCCCCGGGCAGCGTGAGCACCGACGGGGTGCCCCGCTGCGCGGTGCCGCCGCCGTCCGCGGTCACAGCAGGAACGTCGAGGCGTCGCCCGCGATCTGGAGGGCCCAGGACGGGAAGACGCCGGCGACGACCGTCACCGCGAGCCCGACGGTGATCGCGACCGTCGACGAGATCGACGGGGTGAGCGCGACGACGCCGTCCGCGGGCTCGGTGAAGTACATGAGGACGATGAGCCGGACGTAGACGAACGCCGTGACCGCCGAGGCGAGGACGCCGACGACGACGAGGACGACCCCGGAGGTGCCGGACTCGACGGCCGGCGCGAACGTCGCGAACTTCGCCGTGAAGCCGGACGTCAGCGGGATGCCCGCGAAGGCCAGCAGGAGGAAGGAGAAGCTGCCCGCGACGACGGGGTGCCGGCGCCCGAGCCCCGCCCACTGCGACAGGTGCGACGCCTCCGAGCCGTCCTGGCGGACCATCGTGATGATCGCGAACGCGGCGACCGTCGTCGCGCCGTAGGCGAGGAGGTAGAACATCACGCCCCCGACCGCGGCCTGGGAGAAGGCGAGGACACCGACGAGGATGAAGCCCGCGTGAGCGACCGAGGAGTAGGCGAGCAGCCGCTTGACGTCGGTCTGTGTCACGGACAGCACGGCACCGACGACCATCGTGAGGATCGCGATGACGACGACGCCGATCTCCCAGTCCCACCGGTTCGCGCCGACACCGACGTAGACGAACCGCAGGATGGCGCCGAACGCGGCGAGCTTGGTGCAGGCCGCCATGAAGCCGGTGACCGGGGTCGGAGCGCCCTGGTAGGCGTCCGGGGTCCACGAGTGGAACGGCACGGCGCCGACCTTGAAGAGCAGGCCCACGAGGACGAGGACGACACCCGGCAGCAGCAGCCCGTCGAGGGCCCCGGAGCTGCCCTGGATCGCCGTGGCGATCTGCGCGAGGTCCGAGGAGCCCGAGTAGCCGTAGAGCAGCGCGGCCCCGAAGAGGAAGAACGCGCTGGAGAACGCCCCGAGGAGGAAGTACTTCAGCGCCGCCTCCTGGGACAGCAGCCGCCGGCGCCGGGCGATGCCGGTCATGATGTACAGCGGCAGCGAGAGGACCTCGAGCGCGACGAACATCGTGATGAGGTCGTTCGAGGCGACGAAGACCATCATCCCGAACACCGCGAAGAGGGCGAGCGGGAAGACCTCGGACGTCGCGTAGCCGGCGCGGGTCGCCGCGTCCTCCTGGGGCGAGCCGGGGGTCGAGGCGCCCATCGGGGTGAAGGCGTCGGAGCCGACCCCACCGAAGCGCTCGGCCATGACGAGCACGCTGATGAAGGCGAGCCCGAGCAGGGTGCCCTGGAGGAAGAGGGCGACGCCGTCGATGGCGAGCGAGCCGCCGAACGTCACCGTCCGGTGGCCTGGCCCCTGCCAGACGAGGACGACGAGGGCGAGCAGCAGTGCCGCCGAGGTGAGCCACACCTGGATGCCGTGGCGGCGGGCGCGCGGCGCGAAGGACTCGACGACGACCCCGACGAGCCCCGCGACGACGACGACGAGCATCGGCGAGACGGCGGCGTAGTCGACGGACACGGCCTCGTAGGCGGCGGGCATCACGGCGCACTCCCGGAAGCGTTGGCGGTGGGGGCCGGGTCACTGACGCCGACGATCTGCAGCGTCCGGTCCACGGCCGGGTTGATGAGGTCGAGCACCGGCTTGGGGAAGAAGCCGAGGACGACGAACGAGAGGATGATCGGGGCGACGACCCACTTCTCGCGCAGCGACAGGTCCGGCGGACCCTCGCCCTCGGGGAAGGACGGCGCCGGTCCGGTCATGACCCGCTTGTACATGAGCAGGATGTACAGGGCGGCGAGCACGATGCCGAGGCCGGCGATGACGGCGGCCGTCTTGTTCACCATGAAGGTGCCCTGCAGCACGAGGAACTCGGAGACGAAGCTCGACAGGCCCGGCAGCGCGAGCGAGGACAGCCCGGCGACGAGGAAGGTCCCCGCGAGCACCGGGGTGACCCGCTGCCAGCCGCCGTAGTCGGGGATCCGCTTGCTGCCGTGCCGCGCGACGAGGAAGCCGGCGATGAGGAACAGCCCGGCGGTCGAGAAGCCGTGGTTGACCATGTAGAGGGTCGACCCGGCGCCGCCGACGCTCGTCAGGGCGAAGATGCCGAGGACGATGAAGCCGAAGTGGCTGATCGAGGTGAAGGCGATGAGCCGCATCATGTCGGTCTGGCCGATCGCGAGCAGCGCCCCGTAGACGACCGAGATCACCGCGAGCGTGAGCACGACCGGGGTCGCCCACTGCGTCGCCTCGGGGAAGAGGGAGAGGCAGAAGCGGATCATCCCGTACGTGCCGACCTTGTCGAGGACGCCGACGAGGAGCACGGCGGTCGCCGGACGGGACTCCGTCGCCGCGTCCGGCAGCCAGGTGTGCACCGGCCACATGGGGGCCTTGACCGCGAAGGCGACGAAGAACCCGACGAACATCCAGCGCAGCGCGCCGGTGGACCCGTCGAGGTTGCCGACGAGGTTCTCGACGAGGAAGCCGTCGGAGCCCCCGGGCCCGGCGAAGTACACCGCGATGACCGCGACGAGCATGATCAGCCCGCCGGCGAGCGAGAAGAGGAGGAACTTCACCGCCGCGTACTGCCGCAGCGGACCGCCGTACAGCCCGATGAGGAAGTACACCGGGATGAGCATCGCCTCGAAGAAGACGTAGAAGAGGAAGACGTCCGTCGCGGCGAAGACCCCGACCATGAACGCCTCGAGGACGAGCATGAGCGCGAAGTAGCGCTTGAGCCGGCCCGGCTCCTCGTCCTCGACGTCGTTCCACGCGGCGAGGAGGGAGACCGGGGTGAGGACGGTCGCCATGAGGATGAGCGCGAGCGCGATGCCGTCGACGCCGAGTGCGTAGGACACCCCGAGCTGCGGGATCCACGAGTACGTCTCGGTGAGCTGGAACATCGCGCCGCTGCCGGTGTCGAACCCGACCCACGCGAGGACCGCGAGGACGAGGGTGAGCAGCGAGGCCCCCAGCGCGACGGGGCGCGCGGTCCGCACGACGCTGCCGGCGGGCAGCGCGGCGACGACGACCGCGCCCACGAGGGGCACGACCATCATGAGGGTCAGCAGGGGCAGGGAGGTCACTGGATCACCCACAGAGCACCGAGGACGGCGACGATGCCGGTGAGCATCGTCAGGGCATACGACCGGGCGTAGCCGGTCTGGAGGCGACGCAGCCTCGAGGAGAACCCGCCGACGAGCGCGGCGAGGCCTCCGGCGGCGCCGTCGACGCCCCGGGCGTCGGCGTAGACGAGCGAGCGGGTCAGGTGGACCCCGGGCCGCATGAAGAGCCCCTCGTTGACGGCGTCCTGGTAGAGGTCCTGACGGGCTGCCCGGGTCGCGACCGAGGCGCGCGGGGCGACCTCGGCGACGTCGTCGCGCCAGTAGCGCATCCAGGCCAGCGCCACGCCCGCGGCGATGAGCACGAGGGTCATCGTGATGAGGACCGGCGTCGGCAGGACGGCCGACTCCTCGGGGTGCTCGCCGACGACCGGCTCGAGCCAGTGCTCGAGGGCGTGCGTCGGGCCGAGCGCGAGACCGAGGAAAGCGGAGCCGACCGCGAGGACGACCATCGGGTACGTCATGATCCTCGGCGACTCGTGCGGGTGGACGTCGTCGGTCCACCGCTTGTCGCCCTGGAAGGTCATGAAGAACAGCCGCGACATGTAGAACGCGGTGACACCGGCGCCGACGAGCGCCGCACCACCGAGGACCCACGGCTGCCAGCCCTCGCCGACGAACGCGGCGTGGATGATCTCGTCCTTGGACCAGAAGCCGGAGAACGGCGGGACCCCGATGATCGCGAGGTAACCGAGGCCGAAGGTGGCCCACGTGAGCTTCATGAGGCCGGACAGCCCGCCGAAGCGGCGCATGTCGGTCTGGTCGTTCATCCCGTGCATCACCGACCCGGCGCCGAGGAACATCCCGGCCTTGAAGAAGCCGTGGGTCAGCAGGTGGAAGATCGCGAAGGCGTAGCCGACCGGGCCGAGGCCGGCGGCGAGCATCATGTAGCCGATCTGGCTCATCGTCGAGGCGGCCAGGGCCTTCTTGATGTCGTCCTTCGCGCAGCCGACGACCGCTCCGAAGAGCAGCGTCACGGCGCCGACGAGGGCGACGGCCAGGGCCGCGTCCGGGGCGGCGTCGAAGATGACGTGGGAGCGCACGACGAGGTAGACGCCGGCGGTGACCATCGTCGCCGCGTGGATGAGCGCCGACACCGGCGTCGGGCCGGCCATCGCGTCCCCGAGCCAGGACTGGAGCGGGAACTGGGCCGACTTGCCGCAGGCGCCGACGAGGAGCAGCAGGCCGATCGCGGTGAGGACGCCCTGGCTCGCGCCGGCCGCGCCCTCGTCGACCGAGGCGTAGTCGACGGCGCCGAAGGTGACGAACATGAGCATGATCGCGAAGGACAGCCCGAGGTCGCCGACCCGGTTGACGAAGAACGCCTTGTTCGCGGCCGTCGCGTACGCCGGGTTGTGGTTCCAGAACCCGATGAGCAGGTAGGAGGCGAGGCCGACGCCCTCCCAGCCGACGAAGAGCAGCAGGTAGCTGTCGGCGAGGACGAGCAGGAGCATCGCCGCGACGAAGAGGTTGAGGTAGGCGAAGAACCGGCGCTTGTCCGGGTCGTGCTCCATGTACCCGAGCGAGTACACGTGGATGAGCGACCCGACGAACGTGATGAGCATGACGAACGCCATCGACAGCGGGTCGACGAGCAGCCCGAGGTCGAGGTCGAACGTGCCGGCCGGGACCCAGCTCCAGAGCACGAGGTGGTGTCCGCGCTCCTCGGCGCCCTCGCCGAGCAGCTGGACGAGGACGAGCACGCCGAACGCGAAGCTCGCCCAGGACAGCCCGGTCGCGAGCGCCGGACCCACCTTGTCGGTGCGGCGTCCCCCGAGCAGGAGGACCGCGGCGCCGAGCAAGGGCAGCGCGACGAGCAGCCACGCGAGCGACGCGACGCCGGACGCGGAGCCCGCGACCAACGCCTCACCGTCGGCGGTGATGAGTGAGTGCACCAGTGCTCCTTACAGCTTCAGCAGGTTCGCGTCGTCGACCGAGGCCGAGCGGCGGGACCGGAAGATCGCCATGATGATCGCGAGGCCGACGACGACCTCCGCGGCGGCGACGGCCATGACGAAGAGGGCGAGGACCTGGCCGTCGAGCGAGCCGTGCATCCGCGCGAACGTCACGAAGACGAGGTTCGCCGCGTTGAGCATGAGCTCGACACCCATGAAGACGATGATCGCGTTGCGTCGGACGAGCACCGCGGCCCCGCCGATCGCGAACAGGATCGTCGCGAGGTAGATGTAGTTGACGAGGTTCATCGCTCGCTCCCCTCGGTGACGTCGCGCTCGATCTCGCGCTCCTCCTCGACCCACAGCTCGGGCGAGACGTTCTGGTCGCGCGCGCTGAGCACGCGGGAGACGGACAGCTCCGACGGGGTGCCGTCGGGCAGGAGGGCCGGGGTGTCGACGGCGTTGTGCCGGGCGTAGACACCGGGCGCCGGCAGGCCGGCGAGGTGCTTGCCTTCGCGGAAGCGCCGCTTGCTCCACTCGCGCTGGTTCGGGCCCTTGCCGAGCCGCTCGCGGTGGGCGAGGACCATCGCCCCGATCGCCGAGACGATGAGCAGGACGCCGATGATCTCGAACACCCAGACGTACCGGCCGAAGATCAGCTCGGCGAGCCCGGTGACGTTGCCGGTCTGGGCGTTGACCTCCTCGAGGCCGACCGCCCCGTCGAACGAGACCCGACCGACCTGTCCGGCGATGACGCCGCCGAGGCCCAGGACGAGGACGAGGGTCGCCGCTCGCTGACCCTTGATCGTCTCGACGAGGCTGTCGCTGGAGTCGACGCCCACGAGCATGAGGACGAAGAGGAAGAGCATCATCACCGCGCCGGTGTAGACGAAGATCTGCACGACGCCGAGGAAGTCGGCGTCCTGGGCGATGTAGATGATGCCGAGGACGATCATCGTGAGGGCGACGCCGAGGGCGGCGTGCACCGCGCGGCGGGCGAAGATCAGCCCGAGGGAGCCCAGGACGGCGATCGGCGCGAGGATCCAGAACATCACCTCCTCACCGGAGCCGGTCACGAGGTCACCTCCGCGTCGTCGCCCGAGGAGGTCCGGGACCGGACGACCTCGCGCTGGTGGTCGGTCGCCTCGGTCACCTTGCCGAGGTAGTAGTCGCGCTCCTCCATGCCGTCGGCCATCGGGAACGGCGGCTGGAGCATCCCCTGCTGGAGCGGGGCGAGCAGCTGGTCCTTGGTGAAGATGAGGTCGGCGCGGTTGTCGTCGGCGAGCTCGTACTCGTTCGTCATCGTGAGCGCCCGGGTGGGGCAGGCCTCGATGCACAGCCCGCAGAAGATGCAGCGCAGGTAGTTGATCTGGTAGACGCGGCCGTACCGCTCACCCGGGGAGAACCGTCCGCGCCCGTCGCCGGAGTCGTCGTTCGTCTCGCCCTCGACGAGGATCGCGTCCGCGGGGCAGGCCCAGGCGCACAGCTCGCAGCCGACGCACTTCTCCAGCCCGTCGGGGTGCCGGTTCAGCTGGTGGCGGCCGTGGAAGCGCGGCTGGGTCGGGTGCCTCTCCTCGGGGTACTCCGCGGTCGCGACCTTGCGGAACATCGTCGCGAACGTGACGCCGAACCCGGCGACGGGGGCGAACAGGTCCGAGAAGAAGCCGGACTTCTTCTGCTCGTCAGACACGAGCGTCCTCCTTGGTGTCGGATCCGGAGGTCAGGGCGGGGGCGTCGGAGCGCTCGCGCAGCCGCTGGCCGGGCAGCGGCGGCACGGGGTGCCCACCGGCGTAGGGGTCGATCTCGTCCGGGGTGTCCGGACGGGCGGCGGCCTCCTTGCGCTCGGCGCGGGCGTCCCACAGCCAGCCGCCGACGAGCGCGAGGACCGCGACGACGCCGACGAGGAGCAGCGAGCTGCCCGGGAAGACGCGGCCCGCGACCTCGACGTCGCCGAGGACGTCGATCCAGCCGTTCTGGCCGGCGCGGAAGAAGGCGACGAGGATGACCCACACGAGCGTCGCGGGGATGAGGAACTTCCAGCCGAAGCGCATGAACTGGTCGTAGCGGACCCGCGGCAGCGAGCCGCGCAGCCACACGAACACGAACATGAACATCCACAGCTTGGCGGTGAACCACAGCAGGCCCCACCAGCCCTCGTTGAACATCCCGTCGTTGATCGCGGCGATCCCGGGGGGCGCGAGCGGCCCGCCGAGGAACATCGTCGTCGCGAGCGCGGAGACGGTGAACATGTTGATGTACTCGCCGAGGAAGAACATCGCGAAACGCATCGAGCCGAACTCGGTGTGGAAACCGCCGGTCAGCTCGCCCTCGCCCTCGGCGAGGTCGAACGGGAGCCGGTTCGTCTCGCCGACCATCGTGATCGTGTAGACGAAGAAGCTGAAGAACGCGGGGACGACGAACCACAGGTCGCGCTGGGCGTCGACGATCTGCGAGGTCGACATCGACCCGGCGTAGAGGAAGACCGCGACGAGCGAGAGGCCCATCGCGATCTCGTAGGAGATCATCTGGGCGGTGCTGCGCAGGCCACCGATGAGCGGGTAGGTCGAGCCCGAGGACCAGCCGGCGAGGACGACGCCGTAGATGCCGATGCCCGCGATGGCGAGGACGACGAGCACGGCGACGGGGGTGTCCGTCAGCTGCAGCGGCGTCGTGTGGCCGAACATCGAGACGGTGCCGCCCATCGGCATGATCGCGAAGGCGACGAAGCTCATCGTCGCGGTGATGATCGGCGCCAGGGTGTAGACGACGACGTCGGCCGCGGCGGGGCGGTTGTCCTCCTTGAGCATGAGCTTCATGCCGTCGGCGAGGGTCTGGAGCAGACCGAACGGGCCGTTCCGGTTCGGGCCGGGACGCTGCTGCATCCGGCCGATGACGCGGCGCTCGAACCAGATGACGAGCAGCGTCGACAGCAGGAGGTAGACGAAGATGACGAGCGCCTTGACGAGCGTGAGCCAGAAGGGCGTGTCACTGAAGTCGGCCGACGGGTTGTCCGCCGCCGGCAGCGCGAGGACGACCTCCGACGCGGTCACGATGCTGCTCATGCCTCACCCTCCTTGGTGACCCGGACGAGCGCACCGGGTGCGCCGGCCAGTGTGGCCCGCAGGTCGCAGCCCTGCGAGTTCGTCGGGAGCCACACGACGTGGTCGGCCATCTCGGTGACGACGACCGGCGCGGTGACGCTCGCCTGGTCCGCCCGCACCGTGATCGGCATCCCGTCGACGACGCCGAGCGCGGCGGCGGTGGTCGCGGAGACCCGGGCGACCGCGGACGGCGCGGTGCCCGCGAGGTAGGGCTCGCCGTCCTGGAGGCTGCCCTTGTCGAGCAGGTGGCGCCAGGTCGCGAGGACGAGGGTGCCCTCGGTGAGCTCCGGGACCTCGCCCGCGGCGACGGTGGGGGCCTCGGGCCGGGCGCCGACCCACGGGCCGAGGGCCGACATCTCGTCGCGCACCTCGCGCAGCGTGCGGGTGCCGAGGAACTCGCCCATCTCGTCGGCGAGCATGTCGAGCGCGCGGTAGTCGCTGACGTACGCGGTGTCGAGGGCGGCCTCGAAGGGACGCAGGCGCCCCTCCCAGTCGACGAACGTGCCGCCCTTCTCGGCGTGCGCCGCGACGGGCAGGACGACGTCGGCGACCTCGGTGACGGCCGAGCGGCGCAGCTCGAGGGAGACGACGAAGGGGGCGGAGAGAGCGGCGGCGGCGTCGGCGATCCCGAGGTCCGCGGGGTCGACCCCACCGACGACGAGGGCGTCGAGGTCGCCGCTCGCGGCACCGGCGACGATGCCGGCGGTGTCGCGGCCGGGGACGTCCGGCAGGCCGACGACCTGCCACGCCTGGGCGACCTGCTCACGGGCGACCGGGTCGGCGGCGGGGCGACCCCCGGGCAGCAGGGTCGGCAGCGCGCCGGCCTCGAGGGCGCCGCGCTCCCCCGCCCGCCGCGGCACCCACGCGAGGCGGGCACCGGTGGACTCGGCGAGGGCGACGGCGGCGCTCAGGCCGCCGGGGACGGTCGCGAGCCGCTCGCCGACGAGGATGACGCCTCCCTCGCGCAGGGCCTCGCCCGCGGCGGTGACGGCGTCGCTGCCGGAGGCGTCGCCGATGGCCCCGAGGACCTCGGGCTCGGTGCCGGGAGCGGTCGGGACGAGCGTGCCGCCCATCTTCGCCAGGCCCCGGGTCGCGACGGCGGACACCCCGAAGACGCGGGTGCGGCTCTTGCGGAACGCCTTGCGCAGGCGCAGGAAGACGATGGGGCTCTCGTCCTCGGGCTCGAAGCCGACGAGGAGCACCGTGCCGGCCTTCTCGAGGTCGGCGTAGGAGACCCCGATGCCCTGGGTGCTCGCCCCGTCGACGCCGTAGCCGACGACGTGCGAGCCGAGGAAGTCTGCCTCCTCGGCCGAGTGCGGGCGGGCCCGGAAGTCGACGTCGTTCGTGCCGAGCACGGTGCGGGCGAACTTGCCGTAGGCGTACGCGTCCTCGGCGCTGACCCGGCCGCCGACGAGGACGCCGGCGCTGCTCGAAGCCTTGAGGCCCTCGGCGGCGCGCTCGAGCGCCTCGCGCCAGGACGCGACCCTCAGCTCGCCGTCCTCGTCGCGGACCATCGGGTACTCGATGCGGTCGCCGGTCTGGGTGTACGTGAAGGCCCAGCGGCCCTTGTCGCAGTTCCACTCCTCGTTGACCGCCGGGTCCGCCTGGGCCATCCGGCGCAGCACGGTGCCGCGGCGGTGGTCGGTGCGCTGGGCGCAGCCGGCGGCGCAGTGCTCGCAGGTGCTCGGGGTCGAGACGAGGTCGAAGGGGCGCGAGCGGAACCGGTACGCGGCACCGGTGAGCGCGCCGACCGGGCAGATCTGGACGGTGTTGCCGGAGAAGTAGGACTCGAACGGCTTCTCCTCGTAGATGCCGACCTGCTGCAGCGCGCCGCGCTCGACGAGGGCGATGAACGGGTCGCCGGCGATCTGGTCGGAGAAGCGGGTGCAGCGGGCGCACAGGACGCAGCGCTCACGATCCAGGAGCACCTGGCTCGAGATGTTGATCGGCTTGGGGTAGGTGCGCTTGACGTCCTCGAAGCGGGAGGTCCCCCGGCCGTTGCTCATCGCCTGGTTCTGCAGCGGGCACTCCCCGCCCTTGTCGCAGACCGGGCAGTCGAGCGGGTGGTTGATGAGCAGCAGCTCCATGACGCCCTTCTGCGCCTTGTCGGCGCCCTCGGACGTGTACTGCGTCTTGACGATCATCCCGGGGGCGACCGTCATCGTGCACGAGGCCTGCGGCTTCATCCGTCCGGGCGGGCCCTGCATCTGCGTCGGCTCGCCCGGGGTGCCGTCGGGACCGGGGCGCCCGGGCATCCAGACCTCGACGAGGCACTGGCGGCACGCGCCGACCGGGTCCAGGCCCGGGTGGTCGCAGAACCGCGGGATGTCGATGCCCGCCTGCTCGGCGGCGCGGATGACGAGGGTGCCCTTGGGGACCGACACCTCCGCGCCGTCGATCGTCAGCGTGACGAGCTCGGCCGGGGCCTGGGTCTCGGGAGTGGCAGTCATGCGGAGACGGTCTCCTTCGCGCCGCCGTCCTTGGCCCACAGCGTCGAGGCGGCCCGGTCGAACGGGCAGCCGCCGTGGGTGAGGTGGGCGACGTACTCGTCGCGGAAGTACTGGATCGAGCTCGTGATCGGGCTCGTCGCCCCGTCACCGAGCGCGCAGAAGCTGCGGCCGAGGATGTTGTCACAGATGTCGAGGAGCTTGTCGAGGTCCTCCTCGTCCCCCTCGCCCTGCTCGAGCCGGCCGAGGATCTGCTTGAGCCACCACGTGCCCTCGCGGCACGGGGTGCACTTGCCGCAGGACTCGTGCTTGTAGAAGTCGGTCCACCGGTCGACGGCGCGCACGACGCACACCGTCTCGTCGAAGACCTGGAGCGCGCGGGTGCCGAGCATCGAGCCGGCCGCGGCGACGGACTCGAAGTCGAGCGGGACGTCGAGGTGCTCGGCGGTGAAGATGGGCGTCGAGGACCCGCCCGGCGTCCAGAACTTCAGCTCCTTGTCGGGGTCGCGCATCCCGCCGGCGAGGTCGACGAGCTCGCGCATCGTGATGCCGAGCGGGGCCTCGAACTGGCCGGGGTTCTTCACGTGCCCGGAGAGGCTGAAGATGCCGAAGCCGGTGGACTTCTCGGTGCCCATGCCGGTGAACCAGTCGACGCCCTCGAGGATGATCCCGGGGATCGACGCGATGGACTCGACGTTGTTCACCGAGGTGGGGCGGGCGTAGAGGCCCGCGGCACCGGGGAACGGCGGCTTGCTGCGGGGCTGGCCGCGCCGGCCCTCGAGGCTGTCGAGGAGCGCGGTCTCCTCGCCGCAGATGTAGGCGCCGGCGCCGGCGTGGACGGTGATGTCGACGCTCACGCCCTTGCCCCCGACGTCGGTGCCGAGCAGGCCCGCCTCGCGGGCCTCCTCGACGGCGCGCAGGAGCCGGCGGTAGACGTGCACGACCTCGCCGCGCAGGTAGACGAAGGCGTGCTCGCAGCCGATGGCGTACGAGGAGATGATGATCCCCTCGATGAGCACGTGCGGGTTCGCCATCATGAGCGGGGTGTCCTTGCAGGTCCCCGGCTCGGACTCGTCGGCGTTGACGACGAGGTAGCGGGGCCCGCCGTCCGGCGGGGCCATGAAGGACCACTTGAGCCCGGTCGGGAACCCGGCGCCGCCGCGGCCGCGCAGCGAGGAGTCCTTGACGGCCGACAGGACGTCACCGGGCTCCATGGCGAGGGCCTTGTCGAGGGCGCGGTAGCCGCCGGCGTCGCGGTAGCTCTTCAGCGTCCACGCCTTCGGGTCGTCCCAGGAGCGGGTGAGGATGGGGGTGAGGGTGCTCGGCATCACTGGCCCTTCCCGTCACGGCGGTTGCGTGCGTCGGTGAAGCCGGCGGCCTCGGCGGCCGCGGCGTCGCGGAACCACACCTCGGGCTTGGTCCGCCCGTAGGAGGGGGACTTCGGGGTGTGGAAGAGCATGGAGCGGGTGTTGCCCTTGACGTCCCAGCCTCGGGGGCCGAGGCCGTCCGCCCCGGGGGCCGCCGAGCCGTCGCCGAATCCGGGGTCCTCGTGGGTGCCCCGGTCGGCGGCCTTGTCGTCGTCGGTCCCGTCGAAGAGGGTCGCGGACGGGGCCGCGTCCTCGCCGGCCGGCACGGAGGCGCTCTGGGCGGAGACGTTGGCGAGCCGGTCCTGGGCCCGCTGCGGGTCGGCCTGCTGGGCCGGGGCGACGTCGACGTTCTCCTTGGCGACCGTCGGGCTCGTCGCGAGGCCGCTGACCCCGTCGCCGGTGGAGACGACCTCGGGCTCCTTCGGGGTGGCCGGGGTCTTGTCGTCGCCGTCGGAGGTCGACTTCTCGCCCGGGGTGTCCTGGGCGTTCTCGTCCGGGTCCGCGGCCGGCTCGACCTTGTCGGCCTGCGCCTCGTCGGAGGCCGGCGTGACCTCGGTCGAGCCCTCGGCCTTGTCGTCGGTGCGGCGGGCCTCGTCGCGGGACGGGCGGGCCGAGTCGCCCTCGGGGGCGGTCCAGCCGTTGCGCTTGGCGATCTCGAGCCCGAGGAGCGAGGCGGGACCGGCGGCCGGGCCCTCGTCGGCGAGGCCGTCGGAGAAGCCCGCGAGGGTGCGGCTCACCTGCTTGAAGGTGCACACCCGGTTCGGGCCGCGGGTGGGCCGCACGTCCTTGCCGGCGCGCAGGTCGTCGACGAGCTCCTTGGTCGACTCCGGCGTCTGGTTGTCGAAGAACTCCCAGTTCGCCATGACGACGGGGGCGTAGTCGCACGCGGCGTTGCACTCGACGCGCTCGAGGGTGACCTTGCCGTCCTCGGTCGTCTCGTCGTGCCCGATCCCGAGGTGCTCGGAGACGGCGTCGAAGATCTCGTCGCCGCCCATGATCGCGCAGAGGGTGTTCGTGCAGACCCCGACGGTGTACTCGCCGTTGGGGTGGCGCTTGTACTGGGTGTAGAACGTCGCGACGCCCGAGACCTCGGCCGTCGTGAGGTCGAGCAGCTCGGCGCACAGGTCGATCCCGCGGCCGGTGACGTACCCGTCGACGGACTGGACGAGGTGGAGCAGCGGCAGCAGCGCCGACCGCTTCTGCGGGTAGCGCGCGATGACCTCGGCGGCGTCGACGCGGAACTGCGCCTCGACCTCCTCGGGGTACCTCTCCTTGCTCTCCTCGGGCACCGTGAGGTGCCCGGACGCGGACTGCAGACCGAAGTCGCCGGCCATCAGCGGTCGACACCTCCCATGACGGGGTCGATGGAGGCCACGGCGACGATGACGTCGGCGACCTGCGATCCCTCGCACATCGCGGCCACGGCCTGGAGGTTGTTGAAGCTCGGGTCGCGGAAGTGCGCCCGGTAGGGGCGGGTGCCGCCGTCGGACACGGCGTGGCAGCCGAGCTCGCCCTTGGCGGACTCGACGGCGACGTACGCCTGCCCCGGCGGGACCCGGAAGCCCTCGGTGACGAGCTTGAAGTGGTGGATGAGCGCCTCCATCGAGGTGCCCATGATCTCGCGGATGTGGTCGAGGCTGTTGCCCTGGCCGTCGCCGCCGATCGCGAGCTGGGCCGGCCAGGCGATCTTCTTGTCGTCGACCATGACGGGCTGGCCCTCGGTGCGCTGCAGCCGGTCGAGGCACTGCTCGACGATGCGCAGCGACTGGTGCATCTCGTCGAGGCGGATCCGCAGCCGGTCGTAGGCGTCGGCGCCGGTGCGGGTGACGACGTCGAAGTCGTAGGTCTCGTAGCCGCAGTACGGCGCGGACTTGCGCAGGTCGTGCGGCAGGCCGGTCGAGCGCAGCACCGGGCCGGTGACGCCGAGGGCGACGCAGCCGGTGAGGTCGAGGTAGCCGACGCCGACGGTGCGGCCCTTGAGGAGCGGGTTCTCGACGAGCAGCTTCTCGAGCTCGCCGATGCCGTGCCGCAGCTCGGAGATCACCCCGCGGACCATGTCGACGGCGCCGTGCGGGACGTCCTGGGCGACGCCACCGGGCCGGATGTACGCGTTGTTCATCCGCAGGCCGGTCACGGCCTCGAACACCCGCAGGATGCGCTCACGCTCGCGGAACCCCACGGTCATGACCGTCGTCGCGCCCATCTCCATGCCGCCGGTGCCGAGGGCGATGAGGTGGGAGCTGATCCGGGTGAGCTCCATCATGAGGACGCGGATGATCGACGCGCGCTCGGGCACCCGGTCGGTGATGCCGAGGAGCCGCTCGATGGCGAGGCAGTACGCCGCCTCCTGGAACATCGGGGTGAGGTAGTCCATCCGGGTGCAGAACGTCACGCCCTGCGTCCACGTGCGGAACTCCATGTTCTTCTCGATGCCCGTGTGGAGGTAGCCGATGCCGGCGCGGGCCTCGGTCACCGTCTCGCCGTCGAGCTCGAGGATGAGCCGGAGCACGCCGTGCGTCGACGGGTGCTGCGGACCCATGTTGACGACGATCCGCTCCTCGTGGAGGGCGGTCGCCTCGTCGACGAGGTCGTTCCAGTCGCCGCCGGAGACCGTGAAGGACGTCGCGCCCTCGGTCTCGTCGTCGACCGCGACGCCGTACGGGTCGGCGCCCGGCAGCGCCGGGTCGAGCCCGGGGCTCGCGTCGGTGTCGTCGTAGATCGTGCCGCTGTCGTGGGTCGTCATCAGCTGTACGCCCTCCGCTCGTCGGGCGGCGGGACGACGCCGCCCTTGTACTCGACGGCGATGCCGCCGAGCGGGTAGTCCTTGCGCTGCGGGTGGCCCGGCCAGTCGTCGGGCATGAGGATGCGGGTCAGCGCGGGGTGACCGTCGAAGACGATCCCGAACATGTCCCAGACCTCGCGCTCGTGCCAGTCGTTCCCGGGCCAGACCTCGACGACCGACGGCACGTGCGGGTCGGCCTCGGGGCAGGTGACCTCGAGCCGGATCCGGCGGCTGCCGTGGGTGATCGACAGCAGCGGGTAGACCGCGTGCAGCTCGCGGCCCTCCTCGCCGGGGTAGTGGGTGCCCGAGACGCCCATGCACATCTCGAAGCGCAGGGCCGGGTCGTCCCGCAGCACCCGCGCCACCGCGAGGAGGTGCTCGCGGTGGACGAAGAGGGTCATCTCGCCGCGGTCGACGACGACCTTCTCGACGGCCCGCTCGTAGAGGTCGCCGTCGAGGGCGGTCCCGAGGAGGTCGGCGACCTCGTCGAAGTACGAGCCGTAGGGTCGCTCGCTGGCGCCGGGGAGCAGCGTGGGCGTGACGAGCCCGCCGTAGCCGGAGGTGTCCTGGCCGCGGGTGGCACCGAACATGCCCCGCCGCTCGCCGATCTTCACCGGCTCGCGGTCCTCGTCGGAGAGCTCCGCGACCCGGCCGCCGCCGGTGTGCTGGCTCGCCGAGACGGCCCGGGGGTCGTCGTCGGTGCGGGTGGCCGCCGAGTCGGTCGCCTTGTCCGGGACCGGCGCGCCCTCGCCGCTCTTGAGGGCCTTGCCGTCGGTCTGCTCGCCCGTGGTCTCGTCGGTGGTGTCGTCGCTCATGCCAGCAGGTTCTTCCCGGCCGGGGCCTCGATGTGCGCGAAGTGGTCGTGCGTGGGGGCCATCTGCGAGGTCGGCGTCGCCTTGAGCGCGGCCGCCTCGGCGGCGCGGGCGGCGGCGATGCGGTTGACGCCGAGCTTGCTGTTCTGGATCTGGTCGTGCAGCTCGATGATCGAGTTGAGCAGCATCTCGGGCCGCGGCGGACAGCCCGGCAGGTAGATGTCGACCGGGATGATGTGGTCGACGCCCTGGACGATCGCGTAGTTGTTGAACATCCCGCCCGAGCTCGCGCAGACGCCCATCGAGATGACCCACTTCGGGTTCGGCATCTGGTCGTAGACCTGGCGCACGACCGGGGCCATCTTCTGGCTCACCCGTCCGGCGACGATCATGAGGTCGGCCTGGCGCGGGGTGGCCGCGAAGCGCTCCATCCCGAAGCGGGCGATGTCGTAGTCGGGGGTGCCGACGGCCATCATCTCGATGGCGCAGCAGGCGAGCCCGAACGTCGCGGGCCAGATCGACGCCTTGCGCATGTAGCCGGCGACGTCCTCGAGCGTCGTCAGGACGAACCCCGCGGGCAGCTTCTCCTCGAGTCCCATCACGCCTCCTCAGCGGTGTGGACGGATGTGCGGTCGGTGCTCAGTCCCATTCGAGACCGCCTCGCTTCCAGACGTAGGCGTCCGCGATGAAGAACGCGTTGAGCAGGAACACCACCATCGCACCGAGCGCCCACAGCGAGAGCTGGTCGAAGGCCACCGCGAACGGGTAGAGGAAGAGCGCCTCGACGTCGAAGATGATGAAGAGCATGCCGGTGAGGAAGTACTTGACCGGGACGCGGCCGCCGCCCTGGGCACGCGGCGTCGGCTGGATGCCGCACTCGTAGGCCTCGAACTTCGCCCGGTTGTAGCGCTTGGGCCCGACGACCAGGCTCGTCCCGACCGACAGCACCGCGAACCCGGCACCGAGCACGAGGAGGACCAGGAGGGGGACGTAGGGGTTGTTCATCGCAGAACTGCCCTTTCGCTGCTCGAGTGCGTCGGGTCGGCACGGAACGCGGGGTCCGCGGGATCCCGGCCCATCCTAGAGGTCGTGACGTACGTCGCATCCAGGGGCGAGGTCGCCCCCGTCGCGGCGCGCCGGGGCGCGCGGGCTGTGTCGGTCACCAGGTCCTCTACGGCTTGTGAACGTCTTCACGAACGGGGCGAGTCTAGGACCCGCCCGTGCGGCGTCGCACTGAGGTATGCCTAACCCTCGACGGGTGCCCCGACGTGCGGCTTCGTCGCCCGGTGCAGCGCGACGACCCCGCCGGTGAGGTCGCGCCACTGGACACCCGTCCAGCCTGCCGACGACACCCGCTCCCCGAGGCCCCGCTGGTCCGGCCAGGCCCGGATCGACTCGGCGAGGTAGACGTAGGAGTCGGGGTTGCTGCTCACCCGGCGGGCGATCCCGGGCAGCGAACGCATCAGGTAGTTCTCGTACACCGTGCGGAAGGCGCCGTTCGTCGGGGTGCTGAACTCGCAGACGACGAGGCGTCCACCCGGGCGGGTCACCCGCAGGAACTCGCGCAGGGCGGCGTCGACGTCGGCGACGTTGCGCAGGCCGAAGCTCATCGTGACGACGTCGAAGGAGTCGTCGGCGAACGGCAGCCGCATCGCGTCGGCGGCGGTGAACGGCAGGTCGCTGCGGCGGCGACGCCCGACGTGGAGCATCCCGAGCGAGAAGTCGGCGGGCACGACGTCGACGCCGGAGTCGGCGAAGGGCTCGCTGCTCGTCCCCGTCCCCGCGGCGATGTCGAGGACCCGCTGGCCCGGCTCCGCGGCGCACGCGGAGACGACGGCCCGGCGCCACAGCCGGTCCTGCCCGAGGCTCAGCACGTCGTTCGTCACGTCGTAGCGCTGGGCGACGTCGTCGAACATCGCGGCGACGTCGCGGGGGTCCTTCTCGAGGGAGGCGCGGGACATGGGCTCATCCTCGCACCCGTATCCTGACGGGCGATGACCACGCTGCCCGCGGGCCGGTCCGGGCGACCGGACCCCGGCCCCGCTCTCGTCGCCCGCACCGTGCCGCTCGACCCGGCGCTCGCCGACGACCTCCTCGCCCTGCTCCCGCCGGGCGACGCCGACGTCCCGTGCTCGTGGGTCCGCCGCGGCGAGGGGCTCGTCGGCTGGGGCCGCGCCGCCGCGCGTACCGCCCACGGCGCGCAGCGGTTCGCCGACCTCGAGAGCTGGTGGCTTGGGCTCGTCGGGTCGGCCGTCGTGCGTGACGAGGTCGACCTGCCCGGCACCGGTCCCATCGCCTTCGGGTCGGTGTCCTACGCGGACGACTCGGCGGCCGGCGGCACCCTCGTCGTGCCCGAGGTCGTCGTCGGGCGGCGTGGGGACCGGGCCTGGCTCACGACGGCCCGGGCCGACGCCGCGGTCTCCGGGGTGCCGGGTCCCGCCGAGGTCCGCGTCCACCCCTCCCCCGCGCGTCCCGAGGACGTCGCGTTCGCCGACGGCGGCCTCCCCCCGACGGAGTGGGCCGCCGCGGTCGCCGAGGCGGTCACCCGGATCACCGGCGGCGCGCTCGACAAGGTCGTCCTCGCCCGCGACCTCGAGGTGTCGACGAGCGCCCCGGTCGACGTCCGGTGGCTGCTGTACCGGCTACGCGAGCGGTACGACACGACGTGGGTGTTCGCCGTCGACGGGCTCGTCGGCGCGACCCCGGAGCTGCTCGTGCGCCGCGAGAAGGGGCTCGTCACCTCCCGGGTGCTCGCCGGGACGATCCGCCCGAGCGGCGACGACGAGCGGGACATGGCCCTCGCGGCCTCGCTCGCCCGCTCGAGCAAGGACCTCGAGGAGCACGAGTACGCCGTGCGCTCGGTGGCCGACGCCCTCGCCCCGCACTGCTCGTCGATGAACGTGCCGGAGTCCCCGTTCGTCCTCCACCTGTCCAACGTCATGCACCTCGCCTCGGACGTCACCGGGGTCCTCGACGACGCGACGTCGTCGCTGACCCTCGCGGCGGCCCTGCACCCGTCGGCCGCCGTGTGCGGCACCCCCCGGGAGACGGCCGACGCCGTCATCGCCGAGCTCGAGCGGATGGACCGGGGCCGCTACGCCGGGCCGGTCGGGTGGATCGACGCCGACGGCGACGGCGAGTGGGGGATCGCCCTGCGCAGCGGCGTCGTCGACCGCGAGGACCCGAGCCGGATGCGGATCTTCGCCGGCTGCGGGATCGTCGCCGGGTCCGACCCCGTCGACGAGCTCGCGGAGTCCTCGGCCAAGCTCGTCCCGATGCGGGACGCGCTGACCGCCGACCCGTTGCCCCCGGACGGCCTGCTCAGCTGAACGGCGGGCGGGCGTCGAGCCCGATCGACCGGCGCCCGGCCCAGCGCCACGTGCGCGCCGCCGCGTCCCGGTCCTCCTCGGTGACGAGGTTGCCCATCCAGCGCAGCGCGAGCGTCATGAGCCACTCGCTGCGCATCCCGACCGGGCCGAGCGCGGTGAGCGTCCGCGGCACCGTGAACACCGCGGCGAGGCGGCGGGCGACGGAGAACGCCTCGCCGTAGTGCGAGCGCAGCAGCGCCGGCCACGCCTGCGCGAGGTCGTCGTCGAGGTGGTCGGCCACGAGCCGCCCGGTCTCGAGGCCGTAGTCGATGCCCTCGCCGTTGAGCGGGTTGACGCACGCCGCGGCGTCCCCGACGAGCGCCCAGTTCGTCCCGGCGACGCCGCTCACGGCCCCGCCCATCGGCAGGAGGGCGCTCGTCGGCGTCCGCCCCGGGCCGTCGAGCCGGAACTCCTCGCGGCGCTCCTGCACGTAGTGCCGCATGAGCGGCTTGATCGCGACCGCGGCGGGGCGCCGGGTCGTCGCGAGCGTCCCGACGCCGACGTTCACCTGACCGCCGCCGAGCGGGAAGATCCACCCGTAGCCGGGCAGCGCCTCCCCCGACTCGCCGCGCAGCTCCAGGTGGCTGCTGATCCACGGGTCCTCGGAGCGCTCGGAGTCGACGTAGCAGCGGCCCGCGACGGCGTAGACGGTGTCCTGGTGCCACCGCCGGCCGAGGACCTTGCCGAGCCCGGACCGGACCCCGTCGGCGACGACGAGCCGCTCGCACGCGATCTCGAAGGACTCCTCCCCCCGGCGGAAGGTCACCGACCGCACCCGGCCGCCCTCGACGGTCGCGTCGACGGCCTTGGCCCCCTCGACCCCGGTGGCGCCGTCGTCGAGGGCGACCTGACGGATCCGGGCGTCGAGCTCGGAGCGTGGCACGGCCGAGCCGTGGTCGGGCAGCCGCCCGCCCGGCCAGTGCAGGTGGAGGGTCTGGCCGAAGCCGTGGGCCCGTAGCCCCTGGTTCATCGGGTGCTCGCGCAGCCAGTCCCCGAGCCCGAGGAGGTCGAGCTCGGCGACGGCGCGGGGGGTGAGGCCGTCCCCGCACGTCTTGTCCCGGGGGAAGGTCGCCGCGTCGGCGAGGACGACGTCGCGCCCGGAGCGGGCGGCCCAGGCGGCGGCCGCGGCGCCGGCGGGGCCGGCGCCGACGACGAGGACGTCGGTACGGGTGGGGGTCTCGCTCACGGCGTGATTCTCGCAAGGCGCCGCGGCCCCGCCCAACTCGGCCGTCGAACCCCGGTCAGCCCTCGAGGGCGGTGAGGGCACGGGCCGCGACCTCGCGCAGGCGCTCGTGGGTGCCGCGGTGGGTCGTGCGGTCGACGCCGACCCGGACGACCCGCAGACCGTCCGGCCGCTCGCCGAGGAGGCGGGTGAGGTCGTCGGCGGTCCCGGCCTCGTCGTACCGGACGCCGTGGGCCCGGCAGAGGGCGTCGAGGTCGGTGCCCGTCGGCGTGGCGAAGACCCGCTCGAAGGGGCCGGCATGGTCCGGGGCCCCGGGTTCGAGGGTGCTGAAGATGCCGCCCCCGTCGTCGTCGGCGACGACGACCGTGAGGTCGGGCACCGGCTCGTGCGGGCCGACGGCCAGGCCGTTGGCGTCGTGGAGGAGCGTGAGGTCGCCGAGCAGGGCGTACGTCGGGGCGTCCACGGCGAGGGCGACGCCCGCGGCGGTGGAGACGAGACCGTCGATGCCCGCGAGACCCCGGTTGGCGACGACCCGCATGGCCGCCGGGCCGGCGACGCCGAGGTCGAGGTCGCGGACGGGGTTGGACGAGCCGACGACGAGCGTCGCCCCCTCGGGGAGGGCGGCGGCCACGGCCCGGGCGACGGCAGGGCCCGTGGGCCAGGGCGGCGGGTCGGCCGCCACCGCGTCGGCGACGGCCCGCCCCGCGTCGGCCCAGGCGAGGGCGAAGGGCGCCCGGTCGTCGTCGCCGGCGGGTGGGACGGACACCTCGGCGACCTCGTCGGGGGTGTCGGCGGCGAGCACCGTCCACGGGTGGACCCGCGAGACGACGTGCGACGGGTCGGCCCACTCGGGGTCGCCGGGTACGGCCTCGACGACGAGGCCGGGGCGGCGCAGCAGGGCGCCGACCGCCCGGGAGAGGGTCGGGCGGCCGACGAGGACGACCCGGTCGGGGGCATGGGCGTCGACCCAGTCGGTGGCGGTGAGCAGGAGCGAGCCGTGGGGGACGGCGGCCTCGCGCACCGCGCCGGGGCCGAACGGCTCGGCGACGACGGGGTGCCCGCGACGGGCCGCCCACGTGACGGCGTCCGTCGCGTCGACGCCCGGGGGGAGGTCGCCCACGAGGACGAGGGTGCGCGCGACCCGGTCGAGCGGACGGGAGGCGGGGCGGCGGGTGTGCTCGGCGACGGTGACCCAGGACACGCCCGCGGCACGGCCGGCCAGGTCCTCGGGCAGACCGGAGTCGTCGACCTCCACACCCTCGTCGGCGCGACCCGGGACGAGGGGGTCGCGGAACCCCACGTCGAGATGGACGGGTCCGGCGGCGGTGCCCGTGGCCCCGGTCGCGGCGACGAGGGCGCGGCACACGGTCGAGCGCAGCCACGCGGCGCGTGCGCGGTCGGGCGCGACGTCCGGTGCCGGGAGGTCGGCGTCGAGGCGGGTGGCCCCGGCGAAGAGGCCGGGCTGGCGGGTCGTCTGGTTCGCCCCGGTCCCGCGCAGCTCGTGCGGCCGGTCGGCGGACAGGACGACGAGCGGCACCCGGCCGTGATGGGCCTCGAGGACGGCCGGGTGCAGGTTCGCGACGGCCGTCCCGGAGGTCGTGACGACGACGACCGGGGCCCCGCTCCCGCGGGCCAGCCCGAGGGCGAGGAACGCGGCGGACCGCTCGTCGACGCGGACGTGGAGCCGGAGCCGTCCGGCGGCCTCCGCGGCGTGGGCGGCGTAGGCGAGCGGGGCCGAGCGGGAGCCGGGCGCGAGGACGACCTCGCGGACCCCGCCGCGGACGAGCTCGTCGAGCAGGACGCGGGCGAGGGCCGTGGACGGGGTCACGGGCGGCGATTCTGCCAGCCCGTGGCGTCGTCCACGGCCCCCACGGACCGGGTCAGGGCAGCCCGACGAGCCGGCGCAGGTCGGTGACGACCTCCGGGCCGAGGGACGCCGTGCCGCCCGCCATCGTCACGTCGTCGGCGGCGAGCCGGATCACCTGCTGCCCGGTCGACCTCGGCACGCCGCCGGAGCGGGACAGCAGGAGCGGCTCGCCCTGCGCGCCGGCCGCCGCGCCGAGCGTCAGGCCGTCGGGGAAGGTCTGCCCCGAGGCGATCGCCACGTCCGAGGTCTCCCAGAACTCCCGGGCCACCTCGCGCGCCACGGCGTAGCGGTCCGGCCCGCTGAGCCGCGTCCGCGGGGCTCCCGCGAACGGCCGGATGGCGTTCGACGTGGCGTTCGAGATCGTGGCCGTCCCGCCGAGCACGTAGATCCGCTTCGGCTGCAGCACACGGAGCGTCTCGGCGGTCACCGGCGGCAGGGAGTTCCTCCGCACGAGCAGGAGGGGGGCACCGTTCACGGCAGCCGCCGGACCGGCCGCCAGCGCGTCCGGGAAGGTCTCCCCGGAGGCGATGAACACGGCGTCGACGCCACGCTCGTAGCGTCGGTTGGCGATCCGCGCCGCGACCGTGTAGCGGTCGGCCCCACCGACGCGCTCGACGGTGCCGGCGAGGTCCCGCAGCTCCTCGAGGACCTCGTCGGAGACGGAGGCGCTGCCGCCGAGCACGGTGATCCGCTCGGGCGAGAGCCGCTCGAGCTCCGTGCGCGTGCTGTCCGGCAGCTCACCGGGACGGGTGAGCAGGACGGGAGCGTCCTCACGTCCGCCGAGGGCGCTGCCGGCGAGGGCGTCCGGGAAGCGCGCACCGGTGGCGACGATGACCTCATCAGCACCCGAGGGATGGGCGTCGGCACTGACCGCGGCGGCGACCTCGTAGCGGTCGGCACCGGCGACCCGGGAGACGGTGGGCCGCGACGGGGCGACCCGCAGCACCTGGTCGGGTCCGTTGGAGGTCGTGAGGTAGAGGGAGCCCCCCGGCCCCGGGACCGAGCCCCGGAGCCGGTCGTGCTCCTGCGACCAGAGCCTCTGAGGGTCGCCGAGCGACCCGTCGGCGCCGACGTCGAACCGCAGCACGGTCTCGCCCTTGTCGACCGCGAGGGCACTCACGAAGAGGTCACCCTCCCAGTCGCCCCACTGGTCACCGCGGGCGAAGGAGCCGCCGGACGTGCCCACGGTCGTCGGGCCCGATCCCCAGGCCGCGGCGACGAAGTCGTCGGGGTCGAGGTCCGCACCCTCCTCGGTGCACCCGTCCACGTCCGGGCGGTAGGGGTCGTTGTCCTCCCCGGTGACGCACGGCCAGCCGTAGTTGGCGCCCGGGACGAGGAGGTTGACCTCGTCGTCGTTGCTGGGGCCGTGCTCGACGGAGTACACGCGCCCCGTCCCGGGCTCGAAGGCGATGCCCTGCGGGTTGCGGTGGCCCATCGTGTAGACCTGGTCGACCGAGCCGACGCCGTTCTCGTCCTCGATCACGGGGTTGAGCGGGTTGCCCCGCGCGTCGGTGGGGACCTCGCCGTCCCTCGTGACACGCAGGATCTTGCCGTTCAGGCTGTGCCGGTCCTGCGGGGCCGCGAGGTCGCGTGCGTCTCCCATCGAGACCCAGAGCAGCCCCGACTCGTCCATCTGGACGGCACATCCGTTGTGGCTGCCGACGGCCGCCATGTCGCCGAGGATGACTCGCGGGGCGGACCAGCGCTGCGAACCGACGGTGTAGCGCAGCACCTCGTTGACGGCCCCTCCGCTGCCGGGGTAGGACCGCGTGGCGCAGACGTAGACGTGGCGGTTCTCCGCGAAGTCGACGTCGACGGCGAGGCCCATGAGCCCGCCCTCGCCGTTCGGGTCCATGTCGGGGACCGTGACGGTTCCGGTCCGAGCGGCGCCCGGGACCCCGCTCTCGAAGATCCGGATGCGGCCGACCCGTTCCGTGACGAGCATCCGGCCGTCGGGGAGGAAGTCGACGTCCCACGGCACGTTGACACCGTCGACGACCTCCTCGGTGTCCCGCGGGAGCGGCGGCGCGGCGGTGGCGGCGCCCGGCGCGGTCGCGGCGAGCGGCACGGCGAGCGCCAGGGCGGCAAGGAGTGCGGCGGTCCGTCGGATGCGGGTACGGGTCGACATGTGGGTCCCCTCGAGATGTCGGTGCGCCAGCACCATAAGTCACATCCGTCCCTCCGTCCCCGTGGACGCGACGACGCGTCTCACCTGCGTCTCAGTGACCGAGCGCACCGGCCGGTGGAGGAAGGCCGCGACGCCGACCTCCCAGGCGTCGAGCCCGGACACCGTGCCCCGAGGTGCCCCCTCCGCGGCCCGGACCGTCGCCTCGTACCCCTCGCGGGCGTGGCGTCCAGCGTCGACGGCGGGCCCGGATCCCACCCTGAGCGTCCGCCACGTGTCCCGGGCCGGGTTCGGGGTGAGGTCGAGCGTCGGCACCGGGTCGTCCGCGTGCTCGACGGAGAGGACGTCGACGCTCGGCGGTACCGGGAACAGCCCGACGGGGGCCCCGGTCGTGACGACGTGGGTCGTGCGGAAGCGCCGGCGGAAGGCCGGGTCCGCGGCGAGCGCGGCCGCGTGGATGCCCCCCTGGCTGTGCCCGACGAGCAGGACGGGGTCCTGCCTGCCCTCGGCGCCCCGGCCGGCGTCCCGCTGCGCCCTCGCGAGCGCCGCGGTCACCCCGGCCGCGGCCACCGTGGCGTCGCCCGTGACCGCCCGCACGTCCGCCGTGAGGTCGAAGGGGTTGCCCCCCGCCGTGGGCGACCACTCCTGGGTCCCCGGGACGGCGACGACCCAGGCCGACCCGCCGTCCGGTCGCTCGAGCTCCACCACCCGCACCCGCCCGCCGTCGAGGTCCGCCCCCAGCGCGACGAGGTCGCCGGCGCCCGTGACCGGTCGGGGGTCCCACCGGGGCGGGACGGGGTCGAGCCCCGGGCCTGCGGTCCCGTCGACGAGCCAGCCGAGGGTACCGGCGCGGTCGGCCGCCGCCCCGACCGAGCGCAGCAACGACGCGACCGCCCGCTCGACCTCCTCGTAGGCGCGGGCGGCGGCGCGCAGCCGGGCGGCGAGGGCCTCGACGGACAGCGCCTCCCCCCACAGGCCCGCCGGGCCCGCCAGCCAGGTGAGCCGGGCGCGCAGGTCGGGCGCGAGACCTGGCCCGCGGACCGCCGACGCGGCGAGCACGGCCGCCTCGTCCCGGACGGCCTCGGCACACCCGTCGAGCCGGGCGGCGACGCCGAGGAGCGCCGACGACCGCACGTCGACGCGCGTCACCGGAGCACCGCCTCGCCGCGACCCGGACGGCGCCCGCTCGATCCCGTCATCACGACGCCGCCGGGACGGCACCCGGCGGCCCCTGCGCGCCGGCCAGCGCCACGAGGAGTGCCACGTCGTCGGCGAGTCCCCTGACCTCCTCGGCGTGCCGGGCCAGCGTCGCCCGTCGCTGCTCGACGAGGTCCCTGTAGTGATCGGCCGCCGCTCCCTCCCACCACACGAGGGCGTACCTCCCGAGCGCCCGCCGCTGCTCCTCCAGCCGGTCGGCCAGCGCGAACAGCCGGCCCACGAGCCGCAGCAGCTCCTCCCTCTCCGTCCCGTCCACCCGTCCTCCCCTCCGCCGGTGGTCCCCGGCTCCCGACCCCCACCCCACCGCGACCCCGCGCCGCGGACCACCCCGACGACGTGGTCTGTGGACGCCTTCCCGCCCGACCGGACGGCTGTGGACGGACGGCCCCACCTAGGCTGGCGCCATGCCCCACCACGACCTCGTCATCATCGGCAGCGGCTCGGGGAACAGCCTGCTCACCCCCGAGCTCGAGGGGCTCGACGTCGCCATCGTCGAGAAGGGCGTGTTCGGGGGCACCTGCCTCAACGTCGGCTGCATACCGACGAAGATGTTCGTGCTGCCCGCGGACCGCGTCGTCGACGCCGACGACGCGCGCCGGCTCGGCGTCACCTTCACCGACCCGACCGTCGACTGGCCCGCCGTCCGTGACCGCATCTTCGGGCGCATCGACCCGATCTCCGCCGGCGGCGAGGGGTACCGCCGCGGCCAGGAGCACGTCACCCTCTACCGCACCCGGGCCCGGTTCGTCGGCGATCGTCGGCTCGTGCTCGACACCGGTGAGGAGGTCACCGCCGACCGTGTCGTCGTGGCCGCCGGGAGCCGCGCCGTCGGCCTCACCGTCGACGGCCTCACCGGCGCCGACCCGGACCGCGGGGTGCACACCTCCGACACCGTGATGCGGATGGACGCCCTGCCGCCGCGGATGGCGGTCGTCGGCGGCGGCTTCGTCGCCTGCGAGATGGCGCACGTCTTCGACGGCCTCGGCGTCGACGTCGTCCAGGTGCAGCGCTCCGAGCGTCTCCTCATGGCCGAGGAGGAGGAGGTCTCGCGCCGCTTCACCGAGGTCACGACCGCCCGCTACGACGTCCGCCTGCGCACGACGGTCACCGCGGCCGAGCGGGTCGACGGGGTGTGGCGGCTCACCCTCTCCGGCCCGGAGGGCGAGAGCACGCTCGAGGCCGAGACGGTCCTGCTCGCCGTGGGCCGCCGCCCGAACACCGACCTCCTGGACGCCGTCGACGGCGGGCTCGCCCTCCACGTCGACGGCCGGGTCGTCGTCGACGCCCAGCAGCGCACGTCCGTGCCCGGGGTGTGGGCGCTCGGCGACGTCTCCTCGCCGTGGCAGCTGAAGCACGTCGCGAACCACGACGCCCGGGTCGTCGCCCACAACCTCGCCGTGGACCTCGGTCGGGTCGACGGCCCGCCCCGGGAGAACACCCTCGGCCCGGTCCCGCACGCCGTCTTCGGCCACCCCCAGGTCGCGGCCTTCGGTCCGACGGCGGCCGAGCTCGACACCGCCGGCACCCCGTACGTCACGAAGGCGCAGGAGGTGGGGGACGTCGCGTACGGCTGGGCGCTCGAGGACCGGCACGGCGTCCTCGTCGTCCACGCGTCACCGCGGGGCGAGATCCTCGCGGCGCACATGCTCGGGACCCAGGCCTCGAGCGTCATCCAGCCGCTCGTCCAGGCCGCGAGCCTGGGCCAGACCGCCCTGGAGGTCGCGCGCGGGCAGTACTGGATCCACCCGGCGCTCGCGGAGGTCGTCGAGAACGCGCTCCTCGGTCTCCCGCTCGAGGGCTGACGGCCCGGCTCAGCCCCCGAGCCGGGCCAGGTGCGCGGCGCTGTCGAGGAACGGCCGGCCCACCGCGGGCGCGCCGAAGGACGTGACGTAGAGCCCGGTCGAGACCCGCTCGAGGAAGGCCCACTCCCGGACCCGCTCCGGGTCGACGCCCGCGCGTGCTGCGACGTCCTCGCACCAGCCGCGCAGCACCGACGCCGCGTCCGGGCCGCGCAGGTGCGAGGAGAAGTCGCGCAGCACGACACCGAGGTCGTAGGCGGGGTCCTCGCGGAAGCCGTCCGGGTCGACGAGGGCCCACCCGGTGGGGGCCCCGTCCCGCTCGGCGAGGACCCGGAGGGTGTTCGACGGATGGGGGTCCCCGTGGCACAGGACGTGGCCCACCGTGGCGTGCTCACCGCTGCGCCGCTCGGCGCACTCGAGTGCCCGGCGGACGGCAGCAGGGTCGGCGGCGCCGGGGTGCCGGGCGTCGAGGTCCCGGACGAGGTCGTGCAGCGAGGCCGCCTTGTCGAGGTCCGGGGCGCCGGGATCCTCCACCGTCCACGCCTGCGCGAGGACGTCGGCGAGCGCGAGCGCCTGGTCGAGCGGCGCCCGCGCGCCGCGGTCCAGCGAGGTCCCGAGCCGTTCCATGAGCAGCGCCCCCGACGCCTCGTCGGCGTCGTGCAGGAGCGCGTAGCCCCGTCCCCCGGCGGCCCGCAGCACCCGGGCCTCCCCCGTGCGGGTCTCCTCCGGCAGGTCCGGGGTCGGGACCTTGACGACGACGTCCTCGCCTCGCCGACGGGCCGCGACGACGTAGGACGCCGACCCGCCGGGAAGGCTGCGTCCCCACTCCAGACCCCACCGTGCGGCGAGCCGGTCCAGGACGCCGGGCAGGGCCGCCGTCCACGCCTCACCCTCCGCGCCGAGCCCGGCGAGCCGGGCCCGGGTCATCGGCTGGAGGCGCGGTCGGTCCATCCGGCGCCCGGAATCAGGAGGGGATCAGGGTGTTGGCGAAGATCTGCCAGGCGAGGACGGACTTCGCGACGAGGCTGAGGACGACGTACTGCCGCTCGCCGAAGAGGTAGTCCCGCCACCTCCCCACCCGCCGGTACTGCAGCCACTGGTTCACGGCGAAGGTGTTGAACAGGACGAAGAGGCTGACGATGATCCCCCACACGAAGCCCGGGGGGCCCTCACCGCCATTGACCCCGATCGTCACCCAGAGGTACAGCGCGATCGCGAGCCACGGCCCGATGCCGGCGACGCACCCGAACCAGAAGGGCGTCCACCACGCACGTCCACCACGGACCGGTCGCGCGTCCCTCCCGTGCATCAGGCCGTTGTTCGACATCTCCATGAGCCAGCCGAAGAGGATCATCGCGATGTTCGCCACGCCGAGCCCGACGAGGGCGGCGAGGTCGGTGATGCCGGTGACGAGCGCGATGAGGACGATCATGAGCGTCGAGGACAGGGCGTACTCGACCCACCGGAACCGGTTGCGGCCGCGCTCGAGCTCGTGGACGTACCGGCGGAAGCCCCACGGCGAGGCGATGAGCGCGTGGAAGAACGCCGACAGCAGGAGGAACGAGGCGGTCGCCCACGCGAGCGGCACGTCGAGCACCCCCTGGACGACGCCCTGCTCGAGCGGGGTCCCCGGAGGACCCATGAGCGCGAACGACGACACCGGGAGGGTGAAGTCGCTGCTCAGCACGACCATCGCCCCGCCGGAGAGGAGGTGGACGGCGCCCATGACGAGGTTGAACAGGCGCAGGGAGCGGGCCGTCCGCTCTGGGACGTCGACCGAGCGGGTGTCGAGGTCGAGCGGCAGTGCGGTCATCGGGGTCCTCCAGCGGTGAGCCGGCCGTGGCAGGCGAGGAGTCGATCCTGCCACCAGGCGGCCCGGTCGGGCGGTGCGGCCCAGCGGTCCAGGAGGGCCCGGTCGGCGGCGACCATCCCGACGGGCAGCGCCCCCTCGTTCGGCAGGAGGGACGGGTCGGCGACGTCGCCCTCGAGCAGGGCGACCGTCCCGAGGCCGCAGGCGTGGTCGAGCGCCGGCAGGGCGGCCGCGAGCGCTACCCCCGCGGCGGTGCCCACGCTCGTGTCGAGGGCGGACGAGACGACGGCGGGCAGGCCGCACGCGTCGACGACCTCGAGGGCCCGGCGCACCCCGCCGAGCGGGGCGACCTTGACGACGACGACGTCGGCCGCCCCGAGGTCGCGCACGCGCAGGGGGTCCTCGGCCTTGCGGATCGACTCGTCGGCGGCGACGAGGACCTCCACGCCCCGTCGGGCGAGGAGGAGCCGGAGGTCGCGCAGCTCCTCGACGCCGGCGCACGGCTGCTCGGCGTACTCGAGGTCGTGGACGGCGAGCGCGGCGAGGGCGTCGGCGGCCTGCTCCACCGACCAGCCGCCGTTGGCGTCGACCCGCACCCGCCCGGAGCGGCCGAGGAGGTCGCGGACGGCCGCGACCCGGGCGAGGTCGTCGGCGAGGGCCTGGCCCGGCTCGGCGACCTTGACCTTCGCGGTCGTGCACCCCGGGAAGCGGGCGAGCACGCCCGGGACGGCGTCGGCGTCGACGGCCGGCACCGTCGCGTTGACGGGGACGTGGTGCCGGACCGGCGCCGGCCATCCCTCCCACGCGGCCTCGACGGCGGCGGCGAGCCAGCGCGACGCCTGGTCCGGGCCGTACTCGAGGAAGGGCGAGAACTCGCCCCAGCCGGCGGGACCGTCGAGGAGGAGGGCCTCCCGGTGGATGACCCCGCGGAAGCGCACCCGCATCGGCACCGAGACGACGTGCGCGGCGGCGAGCAGCGCGTCGGGGGCGGGGACGGTCACGGGGCCCACGGTAGGTGCTCGCTAGCCTGACCGCGTGAGCGCCATCGACGGAGTCAGCGAGACCTTCGACCCCAGCGCGTGGGAGGTGGTCCCCGGGTTCGAGGACCTCACCGACCTCACGTACCACCGGGCGGTCGACGTCGGCTGCGTCCGGGTCGCGTTCGACCGGCCCGAGGTGCTCAACGCGTTCCGGCCGCACACCGTCGACGAGCTGTACCGGGTCCTCGACCACGCCCGCCGCACCCCGGACGTCGGCGTCGTCCTGCTCACCGGCAACGGGCCGGGGCCCCAGGGCACCGGGTCCGCCGGGACGTGGTCGTTCTGCTCCGGCGGCGACCAGCGCATCCGCGGCCGCTCGGGCTACCAGTACGCCGAGGGCGTGACCGCCGACACCGTCGACGAGCGGCGGGTCAAGGCCGAGGGCGGCCGGCTGCACATCCTCGAGGTGCAGCGGCTCATCCGCACGATGCCGAAGGTCGTCGTCGCCGTCGTGGACGGCTGGGCCGCCGGCGGCGGGCACAGCCTCCACGTCGTGTGCGACCTGACGATCGCCAGTCGCGAGCACGCCCGGTTCAAGCAGACCGACGCCGACGTCGGCTCGTTCGACGCCGGCTACGGCTCGGCCTACCTCGCCCGGATGGTCGGCCAGAAGCGGGCCCGGGAGATCTTCTTCCTCGGCCGGGCGTACTCCGCCGAGGAGATGCGCGAGATGGGCGCGGTG
The DNA here is from genome assembly GCF_018139485.1 of Phycicoccus avicenniae. Classification (GTDB taxonomy): domain Bacteria; phylum Actinomycetota; class Actinomycetes; order Actinomycetales; family Dermatophilaceae; genus Phycicoccus; species Phycicoccus avicenniae. Next base: position 207,628 of record NZ_JAGSNF010000009.1, read on the forward strand.
AACCTCGTCGCCGACCACGCCGAGCTCGAGGCCGAGGCGCTCGCCGTCGCCCGCGAGGTCATGGGCAAGAGCCCCCAGGCGCAGCGGATGCTCAAGTTCGCCTTCAACCTCGTCGACGACGGGCTCATGGGCCAGCAGGTCTTCGCCGGCGAGGCGACCCGGCTCGCGTACATGACCGACGAGGCGGTCGAGGGGCGCGACCAGTTCCTCGAGAAGCGCGAGCCGGACTGGTCGCCCTTCCCCTGGTACTTCTGAGGCCGGTGCGGGCGCCCGCGCAGGGCGCCCGCACCACGGGTCACGAGCCGGGGACGACGAGCAGCCAGGGCGACCCGCCGACGACGTTCTCGCCGGGGACCTGGCCCTGCGACCACCACTTGGCCTCGTACGGGACCCCGTCGAGGACCACGCGCATGCCCGCCGTGTAGGCCCGCTCGGCGTCCCACTCCGGGTAGGTGCCGTCGGGCACGGTCGGCAGCGGTGCGGGGGTGTCACCCGGGAGGACCGGCCCGACGAGGGTCCACGGCGAGTCCGCCGGCCGGGCCACCGACGCGTCCGGCGCGACCCCCGTCGTCCAGTACTTCGCGACGTACACCTGGCGCTGCCACACGATCTTCGTGCCACCCGGGTACCGGCCCAGCGGGTCCCAGATCGGGAACGGGCTGGTCTCGGGGTCGTCGACGACACCGCCGGGACCGCCGGCCCCCGTCGGGCGGGAGGCGCTCGGGGACGGGGTCGGGGACCCGGTCGTCGCGACGACCCGACCGGAGCCCAGCTTCTCGGCGAGGAGGTCGGCGAAGCGCTGCTCCCCCTGCTCGACACCGCTGCACGAGGTCTGCACGACGGGCAGGACGGCGGGCAGCGGCGGCGCGCACGTGCTGTCGCGGTTGAGCGACCACATCGAGACGAGGCCGACACCGTGCGTCCGGGCGAACTCGTTGACCGCGACCGCGTCGTCGAGCGTGAAGCGCTCGGCGACGACGTCGTTCTGCCCGATCATCGGGGTGATGCCAATCCGCTCCCACGCCTCGTCGTCCTCGAGCGGCTGCCCGGCGCGGGCCCACGCGGACGCCACCTGGGTGTGGAGGGCGGTCGCGGCGTCGAGGACGACCGCACCCATCGTCGGGGTCGGCGGCCCGGCGTTGAAGTCCATCGTCATGCCGTTGACCCCGGCGACCTCGACCCCGCCGGCGAGCATGCCGTCGAGGACGGCCTCCCCCTCGGCGGTGAGACCCGTCGGGGCCACCGGCAAGGTCAGCCAGACCGAGAGCGGCCGGTCGGCCCGCTCGGCCCGCTCCTGGACCTCCCGGATCGCGGTGACCCGGCGGGCCGCCGCCGCGGCGTCACCCTGCGAGGTCCCCTCGAGGTCGAGGTCGATGACCGTGGGCTCGTACCGGTCGACCACGTCCCAGTAGGCGCGGGCCAGGTCGCCGGTGTCGGTGCACGTCGACGCGAGCTCGGTACCGGCCTGGCCCCCGAAGGAGACGCGCACCTGCCCGCCGACGAGCCGGAGCTGCGAGATGCGCCGGTCGAGGTCGAGGTCGGCCGAGGCGGCGTCGAGGGTGTAGGCGCCGCCCCACATCGGCGTGCACTCGCCCTCCGGACCGGAGACGACGAACGCGAGGGTGACGTCGGACTGCGCCGGGCCGCGCGGGGTCTCGAACGGGTAGGCCGGGGTCGCGGTGACGTCGACGTAGCCCGAGAAGGCGGACGGGCCGGGGGTCGGCGGGGGCGTGACGGCCGAGGACACGGCGCGGGAGCCGAACCAGGCGACGGCCACGGTGCACAGGACCACGACGGCCACCCGCAGGGGTGAGACCCGCATGCGGGGCGGGGTGGGTGCGGTGGCGGCGGTGCTCAACGGGTGCTCCTGGGGATGCGGGGGTGACGGGCCATCAGACGCGCTGCCGGGCCCGGGTGTCGCCCCGCCGCGGCGGCGGGGCCTGGGTCGTCGCGACCGTCGTCCGCGTCCGCGTGGCGGGCGCGTCGGGGCCGATATAGAGGACGGAGGTCCAGTCCGCCACGGTGGGGGCCTCGGCGGCGGCCCTGCGGCGCTCGCGGCGGGACGGCTCCGCCGGCACCCGCACCCAGTGCACGAACCCGAGCACGACGTCGACGACGGAGTTGCGCACCCCGATGAAGGCGACGATCGCGTACGTCGTGAGGACGCCGTTGACGGCGGCGAACGCCGCGTTCGTCCAGTTCCCCGTGCGCAGGTCGTTCGCGAGGATGACGAAGGCGTAGACGGCGATGAGGTAGGCCGCGAGGACGAACAGGGCGGGGGCGGCCGTGCGGTCCTTGACCTTCGGCGTGCGGGCGAAGGCGATCTTCGTCTTCGCCGCGGCCTGCTGGAGCGACTTCAGCGTCCCCGCGAGGTTGACCGCGAGCAGCACGAGGTTGAACGCGTAGACCCGGAAGACGTCACTCCGCTTGTACCCGAGGCGGTGCAGGTCGGAGGACATCGCGACGAAGTACGGGACGGCGGCGGCGAGCAGCAGCGGGCTGAGCAGGCTGTCGTCGAACGGGAAGACGAGGAGGAAGACGAGCCCGACGCTCGCCCAGGAGATCGAGGCCATGTAGTTGAACCTCAGGGCGGCGTGCGTCCACGGGACGCGGCGCCCCTCCTTGCGGGACCGTCGCAGGAACCTCCAGAACTTCGGGGCGATGAGCAGGCCGCCGTTGGCCCACCGCGCCCGCTGGACCGCGAGGGAGCCGAAGTCGGTGGGCGTCGCGCTGTAGCTGAGCCGCTCCGGGTGGTTGTGCAGGGTCCACCCCGCGGCGAGGAGGTCGATGCTGGACTCGGTGTCCTCGATCACGGTGCGGTCCTGGACGTAGCGGCGCACCTCCTGGCCGCCGACGTAGGAGACCTCGACGATGTCGTCGAGGGCCACCTTCCGGATGACCGCGTTCGCCCCGACCCAGAAGGTGGCGCCGAAGTACGTGAGGCCCTGGTGGACGATGTGCTGGATGTCCGTCGTCGCCCCCGCGATACGCTCCAGGCGGGTCGGGGCTCCCCGGAAGGCGGAGTAGGGGGTCTGGATCACGGCGATCCGCTCGTTGCCGGGGAGCTCGAGCTGGTGGACCAGGCGGAGGCAGTACTCGCGCAGCAGCACGCTGTCCGCGTCGAGGGTCAGGACGTAGTCGCTGTCCGGGACCTCCCACGCGTCCGCGTCGTCGGTGTCGCGCAGGACGACACCGACCTGGGTGTCGATGCGCCGCAGCCGGCGCCCCATGAGCCCCAGGTAGGCGTTGAGGTTCATCGCCTTGTTCGCGTCGTGCGGCAGGTGGGCGTACTGCTTGCGCTCGAAGGTCGTGACGTCGCACTCGAAGGTCCACACGAGGCGGCGGCACAGCTGGGCGAGGCGTTCTCCCGGCAGCTCGGCCCGCTCGTCGAGCGCGGCGAACAGCGCGCGGGCCGTCACCTCGAAGTCACCCGCGAGCGCGCCGAACACCTCGTCGGCGAGGAAGTCGTCGGCGTTGGAGGTCCGGGGGTGGGCGGCCGCCTGCTCCCGGAGCCACTCGCCCGCGTGGACGAAGTCCAGGGCGAGGGCGCGGACCTCGTCGCTCGTGCCCGCCCCGCCGCGTCGGGCGGCCTCCTCGTACCGGTCCAGCGAGGCCCGGAAGCGGGCGTGCGGACCGGAGAGCAGCGCGTGGATCTCCTCCGGCAGCGCCCGGCAGCCGGCGAGGCCCTCCGCGGCGGTGGGGTCCGACGGGTTCGGTGGGTCGTCGAGGAGCAGCACGGTGCGGGCCCCGGGGTACTCCTGGAGCGCGACCGACAGCAGGGTCGCGCGGACGACGGCGGGGTCCTCGCAGTAGGACGGGACGAGGACGGTGAGGCCGGGCCGGGCGTCGGCCATGAAGGCGTCGATCTCGGCACGAGGGGCCCGGGCGTGCTGCCGGGACCGGTAGAGCGCCCCCTGGCGGGCCAGCAGGTACATGCAGGCCGAGAAGGTGAGGAAGGTCATGACGACGACGTACGCGACGGTGTGCCGCAGGAACACGCTGCTCCCGAGCCCGTCGTCGATGAACCGGGACACGATGGCCCAGCCGAGGTAGCCCAGCCACAGCACGACGGTCGCGACGATCGCGAACCCGCCGGTCCAGGTCCGGGTGTGGCTCGCCGGCTCGTCGATGATCGGCAGCGGCGGGCGGGGACGTTCGGCGCCCCACTGGCGACGGCGGCGACGGCCCGGCGAAGGCGTCGACGCGTCGGGTGGCGCGTCCGGGGAGGCGCTCGCCGTCGCCTCTGCGTGGCCCTGTTCGGATGTCGGCTGGTCGGCCGGGGTGTCGTCGAGCGTGACCGGGGACGGTCGCATGTGAAGGGTTCCCTCGTCGGTTGGGACGGCCGGGACGGCCTGTCCTCGCCCACCCTGTCGGTCCGCGCTCGTCGGCCGTCAGGTCACCGACTCCGTTGCGCCCGAACGGACGGGGACCGTCCGGACCGAACGGACGAGCGCCTGGTCCTTCGGGCCCTGACCGCCCGCCGTTCGGACGCCGTGACGCGCGCCACACCGGCCTCCCCCAAGATGGGACGCATGACGGATGCGAGCACCGAGCAGCTGATCGCCGCCGACCGCCGGGTCCCGGACGTCGCGCAGTACGCGCAGGGGGTGTCCAGCGACGCCCACCACGCGGCGCTGCGGGCCTCGGTGCGCCTGCTCGGGCGCCTGCTCGGCGAGTCGGTGGTCCGGCACGAGGGCCAGGACCTCCTCGACCTCGTCGAGCGGGTGCGCCTGCTCTCGCGCGAGGACCGCGACGAGGAGCTGCACGACCTCCTCGCGACGGTCGACGACGCGACGGCGGTCCGCCTCGCCCGCGCGTTCACCGCGTACTTCCAGCTCGTCAACATCACCGAGCAGCTGCACCGCTGGCGTGAGCTCGCGTCCGGCGACGAGGGTCCGCTCGCCCAGACCGCCGGTCGGATCGGCGCCGCGCTCGAGGGCGGCGTCCTCGACCCCGATCTGCTGTCCGACGTCCTCGCCCGGGTCGAGTACCGGCCGGTCTTCACCGCCCACCCGACCGAGGCGAGCCGCCGCTCGGTCCTCGAGCTGCTGCGCAAGACCGCCGACACCGTCGCCGCCCTGTCCGACCCCCTCCGCTCCCCCGCCGACACCCCGCGCCTCGAGCGGCGGCTGGCCGAGCTCGTCGACCTGCTCTGGCAGACCGACGAGCTGCGCGTCGTGCGCCCGGAGCCGAAGGACGAGGCACGCACGGCCATCTACTACCTGCGCACCCTCGCCCGGTCGGTCGTCCCCGACCTCCTCGAGGAGCTCGACCGCACCCTCGGGGCGGTCGGCGCGCAGCTCCCGGCGAGCGCCCGGCCGCTGCGCTTCGGCAGCTGGGCGGGCGGTGACCGGGACGGCAACCCGTTCGTCACCCCCGAGGTCACCCTCGACGTCCTCGCGCTCCAGCACGACGTCGGCCTCCGGACGCTCGTCGACGCGGTCGACGAGCTGCTCGTCGAGATGGGCCCCTCGACGCGGGTCGTCGCGATCACCGACGCGCTGCGCGAGAGCCTGGACCGTGACGCGCAGGCCCTGCCCATCACGTACGGGACGATCCGCCGGCTCAACGCCGAGGAGCCCTACCGGCTCAAGCTGACCTTCGTGCGGGTCCGGCTCCAGCGCACCCGGGACCGGCTCACCCACGGCTCGCCGCACGAGCCCGGCCGGGACTACGCGGGCATCGACGAGCTGCTCGCCGACCTCGCCCTCGTGCGGGACTCGATGCTCGCGGGCGGCGACGACCTCACCGGCGACGGCGGCATCCTGCGCCTCGTGCGCACCGCGACGACGGTCGGCTTCGGCCTCGCCACGCTCGACGTCCGGGAGCACAGCGAGAAGCACCACGCCGCCCTCGAGGCGCTCTTCGACCGGCTCGGCGAGCTCGACACCCCGTACGGCGACCTCGACCGCCCCGCGCGCACCGCGCTGCTCTCCCGCGAGCTCGCGAGCCGCCGTCCCCTCCTCGGCAGCAGCCGCCCGGACCTGCCCGAGCAGGCCGTCGCCTCCCTCGACCTCATGGGCTCGATCCGCGAGGCGCTCGACCGGTTCGGCCCGGACGTCGTCGAGACCTACATCGTGTCGATGACCCACGACGTCGACGACATCTTCGCCGTCGCCGTCCTCGCCCGGGAGGCGGGGCTGGTCGACGCCGGGAGCGAGAGCGAGCCGGCGACCGCGCGGATCGGGTTCGCCCCGCTCTTCGAGACCGTCGCCGAGCTCGAGCAGGCCGGACCGCTCCTGGAGGCCATGCTCGCCGACCCCGCGTACCGGCGGATCGTCGCCGCCCGGGGCGACGTGCAGGAGATCATGCTCGGCTACTCCGACTCCTCCAAGGACGCGGGCATCGCGGCCTCGCAGTGGCAGATCCACCGGGCCCAGCGCGGCCTGCGCGACATCGCCCGCGCGCACGGGGTCGTCCTGCGCCTCTTCCACGGCCGCGGCGGCTCCGTGGGCCGCGGCGGCGGCCCGACGGGCGAGGCCATCATGGCCCAGCCGAACGGCAGCCTCGACGGCCCGATCAAGATCACCGAGCAGGGCGAGGTCATCTCGGACAAGTACACCCTCCCGGGCCTCGGCCGGTGGAACCTCGAGACCGCCCTCGCCGCGGTCCTCGAGGGGTCGGTGCTGCACCGCAGCCAGCAGCTGCCGAAGGAGGTCCTCGACGGCTGGGACGCGACGATGGACGTCGTCTCCGAGGCCGGCAAGACCGCGTACCGCACGCTCGTGCGGGACGAGTCGCTCTTCCGGTTCTTCGTCACGGCGACGCCGGTCGAGGAGCTGGGGAAGATGAACATCGGGTCCCGGCCCTCGAAGCGGCCCGGCGGCGACGGCGACCTGTCGGACCTGCGGGCCATCCCGTGGGTCTTCGGGTGGACCCAGTCGCGGATCATCCTGCCCGGCTGGTTCGGCGTCGGCTCCGGCCTCGCCGCCGCCCGGGAGGCGGGGCACGGCGACCGGCTCACAGAGATGTACGGCTCCTGGCCGTTCTTCCGGACGTTCCTGTCCAACGTCCAGATGACGCTCACCAAGACCGACCTCGACATCGCGGCGCGGTACGTGCGCGACCTCGTCCCCGACGAGGCGGCCCACCTCTTCGAGCTCATCCGCGAGGAGCACGCGCGCACGGTCGAGCAGGTGCTCGCCGTCACCGGCCAGTCCGAGCTGCTGGAGTCGGCGCCGATCCTGCGCCGCACGCTGCAGATCCGCGACGACTACCTCCAGCCGCTGCACGCCCTGCAAACCTCGCTGCTCGCCCGGGCCCGCGCACTGCCGGACGGCGCCCCCGAGGACAGCGACCTCCAGCGGGCGCTGCTGCTCACGATCAACGGGGTCGCCGCCGGCCTGCGCAACACCGGCTGAGCCCCGGCGCGGACCGTGGCCGACCGCGGAGGGGCGCGCTCCCTGGGGACGACGGCGACGCCGCCGGTACCCACGTGCCTAGAGTGACGGCCATGCCCGAGGTCGACCTGCTCCCGGTGCCGCCCGTCCCCGACCTGGCGGCGCTGCTGCCCCGGCTGCGCCGTGCGCTCGACGGCGGCGCGCCCGTCGCGCCCCACCCGGCGGGAGCCTCCGAGCCAACCCTGCCGCGGCACGCCCCCGGGGCGCTGCCGGACGACCTCGCCCTCGTCGTCGGGACCTCCGGCTCGACGGGCACCCCGAAGCTCGCGATGCTGCGCGCTCCGGCCCTGGCCGCGAGCGCCCACGCCACCCACGAGCGCCTCGGCGGGCCCGGCCAGTGGCTCCTCGCGATGCCCGCGACCCACGTCGCGGGCATCCAGGTGCTGCTGCGCGCCCTGCACGTCGGGACCGATCCCGTCGTCGCCGACATGACCGTCCCGTTCGGCCCCGCACCGTTCGCCGCGGCCGTCGCCCGGCTGGACCCGCGGGCCCGCCGCTACACCGCCCTCGTGCCGACGCAGGTCGGCAGGCTGCTCGACGACCCGGTCGGCGCGGACGCCCTGCGTTCCTTCGCCGCGGTCCTCGTCGGCGGCGCCGCCCTGCCGCCGACCCTGCGCGCCCGGGCCGAGGCCGCCGGGGTCGCGCTGCACGCGACGTACGGGTCGAGCGAGACCGCGGGCGGCTGCGTGTACGACGGGCGCCCGCTCTCCGGGACGACCGTCGCACTCGAGGAGGACGGTCGCGTCCGGCTGGGTGGCGCGACCGTCGCCGACGGCTACCTCGGCCGCCCCGACCTCACCCACGCCGCCTTCACCGTCGACCGCGACGGCGCCCGCTGGTTCCGCACCGACGACGCGGGGCACCGGGACGAGGACGGCCGGCTGCACGTCGACGGCCGCCTCGACGACGTCGTCGTCACCGGCGGCCTCAAGGTCGCCCCCCGACCGGTCGAGGAGGCGTTGCTCGCGCGCGTCCTCGGCGTCCGCGAGGCCGTCGTCGTCGGGACGCCCGACCCGGAGTGGGGCCAGGCCGTGAGCGCGGCCCTCGTCGTGCGGGACAGGGCACCCCGTCCGGGCATCGAGGACGTCCGGGCGGCGCTGCGTGGCGCCGTGCCCGACCACGCCCTGCCCCGCCGCGTGCTCGTCGTCCCGCAGGTGCCGCTGCGAGGCCCGGGCAAGCCCGACCGCCGTGCGCTGAGCAGGATGTTCGAGGACCTAGACTGAGGGGGTGCGTTTCCTCCCCGTCGTGCTCGCGTTCGCGCTGACGGTCTACTGCCTCTTCGACATCCGGCAGACCGACCCACGGCACGTGCGCACCCTGAGCAGGCGTCTGTGGGCCCTCGTCGTCCTCGTCCCCTTCGTGGGGGCCCTCGCCTGGTTCCTCAGCGGCCGTCCCGGTGGCGGGATCGGGCCCTTCAGGGCCGAGGAGCGGCCGCGCCCCGGCCCTCCCGGCCGCCGCCCTCCTCGCGGTCCGGACGACGACCCCGACTTCCTCCGGGGCATCTGAGCCCGATGGCCACGATCGCCCAGTGGGTCGCCGGCGCGCGCCCGCGGACCCTCCCCGCCGCCGTCGCGCCCGTCGTCGTCGGCACCGCCGCCGCCCTGCGGGTCGGGGAGTCCGACCTCGCCCTGGGTCTGCTCGCGCTGCTCGTCGCCCTCGCCCTCCAGGTCGGCGTCAACTACGCCAACGACTACTCCGACGGCATCCGCGGCACCGACGAGGTGCGCGCCGGGCCCGTGCGTCTCGTCGGCCAGCGGATCGCCGACCCGCGCAACGTCAAGGCGGCGGCCTTCCTGTCCTTCGGGGCGGCGGCCGTCCTCGGGCTGGCCCTCGTCGCGCTCTCCCAGGCCTGGGTCATGCTGCCACTCGGGGCGCTGGCCGTCCTCGCCGCGTGGCGCTACACCGGCGGCAGCAACCCCTACGGCTACCGCGGGCTCGGCGAGGTCTACGTCTTCCTCTTCTTCGGGCTGATGGCCACGCTCGGCACCGAGTACACCCAGGCCGGGGCGGTGAGCGTCTTCGGGGTCCTCGGTGCCGTCGCCGTCGGGGCCGTTGCGAGCGCCATCCTCGTCGCGAACAACCTGCGGGACATCCCGACCGACACCGAGCACGGCAAGCGGACCCTCGCGGTCCGGCTGGGCGCCGCCCGGACCCGGTGGTTCTACGTCGGTCTCGTCCTCGCACCGGTCGTCCTGGCCCTCGCGATGGCGGCGTGGGAGCCCTGGGCGGCGCTCGCGGCGGGGTCGGTGGCCGTCGCGCGGCCCGCCGTCTCGCTCGTGCGGAGGGGGACGACGGGCGCGGGGCTCGTCCCCGTCCTGGTCCGTACGGGGGCCTACGAGGTGGCCTTCGCGGTCCTCGTCCTCGTCGGCGTGGCCGTCGGACGCCTCACCGCCTGACGACCCCCGGCAGCGCGGCGCTCAGCGGAAGTCGTCGTCCGCCGGGTCGGTCTCGTGCTGCCGGGAGCGGTCGGACTCCTCGTCCTCGGCCTCCTCGTCGCTGCGCCGGTCACCACCGCGCGCCCGCTTGGCGGCGGTGCGGCGCTCGACGGCCCCGGCGACCTGCTCGGAGTAGTCGCGGCGGAAGCGCTGGAGCGCGACGAAGGAGACGACCATCGACAGCAGGGCCGCGCCGACGACGAGCAGCAGCAGGTTCTCCTCCCCGCGCAGGCCGAGGAGCCACAGCAGGAGGAGGCACCCGAGGAAGACGAGGGCGCGCAGCACGGTGTAGCGCAGGAAGGCGTTCATCGGGCGGGACCCCTCACAGCCCGGAGTAGGAGTGCTGGCCGACGAAGTACACGTTGACGACGGCGAAGTTCAGCACGACGCAGACGAAGCCCGCGAGGGCGATCCACGTCGCGTTCTGGCGCTTCCACCCGGTCGTCGCACGGGCGTGCAGGTAGGCGGCGTAGACGACCCAGATGACGAAGCTCCAGACCTCCTTGGGGTCCCAGTTCCAGTAGGCACCCCACGCCTGGCGCGCCCAGATCGCCCCGACGATGACGGTGAAGGTCCACAGCGGGAAGGCGACGACGTGCGTCATGTACGACAGCCGCTCCAGCGCCCGGGCGCTCGGCAGGCGCGCCATGAACGACCGGGTGCCGCCGCGTGCCTCGATCCGGTCCTGGACGAGGTAGAGACCGCCGAGCGCGGCGCCGATCGTGAAGATCGCGACCGCCACGGTCGCGACGGTGACGTGGATGGCGAGCCAGACCGACTGCAGCGACGGCATGAGCTGGGAGGCCTCCGTGTACCAGACCGTCTCGGCCGTCCCGAGGACGACGAGGACGGGGACGACGACGAAGACCCCGAGCCAGCGCAGGTCGCGACGGAAGGACCACCCGACGTACGCGAGGAGGGTGAACATCGACCCGACGAGCGCGAACTCGTACATGTTGCCGAGCGGCCAGCGGTGCACCTCCGCGGCGCGCAGCGCGACGGCCGCGACGACGAGGACCGTGCCGAGGAGGGTGAGCGTCCAGCCGATGCCGGCGGCCTTGCGGGCGCCGGCGGACTCGACGGGCATCTCGCTCGTCGGCCCGGCGGCTCCCGCACGATCGGCCTCGTGGTCCTGGTCCGCTCCACCACCGACACCCACGAGCTCGCGCTCGGGCGTCGCCCGCCGCGCGGCCTCCTGCTCGCGCCGCTCGTCGCGGGCCGGGGCGAGGCGGGCGAGGTAGAAGGCGTAGGCGATCATCGCGAGCGTCAGCACGCCGATCGCCGAGTACGCGGACAGGGTCGACAGCTGCGCGAACGTGGTCTCGGTCATCGTGGTCCTTCGTCGGTGGTGAGCACGGCGGCGAGCTCGTCGTCCATGCCCTCGTCGTCGTCCTTGGCCAGGCCGCCGACGGCTACCACGGTACGACCTGCCTCGTCGGCGGGACCAACCCGCACGAAGAGCCGCCGGCGGCGCACCACGAGGCTGGCGACGAGCCCGGTGAGCGAGGTGAGCGCCGCGACGAGCGTCAGGGTCTTCCCGGGGTCGGTGCGGATCGACAGGCCAGCGAAGCGCTCGACCCCGTCGAAGGTGATCGAGCCGCGGTCGCCGGGCAGCTCGAAGGTCTCGCCCGGCCGCAGCAGGATGCGCAGCTGGTCGGCCTCGTCGCCGGGCAGCGGCTCCATCGCCTCGGTGTCGAGGGTGTAGACCGACTGGGGCCGGCCCCCGGGGAAGAGCTCGCCCTCGAACGCCGTGAGCGCGAGCTGCGGGTCGAGGGTGTCGGGGAAGACCGAGTGCGGCCCACGCTCGTCGTCGATGACTCCGGTCGGGAGGAAGAAGCCGGCGAAGCCCAGCGGCTCGGGCACCGCGCCGGGCACCTTGACGGCGCCGACCGAGGTGTAGAAGTTGTCCTCGGGCAGGAAGGCCGTCGCGTCGGAGTAGATGACGGTGCCCTCGGCGTCCCGCACGGTGACCCGCGGGGCGTAGCCGTTGCCGAGGAGGAAGACCGTGCCGTCCCCGGTCTCCAGCGGGTGGTTGACCGCGATCTCCTCGCTGCGCTCGGTGCCGTCCCCGTCGGTGAACGTCGTGCTCGCCCGGAAGTCCCGGGGCTGGCCGAACTGCCCGGGACCGGTGTCCTCGGTCTCGAAGGCGACGTCCATCCGGTCCAGCCGCAGGGTGTACGGGTCGAGGTCGTTCGGGTCGACCCACGGGCCGGGGCTGAAGGTGTCGTAGCGGGAGAGGGTGTTGGCGAAGGTCGACCCGACGGGCACGATGACGTCGCCGCGCCAGCCGAGCAGGTGGCCCCACGCGACCCCGACGAGCACGCCGACGAGGGCGACGTGGAAGACGAGGTTGCCGGTCTCCTTCAGGTACCCCTTCTCCCCCGACAGCGAGGTGTCGTCGTGGGCGTGCACGCGGTAGCGGCGGCGGCGCAAGGCCCCGCGAAGCCGCTCGCGGACCTCCTCGGGAGTGCCGTCGACGACGACCTCCCGGTGGGCGGGCAGCCGTTCCAGGCGTCGGGGGGCCCGGGGCGGCACCGAGCGCACCTGGCGCCAGTGGACCCGGGTGCGCGGCACGACGCAGCCGATGAGGGAGACGAACAGGAGCAGGTAGATCGCGGCGAACCACGGCGAGGCGTAGACCTCGAAGAAGCCGAGGTCGTCGAGGATCGGCCCGGCCGTCGGGTGGTCGGAGATCCACTGGGCCGTCCGGGCGGCGTCGATGGAGCGCTGCGGGAACGTCGAGCCCGGGATGGCCGCGACGGCGAGCAGGAGCAGGAGGAAGAGCGCCGTCCGCATGCTCGTCAGCTGTCGCCACACGAACCGGGCCCAGCCGAGCACCCCGAGGGACGGCTGCACCGGCGGCCCGCCCGACCGGCCGCCACCGTCCGTCGCCTCCGGGGCGCGGGTGTCCCCCGGGGCGCTCACAGCAGCACCTCGAAGTCGCTCACGAGGTGGATCTGCAGCCAGCGGTTGAGGGACTCCCAGACCCCGGTGAGCAGCAGCAGCCCCACGACGACGAGCATGACCCCGCCGACGATGCGGATGCCGCGCTGGTGGCGGCGCATCCAGCCCGACACCCGCCCGGCCCGGTCCAGCCCGGCGGCCGCGAGCAGGAAGGGCAGCCCGAGGCCGAGCCCGTAGGCCACGGCGAGGGTGACGCCGCGGCCCAGCTGCGGGTCGGCCGAGGCGGTCGCCATGACGAGCACCGCGGCGAGCGTCGGCCCGGTGCACGGGGCCCACCCGAGCGCGAACACGGCGCCGAGCAGGGGCGCCCCCGCGAGCCCGGCCCGGGGCCGCCAGCGGATGCGCGCCTCGCGCCCGCCCCCGAGTCCGAGGAAGAGCAGCCCCATGACGACGACGACCGCGCCGCCGACCCGCATGAGGGCGGTGCGGTGCTCGACGAGGGCCTGACCGGCGCCGGTGACGAAGATCGACCCGAGGACGAAGACCGCGGTGAAGCCGACGACGAAGAGCAGTGTGCCGACGAGGGTGCGGGCGCGGCCGTCGGGACGCTCGCCGGTGAGCCCGCCGACGTAGCCGAGGAAGCCGGGCACGAGCGGCAGGACGCACGGGCTCGCGAACGACACGAGGCCGGCGAGCGCGGCGACGCCCACCGCGAGCGGCAGCGCACCGCTCGTCACGGTCTCGCCGGAGGCGGCGACGAGGGTCAGCACGCTCACGCCTCGGCCACGACGTCCTCGACGAGCCCGGTGAGGGTCGAGGTGTCGACCGGGCCGTTGACGCGCGAGGCGATGCGCCCCTGCCGGTCCAGGACGAGGGTGGTGGGGACGGTCGGCGCCTTGCCCTGCAGCTGCAGGATGAGGACCCCGGACTCGTCGGAGAGGCTCGGGTAGGTCAGGCCCGCCTTGCGGGCGAAGGCGGCGCCCCGCTCGGGCTCCTCGCGGAAGTCGATCCCCATGAAGTCGACGGGGTCGCCGCTCTCCTGGACCTGCTCCCACGCGGCCTGGAGGTCGGGGGCCTCGGCCACGCACGGGGCGCACCAGGAGCCCCACACGTTGAGGACGAGCACCCGGCCGCGGGTCTGCTCGATGTCCCAGGCCGTGCCGTCGAGGAGCTCACCGGTCATCGTCACCGGCTCGGCGCGGTCGGCGACGGCGATCTGCTCGACGGCGCCGTCGCCGGAGACGTAGCCCTTCTGGTCCCCGGCCCTGGCCTGGGCCGCGACGGAGTTGGGGTCCTCCGAGCAGCCGGCCGCCCCGAGGGCGAGCAGGCCGACGGCGCCGACGAGGGTGCGGCGCGACAGCCGGGCGCTCACGCCCCCGCCCCCTTGCGGGCCTGCGGCAGCAGCGCGGCCGCCGGCTCGCAGTAGGCGAGCGAGAGCAGCTCGTCGCCGGCGAAGGTGAAGGTCGTGAGGCTGGCGAGGGAGCACTCGCGGCGGGCCGGGTTGTGCATCAGCGCCCGTCCCTCCGTGGCGAGGCGGAGCATCCAGATCGGCGCCTGGTGGCTGACGATCACGGCCTCGTGCCCCGCCGCCGCCGTCCGGGCGTCGACGACGGCGTCCCGGACGCGGGTGACGAGCTGGCCGTAGGGCTCGCCCCACGAGGGCCGGAACGGGTTGACCATCCGCGGCCAGAGCCGGGGCTGGCGCAGCAGACCGCGTCCCCCGGCGACCGGCAGCCCCTCGAAGAGGTTCTCGGCCTCGAGGACCCGGTCGTCGATCTCGACCGGCAGCCCGTGCCGGGCCGCGACGGGGCTCGCGGTCTCGCGGGCCCGCTCGAGCGGGCTGGAGACGACGCGCACGACGTCGCGGTCGGCGAGGTAGTCGGCGGCCAGCTCGGCCATCCGGTGCCCGAGGTGGGACAGGTGGTAGCCCGCGAGCCGTCCGTAGAGGATCTGGTCGGGGTTCTCCACCTCGCCGTGGCGCAGCAGGTGGACGACGGTGCGCGGCTGCTCCGGTCCGGCCGCTGCTCCGGGCGGTGTGGTCATGCCTCGGATTGTCGCAAACCCACCTGGGTGTCCGGGACGGGGGCGACCGGGTCCCGGGCGGCCTCAGCCGGCGGCGGCGCGGGCCGCGGCGGGCAGGGCGGAGACGACCCGGTCGAGGGCCGCGTCGTCGTGGGCCCCCGAGACGAACCAGCACTCGAACGCGCTCGGCGGCAGGTACACGCCGGCGTCGAGCATGGCGTGGAAGAACCGGCCGAAGGCCGCGGTGTCCTGGTCCCGGGCGGCGTCGTAGTCGGTGACCTCGCCGTCGCGGAAGAACACCGAGAACATCGACGACACGTGCTGGACCCGGTGCGGCACCCGGGCGGCGGTCAGCGCGTCGTCGGCGGCGGTCGCGAGCGTGCGGGACACCTCGTCGAGCCGCCCGTAGAGGGCGTCGTCGCAGTGCTGCAGGGTGGCGAGGCCGGCGGCGGTCGCGACGGGGTTCCCCGACAGCGTGCCCGCCTGGTAGACCGGCCCGTCCGGGGCGAGCAGCGCCATGACGTCCGCGCGCCCGCCGAAGGCCGCGGCGGGGAAGCCGCCGCCCATCACCTTCCCGAAGGTCATGAGGTCGGGGGCGGCGTCGACGCCCTCGAAGCCCCACCAGCCGGCCCGACTGCAGCGGAACCCGGTCATCACCTCGTCGGACACCAGCAGCGCGCCGTGCTCGGCGGTGACCCGGCGCAGGGCCTCGGTGAAGCCGGGCGCGGGCGGGACGGCCCCCATGTTGCCGGCGGCCGCCTCGGTGATGACGCACGCGACCTGGTCCCCGCGCTCGGCGAACACGGCCTCGAGCGCGGCGACGTCGTTGTACGGCAGGACAAGCGTCTCGGAGGCCATGTCGGCGGGGACTCCCGCGGAGTCGGGCAGCGCGAGCGTGGCGACGCCGGACCCGGCGGCGACGAGGAGGCTGTCGACGTGGCCGTGGTAGTGGCCGGCGAACTTCACGACGAGGGACCGGCCGGTGAAGCCGCGGGCGAGCCGGATCGCGCTCATCGTCGCCTCGGTGCCGCTGCTCACGAGTCGGACCCGTTCGACGGGGTCGACGCGGGCGACGATCTCCTCGGCGAGGAGCACCTCGTTCTCGCTGGGCGTGCCGAAGGAGGTCCCCCGCGCGGCGGCGGTGTGGACGGCGTCGAGCACGGCGGGGTGGGCGTGCCCGAGGATCATCGGGCCCCAGCTGCCGACGAGGTCGACGTACTCGTTCCCGTCGACGTCGGTGAGGTGGGGGCCCCTGGCGCTCGTCATGAAACGCGGGGTCCCGCCGACCGAGCGGAAGGCCCGGACCGGCGAGTTGACCCCGCCGGGGGTGACGGCGCGGGCACGGTCGAGCAGGGCGGCGGACGCGGGGGCGTCCGAGGGCACGGCGTGGGGGTTCGTCACGCGTCCATTGTCGGGCACTGCGTCGGGTCCGGCGTCGTGGGGTCGGCGTCGTAGGCCTCGTCGACCGCCCGCATCGCCTCGCCGAGCGCCCGGAACAGCTCGGGGCTCATGACGTCGACGAAGTGCCGGCGCACGCTCTCGACGTGGGCGACGGCGAGGTGCTCGAGGGCGCCGCGCCCCTCGTCGGTGAGCTCGAGGACGACGCCGCGGCCGTCGTCGGGAGCGGGCCGACGGGCGACCCAGCCCCGCCGCTCGAGCCGCGCGGCGGTGTGGGTGACCCGGCTGCGGGACTGGACGATGAGGTCGGCGACCGCCGACATCCGCAGCCGTCCCCCGTCGGCCTCGGACAGCATCGACACGAGCTCGTACTCCGAGAGGCTGATGCCGTGGCAGTGCAGGTCGCGGTCGAGGGCGGCGTCGAGCTCTCGGCTGGCGCGCAGGTAGGCCCGCCACGAGGACTGCTCGTCCTCGCTGAGCCACCGCACCGTCTCCGCCACGGGGCCATGGTCCCACGACACGCCGACGGTCCGGGCCGGGTCCGGCGCGTCGCGGGGGTCGGGGGTGCGGAATGGATCGACATGGTGCATAGTTGAATCGTAAACTAAAGCAGCACCGACCCCGTCTCGAAGGAGCACCACCCATGACCGTCACCGCCACCCTCCCCGGCCTGAGCGCCGGCACCTGGACCATCGACCCCTTGCACAGCGAGGTCGGCTTCACCGCCCGCCACATGATGGTGAGCAAGGTCCGCGGCTCGTTCGGCGACGTGACCGGCACCGTCGTCGTCGCGGACGACCTGTCCGCCTCGACCGCCGAGGCCACCATCCAGCTCGGCTCGGTGACGACCGGCAGCGCCGACCGGGACGCGCACCTGCGCAGCGCGGACTTCTTCGACGTCGAGAACAACCCGGAGATGACCTTCCGCTCGACCTCCTTCGACGGTGAGACCCTCACCGGCGACCTCACGATCAAGGGCGTCACGAAGCCGGTGACCCTGGACGTGGAGTTCGGCGGCGTCGGCACCGACCCGTGGGGTAACGAGAAGGCCGGCTTCGAGGCCACCGGCGAGATCGACCGCACCGACTGGGGCCTGACCTGGAACGCCAACCTCGAGAAGGGCGGCGTCCTCGTCTCCGAGAAGATCAAGCTCGCCCTGGACATCCAGCTCGGCAAGCAGGCCTGACCCGCCCGCACGCACCGACGGCGCCCGCCCCCCCCCCCCCCGGGGGGGGGGCGGCGGGGGGCCCGGGGGCCGTGGGCGCCGGGCGCACCGGGGGCGGC